>NZ_JAGRPU010000059.1 GCF_024606225.1 Endozoicomonas sp. ISHI1 | reverse complement strand
TTAAACCAGTTTGATATTTCTGTGGACTGAGACAATGCCGTTTCGAAATCGATCATGTTCGAAACAGGCTTTTGGGCGGCAGTTTCCTGCTTTCTTTTTTTTGAGCGTTCAACAGGATCAGGTGCTGTTTTCTTACTATTATGAGCTACCGTAGATCGTTGATCATCAGGGTCTGCAGCTACTTTGATATCGTTCTTTTCCGGTTCAGTTGCAAGGTTGCTTATTTCTGGTTGGATCGTTTTTTTCTGTTTGTGTTTCTTTTTCTTTTTCTTCTTACGGGAACCCGGAGCCAAATCCTCTGTTTTCAGCTCTGGATCTTCAACATGACTGATGGTGGCGACGGCTGCATGTTCATCAATGGTGTTTCGCCCCGATGCACTTTCAGCTGAAGGTTCAACGGCACCGGGTGCTGTTATTTTGGTTTGCGCTGCAGCCATCGTAGGTTGCTCACTGGCATTATTTTCTGCCTTAATATTGCTTTCCTGTTCATTGTCAGGCTTTGGCTTGATATAAGGGTTCAGAGATTCGGGTAACCTGAATGATTCAGACAAATCGCCGAACAGTGATCGTTGAATAATTGCCTGAACCTGTTGCTCAGTGTCACTCGTTAGCATGATTTTTAATGCATTTTCAGCATTTTGCACCCGTCGCTTTGAATCAATACCCGGGTAGGTGTGGTCAAGTTGCGTTTCCTGTAGCAGTTTTTCAACCATGGCGGGCAGGCTTGGTATGAGCAGTTTGGAACCTGTAGCAAAAGGTTCTACCCGCATGAAATCGAAATAGCCTTCAGGTCCGGCAGAAATGTCGATAGATAAAATTCGCCATTTTTTTTCCTCACAACGGGTGATCCCAATGGTGTTCTCTTCGTTTTTATCGGGAAAGCAATTGATCTTTAAGGTGTAAAGTAGCCCTTGGCGTTGCGATTCTTTTGGGCTGGCTAAAACCATGGAGTGTATATTGTTGCGTATAACAATGGCGCCGGGCAGGGAGCGTCTTAGTTTGTCTTCTATACTGGCCGAAATCGTTTCCAGATTTGCAATCTTCTCAACTGCCAAATCAATATCATTAGTAACAGGTACCTTGCCAAGTTCGGTGGGTTTAACCGATGATGCAAGATGTTGCCATCTGGCTGAACCACCATAAATAAGAGCATCTTCGGTATCGGATATAATTCTGCGGGCTTCTGTATAAGTTTTTCTAAAAACAGGTGCGAGAACAACGAGTGCAGGAACGACATAGCGGATATCCTGTTTTTTAACTAAAAATGCGCCCTCGGAATAATTTTTTAAATGATCATCGAAAGACTGTAATTTATCGTTTATCGTTGATGTGGAGAGGTCCGGAGCTATGAAGGAAATATATTTACTGGCAGAGTCTTGCCAGAAAAAAGCCACCGATCCAAGAACGTTTTTGCTAATGTAGAGGGTTCCATCGGGGTTCTCTGTATCGTCGAACGGGTAGCAAACCAAGCCTAATTGATTGTAAAACCTGAACAGGTTATGTCCGTCTGTTCCCCGCATGAATTCATCAGGTGCAGTCAAGACCTGTTTTAGCACCTCGCTGGCAGAAGTTATGGATTGGCATCGAAGGCCTTCCCAGCATAATAAAATATCTTTTTGCCATTGTGGAAACAGTTTCCATAAAGCATTTTCAGACCGACTGATTCCCGGCCATTCTTTGCCTTGGTTATTTAAGCGGGAGCCGGTCAGGAAGTGAGTGAACCAGGCGTTGTTGTCACTACGATGAGACAGTTTTACCACATGATTCTCGTGAAACAGGAAGATATGGAGATCTTCAAGCTTACCCAAAGACTGGTGAGGCGAATGATTGCGGTTTTTATCATGGTTATAGCAGCGATATTTCTGACCATCATGAACGATGACCTGTAAAGAGTTTTGCAGTGCTTTTGATGCCAGCATCATGTGTTGCTGGTTTTTCGGATCAAAACCCCGGAGCATTTGGTCATATAATGTTTCACTTTCACCATCGGTTGGTTGGCATTGACGGAACAAGGTTTCAAACTTTTCCAAAGATGGAATACCCAACTCTTCTGACAGGAAATCCGACAAATAGCCCACTCTTTCAGGCCGAAGCCCGGAGTCCCTGTAGAGATCAACCAGACGATCAAGCAAGGATGCTGAGGCTACTGCGTCTGCGGGCGTGACCGGATGGTTCCCATTCCCATCCGGTGGCGGTGGTTCATCATCGTTATCATGGTTCCTCCCCTCTGGGCTGGCAGTTCGTTTAATTCTGTTGCTGCTTTGTTCTGCTGTTTGTTCAGAGGGGGAAGCCGGGGGGTGTTGGGACTGGGGCTCCCCGCTATTTCCCTCTGCGCCAGAAGCCGCCGTTATGACTGTTGCAAACTCTGTTGAAGGAAGTGATGTATCTGGCTGGAACGCATTTCGTGCTTCTGGCAACAAAGCCGGTGGGTTTCTGTTTGTTTGATGTTTAAAAAAAGGGGGTACACGACCAGAAAAGTATGAGTGGACAGCGTGCCCCTGAAACTCCCGGTTTAAATAGGTCAGCACATTGTTAATTAACTCGGGTCGCTGTTGAACAAACTGGTAAAGTGAGCCGGGGTCGCGCAGAATCTGCTCTCTTACCCTCGCTCTAAGGCTTTTTGGTGTGGATGATGAACTGAACCCTGAGAGCATTCCGTGCCATTGATAGAGATTAAATGGCGCATTGGCCACTGTGTTTACAAACAGAGTGGCCAGATTGATATGCTCACTTTCTACAAGGGTGCCAATGTCTGGTCCGTCCCAAACGGCATAATGATCCTTGATATTAAAAGGGGCATCAGCGAACTGCATTAACAGTACCGGGTCTCCTGCTCCCCAGAAATGATATTTCCGATGTCTGTCGTTGCGGGCTATGAATAGAGAAGACTTCGACCAGACCGGATAGGTGTCATTGCCGGGAGATGCCTTTTCCAATGCCCAGAGGTTGAAGTACTTCCCGGTGATGAGTGTTGGACTGGGTGTTATCGGAGTCTCAGGAATACCTGGTTGATAAAGCCACCTTTGATCCGACAACTGGTAAAGCCAGTGATTATGGTGGCAGAAGTGTATTTTTTCTTTTTCAGCTGTCCTGCCTTTATCAGGTTCGGCAAACAACTCACCATGGGAAGAAAGGCAATGAATAGCCTGATTGACCCGCTTGATGAAGCTACTGTCCAAAGCGGTTTGTCCGTCAGTGCTGATGATTTCTTTTTTGGCCAGTTCGGGCAGTAGCCACTGTTTTTCGTGATTCAGCGGAAAATTAATAAGGACACTCTGACACTTTTTATTATTGGTCAGTGGATGAGTCTGGCAGATAATGGCCTGCAGGCGATTGTGGTGACTTTCTCGCCAGGGGCGCAGAAAAAGGGTGCTGGTATGGGTGTCATTCAGCAGTGCCCATAGTGATAGCCAGACAGACAATGAATCACCATCAACTGCCTGCGTCTCTGGTGATGATGTTGAGGGTGAGGCAGTGATCTGCCATACAGGATGATGGTCGATACAACCAGTTTGCACTGATAAGCGGCCTTTCAGTAAAGCGTGGTCGATCATCACCGGGTGAGGATTGCAGTCGGGGGCATCACCAAAAGCCCGTGATAGTGATGGTATGCCCCGACTGAAAGAAGGGTAGGGTACGATTGAAGGAGGAAGTAGTTTTGCCAACAGAAACCAGCGCAGGTGACTCCACCATTGATTCTTGAAAAAAAGGGATAACTTTTCGGGTGTACCAACGTCGTGTAGTACATGGTAATGGTTACCCAGCTTCAGGTGGAAATTATTAGCTTTAAATCCGGCGTAGATACCCGGAAAACGAATTTCTGGTGCGTTGTACTCTGGTCCATTCTGGTAGACGGTGGCGTAGCCCGTTGGTGTCATCATTTCAATCATGAAGAGCAGAGCAAAAGAGAGAAGCTTTAACAGTCTTCTGTGACAAACAAGCATATAGCTGGTGTAGATCCCATTTGATAATTATTAATTTGTTAGTCAGGATTGACCTGTTAAATAGTATTTTTTATTTATACTCATTGAATCAATTGTTACGATCCCTATGGAGCCAGAGGAAAAATAGCAGTGGGTTCAGGATGTAGCAAGAATGGATTTTTGTGCAATTTGACTGTTGGTTTTGAATTCGTGATATTTACTATCCTGATCGGGAATAAATAGATTGATATCAGGTTGGTTGTGTGTGCAGATATTCTAGAAGAGCCGGAGGAAAAACACCTCTGTTTTAACTGTTTTTAAGCTACTAACCTGATGGCTTAATCACTTTCTTGATTTCAGGGTTGTGTCTGTTTTTACTGTTAACAAGCATTAAAGTCACGTAGACTACCTTCTCAACAGTCTGACCATTTGATACTTTATTTAGTCCAGGCTTTTAAAGTCAGGATGGCCAATCTGATAGTGTCCTGAACAACGAGGCGTTGCGTAAAGCCTGTTTCAATCAATTTAATTACAGCATCACCGACATTAAAGCCAACTATCTTAATTTATCCAGCCAGCCTCTGCCCTGAACTTGGATAGAGAGGACTAATCAGTGGTGGGAGGATGTCACACTGCTTTATAGCCTTTATTCAATGTATAAATGGTATTCTTAACACCCTGAACAATGACAAAACTCGCTTTTACCTGTCGCCCTGTGTATCCGGGTCACTGACAACTGTTTATGAGTTGAGAGGGCGCAGCAAACATTATATCGTAAAGATCCATAGTGGCAGGGTCTGAGTGTTTTAGAGTATGGACAGCCTCTGATTACTTTGTACGCACATTCGGATAATTTGAACAGATTTTCTGTTTTATTGACAGTGATCTTGATGTATCATCGGCGGGATTCTTTCCATCCACCCAATACACTCGGATCGGTAACAGGTAATGCTGAGAATCGCCCAAGAAGCCCTCACTTTCGATGATGTCCTGCTTCTGCCCGGATATTCAGAAGTTCTCCCCAAAGATGTCTCTCTGACCACCAAGCTGACCCGCGAAATCGAGCTGAAAATTCCTCTGATCTCGGCAGCCATGGATACTGTGACTGAAGCCCGTCTGGCCATTGCCATGGCTCAGGAAGGGGGCATTGGCATCATTCACAAGAATATGACCGTTGCTCAACAGGCAAATGAAGTTCGTAAGGTCAAAAAGCATGAAAGCGGTGTCGTCAAGGACCCCATTACAATAGATTCCACTGCGTCGGTCAGGGATCTTCTTGAATTGACCGGTCGTCATAAAATATCCGGAGTGCCCGTTCTGGATGGCAGCGATCTGGTCGGTATTGTCACCAGTCGTGACGTCCGTTTTGTCTCCAATCTGGATATGGTTGTGGCTGATATTATGACGCCTAAGGACAGGCTGGTTACTGTGAAGGAAGGAACCGATCAGGAAGCTGTTCGCAAGTTGCTTCATAAGCATCGTATCGAGAAGGTGCTGGTAGTGAGTGAGGCTTTTAATCTGGTCGGCATGATGACCGTAAAAGATATCAAGAAAGCTCAGGATTATCCTAACGCCAGTAAAGATTCTCACGGCCAGCTGAGAGTGGGTGCTGCAGTAGGCACAGGACCTGAAACCCCTGAGCGTGTTGCTGCTCTGGTCGATGCCGGTGTCGACGTAGTGATCGTTGATACTGCCCACGGCCATTCCAAAGGCGTTATTGAGAGGGTTCGCTGGGTTAAGGAAACCTATCCTCACGTACAGGTCGTCGGCGGCAATATTGCTACCGGTGCAGCCGCCAAAGCCCTGGCCGATGCTGGTGCCGATGGCGTGAAAGTGGGTATTGGTCCTGGCTCCATTTGTACCACTCGTATCGTGACCGGTATTGGCGTACCCCAGATCTCGGCAGTAGCCAATGTTGTGGCAGCGTTGCAAGGAACCGGCATCCCGGTGATCGCTGATGGTGGGATTCGCTTCTCCGGTGACCTGGCTAAAGCCATCGTAGCGGGTGCCAGTGCGGTCATGCTGGGTAGTATGTTGGCAGGTACCGAGGAAGCTCCGGGTGAAGTTGAGCTTTATCAGGGCAGAAGTTACAAAGCTTATCGTGGCATGGGTTCACTTGGTGCCATGGCTCAGGCTTCCGGCTCCAGTGACCGTTACTTCCAGAGTGCAGAAGCCGGTGCCGAGAAGCTGGTCCCGGAAGGTATTGAAGGTCGTGTACCTTACAAAGGGCCGCTGAATGCCATTGTCCACCAGATGGTGGGTGGTCTGCGTGCAGCAATGGGATACACCGGTTCAGCAGATATGAAGACCATGCGTACGGTGCCCGAGTTCGTTCGGGTGACCAATGCGGGTATGAAAGAGTCTCATGTCCATGATGTGACCATTACCAAAGAAGCGCCCAATTACCGGGTGGGTTAATTTGACCATTCCCCTGAACTGTTGGCTATAGCATCCGCAGTTTAATGCCGGATCAGTAACAGGTCTTCGCACACCATGGAGAGGATCTGTTGCTGGTCATAGCAGTTATCTAATGTTGAGAAGACACATGTTAGAGGATATTCACGCCGAACGAATTCTGATTCTGGACTTCGGTTCCCAGTACACCCAGCTGATCGCCCGACGTGTACGTGAGATAGGTGTTTATTGTGAGCTGCATCCCTATGATATGGATGAGCAGGCTATTGTTGAGTTTGCCCCCAAGGCTGTGATTCTTTCGGGTGGACCTGAGTCCGTGACTGGGGACGCTTCGCCCCGTGCACCTCAGGCTGTTTTTGAACTGGGTGTGCCAGTGCTGGGTATCTGCTACGGTATGCAGACTATGGCTGAGCAGATGGGCGGCAGGGTATCGACCTCGAATCTGCGTGAATTCGGTTATGCCGAAGTAAATCTGGAAAACAAGGTCAGGCTGTTCGATGGCATTGAAGACCATGTCAATGAGCAGGGACGTCTGAGTCTGGATGTCTGGATGAGCCATGGTGACAAGGTGTCCCGGCTGCCCAAAGGCTTTGTGGCTGCGGCTTCTACTGATTCCTGTCCTTTTGCAGCCATAGCTTGTGAAGAGAAGCAATACTACGGTGTCCAGTTTCATCCTGAGGTGACTCATACCAAGCAGGGCGGTCGTATCCTGGAACGTTTTGTCATTGATATTGCCGGCTGTCAAAAGCTCTGGACGCCAGGACAGATTATTGAAGATGCTATCGCCCGTGTTCGTGAACAGGTGGGTGACAAGACCGTACTATTGGGGCTCTCCGGTGGTGTTGATTCCAGTGTTGTGGCAGCGCTTCTGCACAAGGCGATTGGTGATCAGCTGGTTTGTGTCTTCGTCGATAATGGTCTGCTTCGTCTGAACGAAGGTGATCAGGTGATGGCCATGTTCGCAGAGAACATGGGGGTGCGTGTTATCCGTGCAGATGCTGAAGAACTGTTTCTGGAGAAGCTGAAAGGCGTTCAGGATCCGGAGGCCAAACGCAAAATTATTGGTAACACCTTTATTGAAGTCTTTGATCAACAGGCTGTGGCACTGGACAATGTTCAGTTCCTGGCACAGGGCACTATCTATCCCGATGTGATCGAATCAGCAGGTGCCAAGTCTGGCAAGGCTCATGTCATCAAGTCTCACCATAATGTGGGGGGATTGCCTGAAGATATGGCTATGGAACTGGTTGAGCCGCTGCGTGAACTGTTCAAGGATGAAGTTCGCAAGATTGGCCTTGAACTGGGGCTGCCTTATGACATGGTGTATCGCCACCCTTTCCCCGGTCCGGGTCTGGGCGTAAGAGTGCTGGCAGAGGTCAAGAAAGAGTACTGCGATATTCTCCGTCAGGCGGATGCCATCTTTATTGAAGAACTGCATAAAGCCGACTGGTATCACAAGACCAGTCAGGCCTTTGCTGTGTTCCTGCCGGTTAAATCGGTGGGAGTGGTCGGTGATGGTCGTCGCTATGAGTATGTGGTGGCCTTACGGGCTGTAGAAACCATCGACTTTATGACCGCTCGCTGGGCCCATCTGCCTTATGAGCTGTTGGAGAAGGTCTCCAGCCGGATCATCAACGAGATAGAGCATGTTTCCCGAGTGACTTATGACGTATCCAGTAAGCCACCGGCGACCATTGAGTGGGAATAGCATCGGGCGTTGACCGGTTAAGTGAAATGGAACGGCTTGTCTAAGGATGAGCCGCTTTTTTTTGTAGTATGTAAAAAGAGCGACTGCTGTGATCTGCGCTTGATACAGTCGCTTTGAGAAAGTCAGTTAACAGGTTGTTTAAGTGGAACGAATTAAAAAAAGAGCTTTCAAAATGGTTCCTTACTACATGTAAAGAATTTAAGAAATCATAGAGGTACAGCCATGCCCACAACCAAATTAACATCAAAAGGTCAGATCACTATACCCGCCAGAGTGCGAGCAGATCTGAACCTTAGAGAAGGAGATCAACTCGAGTTCATCCAGCAAGAAGACGGCACCTGGCAGGTTGTTCCTAAAAAACTCAGCATTATGTCGCTGTGTGGAGCCGTTAAGACGAACATAAGTCTTTCAGATGATGATATAAAAGCCTATATTTCAGAGGGTTATTCTGGGAAAGATAGCAACGACGAAGAAGATGAAAGGGTTGTAGTATGATTGGTCTGGACACCAATATTTTGCTCCGATTTCTGACTCAGGATCACCCAGCTCAGTCCAAACAAGTTTTCAGGTCATTCAAACAGCTCAAACCTGAACTGAACATGAGGGGTATATATCAGAACCCGTTATGCTGGAAATTTGTTTCACTCTGCAAACAGGCTATTCATTTGACCAAGATGCTCAAAAATGTCTGGCAATGCAAAAGCCATGATTAAACTCTGGTGTGTGGGAGCCAGAGAAATTGTCGGGTTCATTAACCAAAGGTAGCGACCTGAATTTCTTCCATATCTCTGTTGCGCCAGAGGTCATAGTTAACCTGCATATTCAGCCACAGCTTAGGAGAGGTGTTGCAAGCCTTAGCTAACTTGTAAGCCATCTCAACACTGACATTTGATCTCTGGTTAACCAGTTCAGACAGGGTTTTACGCGCAACTCCCAGATGCTTGGCAGCTTCGGTTACGCTGATATTCAGTGGTTCCAGATAAGATTCTTTGAGAACCTCGCCCGGGTGCATTGGGTTAAACATAATGAATCCTCTCCTAGTGATATTCTCTATGACTTGCTCCCATGCCACAGAGGTTGTCGCAAAATTCTCTCAGCGTAGTGATAAAAATGTCATTTGTCAGGAAAAAAACAGTCTAGCCTTCACACCTTGCAACAGGTTCCAGTCAACAGCCATTAATGGGATGCTGAATAAACTGGAATAGACCCACTAAAACGGTGGCCACAGGATGAAATCGCACCGACAGTCACCTGACACTGGCGATAAACACCTGCCTCTAAAATCACGGCTGCTCCGCTGTATGGGTGATCACAACCGGAAACCTTTCCCATGACGATGTCGCACTGACGGTAGGCTCCATTGTGTTTAATGACTGCTGTGCCGGTGTACTTCAGACTGCACTGGCTGAGCTGCCCGTGGTTGATCGAACAGGTTCGGTACTCTCCGGCAACGGTAATGCCTGATACCATCAGGCTAAACAGCAATATCCAGAACTTCATTAAAAGGCCCGGGGAAAACTCTGTGGCTGCATAATATCTCGATCATCAGAGCAGTTCATCAGGACTAATACCTGTCTCGTTCCAATGCTCCAGACGTTATCTCAAGAGGTGGAGTTCAGTGTTAGGGTGCATGCATTCTGGAGCATGGGAACAAGCTGTAAAGGCTAACTGCCTGAAAAATCTGTTTTTTTAGAAAGCAAAGTTTCTTTAGCTGAATTTCACGGTTGTTAATCAAGCAGCGATGTGCATAATTACCGGCCATCAGCAGGGGTAACGTGACAGGATATTGTCGCTGCGCCTCTGCCTGTGATCCTCTTAATAAACACCATAACGGATGAGTCCGCTTATGAGTGAAAGGGCACTTTCCTGTGAATGTCAGAGGAAGTTCCCACAACAATCAGCCATTGATCCATTGAATCTCCGGATCAAGGTTAAAAGTAGAGGCGCACCGTTTATCAGTAATCCGTAGCAGGTTGACACCGAGTGTCCTGGGTTGGCCAGGGCCGAGAGCCGGATGAAAGGAAAAGGTGCCGAAGCAGAGTCGTCGTCAAACTCATCTGCTGGTGGTGCATCGAAGAGGTGTATCACTGTCACGGTTTTTACTGTGGAGCGCTACTGGACAATCGTTTCTGAAAGACTCTGCCCAAAAGGCAGGTTGCTCGGCAACAGGCAAATACGGGGCCAATCCGGTCGTATTCTGCTTCAATCCATTGCCCTCCTGATCCTATATCGTGAATTAAGCTTAATGTCAGCAGTCATGGAACTTCTGCTCATCGAGCGTTTTCACTCACAAGATCAGTCTTTATGGAATTACTTGGTTACAGCACATCACCCCTTTCACTGGTCGCTCCGGCAGTGGCTATTATTCTGGCGATCCTGACCCGTCATGTACTCTTTTCCCTTGGCGCAGGTATCCTTGCAGGCGCTCTGCTACTGACTGACTTCAGTGTCAGCAATACGTTTACTTATCTCCTGAACAGTTTTACCGAAATTTTTTGGGATAATGGTATCAATACGGGCACTGTCTTTATTCTGCTCTTTCTGGTGATGCTCGGCATCATTACCACCCTGATTGATGTTTCCGGTGGCGCGAGGGCCTTTGGTGAATGGGCCCGCCAGAGAGTGAAAACCCGTCAGGGATCACAACTGGTTACTGTTTTGCTGGGTATCATTATCTTCATTGACGATTACTTTAACGCACTGGCCGTTGGTAATATCGGTCGCCCTATGACAGACCGTCATGGCGTCTCCAGAGCAAAGCTGGCTTACCTGATCGACTCGACGGCTGCACCTGTGTGCGTTATTACCCCTGTCTCCAGCTGGGGGGCCTACATCATTGCCCTGATTGGCAGTATTCTGGTGGCCCATGAAGTGACCGATGTCAGTGCTATTGGTGCTTTTGTCAGTATGGTACCGATGAACCTCTATGCTGTCTTTGCTCTGGCGCTGGTGTTTTGTACTGCGGCTATGGATTTGAATGTTGGTCCTATGCTGACCCATGAGCGCCGTGCTCAAGCCGGTGAACTCTATGACAGTCGAAAGGGAACGCCACCGGGCTCATCTGAAGCTATCAGTAGCAGTGAAAAAGGGACGGTTGCTGATCTGGTGATTCCTGTTCTGGCTTTGGTGATCGCAACGACTGCCTCCCTGATTGCAACAGGCGCTTCTGCGCTTCAGGAAGCCGGTACGCCATTTTCTATCCTGGGCGCTTTTGAAAACACCAATGTCGTCAACTCTCTGATCTATGGTGGTCTTGTTGGCCTTCTGGTTACGGCAGTCAGGATGCTCAGCCATAATCTGGATGCCTCAACCTGGGGAAAAGCGGTTGTTGAAGGTACCCGCTCCATGCTGCCTGCCATTTACATTCTGGTGCTGGCCTGGGTGCTGGTGGATATCATCAGCTCACTGGAAACCGGCAAGTATCTGGCCGGGGTGGTCAGCAGCTCAAAGATTGATACGGGCTATTTACCTCTGATCCTGTTTGTGGTCTCCGGCGCTATGGCTTTCTCTACCGGTACCAGTTGGGGCACGTTTGGTATCATGCTGCCCATAGCGGGAGATATGGCAGCGGCTGCCGATATTGCCATGATTTTGCCTATGCTGGCTGCTGTTCTGGCAGGTGCAGTGTTTGGTGATCACTGCTCACCGATCTCCGATACCACGATTCTGTCGTCCACAGGGGCCTCTTGTCACCATATTGATCATGTGGTGACTCAGCTTCCTTATGCCCTGAGCATCGCTGCTGTGGCTATGTTGGGCTATCTGGTGATGGGTCTGACAGATTCCTCAATGACGGGCTTTCTTGCTTCCGGAGCCGGTTTTATTCTGCTTGTGTTTTTATTTCGTAAGATATCCGCTAAGCAAATGGTCAAGTCTGCAGATCATCAGTTGGCAAAATAAGCTTTGACGGTATTCATAGCTAAGTCATGTCGGAAGCTAAACCATATCGGAAGATTTTTTCCTCTGGCTGCCGAAACATTACATTAATAGTAAGCTGTAATTGATACCACATCAGAAGGCATGGATGCCTTCACCCGGAGCAGGGAAGCTATGAGTTTCGACAAACTGATGAAAGCCGTTGCCCGCAACAATCAGCTGGGTGAACTGGATTTTCGCGATAACCGCTATTACCTCACTATCGACAGCCGCATTGAGTTCACCTGTTTTCAGGCCAATGGGCGGTTCTTTATCCACGGCATCATTGCCCAGTTGCCACCCGGTGAAAAAGATCGGGAAAATCTACTCCGTAACCTGATGACCAAAACCGTGGGTCTGGCAACTACCCAGCGGGTTATTTTGTCGATAGAGCCTGACAAAGACTCATTAGCTTTACACTACTCCTGCCCGCTTCAGGGGATGGATGAAGACCTCGTTGAGAATGCTCTGGCTGAGTTCGCCAATAACTTTGAGTATTACCTCGTAGAAATCAGTCAGGAACAGACTGTCATACCAACTATGCCAACGATGATCATGCCATGACGGATAATATTTCTCACAGTTTGTTTGGCTGTCTTGTTACCTGGGCAGAAAACTCAATCGGTGGGTATAACGGACTGCGTAAGGCTAACGAAGCCTTTTTGAAAGCAGTGGTTCGTTACAGCCGTTTTGATGAGCTTCATCTGTTTCTTCATGAAAGCCAGATCGACGCTTTCAGGCAAGACTGGAAAGAATACCTGAGTCAGCATGGGGCGGGTAAAAATATCAATATTCTACCGGTTCATGATCTGCCTTCCTGTTTGCAGCAACATGTTTATAGCGTTTTTCATTCGGGTGATCCCTATATCTCTGATCTGGCCTCTCTGCGTGAAAGACACGCTTGCAGACTATTTCCTATCACCGGCAGGGCTCACAGTCTGAGTGATGATGCTCGTTTATCCCGGGTCAGGGATTTGATTTTCTCCCCCATCAAACCCTGTGATTCCATAATCTGTAGCTCCAAAGCCCAGAAAAAGGTAATGAAGCGTCTGATCTCTTCGGCCAGTGCCAGTGTCAGTGACACTGTTGGCAGGGCTATTCCTTATCGTGGGCAGGTGAGCCTGATGCCACTGGGTATTGAGCCAGCCAGACAAGAGACCGTTGCTTCCAGGGAGGCCAAGGTGCCTCAGATACTCTGTCTTGGCAGGCTATCCGCAGCCGATAAAATGGACCTTCATCCGTTACTGCTGGCATTGAATGATCTGTTTGAAGAGGGAACGGTTACCCGCTTTCAGCTGGTGATTGCCGGAAGTGGTGATGCCTCCGGCGAATATGTTCATTCATTACTGGCTCAGGCCTATGAGCTCAATCTTGAAGACTGTATTCGCTTTGAACTCTCTGTTGATGACGAGAAGCGTGAGCAATTACTAGCGGAAGCGGATGTGTTTGTTTCTCTCGCTGACAATGTTCAGGAGAGTTTTGGGCTGGCACCGGTAGAAGCTATGAGGGCAGGTATCCCTGTGATTCTTTCCGACTGGAATGGCTATCGAGACCTCATTGTTTCCGGGCAGGAAGGCTTCCTGATCAAAACCGCATCGGCAGACCATGATGATATTTCCCGTTCTCTCAGTCTTGTCAGCAAAACTCAGGCTCAACTGATTCAGGCTCAGGGAGTGGCGGTTGACATAGACGCGCTGAAACTAGCGTTATCGACATTGCTAATGGATGAATCTGTCCGGGAAAAGATGTCTGAAGCGGCAATCCGGAGAGTCAATGAGACCTTCAGCTGGCCTCTGCTGATTGAGCAGTATCACAAACTGGTAGAAGAACTGGGGCAGGAAGCTTCAAGAATACGACACCATCAGGGCAGGGCAGTGGGGATGCCCTATCAGGAGGTGTTTGGGCATTATGCTACTGTGGCTCTGCAAGAAACAGACGTTCTGGTAACCACTGATAGAGGTCTGCGGGTTCTGCTGATGTCGGAGAAAGGTTTCTTTTTCAATCAGTTGAGTCATCTCCTTGATAAAAACGAGATAAGAGAGGTTATCAGGAAACTCGTTACACCTCAGAGTGTCAGCAATATCCAAAAGCTGTTTCCTGACAGGCAGCCGTTATTGTTTTTATTATCCTGGATGTTGAAGTATCAACTGGTTGCTTTTTCTATTGAGACAGAGGCAGGTAAGCCCTCTTTCGCGAAATTGCCAGACTGGTACAAGGTTGAAGATCCATGTCTGGTGAATGGTCTGGTATTTCCGGAGCAGCTGAGGTCTAAATGGATCAAGCCTGTTATCAATCAATACGTTCAACTCAGTCAGAGTTATGTCAATGACATTGATAGTTCTGGTGAGGGTTCCGAAAGTAGCTTGATTCAATCTATTGCCCAGTCAGTCATTGAGTGGATGGATGACAGGCTCCTTCAGGCTATAGGCTGGTTGGCAGAAGATCACACCCTGTCCGGCTACGGTGAAGTGTTAAAGTTGCTGGAATCCAAGGGGGTGGAAACACTGATTGACGCTTATCCTCATTGGTATCGAAACATTCAGAAGGAATTTTTCCAACGAGTCAGATTGACCCGTACACTCTTGAGTCGGGTGAAGCGGGACTTGTCAGAGATCAATCATTACTTTTTCTCGGGGAGCCATCAGCCAGCAGAGAGCCATCAGCCAACAGAGAGCCGTCAGCTGACTTCTGGTCTGACCTCTATCCGTGATTTGCAATTAGACGTAGGATCACCCGTTTACCAATTGACGTTTAATAATGGTGAACACCTGGTTTATAAATTGAGAGACCTCGCCATTGACCAGTTATTACTGGGAGAGAATCAGAGTATGGCCCAGTCAGTGAATGCCTGGGTACAGGACTCAGAAGCTCTGGGTGTATTCAGGATACTGAATAAGTCTTCCTATGGTTATGTTGAGTTTATTGCATCGGAAACCGTTTCCAAGAGCGATGATCTGGAAACTTACCATCGTCGCATGGGAGTGGCAGCAGGCTTCTGTCTTATGTCGGGTCTGACTGACATTCACAGCAAAAATCTTCATATCAATGATAACAAGCCTTACCTCATTGATGCCGAGACGGCTCTTCATAATCCTGTGATGATGCAATTGCAGGCAGAGTTGCAAAATCCCGAGTTGAGCTTTCTGAGAGGCATGCGGGATTCCAGTCTTGGCCTGACGGGTCTGATGAAGGTTTGGGAAAATTTTCATCTCTGCAAGACCCGATACAGCTCAGTCAAACTGGAAAATGGTGAGCTGGTGGCTGAACAGCCGCAAACGGCCACTTCTTTTCTTGATCATCTGCTGATGGAAAAGGGTCGGCACTCTCTGGATGGTCGACATCCTTCAGTAGCCTCTCAATATGGCAGAGCATTTGTGGAAGGCTTCAAAGGCTCGGTGTCCGCTATTTCCGAACATTCAGAGCAGTGGTTTGATTACCTGAAGTCCATGGCGGGTTTTGAGGTCAGGTATCAGCCGCGTTGGAATCTGAATGATGCCCGCAAACAGTTTCGAGACCTTCACGTTGCCAGAGAGCTGCAAGACCTTTCCAGAGAGCGCCGCGAAGAGTATTGCCAGCGTCTGGCAAAACGAATTACGCTGGCTGGGGAGCTTTCTCAGCGCTGGCTTGATGCCTCGTGGCAGGAGCCGGTCAGTGTCCTGGCTGAATCAGTGGCCGAAGGTTGGTTGGCCATGGAGCAGCGTGATTTTGTCAGAAAGCTTGGGGAGTCAGGAGTTTTTGTCCAGCGATACGACGGAACCCTGCAGGAAGTCAGTCGTCATTACTTCTCTGACAATTCGATAGAAAAACAGGCAGAGTTGATTGCCAAACTGTCGGATCACAAGCTCAGGGACCGATTCCTCAATGCCTGTCAGCAGATGATTGAAAGTTGGTTTGAACAACATATCAATGCCGGAGAAGGGATGCCTGAGGAGCTCAGGCAGGCTGTTATGGAGGCGCTGGCCGACAGTGAAAGGAAGGCTTAACCCTTCCTGATGTTCTCCAATAACTCTTTTGCCATGGTGGCGGTCTCTTCGTCACCTTCCTTGTTGGCCGTAGTCAGGTAATCTTCACCTTCCTTATTTCTGCCTTCCATCATCAGCGCCATACCGATAAAGGCTTTGACAGTAGGATTGTCGGGATCTTTTGGAATGGCTTCCTTGTGAAGAATCTCCAGGGCTTCCTGATTCATCTTTTTATTAATGAAGGTCAGGGCAAAGCCCAGAGTGGGGAGGACGCTGTCAGGTCTGGCTTTCTCCAGAGCGCTGAAAATACCGAAAGCATGTTTTGACATACCCACGCTGGAGGCCATAAAGCCTATATCTGCCAGGGTTTTGATTATTTTTTCATCGGTCATGTTTCAGGCCTCTTGCTGTTTGCCCGGCTTATAACTTCTGGATAATACTCTGGAGTGTGTCCTTGATGGATTTAATGATACTGGATCTCAAACCCTCAATGATCATATATTTATTGAACTCGACCTGAAACTCCACCATGTCTTTGGTGTTGTTCGGGTCCATGTTGGTTATTTTGGTTTTCAGGTTCTGATCAAGATTTTCAGCTGTTTTGCCAAATACGTCTTGCACATGATCAAAGTTAAAGTGGTTGGCTCTTTGTTCTGCCATTGTCCCTCTCCCTGTCAGACTGTTCTCTAGCCGTCAGACGTTGTTTAATCAGCGCTTTTTGTGATGCCTGTTCCAGGTCTTGTCAACGACTTCAGTAGCAGCTATCAAGGCAGTGATCAGCTTGTCGTTGGTTTCAAACTGATCGGGGGAAAGCCCTTTGTCCCGCTCAGACTTCAGACGAAAGGCTTCATCCACTAATTCCTTCAGCACCTTGTCCCTGAGTTCACCGTCGGTATCAAGAATAAGTCGATCTTCGAGGTCGGAGAGATGAATTTTTTCACTGTCGGTTTGTGGATCCTTCACTGTTGCCTCCAAGACGATATTTGATCCGATCTGTGCCTTTTGATAATAAAAGATAGTCAAGATTAATATCTTCAATTATATACCCGTTGGCCAGTTTTGCGCCGATCAGGTATTTGGCCCCGTCATCCATGGTCACAAAGGGCACCCTTCCCATACTCACTGACCGAATCTTCAGAGAAGGAGCCAGTGGTGTACTTACCACTCTGGCAGGTGCTCCAGCTGTTTTGGTCGCTAATCTCAGCTGGGGCTGATTGCCGTACTGTTTTCTGAAACGTGTGACCACATCGTTCAGGTTATATACCTGTTCATCGTCCAAGAGGTGGCCTTCTAAAGTGATTTGATTAGGTTTTTGTATCAAATGTATACGAGGGCTCAGGCCTTTCTCCCTGAGCATGGACTTGAGGGTGTTCAGGCGACCGGCCTGATTTTCTACCTGATCGACAATGGAAACCAGTCCGTGGACCTCTTGTTTCAGGTTGGCAATGATTTTCTGCAGCTCTTCTGAGCTGGGAGCATAACCTGTCATTACCAACGAGCCAGGGGAGTTATCCAACTCAAGGCTGAGAGATTTATGACCCTGATTCTTTAAAAGTGCATCGGCGTTAGCTCTTAACTCGCTCATGACGACCAGCTGTGAACTGAAAGGAATCCCTTTCTCGCGAAGTTCACGCTGGATCATCTGTTTGTCACTCATTGTCAGGGTATAGCCAGAGATCAGAACGCTCTGGTCAGGAAGCTCTTTCAGTTTGATGTTTTTCTGATTGAGTTGATTTCGGATCTGTTTAGCCTGATCAAGATGGCTCATTTCAGGAGGTGCCTCTTCAGGACCGCCTGAAAGCAGCACGATAAGAAGCAGGAAAAATGCAAAAATGCCTGCCGGGATTCCTATCAACCATTTTCGGTCAATATTCTTCAGAGGATTTTCATACTCCTCTGAGTCGTCTTCCTCTCCATCTGCGTCATCTGTCAGGGAGTTATTAATGTCATCCAGGTCGTCGTTCAGGCTGCTGAGATCATTACTATCAATCTCATCATCCTCATCGTTCATCAGGATGTCAGGAGCATTAGGGAAGTCCTCATCTTCATCGACTATATTCTGATCTTCTTCTGGCTCTGGTTCAGGTCTCTGAAGCTTTGGTAGGGGCTGATCAGGCCAGTCGGCGTCCACAGGGCCCAGAGAAAAAAACAGTTGACTGGAGGTTATGATGTCAAAATGATTAGCATTTAGCTCTGAACCCCGGGGTAGACCATTGCAGAACAGCAAGCTGCCTTCAGACTGGCTGGCTATGTTTATTTGACCCTGTGGGCTGATGTTTATAATCAGTTCATGGTCACTGAGTGATTCATCGGTCAAAACCAGATCAGATTGATCACTCTTGCCCAAAGAGTGGCTGCCGGGTTCCAGCGGAATTTCAGCCCCCTGGTGATTGCCAGAGAGTATTTTGAGGTAAAACTCGATCATGGCCGTCTACCCGAAATGCTTTCCTTAGCTCATGGCTCTCCATGTGCTCATGGCTGTTTTACGCGTTCCCAGAGCCTATCTCATTTCATCGGTCTTGAATTAAAAAAGTGAAATGGCCTTTTTGGGCTATCTTTTCCCTGATAAAGATTTTAGAAACTTCGATTTTCAGGTGGTTTAAGTCTTAGGTTAAGTGAAACTACTTATCTTTACCAGAGTTGTTTCTTTGATCTACATCTTCGGGCAAAGTGCTGATAAGGTTAGTATCTATCACTGATTAGCTGGTAAAACTTCCCAGGGTGATAGCGCATTGCCTCTTAGGCTACGTGTGTATTGGTGCATTTTTAGAGGGTTTACCCTGACGCACATGAGGGTGCACCTGAGCGGCTGTAAGAGCGAAGAGCTGATGGGCAAATGATCGATGTTTTACGACAGAAGTCTGACAGACCCAAACAGAGCGGGCACTCTTATAGAAATAATGATGTATGCGGCATCTGGCGAACAGAAACAGAGGTGCGCCATTCATCGTCGCATGAATAACAAGAAGAGAGCAGGTACTTATGGAAGCATCTTTCTGGAACGACAAGCGTCCGGCAGGCGTTGCTGAAACCATTGATCCCGATCGCTATCCCAATCTTTTGGCGATAGTAGAGGAACTTCTCGAAAAAAATGCCTCCCGGCCGGCATTTACGGGTATTGGGTATACTCTGACGTACGGTGATATAGACCGCTACAGTCTGCAATTCGCCAACTACCTGCGTGAGCATACCTCCCTGAAGCCTGGCGACCGAATTGCCATCCAGATGCCCAATCTGCTTCAATACCCGATTGTGGTATACGGGGCGATCAGGGCTGGTCTAACCATTGTTAATACCAACCCCCTGTATACCGATCGGGAAATGTTGCACCAGTTCAACGATTCTGGTGCTAAGGCCCTGGTATTCATGGACAACTTTGGTCATCTGGTTGAAGAGGTTGTGGAAAAAACGGGCATTGAGCACCTGATTGTAACCCGGGTGGCCGATATGCTGCCATTTGCCAAGCGCACCCTGATTAATTTTGCTGCAAAACATGTCAAGAAGATGGTGGAGCCTTTTAATCTGCCAAAGGCTGTACCTTTCAGGGATGCGCTGGCTAAAGGTGAAGCCTGTCAGGCTAAACCTCTTGAGAATCCTCCTTCAGCTCAAGATCCTGCTGTTTTCCAATATACAGGGGGCACAACAGGGGTCGCGAAAGGAGCGGTACTGACTCAACGAAACCTGATTGCCAATATGCTTCAGGCTGCGTCAGCTCTGTCACAGTTGGATGAAAGTGGTCAGCCGGTGCAGCAGGTTGGTAATGAAATTATCGTGGCACCTCTGCCTCTTTATCACATTTATGCTTTTACCGTTCATCTACTCTGCATGCCGTACATGGGGAATCAGAATATCCTGATTGCCAATCCCAGGGATACCAAGACTTTTATAAAATTCATCAAGCCCTGGCAGTTTACTGGCTTCATTGGCTTGAATACGCTCTTTGTTAGTCTGTTGAACCACCCGGATTTCAGGGAGTGCGACTTCAGTAAGCTGAAACTCACCCTCTCCGGTGGTACGGCTTTGCAGAGAGAAACCGGAGTTCGCTGGCAAAAATTCACCGGATGTCACGTCTCGGAAGCTTATGGTTTGACGGAGTGCTCTCCAGCGGTTTGCATGAATCCTTTTGGGGACATTGCTCAGCTAGGCACTGCTGGACTTCCGGTGTCCAGTACTGAACTGAAAGTGATCAATGAAGAGGGAGAAGCTCAAGCTGTTGGAGAGAGAGGAGAGCTCTGTGTGCGTGGGCCTCAAGTTATGAAGGGGTATTGGAAAAGATCTGAAGCTACTGCCGAGGTGTTGTCTGAGGATGGTTGGCTGAGAACTGGCGACGTGGCCGTCATAAAAGAGGACGGCTTTGTTGAAATCGTCGACAGGATCAAGGATATGATTTTGGTTTCCGGCTTTAATGTTTACCCCAATGAGATTGAAGACATAGTGGCTAGCTTTGAGCGGGTTGAGAATTGTGCAGCCATCGGCATTCCTGATGATGTCACTGGAGAGAGAATCAAGTTGTTTGTGGTGCCTTCAGACGACGGATTGAAGGAAGAAGAGGTAGTGGCTTTCTGCAGGGATCATCTGACTGCTTACAAAGTGCCCAAGGATATTGAGTTTCGTCCGGAGCTACCCATGACTCCGGTTGGTAAAATTCTGAGGAAAGATCTGCGTAAGGAAGAATTGGAAAAGACTTCCTGACATTGGTGCTGTTTCACAAGAAAACCGGCTTTGCGCCGGTTTTCTTGTGAATGTACTGAAAGTGCTCTGTATATGTCAAACTCACTAGCAGCCTGTCGGACTTAAGGCTGTCCTACTGCGGTTGCAATAAATTGGTCTAAAAATTCCTGCTTCTTCGTCAAATAGCTCGCTATTCTCCTCAGAAGCAGAAATTTTTATCCTCAATTTCTTGCAATCCTCGCTACGGACGCTTAAGTCCGACAGGCTGCTAGCATCATATACTGGTCTCGGCCTTGGATTCGTTGACCTTTTTCTCTGGAAAATACTGACTGAGTATTTCCGGATCGCTACTGAGTGCATCGCAGGCATCTGGATGTGATACAGGCGTTATGCTGGTTGAGCAGAGCTTCATGTTTCGGATACTGGCATCAAACCAGAACCAGTTTTTGTTCTCGGAGTAACATAAGGCTCTGGCTGTATAGTTGACAGAAGGTACCAGAGGAACTGAAGGAAAACCGTGCAGTTGCTTTTTGACAACTGTAGAGTTCAGGCAAGAGTATGTAATGTCGTTATAGCGTCGCTCAAACCGGTTAAACGTCCGGGCGATCAGCTGCTCAGCCATTTTGTCTTGTCTGAGGCTTAACTGATAGAGAGCCAGCCCACATAAGAATAGAATGATAATGCTTTCCAAAATCAGCACCTCAAGGCTTTATTAATGAATACAGGCGTCCGTACCTGTTTTTTTTTAACCCCTTTTTTTTATCAAAACATACATCCTTTCCCTAAGGGAAGCCTTCGTGAGTATAAGATGGAGCCATTATTTTTTCGTACGAAAGAGGGCTCCTTTTTTAAGTCCGGGCGTAACGAAAAACATATGGCTCATGGCTGCTGGAAGTCAACCGTCCAGCGTCTGGAGTCTGTGTTTAAAGCGCCCAGTCTGCCAGCATCTGTTTGGCTATCGGGCGGTATGCGTCTTTACCGTAGACCGCGTCAACCAGAGCGAAGCTGAAACTCATGGCGCAGCCGGGTCCCTGAGCGGTGATCACTCGGTTTTTCTGATCAATGACCACCGGGTTTTCCGGTTGTGGCAGAGCCCCCTCGAGTTGATCAAAAAAAGTGGGGTAGCAGGTCGCGCGTACATTATCGAGAAGAGAGTGGTGTGCCAGAACAACGGCGGATGAGGCGCAGATAGCGGCGTACCAGCGTTGGAATCTCTGTTGATCTTTCAGAAGTTCC
This sequence comes from Endozoicomonas sp. ISHI1, assembly GCF_024606225.1. Classification (GTDB taxonomy): domain Bacteria; phylum Pseudomonadota; class Gammaproteobacteria; order Pseudomonadales; family Endozoicomonadaceae; genus Endozoicomonas_A. Next base: position 1,705 of record NZ_JAGRPU010000059.1, on the reverse strand, counting down.
GTAAGATGAGGGTTGTCTCTGAGGTTGGCTGCCCCCGGCATGCCACCGGGCAGGGCTATCAGGTGGAAGTTTTTGTTAAGGCAGGCTTCGATATGTTTGTCGGCTACTAACTTGATGCCCCTCGATGCTTCAATTTCCAGATTGCCATCGGAAGTGCAGGCTGCAACTGAAACCTGAGCCCCAGCCCTGCGAAGTGTGTTGATAATGGTAACGGCTTCAATTTCCTCACAGCCATGAGCAACAGGAACGAGAATCTGCCTTGGCATAATGAAATCTCTGTGGTTGAGCCTTCGGAATGCAAGCATAAAACCTGCTCTGCTTCTGACGTTTTCAGAGCAGGCAGTGCTAAACCTGTCTAACTGATTGAGACAATCGTCAGTTCTACAGAATCATAAGCCTAGTAGGGATGGTTAATAAAGCCAGAGAGTTTGTAAAATCAGTAGAGAATTTCAGGTGAACTAAGCCCGTTACGCCTGATTGAGCTGCTGAAGGAACGAAAACCCTGCGGAATAGCCTTTGTGGTAGTCGGAAACCAGTCTGGCACGGTCTCGCGTGCTTCTGGTTGAACTCAAGGAAGTATCCGGAGCAATTTCTGTAATCGATATACCACTACGTTTTAACTGATCGAAGCTGTCCAGAGTTTCGTTATAGATTGAGAACTGTTGGCGAATCAGCTCGGCCACTTCAGGTTGCTTTCGGAATTGCCAGGCTAGTAATCTATTCGCTGAAGAAGCTCTCTTGCGATACTGACTTTCTCGACTTCTGAGCACAACAATGTGTTCATAGCCATCTTCTGCGGCTTTCATAACAGGCAAAGGATCGGCAAGACTCCCATCGACATGATTTCGATCATCAATGGTTATGGCATTGCGATAAATCATGGGAAGTGCACTGGAGGCCTTCAGAACCTTGAACATTTGTTCCAGTTCAAAGTACTCATCGAATGTATGATAGATTGGGTAGCCTGAACTTGCGCAACTGGTAACAATCGTGAATGTTTTGTCTCGAAGCTGGCCTCGAAACTTGTCAATATTCATGTGCTGTCTCTGGATGCGATCAAAGAGCCAGTCCAGGTCAAACAGGTTACCGCCTTTCATGTGGCGCTTGAGACTGATGAAATGGCTTTCCAGGCAGGCGCCTGTATAGAGGTCGAGGTTGCGACCTCGTTGGCCGGCAATAAAGGAAACCAGGTTGAGTGCGCCGGCCGAAGCGCCGTAGAAACCATCGAAATGCCGATGGTGTCTGTCCATGAAGGCGTCCAGAATGCCGGCGGAATATATACCGCGCATTCCTCCGCCCTCGACGACAAGAGCCGTTTTTGTGATTGAGCTGGTCTCTTGTTTGTGCATTGAGATCCTAAACAGTCACTAACGGAAGAAAAATCTTTTATCCCTTATCCAGATGGAGGCATTAAAAGATTTTTTGCAAAAAATAAAGCTGGGTAAGCCGACTTCTAATTGGTAGCGGGAGCCGGATTCGAACCGACGACCTTCGGGTTATGAGCCCGACGAGCTACCAGGCTGCTCCATCCCGCACCGAAATCTGTCCAACAGTCGTCTGGTCATCAACTGTTGTTGCATGTTGGTAGCGGGAGCCGGATTCGAACCGACGACCTTCGGGTTATGAGCCCGACGAGCTACCAGGCTGCTCCATCCCGCACCGAAATCTGTCCAACAGTCGTCTGGTCATCAACTGTTGTTGTATG
>NZ_JAGRPU010000058.1 GCF_024606225.1 Endozoicomonas sp. ISHI1 | reverse complement strand
GGCCATTCTGGGCAGCAACGATCAGCGGGGTGTTGCCATTTTTATTCTGGGTATTGAGATCCGCCTGAGCTTCGATCAGGAGTTTCACGATGTCGGTATGGCCATTCTGGGCAGCAACGATCAGCGGGGTGTTGCCATTTTTATTCTGGGTATTGAGATCCGCCTGAGCTTCGATCAGGAGTTTCACGATGTCGGTATGGCCATTCTGGGCAGCAACGATCAGCGGAGTGTTGCCATTTTTATTCTGGGTATTGAGATCCGCCTGAGCTTCGATCAGGAGTTTCACGATGTCGGTATGGCCATTCTTGGCAGCGACGATCAGCAAGGTGGAGCCATTTATGGTCCGGTCATCGAGATTCGCCCCGGCGTTGATCAGGCACTCGACGACGCCCCTGTGACCATGACTGGATGCAAGCATCAAGGCAGTAAAACCATTATTCATAACGGCATTGACATTGACTCCTTCTGCCAGTGACGTCTCCACCTGATCCAAATCCCCCTCAAAACAGGCACGATAAAACGTCTGATCGGGAAAAAATCTATCCGGGTAAGATTCACCGGTGTTTTCATTCACCATAGGCATCGGATTTTGCCGGCACATTGCACATCGGCGAGAGCCGATGGGGTGTTGCACAAAACACCTCGAAATACAGTCCAGATCGAAGCGCTTGCCACAACATTGGCTTTTGACGACCACAAGCGCTACATCACGGTCATGGAAGTGAATCATACAAATAGGACAGGGATCGGACTCCGGCGGTACGTCAGTGTCCACGGAGATAGCGGGGCGGGGAATGCCATCCATGAGTAGTTCATCTGTGTTAGTTACATGACCAGCGCACTCCGGGCAGTGTCCGTTGTCTAAATGTGGGCATGAGCTTTGTCCGGGCGTTGCTTCTGTTTGACCTGTCGAATTTTCTGCTGAATTCATCGGCCATTCAGCGGACTCACTGCTATCGGATGATGGTCGGAATTGACAAACGCCATGACAGGGAGAAACGAAACAATCTAAACCCAGAGTATGCCGATGTTGCTGTGAGCTTCCACTACCATCGGCGGAGTCAGAATAAAGGAAGCTGTTGAAAGAGCCTGAAGGGCGGGCGGTGGCTGCCTGAGCCTGCTGCCCCGATGACTCTGATGGTGGGCATTGTTGCTGATCATTTCCAGAGCCAGGCATCATAATGATGGCCGCCAACGGATGATTCTGACACGGCTCCCTTTGTTCTATCGGATTAAACGACGCTGAGTTAATATCCCAATAACTCTTTAAAAGCCAACCGACAGTGATAACCACTTCTACAGGTAGCCATGAGTATGAGGTGGAGCTGAGAGGAGTATTTTTGCTGGTCAGGATCAGTTCGTAACCCATCAGCAGATAATTGGCGTCAAGCCATGGCCACGAAATGGATTCAATAATGGTCGTTTTTAGCTCGCAACCGATTAATCTGCCTTGTTTGTTATCAGGCGGTAAATCTGATCCTGCACAGCCTTTTGTGTGAGCAATGTCTGACAAGGTGTACGATAGTGTGTGTTGGTCAGTTGTTATAGAAACGTTCTGGTTTGGAGAACCTGTTTTCTGTTCAAGCTCGACAACAAAGCGTCTTGTCAACGGTTGAGCCTGACAGACGACAGACAATGTCATGAGTAACAGTGGTGCTGCAAAGCGTGAGTGTTTAATCATTCTACCCTTGAACTCTGGTGTACAGAGAGGAAGGATAGATCAGGAAAATAACTCAAGTTGCGCAGTTAACCGTTCTCTCAATTGCCCCAGAGAAGCTTTCAGCCCTGCCGCATAAACTGTGGTGCTGAGGTGAAAGTGCTCCAACTTCTTTTGTTCCCTGTCTTACCTCTGTTACCTACCTTGCCCCGGCCTCGGTCAGGGCTTTTACGCAGTCGGTATTGCCCATCTCGGTTGCGATGGACATTGGGGTTGTGCCATCCCACGCCGGAGCGTTGAGATCCGCTCCGGCATTGATCAGGGCTTTCACGCAGCCGGTATTGCCTTTTGCAGCAGCAACGAACAGCGGGGTCGCGCCATCCCAAGTCTGTGGGGTGTTGAGATCCGCTCCGGCCTCGATCAGGAGTTTCACGATGTCGGTATGACCCTTCTTGGCAGCCAAGGACAGCGGGGTGATGCCATTTTCAGTCCGGGCGTTGAGATCTGCTCCGGCTTCGATCAGGATTTTCACACAGTCGATATTGCCTTGCGCAGCAGCAACGTGCAGCGCGGTGGTGCCATGGGACATGGCAGCGTCGAGCTCCGCCCCCGCGTTAATCAGGACGTTCACGCAGTCGGTGTTATTTTGTTGGACAGCGATAATCAGTGCGGTGCCGCCATTCTTAGCCCGGGCGTTGAGATCTACTTTGGCCTCGATCAGGAGTTTCACGATGTCGGTATGGCCATTCTGGGCAGCAATGATCAGCGGGGTAGTGCCATTCTTATTCCCGGCGTTGAGATCCACTTTGGCCTCAATCAGGAGTTTCACGATGTCGATATGGCCATTCTGGGCAGCAAAGATCAGCGCGGTGGTACCATTCTTATTCCGGGCATTGAGATCCACTTTGGCCTCAATCAGGAGTTTCACGATGTCGGTATGGCCATTCTGGGCAGCAAAGATCAGCGCGGTGGCGCCATTCATATTCCGGGCGTTGAGATTTGCCCCGGCCTCGATCAGGAGTTTCACGATGTCGGTATGGCCATTCTGGGCAGCAAAGATCAGCGCGGTGATGCCATTCTTATTCCGGGCGTTGAGATTCGCTCCGGCTTCGATCAGCATTTTCACACAGTCGGTATTGCCTTCCGCAGCAGCAATGAGCAACGGGGTGGTGCCATCCCGGGCTGCGGCGTTGAGATCTGCCCCGGCATTGACCAGGACTTTCACGCAGCCGGTATTGCCTTCCTCAGCAGCAACGAACAGCGGGGTGGCACCATCCGAAGTCCGTTGGGCGCTGAGATTTGCTTTGGCCTCGATCAGGAGTTTCATAATGTCGGTATGGCCCTGCTTGGCAGCCGTGAACAGCGGGGTGACGCCATTGTCAGTCTGGGCGTTGAGATCCGCTCCGGCTTCGATTAGGATTTTCACACTGTCGGTATTTCCATGCGTAGCAGCATTCAGCAGCGGGGTGGTGCCTTTCGACATGGCAGCGTCGAGATCCGCCCCCGCGTTAATCAGGACTTTCACGCAGTCGGTCTTATGTCGTTGGACAGCGATAAACAGTGCGGTACCGCCATTCTTAGACCGGGCGTTGAGATCCACTTTGGCCTCAATCAGGAGTTTCACGACGTCGGTATGGCCATCCTGGGCGGCAACGATCAGCGGGGTAAAGCCATTCTTATTCGGCGCGTTGAGATCCACTTTGGCCTCGATCAGGAGTTTCACGATGTCGGTATGGCCATTCTGGGCAGCAAAGATCAGCGCGGTGGTACCATTTTTATTCCGGGCGTTGAGACTCGCTCCGGCTTCGATCAGCATTTTTACACAGTCGGTATTGCCTTTCGCAGCAGCAATGAGCAACGGGGTGGTGCCATGGGTCATGGCAGCGTCGGGATCCGCCCCCGCGTTAATCAGGAGTTTCACGCAGTCGATGTTATGTTGTTGGACAGCGATAAACAGTGCGGTGCCGCCATTTTTAGACCGGGCGTTGAGATCCGCTTTGGCCTCAATCAGGAGTTTCACGATGTCGGCATGGCCATCCTGGGCAGCCATGATCAGCGCGGTGGTGCCATTCTTATTCTGGGCGTTGAGATCCACTTTGGCCTCGATCAGGAGTTTCACGATGTCGGTATGGCCATTCTTGGCAGCGACGATCAGCAAGGTGGAGCCATGTATGGTCCGGTCATCGAGATTCGCCCCGGCGTTGATCAGGCACCCGACGACGCCCCTGTGACCATGACTGGATGCAAGCATCAAGGCAGTAAAACCATTATTCATAACGGCATTGACATTGACTCCTTCTGCCAGTGACGTCTCCACCTGATCCAAATCCCCCTCAAAACAGGCACGATAAAACGTCTGATCGGGAAAAAATCTATCCGGGTAAGATTCACCGGTGTTTTCATTCACCATAGGCATCGGATTTTGTCGGCACATTGCACATCGGCGAGAGCCGATGGGGTGTTGCACAAAACACCTCGAAATACAGTCCAGATCGAAGCGCTTGCCACAACATTGGCTTTTGACGACCACAAGCGCTACATCACGGTCATGGAAGTGAATCATACAAATAGGACAGGGATCGGACTCCGGCGGTACGTCAGTGTCCACGGAGAGAGCGGGGCGGGGAATGCCATCCATGAGTAGTTCATCTGTGTTAGTTACATGACCAGCGCACTCTGGGCAGTGTCCATTTTCCACGTGTGGGCATGAGCTTTGTCCGGGCGTTGCTTCTGTTTGACCTGTCGAATTTTCTACGAAATTCTTCGGCCATTCAGCGGACTCACTGCTATCAGATGATGGTCGGAATTGACAAACGCCATGACAGGGAGAAACGAAACAATTTAAATCCAAAGTATGCAGATGTTGCTGTGAGCCTCCACTACCATCGGCAGAGTCAGAATAAAGGAAGCTGTTGAAAGTGTCTGTAGAGTGGGCGGTGGCTTCCTGAGCTTGCTGCCCCGATGACTCTGATGGCGGGCGTTGTTGCTGATTATTTCCAGTGCCAGGTATCGTAATGATGGCTGAAAACGGGTGGTCCTGACACAGCTCCTTTTGTGTCATCGGGTTAAACGACGGTGAGTCGATATTCCAATAGTTTTTTAAAAGCCAACCGACAGCGATAACCATTTCTACAGGTAGCCATGAATAAGAGGTGGAGTTGAGAGGGAGATTTTTGGTGTTCAGGATCAGTTCGTAAACTACCAGCAGACGATTGGCGTAAAGCCATTGCCACGAAATGGATTCAATGGTGGTCGTTTTTAGCTCGCAACCGTTTAGTCTGTCTTGTTTCTGATCAGACGATAAATCCGATCCTGCACAGCCTTTTGTGTGGGCAATGTCTGACAAGGTGTACGACAGTGTGTGATGGTCAGGTGTTATAAAAACGTTCTGGCCTGGAGAACCTGCGTTCTGTTCAAGCTCGACAACAAAACGTCTTGTCAACGGTTGAGTCTGACAGACGACGGGCAATGTCATGAGCAAAAGTGGTGCTACAAAGAGTGAGTATTTAATAATTCTACCCTTCAGCTCTGGTGTTAAGAGGGGAAGGATAGATCAAGAAAATAACTCAAGTTATGCAGTTAACAGTTCTCAGAACCGCTCCAGAGAAGCTTTCAGCCCTGTCAGGATCTCGATTTTTCAACGTTTCTTGTAGATCGCCCTGATAGTCTTGGCATCACAGTCAAAATCGCTACCAACCAAAGCAAGACAGAGAGTGCCTTTGCTCCCTACCGTGCCCCGGCCTCGGTCAGGGCTTTCACGCAGTCGTTATTGCCCTTCAGGGTCGCGATGAGCAGCGGGGTAGCGCCATCCGAAGTTCGGGAGGCGTTGAGATCAGCCCCGGCATTGATCAGGAGTTTTACGCAGTCGGTACGGCCCTTCAGGGCAGCGATGAGCAGCGGGGTGGCACCATCCGACATGGCAGTGTTGAGATCAGCCCCGGCGTTGATCAGGACTTTTACGCAGTCGGTATTACCCTTCTGGGCTGCTATGAACAGCGGGGTGCCACCACCCTTAGTCCGAGGGTTGAGATCCGCCATGGCCTCGATCAGGACTTTCACGCAGTCGGTGTAATTTTCTTGTGCAGCGACGAACAGCGGTGTGTAGCCGTACTCAGTCCGGGCGTTGAGATTCGCCTTGGCTTCGATCAGGGCTTTCACACAGTCGGTATTGCCCCACTCGACTGCGGTTAACAGTGGGGTGCTGCCATCCGACAAGGCGGCGTTGAGATCAGCCCCGGCGTCGATCAGGATTTTCACGCAGTCGGTGTTATTTTCTTGGGCAGCTATGAGCAGCGCGGTGGCACCATCCGGCATGGCAGCGTTTATATCAGCCCCGGCCTTGATCAGGACCTTTACGCAGTCGGTATTGCCCTTCCGGGCTGCGACGTACAGTGGGGGGAGGCCATTCAACAAGGGGGCGTTGACATCAGCCCCGGCGTTGATCAGGACTTTTACGCAGTCGCTATTGCCCACCTGGACTGCTATGAAAAGTGGGGTGGCGCCATCCTGAGTCCGAGTGTTGAGATCGGCTCCGGCCTCGATCAGGACTTTCACGCAGTCGGTGTGATTTTCTTGTGCAGCGATGAACAGCGGTGTGTAGCCATCTTCACTACGGGCATTGAGATCTGCCTCGGCGTCGATCAGGAGTTTCACGATGTCGGTATTGCCCATCTCAGTCGCGATGGAGAGTGCGGTATCGCCATCCGAGAAGGCGGCGTTAGGCTCCGCCCCGGCGTTGATCAGGCGTTCGACGATGTCCTTGTGCCCCTGAATAGATGCCATCATCAAGGCAGTGGAATCATTATCCAAAACGACATTGACATTGACTCCCTCTGCCAGCGACATCTCCACCTGATCCAAATCCCCCTCAAAACAGGCAAGATAAAACGCCTGATCGGGGAAAAATGTATCCGGGTGAGACTCACCGGTGTACTCATTCAGCATAGGCATCGGGTCTTGCCGACACATTGCACAACGGCGAGAGCCAATGGGCTGATCAACAAAACACTTCGAAATACAATCCAGGTCGAATTGCTTGCCACAGCATTGGGTTTTGACGATCACAGGTACTGCATCATGATCATGGAAGTGAACCAGACAAATAGGGCAGGGATCAGTTTCCAGCGGTGCGTCAGTGTCCATGGGGACAGCGGGTCGAGCAATGCCATCCATGGATAGAACATCCGTGTTAGTCATATGACCTGCGCACTCTGAGCAGTGTCCATTATATAAATGTGGGCATGAGCTTTGTTCAAGTGATGCTCCTGTGTGGCCTGTCGAAATTTCTGTGGTGTTCATCGGGCATTCAGCGGGCTCACTGCTATCGGATAATGGTCGGAATTGACAAACGCCGTGACAGGGAGAGACGAAACAATTTAAATCCAAAGAATGCAGAGATTGTTGAGGGTCTCCGTTACCATCAGTAGAGTCAGGATAAAGGAAGCTATTGAAAGAGCCTGCCGGGCGGGCAGTGGTTTCCTGAGCATGCTGCCCCGATGACTCTGATGGTGGGGATTGCTGCCGGGCATTTCCAGAGCCGGGCACTGTAATGACGGCCGTCAGCGGGTGATCCTGACACAGCTCTTTCTGTGCTATCAGGTTAGACGACGATGAGTCGATATTCCAATAGCTTTTTAAAAGCCAACCGACAGCGACAACCACTTCCAGAGGCAACCATGAATAAGAGTTGGAGCTGGCTGTTGCACTTTTGGTGGTCAGGATCAGTTCGTGACCCACCAGCAGATGAGTGGCATAAAGCCATGGCCATGCAATGGATTCAATGATGGCCGGTTTTAGTTCGAAACCGTCTGGTTTGCCTTGTTTCTCATCAGGCGGTAAATCCGATCCTGCATAACCGTGTATGTGGGCAATGTCTGACAAGGTGTACGACAGTGTGTGCTGGTAAGGTTTTATAAAAACGTTCTGGTTTGGAGCATCTGCTTTCTGTTCAAACTCGACAACAAAACGTCTTGTCAACGGTTGAGCCTGACAGACGACGGACAATATCATTAGCAACAGTGGTGCTGCAAAGAGTGGGAGTTTAATCATTCTATCCCTGCATTCTGGCGTAGAGAGAGGAAGGATAGATCAAGGAAATAACGCAAGTTGCGCAGTTAACCGTTCTTTCAACTGCCCCGGAGAAGCATTCAAAAACTCAGAAGATGGGAACACCAGAAAGCCGTGTCTACAGGAGAAGATGACGCATTTCTTCTGATTCATCTACCGCCTCTACTCCCGACAGTGCCCCGGCATTGATCAGGAGGTTCACGCAGTCGGTATAGCCCAGCTCGGTTGCGATGGACATCGGGGTGTCGCCATTTGACAAGACGGCGTTGACATTCGCCCCGGCGTTGATCAGGAGTTGTACGCAGGTGGCATCGCCCATAAAGACTGCGCTGAGCAAAGGGGTGGCGCCTGTAGGAGTCGAGATGGCGTTAACATCTGCCTTGGCTATGATCAGTACTTTCACGCATTCGGTATAGCCCCTCAGAACAGCCATGAACAGCGGGGTGGTGCCATCCTTAACCCGAGCATTGACATCCGCCCCGGCGTCGATCAGGAGTTGCAAGGAGTTGGCATTGCCCATCATGGCTGCGAAGTACAGCGGGGTAGTGTCATCAGGCGTGGCGGCGTTGAAATCCGCCCCGGCGTCGATCAGGGCTTTCACGATGTTGACATGGTCCCACCGCGCTGCGACAAACAGCGAGGTGATGCCACCCGTAGTCCGGGCGTTGAGATCCGCCTTGGCTTTGATCAGGATTTTCACGCAGTCGGTATTGCCCATCTCGGCTGCGATGTACATCGAGGTGGCGCCATCCGACAGGGCGGCGTTAAGATCAGCCCCGGCGTTGATCAGGATTTTCACGCAGCCGGTGTTATTTTCCTGGGCAGCGATGAACAGCGGGGTGGCGCCATTCTCAGTCCGGCTGTTGAGATCCGCCCCAGCGTTGGTCAGGGCTTTCACGCAGTCGGTATTGCCTTCCGCAGCAGCGACAAACAGCGGGGTGGCGCCATTCGACAAGGCGGCGTTGGGATCAGCCCCGGCTTCGATCAGGGCTTTCACAATGTCGGTATGGCCCAGTTGGGCTGCCATATACAGCGAGGTGACGCCATCTTTAGTCCGGGCGTTGAGATCTACCTCGGTTTCGATCAGGATTTTCACGCTGTCGGTGTTGTTTTCTTGTGCAGCGATGATCAGCGGGGTGACGCCATCCTTATTCCGGGCATTGAGATCCGCCTTGGCTTCGATCAGGAGTTTCACGCTGTCAGTGTTATTTTTCTGGGCAGCAATTAACAGCGGGGTGACGCCATTTTTAGTCCGGGCGTTGAGAGCTGCCTTGGCTTCGATCAGGATTTTTACGCAGTCGGTGTTATTTTCCAGGGCAGCGATGAACAGCGGGGTGGCGCCATTAGAACGGGCGGCGTTGAGATCCGCCCTGGCTTCGATCAGGATTTTTACGCAGTCAATGTTATTTTCCTGAGCAGCTATGAACAGCGCGGTGGCGCCATTCTTGGTCCGGGCGTTGAGATCCGCCCCGGCGATGATCAGGTGTTCGACGATGTACTTATGCCCCTGACCGGATGCCAACATCAAGGCAGTGAAATCATCTTCTATAACGGCATTGACATTGACTCCTTCTGCCAGTGACTTCTCCACCCGATCCAAATCGCCCTCAATACAAGCACGATAAAACGCCCAATCGGGGAAAAACGTATCCGGGTGAGATTCACCGGTGTTCACATTCACCATAGGCATCGGGTCTTGTCGGCACATTACACAGTGGCGAGAGCCGATGGGCTGTTCAACAAAACACTTCGAAATACAGTCCAGGTCGAAGTGGTAGCCACAACATTGGGCTTTGACGACCACAAGCGATTCATCACGGCCATGGAAGTGAACCAGACAAATAGGACAGGGATCGGACTCCACTGGTGCGTCAGTGTCCATCGGGACAGCAAGGTGAGCAGTGCCATCCACGGGTAGAACATCTGTGTTGGTCAAATGACCTGTGCACTCTGAGCAGTGTCCGTTGTCCAAATGTGGGCATGAGCTTTGCCTTGGCGTCGCTTCTGTGTCGCCTGTCGAATGTTCTGCGCAATTCATCGGCCATTCAGTGGGCTCACTGCTATCGGATGACGGTCGGAATCGACAAACGCCATGACAGGGAGAGACAAAACAATCTAAACCCAAAGTATGCTGATGTTGCTGTGAGCCCCCGTTACCATCGGCAGAGTCAGAATCAAGGGCGCTGTTGAAAGAGCAGGAAGGGCCGACGCTAGCTACCTGTGTTTGCTGCCCCGATGATTCTGATGGCGGGTGTTGTGGCTGTTCATTTCCAGAGCCGGGCACCATAATGATGGCCGCCAACGGGTGAAACTGATGCAGCTCTTTTGATGTTATTGGATTAAGCGACGGTGGTTTGTTATTCCAATAGCTTTTTAAAAGAACCAGCCAACCGACAGCGAAAACCACTTCAACAGGTAGCCATGAATAAGAGGTGGAGCTGAGTGGGGTATTTTTGGCGGTCTGGATCAGTTCGTAACTCACCAGTAGATGATTGGTGTAAAGCCATGGCCATGAAATCGATTCATTGATGGTCGTTTTTAGCTCGTAGCCGTTTAGTCTGTCTTGTTTCTCATCAGACGATAAATCCGATCCTGCATAGCCCTTTGTGTGAGCAATGTCTGACAAGGTGCACGACAGTGTGTGCTGGTCAGGTTTTATAAAAACATTCTGGCTTGGAGCACCTGCTTTCTGTTCAAGCTCGACAACAAAACGCCTGGTCAACGGTTGAGCCTGACAGACGACAGACAATGACATGAGTAACAGTGGTGCTGCAAAGAGTGGGTGTTTAATCATTCTACCCTTGGATTCTGGTGTACAGAGAGGAAGGATAGATCAGGAAAATAACGCAAGTCAGGCAGTTAACCGTTCTCTCAACTGCCCCGGAGAAGCATTCAGCCCTGCCCCATAAACTATGCTGCTGAGGTGAAAGTGATCCCACTTCACTTTCTCTATGACTGTAAAGTTTGCTGTGACTAAATAATCACCCATTTCAAACACTCTGAAGATGGGAGCACAGAAAACCGTGTTTACTCGATGACATAACGCCTTTCTTTTGTTCCCTACCTTGCCCTGGCCTTGACCAGGGCTGTCACTATGTCGGTATGGCCCATATTGGCAGCGATGAGCAGGGGGATGAAGCCATTATGAGTCCGGGCGTTGAGATCCGCCCCGGCGTTGATCAGGATTTTCACGCAGTCGATACTGCCTCTCTTGGCTGCGATTAACAGTGGGGTGGAGCCATCCGACAAGGCGGCGTTGACATCTGCCTTGGCTTCGACCAGGGCTGTCACGCAGTCAATATTACCCATATCTGCAGCGATGGACAGCGCGGTGAAGCCATCCTTAGTCCGGGCGTTGAGATCCGCCTTGGCTTCGATCAGGAGTTTCACGCATTCGGTATTGTCCAACCAGGCTGCTATTAACAGTGCGGTGGCGCCATCCGAAGTCCGGGAAGCGTTGAGATCTGCCCCGGTGTTGATCAGGATTTTTAGGCAGTCAGTGCAATTTTGCTGAGCAGCGATGAACAGCGGGGTGACGCCATCCCTACAGTTGGCGTTGAGATCCGCCTTGGCTTTGATCAGGAGTTTCACACACTCGGGTTTATTATTCTGGGCAGCGAAAAACAGTGCGTTTCCACCAGTCGAGCAGGCAGCGCTGATATTCGCCCCGGCGTTGATCAGGCGTTCGACAATGTTCTTGTGCCCCTGACTGGATGCCATCATCAAGGCAGTGAGGCCATCATTTATAACGGTATTAACATTGACTTCTTCTGCCAGTGACTTCTCCACCTGATCCAAATCCCCGTAAAAACAGGCACGATAAAACGCCTGATCGGGGAAAAATGTATCCGGGTGAGATTCACCGGTGTTCACATTCACCATAGGCATCGGGTCTTGCCGACACATTACACAGTGGCGAGAGCCGATGGGCTGTTCAACAAAACACTTCGAAATACAGTCCAGGTCGAAGTGCTTGCCGCAACATTGAGCTTTGACAACCACAAGCGATTCATCACGGCCATGGAAGTGAACCAGACAAATAGGACAGGGATCGGACTCCGGCGTTACGTCGGTGTCTGTGGGCCCTCTGCTATCGGATGATGGTCGGAATTGACAAACGCCATGACAGGGAAAGACGAAACAATCTAAACCCAAAGTATGCCGATGTTGCTGTGAACCTCCGCTACCACCGGCAAAGTCAGAATAAAAGAAGCTGTTGGAAGAGCCTGTAGGGCGGGCGGTGGCTTCCGGAGTTTGCTGCCCCGATGATTCTGGTGGCGGGCATTGTTGCCGGGCATTTCCAGAGCCGGGTATCGTAATGATGGCTGCCAGAGGTTGATTCTGACACAGCTCTTTTTGTGCTATCAGGTTAAACGACGGTAGGTTTATATTCCAATAGTTTTTGAAAAGCCAACCGACAGCGACAACCATTTCCGGAGGCAGCCATGAATAAGAGGTGGAGCTGAGTGGGGTATTTTTGGCATTCTGGATCAGTTCGTAACCCACCAACAGATAATTGGCGTAAAGCCATGGCCACCAAATTGATTCAAGGATGGTCGTTTTTAGCTCGCAACCGTTTAGTTTGCCTTGTTTCTGATCAGACGATAAATCTGATCCTGCATAGCCTTTTGTGTGAGCAATGTCTGACAAGGTGTACGACAGTGTGTGATGGTCAGGTGTTATAAAAACGTTCTGGCCTGGAGAACCTGCTTTCTGTTCAAGCTCGACAACAAAACGTTTTGTCAACGGTTGAGCCAGACAGACGACGGACAATGTCATTATCAACAGTGGTGCTGCAAAGAGTGAGTGCTTGATGATTCTACCCTTGCATTCTGGTGTTCAGGGAGGAAGGATAGATCAAGAAAATAATGCAAGTTCCAAAAGCGCTGACACGCCCATTGCAGTGGTTTTGCCAAAAGACGACAAAAGTAGTCTGGTGGGAAAGGTTCTATAAGATCATTTTTCATGCAGTCAATAATAGCTGATTTTCAGGATGGTGCGTCGCTTGAGTTACCTACCTTGCCCCGGCCTCGATCAGGGCTTCCACGCAGTCGGTATTGCCCATCTCAGCCGCGATGGAGAGCGGGGTAGCGCCATTCGATATGGCAGCGTCGAGATCCGCCCCGGCGTTAATCAGGAGTTTCACGCAGTCGATATTGTCCATCTGGGCTGCTATGAACAGTGGGGTGGTGCCATTTTTATTCCGGGCGTTGACATCCGCCTGAGCTTCGATCAGGAGTTTTACGCATTCGGTATTGCCCGCCCAGACTGCGACTAACAGTGCGGTGGCGCCATCCGAGGTCCGGGAAACGTTGGGATCTGTCCCGGTGTTGATCAGGATTTTTACGCAGTCGGTGTTATTTTGCTGAGCAGCGATAAACAGCGGAGTGACGCCATCCGAACGGTCGGCGTTGAGGTCCGCCTTGGCTTCGACCAAGAGTTTCACACACTCGGGTTTATTTTCCTGGGCAGCGACAAACAGTGCGGTTGCACCCGTCGAACAGGCAGCGTTGAGATTTGCCCCGGCGTTGATCAGGCGTTCGACGACGTCCTTTTGCCCATTATAGGATGCCCACATCAAGGCTGTGTAATCAGCTTCCATAACAGCATTGACATTGACTCCTTCTGCTAGTGATTCCTCCAGGTGATCCAAATCCCCGTAAACACAGGCACCGTAAAACGCCCGATCGGGGAAAAATGTATCCGGGTGAGATTCACTGGTGTTCTTATTCACCATGGGCATCGGGTCTTGCCGACACATTGGACAACTGCGATAGCCGATGGGCTGATCAACAAAACACTTCGAAATACAGTTCAGGTCGAAGTGGTGGCCACAACATTGGGTTTTGACGATCACAGGTACTGCATTACGGCCACGGAAATGAATCAGACAAATAGGACAGGGATCGGACTCCAGCGGTAAGTCAGTGTCCAAATTTGGGCATGAGCTTTGTTGGAGTGCTGCTTCTGTCTGTCTTGTGGGATTTTCTGCGGAATTCATCTGCCACTCAGTGGACCCACTGCTATCGGATGATGGTCGGAATTGACAAACGCCACGACAAGGAAAAACGGAACAATCTAAACCCAAAGTATGTTGATGTTGCTGTGAGCCTCCGCTACCACCGGCAGAGTCAGAATAAAGGAAGCTGTTGAAAGAGCCAGCAGGGCCGACGCTAGCTACCTGTGTTTGCTGCCCCGATGACTCTGATGGCGGGTGTTGTGGTTGGTCATTTCCAGAGCCGGGCACCATAATGATGGCCGCCAACGGGTGAAACGCCACTTCCAAAGGTAGCCATGAATAAGAGGTGGAGCTGAGTGGGGTATTTTTGGTGGTCAGCATCAGTTCGTAACTCACCAGCAGAAAATTGGCGTAAAGCCATGGCCACGGAATTGATTCAATGACGGTTGTTTTTAGCTCGTAGCCGTTTAGTCTGCCTTGTTTCTCATCAGAAGATAAATCTGATCCTGCGTAGCCTTTCGTGTGGGCAATGTCTGAGAAGGTATACGACAATGTATGCAGGTCAGGTGTTGCAGAAAAGTTCTGGTTTGGAGAACCTGTTTTCTGTTCAAACTCAACAACAAAACGTCTTGTCAACGGTTGAGCCTGACAGATGACGGACAATGACATGAGTAACAGTGGTGCCACAAAGAGTGAGTGTTTAGTCATTCTACCCTTGGATTCCGGTGTGCAGAGAGGAAGGATAGATCAGGAAAATAACGCAAGCCAGGCAGTTAACCGTTCTCCCAACTGCCCCGGAGAAACATTCAGCCCTGTCCCATAAACTGTGGTACTGAGGTTAAAGTGATCCAACTTCACTTTCTCTATGACTATAAAGTTTGCTGTGGCTAAATCATCACCCATTTCAAACACTCAGAAGATGGGAACACCAGAAAGCCTTGTTTACCTGAGAAGATGACACATTTCTTCTGTTTCATTCACCGCCTCTGCTCCCTACCTTGCCCCGGCATTGATCAGGAGGAACACGCAGTCGTCAGAGCCCGTCTCGGTTGCGATGGACAGCGGGGTGGTGCCATCCGACAAGGCGGCGTTGAGATCAGCCCCGGCGTTGATCAGGAGTTTCACGCAGTCGGTATTGCCCACCTCGGCTGAGATGTATAGCGGGGTGGCGCCATCCGACTGGGCGGCGTTAAGATCCGCCCCGGCGTTGATAAGGAGTTTCACGCAGTCGGTATTGTCCATCTCGGCTGCGATGTACAGCGGGGTGACGCCATCCTTATTCCGGATGTTGAAATCCGCCTTGGCTTCGATCAGGAGTTTCACGCAGTCGGTGTTATTTTTCTGGGCAGCGATGAGCAGCGGGGTGACGTCATTTTTAGTCCTGGCGTTGAGATCAGCCTTGGCTTCGATCAGGAGTTTCATGGAGTCGGTGTTATTTTCCTGGGCAGCGATGAACAGCGCGGTGGCGCCATTAGAACGGGCGGCGTTGGGATCCGCCCTGGCTTCGATCAGGATTCTTACGCAGTCAGTATTATTTTCCTGAGCAGCTATGAACAGTGAGGTGGCGCCATTATTGGTCTGGGCGTTGAGATCCGCCCCGGCGTCGATCAGGCGTTCGACGATGTCCTCGTGCCCCTGACCGGATGCCAACATCAAGGCAGTGAAATCATCATCTATAGCGGCATTGACATTGACTCCTTCTGCCAGTGACTTCTCCACCTGATCCAAGTTCCCCTCAAAACAGGCACGATAAAACGCCTGATCGGGGAAAAAATTATCCGGGTAAGATTCACCGGTGTGCTCATTCACCATGGGCATCGGGTTTTGTCGGCACATTGCACACTGACGAGAGCCGATGGGCTGTTCAACAAAACACTTCGAAATACAGTCCAGATCGAAGTGGTGGCCACAGCATTGAGCTTTGAGGACCACAGGCACTGCATCACGACCATGGAAGTGAACCAGACAAATAGGACAGGGATCGGACTCCATCGGTACGTCAGTGTCCATGGGGGGAGTGGGGTGAGCAATGCCATCCATGAGTAGTACATCCGTATTATTCACATGACCTACGCACTCTGAACAGTGTCCATTGTCCAAATGTGGGCATGAGCTTTGTACGAGCGTTGCTTCTGTCTGGCCTGTCGAATGTTCTGCGGAATTCATCGGCCAATCAGCGAGCCCACCGCTATCGGATGATGGTCGGAATTGACAAACGCCGTGACAGGGAGAGACGAAACAATCCAGACCCAAAGTGTGTAAATGCTGCTGTGTGCCTCCGTTACCATCGGCAGAGTCAGAGTAAAGGAAGCTGTTGAAAGAGCCTGCAGGGCGGGCGGTAGTTTCCTGAACTTGCTGCACCGATGACTCTGATGGTGGATGTTGTGGCTGGTCATTGCCAGTGCCAGGCATCGTAATGATGGCCGACAGAGCGTGATCCTTGCACCGCTCTTTTTGTGTAATCGGTTTAAACGACGATGAGTTTATATTCCAATGACTCTTTAAAAGCCAAGCGATAGCGACAACCACTTCTACAGGTAGCCGTGAATAAGAGGTGGAACTTAGTGGGGTGTTTTTGCTGGTCAGGATCAGTTCGTAACCCACCAGCAGATGATTGGCGTAAAGCCATGGCCACGAAATTGATTCAATGATGGTCGTTTTTAGCTCGCAGCCGCCTATTCTGACTTGTTTCTCATCAGACGGTAAATCTGATTTTGCATAGCCGTTTGTGTGGGCAATGTCTGAGAAGTTACCCGACAATGTATGCCGTTCAGGTTTTGCAGAAAAGTTCAGGTTTGGAGCACCTGCTTTCTGTTCAAACTCGACCACAAAACGTCTTGTCAATGGTTGAGCCAGACAGACGACGGACAATGTCATTAGCAACACTGGTGCTGCAGCAAAGAGGGAGTGTTTAATAATTCTAACCTTGTATTCTGGTGTACAGGGAGGAAAGATAGATCAAGAAAATAACGCAAGCTCCAAAAGCTCTGACGCGCCCATTGCAGTGGTGTTGCCAAAAGACGACAACAGTTAGTTTGGGAAAAGTTCTATAAGATCATTTTTCATGCAATCAATAATCGCTGATTTTCAGGATGATACCTCGCTTGAGTTACTTAATTTGCCCCGGCATCGGCCAGGGCTTCCACGCAGTCGATATATCCCTCCCCGACTGGGATTAACAGTGGGGTGGTGCCATCCCACAAGTCTGCATTGAGATCAGCCCCGGCTTCGATCAGGAGTTTCACGATGTCGATATTGCCTTTCTGGGCTGCAATTAACAGCGGGGTGGCGCCATCCTGAGTCCGAGGGTTGAGATCGGCCCCGGCCTCGATCAGGACTTTCACACAGTCGGTATTGCCGTTCTCGGCTGCAATGAACAGAGGGGTGAAGCCATACTCAGTCCGAGCGTTGAGATTCGCGTTGGCTTCGACCAGAGCTTTCAAGCAGTCGATATTGCCCGTCTCAGCTGCGATGGAGAGCGGGGTGTCGCCATCCGGCAAGGCGGCGTTGAGATCAGCCCCGGCGTTGATCAGGAGTTTTGCGCTTTCGGTATTGCCTTTATGGGCTGCAATTAACAGCGAGGTGGCACCATTCTCATTACGGGCGTTGAGATCCGCCCCGGCTTCGATCAGGAGTTTCACGATGTCGATATTGCCTTTCTGGGCTGCAATTAACAGCGGGGTGATGCCATTCTCATTACGGGCGTTGAGATCCGCCCCGGCTTCGATCAGGCGTTTCACGATGTCGATATTGCCTTTCTGGGCTGCAATTAACAGCGGGGTGGTGCCATCCTTGGTGCAGGCGTTGAGATCCGCCCCGGATTCGATCAGGAGTGTCGCGATGTCGGTATGGCCCATCTCGACAGCGAAGAACAGCGGGGTGGCACCATGCGGCAGGGCAGCGTTGAGATCAGCCCCGGCGCTGATCAGGAGTTTCACGCAGTTGGTATTGCCATGCACAGTAGCGATGCACAGCGGGGTGGCACCCACTTCAGTCCGGATGTTGAGATCCGCCTTGGCTTCGATCAGGGCTTTTACGCAGTCGGTATTGCCCTTCTGGGCTGCTATGAACAGCGGGGTGGCGCGACCCTTAGTCCGAGGGTTGAGATCCGCCACGGCCTCGATCAGGAGTTTCACGCAGTCGGTGTAATTTTCTTGTGCAGCGACGTGCAGCGGGGTGGCTCCATCCGAAAACCGGGCGTCAAGATCCGCCCTGGCTTTGATCAGGAGTTTCACGCAGTCGGTATTGCCTTTTGCAGCAGCGATGAACAGCGGGGTAGCACCATGCTTAGTCCGCACGTTAAGATTCGCCCCGGCGTTGATCAGGCGTTCGACTATGTCCTTGTGCCCCTTACAGGATGCCAACGTCAAGGCAGTGAGACCATTATTCATAGGGGCATTGACGTTGACTCCTTCTGCCAGTGACTTCTCCACCTGATCCAAGTTCCCCTCAAAACAGGCACGATAAAACGCCTGATCGGGGAAAAAATTATCCGGGTAAGATTCACCGGTGTGCTCATTCACCATGGGCATCGGGTTTTGTCGGCACATTGCACACTGACGAGAGCCGATGGGCTGTTCAACAAAACACTTCGAAATACAGTCCAGATCAAAGTGCTTGCCACAACATTGGCTTTTGACGATCACAAGCGCTTCATCACGGCCATGAAAGAGAACCAGACAAATAGGACAGGGATCGGACTCCGGCGGTTCATCAGTGTCCATGGGAACAGCGGGGCAAGCACTGCCATCCATGAGCAGCACATCCGTGTTAGTCGCATGACCTGCACACTCCAGGCAGTGTCCATTGTCCAAATGTGGGCATGGGCTTTGTTCGGGTGCTGTTTCTGTGTCGCCTGTCGAATGTTCTGCACAATTCATCTGCCACTCAGTGGGCTCACTGCTATCGGATGGAGGTCGGAATTGACAAACGCCATGACAGGGAAAGACGAAACAATCTAAACCCAAAGTATGCAGATGTTGCTCTGAGCCCCCGTCACCACCGGCAGAGTAAGAATCAAGGACGCTGTTGAAAGAGCCTGAAGGGCCGATGGTGGCTTCCTGAGCTTGTTGCCCTGATGACTCTGATGGCGGGTGTTGTTGCTGATTATTTCCAGAGCCGGGCACCGTAATGATGGTTGCCAACGGGTGAACCTGACACAGCTCTTTTTGTTTTATCGGGTTAAACGACGGTGAGTCTATATTCCAATAACTTTTTAAAAGCCACCCGACAGCGACAAACACTTCCAGAGGTAGCCATGAATAAGAGGTGGAGCTGAGTGGGGTATTTTTGGTGGTCACGATCAGTTCGTAACCCACCGGCAGATAATTGGCGTAAAGCCATGGCCAGGAAATTGATTCAATAACGGTTGTTTTTAGCTCGCAGTCGTTTAGTCTGCCTTGTTTCTCATCAGGCGGTAAATCTGATTCTGTATAGCCTTTTGTGTGGGTAATGTCTGAAAAGATACCCGACAGTGTATGTTGGTCAGGTTTTATAGAAAAGTTCAGGTTTTGAGAGCCTGTTTTCTGTTCAAGCTCGACAACAAAACGTCTGGTCAACGGTTGAGCCTGACAGACGACGGACAATGTCATGAGTAACAGTAGTGCTGCAAAGAGTGAGTGTTTAATCATTCTACCCTTTAATTCTGGTGTACAGAGAGCAAGGATAGATCAGGAAAATAACTCAAGTCAGGCAGTTAACCTTTCTCTAAACTACCCTGGTGAAGCTTTCAGTCCGGCCAGAATCTCGACTTTCCACCGTTTCTTGAAGATAGACTTAACACCTGAAAGCCGTGTTTTCTGGATAAAATAACGCCTCTCTTTTGTTTTCTTTCTTGTCTCTGCCCTACCTTGCCCCGGCCTCGGACAGGGCTTTCACGCAGTCGGTATTGCCCATCTCGGTTGCGATAGATAGTGGGGTGGTGCCGTTCGACGAGGCAGCGTTGAGATCAGCCCCGGCGTTGATCAGGAGTTTCACGCCGTCGGTATTGCCTCTTGCAGCAGCGACGAACAGCGCGGTGACGCCATTGGGCAAGGCGGCGTTGAGATCGGCCTTGGCTCCGATCAGGAGTTTCACGCAGTCGGTGTTATTTTCCCAGACAGCGATTAATAGTAGGGTGGTGCCATCCGGGAAGACGACGTTGAGATCCGCATTGGCTTCAATCAGGATTTTCACGCAGTCGGTATTACCCTTTTGAGTTGCGACCAAGATCGAGGTGTCGCCATTCTGAGTTCGGGCGTTGACATCCGCCCCGGCTTCGATCAGGAGTTTCACGATGTTGGTATGACCCTCCAGGGCAGCAATGAACAGCGGGGTGGCTCCATTCTTGGTCTGGGCGTTGAGATCGGCCTTGGCTCCGATCAGGAGTTTCACGCAGTCGGTGTTATTTTCCTGGGCGGCGATGAACAGCGAGGTGGCGCCATCCGTCGTCGCAGCGTTGAGATCGGCCTTGGCTTCGATCAGGAGTTTCACGATGTCGGTGTTATTTTCCTGGGCGGCCATGTAAAGTGCGGTGGTACCTTCATTAGTCTGGGCGTTGAGATCCGCCCCGTTATCGACCAGAACTTTGACGCAGCCGTTATTACCCTTTCGGGTTGCGATGAACAGCGGGGTGGCGCCATCCTGAATCCGGGCGTTGAGATTCGCCCCGTTGTCGATCAGGAGTTTCACGCAGTCGGTGTTATTTTCTTGTGCAGCGGCGAACAGCGGGGTGGCTCCATTCGTAGTCCGGGCGTCGAGATCCGCCCCGTTGTCGATCAGGACTTTCATGCAGTCGGTGTTATTTTCTTGTGCAGCGATGTACAGCGGGGTGGCTCCATCCGTAGTCCGGGCCTTGAGATCCGCCCCGTTGTCGATCAGGACTTTCATACACTCGGTGTTATTTTCTTGTGCAGCGATGAACAGCGGGGTGGCTCCATACGTAGTCCGGGCGTCAAGATCCGCCCTGGCTTTGATCAGGAGTTTCACGATGTCGGTATAGCCCCTCCCGGCTGCGACGGCCAGCGGAGTGATGCCGTATTTAGTCCGGGCGTTGATATCTGCCCCAGCGTTGATCAGTAGTTCTACGCAGTCGGTGTTATGTTCCTGGGCCGCTAAGAACAGCGGGGTGGCGCCATCATCGCTCAGGGCGTTGAGGTCCGCCTCGGCTTCGATCAGGCATTTGACGACGTCCTTGTGCCCCCGATTGGATGCCAACAACAAGGCAGTGAACTCATTATTCATAACAGTATTGACATTGACTCCCTCTGCCAGCGACCTCTTCACCTGATCCAAATACCCCTCAAAACAGGCAATATAAAACGTCTGGTCGGGGAAAAATGTATCCGGGTGAGATTCACCGGTGTGCTCATTCACCATAGGCATCGGGTCTTGCCGACATATTGCACAACAGCGAGAGCCGATGGGCTGTTCAAAAAAACACTTCGAAATACAGTCCAGATCGAAGCGGTGGCCACAACATTGGCTTTTGACGACCACAAGCGCTTCATCACGACCATGGAAGTGAACCAGACAAATAGGACAGGCATCGGACTCCAGCGGTATGTCAGTGCCCGTGGGGACAATGGGGTGAGCAATGCCATCCATGAGTAGTACATCCGTGTTATTCACATGACCTGTGCACTCTGAGCAGTGTCCATTGTCCAAATGTGGGCATGAGCTTTGTTCTGGCGTTCCTCCTGTTTGGCCTGTCCAATGTTCTGAGGAATTCATCGGCCATTCAGCGGGTCTACTGCTACCGGATGATGGCCGGAGTTGACAAACGCCATGACAGGGAGAGACGAAACAATCTAAACCCAAAGTATGCTGATATTGCTGTGAGCCTCCGCTACCACCGGCAGAGTCAGAATCAGAATGAAGGAAGCTGTTGAAAGAGCCTGCAGGGCCGACGGTGGCTTCCTGAGCTTGTTGCCCTGATGACTCTGATGGCGGGTGTTGTTGATTATTTCCAGAGCCGGGCACCATAATGATGGCCGCCAACGGGTGAAACGCCACTTCCACAGGTAGCAATGAATAAGAGGTGGAGCTGAGTGGGGTATTTTTGGTGGTCAGCATCAGTTCGTAACTCACCAGCAGAAAATTGGCGTAAAGCCATGGCCACGGAATTGATTCAATGACGGTTGTTTTTAGCTCGTAGCCGTTTAGTCTGCCTTGTTTCTCATCAGACGATAAATCTGATCCTGCGTAGCCTTTCGTGTGGGCAATGTCTGAGAAGGTATACGACAATATATGTAGGTCAGGTGTTGCAGAAAAGTTCTGGTTTGGAGAACCTGTTTTCTGTTCAAACTCAACAACAAAACGTCTTGTCAACGGTTGAGCCTGACAGACGACGGACAATGTCATGAGTAACAGTGGTGCTGCAAAGAGGGAGTGTTTAATCATTCTACCCTTTAATTCTGGTGTACAGAGAGCAAGGATAGATCAGGAAAATAACTCAAGTCAGGCAGTTAACCGTTCTCCCAACTGCCCCGGATAAACATTCAGCCCTGCCCCATAAACTGTGGTACTGAGGTTAAAGTGATCCCACTTCACTTTCTCTATGATTATAAAGTTTGCAGTGACTAAATAATCACCCATTTCAAACACTCAGAAGATGGGAGCACCAGAAAGCCATGTTTACCAGAGAAGATGACACATTTCTTCTGTTTCATTCACCGCCTCTGCTCCCTACCTTGCCCCGGCATTGATCAGGAGGAACACGCAGTCGTCAGAGCCCGTCTCGGTTGCGATGGACAGCGGGGTGGTGCCATCCGACAAGGCGGCGTTGAGATCAGCCCCGGCGTTGATAAGGAGTTTCACGCAGCCGGTATTATTTTCCTGGGCAGCGATGAACAGCGGGGTGGCGCCATCCAGAGCCCGGCTGTTGAGATCCGCCCCGGCGTTGATAAGGAGTTTCACGCAGCCGGTATTGCCCATCCCGGCTGCGATGTACAGCGGGGTGGCGCCATTGGACAAGGCGGCGTTGGGATCAGCTCCGGCTTCGATCAGGACTTTCACAATGTCGGTATGACCCAGTTGGGCTGCTATATAGAGCGAGGTGACGCCATCTTTAGTCCGGGCGTTGAGATCTGCCTCGGTTTCGATCAGGATTTTCACGCTTTCAATGTTATTTTCTTGTGCAGCGATGAACAGCGGGGTGACGCCATCCTTATTCCGGATGTTGAAATCCGCCTTGGCTTCGATCAGGAGTTTCACGCAGTCGGTGTTATTTTTCTTGGCAGCGATGAGCAGCGGGGTGACGTCATTATTAGTCCTGGCGTTGAGATCAGCCTTGGCTTCGATCAGGAGTTTCAAGGAGTCGGTGTTATTTTCCTGGGCAGCGATGAACAGCGGGGTGGCGCCATTAGAACGGGCGGCGTTGGGATCCGCCCTGGCTTCGATCAGGATTCTTACGCAGTCAGTCTTGTTTTTCTGAGCAGCTATGAACAGTGAGGTGGCGCCATTATTGATCCGGGCGTTGAGATCCGCCCCGGCGTCGATCAGGCGTTCGACGATGTCCTTGTGCCCCTGACCGGATGCCAACATCAAGGCAGTGAAATCATCATCTATAACGGCATTGACATTGACTCCTTCTGCCAGTGACTTCTCCACCTGATCCAATTCCCCCTCAAGACAAGCACGATAAAACGTCCAATCGGGGAAAAACTCGTCCGGGTGAGATTCACCGGTGTTCACATTCACCACAGGCATCGGGTTCTGTCGGCACATTGCACAACGGCGCGAGCCGATGGGCTGGTCAACAAAACACTTCGAAATACAGTCCAGATCGAAGTGGTGGCCACAGCATTGAGCTTTGAGGACCACAGGCACTGCATCACGACCATGGAAGTGAACCAGACAAATAGGACAGGGATCGGACTCCACTGGTGCGTCAGTGTCCATAGGGACAGCGAGGTGAGCAGTACCATCCATGGTTAAAACATCTGTGTTGGTCACATGACCTGTGCACTCAGAGCAGTGTCCATTGTCCAAATGTGAGCATGAGCTTTGTTCGGGCGTTGCTTCTTTGTGGCCTGTCGAATGTTCTGCGGCATTCATCTGCCACTCAGTGGGCTCACTGCTATCGGATGATGGTCGGAATTGACAAACGCCATGACAGGTAAAGACGAAACAATCTAAACCCAAAGTATGCAGATGTTGCTCTGAGCCCCCGTCACCATCGGCAAAGTCAGAATCAAGGACGCTGTTGAAAGAGCCTGAAGGGCCGATGGTGGCTTCCTGAGCTTGTTGCCCTGATGACTCTGATGGCGGGTGTTGTTGTTGATTATTTCCAGAGCCGGGCACCGAAATGATGGCTGCCAACGGGTGATCCTGACGTAACTCTTTTTGTTTTATCGGGTTAAACGACGGTGAGTCGATATTCCAGTAACTTTTTAAAAGCCACCCAACAGCGACAAACACTTCCAGAGGTAGCCACGAATAAGAGGTGGAGCTGAGTGGGGTATTTTTGGTGGTCACGATCAGTTCGTAACCCACCAACAGATAATTGGCGTAAAGCCATGGCCAGGAAATTGATTCAATAACGGTTGTTTTTAGCTCGCAGTCGTTTAGTCTGCCTTGTTTCTCATCAGGCGGTAAATCTGATTCTGTATAGCCTTTTGTGTGGGCAATGTCTGACAAGGTGTACAACAGTGTGTGATGGTGAGGTTTTATAAATACGTTCTGGCTTGGAGAGCCTGCTTTCTGTTCAAGCTCGACAACAAAACGTCTGGTCAACGTTTGAGCCTGACAGACGACGGACAATGTCATGAGTAACAGTGGTGCTGCAAAGAGTGAGTGTTTAATCATTCTACCCTTTAATTCTGGTGTACAGAGAGCAAGGATAGATCAGGAAAATAACTCAAGTCAGGCAGTTAACCTTTCTCTAAACTACCCTGGTGAAGCTTTCAGTCCGGCCAGAATCTCGACTTTCCACCGTTTCTTGAAGATAGACTTAACACCTGAAAGCCGTGTTTTCTGGATAAAATAACGCCTCTCTTTTGTTTTCTTTCTTGTCTCTGCCCTACCTTGCCCCGGCCTCGGACAGGGCTTTCACGCAGTCGGTATTGCCCATCTCGGTTGCGATAGATAGTGGGGTGGTGCCGTTCGACGAGGCAGCGTTGAGATCAGCCCCGGCGTTGATCAGGAGTTTCACGCCGTCGGTATTGCCTCTTGCAGCAGCGACGAACAGCGCGGTGACGCCATTGGGCAAGGCGGCGTTGAGATCTGCTTCGGCTTCGATCAGGGCTTGCAGGCAGTCGGTGTTATTTTCCCAGGCAGCGATTAATAGTAGGGTGGTGCCATCCGGGAAGACGACGTTGAGATCCGCATTGGCTTCAATCAGGATTTTCACGCAGTCGGTATTACCCTTTTGAGTTGCGACCAAGATCGAGGTGTCGCCATTCTGAGTTCGGGCGTTGACATCCGCCCCGGCTTCGATCAGGAGTTTCACGATGTTGGTATGACCCTCCAGGGCAGCAATGAACAGCGGGGTGGCGCCATTCTTGGT
>NZ_JAGRPU010000057.1 GCF_024606225.1 Endozoicomonas sp. ISHI1 | reverse complement strand
CTGACTCTTGACCAGAAAGAGGCCGGAGAGATGTTTGGTGGAGGGGTTAACGCATTTTCCCGATACGAAAATGGCAAAACCAAACCACCACTTTCACTGGTAAAACTGTTCAGACTGCTGGACAATCGTCCAGAGCTATTGTCTGAAATTCGTAGCTGAAATACTGACTTACTCAAACCCATCAACCGCCCAAAAAACGAAGCATTTCTCACAGTCTCTACCGCCTGCTCAGCAGGCAGATCAGTGATCATCTGTTTGAAAGTTTCAGCATCCCCGGTCTCCTCCATATATTGCAGCAAGCAGGCTCTTCACAAATATCAGGGAACTATTTCTTGCAAGAGTTATCAAGTATGATAACCTTTCTGTATGAAGTGGCGAGTTACGTTTTACAGCAAGAAGGTAGAGGAAGAGACCCTGAGCTTCCCCGAGGGAATCTTGGCTAACTTCATCCATCTAGCTGAAATGATTGAAGAATTTGGCCCTGCTTTGGGCAAGCCATATACAGCTCCAATGGGTGATGGTCTCTTCGAGATCAGAGCAAAAGGCAAAGAAGGCATAGGTCGTTCTCTGTTTTGTCAGGTCAAGGGGCAAGAGGTCATCATCCTCAACTCCTACATCAAGAAAACACAGAAAACGCCTAAAAAAGAGCTGGATCTTGCCAAAAAGCGGATGAAGGAGGTCAAAAAATGACAAGACCAACATTTTCTGATTTCAAGAAAAAAGCTCTTGAAAATCCAAAAGTGAGGGCAGAGTACGAAGAGCTTGAGCTTGCTTATGAATTACGTAAGCAGCTTATTGCCCTTCGTAAAGAAGCAGGCTTAACCCAGGAAGAACTGGCTGAAATTCTGCATACGCAAAAAAGTAATATTTCACGCTTGGAGAATGTAAATTCTAAAACATCTCCAAAGTTGTCAACTATCGAAGATTATGCAAAGGCGATTGGGTATAAAGTAAAAATCAGTTTTGTGCCACAAGCTGCAACATAACAATTCTTCCAGTTCTTTCCGAGGCTGCGCCCCTCAACCCGACGACGTCATTGGCGGTGAGGCTGAACCAGACATTATGTTACCAGCCGATCAGAATGTCCCTGAGTAGGCATTATGTTTCCAACCGATAAGGATGTCCCTGAGTAGGTATGTTAGGTGTCTCCGTGCAATCTCTCAATATCTGCTATGCTGACTGCTTTCACAATAAATGATAACGAAACGCGGTATGTCACTGGAGCATCGTGCAGGGAGACTTGAATCCTATTTTGAATCGCTGGATAACGCCGTACACCGGCTCATCTAGATTACCGGGGAAACACATAAGATTGTAATGGAAAACCAGCGGGAAAATGGCTTGCGCTTTGCACAGCATGACCGTGAACTCTCAGAAATTAAAACTGCCATTGGTGCTCTTACTGAAGCCACCCATGCAGGCTTTAAACGTAGCGACGAAAAAATAGAACAGTTAGAATTACTCATCCGTCAACGCCTCCCCAACAACTAACACGCCACCCAATGATAAAATCCGGTGGATTGCCTGTTGGCAACCACTGATTTAAAGGCTATGCCGCTGAATCGAGTCTTGTCAGTCTTCCATGTAACTGAACAAGGTTATTGAACTTCTGTCCCCAATACGATTTGGAATCATCCTTCACCCTGCCCGATTTCATGTAATAAAACGGGTTCCCTCTATCATGCTTATCTAAGAATTCCAGTAACACTCTGCGAGTGGTCGTTCTGCTGACGATCACTATGAAAATGGGCATGGCTACGTTCTCAGACTATAAGATAAGACGACGCTGAGGTTGGACGTTCGCTGTCGTTCGAGTCTGGATGTTGAGCTAAAGCCAGAGGGTGAGTGACAGGGTGGTGATTATCTTGAATACTTATCCTTACCACTAAAATGTACGCAATTTCCGTAATTCTGCTACGTTCCGCTATTGACTCTGCTCCAGTGAAGGTAAAGAATGTGTCCTCCCGGGGCTACCTAATCAGGTGAATTCGGGGGTTTATGCGACAATCCGGGGGACTTATCCATTCCCTGATCAGAGCATTCCTTGGAATGCTGGCAGATGAGCCTTGCCGGGCGTCATGTGCCAGATTCCTGACCCTACCCATACAGGAATGTTGAGGCCTTGAGTACAGCGTTTGTTGCTTTGTACGCTGTGAAAAAAGAGAGGCCGGAGTCCCTAACCGCTCAGGCAGCATGGGCTGTTCATGAGCATTAGCTCAACGGCGTCAAGCCGATTCATTTCTAATAATTAGTACTGCCGAGGGTAAGCAAACGTGGAGCTTTTATCCGGCGCGGACATGGTGGTCCGTTCGTTGGCTGATGAAGGGGTAGAGTATATATACGGGTATCCTGGTGGAGCCTTGTTGCACGTCTACGACGCGATCTTCAGACAAAAAGCCGTTACCCATATTCTGGTGCGCCATGAACAGGCAGCTACCCATATGGCTGACGGCTATGCTCGGGCTACAGGTAAGCCCGGAGTTGCGCTGGTGACATCAGGACCAGGCGCTACCAATACGATCACTGGTATTGCCACCGCCTATATGGATTCTATTCCCATGGTGGTGATTTCGGGTCAGGTACCGTCCGGCTTTATCGGGACTGACATGTTCCAGGAAGTGGATATGGTGGGTATCTCCCGACCTATCGTCAAGCACAGCTTCCTGGTGAAGAAAGCTGAAGATATTCCAGAGGTTATCCGCAAGGCTTTCCATCTTGCCCAGACCGGGCGGCCAGGTCCTGTGGTGGTTGATATTCCCAAGGACATTACCGACCTGACAAAGAAATACGAGTACAAGTACCCGGAAAAGGTCAAAATCCGTTCTTACAACCCGCCTGCCAAGGGTCATAACGGGCAGATTCGCAAAGCGGTTGAACTGCTGATGAAAGCTCGCAGACCGGTTATTTATGCCGGTGGTGGTGTGGTTTTGGGACAGGCATCAAAGTTACTGACAGAACTGGCCAGAAAGCTGGACGTGCCTGTCACCAATACTTTGAACGGTCTGGGGAGTTTCCCGGGGTCTGATCGTCAGTTTGTCGGAATGCTGGGAATGCATGGCAGCTATTGTGCCAACAAAACCATGCATCAATCCGACCTGATTCTGGCGGTGGGTGCCCGTTTTGATGACCGGGTGACCAATAATACTGAAAAGTTCTGTCCGGACGCCAAGATCATCCATATAGATATAGATCCGGCCAGCATTTCCAAAAATGTTGTGGCCGACATCCCCATCGTGGGACCGGTCGATGCTGTTCTGGAAAACATGCTCTCTCAGTTAGACGAGTATCAGGGTTCTCAGGACAATGCCGCTCGGGCAGAATGGTGGGCAAGCGTTGATTCCTGGAGAGAAAAAGGCCTGTTTACTTATGAGAAAGCTGACGACATTCTCAAGCCCCAGCAGGTGATTGAGTCTCTTTATCAAGTTACCAAAGGTGATGCCTTTGTGACCACCGACGTAGGTCAGCATCAGATGTTTGCTGCCCAGCACTATCGTTTTAACAAGCCGAATCGCTGGATCAGCTCCGGTGGTCTTGGCACCATGGGTTACGGCCTGCCAGCGGCCATGGGTATCAAATTGTCCTTCCCTGAGGAACAGGTGGCCTGTGTGACCGGTGAAGGCAGTATCCAGATGAATATTCAGGAACTGTCAACCTGCCTGCAATATGATTTGCACCTGAAGGTGATTAACATCAACAACCAGGCGCTGGGTATGGTACGACAGTGGCAGGATATGCAGTACGACAGCCGTTACTCACACTCCTACATGGAGTCTCTGCCTGACTTCGTTAAACTGGCAGAGTCTTATGGACATATAGGTATAAGGGTCACTCGCCCGGAGGAGCTGCTGCCTGCGATGGAAAAAGCCTTTTCTCTGGAAGATCGTCTGGTATTTATGGACATTCAGGTTGATCCCAATGAGCATGTCTATCCGATGCAAATCAAGGATGGCGGCATGTGTGACCTCTGGCTCAGCAAGACGGAGAGAACCTGATGAGACGGATTATCTCTGTACTGGTAGAAAACGAGCCGGGCGCCTTGTCACGTATTGTCGGGTTATTTTCCCAGCGTAATTACAACATTGAAACCCTGACCGTTGCGCCTACTGAAGATGAGACGTTGTCTCGTCTGACAGTGACCACTTCCGGTAATCCACAAGTGATTGAGCAGATCACCAAGCAGCTCAACAAGCTGATTGATGTCGTTAAGCTGGTGGATTTGACCGAAGGCCATCATGTTGAACGTGAACTGATGCTCATTAAGGTACGTGCAAGCGGCCCACTGAGAGCTGAAGTAAAACGCACTGCGGACATCTTCAGGGGGCAGATAGTCGATGTCACCAGCTCGGTTTATACCATTCAGCTGGCCGGTACCCAGGACAAACTGGATGGCTTTATTGCCGCTATCGGTCAGACTCAGGTGCTGGAAGTGGTTCGTAGTGGTACTACGGGTATCGCTCGCGGCGAGAAAGTTTTGTGTTTGTAACGCTTTTATTAACTCCTTTCTTACTGATACCTCTTCGGCTCTGACCGGAGAGGTGTTGTGTTCCACAGGGCTCCGGCGTTTGGGCAGACCATCCCGCATGGTCACGGCTGGACATCCTCGCCGATTATGATAAGGTCACAAGTTTGCTGCCCGGCTGTGGTATCTGGATTTGTGATCCTGCAGAGCTCTGGCATTTCTGCAGAGTTTCCCGCATGGCCGGGGCTGGCCATCCTCGCTGATTATGGTCTCGTCACAGGTTTGTTGCCCGGTGTGGTATCTCAATCTATGATCGCTCAGTGCTCTGGCATTTGTGAGGATAGCCCCGCATGGCCGCAGCTGGCCATCCTCGCAGATTAGGGTCTCGTCACAGGTTTGTTGCCAGCTGTGGCAGCTGCTTCTGTGAACTGACAGGGCTCTGGCATTTGGGCAGACCCTCCCGCATGGCCGCAGCTGGCCATCCTCGCCGATTACGGTCTCGTCACAGGTTTGTTGTCCGCTGTGGTGTCTGCTTCTGTGAATCGTCAGGGCTCTGGCATTTGGGCAGACAACCCCGCATGGCCGCCGCTGGCCATCCCGACCGATGACGGTCTCGCCACAGGTTTGTTGCCCGGTGTGGTGTCTGCTTCTGTGAATCGACAGGGCTCTGGCATTTGGGCAGACCCTCCCGCATGGCCGCCGCTGGCCATCCCGACCGATGACGGTCTCGCCACAGGTTTGTTGCCCGGTGTGGTGTCTGCTTCTGTGAATCGACAGGGCTCTGGCATTTGGGCAAACCCTCCCGCATGGCCGCCGCCGCTGGCCACCCTCGCTGATTACTATCTCCTCACAGATTTGTTCCCCGCTATGGTGACATCTGTATCTATGACTTGACAGGGCTCTGGGATTGTTAAAAGCCCTCCCGCATGGCCGCAGCTGACCATGTTCGCCGACTATGGTCACGTCACAGATCATTCGCCCGCGTCTCGTAGTGTTAACGAAAGAGCTCGTTTGTGAGGAACCGATGCCAGAGGGCTCGTTATGAGGAGCTCGTAAGTCCCGATGTGCCCCTGCGTTTGCTGTAAAATCCGGTGATTGTGCTAAAAAATACAGGCTTGCTCTGCAATATGGGCAGGTTTTCGCTGACAGTTGTGAAGGGCTCAAAAACACCTTTCGTAAACAGTCTGTGTCAATTTGCTGCGAACAACAGGGGGTAACAGTCACATTTTTAAACGTCATAAAGCATATAGGGCACTCACCTGCTCCAACCAGATCTTCTTTAACGGGTGGTGGTCGGAATCGACAAACGCCATGACAGTTATCTACGTAACAATTGAAACCGAAAGTATGCTGCTGTTGTTGTTCGGGGTTTTCGCTACCACCGCCAGAGTCAGAATGCGGGTAACTTGTGACAATGCCTTTAACTTGGGTGTTTGTCCCTGAGGTTTGCTGGGTGGATAAGTTGGATGACTGGCCTTGTTTTGGGTTATTTCTGGGACCAAACGTCATGGTGTTGATCGCAAACGGGTGATCCTGATTCGCCTCTGGTTGTCCCATGGGGTTAAACATCGGTGAATTGAGGTTCCAATAGCTGTTTAACAGCGAGCCAACAGCGATAAACGTTTCTAAAGTTAGCCGGGAATAAGTTTTGAAGTCTGGAGAGGTGTCATTGGTGGTCAGAGCCAGTTCATAAGCAACCAGCAGCGGAGTGGCACAAAGCAATTGCCACGAAATCGACTCAATAAGGGTTGTTGTTAATCCGTAACCATTAAGTCCATGTCGTTTGTCATCAGCCGGAAAATCCGGGTCGTTGAAACCGTTTGTACCCTCAATGTCCGGCGAGCTGCCCGACAATGTATTCAGGTCGGGCTTTATAGAAAAGATATGATCCGGAGAAACTGAACCACGATCCGGCACAAATTCGACAACAAAACGTCCTGTTAAGTTTTCGGCCTTGCAAATGACAGACAACGGGAACAACAACAAAAGAAACACCGTGTAGAGGGTTTTGTTCATCGTTAAATCCATACATTTTTATCCAGCTATGTGCAAAGTAGCCTAACAACAAGATAAGTATGCATTCCTGACCTCTTCCAATATGAAATGAGCGTGCATCTGGCCGATTGTTCAGGATTATGGGCTTAAGATAATCATGCACAAGGTTGATCAAAACCCTTCGGCAGGTCGAGGCATCAGTTCAGTAAGCTCTTAACATCGAAGCAGAGCACGACTCAAAAGAATCAGTAAACAGTCGGCTACAACCGCTCTCAAATCGGGATGGTCTGCTCATTTCCAGAAACTTGTTTTTGAGCAGCATTTCTAACGCTTATCCTTTTTAAAAGCAGCGGTTTTAAAGTTATCTATACTGGTCTGCAGAATAAATCAGGCATTGGACGTTTCGATGGTTAGAGACCGAATTGGACAGCATAGAATTTTAAAGATACTCATCGTTTTTTTTGTGCTTCTTGGGCACAGTCATTTACAGGCCGGCACAAAAACATTCAGATGCACCGTAGCAGGTCTGAGCATGGCGGTATTTACGTTTATGGTATTGTGGGATGCTTCTACTATGGAAGATGACCGGAAAGAGCGTCAAGCCCAGTACTTCTAGTGCTGGGAAGGATAGCTCGGAGTCCGATAGGACTCCTAATGCGGTCTATCCTGCTGTTCGATGTATTGCTTAAGAACTTCAATCGGCGCACCACCTACGGAACCCGCAAAGTAGCTCGGACTCCATAGAGCATTCTTCATATAGGCAGGCTTTATCAGCTCTGGATGGTATTGTTTCAGTCTTCGGCTTGAAACACCTTTCAGACTGTTTACCAGTTTTGATACTGCTACTTTTGGTGGATAGTTTACCAGAATGTGTACGTGATCTTGCTCGCCGTTAAATTCTTCCAGTTCTACTTCAAAATCAGAACATACGCTTCGGAATATTTTTTCAAGTGTTTTCAGATGTCTGTCTGTAAATACTTTGCCTCTGTACTTTGTGATAAAAATCATGTGTGCATGAAGCATAAAAACGCATCTTCTACCCTTTCTTAATTCCATTAGACCAACCTTGAAATAGCCATTATGGTCTATATAATAAATCATTATGGGTATTCAGACCAAAACACTGTCAGTCAGGGTGAAAGACAAACACGCAAAGGTACTGCGTGAAATGGCTTATGAGGTCAATCAAGTCTTTAATCTGGCTAACGAGCTAACCATGAAAGCCAATGGTCGTACGAGCGACTATGGGCCGGTTAAGCCTGTTTGGTTGTCTGCTTATGATGTCCAGAAGCCCGTTCTTGTTTTCAGGAAAGAGCAAAAGTACTTAATTCCGTCTCACACGGCTCAGGAAGTCTGTGCAAAGCACCATCAAGCTAGAAATCAATTTAAGAAAGCAAAGCTACGTTGGCGCATCAGCTCTGGAAGCAAGCGCTCTCTTGGTTGGATACCTTTCAAAAAAGGCTCTGCAAAGTGGTCTAACGGACAGGTAAGGTTTGCCAGAAAAAGCTTTAACGTCTGGGATAGTTACGGTCTTTCAAAGTATCAATTTCTTGCAGGCAGTTTTTCAGAAGATAGTCGTGGGCGCTGGTACTTCAATGTGGCGGTGCAAACCGAATCAAAACCTGTTACCGAAGGCAAAACCGCTATAGGAATTGATCTTGGGCTGAAAGATGTAGCTACTTGCAGTAACGGCGATCAGCTTGAATCAAAGCAGTTTTATCGTGAGCTGGAAGAAAGACTCGGTAAGGCTCAAAGAGCCAACAAGAAGCAAAGAGTTAAGGCTATTCATGCGAAAATTAAAAATCGCAGAAAAGACCAGATTCATAAATTTACGACACGGCTGGTAAACAACCACGCCGCTATATTCGTAGGCGATGTAAGCAGTACCAGACTAGCAAAAACGAAAATGGCTAAGTCTGTTCTGGATGCTGGTTGGGGAATACTGAAAGATCAACTGAAGTACAAAGCGATAGCGCAGTCAGTTGTGTTCGAGGTCGTCAACGAATCCTACTCCACCCAAACGTGTTCGAGCTGTGGCACTATTCCGTCCAGCAGTCCGAAAGGTAGAACAGGTTTGCGAATAAGAGAATGGACTTGTTCAGAGTGCGGAGCTGAACACCTGCGTGATTTAAATGCAGCAAAGAACATTCTTGCGGCTGGGCATAGCCGTCTCGCTGGAGGAATCCCACTGCTTTAGCTGTGGGAGGATGTCAATTTATCTCTTTTGTTACCAGAAGGCGGGCAGCTATGGGCTATCCAGTCCAGTCTATGTTTCAGGGCGTGGAGAATTATCGACCTAACCGATGGATTATTGCCAGTAAACTGATCGGTGAAACAGAGGGACCAAGGTTTGTTAAGCTGTCTGATGTAGAATTCTGGTGGAGTCTCTTTCCTTTTCAAGTGGACCCGAAAGTGACGAACCTGTTCAACCATCTTGAAAAGGATTACCAAAGATGGAAGAGCCTCACTCAGGCCAAATCAGAAGATTTACCTTCTGATTTTCTGCACTACTCGTCCCTGGTCGCCAGCAACTGTGAAGCCATTCAGATTAATAGTAATACTGCTGACAATAACCTTAAGGCATTCCATGGAGGCGATTACCTGAATAGCCGCATGCTCTGTCAGAACTGGCTGGGTGACTTTATTAAATGGCATGCCTATTTTGCCAGTCGCTACAACAAGTCAATCCCGGTGGTTCTGGTGCCTGACTGGCGTGAAGGAAAGGAAGCCATCCCCGACGAATCGACGCTGAGCAGGCTGGTCGGAGGCCATTTCCATGGCAGTGTCGCTTACTTGTTTAATGCCTATTATGACTTTCGCAAGTTGAGTTCACTCTATGGCAATTCTGATCAGGAGTTAGTTGTGGTAACAGATCGACCCAGTTATCAACTGAACAGGGTCAGTCGTTGGCCATCGTGGTTTTATAGCATCTTCCTGCCAGAGCCTTTCTGGTTAGAACATACACCTTGTGATCCAATGGCTGGCGGATGTCGTTTCAAAAATTTTTCCGGGAGTGAGGAGAAAGTGACTCCCTACCTGCTGAGTCATCCCGACACGGGAAAGCAGATTCTTATATTTCATCATGGTGAGACCCTCGTCGCCTGGTCTCTGGGTACATCCTGGTCATCGAAAAATAAAGTGGTTTCAAGGCGGGCAAAAAACAATCAATTTGAGCTGAATCTGATCGAAGCTTTTGAATTCGGTGCAACGAAGTAAATGTTCGTCTATAACAGCGCCAAATTCGGGATTTTTTGCTGATTCCCAGGGAATGTTTTGCTCTTAATCATGTGGGCAGCATTTCTAACTCTTATTCTTTTTAAAAGCAGCTGCTCTAAAGTTATCTATACTGTTCGGCATTATAAATGACGCATTGGACACATTGATGGTTAGATACCGAATTGGACGGCAAAGCATTTTAAAGATACTCATTGTTTCTTTTGCGCTTTCCGGGCACACTCATTTACAGGCCAAGATGAGAACAGCATGCAGCGACACTATTGTAGCTCTGGGCATGATGGCAGGCTTGTTAGGATTGGGAATAGGGCTATCGTGCTATCTTTCTGAGGAAGAGGAATTCGTTTTTTATGCCAGTAAAAGACGGGCATTTGCGAGACGGCCTGCACACCCTTTATATGTAGGCGTGCTGAATTATCAAACTGACCGTTGGATTGTTGCCAGCAAAGTGGTCGGTTTTCCAGAAGAACCAAAATTCTTTAGGCTGTCTGCCATAGAACACTGGTGGAGTCACTTTGACGCAGATCAGAGACTGAAAAGCCTGTTCAGTCATCTCGAAAAGGATTACCAGAGATGGAAGCGTCTCTCTACGATAGAACGAGAAAATGTGCCTTCTTCTTTTCTGCGCTACTCGTCCCTGATCGCGAGCAACTGTGAAGCCATTAATACAGCCGGCAGAACCATTAGGGCGTTCCATGGATCTGAAGACGATTATCTGAATAGCCGCGTGCGCTGTCAGAACTGGCTGGACCTCTTTATTCAATGGCATCCCTATTTTGCCAGTGACTTCAATAAGTCAATTCCGGTAGTTCTGGTGCCTGATTGGCAAGGAGGAGAGAGGGTTCTGTACGACTCGACGCCGAGTACAGTGATCGGCGGCCATTTGCAGAGCACGGTAGCTTATCTGTTTAATGCCAATTATAACTTTCGCCGCAGGTTGGAGTCACTTTATACCGGCTCTGATCAGGAGTTGATTGTGATTACGGATCGACCCGGTTATCAGCTGAGCAGGATCAGCTGGGGGGGCTGGAGCCAGTACAATGCCTTCCTGCCAGATCATCGCAAGATGTCCTGGACAGAACATGTCCCCTGTGATCCGGTGACAGGGGGCTGTCGCTTTAAAAATTTCTCCGGGTGTGCGGAACAAGTGACTCCCTACCTGCTGAGCCACCCCGAGACAGGAAGGCAGATTCTTATATTTCATCATGGTGAGACCGTTGTTGCCTGGTATCTCGGTGTACCCTGGTTATCCAAAAATAAAGTGGTTTCCAGGCGAGCAAAAAACAATCGATTTGAGCTGAATCTTACCAAGGCTTTTGATCTCGAAACAACAAGTAAATAGTCGTCTATAAAAGCTCCAAAGTCGTGTTGTTCTGCCGACTCCCGGAAACTGTTTTTCGATCAGAGTTTTTGCCCTTATTCTATTAACAAAAGGTGTTCTTTAATTATCTATACTGGGTGGTGTTATAAATTACGTGTTGGACGTATCGATGGTTAGACATCTGATTGGACAGCAGAATACTTTAAAGACAATTGTCGTTTTTTTAGTGCTCTCCGGGAACACTCACTTACAGGCCGGGA
This sequence comes from Endozoicomonas sp. ISHI1, assembly GCF_024606225.1. Taxonomy (GTDB): domain Bacteria; phylum Pseudomonadota; class Gammaproteobacteria; order Pseudomonadales; family Endozoicomonadaceae; genus Endozoicomonas_A. The sequence goes on along the minus strand of NZ_JAGRPU010000057.1, from coordinate 15,605 downwards.
TGAGAGCACACAGAGACACTCTTGTAGGGTTGGCGGTTCTGGCAGGGGTGACGATAGGGATATCGTACTATGTTTTCACGGAAGATGAATTCATTTTTTATGTCAGTAAAAAACAAGCAACTTCGGGCTACCCTGCCCACCCTTTATTTATAGGTGTGGTAAATTATCAAACTAACCGTTGGATTGTCGCCAGCAAACTGATCGGTAATACAGAAGAACCACATTTCGTTAAGCTGTCTGAAGTAGAATACTGGTGGAGTGGCATTAAGGCAGTGAAGGAGCAGAGACTGAAGAGCCTGTTCAGTCATCTCAGAAAAGATTACCAGAGATGGAAGAGTCTCACTCAAGCCAAACCAGGAGGTTTGCCTTTTGGTTTTCTGCACTACTCTTCCCTGATCGCCAGCAACTGTGAAGCCATTAATACTGGTAGCAGAACCCTCAAGGCATTCCATAAATCTGCAGACGATTATCTTGATAGCCGCGCAGTCTGTCAGAACTGGCTGGATCGCTTTATTAACTGGCATTCCTATTTTGCCAGTTACTACAATAATTCAATACCAGTGGTTCTGGTGCCTGACTGGCAAGAAAGAAAGGGTATCAAGGATGAATCGACGCCGAGTACAGTGATCGGTGGTCATCTACACAGCAGTGTCGCTTATCTATTTAATGCCAATTATGACTTTCGCAGGTTGAGTTCACTTTATGGCGGCTCCGATCAGGAGTTAGTTGTGATAACGGATCGACCCGGTTATCAACTGAAGAGGATCATTTGGAGGCCGCCGCGAGCGTACGACCTCTTTATACCAGACCATCAGAAGCTTATCTGGTCAGAACATGCACCTTGCGACTCAGTGAAAGGCGGTTGTCGCTTCAAAAATTTTTCCTGGAGTGCGGGGCAGGTGACTCCTTACCTGCTGAGTCACTCTGGCACAGGAAGGCAGATTCTTATATTTCATCATGGGGAGACCCTTTTAGCCTGGTGTCTGGGCAAGTCCTGGTTTGCCGAAAATAAGGTGGTTATGAAGGAAGCAAAAAACAATCGATTTGAGCTGAACCTCCTCGAAGCTTTTGGCCTGGACTCGGGCTTGGCAACGCACTGAACGAGCTGTTCTGGTCAGGGGAGTCGTCTATAGCAGCTCCCAGAAAGCCTGAATTAATGGGCTTTTGAGTTTTTTGTCCAGCACACATAATCCCACATCATAAGCTGCCAGCCAGGGAGTGATGTTCAGAATGTTAACCTTGTCGGACAGTGGGCTGTTATCCAGAACAATCTGGGGTACTACGCCGACTCCAAACCCCAAACTGACCATACTGACAATGGCTTCATTGCCAGCTACCTGAGCGTATATTTTTGGCTTGATGCCCTTGGTTGAAAACCAGTGATCCACCCGCTGTCGTCCAATACCTTTTTCTGACAGGATCATGGGCGTTCTACTCCACTCTTCAACCGACTCAGGGGTAGAAATTTCTCCTGAAGCAGGGCCTATGAAGACCAGTGGCGAGAGTCCGATACTATGAAACTGAATCTCTGAGGATAAATTATCCGGGCGGGCAGAAATGGCTATATCCTCTTTACCAGAGGTGATCAGCTCAATGGCTGAGTCAGGATCGCCAGTATGAAGTTTGATTTCAATGCTCGGATAGCGTTGGCGAAAGCGCTTGAGAATATCATAAAGAAAACTGTAGCTGGCGGTCACGGAGCAATAAACACTGATCTCACCTTTGAGCTCTTTGGATTCGGCAATCAACTCGTTACGAATCGCTGACCACTGAATCAGGGTTTCCCGGGCATATTTCTCAAATTTAATGCCTTCTGCAGTCAGGCTGACACTGCGGTTGTCCCGTTCAAACAGGTATACCCCCAACTTATTTTCCAGATGCTGTATGCTGCGGCTCAGGGTCGATGGGCTGATATGACAAGCTGCGCTGGCACGGCCGAAATGAAGTGTTTCAGCCAGACTCAGGAAATGCTTCAGTGGTTTCAAATCCATAATGACTGTTTCTCATCTTCGCTCAGGGCTGTTTCTTATTATGAAATATTATATTGCAAATATATCATTTTACGAAATTACTTGCCTGCTTTAACCTCCAGGTCAACGTTTTAAGCTCGGACAGCAATAAATAGTCCGGGGCGTTTTACTCAGGAGTCCGTCATGAAAGTTTATTACGATAAAGACTGTGATCTTTCCATCATCCGTGGCCAGAAAGTATCCATCATTGGCTACGGCTCACAGGGCCATGCTCATGCCAATAACCTGAAGGACTCCGGGGTAGATGTTACTATTGGTCTGCGTAAGAACTCCGCTTCCGTTGCCAAAGCCCAAGCGGTTGGCCTGAACGTATTGGACGTAGCTTCTGCAGTAGCTCAGGCTGACGTTGTCATGATCCTTACTCCGGATGAATTCCAGTCCCGGTTATACAAGAGCGAAATTGAGCCTAACCTGAAGCAGGGTGCAACGCTGGCATTTGCTCACGGTTTTGCTATTCACTACAACCAGATTGTTCCTCGTGCTGATCTGGATGTCATTATGATTGCCCCTAAAGCTCCGGGTCACACTGTTCGTTCCGAATTTGTTAAAGGCGGCGGTATCCCTGATCTGGTTGCCATCTATCAGGATGCTACCGGGAAGGCGAAAGATCTCGCCTTGTCGTACGCCTGTGGCGTCGGTGGTGGTCGTACCGGTATCATCGAAACGACGTTTAAAGATGAAACTGAAACCGATCTGTTTGGCGAGCAGGCGGTATTGTGTGGCGGTGCCGTAGAGCTGGTTAAGGCCGGTTTTGAAACCCTGACCGAAGCAGGTTATGCCCCTGAAATGGCTTACTTCGAATGTCTGCATGAACTGAAGCTAATCGTAGACTTGATGTACGAAGGTGGAATTGCCAACATGAACTACTCCATCTCCAACAATGCGGAGTATGGTGAGTATGTAACCGGCCCAAGAGTCATCAACGATGAATCTCGTCAAGCCATGCGTGATGCTCTGAAGGACATCCAGAACGGTGAGTATGCCAAGAAGTTTATCACCGAAGGTGCGATGAACTATCCGTCCATGACGGCCTACCGTCGTAACAACGCTGCTCACCCGATTGAAAAGACCGGTGCCAAGCTGCGTGAAATGATGCCCTGGATCACCGAGAATCAGCTGGTTGACAAAGATAAGAACTGATTTTTACTAAAAATCGTTTAAAAAAGGCGCCTTGTGCGCCTTTTTTGGTTTGAATATCGCAAGATTTTTCTGACAGATGACGCTGTCCATAAAGTGGTCTATCTTGCGACTACGGAAGCTTCCGGAGAACGGACAATGCTTGTCAGACACAGGAAGCCAGCCCCGAATCTATTTATGATCGAACTATTTATGATCGAAGTTGAAGATCGGCAAATGGATTATGTTTAACTAAGGCAGGGATACAGTTAAATCTATAGTCTCTTTATTTACAGAGCGTATTTCATAATAGTTGCGTTATTTTTGATTTAAGAGACAGTAGGCAGATTTTCCGGAGCAGTACTTTGAGAAAAAAAATCGCCCATTTGAAGACCCAGCCCCACATTCTGGCAGTATTGGGGCTGGTATTAGCAACTCTCTGTTGGGGGGGTAACCTTGTTGCAGGCCGAATGAGTGTGGGAGATATTCCTCCCATCGCGCTGTCATTCTGGAGATGGGCCCTGACTTTTCTGATTCTGTTTTCATTTACCGGAAAAAAGCTGGTTCGGCAGAGAAAGCTGATTTTTCAGAGTCGTTATCAATTATTGATCCTGGGTTTCTTCAGCATTACCTGCTTTAACACACTGCTCTATATCGCTGCTCAATCGACACAGGCGGTGAATCTGGGCCTGATACAAATAGTTTTGCCTGTTATTACCATGATCCTGGCTATTCCACTGTTAAATGTTTTTCCTAAAAAAAGACAGTTGTTTGGTATGGGGATGGCCCTTCCCGGGCTGCTGACGATTTTCAGTAAGGGCGAGTGGTCATCGCTGGCCAGCCTTGATTTTGGCAGGGGAGACATGATCATGTTTTTTGCTACCTGCTGTTGGGGCTCTTATACGGTGTTGCTCAAGCGTTTTGAACTGCCCGTATCCGGGGCTCAGCTGTTGACTACTCTGGTTGGGATTGGGGTATTGATCCTCTTGCCCTTTTATCTCTGGGAGCTATCGTCGAAAGGTGGCTTTATCGTCAGTCCGAAAGCACTTTTTCTCATCAGTTACGCTGCTTTGTTTGCTTCACTGGTCGCTTATATGTCATGGAATTTCGGCGTGTCTATTCTGGGGGCAAACACTGCGGCCATGTTTAACTTCCTAATCCCTGTTTTTTCAGCCATGTTCGCTATTCCCATTCTTGGAGAGACACTTTACCAGTACCACTTGATAGGAGCTGGATTGATCTTTACAGGATTATGGATAACCAATCGGAAATATTCTTCAACAGACAGTCCGGGTTAGACACTTGAAGAATCTTTCCTCACCCAAAGTGAAGAAAGATTACTTCGATCATTTATGACTGTTGCTGGGTTGCAACGAACTTGCGTGACTCATCGATGGAGCGTTGCATATCTCTTATCAGAAGGTCAATATCCAGCTTGATGTCACCTAATTCACCCCTGAGCGCAGAAATAGCCCGTGCATTGAGATTATGTTTCAGATATAGAACCTGATCCCGAAAGGCATTAAGAACCGGCTTGCCACACAGAAGAACGGCTATCGGAGGCAGAAGTATCGCCAGAAAATAACGCATAGTGTCTCCCTGATTTTGTTTCAATTGCTCATGGCTGGTTTATACATCAGAAGTAGCCTGTTTCTGTGCGAGCAAATCGAGCAGTTTCAGTACTTCTTTCTGAAGGTTCCCGGAGGCCAGTGCAAGATTGGAAGCAAATTCTTCTGCAGTGCCATGCTCGCTATCCATCAAGTCTGTCACTGATTTTACTGCAACCAGAGGCGTTTGGTAATGGGAGGCTACCCAGGCAATGGCGGCGGCTTCCATCTCTTTGTTGACCACGGACTCCTGACGCAGAATGGCTTCATCGGTCGGACTCATATCGAGAGAGTTGCCGGTGCAAACAATAGAGGTGGGTAAACCCAGTTTCCGTGCCAGGTCAACCGCGACTTGGCACTGAAAATTACCGTCTCCATAAGCTTCGTAATGCTCACCCATGGGGATACGACGGTCAAAGAAACGGATGCGCTCTCCAATATAAACGTCGCCAATTTTGCAGCCCTTATCTGAAAAAGCACCGCAGGTTCCGGCATTGATGACCAGATCCGGAGACAACAGGCGAAGTGCTTCATACGCTGCCAGAGTTGCCGGTTGGGTACCGACATTTTCCACACCGTGAACAGAGTCGGAACCGTTGGTAACCAGATTGATGCTCAGATTCTTGTATTCACCAGCAAAGTTTTTACAAGGTAGTAATGGGTTTATGTCGTTTGTTTCAGTCAGACCCAGTTTCTCAATGAGTGGCGCTGCTTCCTGTTTCATAGCCACAATCATTGTAATTCTTTTCATAGCGATCAATTCGGTTGATATTGGAATTTTATAGTTTCCTGTTATAAGCAGTTAATTCCAATAAGTAAAACCTTATATTTTTATCTGCCCTCCTCCTCATGCCATTTCGGCATTAATCCTTCGCTTTAGGCATTTCACAAGCTTAGTGGGAATCGTAATGATAGAACCATAGTTTCTAATTTTGTTGCTTATCTTTCGGTCACGAATTCAACGGAGTGTGTTGTGTTAGGAGTACTGGGTGGAATGGGGCCGTTGGCTACCGTTGACTTTATGCAAAAAATCATTGCTTTGACAGAAGCCAGCAAGGATCAGGAGCATCTGCCCATGCTGGTGCATAACGTTCCTCAGATTCCTGATCGCAGTGCCTGCATTCTAGAAGGTTCCGAGGACCCTTTTCCGGCTTTGTTGAGAGGGTTGAGAAGCCTTGAGCGGGGCGGTGCCCAGTGTGCTGTGATTCCCTGTAATACTGCGCATTTCTGGTTTGATAAGCTGCAAAAACAGGCCCGGATTCCAATGATCAGTATCCTGGATTGTGTACAACAACATATCCGAAGGAACAATCTGGGCAAAATAGGTATTATGGCAACCAGCGCTACGGTCTCAGCCGTCATGTACCAGCAGCAAATAGAGAACGATGGTCGTGAATGTCTGATACCTGATCAGGAGGTGCAAACACTGATGATGGATGCCATCTATGATATCAAGGCAGGGGGGCTGGAACGGGGCAGTCAACGTATGAAAATGGTTTTTGATGATCTGGTTCGCCAGGGCGCTGAAGCGGTTATTCTGGGCTGTACAGAAATCCCTATCGGTCTTGCTGGCGTTGCGAGCACAAATCCTGAACAGTGCATTGATGCAACAGCGCTGTTGGCCAGGGCTTGTGTTTACTGGCACAGCCAGCAAGAAGAGAAAGTAGCTGCTTGAGAAGCGGGGGCAAGTTGAACTGAAGTCTGGGAGTAGCGCCTGAATGAATCTGGAAACCAAGTGGCTGGAAGATTTTCTGGCATTGGCCGAGCTGAGAAATTTTTCCCGTGCTGCTGAGTTTCGAAACATCACGCAGCCTGCTTTTGGCCGAAGAATACGTTCTCTGGAACAGGCAGTCGGTTTTGAATTGGTAGACAGAGGAACAATACCCATCAAACTGACTCCAGAGGGACGGCTTTTCAGAATAACGGCCAGGAACCTGCTTCGTCAAATGGAAGAGGGTCTGGGGCAGTTACAAGGAGTTGTCTCTGGACAGGCCATTGATTTTGCAGCAGCTCACTCCCTGTCGGTGACTTTGTTACCGGAATTGATTCAGCGGATGAGTGGAGATGAGCAACTGCTGCAAACCCGTGTAGAAAGTATTGATGTTGATCTGGCGGTAGAGGCTCTGCAGGAGGGTAATTGTGACTTTCTCCTGGCATTCAATGTTGAAGCCTTGATGCAGCCACCCTTTGAATATCTGAAGCTGGGGATGACACGCCTATTGCCTGTTTGTTCGTCTGATGATCGGGGAGAACCGTTGTTTTCTGATGCTGATCCGGACATTGTGCCTCTTCTCAGGTACAGCCCCAATGCTTTTATGGGGCGCAAGGTTAATAGTCTGTTGAGTACATCTGACGTTCCCGTACTCTTTCAAACGGTCATGGAATCGTCTCTGACCAATCTACTCAAGGAAATGGCTCTTAAGGGCAAAGGGGTTGCCTGGTTACCGGATTATTCCGTACAGGATGAACTGGAGTCAGGGCAGCTGGTTCCCTATTCTGAAAGACCTGACTGGACGGGTGCCATAGAAATTCTGCTCTACCGAAACTCCGTCCGACTGCATGCCAGGGCTGAAAGGTTATGGGCAGAATTGAGCCAGCGTTGCGAATCAGGTTGGCAGTTGATGGGAACCTTCCAATGACTGATCTGCCCAACAAATTGAGGGCAGGAAATTCGTCCGATCACTCACAAATTTTTACCGATGGTGTGATAGGTTTGCTGCCAGATTTTGAATTTTTTGGGACGCTTGGTCATAGCTTTAAGTGAAGCAATGCGTTTTGATGCGTGGTCAGGGTTTTTCAGCCAGCCCAAGATCAATAAATTCGCTTCTTTCATCCTGTTGAATTTAACCAGTGCCCAGATCAGGGCGTGTTTGGTGTGGAAATCAGCAGGATAGGTTTCAACCAGAACTTTTAAATAAACAATAGCTTCACCGTATTTGCCTGCCTGTTCCAGCCTGCTAACGATTTTTCTCCAGTATGATCTTATATCCCAGCCATTTTGATGATCACAGAGAAGCTGCCTCCTGATCATTTCTTTTGGCATGGAATGAGTGGAGGTTTGGGTAACCGTTCTCGGAGGTCTTTTCTGTGCCGGTCTTTTCTGCCCCGGCCTGACAGGAGCAGTGCTCGAGGCCCGGCGGAGAGGCTCATCGACAAATGGGTAGAGGTTTCTCAAGGCAGCAGGTACAAAAACAGGAGCCTCGGGATTTAAGGGGATAACTCTCCACGTGTTGTCTTGACTTGATTGGGTGCGTTTCAGTAACCGACCTCTTATAAAACGAATGTCAGTTAAGTGATCAACTTTAAAAGCCGCTTCTTCATTTTGGGAAAAAAACTCTGATTCACAGGATTCATCGGTTAACTGGAATTGGAGACGCTTATCGAATACGACACAGTTTGAGGTATTAATCAATGAAACATTACTGTGCTCTTTTAGTTCGTCAAACAACTCCTGAGCATTCCGGGAAGTGACGTGAACATGAGTTTTGAACTGCCTGACTTGATAGCCCCCTGCGGTTAACTCAACAATAAAGAGGGTTACAAAACCGTCTTCATCGATAGTAACCAGTATTGGCAAAGTGACAGGAGGTAGAAGCTGTCTGATGGGCATTTCATCAGTATTTTGGCGGGCTTTTGCTTCGGTCTTTGTCAGATCCAGTCGTTGGGGTGTCAGAGCAGAGGGTAGATGGGGTTCCTGCGGGAAAGAGGGCAAACCGTTGTCCGAGGCGATAAACAGAAAGGAAAGCGGATTGTGCAGGAATGATAAAATCGATAAGGCAGACAGCACAGCGGACCAGCTTTGCTGCTCAGTACCCATGACCGTTGAGCTGAAAGTGACGTCTGGTGAGTGGGCGATGTCGATCAGCTTGCCAAGGTTGAAGTCTGATTCTATTAGATATACGTCGCTGGTTTTACAGGCACCTTCGACAACAGCGCTGATGAGTTGCTTATTCTTTTTTGGCTTGAGAGGGTGAGTCAATACAAACTGTTTTTGGGCTTGCCAGATGCCTATCCAGTTTGTCGGTACGGTCAGGGGAGCAGCAGCTATTACTTTGATCGAATGAAGGCTACAACAAGTCATTATACCGGTGAACAGAGGGACCATGACAGGTCGTAAAAACACCTTTTCACTGTTCGCTTTCGATCGCATGGAATTGCCCGAATACGCTGTAAGTAAGGCAGCTCGTGAAATGCCTTTCGCTACCTGTTGAAGAATTCAATTACTATAGATGCGGGCAGAGGAAATGCCAGATTGGCTGGATGATTCAATAAGGTACTGCTGTAATGATGGGCGATCCTATGACTTGCTATGGTTATCCAGTATTCAGGCCTTTCATGGTAGAGTGTGTTTTTCACCATTATGTCAATGAGCAGACGTTGAAATGACCGATAAGCCGGAACGATCCGAAAATGAACAAGATGCTGTGGACGGCCTGTTTCCCGTCGATGAGCACTTTGAAGAAGTGGTCGAAGGTGGGGAGACAGTTCGCCACAAGGGCATCTATGTACTGCCCAACCTGTTTACAACAGGCAACCTGTTCTGTGGCTTTTACGCCATAATCAGTGCTCAGGCAGGTTTTTTTACCCAAGCCTGTATTTCAGTCTTTGTCGCCATGATTTTGGATGGGCTGGATGGTCGTGTTGCCCGGATGACTAATACCCAGAGCAAGTTTGGTGCGGAGTACGACAGTCTGGCAGATATGGTGACCTTTGGTGTAGCGCCTGCGATGGTGGCCTACAGTTGGGCTCTCAATGATCTGGGGAAAGTAGGCTGGATGGTAGCTTTCATTTATGCGGCCTGTGCTGCATTGCGACTGGCTCGTTTTAATACTCAGCTGGAAGTGACGGATAGCCGCTACTTCACTGGTTTGGCCAGCCCTGCTGCCGCAGCACTGGTCATAGGCATGGTATGGGCGCTGAGTGATTTTGGTATCGATGGCAACATGTTGGGTATTGCACTGCTGGGGGCTCTGATTACAGGTCTGGCCGGAGTATTGATGGTCAGTAACTTTCAGTACAACAGTTTCAAGAAATTGGACCTGAAAGGTCGGGTGCCTTTCATTTTCATGATTGCCATGGTTTTGGCTTTTGCCGTTGTCTTTACTGATCCACCCAGAGTGCTGACGTTGATTTTCCTGTGTTATGCCTGTTCGGGACCGATTATGTTCCTGATAGGAAAAACCAGAAAGCAACCTGCTTCCGAATAACCCGAGAGAAAAGCTGACATTGTCAATATGTTCTCTGTCTTTCCCGCCATTGAGTATCCATATTGACTTGGGCAGAAGACGGAGGCAGGGTGTCTGCCCCTCGAATGAGGTCGGCAGCCCTCTCTGCCACCATGATCGTGGGAGCATTCAGATTTCCATTGGGTATGATTGGGAATAAAGACGAATCCACTACCCTCAACCCTTCCAGTCCTCTGACTCTCGTCTGTGGGTCGACTACGGCCATGTCATCCATTCCCATCTTGCAGGAGCAGGACGGATGATAGGCACTTTCTACAGATTCCCGGACAAAGCTATTGATCTCTTCATCAGTTTGAACGCTTTCTCCCGGTTGTATTTCTGAGCCACGATATTCATCGAACGCTGGTTGATTGATGATTTCCCGAGTCAGACGAACACACTGTCTGAAGCCTTCCCGGTCTTCTTCGTGGGACAGATAATTGAACTGTATACCGGGATGATCATCTGGATTGGCTGACACCGCTCTCACCCAGCCACGGCTTTTGGGTTTGTTGTGGCCGATATGAACCTGAAAACCATGACCATCAACAGCGCTTCTGCCGTCGTAGCGCATGGCTGCCGGCAGGAAGTGGTACTGCATATCAGGCCACTCGACGCCGGCTTTTGAACGGATAAAACCACAAGATTCAAAATGATTGGTCGCACCCAGCCCGTCTTTCATGAAAAACCAGCGAGCGGCAATAAACAATTTATTGAGCGGGTCCAGTTTGCCGTTAAGAGTAATCGGCTTTTTGCAACGGAACTGGAAGTAGAACTCCAGATGGTCCTGCAAATTTTCACCTACACCGGGCAATTCATGCTGAACAGCTATACCTGCGTCTTCTAATACCTTTCGAGGGCCGATTCCTGATAATTGAAGAATATGAGGTGAGCCAATAGAGCCTGCAGAAAGAATGACTTCTTTACTGACCAGTACTTTTTTTATGAGTCCTTTGTGTTTATATTCGACACCCGTTGCCTTTTTGCCTTCCAGCAGAACCCGCTGGACCTGAGCATGGGTCACCACCGTCAAATGGCTTCGCTTCATGGCCGGTCGAAGATAAGCATTGGCAGTGGACCAGCGTATACCGTTCTTAACGGTCATATGCATGGGGCCAAAACCTTCCTGTCGAGCACCGTTGTAGTCAGTGGTCTCCATGTAGCCTGCTTCTAGCCCAGCCTTTATAAAGGTTGAATAGAGAGGGTTTTTCATTTCATTGCCATTATTAACCGCTAATGGACCACTATCTCCCCGATAGTCATCGCCACCGAAAGCCCAGGTTTCTGCTTTACGAAAATACGGCAGGCAGTGACGATAATCCCAGTCAGTAGCTCCGTGCTGATGCCATTCATCAAAATCTTTGGCGTGGCCCCGAACGTAGACCATGCCATTGATGGAAGAAGAGCCCCCCAGCACCTTACCCCGGGGGCAGTGCATACGACGGTTGTCCAAAAAAGGCTCGGGTCGGCTTGTAAACTGCCAGGCATACTTTTCGGTATTCATGGGAATGGACAGTGCCGTTGGCATTTGAATAACAATGCTCTTGTCACTCCCGCCGGTTTCAATCAGCAGAACCTGATTATTGACATCTTCCGTCAGACGATTGGCCAGAACGCACCCGGCAGAACCGGCCCCGACAATGACATAATCATACTTTGTCATGGTCGTGCTCCTTGAATGCAGAGTTAGAAAGGACTCTCCAGAGGCTTCATACCCATATACACTGCTTTGACCTGAGTGTAATGCTTCAGCGTTTCAACACCATTTTCACGACCCGTGCCGGACTGCTTATAACCACCTACTGGCATTTCAGCCGGCGAGGCTCCGTAGTAATTGATCCAGCAGATGCCGGCCTGAAGCTGGTGAATAACACGGTGAGCGCGGGTGATGTCCTGAGTAAAGACTCCAGCTGCGAGGCCCAGTTCGGTGTCGTTGGCACGGGCAATGACTTCTGCTTCATCTTCAAAGGTGAATACCGCCATAACGGGGCCGAAGATTTCCTCGCGGGCAATGGTCATGTCATCGCGGCAATCTGAAAAAATGGTGGGTTCAATAAAGAGGCCATCGGGTGCTGTAGAGGGGGTGGCTGGTTTTCCTCCGGTCAACAGGGTGGCACCTTCCATAACGCCCTGATGGATGTAGTCAAGAACCCGTTGATGATGTTTCTCTGATATTAACGCACCCATGTTGGTACATGGGTTCATGGGGTCGCCCAGCACAATATTATTTTCAGTGCGTTGCTGCAGCTTTTCTATAAAAGCCGGATAGATAGCCTTGTGGACATAAACCCGTGTGCCGTTTGTACAGACTTCGCCCTGGGTGTAGAAGTTACCGAGCATTGCTCCGGAGACGGCATTATCAAGATTGGCATCTTCAAAGATGATCAGGGGGGACTTGCCGCCCAGCTCCATGGTGACCTCTTTTAATGAAGAGGCTGCACCGATCATGACTTTTTTGCCGGTGCTGACCTCTCCGGTGAAAGATATCTTGGCAATATCAGGATGATGGGTCAGCCAGGCACCGACTTCACCGTCACCCTGGATGACATTGAAGACGCCAGCGGGCACGCCTGCCTCGATAAAGATCTCGGCCAGCTTCAAGGCACCCAGAGGCGTTTCTTCAGACGGTTTGAAAATCATACTGTTGCCGCAGGCCATCGCCGGGGCAGCCTTCCAGCAGGCAATCTGAAGGGGGTAGTTCCAGGCGCCTATTCCGGCACAGATGCCAAGAGCTTCGCGGCGGGTGTAATAAAAGTCATCGCCCAGGCACTGCTGGTTGCCTTCAATGGAAGGAGCCAATCCAGCAAAAAACTCAATAGAGTCGGCGCCCGTAACCACATCAACCACGGAGGCCTCTTGCCAGGGTTTACCTGTATCGAGAACTTCAATTCGGGCCAGTTCATCGTTACGTTCGCGCAAGAGGCTGACAGCTCGGTTGAGGATGCGACTGCGCTCCATACCATTCATTCTTGACCAGCTTTCAAAGCCTTTTTGAGCACTGGCAACAGCAGACTGGCGAATGGCGTCATCGGCTTTCTCTACGGTATAAATGATTTGACGAGTAGCGGGATTGATCACCGGAAACGTTTCTTTCGTCTCATTGGCCAGGTATTGGCCATCGACAAAGTTCTGATAGCAAGGTAATGACACAGGTAACTCCCTCGGGTATCAGTTGCAAAGCTGAGGACGTTCTCAGGCATCGATAGTTGGAACACCGAATTAATTCTATGTGAAAACGACAAAAAAGCCGCTAATAAATGATCAAGTCAGCGGGTTGATGGAATATTTACTGGCGAGATGACGTCCATGATTTTGAAATGTGAATCTGCGCCATTAAAACGAGCGTAAAAGGTAAATAAGAGAATTGTGCGGGAGAGTATCGATGCTGATTAAGACCAGAAAGTCTGGAGACGTCCGCAGCAGTGAAATAACATCAGAAAGCGTTTACGAGGATCGTCGCCGTTTTTTGAAAATGGGTGGACAGTTTGCCTGTGTCGGCATGGGGCTGGTTGTGGCAGGTTGCGGTGATGCTGCAGATACCCGGTCAACCAGGAAGCCGGCGGGTTCAGGCTATGATGACGTTCCACAGCTTTCTGCCCCTGATTGGCTGAAAGAGAAAGTAGCCAGCTATCAATCCAGTCGCTTCACAACCGATGAAACGTTAACCCCCTACGCCAGTGTGGCTGGTTACAATAACTTTTATGAGTTTGGCTACTCAAAAGACGACCCTGCCAAATACGCTAAAAATATGAAAACAGATCCCTGGTCGTTAGTGGTTGAGGGGGAGATTGAAAAACCCGGTAAATACACTTTGGAAGATATACTCAAGCCCCACGATGTTGAGGAAAGAATCTACCGTCTTCGCTGTGTAGAAGCCTGGTCGATGGTTATTCCCTGGGTGGGTGTGTCATTGGCCGACATGTTCAAGCGTTTTCAACCCAATTCCAGGGCCAGGTTCGTTCAGTTCGAAACACTCCATGATCCTGAACAGATGCCGGGTCAACGCTCCCGTCTCAGTGCCATTAAATACCCGTATGTCGAAGGGCTTAGAATAGATGAAGCCATGAACCCTCTGACTTTTATGGCTATTGGCCTATACGGCAAGACACTGCCGCCGCAAAATGGTGCCCCTCTGAGACTGGTTGTTCCCTGGAAGTATGGCTTTAAGAGTATCAAGTCCATTGTCAAAATCCGTTTTACTGAAACCATGCCACAAACCACTTGGGTTAAATCAGGTCCCAGCGAGTATGGTTTTTATGCCAATGTGAATCCTGAAGTCGATCATCCGCGCTGGAGCCAGAAGCAAGAGCGCAGATTGCCTAACTCCATCTGGGAGCCAAACCAGATTGAAACGCAAAAGTTCAATGGCTATGGCGAAGAAGTGGCTCATCTCTACAAGGGGATGGATCTCAGGAAATTCTATTAAGGGTGGTGTGATGGACTGGGTTGCACAGTTAAAATGGCTTGTTTTTCCAATGTGTCTGGTGCCATTGGTCTGGCTGATCAATGCTGTTATCACTCATCAACTGGGACCCGACCCGGCGAATACCCTGACCCGGGATTTGGGCGAGTGGGCTTTAATCTTTCTTTGCATCAGTCTGGCAGTTACCCCGGCAAGAAAAATGACAGGGATTAACAAACTGATCCGGTTCCGGAGAATGATCGGGCTCTTCGCACTCTTTTATGCAGTACTGCATGTAATGGCTTATCTTGCATTCTTGCTGGGCTGGCAGTGGCAAACACTGTTGGAAGATCTCTATCAGCGTCCTTATATCATGGCGGGTGCTTTTGCGATCCTGATACTTTCTGTACTGGGAGCCACATCAACCAAGGCCATGATGCGCCGGTTAGGGAAAAAGTGGGTGAAGTTGCATAAGCTGGTCTATCTGGCTGCAGGTCTGGCGGTTTTGCATTTTGTCTGGCTGTCAAAAAGTGACTATACCGAAGCGGTAATATTTGGTTCTGTGCTGGCTGGTTTGATGTTGTTCAGGCTGCCTACCAAGTGGCGACGGGCTCGATGAGCCCTTTTTTAGCGTTTTCATGAGAGGTTTGTGGCATGAAGTCTTTTTTTAATCTCATATTATTAATTTTTTGAGTTGTTCTTGTTATTAATCTACATCTATAGCTCAATAATTGATTGATTTGAGATAAAAAGTGAGTAGGTACATTCCACCTCCGCCAAGAAAGGACTTTCAGCAGACGGTTGATGAGATATACGAAAGTCAGCCTGAAAAGATGAAAGATTACCCAAACTGAGCGAAAAGCCCCGTACTTTGAGGACGGTGATGGATAGCTCGGCTTGCGCAGAGCAAGCCCATAAATTATCATTCTTTCCGTCTCTTGCAGACCTACCTCCGGGCTGGAGGAATGTTAAGCCTGCGGAGTTCGTGTGAGACTTGGGGAACATGGGGCTGGGCGCCCCGATGCAAGACTTTTGTCATTCTTGTACGTAAAATCCGAGCATTGTCGTATTGCTCATTCTCCGTATAATGCACCTCCACTGATCGGGGCATCGCTCTTAAGGATACGTTCTTGACGAGCACGCAGCGATCCATTGCGACACCGTTCAAAACGGTGATTGACAATCGGATCGAACAGCGTAGAATGCACCGCCGCTGAGACGGAAA
>NZ_JAGRPU010000056.1 GCF_024606225.1 Endozoicomonas sp. ISHI1 | reverse complement strand
TCCGCTTTTCATCGCCGCAGGGTCGTTGATTGCTCCTGCATAAACGACACTTCCACCATCCCTGGTGGTCGCGCTCGGAAGTGAAACGACACATACCTGGGCGGCCCCCACCGATGGTAGTGTGGGGTTTCCCCATGTGAGAGTAGGTCATCGCCAGGCATTGAATAAAGCAAAACCCCAGTTGAGTGATCGGCTGGGGTTTTTGCGTTGAGGCCAGTGAAACGCACATACTTGGGCGGCCCCCACCGATGGTAGTGTGGGGCTTCCCCATGTGAGAGCGGGTCATCGCCAGGCATTGAATGAAGCTGACCCCCAGTTGAGTGATCGGCTGGTTTTTTTGTTTTGTGGCAAAAAAGCGGCAGAAGAACTAAAGACGGACTGCGATAAATGCTAAGCCTGTGATCAACCCGAGGGTAGGATTGCTGGCATTCATAATGTAGAGAGCTGCGGGTGTATCAATAGGGACAAACAGGCGGCGAAAAAGTCGGGAGGTTTTTGCTGAGCTTTAATTATCTACGGCTAATCCAAAAGAGAAGATTAACAAACGGTTAAGTTTTTTCACCACAGAGGTCAAGAGAGTAAGAAGTGGCGTTTTTGCTCAATCGTATCTTGCCACTCTCAATGGTGGCGGTTCAGGTTTTTGGCTGGGTTCTGTAACAGCAACACTCTCCAGAAAATCCATGATGCTCTGAACATCTTCCAGTTCACCTTCTTCATTCCAGAGTACTGCGATGGAACCTGTCCGGAAGGCGACTCTTACAGCAGAAGCAGGCAATTTGGAGAGTATCTCAGAGCTGACTCTGGTGTTTTCAGGCCAGTGTCCATCGGCTTTCTCCAGAACAATGAGCGAGTCATTGTCTTGAGCAAGAGACACTGTGGAATACTCAAGCCAGGGGCTTTGTTTGATGCTGGCAGCTTCAGGTAAAAGATCTTCGTCTCTGATTTCCCGGCAGGTAAAGCCAGACAGGATGGCCTTGTTTCTGAGCTTCATGCGTCGCCTTTCCGATCTGGAAGGTAGGAGCAGCATAAAGTTACCAATAATAGACAGAGCAATGAGTGCGACAATCCAGATCATGTTTTTATGTTAGAGGCCAAAAGTATAATAATATCGAATAACATCACAAATATCGTGGATATATAGATCTAAAAAATCGATGGGTCGGGGGGATCGTTCAGTTCTTGTTTCTCAATGCAGCATCTGCGACTACCTCTTGAATAAGAGAGGTAGTCGCACCGTTGTGTTATGCCAGTTCGCGCTCTGGGCTGGTTCGTACATGGGTCAGATAAAGTGGCAAACCAACCAGAAGGAAACCCCCTACCAGATTCCCCAGAGCAGTCGGTAGCTCATTCCAGATCAAGTAATCCATAACAGTAAACTCACCGCCCATAATCATTGAGAAGGGGAAAAGAAACATATTGACGATAGAGTGCTCAAAGCCCATGAAGAAAAACAGCATAATGGGCATCCACATGGCTACCATCTTGGCACCTGCAGAAGTTGAGATCATGGCACCGACAACGCCCATTGATACCATCCAGTTGCAGAGCATTCCCCGAACAAAAATGGTTAACCAGCCAGCAAGACCGTGCTCTTGGTAGCCTAAAGTTCTCGACTCACCAATGGCGGAGACCTTCGCAGCTATTGCTCCACCATCAATGCTGTAGCCGTAGGTCAAAATAAACGACACAAAGAAAGCGGTAGTCAGTGCTCCGGCAAAGTTCCCCAGAAATACCAGCCCCCAATTCCTGAGAAGCCCTCTCATATCGACGCCGGGTCGTTTATCAATTAACGCCAGGGGAACCAGGGTAAAGACACCAGTCAGCAAGTCAAACTTCATGAGATACAGCATGATAAAACCGATCGGGAACAGCAGAGCTCCAATTAGCGGGGAGCCAGTATTGATAGTCACTGTAATGGCAAAGATGGCAGCCAGCCCCAGAATAGCTCCTGCCATGAAGGCCCGGATAAAGGTATCTTTGGTCGACATAAAGATCTTGGACTCACCGGAGTCCACCATTTTTTTAACAAATTCATCGGGTTCGATATAAGCCATATAGTTCCATCTCGCTTTATTTATTATTCGTCGAGTCCTTTGCAGCAAGAAAGATGCCTGACCTTTGATCTGTCTCTTAACATTCTGTTTTTTAATAAGTTAACCACTTACAGGATGGTCAACGCTACAAGAAGGGAATTGCGGGGAAGGAAGAGAATCGGTGCATTTTTGTGTAAACGTGCACCAAAGATGGAAAAAGTGCTGGTGCTCTTTCAGACGTATATCCTGAAGGAAATTAATGAACGACAAAAGCCTTATTCTGCGTTATAAGCCTTTCGATAATGACCTTCATAGTCGAAAAGCTTATCAATGACCGACCAATAGTGTTTCTCTTTTTGAGCAATCACGAAGTCAGGTTTGCGAAATTTCTTTTGCTGACGAATAACGGCATCCACGGACTTTGCCCTGAAAGGCTCAGCACGGTTAATCAAAGCATGCTTGCCAAAATGATGATAAAAAGCACCCTGTTGAGCAGGGGTATCCAGGCGGAAATACTCGCAGACTTCGGCTCCGTCTTCATCGTAGTAGGTAATTTTGATTCTGGGGTTATTGCCCCCGGAGTCAGGTTCCAGCGTCATGCCAGAGCAACGAAGAACCATGCAGTCTTTCAGGTTAAGGGCGTCTCGCAGTTTTTTATCCGGATCAACCAGTACTCTTCTGCATTGATGGCACTTTCTGGCGGCAATATCGTTCTCTGCACCGCATTCTTCGCACTCCTTGAAGCGATAGCGGAAGTCACATTGAACCATTTGACCTTCAAACTCTTCAATGCCCTGACAGCGGCGGCCATAGTGTTCAACCAGATCACCGTCGTTGTCGAGGATGCCCCAGAAGCTGTTCTCATGGCCACAGGCAGGACAGGGAACCGTCACCGGAACGGATTGGGAGTCTGGCTTTGGGCTACCTATTTCAGGGCTGAACAGATCATAGCGATTTCCGGCAAAGTCTATCACCAGACAATCTTTCTTGCTTTCTGCCAGACGAAGCCCGCGGCCCACAATCTGTTGATAAAGACTGACAGACTCTGTGGGGCGAAGAATAGCGATCAAATCAACATGAGGGGCATCGAAGCCGGTGGTTAATACTGACACGTTGACGAGATATTTGATCTTCTGAGCCTTGAAAGCCTGAATCAGGTTGTCACGCGCCTGAGTGTGCGTGTCACCAATAATCAAAGCAGATTCAGATTCTGGCAGATAGCCTATTATTTCCCGGGCATGATCCACGGTGGAGGCGAAAATCATGACGCCTTTTCTGTCTTCTGACGCTTTCATAACCTGGGTGATGATCTGTTTCGTTGCCCGCCCTTTGCCTTTCAGAAGCTTGTTCAGATCCGCTTCGCTGCAGCGACCAAAACGGTCTCTTGATAAAAGGCTAAAGTCGTAAAAAATAACTGGAGCATCGATTAAAGTTGCGGGTGTCAGATAGTGATTTTTGATCATGTACGACAATGGAAGTTCATAGATACAGCTTTTGAAAAATCGCTTTTCAGCCGTTTTCAGGGTGCCTTTTTTGTTTCCAGGCAAGTAATGCTGATAAATCCAGCCCATTCCAAGCCGATAGGGTGTAGCCGTTAACCCCAGTATTTTCAGCCTCGGATTGAGCGTTTGGAGGTGCTCTATGACCCTGTGATAACTGGAGGTTTTCTCCAGAGAAACCCGATGGCACTCATCAATGACCAGTAGCGAGAAATGATCGTCATCAAACTGATTCAGGTTTTTGGCGACCGATTGAATACTGCCGAATACAACCTGCTCAGAAGCTTCCTTCCTGCCCAGGCCGGCACTGAAAATGGAGGCTTTCAAATCATAGCTCTCATACTTGGCATGATTCTGTTCAACCAGCTCTTTGACATGAGCCAGAATCAAAACCCGGCCACGGGCAATTCGCCCCAGTTCACTGATCACCAGACTTTTACCTGCACCTGTGGGCAGAACCACAAGAGCAGGGTCGTCACTTTTGCGAAAATGCTGTATCACTTTGGAAACAGCTTCTTTTTGATAAGAGCGTAGCCGGAAAGTCATTGATTGATTATATAGGTCCTTGATAAAAGGCTGAACAGCGAATGACTTTTCATATCTATATCACTGGCATCAGACCTGCTGTTGTATAATCAACCCTTTATTCTTTTTCAGGACAAAGCAGGGTATGGCAAACGCTTTCGCACGTCGATTTCAGTTGATAGTTGATCGTCTGACACAGGGTAACAAAAAACAGTTTGCCGAAATGACAGGTAAATCCGCCTCTCATATCTATAAAATCTGTCGGGGTACCAGCCGCCCTTCCATGGCTTATCTGGAAAGTCTCTATGATGAGTTTCGGGTAGACTTAAACTGGCTGCTGACGGGTAATCAAAACGACAGTGGACAAATCTCTGATACTTCAGACAGTAAAGAAATTGTCTTCACTCCTATGTTTGATGTGCAGGCCAGTGCAGGGATGGGCTCTGTAGTGCAAGG
This sequence comes from Endozoicomonas sp. ISHI1, assembly GCF_024606225.1. Classification (GTDB taxonomy): domain Bacteria; phylum Pseudomonadota; class Gammaproteobacteria; order Pseudomonadales; family Endozoicomonadaceae; genus Endozoicomonas_A. Next base: position 25,254 of record NZ_JAGRPU010000056.1, on the reverse strand, counting down.
TGAAGATGTCAGCGACTATTTTGCCTTTAATAAAGCCTTTCTGAGCCGACAGCTGGGCGTTTCCGGTGAAAACCTGGCATTTGTCACGATCACTGGTGACAGTATGCTTCCTACTTTTCGGGACGGAGACCAGGTGTTGGTAGATATGTCCCGGAAATCAGTTCAGAGTGAAGCGGTTTATCTTATTCAGACAGACGATGGTTTGATGGCCAAGCGGGTCAAACAGGTACAGCATGAACTGGAAATAACCAGCGATAACCCTGAGTATCCCGGTTGGAATATTGATCTGAAAAAGCTGGAAGAGAATCCGGTAGTGGGCAAGATCATCTGGTGTGCCCGGGCGGTTTGAGCACTATGGTAGGGGTACAATTTTCAATATCGTTGAGCCAGAAAAAGCATTCTGTCATGCTAATCCGCTATAGCAGAATTGGCACTAAGGAAGCAGTGTCCCCTGCAAATAAAAAAGGGTTACGATTGCTCGTAACCCTTTTTTATATATGGTGCCTAGGGGCGGAATCGAACCACCGACACGCGGATTTTCAATCCGCTGCTCTACCAACTGAGCTACCCAGGCCAGAATGCTTTTCGACTAGCACCATCATCGTGAAGACAGATGGTGCCTAGGGGCGGAATCGAACCACCGACACGCGGATTTTCAATCCGCTGCTCTACCAACTGAGCTACCCAGGCCTTTCACGTAACCATGTGCGAGGCGTATTAAACGGATTTCACCCCTCTGAGTCAAGTCGGCTATGCTGATTTTCCGTTTTTTGAACGAAAAAAGTGGTGTGGATCAACTGTTTAGAGTCACAATGCAGCTGGCAGAGTTTATTTTGTTATTGAAAGACGACATAGTCCGCCAATTCTTCCAGGGACTCCAGTTCAGCTATTTCTTCAATCGGTGCCTGCCCCTTTTCTTCCTTGTAAGTCTGATAGGCTCTGGTATCTATAACAATGTCGCCATTTTCTTCCTGAAAGAGGACAGAGTGGTCGCTGATGGCAGAGAGAATGAGCTTCTTTTTGTTGTTAGAGATAGAAATGTCTTTGATGTTCATAGGTCAGGCTCCTAATCAGTTTACTTCTGTTCAGGTACAAAACCTTCGGCGGCATCATAGTCTTCACCGGCGAAAAACTTATCCATCTGTTCGGTCAGGTATTTGCGGGTTTCAGGATCCAGCAGACTGAGGTGTTTCTCGTTAATCAGACGAGTTTGGTGGGCTTGCCATTCACTCCATGCAGACTGGGAAACGTTCTCGTAAACCCACTGGCCTTTGGGGCCTGGCAGAGGTGGCACAGCAAGGCCTTCGGCTTCTTTCTTGAGTTTTACACAGTGTACGGTACGGGCCATGGGTATCCTCTTTCTCACAATCAGTAATAGGGTGGCATCTTAACAAACTATTCGTCAGGACGAGCAGCTGACTTCCAGCTTTTTACTCCACTCAGGGGGCTTTTGAGCATAATGTCCCAGATCAGGATGCTCATCATAGGGTGACTGCAACACTTTCATCAATTGGTCGATTTCACTGTAGTCCCCCTTTTCCGCCTTCTCGATAGCCGTTTGGGCGAGATAATTTCGCAGAATGTATTTGGGGTTGATTTGTTTCATTCGTTCGTGGCGCTGCTGCTCTGGCTCCGGGTTTCGACGAATCCTTTCATCATAGCGTTGCAGCCACTTTTTGAGGAACTCAGGTTCACTGCACAAAGCAATGAATGCTGATACGCCCTGACCTGCACGGTAATCCGACAAGGTACGGAAAAACAGGGTGTAGTCCAGTCGTTGATCATGAAGTTGCTGCAGAAGATCCCTGATCAGATCTGAGTCTTCAGGTTCTTCTTCCTGCAGCCCCAGTTTCTCACTCATCAATGAAAGATATTTGGTTGAGTAAAGCGCGGGATAGCTGTCCAGTATTTTTTGAAGAGTAGATATATCTTCGAGCAGAGGCAAAAACGCCTGTGCCAGTCGGCCACAGTTCCAATAACCGATATCGGGTTGCTGGCTGAAAGCATAGCGGCCGGAATGATCAGAGTGGTTACAGATGAAGTGCCAGTTGAAATCATCCTGAAAGCCGTAGGGCCCGTAATCAAAGGTTTCGCCGAGAATGCTCATGTTGTCGGTATTCATTACCCCATGGGCAAAACCGTTAGCCTGCCAAAGGGCAATCATATGAGCGGTTTTCTCTACCACAGCTTTGAAAAATAAACTGTATTTGTCGTTTTTATCGGGCTGCCCGGAAAAATCAATTCGCTCGGAAAAATAGTTCTGAATGGTAAATTCGACCAGAGTTTCAAGAGCTTCGTGTTGTTTGGTGTAGTAAAAATACTCAAAGTGACCGAAACGGATATGAGTTTTTGCCATTCGCAGCAAGGTAGATCCTCGTTCCTCCGTTTCACGGTAAACCGGAGTGTCGCTGGTCACCACACAAAGGGCACGAGTGGTCGGGATACCCAGATGGAACAAGGCCTCAGAGGCAAGGTACTCACGGATGCAGGAACGTAAAACGGCCCGACCATCACCGAATCGGGAATAGGGTGTCATGCCTGCCCCTTTCAAATGGAGATCCCATATTTCACCTTTTTTGTTGATCACTTCCCCCAGAAGCAAACCTCGCCCATCGCCCAGCTGAGGGTTATAGCTGCCAAACTGATGTCCGGAGTAGATCATTGCCAAAGGGTCGGAATCTTCGGGAAATATTGAGCCTCCACCCATCTGGGTCAACTGCTCTTTACAAGTGTCGCTCAGCTCAAGATCTAGCAGATCAGCGGCTTTCTGACTCACGGCGACCAGCTTGGGATTATCCAGAGGAGTGCCCTGAAGACGGGTATAGAACACGTCTGGCAGCTGGCCAAAGCGGTTATTAAAGTTGAGCTGATCCAGGCTTGTTCTCATTTAGATATTTTCCATACAGAGGACGGAAATGCCACCACTCCCTGTAGCGGCATTGCTGTGGTCAAAGAATACCTGAGTATTTTACTAGGAAATTGACTTGTGTGGGAGAGTTCTTCAGGAAACGGCAGACGACGTAATAGCGCTTTTAAGGTTGACCCATTTGTTGCATGAGCTGATCTTTTTCTTCCCAGAGATCATTAACCCATGCCTGAAAGTCATTACGAAATTCAGCATCCTGCTGGTAGCTGCGACCTATGAACGATTTCGGGATGGTTCGTTTGTCAACATGGATACTGACGCTTTTAATTCGACCACACAGGAAGTCCCAGAAACCCAGCTGGCCTTTTTGATGGTAAACAATGGTGATGTTTAAAAGGGTTCTCACCTGCTCACCCAAAGCTCCAATTACGTAACTGATACCGCCAGCACGGGGTTTCAGCAAATGTTTGAAGGGGGATGACTGCTTTTTGTGCTTCGCCTCGGTAAAACGGGTGCCTTCGAGGTAATTGACGATGGATACCGGCATGGTTTTGAATTTTTCGCAGGCATTAAGGGTGTTTTCCAGATCTTTGCCACGTTTTTCCGGGTGTTTTTCAAGATAGGCTTTGCTGTAACGCTTCATAAATGGGAAGTCGAGAGCCCACCAGCAAAGACCTATAACCGGAACGAAGATCAGTTCCTGTTTGAGAAAGAACTTCATCAAGGGGATTTTTCTGTTGAGCAGCTGTTGCATCAGCAAAATATCGGCCCAGCTTTGATGGTTGGAGGTGATCAGATAATAGCCATTGGGATTCAGGTCATTCAGACCGCTGATATTCAGATGAGTTCCTGTCAGTGCTCTCATCCAGAGGGAGTTGATGCTGATCCATAGCTCAGCCATAAAGTGAGCCATTCGTCCCATCAGGCGACGAAAGCCTTTTAAGGGGACGATGAGTTTTAAAAGAGAAAAACAGAGCAGCGGCACGCTGAGCAACAGGGTGTTGATGATCAAAAGGGAGGCAGATAAACACCCTGTAACGTATTCTTTAAATCGACGGATCATGTTGGACTTGGCGTTCTTTATTGGGGGTTGCGTAGTTTAACTCGAAACTTTTTTCATCTCTAACCCGGAACTTTCACCCCGCTGATCGCCTCTACAGAGTCCTCATGATTTTCGTTAACAGTTTACTGACTGGAGCTGCCAAGCCCAGCTCGGACGGTTGATCAGGCTGAAACCAGTGCCATCGATCTCCATCCGCTACCGAAGAGGCTTTGGCAGCAAAGGATTTGACCGGAGTGATATCCAGGTGATAATGGCTGAATGTGTGTCGAAATGAAGACCATTCTTCAAAATCTTCCAGACTTAATCCGGTTTTGTTTTGAGCGGCACCAGACAGCTCCTCATCGATCTGGATTTCCGGAAAACCCCAGAGTCCTCCCCAAATACCTGTAGGTGGTCTTTTTTCCAATAGAACCTCTCCAAACTCGTTGATCACCATTAACATGATTATCGATCGTTCCGGCTTGTCTTTTTTAGGTTTGGGTTCGGGGTAGCGGGTTTCTTCTCCGGCTTTGTGGGCCACACAGTTTTGCTCTAATGGGCAAATCAGACAGGAAGGTTTGGTCCGGGTGCAAATCATTGCCCCCAGATCCATCATCGCCTGAGTGTAATCTGCATTGCGATGATGTGGGGTAAACCCTTCGGCAATACTCCAGAGTTGTTGTGCTACTGCAGACTGTCCGGGCCAACCAGAAATGGCCTGATAACGGGCCAGTACTCTCTTAACATTACCGTCCAGAATCGGAGCACGAATACCCATACTGATGGACGCTATCGCTCCGGCAGTCGATAAACCGATTCCGGGTAACTGAGTTAATTCTTTAACAGAGCGGGGAAACTCACCGGCAAAAGTATCCATGACCATTTTTGCCGCCTTGTGCAGGTTTCTGGCTCTGCTGTAATATCCGAGCCCGCTCCACAGATGAAGCACATCATCGATTTCCGCTGAAGCCAGGTCTGCAACCCCGGGAAAGCGTGACATAAAATTTTCAAAGTACGGGATGACAGTAGTTACCTGGGTCTGCTGCAGCATGACTTCGCTGATCCAGACCCGGTAAGGGTTGATGTTTTTCTGCCATGGCAGGTTCTTGCGGCCATGACCATCAAACCATTGGAGCACTTGTTGGCTGAAGGCGTCACTATTGCTATCTGGCGACATATTGGGTGTCTGGGTTTAAGAGTTTAGTGGTGCATTCTACTATGAAAAGTACGATGGAATGGCCTCCTAATCTCATTTCATAGCGTTTTTGTATCTGCTTGCACTGAAAAGTGGAAACATGAACTTCTTTACTTTATTCCAATCTTTTTTCTGCCCAGACCCGTTTTTGCCGACAGTTCAGAGTCTCCTTAAAGTATAAATTTTGTTGATTGACATTATTTAAAAGTTTGAATTTTCTTATTCTGAAAATACGTTATTTTGTTCATATATCTTTCTAAGAACTGCTCAAACAGCCGTGGGCTAAGAAAAGCCATGAGCGAATGACTGATACGCTCGGTAATAAGCACGATGAATAAGACTGAAAATCCAGCTCGCACAACTGGCCTGGTATCAAGACTGAGCCGTGTTCCTACTCCTCTTGGAGGCTTGGCTTTAGGCATTGCCAGCCTCGGCGCCGCCTGGTCTCTGGTCATGCCAGATCATTCTCAGGGACTTAAGTTAACCGCTGCTCTGATTGCCGCCATACTGGTCATCAATGTGATGCTGAAATTTATTCTGCACCCGCACCTGATTCGTGAAGATCTTTCACACCCTGTCGTCAGCAGTGTTATGCCAACCTGTGCCATGGCTGCTATGGTGATTGCTTCTGCTCTCATGCCCATTTCCGAATTTGCGGCACGCGCGCTCTGGGTAGCGGCCGTGCTAACTCATCTGGTATTACTGGCAGGTTTTGTGACCAAGCGGGTTAGGGACTTTGATATTGAGCATATGGTGCCCAGCTGGTTTGTACCTCCTGTTGGTATAATCGTGGCTGCGGTCACGAGTCAGGGTATGGGCTTTGAGCCTCTGGTCAAGATGCTGTTTATCTTTGGCCTGCTCTGCTATTTCATAAAGCTGCCCATCATGTTCTACCGCCTGATCTTCAAGAGCACTATTCCTGATGCGGCGCTGCCTACTTTTGCCATTATGGGTGCACCAGCCAGTTTGTCTCTGGCGGGTTATCTGACCATCACCGATAATCCCAGTCTGATCATGATCAGTATTCTGGCGCCACTGGCTATTTTTATGACGGCCATGGTGTATATGGCTTTCATTAAACTGCTGAGGCTGCCATTTTCACCTGGCTATGCCGCTTTCACCTTCCCAATGGTGATTGGTGCCACAGCATTGCTTAAGCTGGAAAGCAAAGTAAATGGTGTCTTTGCTGATCTCTTTTATCAGCTGGGGCTTATTGAACTCGTGGTGGCTACAGTCATTGTCACTTATGTTGCTATTCGCTATATCCTCTTTTATCTGAAGCCCCGCCCACAATTGGCATAACCTGAACAGAAAATAACTGGCTTGATCCATGTGTCCTGCCAGTCTTTTTTGAGTCCAACAGACTTCTATTACGGCTCTGCTGAACCATCCCATCTCGCTCAGAAGGCTCATGCAGTAGGTTAGCGCTGGGCAATATAAACCAGGATTCTTGAATTTTTTTGGAAATTAATAGTCCAAAGCACATGAAGCTTAAAAAAATTAAATACAGTCAATGGAGTGACTAATGAATATAAACTCTTCCAGAACAGATGCATACGGGCTTCATGAAAGCAGCCTTGTTAAAGAAAACGTTGGTGATGAGTTTGATTCAGGGCCGAGCGAAGTCAAGAGCTTTTCAAGAAAGCGCAGGGTTCAAGATAAATCCTCTGCGTTGGTAAAGCAGATACGACGACTTGGTTGTTTTCTGTCAGGTTGCAGTCGTCAGATGCCCAATCAGACTATTCCCGAGCGAACCGTTTCCCATTGGATTGCTACTGATGTTTGTGAGGTTGCAGATGTAGCCAGTAGCAAGGTGAACGTGACGTTTACCGCAGAGGAAGCGGCTGAACGTTTTCGAAATACCATTGAAAATCTTATACATACGTTGAAATATGACGAAATCGCAATGGAATATCTTGAAGATGATCAAAGAGAGGCAATAACCGGGATTTTTATTGATTTTATTTTATGTCAGGAAGGTCTGGTTCATGACCGGTGCTTTACGTTTGAAAGCAGTACCGATAAATATGTGGCTGGCAAGACCATCGGCCTTATGAGGATTGAAGAGATAGAGTCTTACCTGAATGCTATTTTTACCGAACAGGCAGCAGAGGCATCGAAATTTAATAAGCTTAGATTACGTTATAGCCTGGGTGACATGCTGATTGATTATCTTAACAAAAAAGAGAATGTACCGGATGATGTTACTCCAAAGGTTAAGGCTTCAGTTGACTTTCGCGTCTATGAAATTACGTACGAGAAATTGCTGAAGGAGATTTATCCATTTTTTCAAACCCTTCTTGCTGGAAGAGGCTTTTTTTCTGAGTTGGGCGTTGTCTTTAATTTTGCCGTCAAATTCAGGCAGCAACTGATTGATAGTGCTTGTGTACCGCTAACATCCAGCAATATGTTAACTGTTGGTCTGCGCACCAACGAAAGTAATATGAGAGAGTATTTTAATCAACATGTTATGGATGTTATTTTTTCCGGGCGCTGTGATGGTATTGTTAACGCCATGTTTGATGACACTTCTTTTGGAACTGACAATGAAGCGAAACCGGCAAACAGACCAAACCTTAAATTCGGTGAAGAGCTTGAATATGACGTTAAAGATTCCCGAGCCCGGCTTGATGATATTTTTACATATCGACTCAAAGACAAAGGGATGTGTTATCGTCGTATCGCTGACGAACGTGGTACACGATATGGCTTTGATGATAGCTTCACCGTACTCCCTTTTTATGACTCCCAGAGTTGGTTTGAAATAAACTGCACGCCTTATCATTCTGGTGACCAGCTTGCGGAATTATCTTTTGAGAAGGTGATTGAAGTCACTGATTCAATGCGCAAGGACGGATTGATTGATTATAGTTCCGGGCATAAACACGTCGATGCCTTGAGTGCTATTCAGGGTGATACCGGTGTGCTTCTGGCGATGGAGTCAGAGATCCAGCGAAACCCTTTTTTACTGAGAGCATTTGGAAATAATGATCGTATTCTGGAGAACGATGAAGCCAGATGGTATAAAACATTTGCTGATTACAATCCTGACACAAAACCATTTGCCGTAAAACGGTTAAATACGATCATTGACCGATACAATAAAAAAATACAAGAAAATCATACTGAAAATCCAAGCCATAAAGGGAGCACTGATTCGGAAAAAAAAGAAAAGCTTGAGCAATTTGCACATTTTTATAGTCAGCTTGTTCATATGACAACTATACAAAAGGGTCTTGGTTATATTTGTTTTGATATAATGGAAAAATATATGGCCATGTCTTTATTGCATATTACCGGAGCAAACAGAGTCAATAAATTATCTACGCTGGAGTTTCGTTTTTTCCGATGTCCGAAAACGGTTCAGGAAATCAAATTAATTAACCAATTTTTACACGCCTGGTTTCAATATATTCATCAGTGCAGAAAGGATAAAATCCCTTTGCAGCCTGTCCCTGAAAATATCCAATCCTGTAAAGATTATACGGCAGAGGAAGTTCAAGCCAAAACCATGGAATACCTCAGGACATTAGGGCTGAATCCGGAGGATTATCGCTGTTTTTGGGGCGAAGTAAGGGATATTTCGTCAGCGGCTGCCTGGATGCAGACCTTAGGTTATGGACTTTTAAGTCAGATTTGATGCTGGCGTGGAGGTGATTGCCCCACTCTCCCTTCAGGCATTCCGCCTCTGCTAAAACACATTCCATCTGGATCAACAGACTCATGCAGCAGGTCAGCGCTGGGAAAGATGAACGATTGTTCTGGAATTTTTTTAGAAATTAACAGTCTAAAGCACACATAGCTTAAAAAAATCAAATGTGTTCAATAGAGGGATTTATGAATATAAACAAAAGCAAAACAGATAGTTACGGATTTCATCAAAGCCACCTTGCTGAAAAGAATGATGAAAGCTTTGACTCAGAACAAAAAGTATTCAAAAGTTTCTCAAGAAAGCTACGGGTTGAGGATACATCCTTTGCATCGGCAGAGAACCTAAGAGGGCTCGGCTCTATTGTGTCGGGTTGCGGTCATAAGATTGCCAATCAGACGATTCCCGAGCGAAAAGTTTCCCACTGGGTTAATTCTCATGATTGTGAGGCCATAAATTTAGCCGGACTCAGCGAGACGTTTACCGCTGAGGAGGTGGCTGAGCGTTTCCGAAGGACCATTGAAAACCTCACGCATTCACTGATATACAAAGAAATCGCAAGGGAACGTTATGAAGATGTTCAAAGAGATGAATTAACAGAGATTTTTATCGATTTTATTTTATGCCAGGAAGGTCTGGTTCATGATCGGTGTTTTACTATTGAAAGGAGCCCCGAGAAATACGTGGCGGCTAAAACCATGAGCCACGAGCGGGTTGAAGAGATACAGTCTTTTCTAAATGCTATTTTTTCCGAATGGGCAGCAGAGGAAGCGAAAGCTTGTTGGCCTGGAATACATTACAGTTGGGAGGATATGCTGGTTGATTATCTTAAAAAAAAGGAAAACGTACCGGATGATGTTACCCCAAAGATTGTTCCTTTTGGTAACTTTTGGCATAAAATCAGGTTCGAGAAATTGTTGAAGGAGATATATCCATTTTTTCGAACCCTTCTTGATGGAAGAGGCTTTTTTTCTGAGTTCGGTATTGTCTTTAATTTTTTCGTAAAATTCAGGCAGGAACTGGTTGATAGTGCTCGTGAACCTTGTAGAACCAACAAGTTAATCATTGGTCTGCGCGAGAACAGAAATAATATGAGAGAGTATTTTAATCGACATGTTATGGATGTTATTTTTTCCGGGCGCTGTGATCGCATTGTCAAAACCATGTTTGATGACTCCTTTTTTGGGACTGACAATGAAGCGAAGGCGTCAAATAGACCAAACCTTAAATTGGGTGAAGAGCTTGAATATGATGTTAAAAATGAGCTTTCCCGTACACGAGGTCGGCTTTGTGATATTTTTTCATCTCAACTACCAGAAAAAGGGATGACTTGTCGCGCTATCACTGACAGTCGTGGTGTACACTATGGTTTTGACGATCGCTTTACCGTAGTCTCTTTTTATGACTCGTCTGCGTGGTTTGAAATAAATTGCACGCCTTACCATTCTGATGATCAACTTGCGGAATTATCTTTTGAGAAGGTGATTGAAGTCACTGATTCAATGCGTAAAAAAGGATTGATTGATTATAGTTCCGGGCATAAACACGTCGATGTTTTGAGTGCCACTCAGGGTGATACCGGTGTGCTTCTGGTGATGGAGTCTGAGATTCAGCGAAATCCTTTTTTGCTGAGGGCGTTTGGAAATAATGATCGTATACTGCAGAAAAATGAAGCCAGATGGTACAAAACATTTGCTGATTACAATCCAGACGCAAAACCTTTTGCCGTAAAACGGTTAAATACGATCATTGACCGATACAATAAAAAAATAGAAGAAAATCATACTGAAAAGCCAAGCCATAAAGAGAGCACTGATTCGGAAAAAAAAGAAAGGCTTGAGGAATTTGCACATTTTTATAGCCAGCTTGTTCATATGACGAGTATACAAAAGGGTCTTGGTTATATTGATATTGATATAATGGAAAAATATATGGCTATGTCTTTGTTGCATATTACCGGAGCAAACAGAGTCAACAAATTATCAACGCTGGAGTTTCGTTTTTTCCGTTGTCCGAAAACGGTACAGGAAATCAAATTAATTAATCAATTTTTACACGCCTGGTTTCAATATATTCATCAGTGCAGAAAGGATAAGATCCCTTTGCAGCCTGTCCCTGAAAATATCCAATCCTGCAAAGAGTATACGGCAGAGGAAGTTCAAGCTAAAACCATTGATTACCTCAGGAAATTAGGGCTGAATCCGGAGGATTATCGTTGTTTTTGGGGCGAAGTTAGGGATATTCCTTCAGCAGACATTTGAATGCAGATTCCGGTATAAAATCAGATTTGATGCGGGTCTGGAGGTGATTGACCCACTCCACTTTCAGGTATTCTGTCCCTGCTGAACCATTCCATCTCGATTAACACGTCAGCAATGAGCAAGTTAAACTATCGTTCTGGAATTATTTTGGAAATTAATAGTCTAAACACGTATGGCTTAAGGGGATTAAATGTGTTCAATAGGGGGATTTATGAATATAAACACTACCGGAACAGATGCTTACGGGCTTCATAAAAACAGTTTTGTTGAAAAGAATGATGAAATTTTGACTCAGAGCCGAGAGTAGTTAAAAGTTTTTCAAAAAAACGATCGGTTGAAGATAGATCCTCTGTACTGGTAAAACGGGAAAGAGAGCTTGGTTCGGATATGCCTGGTTGCAGTCATCAGGCAACTAACCAAGCTATTCCTGAGCGAAAAGTTTCCAACTGGGTTGCTATGGATATTTGTGAGGTCGTACATGAGGCAGGGGGCAGAGTGAGCGAGATGTTTACTGTTAAGGAAGTGGCTGGACATTTTCGAAGTATCATTGAAAACCTTATACATTCGTTTAGATACAAAAAAATTGCAATAGAGGAGTATAAGGTTGATCAAAGAGACGAAGTAACAGGTATTTTTATTGATTTTATTTTATGTCAGGAAGGTCTGGTTTGAAGAGTCACAACATCTACTGAAGGCGATTTTTACTGAGCGGGCAGAAGAGGCATCGAAATTAATGTACCATGAATTATGTTATAGTCTCGGGGATATGCTGATTGATTATCTCAACAAAAAAGCGAACGTACCGGATGTTGAGGTCACATCGTAATTTTACGTTTTCAACCTCTAACGCAACAAAGGCTTGTACAATCTTGTCTCTAGCCTCGGGGGTTAACAATCCAATTAGTTGCAATCCCTCTTCCAGAGTCTCGATGCGTTTCTGTTGATTCATCTGGTTCCTCCAGAGTCATGGAAGTCCTGTCGGGTCGGGTAACAAAGGCGGATTTCTTCTTAGCCAACTCAACTAGTTGGTCTGGGTCGAGGTGAGGATTGAAGATGCTGGCTCCTTTATAGCGGAACCACTCACGCATTTCATGTTCTTCTGATGCTTTAATAGCAGCGAAACATACGCCTACAATCTCTTGTTTGCACATGTATGGGCTTAAATAGTGTTTTCCGCTCTTCCATGCCGTATTTTGTTTACTCACGCTACAGACGCCTACAGAGGCATCTACGGAGACTTGAATATAGGAACGACCGTGCCCTTCATATACTTGAATAGTCCAGCCGTCTTTGTATGTCACTTTGGAAACGATGTCTTTGATGTCGTCTAGTGTCAGCATACTAAGTCCTTCAATGAAAAAAGCCCCCTATTCGGGAGCTTTTGTTGGGTCGTTTGGGTCATCGTACGGATTGAATCGGGTTGCACGATTCTCCTTTTCTTTGTACTTGGCAGGGTCTTTCGTCTCTACCGGTACACGACCAGTACGCGGTACCTTCGTACGATTGTCCGGCTTTTGCACAATTGCCATTATGTGTTTTCCTCAATGACTTGGTCGTAGTTTAAGCCAGCGTTTTCAATCTCAACTTTGTAAGATGGAAGGTCTACTGCCTTGATGAATGTTCCGTTCAGGGCAATGCCCTTACGGTCTTTGACACTGTACACGACAAAAATCAGGAGTAAGCCAACGAGATCCACTATCTTGAGATTTTTCGCTAAAAATACCGCACGATTATGGAACCCGCTGACTTACTCATTGAGCAGTTTAGAACCTATCTGAACTGCAACAAGTGTCGACTGAGTGTTCTTGCCTATCTTGTGCTTGGCTTGCTGGAAAAGCAGACGGTAAACTTCACACACCTTGCCACCACCTTTCCCGGTAATTCACAGACAGCCTCCTGTTACCGCCTTATTCAGGGATTCTTTCTCGAAGTCGTTTTTGAGGAAAGTATCACAGCCAGGATGATCGCAAGCTTGTTTGCACCTGAAGGCAAATGGCAACTCAGCATGGATCGCACCAACTGGCTGTTTGGAATGTTCAAAATCAACATCCTGTTTCTGGCAATCAACTACAAGGGCATGGCTATCCCGATTTTATGGACACTCCTGTCCAAGAAAGGCTGCTCGAATACGACCGAGCGCATTGAGCTGTTACAACGTTTTCAAAAGATATTTCCTGAGCAAGCAATACAGCGTTTGCTAATGGACAGGGAGTCTAAAGGTAGGCGATGGTTGAAATTTCTGGTGAATGGCAACTGGCCCTTTTGCATCAGGGTTCCCAACAATACATGGGTGCCCAATAAACACCAGAACCGGTTATTGCCGGTAACCAGAATATTTTCACTGACAATCGGTGAAACCATGGCCATCAGGCAACCACGAAAAGTATGGCGGCAAATGGTCTATCTGGCTGCCTCCAAAAAAGGGAGCGATCCAATGGTGGTTATTTGCAATGCTGATCCCTGGTGCGCCATTGAAAATTATCTCCAGAGATGGCAAATAGAAACCATGTTTCAAGCTATGAAAAGTAGAGGTTTTAACCTTGAGGAAACTCACTCCAAGGATCGGGATAAAATATCAAAATTGCTCTGTGCCTTAGTTCATCTGTTGACATCCTCTCGCCCCTGAAGGAGCGAGATTTCCGTTAGTCACCTAACAGGCTTCCTGTTTCAACACGCCTTCCCTAGATGGTTGCTTACGCAGCCATCCCCGTTCCAGTCGCTCCACAGGCTAGGCGCCCCCGACTAACCCCGCCAGCCCGGCGGTTTTGATATTCAATGCTGCATTTATGTCCCTGTCGTGATGGGCTTTACACTCTGGGCACTCCCATTCACGAATAGACAACGGCAGACTTTCATGAACAAACCCGCAACCGGAGCAACGCTTGGAGCTTGGAAAGAATCGGTCGATCTCAACAACTTGTCTTTCTGCCCACTCCGCCTTGTACTGCAACTGTCGGACAAATTCTCCCCAGTTTGCATCGGCTATGTGCTTGGCCAGCTTTGGATTTTTGATCATGCCCTTCACTTTCAGAGATTCTACACAAACCACTTGGTTCTCGTTAATGAGTTTGCGGGATGCCTTGTGAGTGGCATCCATCCGGCAATCGGCGATCTTGGCATGAAGGCGGGCAACCTTGAGCTTTGCTTTGGCTCTGTTGCTGCTGCCTTTCTGCTTTTTTGACAACTGACGCTGGAGGTAGGCGAGCTTTCGCTCGTAACGTTTGGTATGCCTTGGATTACCGGATTTTTCACCGTCTGAAGTGATGAACAGATCATGCAAACCTAAATCAATGCCTACTGTCTTATTGCTAATAGGCATTGGGCTAGGGCGCCCCCGTTTAGCTTCAAACTCGCACAGCATGGACACAAAGTACCGGCCTGCACGATCTTTGCTGATGGTGATACTGGAAGGCTCAGAAGACAGTTCTCTGCTCCAGCGGATACTCAGTGGCTCCTTGCTCTTGGCAATGAATAGCTGGCCACTCTTCAAGCTGAATGCAGCCTTTGTTAGCCGGATACTTTGTCTTGAATGTCTCTTTTTGAACTTTGGATATTTGGCTCTGCCAGCCCAAAAGTTTTTGAAAGCTTCTTGTTGATCCCTGAGAGTCTGTTGCAGGATTACGCTGGAAACATCAGCCAGAAATGGAAACTCTTTCTTAAGCGAAACCAGCCGTTTTTCTGCCTCAGAGTGTGGGACGGATTGCCCATCTTTGTAGTAGGCATCAGTGCGAAAACGTAGCGTATTGTTGTAGACAAACCCCTTTCAGGTATTCTGTCCCTGCTGAACCATTCCATCCCAATTAACACGTCAGCAATGAGCAAGATAAACTATCGTTCTGGAATTTTTTTGGAAATTAATAGTCTAAACACGTATGGCTTAAGGGAATTAAATGTGTTCAACAGAGGGATTTATGAATTTAAATACGACCAAAACAGAGACTTACGGATTTCATCAAAGCAGTCTTGCTGAAAAGAGCGATGGAAGCTTTGATTCAGAGCAGGGAGTCATCAAGCGTTTTTCAGGAATGCGATGGGTTGAAGATAAATCCTCTGCACTGGCAAATCAAATGCCAGAGCCTGGTTTTATTGTGCAAGGTTTCAGTCATCAGATGGTCAATCAGACTATTACCGAGCGAAAAGCTACCCATTGGCTTACCACGGATCGTTGTGAGGCCGTAAATGTAGCCGGAATCAGCGAGACGTTGACCGCTGAGAAGGCGGCTGAGTATTTTCGAAATACTATTGAAAACCTTATACACTCACTGAGATACGAAAAAATCACAAGAGTACCTTACGACGGTGATGATCAAAGAGAGGAAATAACAGGGATTTTTATCGATTTTATTTTATGTCAGGAAGGTCTGGTTCATGATCGTTGTTTTAGTGTTGAAAGCAGCCCCGATAAATATGTGGCGGGTAAAACCATGAGCCAGGAACGGGTTGAAGAGATACAGTCTTTCGTGAAGGCTATTTTTACCGAACAAGCCGCAAAGGAATCAAAAGTTTATAGGCCTACAATAAGTTATAGTTTGGAGGGCATGCTGGTTGATTATCTTAACAAAAAGGAAAATGTATCAGATGATGTTACCCAAAAGTTTAAGTCTTCATCTGCTCATTGGAATAAATCTACGTTTGAGACATTGCAGAAGGAGATATATCCATTTTTTAAAACCCTTCTTGCTGGAAGAGGCTTTTTTTCTGAGTTGGCTGTCGTCTTTAATTTTTTCTTAACATTCAGGCAGGAACTGGTTAATAGTGCTATTCCACAGTGTAAAACCAATAAGTTAACCGTTAGTCTGCGCGTGAACAGAAGTAATATGAGAGAGTATTTTAATCGACATGTTATGGATGTTATTTTTTCCGGGCGCTGTGATGGTATTGTCAATGCCATGTTTGATGATTCTTCTTATGAGACTGAGAATAAAGCGAAACCGGCAAACAGACTAAAACTTAAGTTGGGCGAAGAGCTTGAATATGATGTAAAAAATAAATTTGCCGACACACGAGGTCGACTTCGTAGAATTATTTCAGGGGGTCGGCTTAATGATATTTTCTCATGCAAAATACAAGAAAAAGGGATGAGTCATCGCGCTATCACTGATGAACGTGGTGCACGCTATGGTTTTGATGACCGCTTTACCGTAGTTTCTTTTTATGACTCGTCGAGTTGGTTTGAAATAAACTGCACACCTTACCATCCTGATGATGAATGCGCGAAATTATCTTTTGAGAAGGTGATTGAAGTCACTGATTGGATGCGCGAGAAAGGATTGGTTGATTATAGCTCAGGGCATAAACATCTCGATGTCTTGAGTGCCACCCAGGGTGATACTGGTGTGCTTCTGGCGATAGAATCTGAGATCCAGCGTAACCCATTTTTGCTCAGGGCGTTTGGAAATAATGATCGTATCCTGGAGGACAATGAGGCTAGTTGGTACAAAACATTTGCTGATTATAATCCAGACACAAAACCATTTGCCGTAAAGCGCTTAAATAGCATCATTGACCGATACAATAAAAAAATAGAAGAAAATCATGCTGTAAAGCCAAGCCATAAAGGGAGTACTGATTCGGAAAAAAAAGAAAGACTTGAGCAATTTGCACATTTTTATAGCCAGCTTGTTCATATGACGACTATACAAAGGGGTCTTGGTTATATTGATGTTGATATAATGGA
Organism: Endozoicomonas sp. ISHI1; assembly: GCF_024606225.1. Classification (GTDB taxonomy): domain Bacteria; phylum Pseudomonadota; class Gammaproteobacteria; order Pseudomonadales; family Endozoicomonadaceae; genus Endozoicomonas_A. The sequence continues at coordinate 8,564 of NZ_JAGRPU010000056.1, read as the reverse complement.
AAAATATATGGCCATGTCTTTATTGCATATTACCGGAGCAAACAGAGTCAACAAATTATCAACGCTGGAATTTCGTTTTTTCCGTTGTCCGAAAACGGTACAGGAAATTGAGTTGATTAACCAATTTTTACACGCCTGGTTTCAATACATTCATCAATGCAGAAAGGATATGACCCCTTTGCAGCCTGTCCCTGAAAATATCCAATCCTGCAAAGAGTATACGGCAGAGGAAGTTCAAGCTAAAACCGTTGATTACCTCAGGAAATTAGGACTGAATCCGGAGGATTATCGCTGTTTTTGGGGCGAAGTAAGGGATATTCCGTCAGCAGCCATTTGAATGCAGATTCCGGTATAAAATCATATTTGATGTTGCTCTGGAGGTGATTGGTCCACTCCCTCTTCAGGTATTGTGTCCCTGCTGAACCATTCCATCTCGATGAACGGGTCAGCAATGAGCAAGACAAACTATCGTTCTGGAATTATTTTTGAAATTAATGGTCTAAAGCATGTATAGCTTTAGAGAGTTAAATGTGTTCAAAAGAGGGAGTTATGAATATAAACACTACCGGAACAGATGCTTATGGACTTCATAAAAGCAGTCTTGTTGAAAAAAATATCGATGGAAGTTTTGATTCAGAGCAGGGAGTCGTCAAACGTTTTTCAGGAATGCGATGGGTTGAAGATAAATCCTCTGCACTGGCAAATCAAATGCCAGAGCCTGGTTTTATTGTGCCAGGTTTCAGTCATCATATGGTCAATCAGACTATTCCCGAGCGAAAAGTTACCCATTGGGTTACTACGGACCGTCGTGAGTCCATAAATGTAGCCAGCATCTGCGAGACGTTTACCGCTGAGGAAGTGGCTGTGCATATTCGAAATACTATTGGAAATCTCATTCATTCACTCAGATACGAAAAAATCACAAGAGAACCTTACGACGATGATGATCAAAGAGAGGAAATTACAGGGATTTTTATCGATTTTATTTTATGTCAGGAAGGTCTGGTTCGTGATCGTTGTATTACTTTTGAAATTAGTCCCGATAAATATGTGGCGGGTAAAACCATCAGTCATGAACGGGTTGAAGAGATACAATCTTTTCTGAAGGCTATTTTTACCAAACAGGCAGAAAAGGAGTCAAAATTTAATAAGTCTGAAAAACGTTACAGTCTGACAGGCATGCTGGTTGATTATCTTAACAAAAAAGAAAACGTACCGGATGATGTTATCTCAAAGTCTGTGTTTACAAATCAATTTGGCCGCACTGAATTTACGTACGAGAAATTGTTGAAAGCTATATTTCCATTTTTTCAAACCCTTCTTGGTGGAAGTGGCTTTTTTTCTGAGCTGGTTGTTATCTTTGATTTTGTTATAAAATTCAGACAGGAAATCATTGATAGTGCTTGTGAACCGTGTCAAACCAACAATATTATAATCATTGGTCTACGCCTCAATGATAATGATATAAGAGAGCATTTTAATCAACATGTTCTGGAGGTTATTTTTTCCAGACGCTGCGATGGTATAGTCAATGCTATGTTTGATAACTGTGTTTTTGGGACTGACAATGGAGTGAAACCGGCAAGCAGATTAAATCTTAAATTCGGTGAAGAGCTTGAATATGATATAAACAACCGACTTTCTGACGAACAGCGTATGATTGTTAATTGTTTTGCATCTCGACTCAAACAAAAAGGAATGAGTTATTGCCCTAACCTCATGTCTGCTACACGCTATGGTTTTGATAATAGCTTTACTGTATTACCTTTTTACGACTTACCTCAATGGTTTGAAATAATCTGCACGCCCTACCATTCTGATGATCAACTCGCAGAATTATCTTTTGAGAAAGTGATTGAAGTGATTGATTCAATGCGCAACGAAGGGTTGATTGATTATAGTTCCGGGCATAAACACGTCGATGCCTTGAGTGCTACCCAGGGGGATACCGGCGTGCTTCTGGCGATGGAGTCTGAGATCCAGCGAAACCCTTTTTTGCTGAGGGCGTTTGGAAATAATGATCGTATCCTGCAGGAGGATGAAGCTAAATGGTATAAAACATTTGCTGATTACGATCCAGACATAAAACCATTTGCCTTAAAGCGGTTAAATAAGATCATTGACCTATACAATAAAAAAATAGAAGAAAATGATACTCAAAAGCCAAGCCATAAAGGGAACACTGATTCGGAAAAAAAAGAGAGGCTTGAACAGTTTTCAAATTTTTATAGCCAGCTTGTTCATATAACGACTCTACAAAATTGGTTAGGTAATATTAGTGCCGATATGATCGGAAAATTTATGGCTATATCTTTACTGCACATTACCGGAGCAGAGGATGTCGACAAATTATCAACGCTGGAATTTCGTTTTTTCCGTTGTCCGAAAACGGTACAGGAAATCAAGTTGATTAACCAATTTTTGCAAGTCTTGTTTCAATACCTTCATCAGTGCAGAAAGGATATGACCCCTTTGCAGCCTGTCCCTGAAAATATCCGATCCTGCAAAGAGTATACGGCAGAGGAAGTTCAAGCTAATACCATTGATTACCTCAGAAAATTAGGACTGAATCCGGAGGATTATCGCTGTTTTTGGGGCGAAGTACGGGATATTCCGTGAAGCAGGTTTGAGATCAAAATAATTAAATATATTCAATAGAGGGATTTATGAATATAAACACTACCGGTACAGATGCTTACGGACTTCATAAGAGCAGTCTTGCTGAAAAAAATGTCGATGGAAGTCATGATTCAGGGCAGGCAAAAGTTAAAAGTTTTTCAAAAAAACGACGGGTTGAAGATAAATACTCTACACTGGCAAAGCAAATATCAGCGCCTGGTTTTATTGCGCCAGGTTTCAGTCATCAGATGCTCAATCAGTCTATTACCGAGCGAAAAATTTCCCGTTCGTTTACTACTGAAGGCTCTGAGTTCGAAGAGGTAGCTATTGGCAGAATGAGGGAGACGTTCACCGCTGGAGAAGTGGCGGAACGTATTCAAAATATCGTTGAAAACCTTATTTATTCGCTGAGATACCACAAAATCGCAAGAGAAGACTATAAAGATGATGAAAGAGACGAAATTACAGAAATTTTTGTCGATTTTATTTTATTCCAGGAGGGCCTGGTCCGTGATCGGTGTTTTACTGCTGAAGGCAGTCCCGATAAATATGTGGCTGGTCAAACCATCAGCCAGATGCGGGTTGAAGAGATAGAGACTTTCCTGCATGCGATTTTTACCGAACGGGCTGAAGCGGAATCGAAACTAAAGAGTTGTAGATTAGTTTATAGTCTGGGGGACATATTGCTTGATTATCTCAATAAAAAAGAGAACGTACCGAATGATGTTGCTCCAGTAGTTAAATATTTTCTATACCTTAAATATGAATTCACCTATGGACAATTGCTGAACGATATATTTCCATTTTTTCAAATTCTACTTTCCGAAAGAGGCCTTTTTTCTGAGCTAGTTCTTGTTTTTAATTTTGCCGTCAAATTCAGGAAGGAAATCATTGACAGTGCTGACTCATCATATCCCACCAAAAATTTGTTAACCATTGCTTTGCGCAGAAACAGAAATGGTATAAGAGAGCATTTTAATCGAGATGTTATGGATATTATTTTCTCCGGGCGTTGTGATGGTATTGTTAATGCCCTGTTTGAAGGCTTCTCTTTACCGGTTGGCAGTGAGGCGACACCAAAAAATCGATTAAATCTTAAATTTGGTGAGGAACTCGAATATGATGTAAGAAATTCATTTTCTGTTCCACGAGGAAAGCTTGTTAAGATTTTTTTATATCGACTCGGAAAAAAGGAGTTAGCTCATCAGGTTCCCGCTAGAAAATTTGGTGCACGTTATGGATTTTATAGTAACTTTACCGTAGTTCCTTTTTACGACACAATAAGCTGGTTTGAAATAAACTGCACGCCTTATCATTCTGATGATCAACTTGCGGAACTGTCTTTTGAGAAGGTGATTGAAGTTATTGATTCAATGCGCAAGGATGGGCTGATTGGTTACAGCTCCGGTCATAAACACGTCGATGTATTAAGTGCCACTCAGGGTGATGCCAGTGTACTGTTGGCGATGGAGTCTGAGATCCAACGAAACCCTTTTTTGCTGAGGGCGTTTGGAAATAATGCTCGCATCGTGCAGTATGATGAAGCTGAGTGGTATAAAACATTTGCTGATTACAATTCAGACATAAAACCATTTGCCGTAAAGCGGTTAAATGTTCTCATTGACCGATATAATAGAAAAATAGAAGAAGGTAATACAGAACCGTTAAACCAAAAAGGTAATACTGATTCGGAAAAAAAAGACAAGCTTAAGCAATTTGCGCACTTTTATAGCCAGCTTGTTCATATGACGACCATACAATGGTTATTTAGTGGCATTGGTGATGATTATATGGAAAAGTATATCGCAATGTCTTTATTGCATATTACTGGAGCAAGCAAAGTAAAGGAGCTTTCAACGTTGGAATTTCGTTTTTTCCGTTGCCCGAAAACGGTACAGGAAATTAAGTTGATTAACCAATTTTTACACGCGTGGTTTCAATATATTCATCGGTGCAGAAAAGATAAAATTCCTTTACAGCCCGTTCCTGAAGATATTCAATCCAGCAAAGATTATACGGCAGAGGAGGTTAAGCTTAAAACCATTGATTACCTCAGGGCATTAGGGCTGAACCCGGAGGACTATCGCTGCTTTTGGGGCGAAGTGAGGCCTCTTCCGTCAACGATCGTTTGAATGAGACTTCAGTTTATAGAATAAATAGGCAGATTTGATTCTGTCACTGAGTTGATTAACCCACCTCTTTAAGATCTCGTCTCTGTTAAAACACTCCACCTCGATCAACTGACTAATACAGCAGGTCATCACTGGGCTAGCAGCCCGTCGGACTTAAGGGTGTCCTACTGCGGTTGCAATAAATTGGTCTAAAAATTCCTGCTTCTTCGTCAAATAGCTCGCTATTCTCCTCAGAAGCAGAAATTTTTATCCTCAATTTCTTGCAATCCTCGCTACGGACGCTTAAGTCCGACAGGCTGCTAGATGAATTATTGTTCTGGATCTTTTTTGGAAATTAATGGTCTAAAGCATGTATAGCTTAAGAGAATTAAATGTGTTCAATAGAGGGATTTATGAATATAAACACTACTGTAACAGATGCTTACGAACCTCATAAAAACAGTCTTGCTGAGAAGAATGATGAAAGTTTTGATTCAGAGCAGAGAGTGGTTAAAAGTTTTTCAAGAAAGCGATTGGTTGAAGATAAATCCTCTGCACCGATAAAGCAGATGCGAGAATTTGGTTGTATTGTACCAGATTGCAGTCATCAGATGGTCAATCAGCCTATTCCTGATCGAAAAGTTTCTCACTGCTTTAATTCTGACGGTTGTGAGGGCATAGATGAAGTCAAAAGCAGGCCGAGCGAGATATTTAGTGCTGATGAAGTGGCAAAATGCTTTCGAAATACCATTAAAAAACTCATACACACACTGAGGTACGAAAAAATTGCAAGAGAGAGTTATGAAGATGATCAAAGAGACGAATTAACAGAAATTTTTATCGATTTTATTTTATACCGGGAAGGTCTGGTTCATGATCGGTGTTTTACGGTTGAAAGCAGCACCGATAAATATGTGGCGGGTAAGATCATCAGCCAGAAACGAGTCGAAGAGATACAGTCTTTCCTGAATGCTATTTTTACCGAACGAGCGGCAGCGGAACCTAAAAGAAACAGGAGTCGATTATTTTATAATCTGGGGGACATTCTGGTGGATTATCTCAACAAAAGAGAGAACGTACCAAATGATGTAATCCCAAATGTTAGATTTTTTTTAATGAATAAAAATGAATTCACCTACGAGAAATTGCTGAAGGATATATTTCCATTTTTTCAAACCCTTCTTCCTTCAGGAGGCCTTTTTTCTGAGCTGGTTATCATATTTAATTTTGCCGTGAAATTCAGGCAAAAAATTATCGATAGTGGTAGTTTATTATTTTACCCGAGTAATTTGTTAACCATTGCTTTGCGTATCAACAAAATTGATATGAGAGAGTTTTTTAATCGACATGTTATGGATGTTATTTTTTTTCGGCGTTGTGATGGTATTGTCGACACTCTTTTTGATGGTTGCCCTTTATCCACTGAGAATGAAGCAAAATCGGAAAACAAATTAAACCCTAAATTTGGAGAAGAGCTTGAATATGATGTAAAAAATGTAATTTCTGATTCAGAGGGGAAGCTTGTTAGCATTTTTTCATCTCGATTCGCAGAAAAAGAGTTAACTAACCACGTTACCGCTAAAAAATTTGATTCACGCTGTGGATTTGACAGTAACTTTACCCTGTTTCCTTTTTATGATACTCGGAAGTGGTTTGAAATAATCTGCACGCCTTATCATGCTGATGATCAACTCGCGGAATTATCTTTTGAAAAGGTCATTGAAGTGACTGATTCAATGCGCAAAGACGGGTTGATTGATTATAGCTCCGGGCATAAACACGTCGATGTCTTGAGTGCCACTCAGGGTGATACTAGTGTGCTTCTGGCTTTGGAGTCTGAGATCCAGCGAAACCCTTTTTTGCTGAGGGCATTTGGAAATAATGATCGTATCCTGCAGAACGATGAAGCCAAATGGTATAAAACATTTGCTGATTATAATCCAGACACAAAGCTATTTGCAGTGAAGCGGTTAAATTGGATCATTGATCGATATAATAAAAAAATAGAAGAAGGTTGTACTGAAGAGTCAAGCTATAAAAGCAAAAATGATTCGGAAAAAAAAGACAGGCTTAATCAATTTGTGCATTTTTATAACCAACTTGTTCATATGACGACTATACAAAGGGGGCTTGGTGGAGTGGGTGACGATTATATGGAAAAGTACATGGCTATTTCTTTATTACATATTACCGGAGCAAGTAAAGTCAAAAAATTATCAACGCTGGAATTTCGTTTTTTCCGTTGTCCAAAAACGGTACAGGAAATCAAATTGATTAACCAATTTTTACACGCATTATTTCAGTACATTCATCAGTGCAGAAAGGATAAAATCCCTTTGCAGCCTGTCCCTGAAAATATCCAATCCTGCAAAGATTATACGGCAGAGGAAGTTCAAGCTAAAACCATTGATTACCTCAGGAAATTAGGGCTGAATCCGGAGGATTATCGCTGTTTTTGGGGCGAAGTGTGGGATATTCCATCAGTGGCCGTTTGAAAGTGCGCACATTTGTTTTCGTATTTCATTTTGATTCCCTTCTGTTATTTGCCTACAGTGGTAGGGCTATGGAGGTATTTTATGGAAAACCTGTACAAGTCCGATTTCACTCAATGGCTCGGCCAGCAACGGGATCTGCTGGCTCAGGGTCAATTTGATCAATTAGACATCCCTAATTTGTTGGAGGCGATGGAAATACGCATGGGTGATCCCGTCAAAGAATTACGATCCCATTTAGTGATATTACTAGTGCATTTGCTTAAATACGACTACCAGAAACGGGTTCTAAAAGACCCTTGGGTAGAAAACAAAGTCATCCATACCTGGATGCCGAGCATCAATAACCCGAGAAGGGAGATTGAGCTTCACATAAAAGAAAATCCTGGTTTGAGTCATCAGTTTGAGGAATCGGTTCGAAAAGCGTATTTCTATGCCAAACGGGATGCCATCAAAGAGCTGAACAGACACATTCGCTCAGAAAATAACCGCTTGAATAAAAACAGTTTCCCGGAACAATGCTCCTGGACATTCGAACAAATCACCGATAGTGATTGGCTGCCAGAAGGTTAAGCCCTCTTGGGTTAAAAACAGTTCGCAATAATCTATTATAATCTAAAACTATCTAATATAATCTCAAGAATGGATAAGAGATTAGTGAAGATAGGTGAGGCAGCTCGTTTACTTGGTACAGACCCAGTAACACTACGAAAATGGGAAAGTACAGGTGAGCTGCTTCCTGCCAGAAAGACCAAAGGCGGAACTCGTTACTACGACGTGTCTGAATTGATGGGCCTCAGTAACGAAGTTGCGACTACGCTTTGCTATTGCAGAGTATCCAGTCACGACCAAAAGCCAGACTTAGACAGGCAGCAAGAGTTACTGGAGGCTTACTGCTCTGCAAAAGGTTGGCGAACTCAGGTGATACGTGATCTTGGCTCTGGCATGAACTACCGGAAAAAAGGACTTAATCAGCTACTTGAGCTGATCATGAAACGTAAGATTAAACGGCTGGTTATATCACATAAAGACAGGCTGTTAAGGTTCGGCGCTGAATTGGTTTTCTCCCTAGGAGCCTGACCAATTTGCTGTCGCCGCACGACTGCATGGATGCAGGAGCTAGAGCAACGCAGGAGCAGTTGCCGCGTAGGGCAGCTATTCTCGGTCAGGCTCCTATGTGAATTGCAGGGAATAGAAATAGTCATCGTACATAAAGGCGATCAGCCTTCGTTTGAAGGGGCCGGCCAACCGGAGGAACTAGCCAATGATGTATTGGAAATAATCACTGTATTCAGCGCAAGACTGTACGGCAGCCGAAGCAGGAAACACAAAAAGATGCTTG
>NZ_JAGRPU010000055.1 GCF_024606225.1 Endozoicomonas sp. ISHI1 | reverse complement strand
CCTGGAGAACTTGTTTTCTGTTCAAGCTCGACAACAAAATGTCTGGTCAACGGATGAGCCTGACAGACGATGGGCAATGTCATGAGTAACAGTGGTGCCGCAAAGAGTGAGTGCTTAATCATTCTACCTTTTCATTCTGATGAACAGAGAGGAAGGATAGATCAGGAAAATAACGCAAGTTACGCAGTGAACCGTTCTCTCAATCGCGCTTTCAGCCCTGCCAGAGTCTCGACTTTCCAGCGTTTCTTGCAGATCGCCCTGACATCTGAAAGACGTATTTTCCGGATAAGATAAAGACTCTCTTTTGTTCCCTGCCTTGCCTCTGTTACCTACCTTGCCCCGGCCTCGGTCAGAGCTTTCACGCAGTCGTTATTGTCCTTCAGGGTCGCGATTAACAGCGGGGTAGCGCCATCCGAAGTTCGGGAGGCGTTGAGATCAGCCCCGGCATTGATCAGGAGTTTTACGGTGTCGGTATGGCCCCTCAGGGCTGCGATGAACAGCGGGGTGGCGCCACCAAAAATAGAACTATGACAGGTAGCGTTGAGATCTGCCCCGGCGTCGATCAGCAGTTTCACGCAGTCGGTATTGCCCATCGAGGCTGCGATGAAAAGCGGGGTGTCGCCATCCGTAGTCCGGGCGTTGAGATTCGCCCCGGCGTTGATCAGGCGCTCGGCGACGTCCCTGTGTCCCAGTATGGATACCAGCATCAAGGCAGTGAAATCATCATCCATAACGGCATCGACATGGACTTCCTCTGCTAGTGACCTTTCCACCTGATCCAAATCCCCATCAAAACAGGCAATATAAAACGCCTCGTCGGGGAAAAATGTATCCGGGTGAGACTCACCGGTGTTCTCATTTACCATGGGCAGCGGGTCTTGCCTGCACATTACACACTGGCGAGAGCCGATGGGCTGATCAACAAAACACCTGGAAATACAGTCCAGGTCGAAGCGGTGGCCACAACATTGGGTTTTGAGTACCACAGGCATTGCATCACGACCATGGAAGTGAACCAGACAAATAGGACAGGGATCGGACTCCATTGTTACGTCAGTGTGCATGGGGACAGCGGGGCCAGCAATGCTCTCCATGGGTAGTGCATCTGTGTCAGTCATATGACCTGCGCACTCTGTGCAGTGTCCATTGTTTAAATGTGGGCATGAGCTTTGTTCGAGCGTTGCTTCAGTCTGGCCTGTCGAATGTTCTGCGGAATTCATCGGCCAATCAGTGGGCCCACTGCTATTGGATGATGGTCGGAATTGACAAACGCCGTGACAGGGAGAGACGAAACAATCCAGACCCAAAGTGTGTAAATGTTGCTGTGAGCCTCCGTTACCATCGGCAGAGTCAGAGTCAAGGAAGCTGTTGAAAGAGCCTGCAGGGCGGGCGGTGGCTTCCTGAGCTTGCTGTCCCGATGACTCTGATGGCGGAAGTTGTGGCTGGTCATTGCCAGAGCCAGACATCGTAATGATGGCCGCCAGCGGGTGAGCCTGACACCGCTCTTTTTGTGCAATCGGATTAAACGACGATGATTTTATATTCCAATAACTCTTTAAAAGCCAGGCGATAGCGACAACCTCTTCTACAGGTAGCCGTGAATAAGAGGTGAAACTTAGTGGGGTGTTTTTGCTGGTCAGGATCAGTTCGTAACCCACCAGCAGATAATTGGCGTAAAGCCATGGCCACGAAATGGATTCAATGATGGTCGTTTTTTGCGTGCAGCCGTCTGGTCTGACTTGTTTCTTATCAGCCGGTAAATATGATCCTTCATAACCCTTGGTGTAGGCAATGTCTGACATGGTGCCCGACATTGTATGCTGGTCAGGGGTTACAGAAACGTTCCGGTTTGGAAAACCTGTGTTCTGTTCAAACAAGACAACAAAGCGCCACGTCAACGGTTGAGCCTGACAGACGACGGACAATGTCATTATTGACAGTGGTGCTGCGAAGAGTGAGTGTTTAATCATTCTACCCTGGCATTCTGGTGTAAAGAGGGGAAGGATAGATCAAGAGCATAACTCAAGTTATGCAGTGAACCGTTCCTTTGACTGCCCCAGCTCTGCCCCTGCCCCGGTCAGGGCTCTCACGCAGTCGTTATTGCCCTTCCGTGCTGCGATTGAAAGCCGGGGTGGCGTCATCCGAAGTCCGGAAGACGTGGAGATCCGCCCCGGCGTTGATCAGGACTTTTACGCAGTCGATTTTGCCCTTTCGGACTGCGATGCACAACGGTGTGGTGCCATTCGACAAGGCAGCGTTGAGATTCGCCCCGGCGTTGATCAGTACTTCCACAGAGTCGGTATTGCCCTTCAGGGCTGCGACGTACAGCGGTGTGACACCATGAAGATAGGCAGCGTTGACATCTGCCCCTGCTTCGATCAGGGCTTTCACAATATCGGTATGACCGTTCTGGACTGCAATATACAGAGAGGTAACGCCACCCGTGGTCCGGGCGTTGAAATCCGCCCCGGCTTCGATCAGGAGTTTCACGATGTCGGTATGGCCGTTCTGGGCTGCAAGATACAACGAGGTGACGCCACTCGCACTCCGGGCGTCGGGATCTGCCTTGGCTTCGATCAGGAGTTTCACGATGTCGGTATGGCCCTTCCGGACTGCGATGAGCAGCGGGGTGACGCCACTCGCATTCCGGGCGTTGGGATCTGCCTTGGCTTCGATCAGGAGTTTCACGATGTCGGTATGGCCGTTCTGGGCTGCAACATACAGTGAGGTGAAACCACCCGTAGTCCGGGCGTTGAGATCTGCCTTGGCTTCGATCAGGAGTTTCACGATGTTGGTATGGCCCTTCCGGGCAGCGATAAACAGAGGGGTGGCGCCATCCGAAGTCCGTAGGGCGTTGAGATCTGCCCCGGCGTTGATCAGGACTTTCACGCAGTCGGTATTGCCATTGCGGGCTGCGATGAACAGCGGGGTGGCTCCATTCGACAAGGCGGCGTTGAGATCAGCCCCGCTGTTAATCAGGACTTCTGCAGAGTTGGTATTACCTTTCTGACTTGAGATATAGAGCGGGGTGGCACCATTAAGCGAGGTGGCGTTGACATCCGCCCCGCCTTCGATCAGGGCTTGCACAATGTCGGTATGGTCGCTCTGCGCCGCGATATACAGTGAGGTAACGCCATCCGTAACCCGGGCGTTGAGATCCGCCCCGGCTTCGATCAGGGCTTTCACAATGTCGGTATGGCCGTTCTGGGCTGCGATATACAGTGAGGTAACGCCACCTGAAGTCTGTGCGTTGAGATTCGCACCGGCTTCGATCAGGGCTTTCAAAATGTCGGTAAGGCCGTTCTGGGCTGAGATATACAGTGAGGTGACACCACCCGAAGTCCGCGCGTTGAGATCTGCCTTGGCTTCGATCAGGAGTTTCACGATGTCGGTATGGTCTTTCCGGGCAGCGATGAGCAGTGGGGTGACACCATTCTTAGTGCGGGCGTTGAGATCTGCCTTGGCTTCGATCAGGAGTTTCACGATATCGGTATGGCCCTTCCGGGCAGCGATGAACAGCGGAGTGGCACCATCCAAAGTCCTGGAGGCATCCTTAGTGCGGGCGTTGAGATCTGCCTTGGCTTCGATCAGGAGTTTCACAATGTCGGTATGCCCCTTGCGGGCAGCGATGAATAGGGGGGTGGCGCCATCCTCAATCCGTGCATTGAGATCAGCCCGGGCGTCGATCAGAACTTTCACGCAGTCGGTATTGCCCTTCAAGGCTGCAATGAACAGCGGGGTGATACCATTGGACAAGGCGGCGTTGAGATCAGCCCCGGCGTTAATCAGGGCTTTTACGCAGTCGGTATTAACCTCTCGGGCTGCGATGAACAGTGGGGTGGCGCCATCCTTACTCCGGGCGTTGATATCTGCCCCGGCGTTGACCAGGCGTTCGACGATGTCCTTATGCCCTTGAGCGGATGCCAACATCAAGGCAGTGAGACCATCATTTATAGCGGTATTGACATTGACTCCCTCTGCCAGTGACTTCTCCACCTGATCCAAATCCCCCTCAAAACAGGCACGATAAAAGGCCCGATCGGGGAAAAATGTATCCGGATGAGATTCACCGGTGTGCTCATTCACCATAGGCATCGGGTCTTGCCGACACATTACACACTGGCGAGAGCCGATGGGCTGATCAACAAAACACCTCGAAATACAGTCCAGATCGAAGTGGTGGCGACAACATTGGGTTCTGAGGACTACAGGCAATGCATCACGATCATGGAAGTGAACCAGACAAATAGGGCAGGGGTCGGACTCCATTGTTACGTCACTGCCCATAGGGACAGCGGGGCGAGCAACGCCATCAGTGTGAAGTACATCCGTGTTGGTCACATGACCTGCGCACTCCGGGCAGTGTCCGTTGTCCAAATGTGGGCATGAGCTTTGTTCAGGCGTTGCGCTTGTGTGGCCTGTCGAATGTTCTGCGGAATTTATCGGACATTCAACGGGCTCGCTGTTATCGGATGACGGTTGGAATTGACAAACGCCATGACAGGGAAAGACGAAACAATCTAAACCCAAAGTATGCAGATGTTGCTGTGAGCCTCCGCTACCACCGGCAGAGACAGAATTAAAGGAGTTGCTGAAAGAGCCTGAAGGGCGGGCGGTGGCACCCTGAGCTTGCTGTCCCGTTGAATCTGATGGCGGGTATTGTCGCTGATCACTCCCAGAGCCAGGCACCATTATGATGGCTGCAAACGGGTGATCCTGACCCAGCCCTTTTTGTTTCATCGGATTAAACGACGATTTCTTTGTAATCTCGACAACAAAATGTCTTGTCATCGGTTGAGCCTGAGAGACGACGGATAATGTCATGAATAGCAGAGGTACTGTAGACAGTGAGCGTTTAATCATTCTAGCCTTGCATTCTGGTGTGAAGGGTGGGAAGGATAGATCAGGAAAATAACTCAGATTACGCATTCAACTGTTCTCAACTGCCCCAGAGAAGTTTTCAGCCCTGTCAGAATCTCAACTTTTTAACGTTTCTTGTCGATCACCTTAACACCTGAAAGCGGTGTTTTCTGGATAAGATAACGCCTCTCTTTTGTTTCCTTCATTGTCTCTGTTGCCACCTTGCCCCGGCCTCGCTCAGGGCTTTCGCGCAGTCGGTATTGCCTATTGCGATTGCGATGCAGAGTGGTGTGGCGCCATCCGTAGTCCTGACGGCGTTGAGATTCGCCCTGGCCTTGATCAGGAGTTTCACACACTCGGTATTGCCCTGCTGGGCTGCGATGAACAACGGGGTGGCGCCATCCGGTAGGGCGGTGTTGGGATTAACTCCAGCGTTGATAAGGGCTTTCACGCACCCGGTGTTATTTTCTTGGGCAGCCATGAACAGTGCGGTAGCGCCGTTCTTGGCCCGGGTGTTGAGAACTGCCCTGGCTTCAATCAGGAGTTCCACGCAGTCGGTGTTATTTTCCTGGGCAGCCATTAACACTGCGGTGGCGCCATTCGAACAGGCGGCGTTGAGATCCGCACCGCCTTCGATCAGGATTTTCACACTGTCGGTATTGCCTTTCCCGGCAGCAATGAGCAGCGGGGTGACGCCATTCTTGGTCCGGGCGTTAAGATCCGCCTTGGCTTCGACCAACAGTTTCACGCAGTCGCTGTAATTTTTTTGGGCAGCAAAGAACAGCGGGGTGGTGCCATCCAACAAGGCGGTGTCGAGATTCGCCCCGTCGTTAATCAGGAGTTTCACGCAGTCGGTGTTATTTTTTTGGACAGCGATGAACAGTGCGGTGCCGCCACCCTTTGTCTGAGTGTTGAGATCCGCCCCGGCCTTGATCAGGAGTTTCACGATGTTGGTATGACCCTCCTGGGCAGCGACGAACAGCGAGGTGGAACCTCTCTTGGTTCGGGCGTTGAGATTCGCCCCGGCGTTGACCAGGCGCTCGACGATCTCCATGTGCCCCCCGGAAGATGCCAAGATCAAAGCCGTGAAATCATTATCCATAACCGCATTGACATTGACTCCCTCTGCCAGTGACTTCTCCACTTGATCCAAATCCCCCTCAAGACAGGCATTATAAAACGCCTGATCGGGGAAAAATGGATCCGGGTGAGATTCACCGGTGTTCTCATTCACCATAGGCATCGGGTCTTGCCGACACATTGCACAATGGCGAGAGCCGATGGGCTGATCAAGAAAACACCTCGAAATACAGTCCAGATCGAAGCGGTGGCCGCAGCAATGGGCTTTGACGACCACAAACGCTTCATCACGACCATGGAAGTGAACCAGACAAATAGGGCAGGGGTCGGACTCCATTGTTACGTCAGTACCCATAGGGACAGCGGGGCGAGCAACGTCATCATTGTGAAGTACATCCGTGTTAGTCACATGACCTGCGCACTCCGGGCAGTGTCCGTTGTCCAAATGTGGGCATGAGCTTTGTTCAGGCGTTGTGCTTGTGTGGCCTGTCGAATGTTTTGCGGAGTTTATCGGCCATTCAACGGGCTCGCTGTTATCGGATGACGGTCGGAATTGACAAACGCCATGACAGGGAAAGACGAAACAATCTAAACCCAAAGTATGCAAAAGTTGCTGTGAGCCTTCGCTACCATCGGCAGAGTCAGAATAAAAGGAGTTGCTGAAAGAGCCTGCAGGGCAGGCGTTGGCACCCTGAGTTTGCTGCCCCGATGACTCTGATGGCGGGTGTTGTTGCCGGGCATTTCCAGAGCCAGGCATCATAATGATGGCCGCAAACGGGTGATCCTGACCCAGCTCTTTTTGTTTCATCGGATTAAAGGATGGCTTCTTTTCAGTCTCGACAACAAAACGTCTTGTCATCGGTTGAGCCTGACAGACGACGGACAATGTCATGATTAACAATGGTGCTGCAAAGAGTGAGTGCTTAGTCATTCTATCCTTGTACTCTGGTGAACAGACAGGAAGGATAGATCAAGAAAATAACTCAGATTACGCAGTCAACTGTTCTCAACTGCCCCAGAGAAGCTTTCAGCCCTGACAGGGTCTCGACTTTCCACCGTTTCTTGTAGATCGCCTTAACATCTGAAAGCTGTATTTACCGGAAAAGATAACGTCTTTCCTTTGTTCCCTGTCTTGCCTCTGTTAACTACCTTGCTCCGGCCTCGGTCAGGGCTTTCACGCAGTCAGTATTGCCCTCTTGGGCTGCCATGAACAGTGCGGTGGCGCCACTCTTGGCCCGGGCGTTGAGATCCGCCTTGGCTTCAATCAGGAGTTTCACGCAGTCGGTATTGCCTTTCGCAGCAGCAATGAGCAGCGGGGTGTCATCATTCTTGGTACAGGCGTCAAGATCTGCCTTGGCTTCGATCAGGAGTTTCACGCAGTCGCTGTCATTTTGTTGGGCAGCAAAGAACAGCGAAGTGGTGCCATCCAACAAGGCAGCGTCGGGATCGGCCCCGGCGTTAACCAGGACTTTCACGCAGTCGATGTTATTTTTTTGAACAGCGATGAACAGTGCGGTGGCGCCATTGTTATTTTGGGCGTTGAGATCCGACTTGGCTTCGATCAGGAGTTTCACGATGCCAGTATGGCCCTTCTGAGCAGCGATGAACAGCGAGGTGGAACCTCTCTCAGTCCGGGCGTTGAGATTCGCCCCGGCATTGATCAGACACTCGGCGATGTCCTTGTGCCCCTGGATGGATGCCAATAGCAAGGCAGTGAAACCATTATTCATAACGACATTGACATTGATTCCCTCTGCCAGTGACTTCTCCACCTGATCCAAGTCCCCCTCAAAACAGGCAAGATAAAACGTCCAATCGGGGAAAAACTTATCCGGGTGAGATTCACTGGTGTTCTCATTCACCATAGGCATCGGGTCTTGCCGACAAATTGCACACCGGCGAGAGCCGATGGGCTGATCAACAAAACACCTGGAAATACAGTCCAGATCGAAGTGGTGGCCGCAACAATGTGCTTTGACGACCACAAGCGCTTCATCACGGTCATGGAAGTGAACCAGACAAATAGGACAGGGATCAGGCTCTGGCGTTACGTCAGTGTCCATGGGGATATCGGGGCGAGCAATGCTATCTGTGAGACGTAGATCCGTGTTAGTCACATGACCTGCGCACTCCGGGCAATGTCCATTGTCCATATGTGGACATGAGCTTTGTTCAGGCATTGCGTCCTTGTGGTCTGTCGAATTTTCTGCGGAATTGATTGGCCCTTCAGTGGGCCCGTTGCCAGTGGACGATGGTCGGAATTGACAAACGCCGTGACAGGGAAAGACGAAACAATCTAAACCCAAAGTATGCCGATGTTGCTGTGAGCCTCCTTTACCACCGGCAGAGTCAGAATAAAGGTAGCTGTTGAAAGAGCCTGTAGGGCGGGCGGTGGCTTCCTGAGCTTGCAAACGCCTTGTCAGCGGTTGAGCCTGACTGACGACAGACAATGTCATGAGTAAAAGTGGTGCTGCAAAGAATGGGTGCTTAATCATTCTACCCTTGCATTCTGGTGTGAAGAGAGGAAGGATAGATCAAGAAAATAACTCAAGTTACCCAGTTAATAGTCCTCAACTGCCCCAGAGAAGCTTTCAGCCCTGTCAGGATCTCGACTTTTCACCGTCTCTTGTCGATCAACTTAACACCTGAAAGCCGTGTTTTCCGGATAAGATAACGCCTCTCTTTTGTTTCCTTAACTGTCTCTGTTCCCTACCTTGCCCCGGCGAAGGTCAGCATTCCCTCGCAGTCGGTATAGCCCAACTCGGTTGCGATGGAGAGTGTGGTGGTTCCATCCGACAAGGCGGCATTGAGATCCGCCTTGGCTTCGATCAGGAGTTTCACGATGTCGGTGTTATTTTCTTGGGCAGCGATATGCAGCGAGGTGGTGCCATCTATAGTCCGGTGGGCATTGAGATCCGCCTCGGCTTCGATCAGTAGTTTCACGATGTCGGTATGGCCCTTCTGGACAGCGATATGCAGCGAGGTGGCGCCATCCATAGTCCGGGGGGCGTTGAGGTCGGCCCCGGCCTCAATCAGGAGTTTCACGATGCCGGTATGGCCCTTCTGGGCAGCGCTGAACAGAGGGATAGGGCAATCCCCGGGCCTGGGGGCGTCGGGATCCGCCCCGGCTTCAATCAGGAGTTTCACGATGTTGGCATGGCCCTTATGGGCAGCGATTGACAGTGCGGTGTGACCACTCCAACTGACGGCGTTGGCATTCGCTCCGGCGCTGACCAGGCGTTCGACGACGTCCCTGTGCCCGTTAAAGGTTGCCAACATCAAGGCAGTTAAATCATTATCCACATTGGCATTGACGTTGACTCCCTCTGCCAGTGACTTCACCAACTGATCCAGATCCCCTTCGAGACAGGCAAGATAAAACGCCTCATCGGGGAAAAATGTATCCGGGTGAGACTCACCGGTGTTCTTATTCAGGACAGGCATCGGATCTTGCCGACACATTGCACAACGGCGAGAGCCGACGGGCTGATGAAAAAAACACTTCGAAATACAGTCCAGATCGAAGCGGTGGCGACAACATTGGGTTTTGACGACCACAGGCGCTTTCCTTTGCTCATGGAAGTAAGTCAAACAAATAGGACATTGATCGGCCTTCAGTGTCCATGAGAAGAGAGCAGCGAGCAATGCCATCCATAAGGTGAACATCTGTGTCAGTCAATCAGTTAGCACGAGTCAGATACGAAAAATGTAGGGTAGTTCATCTATTGTATGTCTATCAAAGTTTGCTGTGGCTAAATCATCACGCATTTCAAAAACTCATAAGATGGGAGCGCATGAAAGCCGTGTATACTTGCCTCTGTCCCCCTACCTTGCCCCTGCCTCGGTCAGGGCTTTCACGCAGTCGGTTCTGTCCATCTCCGACGCGATGGAGAGAGGAGTAGTGCCATTCGACAAGGCGGCGTTGGGATCAGCCCCGGCATTGATCAGAACTTTCACGCAGTCGGTATTGCCTTTCGCGGCAGCGACGAACAGTGGGGTGAAGCCATTCTTAATCTGGGCGTTGAGATCCGCCCCGAAGTTGATCAGGACATCTACGCAGTGGGTATTGCCCTTCCAGGCTGCGATGAACAGTGGGGTGACGCCATTCGACAAGGCAGCATTGAGTTCCGCTTTGGCTTCGATCAGGATTTTCACGCAGTCGGTGTTGCCCATTTCGGCAGCGATCAGGAGCGGGGTGGCGCCATCCTGATTCCGGGCGTTGAGATCCGCCCCGGCTCCGATCAGAGCTTTCACGCAGTCAGTGTTGCCCGTCTCGGCTGCGATGTAAAGTGGGGTGGCGCCATCCGAAGTCCGGGAAGTGTTGAGATCCGCCCCGGCTTTGATCAAGACTTGTACACAGCCGGTATTGCCTTTCGCTGCAGCGACGAACAACGGGGTGGCACCATCCGAAAAGGCGATATTGAGATCCGCCTCGGCTTCGATCAGGATTTTCAGGCACTCGGTGTTATTTTCTTTTGCAGCCATGAACAGTGGAGTAGCACCATCCTGAGTCTGGGCGTTGAGATCCGCCCCGGCTTCGACCAGGGCTTTTACGCAGTCGGTATTGCCTTTCGCAGCAGCGATGAACAGCGGGGTGGCGCCACCTTCAGTCCTGGCGTTGAGGTCCACCCGCGCTTCGATCAGAGCTTTCACGCAGTCGCTGTTATTTTGTTGGGCTGCGATGAACAGCGGGGTGGCGCCATCCGAGGTCCGGACAGCGTTGACGTCTGCCCCGGCGTTGATCAGGACTTTCACGCAGTCAGTGTTGCCCTTCCCGGCAGCGATGAACAGCGCGGTGTTGTCATCCTCAGTCCGGGCTGCGAGATCCGCTCCGGCTTCGATCAGGGCTTTCACAATGTCGGTATGGCCCATCTGAGCTGCTATATACACTGAGGTGACACCGTTCGAACAGGCGGCGTTGATATTCGCCCCGGCGTTGATCAGACGTCCGACGACGTCCTTGTGCCCATTGCCAGATGCCAACATCAGGGCAGTGAAATCATCACTCAAAACGGCATTGACATTGACTCCCTCTGCCAGTGACTTCTCCACATGATCCAACCCCCCCTCAAAACAGGCACGATAAAACGCCCGATCGGGGAAAAATGTATCCGGATGAGATTCACCGGTGTGCTCATTCACCATAGGCATCGGGTCTTGCCGACACATTACACACCAGCGAGAGCCGAAGGGCTGTTGAACAAAACACTTCGAAATACAGTCCAGATCGAAGTGCTTGCCACAACATTGGCTTTTGACGATCACAAGTGCTTCATCACGGCCATGGAAGTGAACCAGACAAATAGGACAGGGGTCGGACTCCAATGCTACGTCAGTGTCCATGGGGACAGCGTGGCGAGCAATGCCATCGATGAGTAGTACATCTGTGTCAGTCATATGACCTGCGCGCTCCGGGCAGTGTCCACTGTCCAAATGTGGGTATGAGCTTTGTTCGGGTGTTGCGTCTGTCTGGCCTGTCGAATTTTCTGCGGAATCCATCGGCCATTCAGCAGACCCACTGCTACCGGATGGTGGTCGGAATTGACAAATGCCATGACAGGGAAAGACGAAACAATCTAAACCCAAAGTGTGCAGATATTGCTGTGAGCCTCCGTTACCATCGGCAGATTCAGAATAAAGGAAGCTGTTGAAAGAGCCTGCGGGGCAGGCGGTGGCCCCCCGAGCATGCTGCCCCGCTGACTCTGATGGCGGGTATTGTTGCTGGTCATTTCCAGAGGCAGGCATCATAATGATGGCCGCAAGCGGGTCATCCTGACACGGCTCTTTTTGTTTCATCGGATTAAACGACGCTTTAATCTCAATCTCGACAACAAACTCGACAACAAACTCGACAACAAAACCTCTTGTCAACGGTTGAGCCTGACAGAAGACGGACAATGTCATGAGTAACAGTGGTGCTGCAAAGAGTGAGTGTTTAATCATTCTATCCTTGCATTCTGGTGTGAAGAGGGGAAGGATAGATCAGGAAATAACGCTAGTTGTTACAAACTGCCCCAGAGAGGCTTTCAGCCCCGCCAGGACGTCGACTTTCACCGGTTCTCAGCAAAAAAGTACGCCCATTCGATCATCAATACTTCTTCCGAAGTTCAGTGATCCTCACCGTGTTATCTTTACAGACGGTCATCACATTTCGGCTATCGGGGCTGAAACTGGCTGCGGCTAATCCTTCCTCTTTTTGAATGAAGGCTTTTCGCAGCCATGACCCGTTGGTCTCCAGACCATAAATTTTCACTACACCGTCGACACTGGCGGTCAGCACATGACAAGCATCCGCACTGAAGGTGGCTGAGGCGACTTGATCCTGATGGACAATGCGGGCTTTTAGTGCCCATGATCCACCGGTCTGCAGGCTGATGATTTTCGCTGTGTCATCACTGGTGGTTACCACATGCTGGCAATCGGCACTGAAGTTTGCTGAGGTGACTTCCCTATAGTGTTTGATGCAGGCTTTTTCTTCCCATGATCCAGCATTCTGGCTATGGATTTTCGCCATTTTATCATCACTGGCGGTCACCACATGGCGGCAGTCGGCGCTGAAGTTGACTGATTGGATCAACCCATTATGTTCAATCGTGTCCATTTCTTTCCACGATCCATCAGCCTGCAGGTCATAGATTATTGCTGCGTCATTACTATGAGTGCTAGTGCTGAGGATCAGATGGCAGCTATTGGGGCTGAAGTTGGCCAGGAAGACAGGGTCTTCTAGTTTAATAGTGGATGTGACTACCCATAATCCCGAGTCCAACTGGCCATGAATTTCTATAACGCAATCCCTTGAAGCAAAAATTATCATGTGACGGCCATCAGGGCTGAGCGTGGCCGAAGTGATCAGATTTCTATGAAAAGTGTCCTCTACTTCCCATGAGTCATTGTTCCTTCGACCAATGATTTTCACCGTATTATGTGAACTGTGGGTCACCACACGGCGGCTATCAGCACTGAAAGTCGCTGAATTGATGTAATTCTTATGGGAAATGCAGGCCTTTTCTTCCCAAGATCCATGATCCTCCAGACCATGAATTTTTGCTGTGCCATCGTCACAGGCGGTGACCAGATAACGACCATCAGAGCTGAAGCTGGCTGAAGAGACCAAACGATTATGGGTAATGGTGTCTTTTACTTCCCATGATCCATTGGCCTCCCGGCAGTAGATTTTTGCTGTGTGATCACTACTGGCGGTTGCCAGGTGCTGCCCATCGGAGCTGAAAGTGGCTTCACGGACTTTACCACCATGGGTAATTTTGAGTGTTTCTACTAACTCAAATTTTCTGCATAAAGACATCAGTTGACTGTTGGTGAAAAGTAACTGAAGAGGAAAATAAATATTCTTTCGTTGTTCAATGAGTGTCTCGACAGTGCCCTTATTAGCAAACGGCTCCAACCAATTACGGAGTTGTTGCTCATCTTTTGTTTTAAGGGTGGCCTTTAGTTGGTCCAGGTATGGTGAAGGAAACCGGCGATTCCATGCTCTTCCCAAAGCGTTATTGTCTTTAACAAGATCGCGAAAATATCGGCATACCTTTGCTAAACGGGTAACCTCTCGTAAACCCAAATAGCGAACAATCTCTAACTGTGTTAATTCGGGCAAATACAAGAATGGAGCGTTATTGTTGTAATAAGGAGTAACGTCCCTACCTGCACTGACGCCCGATAGTGCTTCCTCCAGCGGTTGTTGCACAGGTGTTGACAAGAGTGGTTCTTGTGTCCCGGAATTGCTGTTGATAGTGTTCATCTCTGATTGATCCGTAGCTTCAAAGTCAGTATTTATTCTCGCCTGGAAAGGACGTTTAAAATGGATTCGATCTGTTGGAGTCGGTTTTATAATGAAAGTTCAAAAAATATTGAAATCAGTGGAACCCAGTTGAAGAAGAGCACTGATCCGGGAAAATAACAGAATCTCGGCACCGTGCCCCATAGTTCGGGCAATACGGGACAGGTTGACTGAACCCATCCGGATGAGGCCAAAAATAACCAGCGCAACAAGGTCAATACGGGATTGATGTCATCCAAGAGTCCGACTTTCCGCCGTTTCCTGAAGAGCCTTAACACCTGAAAGCCGCGTTTTCCGGATAAGATAACGCCTTTCTTTGGTTTCCTTGCTTGTCTTTATTCCCTACCTTGCCCAAGCGCAGATCAGGAGTCTCTCGCAGTCGGTATTGCCCATCTTGGTTGCGATGGAGAGCGGGGTGGTGCCACCTGACAAGGCGGCGTTGATATCCGCCTTGGCTTCGATCAGGAGTTTCACGATCTCGGTGTTATTTTCTTGAGTAGCGATATGCAGCGCGGTGGCGCCATCCGTAGTCCGGGGGGCGTTAAGATCCGCCCTCGCCTCAATCAGGATTTTCACGCTGTCGATGTTATTTTCCTGGGCAGCGATGAACAGCGGGGTGGTGCCATCCAACAAGGCAGCGTTGAGATCTGCCCCGGCTTCGATGAGGATTTTTACGCTGTTGATGTTATTTTCCTGAGCAGCGATGAACAGCGGGGTGGTGCCATCCAACAAGGCAGCGTTGAGATCCGCCCCGGCTTCGATCAGGATTTTCACGCTGTTGGTGTTATTTTCCTGGGTAGCGATGAACAGCGGGGTGGTGCCATCAAACAAGGTGGCGTTGAGATCCGCCCCGGCGTCGATCAGGACTTTCACGCAGTCAGTATTGCCTCTCGCAGCGGCGATGAACAGCGAGGTGGCGCCATCCGGCAGGGCGGCGTTGAGATCTGCCCCGGCTTTGATCAGGACTTTCACACAGTTGGTATTGCCTTTCGCAGCGGCGATGAACAGCGGGGTGGCGCCATCCTCAGTCCGGGCGTTGAGATCCTCCCCGGTTTCGATCAGGCTTTTCAAGCTGTCGGTGTTATTTTTTTGGGCAGCGAGGTGCAACGAGGTGGCACCATCCGAAATCCGGGCGACGTTGAGATCTGCTTTGGCTTCAATCGGGACTTCCGGGCAGTCAGTGTCATTTTCCAGAGCAGCCATGAACAATGCGGTGGCACCAATCGAACAGGGGGCGTTGAGATTCGCCTTGGCTTCGATCAGGACATTAACGCAGTCGATGTTATTTTCCTGGGCAGCAATGGACAGCGGGGTGGCGTCATCCGAAGGCCGGACGGCGTTGATATTCGCCTTGGCTTCGATCAGGGCTTTCAGGCTGTCAGTATTATTTTCCTGGGCAGCGATGAACAGCGGGGTGATGCCATCCGAGGTCCGTGCGGCGTCGACGTCTGCTCCGGCGTTGATCAGGGCTTTCACGCAGCCGGTATTGCCTTTCGCAGCAGCGATGAAAAGGGCAGTGGTGCCATCCTCAGTCCGGGCGTTGAGATCCGCCTTGGCTTCGATCAGGATTTTTACGCAGTCAGTGTTATTTTCCTGGGCTGCCATGAACAGTGCAGTCGCCCCATTCTTGTTCCGGGCGTTGAGATTCGCCCCGGCGTTGATCAGGCGCTCGACAATGTCTTTGTGCCCCAAAGAGGATGCCAGCATCAAGGCAGTGAAATCATCCATAACCCCATTGACATTGACTCCTTCTGCCAGTGACTTATCCAATTGATCCAAATCCCCCCAAAAACACGCAAGATAAAACGCTTGATCGGGGAAAAATGTATCAGGGTGAGACTCGCCGGTGTTCTCATTCAGCATAGGCATCGGGTCTTGCCGACACATTGAACACCGGCGAGAGCCGATGGGCTGGTCAACAAACCACCTCGAAATACAGTCCAGGTCGAAGCGGTGGCCACAACATCGGCTTTTGACGATCACAAGTGCTTCATCACGATCATGAAAATGATCCAGACAAATAGGACAGGGATCGGACTCCAGCGTTATGTCAGTATCCATGGGGGCAGAGGGGCGAGCAATGCCATCCATGAGTAGTGTATCTGTCTTATTCACACGACCTGCGCACTCCATACAGTGTCCGTTGTCCAAATGTGGGCATGAGCTTTGTTCAGGCGTTGCGCCTGTGTGGACTGTCAAATTTTCTGTGGGGTTCATCGGCCATTCAGCGGGCTCACTGCTATCGGATAATGGTCGGAATTGACAAACGCCATGACAGGGAAAGACGAAACAATCTAAACCCAAAGTATGCTGATGTTGCTGTGAGCCTCCACTACCACCGGCGGAGTCAGAATAAAGGAAGCTGTTGAAAGAGCCTGTTGGTTCGATGCTAGCTGCCCGGGCTTGCTGCCCCGATGACTCTGATGGTGGGCATTGTTGCCGGGCATTTCCAGAGCCGGGCATCGTAATGATCGCTGCCAGTGGTTGATTCTGACACAGCTCTTTTTGTGTTACCGGGTTAAACGACGGTGATTTAGTATTCCAATAACTTTTTAAAAGCCAACCGACAGCGACAACCACTTCCGGAGGTAGCCATGAATAAGAGGTGGAGCTGAGAGGGGTATTTTTGGTGGTCAGGATCAGTTGGTAACCGACCAGCAGATGAGTGGCGTAAAGCCATTGCCATGAAATTGATTCAATGAGGGTCTTTTTTAGCTCGCAACCGTTTAATCTGACTTGTTTCTCATCAGACGGTAAACCTGATCCTGCATAGCCTTCTGTGTCGGCAATGTCTGAGAAGGTACCCGGCAATGTATGCAGGTCAGGTGTTATAGAAACGTTATGATTTGGGGAACCTGTTTTCTGTTCAAGCCCGACAACAAAACGTTTTGTCAATGCCTGAGCCTGACAGACGACGGACAATGTTATTAGCAGCAGTGGTGCTGCAAAGAGCGAGTGTTTAATCATTCTATCCCTGCATTCTGGTGTACAGAGGGGAAGGATAGATCAAGAAAATAACTCAAGTTACGCCGTTAACCGTTCTCTCTCAACTGCATCAGGGAAGTTTTCAGCCCTGACAGGATCTCAACTTTTCATCGTTTCCTGAAGATCGCCTTAACACTTGAAAGCCGTGTTTTTCTGGATAAGATAACGCCTTTCTTTTGTTTCCTGACTTGCCTCTGATATTTACTCTGCCCCTGCCTCGATCAGGGCTTCCACGCAGTCGTTATTGCCCTTGAGGGCTGCGATGAACAGCGGGGTGGCGCCATCCGGGTTCCGGGAGGTGTTGAGATCCGCGCCGACGTTGATCAGGAGTTTCACGATGTCGGTATGGCCCTTCCGGGCCGCGATGAAAAGCGGGGTGGTGCCATCCGGGGTCCGGGAGGTGTTGAGATCCGCTCCGGCGTTGATCAGGAGTTTCACGATGTCGGTATGGCCATTATATGCTGCAACGAGCAGCGGGGTGGCGCCACTCGAAGTCCGGGCGTTGAGATCCGCTCCGGCGTTGATCAGGAGTTTCACGATGTCGGCATAGTCCTTCTGGGCAGCGATGAAGAGCGGGCTGGCACCATCCAAAGTCCTGAATGCATTGACGTTCGCCCCGGCGTTGATCAGGGCTTTTACGCAGTCGGTATTGCCCCTCTCAGCTGCGATGAATAGCGAGTTGATGCCATTCTCATCGCAGGCGTTGAGATCTGCCCTGGCTTCGATCAGGAGTTTCACGATGTCGGTATGGCCATTATATGCTGCAACGAGCAGCGGGGTGGCGCCACTCGTAGTCCGGGCATTGAGATCTGCCTTGGCTTCGATCAGGAGTTTCAGGATGTCGGTATAGCCCTTCTGGGCAGCGATGAAGAGCGGGCTGGCATCACCCAAAGTCCTGACGGCGTTGACGTTTGCCCCGGCGTTGATCAGGGCTTTTACGCAGTCGGTATTGCCATTCTCAGCTGCGATGAACAGCGGAGTGACGCCATTCTCACTGCAGGCGTTGAGATCTGCCCTGGCTTCGATCAGGAGTTCAAGGATGTTGGTATAACCGTTCTGGGCTGTGATATACAGTGAGGTAACGCCAACCGTAGTCCGGGCGTTGAGATCTGCCCCGGCTTCGATCAGGGCTTTCACAATGTCGGTATGGCCGTTCTGGGCAGCGATGTACAGTGAGTTGACACCACGCGTAGTCCGGGCGTTGAGATCTGCCTTGGCTTTGATCAGGAGTCTCACGATGAGTGTATAGCCCTTCTGGGTTGCGATGAACAGCGGGGTGGCGTCATCCTTAGTCCGGGCGTTGAGATCTGCCTTGGCTTCGATCAGGATTTTCACGATGACAGTACGACCCCTCTGGGCTGCGATGAACAGCGCGGTGGCACCATCCTTAATTCGGGCGTTGAGATCCGCTTTGGCTTCAATCAGGAGTTTCACGATGTCGGTATGACCCTTCTTGGCAGCGATCAACAGCGGGGTGGCACCATCCATAGTCCGGGCGTTGAGATCCGCCTTGGCTTCGATCAGGATTTTTACGCAGTCAGTGTTATTTTCCTGGGCCGCCATGAACAGTGCAGTGGCTCCATTCTTGTTCCGGGCGTTGAGATTCGCCCCGGCGTTGATCAGGCGCTCGACAATGTCTTTGTGCCCCAGAATGGATGCCAGCATCAAGGCAGTGAAATCATCCAAAGCCGCATTGACATTGACTCCTTCTGCCAATGACTTCTCCAATTGATCCAAATCCCCCCTAAAACAGCCACGATAAAACGCTTGATCGGGAAAAAATGTATCAGAGTGAGACTCGCCGGTGTTCTCATTCAGCATAGGCATCGGGTCTTGCCGACACATTGCGCAACGGCGAGAGCCGATGGACTGGTCAACAAAACACCTCGAAATACAGTCCAGGTCGAAGCGGTGGCGACAACATTGGCTTTTCACGATCACAAGCGTTTCATCACGATCATGAAAGTGAACCAGACAAATAGGACAGGGATCGGACTCCAATGCTGTGTCAGTGTCCATGGGGACAGCGGGGTGAGCAATGCCATTCATGGGTAAAACATCCGTGTCAGTCACATGACCCGGGCACTCTGAGCAGTGTCCATTGTTTAAATGTGGGCATGAGTTTTGTTCAGGCGTTGCGTCTGTGTGGCCTGTCAAATTTTCTGTGGGGTTCATCGGCCATTCAGCGGGTTCACTGCTATCGGATAATGGTCGGAATTGACAAACGCCATGACAGGGAAAGACGAAACAATCTAAACCCAAAGTATGCTGATGTTGCTGTGAGCCTCCGCTACCATCGGCAGAGTCAGAATAAAGGAAGCTGTTGAAAGAGCCTGTTGGTTCGACGTTAGCTGCCCGGGCCTGCTGCCCCGATGAGTCTGATGGTGAGCATTGTTGCCGGGTATTTCCAGAGCCGGGCATCGTAATGATGGCCGCCAGCGGATGAAACTGATGCAGCTCTTTTTGTATTATTATGTTAAACGACTGTGGTTCAGTATTGCAATAGCTTTTTAAAAGCCAACCGACAGCGACAACCACTTCTGGAGGTAGCCATGAATAAAAGGTGGAGCTGAGTGGGGTATTTTTGGTGGTCAGGATCAGTTGGTAACCGACCAGCAGATGAGTGGTGTAAAGCCATTGCCATGAAATTGATTCAATGAGGGTCTTTTTTAGCTCGCAACCGTTTAATCTGACTTGTTTCTCATCAGACGGTAAACCTGATCCTGCACAGCCTTCTGTGTCGGCAATGTCTGAGAAGGTACCCGGCAATGTATGCAGGTCAGGTGTTATAGAAAAGTTCTGGTTTGGAGCACCCGCTTTCTGCTCAAGCTCGACAACAAAACATTTTGTCAATGCCTGAGCCTGATAGACGACGGACAATGTCATTAGCAATAGTGGTGCTGCAAAGAGCGAGTGTTTAATCATTCTATCCCTGCATTCTGGTGTACAGAGAGGGAGGATAGATCAAGGAAAGAACGCAAGTTACGCAGTTAGCTATTCTCTGAACTGCCCCAGAGAAGCTTTCAGTCATGCCATGTAGATTTTGGTTCAGAGCTGAAAGTGATTCAGCTTCACTTTCTCTATGACTATAAAGTTTGCTGTGACTAAATCATCACCCATTTCAAAAACTCAGAAGATAGGTACACCCGAAAGCCGTGTTTACTGGATTAAATAATGCCTTTCTTTTGTTCCATGCCTTGCCCCGGCCCTGGTCAGGGCTTTCACACAGTCGTTATTGCTCATCAAGATTGCGACGGACAGCGGGGTGGCGCCATTCGACATGGCAGCGTTGAGATCAGCCCCGGCGTTGATCAGGACTTTCACGCAGTCGATGTTATTTTCCTGGGCAGCGATGAACAGCGGGGTGGCGCCATCCGAAGTCCGGGCGTTGAGATCTGCCTTGGCTCCGATCAGGATTTTCACGCAGTCGGCGTTATTTTCCTGGGCAGCGATGAACAGGGCAGTGGCGCCATCCTCAGTCCGGGCGTTGAGATCAGCTCTGGCTTCGGTCAGGATTTTTAGGCAGTCGATGTTATTTTTTTGGGCAGCGATGAACAGCGGGGTGGCGCCACCGTCAGTCTGGGCGTTGAGATCAGCCCGTGCTTCGATCAGGGCTTTCAAGCAGTCAGTGTTGCCCATCTCAGCAGCTATGTAGAGCGGGGTGGCACCATTCGGCAAGGCAGCGTTGAGATCAGCCCCGCCGTTGATCAGGACTTTCACGCAGTCGATGTTATTTTCCTGGGCAGCGAAGAACAGCGGGGTGGGGCCATCCAGCATGGCGGCGTTTAGATCCGCCCCGGCTTCGATCAGGATTTTCAAGCTGTTGGTGTTATCTTCCTGGGCAGCGATCAACAGCGGGGTGGCGCCATCCTTGGTTCGGGGGGCGTTGAGATCCGCCCCGGCCTCGATCAGAGCTTTCACGCAGTCGACGTTATTTTGTTGGGCAGCAATGAACAGCGGGGTGGCGCCATGCATATTACAGGCGTTGAGATCAACCTTGGCTTTGATCAGGGCTTTCAAGCTGCCGGTATTGCCGTCCGCAGCGGCCATGAACAGCGCGGTGACGCCATCCTCAGTCCGGGCGTTAAGATCCGCCCCGGCTTCGATCAGGAGTTTCAGGCAGTCGGTGTTATTTTCCTGGGTAGCGATGAACAGCGCGGTGGCACCATCCTCAGAACGGGCGTTGAGATCGCCCCCGGCGTTGATCAGGCGTTCGACGATGTCCTTGTGCCCCTGACCTGATGCCAACATCAACGCAGTGAGATCATTATCCATAACGGCATTGACATTGACTCCCTCAGCCAATGACTTCTCCACTTGATCCAAATCCCCCTCAAAACAGGCTTCATAAAACGCCTGATCGGGGAAAAATGTATCCGGGTGAGATTCACCGGTGTTCACATTCACCATAGGCATCGGGTCCTGCCGGCACATTGCACAACGGCGAGAGCCGATAGGCTGGTCAACAAAACACTTCGAAATACAGTCCAGATCGAAGTGGTGGCCACAACATTGGGTTTTGACGACCACAGGCGCTGAATCACGACCATGGAAGTGAAACAGACAAATAGGACAGGGATCGGACTCCAATGCTGTGTCAGTGTCCATGGGGACAGCGGGGTGAGCAATGCCATTCATGGGTAAAACATCCGTGTCAGTCACATGACCCGTGCACTCTGAGCAGTGTCCATTGTTTGAATGTGGGCATGAGCTTTGTTCAGGCGTTGCGTCTGTGTGGCCTGTCAAGTTTTCTGTGGGGTTCATCGGCCATTCAGCGGGTTCACTGCTATCGGATAATGGTCGGAATTGACAAACGCCATAACAGGGAAAGACGAAACAATCTAAACCCAAAGTATGCCGATGTTGCTGTGAACCTCCGTTACCACCGGCAGAGTCAGAATAAAGGAAGTTGTTAAAAGAGCTTACAGGGCGGGCGGTGGCTTCCTGAGCCTGCTGCCCCGATGACTCTGATGGCGGGCGTTGTTGCTGATCATTTCCAGAGCCAGGCATCATAATGATGGCCGCCAACGGATGATTCTGACACGGCTCTTTTTGTTCTATCGTATTAAACGACGCTGATTTAGTATCCCAATAACTCTTTAAAAGCCAAACGACAGTGACAACCACTTCTACAGGTAGCCATGAGTAAGAGGTGGAGCTGAGAGGAGTATTTTTGCTGGTCAGGATCAGTTCGTAACCCATCAGCAGATAATTGGTGTCAAGCCATGGCCACGAAATGGATTCAATAATGGTCGTTTTTAGCTCGCAACCGATTAATCTGCCTTGTTTCTCATCAGGCGGTAAATCTGATCCTGCACAGCCTTTTGTGTGAGCAATGTCTGACAAGGTGTACGATAGTGTGTGTTGGTCAGGTGTTATAGAAACGTTCTGGTTTGGAGAACCTGTTTTCTGTTCAAGCTCGACAACAAAACGTCTTTTCAACGGTTGAGCCTGACAGATGACAGACAATGTCATGAGTAACAGCGGTGCTGCAAAGAGTGAGTGTTTAATCATTCTACCCTTGAACTCTGGTGTACAGAGAGGAAGGATAGATCAGGAAAATAACTCAAGTTACGCGGTTAACCGTTCTCTCAATTGCCCCGGAGAAACATTCAGGCCTGCCCCATAAACTGTGGTGCTGAGGTGAAAGTGATCCAACTTCACTTTCTCTATGACTACAAAGTCTGCAGTGACTAAATAATCACCCATTTCAAACACTCAGAAGATGGGAACACCTGAGAGGCGTGTTTTTCGGATAAGATAACGCCTTTCTTTTGTTCCCTGTCTTTGCCTCTGTTACCTACCTTGCCCCGGCCTCGGTCAGGGCTTTTACGCAGTCGGTATTGCCCATCTCGGTTGCGATGGACATTGGAGTTGCGCCACCCCACGCCGCGGCGTTGAGATCCGCACCGGCATTGATCAGGACTTTCACGCAGCCGGTATTGCCTTTTGAAGCAGCAACGAACAGCGGGGTTATGCCATTGTTTTTCTGGGCGTTGAGATCCGCTCCGGCTTCGATCAGGATTTTTACACAGTCGGTATGGCCATTCTGGGCAGCGATGAACAGCGGGGTGGCACCCTTGTTAGTCTGGGTGTTGAGATCCGCTTTGGCCTCAATCAGGAGTTTCAGGATGTCGGTATGGCCATTCTGGGCAGCGATGAACAGCGGGGTGGTGCCATTGTTATTCCGGGCGTTGAGATCTGCTCCGGCTTCGATCAGGAGTTTCACGATGTCGGTATGGCCATTCTGGGCAGCGATGAACAGCGGGGTGGCACCCTTGTTAGTCTGGGTGTTGAGATCCGCTTTGGCCTTGATCAGGATTTTCACGCAGTCGGTGTTATTTTGTTGGACAGCGATGAACAGTGCGGTGCCGCCATTCCTGGCCCGGGCGTTGAGATTCGCCTGAGCTTCGATCAGGAGTTTCACGATGTCGGTATGGCCATTCTGGGCAGCAACGATCAGCGGGGTGGTGCCATTGTTATTCCGGGTGTTGAGATTCGCCCGGGCTTCGATCAGGAGTTTCACGATGCCGGTATGGCCATTCTGGGCAGCGATGAACATTGGGGCGGCACCCTTGTTAGTCTGGGTGTTGAGATCCGCTTTAGCCTCGATCAGGAGTTTCACGATGTCGGTATGGCCATTCTGGGCAGCCATGAACAGCGGGGTTATGCCATCGTTATTCTGGGCGTTGAGATCCGCTCCGGCTTCGATCAGGATTTTTACACAGTTGGTATTGCCTTCCGCAGCAGCAATGAGCAGCGGGGTGGCGCCATTCGACATGGCAGTGTCGAGATCCGCCCCGGCGTCAATCAAGACTTTTACGCAGTCAGTGTTATTTTGTTCGACAGCGATGAAAATTGCGGTGCCGCCATTCCTGGCCCGGGCGTTGAGATCCGCCTGAGCTTCAATCAGGAGTTTCACGATGTCGGTATGGCCATTCTGGACAGCCATGAACAGCGGGGTTATGCCATTGTTATTCCGGGCGTTGAGATACGCTCCGGCTTCGATCAGGATTTTTACACAGTCGGTATTGCCTTCCGCAGCAGCAATGAGCAGAGGGGTGGCCCCATTCGACATGGCAGCGTCGAGATCCGCCCCGGCGTTAATCAGGACTTTCACGCAGTCGATGTTATTTTGTTGGGCAGCGATGAACAGTGCGGTGCCGCCATTCCTGGCCCGGGCGTTGAGATCCGCCTGAGCTTCGATCAGGAGTTTCACGATGTTGGTATGGCCATTCTGGGCAGCAACGATCAGCGGGGTGGTGCCATTTTTATTCCGGGCGTTGAGATCCGCCTGAGCTTCGATCAGGAGTTTCACGATGTTGGTATGGCCATTCTGGGCAGCGATGATCAGCGGGGTGGCACCCTTGTTAGTCTGGATGTTGAGATCCGCTTTGGCCTCGATCAGGAGTTTCACGATATCGGTATGGCCATTCTGGGCAGCGATGAACAGCGGGGTGGAGTCATTGTTATTCTGGGCGTTGAGATCCGCTCCGGCTTCGATCAGGAGTTTCACACAGTCGGTATTGCCTTTTGCAGCAGCGACGAACAGCGGGGTGGCGCCATTGTCAGGCCGGGCGTTGAGATCCGCCTGGGCTTCGATCAGGATTTTTACGCAGTCAGTGTTATTTTCCCGGGCAGCGATGTACAGCGCGGAGGTGCCATCTTTATTGCGGGCGTTGAAATCCGCTTTAGCTTCGATCAGGAGTTTCACGATGTCGGTATGGCCATTCTGGGCAGCGATGATCAGCGGGGTGGCGCCATCCATGGTCAGGTCATTGAGATCCGCACCGGCGTTGATCAGGCATTTGACGACGTCCTTGTGTCCCCGACTGGATGCCAACATCAAGGCAGTAAGACTATTATTCATAAAGGCATTGACATTGACTCCTTCTGCCAGTGACGTCTCCACCTGATCCAAATCCCCCTCAAAACAGGCACGATAAAACGTCTGATCGGGAAAAAATCTATCCGGGTAAGATTCACCGGTGTTTTCATTCACCATAGGCATCGGATTTTGTCGGCACATTGCACACCGGCGAGAGCCGATGGGGTGTTGAACAAAACACCTCGAAATACAGTCCAGATCGAAGCGCTTGCCACAACATTGGCTTTTGACGACCACAAACGCTTCATCACGGTCATGGAAGTGAATCATACAAATAGGACAGGGGTCGGACTCCGGCAGTACGTCAGTGTCCACAGAGATAGCGGGGCTGGAAATGCCATCCATGAGTAGTACATCTGTGTTAGTTACATGACCAGCGCACTCTGGGTAGTGTCCATTGTCCACATGTGGGCATGAGCTTTGTCCGGGCGTTGCTTCTGTTTGACCTGTCGAATTTTCTGCGAAATTCATCGGCCATTCAGCGGGCTCACTGCTATCGGATAATGGTCGGAATTGACAAACGCCATGACAGGGAAAGACGAAACAATCTAAACCCAAAGTATGCCGATGTTGCTGTGAACCTCCGTTACCACCGGCAGAGTCAGAATAAAGGAAGTTGTTAAAAGAGCTTACAGGGCGGGCGGTGGCTTCCTGAGCTTGCTGCCCCGATGACTCTGATGTCGGGTGTTGTTGCCGGGCATTTCCAGAGCCGGGCATCATAATGATGGCCGCCAGCGGATGATCATGACACGGCTCTTTTTGTTCTATCGGATTAAACGACGCTGATTTAGTATCCCAATAACTCTTTAAAAGCCAAACGACAGTGATAACCATTTCTACAGTTAGCCATGAATAAGAGGTGGAGTTGAGTGGGTTATTTTTGGTAGTCAGGATCTGTTGGTAACCCAACAGCAGATGATTGGCATAAAGCCATTGCCACGAAATGGATTTAATGATGGCCGTTTTTAGCTCGCAGCTCTTTATTCTGCATTGTTTCTCATCAGAGGGTAAATCTGATCCTGCATAGCCTTTTATGAGGGCAATGTCTGACCAGGTGTCCGACAGTGTGTGCTGGTCAGGTGTTATAGAAAAGTTCTGGCTTTGAGAACCTGTTTTATTTTCAAACTCGACAACAAAACGTCTTGTCAACGGTTGAGCCTGACAGACGACGGATATTGTCACCAGCAACAGTGGTGCTGTAAAGAGTGAGTGCTTAATCATTCTACCCTTGCATTCTGGTGTTAAAGGGGGGAAGGATAGGTCAGGAAAATAACTCAAGTTGCGCAGTTAACCGTTCTCTCAATTGCCCCAGAGAAGCTTTCAGTCCTGCCAAGACCTCGACTTTCCACCGTTTCTTGTAGATCGCATTAACACCTGAAAGCTGTGTTTACTGGAAAAGATAATGCTTTTCTTTTGTTCCCTGACTTGTCTCTGTTGCCTACCTTGCCCCGGCCTCGGACAGGGCTCTCACGCAGTCGGTATTGCCTGTCTCAGCCGCTATGGAAAGTGGGGTGGCGCCATCCGAAGTTCGTGGGGCGTCGAGATCTGCTTTGGCCTTGATCAGGAGTTTCACGATGTCGGTATGGCCTATCTGGGCAGCGATGAAGAGCGGGGTGGTGCCATAGTTAGTCTGGGCGTTGAGATCCGCTCCGGCTTCGATCAGGATTTTTACACAGTCGGTATTGCCTTCCTCAGCAGCAATGAGTAGCGGGGTGGCGCCATTCGACGTGGCAGCGTCGAGATCCGCCCCGGCGTTAATAAGGGCTTTCACGCAGTCGGTGTTATTTTGTTGGACAGCTATGAACAGTGCGGTGACACCATTATTAGCCCGGGCGTTGAGGTCCACTCTGGCCTCGATCAGGAGTTTCACGATGTCAGTATGGCCATTCTGGGCAGCAATGATCAGTGCGGTGGTGCCATTGTTATTCCGGGCGTTGAGATCAGCCCCGGCCTCGATCAGGAGTTTCACGATGTCGGTATAGCCCTTCCTGGCAGCAGTGATCAGCGGGGTGGAGCCATTCTTATTCCGGGCGTTGAGATCAGCCCCGGCCTCGATCAGGAGTTTCACGATGTCGGTATGGCCATTCTGGGCAGCGATGAACAGCGGGGTGGCGTTATTGTCAGGCCGGGCGTTGACATCCGCTTTGGCTTCGATCAGGAGTTTCACGATGTTGGCATGGCCATTCTGGGCAGCAATGATCAGTGGGGTGGTGCCATTCTTATTCAGGGCGTTGAGATCAGCCCCGGCCTCGATCAGGAGTTTCACGATGTCGGTATAGCCCTTCCCGGCAGCACTGATCAGCGGGGTGGAACCATTCTTATTCCGGGCGTTGAGATCAGCCCCGGCCTCGATCAGGAGTTTCGCGATGTCGGTATGGCCATACTGGGCAGCGATGGTCAGCGGGGTGGCGCCATTGTCAGGCCGGGCGTTGAGATCCGCCCGGGCTTCGATCAGGATTTTTACGCAATCAGTGTTGTTTTCCTGGGCAGCGATGTACAGCGCGGAGGTGCCTTTTTTATTTCGGGCGTTGAAATCCGCTTTGGCTTCGATCAGGATTTTCACGATGCCGGTATGGCCATTCTGGGCAGCAATGATCAGTGCGGTGGTGCCATTGTTATTCCCGGCGTTGAGATTAGCCCCGGCCTCGATCAGGAGTTTCACGATGTCGGTATGGCCCTTCCCGGCAGCAGTGATCAGCGGGGTGGAGCCATTCTTATTTCGGGCGTTGAGATCAGCCCCGGTCTCGATCAGGAGTTTCACGATGTCGCTATGGCCGTATTGGGCAGCGATGTACAGCGGGGAGGTGCCATCTTTATTTCGGGTGTTGAAATCTGCTTTGGCCTTGATCAGGAGTTTCACGATGCTGGTATGGCCATTCTGGGCAGCAATGATCAGTGCGGTGGTGCCATTGTTATTCCCGGCGTTGAGATTAGCCCCGGCCTCGATCAGGAGTTTCACGATGTCGGTATGGCCATTCTGGGCAGCAATGATCAGTGCGGTGGTGCCATTGTTATTCCGGGCGTTGAGATCAGCCCCGGCCTCGATCAGGAGTTTCACGATGTCGATATAGCCCTTCCCGGCAGCATTGATCAGCGGGGTGGAACCATTCTTATTCCGGGCGTTGAGATCAGCCCCGGCCTCGATCAGGAGTTTCGCGATGTCGGTATGGCCATACTGGGCAGCGATGGTCAGCGGGGTGGCGTCATTGTCAGGCCGGGCGTTGAGATCCGCCCGGGCTTCGATCAGGATTTTTACGCAGTCAGTGTTATTTTCCTGGGCAGCGATGTACAGCGCGGAGGTGCCTTCTTTATTTCGGGCGTTGAAATCCGCTTTGGCTTCGATCAGGATTTTCACGATGTCGGCATGGCCCCTCTTGGCAGCGATGATCAGCAGGGTGGCGCCATTCCTGGTCCGTTCATTGAGATCCGCACCGGCGTTGATCAGGCATTCGAAGACGTCCCTGTGCCCCCGAATGCATGTCAACATCAAGGGAGTGAGATCATTATTCATAACGGCATTGACATTGACTCCTTCTGCCAGTGACTTCTCCACCTGATCCAAATCCCCCTCAAAACAGCCACGATAAAACGCCTGATCGGGAAAAAATGTATCCGGGTGGGATTCACCGGTGTTTTCATTCACCATAGGCATCGGATTTTGCCGGCACATTAAACACCGGCGAGAGCCGATGGGGCGTCGAACAAAACACCTCGAAATACAGTCCAGATCGAAGCGCTTGCCACAACATTGGCTTTTGACGACCACAAGCTCTACATCACGGTCATGGAAGTGAATCATACAAATAGGACAGGGATCGGACTCCGGCGGTACGTCAGTGTCCACGGAGACGGCGAGGTGGGAAATGCCATCCATGAGTAGTACATCTGTGTTATTCACATGGCCTGCGTACTCCGGGCAGTGTCCATTGTCGACATGTGGGCATGAGCTTTGTCCGGGCGTTGCTGCTGTGTGGCCTGTCGAATTTGCTGCGGAATTCATCGGCCATTCAGCGGACTCACTGCTATCGGATGATGGTCGGAATTGACAAACGCCATGACAGGGAGAAACGAAACAATCTAAACCCAGAGTATGCCGATGTTGCTGTGAGCCTCCACTACCACCGGCAGAGTCAGAATAATGGAAGCTATTGAAAGAGCCAGCAGGGCGGGCGGTGGCTTCCTGAGCTTGCTGCCCCGATGACTCTGATGGCGGGTGTTGTTGCTGATTATTTTCGGTGCCAGGCATCGTAATGATGGCCGAAAACGGGTGGTCCTGACACAGCTCCTTTTGTGTCATCGGGTTAAACGACGGTGAGTCGATATTCCAATAGTTTTTTAAAAGCCAACCGACAGCGATAACCATTTCTACAGGTAGCCATGAATAAGAGGTGGAGTTGAGAGGGGTATTTTTGGTGTTCAGGACCAGTTCGTAAACTACCAGCAGATGATTGGCGTAAAGCCACTGCCACGAAATGGATTCAATGGTGGTCGTTTTTAGCTCGCAACCGTTTAGTCTGCCTTGTTTATGATCAGACGGTAAATCTGATCCTGCACAGCCTTTTGTGCGGGCAATGTCTGGCAAGGTGCACGACAGTGTGTGTTGGTCAGGTGTTATAAAAACGTTCTGGCTTGGAGCACCTGCTTTTTGTTCAAGCTCGACAACAAAACGTCTGGTCAATGGTTGAGCCTGACAGACGACGGACAATGTCATGAGTAACAGTGGTCCTGCAAAGAGTAAGTGTTTAGTCATTCTACCCTTGAATTCTGGTGTACAGAGAGGAAGGATAGATCAGGAAAATAACTCAAGTTACGCAGTTAACCGTTCTCTCAATTGCCCCAGAGAAGCTTTCAGTCCTGCCGCATAAACTGTGGTGCTGAGGTGAAAGTGATCCAACTTCCACCGGAAAAATCTGCGTTGCCAGCCAGTCTGTCTCCCGTCATTGTCAGTGTGCTATTTCGGGTTTGGCCGACTTCCAGCCCAGGGTCAGTCATCCTGTCGGGGTAAACCAGAAGGGTTAGTGGGGTAGCATGGGATTTGCCGCTCAGGAGTTGGTGGATGGCGACAGAAGCCAACTCCGGTTTGTCTGCCGTCCTGGATTTCAAGCGTACAAGCAGGCTGTTTTCAGAGGCACGTTTTGAGACATCCTGGAAGACGGATGTTTGCTCCTTTGCGGCTATTACCAGCTGATAGCAATAGTTACTCAAGTGGTTGTTGACCAATAGTGCGATACTGTTCCAATCTGCTGACACCACGGGTGCCTTAAAGCAAAGGGTGCTGTTTTGGTCATCGAAATCTTCCAGAAGCAGCAAACTCATTCGCCACTGACTCATACCCTGAGGATCTGTGCCATTATTGATTTCAATCCGAGCCCTGCGTCCATCGGGATAGTGTTGGTCAATGATGGTGGAGGAATGGCACAACTGCGCAGTCATTATAACCATTAGGAAAAGTGCAAATGCCATGAAAAAACGGTAAAAAAGTATTCAAATCTTTCCAAATAACTTGTGTTAATAACACCAACCCAACCCTCCTGTTCTGTTAGAAAAAGTCAGGACAACCTGTGCTGACTTTCTGCACTTGAAAAATAGAGGAATATTATTGACCGGTCTTGTTATTCGCAGAACAAACAGAGAATAGACAAGAATTTCTGAATCGCTACAGGGGTTACTTGCATTGCGGTAACTTTCAAGGTAGATGTCGCCTCAACTTATGCAGCTAAATCACAATGCTGCTGATTCTCTGATCGCTCAG
Organism: Endozoicomonas sp. ISHI1; assembly: GCF_024606225.1. GTDB lineage: Bacteria > Pseudomonadota > Gammaproteobacteria > Pseudomonadales > Endozoicomonadaceae > Endozoicomonas_A. The sequence continues at coordinate 48 of NZ_JAGRPU010000055.1, read as the reverse complement.
GGTTAAGCCATACCTCTGCCGGTAATTGCCAGTTTCTGGTTTCACGGC
>NZ_JAGRPU010000054.1 GCF_024606225.1 Endozoicomonas sp. ISHI1 | reverse complement strand
AAGCCGTGAAACCAGAAACTGGCAATTACCGGCAGAGGTATGGCTTAACCCTGAGCGATCAGAGAATCAGCAGCATTGTGATTTAGCTGCATAAGTTGAGGCGACATCTACCTTGAAAGTTACCGCTGGATTGGACGCAGAAACAGCACTTCTAATCGGCTTAGCTGCTATGGCATCAGCCGCTTTTCAGCGCATGAATTCAGGACAGGAATCGCAAGAGACACTGGAAACTTTGTTGATAAGATGCTTACCATACGAGTTTCTCTCGACTATTCACGACAGGATGTCCTGCCATTGCCACACTCAGCGCTCGCACGAGACACCGAGGGCTATTTATACCGATGATGGTATGCGAGAGTTTACACACAGTATTGTGGGTATTGACCCCACACCAGTATTACCAGTGGCATCTTCGTTAGTAAGCCTTGAATATCTGGTATTTAACGATCAGGATTCAGATAGTGAGAATTCCTTTGGGGCACCAGATTCTGGGAATCATGATCAGTCAATAGTCGTTCAACAACAAAATGAACTGATAGCCCAACTACGACAGGAATTAGCAAGCCGACCTGCAACGGAGGAAGCCGGTGCAGTTGGAGGTGCTTCAGGAGGAACCAAAAAATGTCCAATTTGTTTCAAGCCAGTCGAAGACATCATGGTGTTACAGGGTTGTGGACACGCTGGTTTATGCGAGGGTTGTGCCGGGCGAATTATAGATGAGCAGAAGAATTGTCCCTTTTGTAGGGAAGCAACGTTTTCATATATGAAGGTTATCGACAAGTCTTTTTATTGAATGTGGGAACAGTGCTGGTGTATTGCCTGATACTCTATTTCCCTGAGAACAAGAGTCACACTTTGTGCCCATTATTGGTACCTACTATAAATGCCATCGATTGTTACAAACTTTTGTGGAGTGAAATAAAACGGGGCTAAACTGTCTGCTGAAAAAGCCCTGAATGAGTCATTCTTCAAGGCTTATTTATACGACAAAGTTTATTTGTTTCGGGTAAATTACAGTTCGCTAGTGCAGTTGTTTTAACGAATGCGGGTGAAAGTATGACCATAGGGTATTCCATTAAGACGCTTTTGTGTTCAGTGTGTTTGTTTTTTTATCAGCAGGGGCTGGCAAATGACACCTATGGCCTTGAAGAATTTCGCAAGTATCAAATGGCGAACTGGAAACCGCTTTCAAAAAAACAACAAAATGGCACAGATCTAGTCGGCATGAGTCCACTTGAAAACATCCGTGTTGGCTTTGTCAGGCTTAATTTAGCCTCTGATGATGTATCTGGGAATGATCGACTGGAACTCTGTGGAAATTACGAGGTTGCTGAACAAGACTTTAATCGCCTGATCAGTTTTTATTTTAATTATGTGAATATGGGTGATTTTCATTATCGAAAAGTTCGCGTTCAGAGAATGCTGAGGCTAATGCATCGTATCTTCGCTATAAATATAAATATGACCATTAGGCAACAAAGCCTGGCACAGAGAGATTTAATCGATGCAACGGCAAAAAGTCTTTTTGAGCAATTGTTTGGAACAGTCAATATAAATGGTGTAAGCAATCCTTATTTTAATTATTTCTATTCAATTCCGGGTGCCCCACAGTCCAATTATATAGATGTTAATAACGATTTGGTCCTGATGTTTCTTGCTTTTCTTGGTCCCCACTTTCTTTACAAGGATGAACTTTATACCTGCTTTTGTATGTTGGGTGACATATATACCGGACAATGCTTCGATCAAGCGTTCGATAGTACACTGCTTTCTGACAATATCAATGAATATAATTCTCCGCAAAGCCTTGCCAATCAGTTAAATGCAGCCGGGCTGGACGCAGGAACAGCACTTTTAATCGGTTTGACTGCAATGGCATCGGCAGCTTTCCAGCGCATGGATTCAGGGTTGGAATCGCAGGAGACACTGGAAACCGTGTTTATAAGATGCTTGCCATACGAGCTTCTGCCCAATGTTTACCGCAATATAGCCAGTCATTGTCGCTCTGGGCGTTCGTGCCCTGTACCCGGGGCTATGTACACTCTGGTTGGCATGCAAGCGTTTACACTCAATATTGTGGGTATTGATCCCACTCCCTCATTATTGGAGCCATCATCGCCAGAAAACCTGGACTTTTTAGTGGATTATTTTGAGTATTCAGGCAGTGAGGAGTCTGTTGAGGAGTTGGATTCTGAGGATCAGGATCAGTCAGTAGTCGTTCAACAACAAAATGAACTGATTACCCAGCTACGACAGGAATTAGCAAGCCACCCTGCAACAGAAGAAGCTGGAGCAGTTGGAGGAGCCACAAGAGAAACCAAAAAATGTCCAATTTGTTTCAAGCCAGTCGAAGACATTATGCTGTTGCAAAATTGTGGGCACGCTGGTTTTTGTGAGTGTTGTGCTGAGCGAATTATAAATGAGCAGAGGGTCTGTCCGTTTTGTCGGAAAACACCGTTTTCATATGTGAAAGTTATCGACAAGTCTTTTTATTGAAGGCTCGAACCTTGTCGGCGTACTGCCTGATGCTTTGTGTTTGCTTAAGAACGAGAGGCACAGCTGTACCCACTCTAAACTTCATTGATTGTTATAACCTTTCGTGGAGCGTAATAAAGTTGAGATTAAACTGTCTGTTACCAAAGTCATGAATAACGGGTACTGTAAAGCTTATATATACGACAGTAGATATTTTCTATCAAGGGTAAATGGCAGTTGTAGTAGTGCAGTTGTTTAAACGAGAGCAGGTGAAAGTATGACCTTATGGTATTCCCTTAAGACGCTTTTGTTTTCAGTGTGTTTATTTTTTTATCAGCAGGGACTGGCAAACGACACCTATGGTCTTGAAGAATTTCACCAATATCATGTGACAAACTGGAAACCGTTTGAAAAAAAAACACAAAATAGCACAAATCAATCTGGCATTAGCCCACTTGAAAACATCCGTATTGGCTTTGTCAGGCTTAATTTAGCCTCTGAAGATCTATCCGGAGATGGGCGACTGGAAATCTGTGAACAATATGAGGTTGCTGAACAAGAATTTAAACTGATGATAAGCTTTTATTTTAATTATGTGAGCATGGGTCACCCACAGTATCGAAAGGTTCGTATTCAAAGAGTGCTGAGGCTAATACATCGTATATTCGCTATTAATATAAATAAGACCAATGGGCAAAGTGCAGCAGAGAAAGAGCTAATCAATGCAAGGGCAAAAATTCTTTTTGAACAATTTTTTTTGTCTGTTAACATAAATGACAGCATTAATCCTTATTTCCATTATTTCTATCCGGGTTCGACGGCACATCTCTCCCATAATGTTGGTGTTAATAACAGTCTTGTCCTGATGTTTCTTGCTTTTCTTGGTCCCCATTTTCTTTCTAAGGATGAACTTTATACTTACTTTAGAACGTTGATTCACAGATATACCGGAAAAAGCTACGATGGAGCGTTCGGCCGTGCATCGCTTTCTGAAAACATCACTGAATATAATTCTCCGCAAAGCATTGCCAATCAACTAAATACAGCTGAATTGGACACGGAAACAGCAATTCTAATCGGTTTAACTGCAATGGCATCAGCAGCTTTCCAGCGCATGGATTCAGGATCGGAATCGCATGAGACACTGGAAACTTTGTTGATAAGCTGCTTGCCATTCGAGCTACTTGCCACTGTATACAGAAATATAGCTAGCCATTGCCGCCCAGGACACTCATGCCCTGTACCTTTGGTTATGTATACCGAGGATGGTATGCAGGACTTTGCACAGAGTATTGTGGGTATTGACCTCACATCTGCAACATCGGCAGAAAGCCTGGAATATCTATTGGATTATTCTGAGGTGGCAAGCAGCGATGGTTCCGTTGAGGAGTCGGATTCTGAGCATCAGGATCCGTCAATAGTCATTCAACAACAAAATGAATTGATAGCCCAACTACGACAGGAATTAGCAAGCCAACCTGCAACGGAGGAAGCAGGTGCAGTTGGAGGAGTCTCAGAAGGAAGCAAAAAATGTCCAATTTGTTTCAATCCAGTGGCAGACATTAGGGTGTTACAAAGTTGTGGACATGCTGGTTTTTGCGAGTTTTGTGCCGGGCGAATTATAGATGAGCAGAGGGACTGTCCGTTTTGTCGGGAGACACCGTCGTCATACATGAAGGTTATCGACAAGTCTTTTTATTGAATGCGCGAACAGTGCTAGTATAGCTTTTTGAGGAATGCAGTAAAGCGGGGGTTAAACAGTCTGTTGCCAAAGCCTTGGATAATGAAGTCTGCAAGGCTTCTTTATACGACAGTTGATTATTTGTTAAGGGTGATTTGCAGTTAGAGTAGTGCAGTTTTTTCGAATGAAGGTGAAAGTATGACCTTATGGTATTCCTTTAATCCGCTTTTGTTTTCACTGTTTTTGTTTTTTTATCAGCAGGGGCTGGCAAACGACACCTATGGCCTTGAAGAATATCTACAGTATCAAATGACAAGCTGGAAACCGCTTTCAAAAAAACAACAAAATAGCACAAGTCAACCCGGCATGAGCCCACTTGAAAACATCCGCATTGGCTTTGTCAGGCTTAATTTAGCCTCTGCCGATCTATCTGGAGATGAGCGAATGGAAACCTGTGAAGATTACGAGGTTACTGAGCAAGGCTTTAATCGTCTGAACGAGTTATATTTTCATTATGTGAATATGGGTGATTCCCTGTATCGAAAAGGTCGCATTCAAAGAATGCTGAGATTAATACATCGTATATTCGCTATTAATATAAATAGGATCAATGGTCAAAGCTCGGTAGATAGAGAGATAATTAATGAAACGGCAAAAAATCTTTTTGAACAATTTTTTTTGTCTGCCAATATAAATGGCAGCAGTAATCCTTATTTCAACTGTTTCTATTTAGCTCCGGCGGCACATAAGTCTCATCATGTCAGTGTTAATAATGATCTGGTCGTGATGTTTTTTGCTTTTCTTGGTCCTCACTTTCTTTCCAGAGAAGAACTTTATGTCGGCTTTAGAGTGTCGGATAACATATATACCGGAGAAAGCTACGATCGAGCATTCGACCGTGCATTGCTTTCTGAAAATATCACTGAATATAATTTTCCGCAAAGCCTTGCCAATCAATTAAATATGGCAGAATTGGACGCAGAGACAGCACTTCTAATCGGTTTAACTGCAATGGCAACAGCAGCTTTCCAGCGCCTGAATTCAGGAACGGAATCGCATGAGACACTGGAAGCCATGTTGATCTGCTGCTTGCCATACGAGCTTTTGCCTATGATCTACCAGAATATAGCCAGCCATTGCTGCTCTGGAAATTCGCACCCCGTACCTGAGTTTATGGATACTCTGGGTGGCATGCATGTGTTTACATACAGTATTGTGGGTATTGACCTCACACCTACATTATCGGAGGCATCATCGCCAGACAGCGACGGTTCCGTTGAGGAATCGGATTCTGAGCATCAGGATCCGTCAATAGTCATTCAACAACAAAATGAACTGATAGCCCAACTACGACAGGAATTAGCAAGCCAACCTGCAACGCAGGAAGCAGGTGCAGTTGGAGGCGCCTCAGGAGGAAGCAAAAAATGTCCAATTTGTTTCAATCCAGTGGAAGATATTAGGGTGTTACAAAGTTGTGGACACGCTGGTTTTTGTGAGGATTGTGCTGGGAGAATTATAGATGAGCAGAGGAGTTGTCCGTTTTGTCGGGAAATACCGTTGTCGTACATGAAGGTTATCGACAAGTCTTTTTATTGAATGTGTACACAGTGCCAGCGTCTTGTTTTATGCTGTGTTTGCTTGAGAACGAGAGGCTCATATTGTGCCAATTATTTTTTCCTGCCAGAAACTCAATCCATTGGTATAAAATTTTTGTCGAGTCTAATAAAACGAGGCTAAACTGTCAATTGCTAAAGCCTTGATAAGAACGTCTGTAGTGTTTAAATATACGACATTACCCTATCTATTATGTATAAATTGCAGTTGTAGTAGTGCAGATGTAATTGTGCAATTGTTTTAACGAAAGCAGGTGAAAGTATGATCTTAGGGTATTCCTTTAAGACGCTTTTGTTTTCAGTATGTTTGTTTTTTTATCAGCAGGGGCTGACAAACGACACCTATGGCATTGAAGAGTTTCTCGAGTATCACAAGGCAAGCTGGAAGCCACCTTCAACAATAAAAGAAAGGCACAAAGGTCAAAGTGTGATGAGCCCACTTGAAAATATCCGTATTGGCTTTATCAGGCTTAATTTAACCTCTGACGATGTATCTGGAGATGAACGACTGGAAATCTGTGAAAATTACGAGGTGGCTGAGCAAGATTTTAATCGTCTGATCAGCTTTTATTTTAATTATGTGAACATGAGTGAACAATATCGAAAATTTCGTATTCAAAGAATGCTTAGACTAATACATTGTATATTCTCCATAAACATTAATAAGACCACTGAAAAAAAACCGGAAGATCAACAGTTAATCAATACAGCGGCAAAAAGCCTTTTTGAACACTTGTTTTTGTCTCATAAAATAAATGGCAGACGGAATCCTTATTTCATTTATTTCGATTTGAGTCCGATTGCATATCAGTCCAATTATTTCGGTGTTAATAACGGTCTGGTCCTGATGTTTCTTGCTTTTCTTGCTCCTCACTTTCTTTCCAAGGATGAACTCTATAACTATATTAGAATTTTGGATAACAGATACACCGAAAAAAGCTACAATCGAGCATTCGATCGTGAACTGCTTTCTGAAAATATCAATGAATATAATTCTCCGCGAAGTATTGCCAATCAATTGACCACAGCTCAATTGGATGCAGGAACAGCACTTCTGATCGGTTTAACCGCAATGGCGTCAGCAGCTTTCCAGCGCATGGATTCAGGGATGGAATGGCAAGAGACACTGGAGACCTTGTTGATAAGATGCTTGCCATATGAGTTACTGGCTATTGTCTACAGCAATATAACCAGTCATTGCCGCCCTGAACACTGGTACCCTGTACCTGCGGTAATGTTTACCGAGGATGGTATGCAAGAGTTTACACAGAGTATCATGGGTATTGACTTCACACACGCATTATCGGTGGTTTCATCGTCAGAAAGTCCGGAGTATCCATCGGGATACTCTGAGGGGACAGACAGCGACGATTCCGTTGAAGAGTCGGATTCAGAACATTGGGATCAGGCCATAGTCATTCAACAACAAAATGAACTGATAGCCCAACTACGACAGGAATTAGCAAGCCGACCTGCAACGGAGGAAGCCGGTGCAGTTGGAGGTGCTTCAGGAGGAACCAAAAAATGTCCAATTTGTTTCAACCCGGTGGAAGACATTATGGTGTTACAAAATTGCGGGCACGCTGGTTTCTGCGAGGGTTGTGCCGGGCGAATTGTACATGAGCAGAGGGACTGCCCGTTTTGCCGGGAAACACCTTCATCATACATGAAGGTGATCGACAAGTCTTTTTATTGAATGTGTGCACATTACTGGTGTATTGCTTGAGGCTGTATTTGCCTGAGAGCCAGAGATACATCTTCTGCCCATTATTGCTACCTACTATAAACGGCATCGATTGCTATATGTTTTCACGAGTGTATTAAAACAGAGCTAAACTGTCTTTTACCAAAGCCCTGAATAATTCAGCCTTCAGGGCTTTATTATGCGACAGTGGTTTATTTATTGCTGATAAATGTCAGTTGTAGTAGTGCAGTTGTTTTAACGAGAGCAGGTGAAAGTATGACCTTATGGTATTCCTATAAGACGCTTTTATTTTCAGTGTTTTTTTTTATCAGCAGGGGCTGGCAAATGACGCCTATATCCTTAGAGAATTTTACGACTATTTCAAGGCGAACTCAAAACTGCCTTCAAACCGAAAACCGAGACACACAGACCAGAGCCCACTTGAAAACATCCGCATTGGCTTTGTCAATCTTAATTTAGCCTCTGACCATGTATCTGGAGATGGGCGACTGGAAATTTGTGAAAATTACGAAGTGACTGAGCAAGACTTTAAACGTCTGATAAACTTTTATTTTAATTATGTGGCCATGGATGAACGATTTCACAAAAATCGCATTCAAGATGTACTCAGACTTATACATCATATATTCACTATAAATATAAATAAGATCAATGGAAGAAATTCGAATGATAAAGAGTTAATCAATGCAATGGCAAAAAGCCTTTTTGAAAAGATGTTTTTGTCTGTCAGCATAAATGACAGAACTAATCCTTGTTTTCATTATTTTCATTTAGGTTCAGCGGAACATTATTTCAGTGATATTGGTGTTAATAATGATTTAGTACTGATGTTTCTTGCTTTTCTTGGTCCTCATTTTCTTACCATGGATGAACTTTCGGCCTACTTTAGAGTGTTGCATAGCCGTTATACCGGAGAAAGCTACGTTCAGGCATTTTCCAATGCATTGCTTTCTAAAAATGTCAGTGAATATCATTCTCCGCAAAGCATTGTCCATCAATTGAATGACGCCGCATTGGACACAGAGACAGCACTTCTAATCGGTTTAACTGCAATGGCATCAGAAGCTTTTCAGTGCATCAATTCAGGGCTGGAATCCACAGAGACACTGACAACCTTGCTGATAAGATACGCGCCACACGAGCTTTTGGGCATTATCTACAACAATATAGCCAGCCTCTGCCGCTCAGAATGCCCATCACGACCAGAACACTCATGTCCTGCACCTCAGATTATGTTTACCGAGAGTGGCATGCAAGAGTTTACACTCAGCATTTTGCGTATTGACCTCACCACTGGATTATCGGCGGCATTATCAGAGGCGTCATCGTCAGAAAGCCTGGGCTATCCATTGGATTATTCTGAGGATTCAGACAATGAGGGTTCGGTTGAGGAGTCAGATTCTGAGCATCAGGATCGGTCAATAGTCATTCAACAACAAAATGAACTGATAGCCCAACTACGACAGGAATTAGCAACTCAATCTGCAACGGAGGAAGCCGGTGCAGTTGGAGGAGCCACAGGAGGAACCAAAAAATGTCCAATTTGTTTCAACCCGGTGGAAGACATTATGGTGTTACAAAGTTGCGGGCACGCTGGTTTCTGCGAGGGTTGTGCCGGGCGAATTGTAGATGAGCAGAGGGACTGCCCGTTTTGCCGGGAAACACCTTTGTCATACATGAAGGTGATCGACAAGTCTTTTTATTGAATGTGCGAACAGTGCTAGTCTGTTGCTTGAGAATGACAGACACATCTTGTGCCCATTATTGGTACCTTCTATAAGCGACAACGATGGTTATAAACTTTTGTGGAGTGAAAGAAAACGGGACTAAACCGTCTGTATGCAAAGCCCGGAATAAGTCATTCTTCAAGGCTTATGTATACGACAGCAGTATATTTGTTATGGACAAATTGCAGCTCGGCAGTGCAGTTGTTTTAACGAATGCAGGTGAAATATGACCTTAGGGTATTCTTTTAAGACGCTTTTGTTTTCAGTGTGTTTGTCTTTTTATCAGCAGGGACTGGCAAACGACACCTATGACCTTGAAGAGTTTCGCAATTATCACAAGACGAACTCAAGGCCGCATTCAAATAAACAACAAAGTCATACAGGTCAGAGCCCACTTGAAAACATCCGCATTGGTTTTGTCAGGCTTAATTTAGCCTCTGGCAATGTATCTGGAGATGAACGACTGGAAATCTGTGAAAATTACGAGGTTGCTGAACAAGACTTTAAACGTCTGGGTAATTTTTATTTTAATTATGTGGGTATGGGTGATCCTCAAAATCGAAAAGTTCGCATTCAAAAAATGCTGAGACTAATACATTATATATTCGCTATTAATATAAATATGATTAATGGGCGAAACCGGGCAGAGATAGAGCTTATCAATGAAACGGCAAAAAGTCTTTTTGAACAATTGTTTATGTCTGCCAAGATAAATGGCAGAAGTAATCCTTATTACAATTATTTCTATTCCGTTCCGGAAAAACATACATCCAACTATGTTGGTGTTGACAACTGTCTGGTCCTGATGCTTCTTGCTTTTCTTGGTCCCCACTTTCTCTATAAGAATCGACTTCATGGCCACTTTACTCTGTTGCATAACGTATATACAGGACAAAGCTACGATCAAGCATTCGACAGTGGGTTGCTTTCTAAAAATATCAATGAATATAATTCTCCGCAAAGCCTTGCCAATCAGTTAAATACAGCCGGATTGGACGCAGAAACAGCACTGTTAATCGGTTTAACTGCAATGGCATCAGCCGCTTTTCAGCGCATGGATTTAGGACGGGTCTCGCTGGAGACACTGGAAACTGTGTTGATAGGGTGTTTGCCAAACGAGCTTCTGCCCATTATCTACAGCAATATAGCCAGTCATTGCCGCTCTGGACGCTCGTGTCCTGTACCCGGGGTTATGTATTGCGCGGATAGCATTAGCGGCATGCAACACTTTATATTCAGTATTGTGGGTATTTTCCTCGTGCCCGGAATGTTGGAGGCGTCATCGTCAGAAAGTCTGGTCTTTCTTGTGGATTATTCTGAGTGTTCAGACAGTGAGGGTTCAGAGAGTGATCTCACTGTTGAGGAGTCGGATTCTGAGCATCAGGATCAGTCAACAGTCATTCAACAACAAAATGAATTGATAACCGAGCTAAGACAGGAATTAGCAAGCCAACCTGCAACGGGCGAAGCCGGCGCAGTTGGAGGTGCTTCAGGAGGAATCAAAAAATGTCCAATTTGTTTCAATCCAGTGGAAGACATCAGGGTGTTACAAAGTTGTGGACACGCTGGTTTTTGTGAAGATTGTGCCGGGCGTATTATAGATGAGCAGAGGGGCTGTCCGTTCTGTCGGGGAACACCGTTGTCATACATCAAGGTTATCGACAAGTCTTTTTATTGAATGTGCGAACAGAGCCATTGTATTGCCTGATGCTTCTTTTTCCAGATTCGTTTGATCAGCTCTTGGATATCGCGTTCCGGATGGTAACTGATGCGTGTGGATACATCCGGGACCAGATTCCAGGTGACTGGTGTCAATGGAAACATCCGAATCAGCTTTTTCTATTGGTCCCTATGGCCTATACAAATAGGTGCTAAGGACGCTTATATAAAGCTCATTAATAGTAGTACAGATGTTTTAATGAATGTCGGTGAAAGTATGACCATTCCATGTGCCTTAAAGACGCTTTTGTTTTCAGTGTGTTTGTTTGTTTATCAGCAGGGGCTGGCAAATGATACCTATGATCTTGAAGGATTTCGCCAGTATCAAAAGACAAACTGGAAACCGCCTTCAAAAAAACAAAGGCGAACAGGACAACCCGTCATGAGTCCACTTGAAAATATCCGTATTGGCTTTTTCAGGCTTAATTTAACCTCTGACGATCTGTCTGGAGATGAGCGGCTGGAAACCTGTGAAAATTACGAGGTGGCTGAGCAAGACTTTACACATCTGATCAACTTTTATTTTAATTATGTGAATCTGGGTAATCCTCTATATCGAAGAGGTCGAATTCAAACAATGCTGAGACTAATGCATAGTATTTTCGATATAAATATCAGCATGCTCAATGGACAAAGCCCGGAAAACAAAGAGTTAATCAATGCAATGGCAAAAAGCCTCTTTGAACAATTGTTTTTGTCTGAGAACATAGATGGCAGAAATAATCCTTATTGCCATTATTTTTATTCAGATTCGGCAGAAAATCAGTCCAATTCTGTTGGTGTTAATAATGGTTTAGTCCTTATGTTTCTTGCTTTTCTTGGTCCCCACTTTCTTTCCCAGAGTGACTTATATGCCTACTTTAGCGTGCTGCATAACGGCTATACCAGAAAAAGTTACGCTCGGGCATTCTCCGGAGTGTTGCTTCCCAGAAATATCCACGAATATGATACTCCGCACAGCGTTGCCTATTTATTCACTACAGCCGGACTGGATGCAGAAACAGCACTTCTGATTGGTTTAAATACAATGGCATCAGCAGCTTTCGAGCATATGAACTCAGGAATTAAGTGGTGGCCAGATACACTGAAAAAATTGTTGATAAATTACTTGCCATACGAGCTTCTGGGCATCATTTACAGCAATATAGCCCGCTTTTGCCCCAACGGGCGCTCATGCCCCGTACCTCCGCTTATGCTCGACTTGAGAGGCATGCAAGAGTTTACACACGGTATTTTGGGTATTGACCCCGAACCTGCAATATCAGAGATATCATCGTCAGAAAGCTCGGACTATCTAACCGATTATGGTTCAGACAGTGGGGATGAAGTTGAGGTTGAGTTTGAGTTTGAGGCTTCTGATGGGGAGCCGTATTCTGATCATCAGGATCCGGCAACAGTCATTCAACAACAAAGTGAACTGATAACCCAACTACGAGAGGAATTAGCAAGCCAAACTGCAACGGAGGAAGCGGGTGCAGTTGGAGGCGCACCGGGAGGAATCATAGAGTGTCCGGTTTGTTTCGAGCCACCGCAAGAAATGACGGTATTAGAAAGTTGTGGACACGCCGGTATGTGCAAGAATTGTGCTGAGCGATTTGTACGGGAGCAGACGGGGTGTCCCTTTTGCCGGAAAAAACCGGAATCATACAGGACGATATTCTTCATGCCCCGTCATTGAAGAAGTTTAACTGTCTGTTGTCAAAGCTCCTTTATACGACAACGGTTTATTTGTTGCGGATGAACTGCAGGAATTCTTCACGGGAAGGCTGATTTTCACGCATCAGACCCAGCATGACAGAGGATGTCATGGAAGAATTCTGCTTTTCGACACCGCGCATCATCATGCACATGTGCTGTGCTTCAATGACAACGCCCACCCCTTTCGCACTGGTAGCCTCAACAATAGCGTCGGCAATCTGTTTGGTCATGTTTTCCTGAATCTGAAGACGACGGGCGAACATATCCACAATGCGGGCGAACTTGGAGAGGCCTAGCACTTTGCCATCAGGTATGTAACCAATGTGGCACTTGCCAATAAATGGCAGCATGTGGTGTTCGCACATGGAGTAAAGCTCAATGTCCCTGACGACCACCATTTCACTGATGTCGGATTCGAACACCGCGTTATTGACAATATCCTCAAGGCTTTGCTCATAACCGCGAGTCAGGAACTGCATGGCCTTGGCGGCACGTCTGGGGGTGTCTTTCAGGCCATCCCGGTGAATATCCTCCCCCAGAGATTCAAGGATGGCTTTGTAATATTCGCTCAGTTGTTCGGTCATGGGTCGCTCAGTATTGACATGAAGAGGGCAGAGGTCTGACACAGCCTGTCTTTCACGAGAAGTTCATGTAAAAAAGTGGCCCGAGTTTAACATAAAGGGGGCTGTGTGGAACGATTTCAGTTCCTGAGAGCTTTATTAGTGGCTGGGGTTGCCAGTCCTGTTCAATAGCGGTAAGGTTCGCGGGTATCAGATGCCTACTGAAAAGTAGTAAAAAAAAATAACAAACGGGATCGATTATGATAAGAAAACTCACAAAATGGGTGGCACCTGTTCTTATGCTGGCAGCGGCCAGTGCCCAGGCGGAGACCGATAGCGACACTCTGGGAACCGTGTTAAGCAAAGGTTACCTGAGTTGTGGTGTCAATACCGGACTGCCGGGGTTTGCAACGCCTGATGAGAAGGGGCAATGGTCTGGCATCGATGTGGATGTCTGCCGTGGCGTGGCAGCGGCGGTTTTGGGCGATGCTTCCAAGGTTAAATACATACCCCTGACGGCCAAGGAGCGTTTTACCGCTCTGCAGTCAGGTGAAATCGACATGCTTTCCCGTAACACCACCTGGACACTCACCCGTGACGCTTCATTGGGTCTGAACTTTGCCGGTGTCAGCTATTACGATGGTCAGGGCTTTTTGGTGAAAAAAGAGCTGGGTGTCACCAGTGCCAAAGAACTGGACGGTGCTGCGATCTGTATTCAGTCCGGTACGACCACTGAGTTGAACCTTGCAGATTATTTTCGCAGCAATGGCATGAAGTACCAGCCTGTTGTCTTTGATACCTCCGACGGTACGGCCAAAGGGTTTGATTCAGGTCGTTGTGATGTCCTGACTTCAGACCAGTCCCAGCTTTATGCTCTGAGACTGCGTTTGTCGAAGCCAGGTCAAGCCGTTGTGCTGCCTGAAGTGATTTCAAAAGAGCCTCTGGGACCACTGGTTCGTCAGGGTGATGACCAATGGTTCAATATTGTGAAGTGGTCTCTGTTCGCCATGATCAATGCCGAAGAGCTGGGGCTGAGTTCGGCCAATATCGACAAGAGCAAGTCTTCAACCAATCCTTCCATTCGCCGCTTCCTGGGTATTGAAGGCCCCAAGGGCAAGGGCATGGGCCTCAAGGATGACTGGGCTTACCAGGTCGTGAAGCAAGTGGGTAACTATGGTGAAGTCTTTGAGCGTAATATCGGCGCATCCTCTCCCCTGAAAATTGAGCGTGGTCTCAATGCCCAGTGGAGCCAGGGCGGTATCCTCTACGCACCTCCTTTCCGCTAAGAGTCCTGTAAGGCTGGTGGTCCAAATGAATTGGGCTGTCAGCTTTCTGCTATGAGATGCCTTTAGCAAATGCTTCTGGCAAAAACTTCTAGCAGCCTGTCGGACTTAAGCGTCCGTAGCGAGGATTGCAAGAAATTGAGGATAAAAATTTCTGCTTCTGAGGAGAATAGCGAGCTATTTGACGAAGAAGCAGGAATTTTTAGACCAATTTATTGCAACCGCAGTAGGACAGCCTTAAGTCCGACAGGCTGCTAGCGAAATACCTATAGCAAAAATAAAAGTAGAGCCATGAACGGATTCTTCATGGCTAATAAAAGGCACCCTATGTTAGTAAGACTCTGGCGCGACCCGGTCTGGCGGGCTGTTCTTTTTCAGGTTCTGTTGATCCTTGCCGTTGTGGCAATGGTCGCCTGGGTAGTGAACAATACCCTGTCGAATCTAGAGCATCGCGGCATCAGCACCGGCTTTGATTTTTTATCCCAGTCTGCAGGTTTTGGCATTATCCAGACACTGGTGGAGTACGACGAAAGCCATACCTTTGGCAGAACGTTTCTGGTAGGCCTACTCAATACTTTACTGGTCTCTTTTCTCGGCGTTATCTTTGCCACCATTCTTGGATTTCTGATTGGTGTGGCCCGGCTCTCCTCTAACTGGCTCCTGTCTAAAATGGCCAGTATTTATATTGAGGTTTTCCGCAATATTCCCCTGCTGCTGCAAATTTTCTTCTGGTACTTTGCGGTTCTGGGTATTCTGCCGAACCCCCGTCAAAGCATCAGTCTGTTTGACTCCATCTTTATTAATGTTCGTGGTATCTCTCTTCCCTGGCCCGAATTGAACGCGGGTATGGTGACGGTTGCCTGGGTTTTCATGGCCTGTCTTGCTGCTGTGCTGGTTTTGAGATTCTTTATGCGCTCATGGCTGCTTAAAGCTCAGCACCAAGAAAACAAAGGGCAAATGGTTCTTTATATCAAGGCAGCAATGGCTTCAAGTGTTGTGCTGATTCCTCTCGTGACCAGCTTTCTGGTGGATGCTCAGTTGCGATGGGAGATACCAGAATTAAAAGGTTTTAATTTCTCCGGCGGTCTGGTTTTAATTCCTGAACTGGCTGCGCTCTGGTTTGCTCTGAGTATTTATACTGCGGCTTTTATTGCTGAAGTCGTTCGCTCTGGTATTGAGTCTGTCAGCAAAGGTCAGAAAGAAGCCGCTGCGGCTCTGGGTCTCAAGCCTCGCCGCGTGCTGAGTCTGGTGGTGATTCCTCAGGCCATGCGGGTGATTATTCCACCCCTGACCAATCAGTACCTGAACCTGATCAAGAACTCTTCACTGGCGACGGCCATAGGTTACCCGGATCTGGTCAGTGTCTTTGCGGGAACCACCCTGAACCAGACCGGTCAGGCCGTTGAGGTGATCGCCATGACCATGGCCGTTTATCTCACGATCAGCCTTACCGTATCTGTTTTGATGAACTTGTATAACCGTTGGGCATCGCTGGTAGAGCGGTAAGGACTCTCTTAATGAAGAGCACGATGATGGAAGAAAAAATGATTCCTGCAAGAGAGCCCCCGGTCAACTCGAGGGGTGTTTTAGGCTGGATGCGGGAGAAGCTGTTTGCGACGCCCTCACAGTCACTGATCACATTGACGCTTATTTACGGTCTTTATCTGATCCTTCCTCCCTTATGGCAGTGGGCAGTTATGGACGCTACCTGGACGGGAGAAAGCCGCTCGGCCTGCAATGTTGACGGTGCCTGCTGGGCTTTTGTCACTGCACGACTGGATCAGTTTATTTACGGCTTCTATCCGGAGAGTGAAATCTGGCGGGTGAATCTGTTTTTTGTGCAGTTGGTCCTGATTCTGGGTTGGCTGATGATCCCGGCTATTCCCGGCAAGAAGCTGGCATTGGGGTTGGGATTGCTGGTATTGCCGGTTACCTCCTGGCTGGTGCTGTCTGGAGGTTACTTCGGTCTGCCCGAGGTTGAAACCCATAAGTGGGGTGGCTTGATGGTGACCCTGGTGCTGGCGCTTTATGGCATGTTGGCATCATTACCGGTAGGCGTTTTGCTGGCCCTTGGCAGGCGATCTTCCATGCCGGTCATTCGGACGTTCTGTACGGCTTATATTGAACTCTGGCGTGGGGTTCCGCTGATTACTGTGTTGTTTATGGCTTCGGTCATGCTGCCTCTTTTTGTTCCGGAAGAAATTGTTTTCGACAAACTGGTTAGGGCCCTGATCGGGATTGTCATGTTCCAGTCAGCTTACATGGCAGAAGTGGTGCGTGGTGGATTGCAGGCGATTCCAAAAGGGCAGGTGGAAGCCTGTCAGAGTCTCGGAATGGGTTACTGGCAGAGTATGCTACTGGTGGTTCTGCCTCAGGCTCTGCGTCTGGTGATTCCCGGAATAGTGAACACCTTTATTGCACTGTTCAAAGACACCAGTCTGGTATTGGTGATTGGTCTGTTTGATCTGCTTTCGATTGTTCAGGCAGCCCTGAATGACCCCGAGTGGCTGGGCAGTGCTGTAGAAGGTTATCTGTTTGCTGGCTTTGTGTTCTGGTTGTTTTGCTTTGGTATATCCAAGTACAGCCAGCGACTGGAAAAGAATTAAAGAAAATGAGAGGTCTTCATGGATAAGATGGTCCGGGAAGTAAAAGACCCTGCAAGCCCTGTTATCAGGTTGAATGGGGTTAACAAATGGTACGACAACTTTCATGTCCTCAGAGATATCAACCTGGATGTGGTGCGTGGCGAAAAGATCGTTATCTGCGGGCCATCCGGTTCGGGTAAGTCGACTTTGATTCGCTGCATTAACGCTCTGGAAGAGCATCAGGAAGGCCAGATTATTGTTGATGGCACAGAACTGACCCGGGATCTGAAAAATATAGAGAAGGTTCGTCGTGAGGTCGGTATGGTGTTCCAGCAGTTCAATCTGTTCCCCCATCTGACGGTGCTGGAAAATTGTACACTGGCACCGCTCTGGGTCAGGAAAACCGCTAAAAAAGCAGCGGAAAAAACGGCGATGGAATACCTTGAGCGTGTCCGTATTCCTGATCAGGCGGATAAATATCCCGGACAACTTTCGGGAGGCCAGCAGCAGCGTGTGGCGATTGCCCGAAGCCTCTGCATGAACCCGGAAATCATGTTGTTTGATGAGCCCACTTCGGCACTGGACCCGGAAATGATCAAGGAAGTGCTGGACGTCATGATTGAGCTGGCCAATGAAGGCATGACCATGCTCTGTGTGACCCATGAAATGGGTTTCGCAAAAACCGTGGCAGATCGAATGATCTTTATGGATCAGGGGCAAATCGTGGAAGAGGCGACACCGGAAGTCTTCTTTAATAATCCGAAGTCTGAACGCAGCAGGGCGTTTTTGGGGCAGATTCTCAATCACTGAGAACTTACTTCAGCCTGAATTCCAAACAAAAAGGCCGCTCATCTTTTGATCAGCGGCCTTGTTATAGGATGCTACTGAAAAACCGACTTAGAAGCGGTAAGTCGCAGAAGCATGGAGGGAGTAAGAGCTGGATTCGTACTTACCTGCGTAAGATGTAGTCGTGTCAGTCAGCTGGCCACCGCCTTTGACATCGTCATTCTCAACGGTGTCGTAGACAGCCGCAAAGTCCAGATCCACCTGTCCATCAAGAATGCTGGTTCCGGCACCCAGAGTAAAGCTGTGTGCATTGGCTGGCGTAGAGAAGGTAGGTGCAGCATACTCTTCGGGTACAACAGCTGTTGTATAAATGTAACCGGCTCTCAGAGCCCAGTTTTCAATACCGGTGTATTCGGCAGCAATGCGGTAGTTGTACTGGTCTTCCCAGTTGGTGTTGATTGCGGGTACGTCCAGAGGTCGTTCATCAGAAGTAAACTGGATCTGTTCATTGTTGCTGTACTGCGAATATGTGACCTCACCAAACAGGGTCCAGTGAGGAGCTACTTGGTAATCAATACCGGTAGAGATCTGCATGGGCAGAGCTGTTTCTGCGGTTGCATCAATGCCGCTGTAGTCGTCAGGTATTGGGCCAAATCCAGGAGCACCCGATCTGAAGGATGCTTTACCGTCAGCTTCAATATCTACTTCAGAGCGGTAATTGATCCCCCAACCCCATCGGTCATCATCAGAGCGGTACATTGCGCCCAGACGGACACCAAATGTATTGTAACCGCTCATGTCGTTGTAGCCCACTGCAGCGCCTATACCCAATATATCTGAAACCATGTTGATATCGGCAGTGGCGTAAGTCAGGCGATAAGTACCTCCAACGGACCAGTTGTTGTTGATGCGATAGGATAATCCCAGACCTGCCTCAATAATCTTGATGTCAGTAGAGTAGTCATCTGTGACGGGTCTGCTGCCACCAACCGTTACATCTTCATACTTCGCAGCAGCACCACCAGAAGCATAAACACCGTACCCCATAGTGAACTTGTCGTTCAGTTTGTACAGACCTGTCAGGCCGCCAGCAGGAGAAAAGTTGGTTTCACCCTCAATAAAAGTATTTGGAGCTTTCGCAGGACCATTGACCTGAGTAAAAGTAGGAGATACATGCAGAGCAATATCATTAGACTCGGCAAAAGCCATACCGGCCGGGTTGAAGAAGATGGCACTGGAATCATCGACAGAAGAAACCGCAGCACCGGCCAGTGCGCTGTATTCAGCATCCCAGAGGGTCGCTTTTTCAAAACCACCGGCTACCGCCTGACCTGCAGAAACAGCAGCAGCCAGAGCAGAAACGAGGAAAAAAGGCGAAGTGCGTGTATGGCTTTTCATTATTACTCCTTATGATGGCAAGACCTCAGGCAGCTCCCTGTTATAAAAAAGGGTTTCTTTTATTAACGAGAGATATGAACCTGCCTGAGTGCGAACGTTGTTAGCTCTTGTGGATTCTTTCCGGTTCGCGGGTGGAACGGAGGCCATTTTATTTATGCTTAATCGAAATTACTGTTATTTTTTTGTAAATAATTAGCTATTAAAAAAGCTTTTAAAGGTGCTTCGAAACCGGTTTTTGAAACTGTGGTAAGAAATATTTTTATTTCTAACTTATTGATTCAAGGCAAAGTCTGTTGTTAATCATAATTCGAATATCATTCGATTTATGATTTCAATTAATTCAAGGTACTTTGATTAGTAAGAAAAAGGCATCCAGTGTGGGTAATCAGGTCGGGCTGAGTGATTAATACGTTAAGTGCATGGTGATAACCAACGTTTGCTAAACGTGGTGATGAAAGAAAAAAGGCCGCTGATCTTTCGATCGGCGGCCTTGTTGTAGGTTTCTACCGAAAAACCGACTTAGAAGCGGTAAGTCGCAGAAGCATGGAGTGAGTAAGAGCTGGATTCATACTTACCCGCGTAAGATTGAGTAGAGCTGGTCAGGTTGCCACCACCTTTTACATCGTCATTCTTAACGGTGTCGTAGACAGCAGCAAAGTCCAGATCCACCTGTCCATCAAGAATGCTGGTGCCGGCACCCAGAGTAAAGCTGTGGGCATCGGCAGGACTGGAGAAGGTGGGCGCAGCATATTCTTCAGGTACGACGGCTGTTGTATAAATGTAGCCTGCTCTCAGAGCCCAGTTCTCTATACCGGAGTACTCCGCAGCGATGCGGTAGTTGTACTGATCTTCCCAGTTGGAGTTAATTGCAGGTACAGGCAGACTGCTGACCTCATCGGAGGTAAACTTAATCTGTTCGTTATTGCTGTAGTCGGTGTATGTGATCTCACCGAACAGGGTCCAGTGTGGAGCTACCTTGTAATCGATGCCGGTAGAAATTTGCATGGGCAGTGCTGTTTCTGCGGTCGCATCTTTATCGCTGAAATCAAGAGGAATTTGGCCACCAAATCCAGGAGCGCCAGATCTGAAAGATGTTTTACCATCTGCTTCAATATCGACTTCAGAACGGTAGTTGATCCCCCAACCCCAGCGGTCGTCATCTGAGCGGTACATCGCACCCAGACGAACACCGAAGGTATTGTAACCGGTCATATCGTTGTAGCCCACTGCTGCACCTACAGCCCCATTCGCTAAATTTGACATCAATTCGATATCAGCAGCGACGTAAGTCAGGCGGTAGGTACCCCCAACGGACCAGTTGTTGTTGATGCGATAAGATAATCCCAGACCCGCTTCAATAATCTTGATGTCAGTAGAGTAGTCGTCTGTAACGGGTCGTACGCTGCCAACCGTCAGATCTTCATACTTGGCAGCAGCACCACCAGAGGCATAAATACCGTAACCCAGAGTGAACTTCTCATCCAGTATGGTCAGACCTGTCAGGCCGCCAGCTGGAGAGAAGGTGGTATCGCCATCAGTAAAATTGACACCATCCGCAGGACTACTGACTTTGTTAAAGGTGGGAGATAAGTGCAGAGCAATATCATCAGACTCCGCAAAAGCCAGACCGGCCGGGTTAAAGAAGATCGCACTGGAATCATCGACAGAAGAAACAGCTGCACCTGCCAATGCAGTGTATTCGGCATCCCAGAGAGTCGCTTTTTCAAAACCACCGGCTACTGCCTGACCTGCTGAAACAGCAACTGCCAGAGAGGAGGCCAAAGCTAATGGAGTGAGAGAAAAATGCGAGGAACGAGTGTGGCTTTTCATTATAACTCCTGACGTCGGCAAGACCTGAGGCGACTCCTTGTTAAAAAAGAAAGAACTTCTTTTTTCATTAACAAGTGATATGAGACTGCCTGATTGCGAACGTTGTTTGCTCTTTTCGAGTCTTCTCAGGTTCGCTGGTCGAAGGGCCGCTAGTCTTTTTGTGCTTATTATTAGTGTGTGTTGTCGTTTATAAATATCCGCTTGTTGAATGACGTTTTAACGTGCTCTGAAACGGGCATTTGAAACGACAGTACGAAATATCTCTGTTTAGAGGGGTCGAGTCAAGACAGGGTTGGGTGTTAATTAAAATTCGAATAGTATTCGATTTTCATTTTAATGAATTTAAGCTGTTTTGATTCGGTCTTATATTGCTAACTTTTTGATATTTAATGATTTTTATAAAAGGATGAGATTTGAATTAGCATCAGAAAAAGATGTAAAAAAATTGAAAAAAATTTGCAATTAGAGAGTCAGATTGCTCTCTAAGTCTTGGTAATTGCGTCAGGTTGAATACTTAAGATGTTTTTTATATAAATGAAAGACAAGCACATTGAGGTCATCTGAACCTGCATAAGCCTCCGTAGTCTGAGGAAAGTTCCTGTTCAATTAAGTAAGCGTCCTGATATGGGGTATGTGGCCTTGGGCGTATAATTTTAATATTAATTAATCGGACTCACTCTTTTTTTCATGCTGCTTTACATTCTGGATTTATTTGGCACCGCTGTCTTTGCCATCAGCGGCGCCTGGCTGGCCTGTCGTAAAGATATGGATATCTTTGGTGCCATGGTTCTGGCGTTTGTCGCTGCCGTGGGGGGGGGCACGATTCGCGATGTCCTTTTAGGCGGCACACCGGTTTTCTGGGTACAGGATCACGATTACGTTCTGGTCATTCTGGTCTCAACCCTGTTGGCGATTTTGATAAGACGCTGGCATCAGAAAACGCATCATATGATGTTGATTTCTGATGCGCTGGGTCTGGCTGTATTTACGGTGATTGGTGTCACTAAAGCTCTGGATTTCGGCGCTTCAGCCATTGTCGCTGTCATGATGGGGGTTCTCACCGGCTGTGGCGGTGGCGCTATCCGGGATCTGCTGTCTGGTGAAGTGCCACTGGTGCTGAAAAAAGAGGTGTATGCTTTTGCCGCTATGGCGGGTGGTGCTCTCTTCGTTGCATCAGAGTCTTATATTGGCGTCAATATGGCCACATTGTTGTCTGCGGGTCTGGTTCTGTTACTCAGACTGTTGGCTCTTTATAAGAAATTATCTCTCCCTCGTTTTGACCTGCCACCCATTTCCCGATGACTTTAACGCGCTCTGACATATAGCTATTTGATCAGAGCTCCCATGCTTTTAATAACTGTTGTTTACTAATCGTCGTTTATGCCTTTAAAAAAAGGCAGCGAAGCGTTTCTGCGTCTATACCTTTCAAACCAACACACAACACAATGAGGTTTGAAAATGACTTTGTGTTTACGACAGAGGGTGGCTGTTCTGTCACCTCTTCTTGCCGCTATGGCCGTTTCCTTTCATTCTGGCAGTGTCTACTCTGCGGGTTACGGCGTTTATGAAAACTCAGCCAGCTACATGGGCACAGCCTATGCGGGCAGGGCTTCCAACCCCCAGGATGCTTCTATTGCAGCCAATAATCCTGCAGGTATAGCTTATGTTGAGGGTATGCAGGTTTCTGTGGGTTCTGCTGTCATTCTTGAAGGAGGGGAATTTGAGGGTCAGCATACTGCGGGTGGAACGGTGATTGCCCAGGGTAAGACGGAAGATTTCGTGTCAACAAGCGGGATTCCTTTTGGGCATTTTGTTATGCCACTGAATGAGCAAATCAGCTTTGGTATAAGTGGGTATGCTCCTAATGGTATTGAGCTGGATTATGACAAGGATTGGGCGGGTCGTTTCTTTGGTAATAAAACCAGCGTTAAAACCGTGAGCCTGCAGGGAACGGTTTCCTATAAATTTCAGGAAGACCTTTCGGTTGGGTTTGGGTTAATTGGTTCCTATGTGGAGGGGGAATTAACTCAAAATGTCAATCCCCTTGTGCCTGCTGCAAAAGCAAAGATTGAGGGTGATGCCAACGCATTGGGTTGGACTCTGGGAGCACTGTGGAATGTTTATGATAAAACCTACGTTGGCCTTGCTTACTTCTCAGAACTTGATTTTGAAATCGAGGGAGATGTAAAAGTTGAGGGTCTGGCCCCGGTTGAGTTGAAATCAGATGCAAAGCTCGATATCACTATGCCAGAAAAAGCGGCTCTAAGCCTGACTCATGAGCTAAACGATGAATGGACTCTCATGGCTGAGGCCACCTGGACCCGTTGGAGCCGGTTCGAGGAATTTTATGTCAGAGCCGATAATTCTGCCCTGTCCAGCTACGTCCCAATCAACTGGAAAGATGTTTGGGCCTGGAGTTTTGGTGCGACATGGCAAGTACTGCCAGAGTGGAAACTGAGGGCAGGCTATATGTTTGATGAGTCCCCCGTCGATGATGACAATCGTACAGTCCGTACACCGGATTCGGATCGTAACTGGTTTACCGTGGGAGCAAACTGGAGGCCTGATACCAACATCTCCGTTGATATTTCCTATGCATATGTGAGTCTGAAAGAAGGTAAAATCAATGAATCCAAGTACAGCCCGGATCAAAGGGCTACTCCAAATCCTTTTTACGGCACAGTAACAGGCGATTACAAGAACAGCTCCAATATTGTAGCTGCACAATTGAATTATATTTTCTAGACTTGTTCCGTCTGCGACCTTGCCTGTCTCTGCAGGCAAGGTCTTGGTGAAGGTTTTTCAGAACCAGGGAATAAGTCGATGAAATCAGTCTTTAACAACAAAACGATTAAAAAAAGTCTCAAGGTGGCCGCGTTAGTGGTGACAGCAGGTACTCTGGTTTCGGGGTATGCATACCAGCCTGTCGGCGAAAAAGATGAAGTCATTACCGAAAAGCGTACAGTTGATCAGGACAAAATCTGTCAGGATCTTGGGCATCTTTTTACCAAGAGCCGGGATGGCTTTTCGGATATACGTAAACAGCCTTCTTTTTACAATAAGATCACCATCTGGCAGACAGACTATCAACCACTGAACGGTGGCTGTGAGGTTTGGCAGTGGTCCAATCGCTATAGCTATGTATGCAGTCGAGTCCTGCCTGATGAGCAGACTGCGACTCTGGCTTTTGACGAAGCCAACCGTATCATCGGTCAATGTCTGCCCAGGAGTTGGAGTCAAAAGGAGGTGACATTGCCAGACCAGAAAGGCGAAAAAATTCAGTATTCCATCAATGGACAGGTCAGGGGCTCTCTGGAAAAGATCAGTACTGGTGGCCTGTTTTCCAAAGACTGGACGGTTTACCTGTTGATTTCATCGCCGGAAAACACTCAGTAGTAATGATATGACTGGAAGAGGGGCGTTCTGTCCGTTGGTCCTCACGGACATTGTGGGGTGGGCAGGATGTTTTTCGAAGTTGCGAAGTTGCATTATTGCCATTTTGAAAAAACTTTTATTACTTCTGTTTCCTTTCTATTTGGGCACTTCGTGGGCTTATGACTTTCCTATCAGGGATCCATTTCTGGCCACCGTCGTTGGCACTCCGCCCGGGCAACAGGTGAAGCTGGGGCAGGGTACTGTCCGTGAGGCGATTTTAGGATTGGCTGACGAAACCATTAAGGGGGCGCCGGGTATATTCTGGGATGTGATGAAACCCCGTTTCAAATTGGCCTGGCAGGAGAAACCTGCTCCGTTGATATTTATCATTGCAGGTACTGGGGGGCGTTTCGATACCAGTAAGGTCGAGTTCCTGAAAAAGGTTTATTATCAGGCCGGCTTTCATGTCATTCAGATCTCATCCCCCACCAGTTACGACTTTGTTGTTTCCAGTTCCCGAACTCATCGGCCCGGCCTGACCCGGCAAGATTCAGAAGATATCTATCGTTTGATGAAAGCGTCTGTCAAGCGGGTCCGCTCCTTTAAAAAACTGGAGATTAGTGGCTGGTATCTGACAGGTTACAGCCTTGGCGCTCTCAATGCTGCGTTTGTAGCCCGAATAGACAGCGAACAGAACGCGTTTGGCTTTGAACGAGTATTGTTAGTGAACCCTCCTGTTGACTTGCGGCGCACCGTCGATAGCCTTGATCGTTTACTACAGGTGGATGTGCCGGGCGTTGACAGTGCAACAACGCTTTTTAATCACTACTTTGACAAGCTGGCTGCCTATTTTAAAGCTCATAAAAGTATTGATTTGGATGAACCCATGCTGGTTCAGGTGATGAAAAGCACTTATGCCATGAGCAGAGAAGAGCTGGCGCTGCTGATAGGCGTCAATTTCAGGCTGGTAGTAGCGTCCCTTTATTTCACTTCTGCTGTCATGACCTGGGACGGCAAACTGATCCCCGGATATTTCAGGCTCACGCGAAGTGATAGTCGAACTCCTTATTTTAAGCGGGCTATGTTTTGCGGTTTTGAATGCTACATCGATAATGTGCTGATCCCCTACGTAGAGAGGCAGAAGGGAATCCACTCCGGTCAGAAAAAATCCCTCCGAATGCAGCGCACTTTTATCTTTGAGCAGAGCGGTCTGCCTCGCCTTAAGACCTGGCTGAAGCGTGCCCGCCATGTTGGTGTGATGCACAATGTGGATGACTTTATTATTGATAAGAAAGGGCTCGACTTTCTTTATGACACCTTCAGAGGGCGGATAAAAATTTACCCTCTGGGTGGGCATATGGGCAATCTGAAATACCATCAAAACGTACGGGATATGCTCAGCTTTATGAAGGGTAGGGGGTTCCCTGATGCCTAGAGCCGGGCTCCTGTTGCTGTTTTTTTCTCTCATAGTCTTTAATGTCCTGGCTGATCAGCGTATCCCCTATGCAGATCCTATGGATACTCTGAAGTTCAGAGACACTGATGATGAGCTGTTGGAAAATTGGCATCACAATCCAATGTCTTTTATGGATGTTTATGATCCACTGGAGTCCTTCAATCGCGAGGTGTTTGCTTTCAATCGGCAGTTGGATCGCTATTTTCTTGAGCCTGTTATGCAGCTTTATGAAACGGTGACTCCGTTTTTCGTTCGGATAGGGATTGCCCATTTTTTTCAGAATCTGAAAGAAGTTTCCACTCTTATGAACAACCTGCTTCAGTTTGAGGGTGAGCGAGCTGTCAGATCAGTCGGTCGATTATTCATCAATTCTACTCTGGGTATGTTGGGCTTTTTTGATCCTGCTGAGAGTATGGGGTTGCCCCATCATCCCAATGAATTTGGCAATACTCTGGCAAAATATGGCGTGGGGCCCGGACCTTATCTGGTGGTTCCGGTGATTGGCCCATTCAGTTTGAGGGATGTCAGTGGTCTGGTCGTCGATCTGGTAGCAGAAGATTATATTGATTTTCTTGGGGTGCCTGCACAGGTGTTTAGCGAACCTGAACTGTTTGCTATCTATGGCATTAACTATCGTTACACCGTACCCATGAGCTATGACGATTTCAGTTCGCCCTTCAGCTACGACATCATTCGCTTTCTCTACACCAGAAAGCGGGAGTTGGAAGTGGGTATTATTAAGTAACCGTGAATTGTGTTGGTAATAGAAGGGAAGTGTCTTCCAGCTCAACGGCAATCACGGAGCTGGAAGAAGATAACTTAGACTTCTTTGCGAATAAACACCCACTCCTTGTCATTCGACATGGCTTCGTTATAGCTATAGCCCTCATAATCAAAACCTTTCAGGTCATCGACTTTTTTCAGGTTGTTATCTATGGCATAACGACACATCAGGCCTCTGGCTTTTTTAGCGTAGAAGCTGATGATTTTGTACTTGTCACCTTTCCAGTCCTTGAAAACCGGAGTGATGATCTGACCTTTCAACAGTTTGGGTTTAACAGCCTTGAAGTACTCGTTGGAGGCCAGGTTGACCAGAATGTCGTCTTTTTGGGCAGCCATTTCTTCGTTCAGTTTGTCGGTGATCTGTTCGCCCCAGAATGCATAAAGGTCTTTTCCTGCCTGGTTGGCAAATCGGGTGCCCATTTCCAGACGATATGCCTGCATCAGGTCGAGAGGTTTCAGCAGACCATAGAGACCAGAGAGAATGCGCAGGTGTTTTTGCGCATAATCAAACTGTTTGGCATTCATAGTCTCAGCATCAAGTCCCGTGTAAACATCACCTTTGAAGGCGAGGACAGCTTGTTTGGCATTATCCCGGGTGAAAGGTTGCTGCCAGGCTTCGTAACGGGCTGCATTCAGCTGTGACAGTTTGTCGCTGATGCTCATCAGGCTGCCGATATCTGACGGACTCAGCCTGCGCAACTGATTAATCAGGTCCTGAGACTGGTCCAGGAACTCTGGCTGACTGAACTTTTTCGTCACCGGAGCGGTGTCATAGTCCAGGGTTTTGGCAGGTGACACGACAAAAAGCATATTGGTTTTCTTCCTTAGCACTATGGAACACATCCTAGTTGAGGGCGGAGGTGTTTGGTAGTGAATTGTCTCTATTATGTTGTTAGGCAGCATGAGAGAGCAAGCTGGACCCGGACTTTCAGACACTAATGAGATCGAATGAGGGTCACCAGTTCTGTTGTTTTTTCTTCCATCAGCGCCTGATCTCCCCGGCTTTCCACATTCAGTCGAATGACCGGCTCAGTATTAGACATTCTGAGGTTGAAACGCCACTCTCCCATATCAACGGAGATGCCATCGGTACGATCAATCTCAGCGGCATCTTGTTCGTACCTGATCAGAATGGTCTCAATGGTCTGTGCTGGATTTTCAACTGTGCTATTGATCTCCCCGGAAGCGGGAAATTTGTCTATTCGTTCGGCCACCAACGCAGAGAGTGTCCGACCTTTCTGAGATAATAGTTCTGTCACCAGCAGCCAGGGAATCATGCCAGAGTCACAGTAAGCAAAGTCACGGAAGTAATGATGGGCACTCATTTCACCACCATAAACGGCATCCTCTTTGCGCATTCTCTCCTTGATAAATGCGTGACCCGTCTTGCAAAGCACCGGCTCTCCTCCAGCACTCCTGACTTGGTCTATGGTATTCCAGGTCAGTCGCGGGTCATGAATGATCTTTGCCCCCGGCGTATGGTTCAGGAAGGCTTCACCGAGAAGACCCACAATATAATAACCCTCAATAAACAGTCCCTTTTCATCGAACAGGAAACAGCGGTCAAAATCGCCGTCCCAGGCTATCCCCATATCGGCCTGATGTTCGAGAACAGCATCGCTGGTTGCCTGGCGACACTCAGGCAACAGCGGGTTTGGAATGCCATGGGGAAAGTTACCATCGGGCTCATGATGAACTTTGATAAATTCAATGGGGACTGAAGTGGATTGAAAACGGGCTTCAATCGCATCAATCACATGGCCTGCCGCACCGTTACCTGCATTAACGACCAGTTTCATGGGCTTTAGCCGAGCTGGTTGGATGTAGCCAAGCATGTGATCAATGTAGTCATCAAGAACGCTGACTTCTTTATAATCACCCTTCAGAGAGCGGTCTGTTATGGGTGAGGCGTCGTTTAATGGTGCAGCAACAAATGTATCCTCGACCAGCTTCTGTATCTCACGCAGACCGGTATCACCTGAAACAGGTTTACTGTCTTCTCTGACCAGTTTCATGCCATTGTAGTCTCTGGGATTGTGGCTGGCCGTTACCATGATGCCACCATCTACTTTCAGGTGTGACGTTGCGAAGTAGATTTCTTCCGTGCCACATAGACCTATATCCAGAACATTGACTCCGCCCGATCTCAGGCCATCACTCAGTGCGGCTTTCAGGGAGGGTGATGAAAGCCTAATGTCTCCACCAACAACGACGGTGTCTGCTTTTAAGTATTCTGCTGTTGCACGACCAATGCGCCAGGCAATGTCTTCATTCAATTCATCCGGCATGCGGCCCCGGATGTCATAGGATTTGAAGCAGTTCAGAGATTTCATTCATAACATCCGTTTCTGGTGGTGTTCTAATAATACCCTTTTGTTGTATTAACCCGTAAGTACAAAAGATGTCGCAAAAGTGCAGTGCTTCGCCATTAAGGGGTTAAAAAGTGGTTCAGATTGCTGGTGAGCAGGGCTTTAGGGGGAGGAAAGTTAATGATTAATGGCTGTCGGTTTTTGATAGCCAGACGATCAAGTCTGGCTATCGTTCTGAGGTAAGTGAAAATTATAGATTTTCTTCAGCGTATGCCGCCAGTGGCGAGCGTGGAACCCCCTGTAGTTGGACTGCGCCACCGTGTGGAAAGTTTTTAAATCGTTCAGTCATGTAAGTCAGTCCCGAACTGGTCGGTGCGAGGTAAGGGGTATCAATCTGAGCCAGGTTGCCCAGGCAGATGACCTTACTACCGGAACCCGCACGGGTGATAATGGTTTTTATCTGGTGCGGTGTCAGGTTCTGACATTCATCAATGATGATCAGGCTCTGCTGAAAGCTTCGTCCCCGGATATAGTTCAGGGATTTGAAATGGAGAGGGACCTGCTTGAGAATGTAATCCACACTGCTGTTGGTGGATTCATCGTCGTAGTGCAGGGCTTCGAGGTTGTCAGTAATGGCGCCCAGCCAAGGCTCCATTTTCTCCGCTTCCGTGCCCGGCAGGAAGCCAATGTCTTCATCCAGCCCCCGGGTTGAACGGGTCGCTATGATTCGACGGAACTGTTTGGTGGCTACTGTCATCTCGATCGCTGCAGCCAGGGCCAGAATGGTTTTACCTGAGCCCGCAGCACCGGTCAGGTTGACCAGATGAATGTCGGGGTCCAGTAAAAGATTCAGGGCTATGGCCTGATGAATATCGAGAGGTTGAAGCCCCCAGGCTTCCTGACTCATTAATGCTTCACGGCAGAAGTGTTGCAACTGGACTTCGTCCTGAGTGATGGCATTCACCCGAGCTACAAATCCAGTGTCGTCCAGTAAAAACTGGTTCAGATGGATGTCCTCTCCGAGCTCTTCTTTCAACAATCGGTGATAGGTATTACTCTCCAGCTGTTCTGTCTGAACCTGGGAAACCCGGTCCCAGAAGTTGCCTTCAAACAGCCGATAACCTTTATTGAGTAAACCAATATCGGAAACCAGCTGGTCGCTGTGGTAATCCTCCGTTGGAATTCCGCATCCCCTGGCTTTGAGACGCATATTGATATCTTTGGTCACCAGGATCACCGGTATACCCGGATGGGTTTCCTGAAAATGACAGATATCGTTGATGATGCGGTTATCGTTATTGCTGGTGGGCAGTGTGGTGATGTTTTCTATACGGTGAGAACTCAGGATTGAGAGAGTACCCTGAGGCTCTGATTTATTACCACGTCTGATAGGAACGCCTGCTTCGATCTCCGAGGGTGAGGCAGTACCCAGTATCTGGTCAATCAGCCTGATGGCCTGTCGGCAGTCAGCGGCGATGGTTTGCTTTCCGTTCTTAAGCTTGTCCAGTTCCTCCAGAACGGTCATGGGGATGAGCACTTGATGCTCTTCAAAGTTGAGGATTGAGTTAGGGTCGTGTATCAGAACATTACTGTCGAGAATGTAGGTGGTTGTTTGGGTTGAGATGATCGGCCTGGCTTGCAAGGCGTTTCCCATAGGCGGTTTCCTCGTCCTTTTTTTGGATCTCTCATATTTGATTCTTATCGAAAACCAGCAAGTCAGCAAGTTTAAATTTCCAATAGAAATAAAAAATTTTAAATACTGATTTTATTATTTTAATAAGTGAAATTTGATTCTAAACTTAGAGGATTACATTCATATTTCTGCTAAATAATACGTCTGGAAATCGTTACAAGTTTTTTCGTTTACTCCGTTTTTTCAGGGCCATTTATAGGGGTTGGAAGGCTGCCACCAGCGAATTTCGGTTGAATATTCGCTAGCAGCCTGTCGGACTTAAGCGTCCGTAGCGAGGATTGCAAGAAATTGAGGATAAAAATTTCTGCTTCTGAGGAGAATAGCGAGCTATTTGACGAAGAAGCAGGAATTTTTAGACCAATTT
>NZ_JAGRPU010000053.1 GCF_024606225.1 Endozoicomonas sp. ISHI1 | reverse complement strand
GCACGTGGCTGCCATCGGTGCTGAAGGTGGCTGAGTTAACCCAATCATCATGGAAAATGGTGAGTTTTTCTTCCCATGACCCATCGCCTCCCTCAGCACAGATTTTCGCCGTATTATCCATATTGGCGGTCACCAAATGGCGGCCATCGGTACTGAAGGTGACTGAGTAGAAATCGCCCTCATGGAAAATGGTGAGTTTCTCTTCCCATGCCCCATCGACTTGACTATAGATTTTTGCCGTTTGATCGTAACTGGTGGTCACCACATGGCGGTCGTCGGCGCTGAAGATAGCTGATTCGACATCGTCTTGATGGGAAATAATGGTTTCTTCTACCCATTTTCCATGGGTGTTCTGACCATAGATTTTCGCCGTTTTATCTTCACTGGCAGTCACCAGATGGCTGCCATCGGCATTGAAGGTGGCTGAGTTCACACTGTCCTCATGAGCAATGACGGCCTCTGTATCTACGTTGAACGTCTCGCATTGAGCCATCAGTCGAGCTTTTGCGAAATAGAATAGAGCAGGAAAATATTCACTGTTTCGGCGTTCTATGACTGACTCGACTAACGCTTCATCCTTCGTAAACGGTCGCAGCCAGTTACGGAGTTTTTCTTTATCCTCGATAGGAAGGATTGTCTTTAATTGATATTGGTGTGGTGAAGAAAAACGACGATACCATGCCCTTTCCACTGCATGATCGTTTTTAATAACCCAGTTAAGGTGAGTACAAACCTGCTGCAAGCGGACAACATCCCTAACTTCCAACAAGCCAATAATTTTATGGGTTGTTTCGATGGGTAAATCGAAAAACAAAAGTTTTTTCTTTTCTTCCTTGTCAGGTATAGCAATGGATCTACCCGCACTAACACCTGATGATTCTCCCCCTAATCGAGCGCGATTAATTGACGGCGAGAGTGAACCGTCCATGCTGAATGTATTATTCGCTGGATCCAAACCCGGTTTCTCCTGAGTTGGTATTCCCCCCAATTAACAAGGAGGTTCAAGATTGACGAGATAAATTAGAATCGGTTTTGTAAAAAAAGTTCAAAAAATGGTTTTAAGTGCAACTAATAACGTTTCTGTCTTTCAGCGCCTGCAGAATGGCGTCTCTTTTATTGATCACAGCAAACCATCAATGTTTCATCTGAAGTCTGTTAATTTGCACCGTGTTATCGTCAGAGATAGTCATTACATGGTGGCCATCGGTGCTAAAGGTGGCTGATTCAATCGAATCATTGTGGAAGATGATGGCTTTTTCGACCCATGACCCATCAAGCTCCTCTCCATAAATTTTTGCCGTACGATCCATACTGGCGGTTACCAGATGGCGGCCATCGGGGCTAAAAGAGGCTGAGTTGACCCAGGAACCATGGAAAATAGTAGCTTCTTTCTTCCATGAACCATCGGTCTTCAGGCCATATATTATTGCCGTTCCATCTCTACTGGCGGTCACCACACAGCGTCCATCGGCACTGAAGGTAGCTGAGTTGATATAAACATCATGGGAAATGGTGACATTTTCTTCCCACGATCCATTGGCCTGCTGACTATGGATTTTGACCTTGTTATCTTCACCGAAGGTCAACACATGACGACCATCGACACTGAAGGCGGCTGAGACGACCCGGTTATCATGAGAAATGATGAATTCTTCTTCCCATGACCCATCTTTCTTCTCACCATAGATTTTCGCTGTGTGATCGAAACTGGCCGTCACCAAATGGTGGTCATCGACACTGAAGGTAGCCGACTTCAGACAACCATCATGGGGAATGATCAATTTTTCTAGCCATGACCCATCTTCTTCCCGATCGTGGATTTTCACCTTGTTATCAGCACCGACGGTCATCACGTGTCGGCCATCGGTGCTAAAAGACGCTGAGTCGACAAAGGCATCATGGAAGATGGTGACTTCTTCTTCCCATGATCCATTAGTCTTATGGCAGAAGATTTTCGCCGTGTTATCGAAACTGGTGGTTACCAAATGACAGCTATCGGAGCTGAAGGTGGCAAACATGACCCAATCATTATGGGAAAGGGTGAGTTTGTCTTCCCATGATCCATCATCCTTCTGGCTAATAATTTTCGCCGTGTTATCCCAACTGGCAGTGACCAGATGGCGACCATCAGGGCTGAAGGAGGCTGAAGGGATCGTATCATTGTGGGAAATGGTGAGTTTATAGACCCACGACCCATCGACTTGACCATAAATTTTTGCCGTTCCATCTTCACTGGTGGTCACCACGTGGCGGCCATCGGCGCTGAAGATAGCTGACCTGACAGGGGCTTCATGGGAAATAATGGTTTTTTCTACCCATGTTCCGTGGGTCTTCTGGCCATAGATTTTCGCCTTTTTGTCGTCACTGGCTGTCACGACGTAGCGGCTATCGGCGCTGAAGTTGGCTGATCTGACACAATTATGATGGGTAATGGTCGCTTTTTTCTCTACATTAAATGTTTTACATCGAGACATCAGTCCAGTTTTGGTGAAATAAAAAAGAGCAGGAAAATAAGTAGCCTTTCGTCGCTTTATCAGGGACTCGACTAACGCTTCATCCTTCGTAAACGGTCGCAGCCAAATACGGAGTTGATTTGTATCCTCTGTAGGAAGGGCTGCCTCTAATTGATATTGGTGTGGTAAAGAAAACCGCTGGTACCATACCTTTGCCAGAGCATGGTCGTTTTTAATAACCCCGTGTAAGTGAGTAGAGACCTGTTGTAAACGGGCAATATCCCTAAGTTGCAACAAGCGGATAATTTTGATGGTTAATTCCTCGGGCAAATCGTGCAATGAAACTGTTTTCTTTAACTCTCTGTCGGGTATAGCGATGGACCAACCTCCACTGGTACCCGCTGATGCTCGGCGCAATGGAGCGTTCGCAGGCGGTAGGGAGGGTAAATCGACTATGCCCGATTTATTATTCGCAGAATCCAAACCTGGTTTCTCCTGTGTTACTACTCTGTCTCGATTAAAAAAGGGCTTCCAACGCTGATGCAATTAATCAGAGCAGGTTTTACAGTAAAAGTTCAAAACATGGTTTTAACTGCAACTAATAAAGTTTCTGTCTTTCAGCACCTTTAGAATGGCGTCCCTTTTATTGATCACAGCAAACCATCAATGACTCATCCGAAGTCTGTTAATTTGCACCTTGTTATTGTCAGAGATGGTCATTACATGGTGGCCATCGGAGCTAAAGGTGGCTGAATCAATCGAATCATTATGGGAGATGATGGCTTTTTCGACCCATGACCCATCAAGCTCCTGACCATAAATTTTTGCCGTTCGATCTTTACTGGCGGTTACCAGATGGCGGCCATCGGGACTAAAAGAGGCTGAGTTGACCCAGGAATCGTGAGAAATAGTGGCTTCTTTCTGCCATGATCCATCGGTCTTCAGGCCATATATGATTGCCGTTCCATCATTACTGACGGTCACTACACTGCGTCCATCGGCGCTGAAGGTAGCTGAGTTGATAAAGTCATCATGGGAAATGGTGACATTTTCTTCCCATGATCCATTGGCCTGCTGGCTATGGATTTTGACCTTGTTATCTTCACCGAGGGTCATCACATGACGGCCATCGGCACTGAAGTCGGCTGAGGCGATCGAGTCATCATGGGGAATGATGACTGTTTTTTCCCATGAACCAGCTGTCTTTTCACCATAAATTTTCGCCGTGTGATCTGAACTGGCCGTCACCAAATGGTGACCATCGAAACTGAAGGTAGCTGAATTCACAATGTCATCATGGGAAATGATCAATTTTTCTAACCATGCTCCATCTTCATTCCGTTCGAGGATTTTCACCTTTGTATCATTTCCAACGGTCACCACATGTCGGCCATCGGCACCAAAAGACGCTAAGTCGATCCAGTCATCGTGGGAAATGGTGAATTCTTCTTCCCATAATCCATAAGTCTTCTGACAGAAGATTTTCGCCGTGTTATCGAAACTGGTAGTGACCAAATGACGGCTATCGGCGCTGAAGGTGACAAACGTGACCCAATCATTATGGGAAAGAGTGAGTTTGTCTTCCCATGATCCATCATCCTTCTGACTAATAATTTTTGCCGTGTGGTCGTCACTGGCGGTTACCAAATGGTGACCATCAGGGCTGAAGATGGCTAAGTTGATCATAAGATTATGGGAAATAGTGTGTTTATGAACCCATCTCCCACCGGCTTCCTGACCATAGATTTTCGACGTGTTATCCAAACTGACGGTCACCAAATGGTGGCTATCTGCACTGAAGGTGGCTGAGATGATGGCAGAATCGTGGGCAATGATGGCTTTTTTCACCCATGATCCATTGTAATTCTGGCCATAGATTTTCGCCTTTTTGTCGTCACTGGCTGTCACGACGTAGCGGCTATCGGCGCTGAAGTTGGCTGATCTGACACAGTTATGATGGGTAATGGTCGCTTTTTTCTCTACATTAAATGTTTTACATCGAGACATCAGTCCAGTTTTGGTGAAATAAAAAAGAGCAGGAAAATAAGTAGCCTTTCGTCGCTTTATCAGGGACTCGACTGAGGCTTTATCCTTCGTAAACGGTCTCAACCAACGACAGAGTTGACCTGTATCCTCTGCAGGAAGGGCTGCCTCTAATTGATATTGGTGTGGTAAAGAAAACCGTTGATACCATACCTTTGCCAGAGCATGGTCGTTTTTAATAACCCCGTGTAAGTGAGTAGAGACCTGTTGTAAACGGGCAATATCCCTAAGTTGCAACAAGCGGATAATTTTGATGGTTAATTCCTCGGGCAAATCGTGCAATGAAACTGTTTTCTTTATCTCTCTGTCGGGTATAGCGATGGATCTACCCGCACTAAAACCAGATGATTCTCCCCCCAAAGGATTGCTTATAGGTGGTAGCGAGGGTGAATCAACGATGGCGAATTTATTAGCATAAGAATGCATGCCAGATTTCTCCTAAGTGACTAGCAGCCTGTCGGACTTAAGCGTCCGTAGCGAGGATTGCAAGAAATTGAGGATAAAAATTTCTGCTTCTGAGGAGAATAGCGAGCTATTTGACGAAGAAGCAGGAATTTTTAGACCAATTTATTGCAACCGCAGTAGGACGGCCTTAAGTCCGACAGGCTGCTAGCTCCCAGATTAACAAGGATGTTCAAAATTGATGCAGCCAGTTAGATTCACTTTTGAAATAAAAGTTCCATCGTCATAACTCAAAAAACAACCATCCTTCAGCCCCAAAAAGATCAGGAAATCGGCTTTTAAAAGCTTATTACCCAACAAAACGGTTTTTTCCAATAAATCCTTCATAATCATTTACAAACCGAACACATCATGCACTTTCCTGATGGACTGGAACAGAAGTAACAATGAAAACGAAAAGCCCGGGGGCTGACCTCTGCAGGGGACAATTCTCAAACCGGATTCTGCGACAGACATTAGCTATAAGACATCGTCGTTTCAGTAAAATTTCAGCACGTTTGGATGGATGAGAGAATCCATGAACTACTATGTTTTAGTTCCTTGCCCCTTATCCTCTCGTCTATCCTCACTGCTCCTATCCATAGAAAACAAAGGATAGAACCATTAAAAGCCTACTCCTGCACATATTGGTCTGTGTGCCTTTCGCCTGCCCGGTTGAGCCGCAGGCCTACCGTTTTATCGTTGAGGTTAACCAGAATGAGGTTTCGACAAGCCAAGGTTTTTCTATAAAAACCGAGCCGGGCACATTATCCGCAATGACAATGAACGATGGGAGGCCGATGCAAAACGAACCATCACACATTACCCGCACAAACGGATATTCAGGGTCAGGCATACCAACCGATGACAAACCCTGTAGACGAAACAAACTTCAGATCATCACTTTGATGTATGGAACGGGCGGCGACAACTATTCCCGGACAACGGGGCCAGATAATCATGGTTATTCATTCAATAGACATTCAGAAAAATCGCATCATCTATACGACAATGAACATAACGATAAAAATTCGGGTCGGCCCACAGACTCCCGACATAGCCTTGACGAAAATTGCCATGAACAGCCCTGTTGTCATCGACAAGGACGCTGTATCTTCGCTCCCGCCACAAGCACCCGGTGTCGTTCAACCTCAGAAGACTCTTTCGCTTGCAGAACAGATGTCTATTTGCAAACAGGCGATCAGGAATCCGGCTCGGTAAGCCATCCTGCTGAAGGTCCGACAGATGTCTCAGGCGCTGACAGCACAACCGGTCCAGCATTAACATTAAACCCACCTCCTGCGAAAAAACAAAGGAAGGCAGGCTCCAAAAAATACTGGTGTGATCACCCCGGCTGTGAAAAAACACTTGGCTCTCAAGCCTCATTGAACAATCACAAAAGGCAATATCACACCGGGGAGCAAGCCTGTTCTGAGTGCCGGAAGATCCTGCCAAACGCAAAAGCTCTGTCGGTTCACAAAAGAAAAGGTCACACCTCAGAGCAAACCTGCCCCGAGTGCCAGAAGACCCTGCCAAACGCTCAAGCCCTGTCGAATCACAAAAGTCAATACCACACCGGAGAGCAAACCTGCCCTGAGTGCCAGAAGACCCTGCCAAACACTATAGCCCTGTCGAATCACAAAAGAAAAGATCACACCCCAGAGCAAACCTGCCCCGAGTGCCAGAAGACCCTGCCAAACGCGAAAGCCCTCTCAACTCACAAAAGTCAATATCATACCGGAGAGCAAACCTGCCCTGTGTGCCAAAAGACCCTGCCTAACGCGAAATCCCTCTCGACTCACAAAAGAAATGATCACACTCCAGAGCAAACCTGCCCTGAGTGCCAGAAGGTTCTGACAAACGCTCAAGCGCTTTCGACTCACAAAAGAAAAGATCACACCCCAGAGCAAAGCTGCCCTGAGTGTCAGAAGACCCTGCCAAACGCTCAAGCCCTTTGGGTTCACAAAAGAAAAGATCACACCCCGGAGCAAACCTGCCCTGAGTGCCAGAAGACCCTGTCAAACGTCCAAACCCTATCGATTCACAAAAGTCTATATCACACTGGAGAGCAAACCTGTCCTGAGTGCCAGAAGACCCTGCCAAACGCGAAAACCCTATCGGATCACAAAAGAAAAGATCACACCCCAGAGCAAACCTGCCCTGAGTGCCATAAGACCCTGCCTAACACTCAAGCCCTGTCGAATCACAGAAGGCAACACCGAAAACGAAAGCTTGATGATGCAAAGCCCAATGATTGATGTCTGCTGGTCACAGGCTCAGGAGGGAAAGGCACTGTAAACGTTTGGGCATGATTTGAAGTGCAATGTTCACGTCCATCTGTCTATCACCTGCGGCGGGTTAACCGATGACAAATCTCGTCTATCCTCACTGCTCCTATCCATAGAAAACAAAGGATAGAACCATTAAAAGCCTACTCCTGCACATATTGGTCTGTGTGCCTTTCGCCTGCCCGATTGAGCCGCAGACCTACCGTTTTATCGTTGAGGTTAACCAGAATGGGGTTTCGACAAGCCAAGGTTTTTCTATAAAAACCGAGCCGGGCACATTATCTGCGATGCCAATGAACGATGGGAAGCCCATGCAAAACGAACCATCACACATTGTCGGCATAAACGGATATTCAGGGTCAGGCTCACCACCTGATGACAATCTCTGTAGGCGAGACAAATTTCAGATCATCACTTTGATGTATGGAACAGGCGGCGGTAACTATTCCCGGACAACAGGGCCAGAGAATCATGGTTATTCATTCAATAGACATTCAGAAAAATCGCATTATCTATACGACAATGGACATAACGATGAAAATTCGGGTCGGCCCACAGACTCCCGACATAGCCTTGACGAAAATTGCCATGAACAGCCCTGTTGTCATCGACAAGGACGCTGTATCTTCGCCCCCTCTACAGGTATCCGGTGTCGTTCAACCTCAGACGACCCTTTCGCATACAGAACAGATGTCTATTTGCAAACAGGCGATCAGGAATCCGGCTCGGTAAGCCATCCTGCTGAAGGTCCGACAGATGTCCCAGGCGCTGACAGCACAACCGGCCCATCATTAACATTAAATCCGCCTCCTGCGAAAAAACAAAGAAAGGCAGGCTCCAAAAAATACCGATGTAATCACCCCGGCTGTGAAAAATCACTTAGCTCTCAAGCCTCATTGAGGACTCACAAAAGTCAATATCACACCGGAGAGCAAACCTGCCCTGAGTGCCAGAAGACCCTGCCAAACACTCAAGTCCTGTTGGCTCACAAAACTCGATATCACACCCCGGAGAAAACCTGCCCTGAGTGCCAGAAGATCCTGCCAAACGCTCAAGCCTTGTCGGTTCACAAAAGGAAAGATCACACCCCGGAGCAAACCTGCCCTGAGTGCCAGAAGACCCTGCCAAACGCGAAAGCCTTTACGGCTCACAAAAGTCAATATCACACCGGAGAGCAAACCTGCCCTGATTGCCAGAAGACCCTACCAAACGCGAGAGCCCTGTCGGTTCACAAAAGAAAAGATCACACCCCGGAGCAAACCTGCCCTGAGTGCCAAAAGACCCTGCCAAATAGTCAAGCCCTGTCGAATCACAAAAGTCAACATCACACAGGAGAGCAAACCTGCCCTGAGTGCCAGAAGACACTGCCAAACACAAAAGCCCTGTCGGTTCACAAAAGAAAAGAACACTCCTCAGAGAAAACCTGCCCTGAGTGCCAGAAGATCCTGTCAAACGCTCAAGCCCTGTCGGATCACAAGAGAAGAGATCACACCCCAGAGCAAACCTGCCCTGTGTGCCAGAAGAACTTCCCAAACGCGAAAGCCCTGACGGAACACAAAAGAAAAGATCACACACCAGAGCAAACCTGCCCTGAGTGTCAGAAGACCCTGCCAAACGCGAAAGCCCTGTCGGTTCACAAAAGTCTATACCATAGAGGAGAGCAAACCTGCCCTGAGTGCCAGAAGACCCTGCCAAGCGCGAAAGCCCTGTCGAATCACAGAAGGCAACACCGAAAACGAAAGCTTGATGATGCAAAGTCCAGTGATTGATGTCTGCTCGTCACAGGCTCAGGAGGGAAAGGCACTGTTAACGTTTGGGCATGATTTGAAGTGCAATGTTCACGTCCATCTGTCTATCACCTGCGGCGGGTTAACCGATGACAAATCTCGTCTATCCTCACTGCTCCTATCCATAGAAAACAAAGGATAGAACCATTAAAAGCCTACTCCTGCACATATTGGTCTGTGTGCCTTTCGCCTGCCCGGTTGAGCCGCAGACCTACCGTTTTATCGTTGAGGTTAACCAGAATGGGGTTTCGACAAGCCAAGGTTGCTCTATAAAAACCGAGCCGGGCACATTATCTGCAATGCCAATGAACGATGGGAGGCCGATGCAAAACGAACCATCAAACATTGCCGACATAAACGGATATTCAGGGTCAGGCTCACCACCTGATGACAATCTCTGTAGGCGTGACAAATTTCAGATCATCACTTTGATGTATGGAACGGGCGGCGGTAACTATTACCGGACAACGGGGCCAGAGAATCATGGTTATTCATTCAATAGACGTTCAGAAAATTCGCATTATCTATACGACAATGGACATAACGATGAAAATTCGGGTCGGCCCACCGACACCCGACATAGCCTTGACGAAAATTGCCATGAACAGCCCTGTTGTCATCGACAAGGACGCTGTATCTTCGCTCCCTCTACAAGTATCCGGTGTCGTTCAACCTCAGACGACTCTTTCGCTTGCAGAACAGATGTCTATTTGCAAACGGACGATCAGGAACCTGACCCGATAAGCCAACCTGTTGAAGTTCCGACCGTTGTCTCGGGAGCCGACAGCACAACCGGCCCATCATTAACATTAAACCCACCTCCTGCGAAAAAACAAAGAAAGGCAGGCTCCAAAAAATACCGATGTAATCACCCCGGCTGTGAAAAATCACTTAGCTCTCAAGCCTCATTGAAGACTCACAAAAGTCAATATCACACCGGAGA
This sequence comes from Endozoicomonas sp. ISHI1, assembly GCF_024606225.1. Taxonomy (GTDB): domain Bacteria; phylum Pseudomonadota; class Gammaproteobacteria; order Pseudomonadales; family Endozoicomonadaceae; genus Endozoicomonas_A. Next base: position 21,435 of record NZ_JAGRPU010000053.1, on the reverse strand, counting down.
GCAAACCTGCCCTGAGTGCCAGAAGACCCTGTCAAACACGAAAGCCCTGTTCGATCACAGAAGAAAAAATCACACCCCAGAGCAAACCTGCCCTGAGTGCCAGAAGACCCTGCCAAACACTCAAGCCTTGTCGAATCACAAAAGAAAAGATCACACACCAGAGCAAACCTGCCCTGAGTGCCAGAAGACCCTGCCAAACACTCAAGCCCTGTCGGCTCACAAAAGTCTATATCACACCGGAGAGCAAACTTGTCCTGAGTGCCAGAAGACCCTGCCACACGCTCAAGCCCTGACGGTTCACAAAAGAAAAGATCACACCCCAAAACAAACCTGCCCTGAGTGCCAGAAGACCCTGCCAAACGCTCAAGCCCTGTCGGTTCACAAAAGCGAATATCACACCGGAGAGCAAACCTGCCCTGAGTGCCAGAAGACCCTGCCAAACGCGAAAACCCTGTCGATTCACAAAAGAAAAGATCACACCCCGGAGCAAACCTGCCCTGAGTGCCAGAAGACACTGCCAAACTTGAAAGCCCTGTCGGATCACAAAAGTCAATATCACACCGGAGAGCAAACCTGCCCTGAGTGCCAGAAGACCCTGCCAAACACTCAAGCCCTGTCGGATCACAAAAGAAGAGATCACACCCCAGAGCAAACCTGTCCTGAGTGCCAGAAGACCCTGCCAAACGCGAAAGCCCTATCGAGTCACAAAAGAAAAGATCACACCCCTGAGCAAACCTGCCCTGAGTGCCAGAAGACCTTCCCAAACGCGAAAGCCCTTTCGGATCACAAAGGAAAAGATCACACACCAGAGCAAACCTGCCCTGAGTGCCAGAAGACCCTGCCAAACGCGAGAGCCCTGTCGGATCACAAAAGAAAAAAGCACACCCCGGAGCAAACATGTCCGGAGTGCCAGAAAACCCTGCCAAACGCGAAGGCCCTGTCGGTTCACAAAAGTCTATATCACACCGGAGAGCAAACCTGTACTGTCTGCCAGAAGACCCTGCCAAACGCAAAAGCCCTGTCGGTTCACAGAAGGCAACACCGAAAACGAAAGTTTGATGATGCAAAGTCAAGTGATTGATTTCCGCTTGTCAGAGGCTCAGGAGGGAAAGGCACTGCACACATCCGGGCATGATCTGAAATGTTTGCACAGTTACACTCATCAGACATTCCATATAATGTGGATGCCCGGGATACTTACGCTTACGAAAGGAACATGGTGTTTAGCAAGGTTAAGGAGCTGGGTAAGCCAGGCGCCTGGATGTTCCTTCATCAGCTTTATGGTTATACAGTGCAAGACGCTGACAGAATAACCACCAAAAAATGCCTTGATGGCATTAACAAGAGATTTTATAACCCTGTCTGGAAGTAAGGATTTTGAATATCTATGCCACGAGTGTGAAAGTGCCGACTGAACACCCAGTTTGATTTGATCCATTAGCTGATATCCCTTTTTTTAATTATCATGATCCATTTTCCATAGGGTGATCTATCAAGGCGCAATCATTTGACACCTTATTATTTCGGGATAATGCCCAGCTGCTAAGTCTATATGATTATTCATCACATTAGGTGAGGCACCAAAGCACTGAGTATCACATTCATCAGAATTTCTCTTATAATCATCAACATTAATAAGTGCTCCATAAAAGAGGAAGCTGGCTTGAAGATCTTCGTCGGCAATGTGTGCAGCCAAATCTGGTTCTGAGAGAAGGATTGTTCTGTGCATGAGTGTAGCGTTAGGGTCATAAAAAATAACCTTCATGCATTCATCCTGCTTCTTTAATCTCAAGGCCATTGCGTGGCCAATTGATCTATCGTCTCCTACTGAACGAAAATAAAAATTCTTTTCATCGCCTGCCGACATATTCCAATACTTTTTTACCAGCCCTGTAATAGCCTCAGAAAACTTTCCTTTAAAGAAATAATATCCATCAGAAAAGAATCCATATTGAAAATGCTCTCTGGATTCGCATGGGAAATTAGATGTATTTTCAAAGGTTTTCAGCACTTTTTTTGAGTCGTCTATTTTTTTAAACGTTTCTTTCCCCCGACCAAACACCTTTTTAGCATAAGCCCAGGCGAAATGACGGCAGCCTATTATTCCTCCGGGTGCTTTATCGTCAGAATCGGAGCGATAGACTCTACAATTAAGGTTTTTGGGGAACCAGGCATTATCAGAATTATAAATGGGGATTGGAGCAATACTGCCATCCTCCCTGAAAGCCAGTTTAACCTGAAGACTTCGCCCTTGATCATGCAGTTGTTTTACCTTGCTGGTAACATAACAAGTTGATCTCTCGCAGGCTAGCGGGATGTTAATGTTATAAGCACTTAATGGTTTATGGAGTGCTTTAGTAAACCATGCATCAGGGTGTTCTTTCATCAGCTTTGTGGTGATACAAGGCAAAACGCTGACAGAATAACCACCAAAACAGGCCTTGATGCCATTAACAAGGGATGTTACGGCCCTGACTGGCATCAAGGATTCTGAATGCCTGTGCCATGAATGTGAAAGTGCCGACTGAGCACCCAGTTTAATTTGATCCATTACGTGATCCTCCACTCTTTTTTTTAATTTCCATGATCCATTTGCTATAGGATGATTTATCAAATGTCCGCCCCCAATTGCCACTGCACTCTTTCGGGATCATCATAATGCCCGGGTGCAATACGTATATGATTTCTCATCACATGGGCTGGGGCACCAAAGAACTGAACATCACATTCTTCAGAAAATTTCTTCCAATCATCAATATTAATGAGTGCTCCATGAGAGAAGAAGCTGGCTTGAAGGTCTTCGCCGGTAATCTGTGCAGCCAAGTCTGGTTCCGAGAGAAGGAATGTTCTGTGCATGAGTGTAGCGTTAGGATCGTAAAAAATAACCTTCATGCATTCATCCTGTTTCTTCAATCTCAAGGCCATTGCATGGCCAACTGCTTTAACATCTCCTAATGATGTACGAAAATAAAAGTTCTTTTCATCGCCAGCTGACATATTCCAATACTTTTTCACCAGCCCTTCAATGGCCTCAGAAAACTTTCCCTCAAGGAAATAATATCCATCAGCAAAAGAGGAGCTATGAGTCATTGAGCGGTCTACAAATTGATATTGATGAAAGTGTGCACTTTCGTATGGAAAAGGAGCTGTATTTTCAAAGGTTTTCAGTACTTTTTCTGAGTCGTCTATTCTTTTAAACGTTTCTTTCCCCCGACCAAACACCTTTTTGGCATAAGCCCAGGCGAAATGACGGCAGACTATTGCTTCCCCGGGAGCTCTATCGTCAGAATCGGAGCGATGGACTGTCTCATTAAGGTTTTTGGGGAACCAGGCATTATCAGAGTTGTAAATGGGGATTGGAGCAATACTGCCATCGTCCCTGAAAGCCAGTTTAACCTGAAGACTTCGCCCTTTATCATGCAGTTGATTTACCTTGCTGGTAATATAGCGAGTTGATCTCTCACAGGCTAACGGGATGCTGATGTTATAAGCACTTAATGGTTTTTGGAGTGCTTTAGTAAACCATGCATCAGGGTGTTCTTTCATCAGCTTTGTGGTGATAGAAGGTAAAACGCTGACAGAATAACCACCAAAACAGGCCTTGATGCCATTAACAAGGGATGTTACGGCCCTGACTGGCATCAAGGATTCTGAATGTCTGTGCCATGAATGTGAAAGTGCCGACTGAGCACCCAGTTTGATTTGATCCATTACGTGAAAACCCTCTCTTTATTTAATTATCATGATCCATTTGCTACAGGGCGATCTCTCGATGAGCAGATATTTGTCACTTTACTATTTCGGGATAATGTCCAATTGCTAATTCTATATGATTACTCATCACATTGGTTGAGGGACCAAAGCACTGAAAATCACATTCATCAGAAAATCTTTTATAATCATCAACATTAATAAGTGCTCCATGAGAGAGGAAGCTGGCTTGAAGATCTTCGCCAGCAATGTGTGCAGCCAAATCTGGTTCCGAGAGAAGGATTGTTCTGTGCATAAGTGTAGCGTTAGGGTCATAAAAAATAACCTTCATGCATCCATCCTGCTTCTTTAACCTCAAGGCCATTGCGTGGTGAAATGATTTATCGTCTCCTACTGAACGAAAATAAAAGTTCTTTTCATCGCCAGCCGACATATTCCAATACTTTTTTACCAGCCCTGTAATAGCCTTGGAAAACTTTCCTTCAAAGAAATAATATTCATCAGCAAATAATCCACATTGATAATGGTCTGTAGATTCGTATGGAAAATTAGATGTATTTTCAAAGGTTTTCAGTACTTTTTCTGAGGTCTCTATTTTTTTAAAAGTTTCTTTTCCCCGACCAAACACTTTATTGGCATAAGCCCAGGCAAAATGTCGGCATTCTATTTTTTCCCCGGGTGCTCTGTCGTCAGAATCGGAGCGATAGACTCTACAATTAAGGTTTTTGGGGAACCAGGCATTATCAGAGTTATAAATAGGGATTGGAAGAATACCGCCATCCTCCTTGAAAGCCAGTTTAACCTGAAGACTTCGCCCTTCATCATGCAGTTGATTTACCTTGCTGGTAACATAGCGAGTTGATCTCTCGCAGGCTATCGGGATGTTAATGTTATAAGCACTTAATGGTTTATGGAGTGCTTTAGTAAACCATGCATCAGGGTGTTCTTTCATCAGCTTTGTGGTGATACAAGGCAAAACGCTGACAGAATAACCACCAAAACAGGCCTTGATGCCATTAACAAGGGATGTTGCGACCCTGACTGGCATCAAGGATTCTGAATGTCTGTGCCATGAATGTGAAAGTGCCGACTGAGCACCCAGTTTGATTTGATCCACTACGTAATCCTCCATTCTTTTTTAATTTCCATGATTCATTTGCTTAATACATATAGAGCACAAAAGTACTAATTAGTTCCACAACAGTTGCTCTGTTCAGAAAAGAGTGCAGTTTGCTGTTGCAGGCAGGAGGGTTTAGCAGGGTCTGTTAAATTATTACATTCAGCACGTTAAGACGAGGATTAAGCTTCACTTACTCACTGCCTTCGGCTTTCGGACAGTATTCACCTTTCGGCTCCAGAGTCTGTTAGGTGTCTCTGTGCAATCTCTCGGCGGTCCCACCTAGGCGGCCCCCACCTAGGCGGCCCCCACTCAATGTCTGCTATGCTGACTGCTTCTAAAACAAATGATAACAGAACGCATTATGTCACTGGAACATCGTGTAGAGAGACTTGAATCCCGTTTTGAATCGCTGGATAACGCTGTACACCGCTTCGTCCAGATTACTGGGGAAACGCAGAAGATTGTGCTGGAAAACCAGCGAGAGAACCGGTTAATGTTTGCTCGGATAGAAAAACGTCTTGACGAACACGACAAGCGGTTTGACAAAATAGAAGACACTCTCACCATCATCGTAAACCACCTTCAGAAATAACTACGCCATCTAATAACCAGCTTGTCGAGACGCCCATATTGTGCGCCCGTCAGCTGCGGGATAGAGCACAAGCAATACAGAGTCTGTACAGGCGCCTCTTCACCTATCAAAACGGTCAAGATTCTCGGCGGGCTGACCCTGCTTGAACTCTATACTGGGAGGCTTGTTGCATTATTGCTTCAAAGCAGTACCACCGTGCTATTACTTCGGGATGATTAAAATGCCCCTTTGCTATTATTAAACGATCAGTAAACCTGATGGGTGCGGCACCAAAGCACTGAACATCACATTCATCAGAAGATTTCTTGCCATCATCAACATTAATAAGTGCCCCAAACAAGAAACTGTTAGCTTGAAGAATTTCACCGGTAACGTCTGCAACCAGATCGGGTTCCGAGAGAAGAAATGTTCTGTGCATGAGTGTAGCGTTAGGGTCATAAACAATAACTTTCATGCATCCATCCTGCTTCTTTAATCTAATGGCCATTGCGTGGGCATCTTCTCCATCGAAAAATATTTTAAAATAAAAGTTCTTTTCATTGCCAACCGACATATTCCAGTACTTTTTTACCAGCTTCGTAAGAGCCTCAGAAAAATTTTCCTTATGAAAATAATATCCATCAGCAAAATAGGGATTATCAGTCATTGAGCCGTCTACTAATTCATCTGAACGAAAAGCCTCTTCATCATTTAGGACATCAGATGTATTTGCAAAAGTTGACTGTATTTTTTCAGGGGTGTTTATTATTTCAAAATCCTTCCGTCGACCAAACACTCTTCTGGCATAAGCCCGGGCGAAATGACGGCAGGCTATCTCTTTCCCCGGTGCTATTGTGTCATTATCAGAGCGGTGGACTTGACAATTAAGGTTTATGGGGAACCAGGAATTATCGGAGTTATACATGGGGATTGGAACAATACTGCCATTCTGCTTAAAAGCAAGTTTAACCTTAAGACTTCGCCCTTGATCATGCAGTTGATTTACCTTGTTTTTAACATAGTGAATTGATCCCTCGCAGGCTAGCGGGATGTTAATATTATAAGCACTTAATGTTTTATGGAGTGTTTTAGTAAACCATGCATCAGGTTGTTTTTTCATCAGTTTTGTGGTGATACAGTGCAAAGCGCTGACACAATAACCACCAAAACAGGCCTTGATGCCATTAACAAGGGATGTTAAAGCCCTGACTGGCATCAAGGATTCTGAATGTCTGTGCCACGAATGTGAAAGTGCCGACTGAACATCTAATTTGATTTGATCCATTGCGTGCCCCCTCTTTTTTAATGACCACGATCCATCTGCTCAATATATATCTAGAGCACTAAAGTACTAATAAGTTCCACAGCTGTTATTCTGTTCAGGAAAGAGTGAGGTTTTCCGTTACAGGCAGGATGCTTTAGCGGGGTGTTTTTTAAGTGGGTTCTACCCTGCTTCCAATATGACAGCAGGGTAGAAAGAGGCAGAGATTACAAACTCTTTGTGACTACTTCATAAATATCGGTAGACAGATCAGGTACTGCCTTGATCCGCTCCAGCGCTTTTCTCATGCGTTCCCTTATGACTGGCTCGTATTTCTTCCAGCGTGTCAATGGCGTCATCAGACGAGAAGCGGTTTGCGGGTTCTGTTTGTCCAGGGTAATAATCCAGTCTGCCAGGAACTCATAGCCTTCGCCCGTTCCAGAATGGAACTGCTTCATATTCCCGCTGGTAAATCCACCCAATAAAGCTCTCAGCTTATTCGGGCTGGTGCTGTCGAAAGATTCATGCTCCTGAAGTGACCTTACATGCTCCAGATTCCCCAGAAACGGGCTGCTACTTTGCATCATAAACCAGCTGTCCATGACCACTGCGTCCTCTTTATAACGACCCAGATAGTCATTGAGCAGGGAATCAATGGTCTCCCGACTCTGGTAGCTGGAATTAATGACGATACCCATGGCTGCTCGCAGATCGGTCATATTGCTGGCATTTCTGTACTGATCTTCGGCCAGTTGTTGCAGACTGTCGTCTTCCAGTTCAACCAGGTAATCGAGGCAGATATTTCTCAGGGTTCGTTTGGCAATATCTCCGGCTTCAGGACGATACTCACCTTTCAGTTCCAGAGCCTGATAGAGTGCCAGCAATTTGTCCTTATGAGCTTCGGCAATGGCCTTGCGAACACGACTTCTGGATTCACAGATCTGCAGGGGGTGAATTTCTTCCGCCTGCTCTGCCAGACTTGCTTCAGAGGGCAGTTTCAGCATTTCTGCTTTAACTGCTTTGTCCAGCCCTTCGTCAGCCAGAACGACACCAAAAGCTTCAATCAGTCTTGAATCGATCTCAGTATCTTTTTCCTTCAACAGTCCGTCGACCAGATCTTCAATGACCGCCGTGGCCAGACGCTGGCCTGCATCCCAGCGATTGTAACCATCGCTGTCGTGCTTCATCAGGAATACCAGATCTTCACGACTATAGTCGTATTTAACACGAACGGGCGCAGAGAAGTTTCTCAAAATAGAAGGCAATGGCTTTTCAGCCAGCCCTTCGAATGTCCAGGTTTCTTCAGCCGCTGTCACATGCAGAACCCGTTCAGTCTCACCGGCTTCGTTCAGTGGCAGGGCTTTGCCTCCCTTATCAAGCAGGGCAATAGCCACAGGAATATGAAAAGGCAGCTTGGTGTCCTGACCCGGAGTGGCCGGACAACTCTGGGCGATTGTCAGAGCGTACTGACCTGACTCCTGATCAAAACCATCGGTCAGGGTAACCACCGGTGTTCCCGCCTGGTTGTACCAGTGGCGGAACTGACCAAGATCCACACCGGAAGCGTCTTCCATGGCTTTCACAAAGTCTTCACAGGTAGCCGCTTTACCGTCAAAACGATCAAAGTACAGGTCTGAACCTTTGCGAAAATTGTCCTTGCCGACAATGGTCTGAATCATCCGAACCACTTCACAACCCTTTTCGTAGATGGTCAAGGTGTAAAAATTGGAGATCTCGATAAATGACTGCGGACGAATAGGATGAGCCATAGGGCCTGCATCTTCGGCAAACTGTGCCGTCTTCAGTAACGAAGCGTCTTCAATCCGCTTGACGCCTCGTGAATTCATGTCTGCCGAGAATTCAGCGTCACGGAATACGGTGAAGCCTTCTTTCAGGCTCAGCTGGAACCAGTCACGACAGGTGACCCTGTTGCCAGACCAGTTATGGAAATACTCATGGGCAACAATCGCTTCTATACGCTGATAGCTGGCGTCAGTAGCCGTTTCGGGGCTTGCCAGTACACAGGAAGAGTTGAAGATGTTCAAACCCTTGTTTTCCATCGCACCCATGTTGAAATGGTCCACCGCTACGATCATGAAGATATCCAGATCATACTCACGGCCATAAACTTCTTCGTCCCACTTCATGGACTTTTTCAGCGAAAGCATGGCATGGTCACACTTGTCGATATTGTGAGACTCGGTGAAAATACGCAGTGCCACGTCCCTGCCACTCGCAGTAGTGAAGCTATCTTCCACCACTTCAAGATCACCGCCTACCAGGGCAAACAGGTAGCTGGGCTTTTTGAACGGGTCTTCCCAGGTTACCCAGTGTCGTCCACCTTCAAACTCGCCACGGGCAATGTCATTACCGTTGGACAGCAGAACCGGGTAACGGCCCTTGTCAGCAATCACCTTGGTGGTGAATTTGGACATGACATCCGGGCGATCCAGATAGTAGGTAATTTTGCGGAAACCTTCTGCTTCACATTGGGTACAGAACATGCCGTTGGATTTATACAAACCTTCCAGAGAAGTGTTTTCCTGGGGGCGAATACGGGTCACAACCGTCAGGGAGAACGCCTTGCTGGTGACCGGTATAGTCAGGCTTTCAGAACCGAGGATGTACTGGTCTGAAGTCAACTCCGAACCGTCAACACAGACACTGATCAGCTCCAGGTCGATGCCAACCAGAGTCAGATCGGGGGTATCTTGCCCACGATCTTCATTACGACGCAGGCCAAGTACCGAGGTGACCAGTGCATGATCTTCGAACAGGTCGAAGGTCAGGTCGGTGGTGTCAATCCAATAATCCGGAGCCTGATAGTCTTTCAGGTAGATCGCTCTGGGTTGGGCGTCTTTCATTTTAAACCTTCCTTTACCATGGCCTTACTTTTGTTGTTAGAGCTTTTGACTCAATGATGAGGAGAGGTCTGCTTCCTCTCCATGCAAATCAGGCTGCAACTGATACGTTGACTTGATAAGAAGTGTGCTTGCGAATATTGATAACACCGGTATCAAGAATCAGATACTGCCCCTTAATACCCATCAGGACACCTTCAATCACCGGTTTTTTATCAAAAGACATGGAAGTCACTTTGACAGGATATTGCTCTACCGGATAACGAATATCAACGACCTCCGGATCAACCACCGGTGTTATGGCCTGTAATCCAAACTGCTCCTGAAGGGCTTCCACCCGTGAAGCGTTCATGTCCAGCAGTTCACTGGCCTGTGTTTTGAGATCCAGCGGCTCTGCCGTTCCTTTCAACATGGCACGCCAGTTAGTTCGATCATTAACAAATTCTTTGAACAGGGTTTCGATAAAACCAGACTGTTGTCGTGTAGAAACCCTGACAAAAGGCAGGGCCTGAGTCGCCCCCTGATCCACCCAGCGGGTTGGCACCTGAGTCGCACGGGTGATGCCTACCTTTAAACCCGAAGAGTTAGCCAGATAGACCACATGATCGGTCATACAGAACGTTTCACCCCAGGCGGCATCCCGACAGGTGCCTTCATGATAATGACACTTTTCGGGGCTCATAATACAGCTGTCACACTGAGGCAACTTTTTAAAACAGGGATAACAGAAGCCCTGGCTGAAACTTTTTCTGGTCTTGCGGCCGCAATGGCAGCAGTTGATTTCGCCCTGATATTCCAGGGTCAGTTTTTTCCCCATCAGTTCATTCAGGGGCAGCAGATCATCGCCTACAGGCAGTTGGTAATCCACCGGCTGACCGTCTTTCAGAACGGATTCCATTTTGCGCAGTGCGCCACTCAGACTTTGAGTCAAGTTCTATACCTCAGTCTTTAAAGCGCAAAATGGTGGTTTCAGACTCATCCTGTTCAGATGCACTCTTGCAACTCACAGGCATATAACCAATACGCTCTTCTTCCGGCAAGTTGTCGTGCTCCCAGGCGATCAGGGCTTCCAGAATGCCTTCTCTCTGATCCGCTGTCAGCATGTCACCATTGGGCCAGCGGCCAAGCTCAAGTGACTGTTTCATGTTGTGGTAGATTTCCGGCGTCATCCGGGCCAGAAAGTCTTTTAGCTGCATCAAATCCACTTACCCTCATCTGAGACATTCCTGTTTGACAGACCGTTATTACCGGCCCAAGCAGCCTGTCGGACTTAAGGCTGTCCTACTGCGGTTGCAATAAATTGGTCTAAAAATTCCTGCTTCTTCGTCAAATAGCTCGCTATTCTCCTCAGAAGCAGAAATTTTTATCCTCAATTTCTTGCAATCCTCGCTACGGACGCTTAAGTCCGACAGGCTGCAAGGTCATAATCCAGGAAAAGAATTTTGCCTTTCAGGCTTTTTAGCCCGTTACAAGGAAAAATAAATATGAAAGGATAATACTATCAAATCGCCATAAGCGAAAAAACGCAGTCTGCATCACCTTATCGGGATGTTTGCTGTCATTCCCAATGAAAACAAGCCTTAAGCGGAAAATGCAACCAGCTCTGTATCACAAAGTCAGCGCGTTTTCTTGATAAAAAGGACACACCCATGGATCACCAGATTCCAGTTATGCAGCGTCTGTCACCCGTTCGCAACTCTACCCGGGCTCAGGATGCTAATGCCCTGGCCACTGAGCAGCTTCAACACTTTGGCATTCAGCCAGACACGCCCTTTGGTCAATCATTACTCAGCGCCGCCAGCAGCCTTTATCAGGCGGGCTCCGATATCAGTCAGTTCGAGAGCCTTTGTCAGACCATAGCCTCACTGCCCGAATCAGACAAAATCAGTCACTTCAATGCCAAAAAATTTCTCTGTTTCCAGCTGGCCAAGCTGATCGACATGCTGCAACCCAGTATGAAGCAGGATTATCACGCCCTGGAAATGGATGTCAGCAGTCGTGTTGTGAAAGGCGATTACCCTCTGTTTGCCAATGTTGGTGCACTCTTCTCGGCCACTCCCGCCGTCGTGAAGACCGCTACTTATCTTTATGCCTGCACTGAATGGGTAGAAGATGCCTTCCACGGCAAGGAAAGCAGCCACCCAATCTACAGTCGCCTGCTCAACCCTACTTCCATCTCACTGGCCAATACCCTGACCGCCCTGGAAGCTGGAGAAAATGCCGGTGAATACATGACCTGGAATTTCAACAGCGGTATGGCCGCCATTGATGCCCTGCTGGCCAACCAGCTCAGGCATGGCGATATTCTGCTCAGTTCCCGTAATGTTTATGGCGGCACTTTCCAGCTGATGCAGGATTTCTATGCCCGCCCTGACCGTATGGCCGTTAAACTCGAATGGTTTGATGGGTCCTCTGGTGAAGCATTCAGTGAGAAGCTCAGGCAGGTCGAAGAGAAATACAAGTCAGCCCTGGAAGATGGCAAAAAAATCCTGGTTTATCTGGAATCTCCCTGTAATCCACATGGCAATGTGATTGATGTTGCCAGTATCTGTAAACAGAGCCACGAAAAAGGTTATCTGGTGGCTCTTGATTCAACCCTGGCCACGCCCTTCCTTCATCGCCCACTGCGCAATAGGGACAAGAGCAAAAGACCCGACTGGGTCATCCACAGTTACACCAAAGACATCTCCGGCTCCGGCAGCGCCACTGCGGGTGGTATCATTGGCGAAAACCGTCGTATGTTTCTGCCTAAGAACACCGGGCATGAAGGTATACGCTGGGATGAAACCCTGTTCTGGGACGTATATTACATCAAGGGCGCTTTCCTGGATGCCGATAAATCGCTGGATATCATCAATGGCCTGAAAACCCTTGAGAGCCGAATGCTGTCCAAGTGCATCAATACGCTGGTGTTCAGTCACTATCTTGATGCCCACGACCAGATTCAGGTCAACAGTCATGCCCTGAACAGCCACCCCAACTCAGACTTGCGGGAAGAACAGCTCTATCTGGGCCTGCCCAGTCCACTGTTCAGCATTGATATGGAGAAAGCTCACATTCCACGGGAAGCCTTTATCCGTTTCTTTGATGCCCTGGAGCCAGCTTTTGGCCATATGGTCAGTCTCGGACAGAGCAATACTTTGATACTTTGTCCGGCCTTAACGTCTCACTCGGAAATGGACGAATCTGCCCAACAAGAAGCAGGTATTTTCCTGACCACCATTCGTGTCGCCATGGGCGATGAAAACCCAAGGGATCTGATAAGACAGTTCAAAGCTTGCGCAAAGCTTCATCTGGATCCGGTCATGCCGGGATTCTCCGAACAGTTTATGTCAGACGAAGCACTGGATAAAATGATACGGGAGACCCATCTGGATGTGCATTCCAGACATCTGGAGTTTATGAGTAAAGAATAAAGACGACGATTTTTTTATATCTGAATGAACAGAGAACAATGCCGGAACAACATAAAAAGGTCATGATGGATTCTTTTCATCCTGTTCCTCACCTGTTGAAGCAGCGTGAAGCATTGACAGATTCAGCTGAAAGTGAAGTAACTTACAGTCAGGCTGTTCCAAGAGTCAGCATGTTCATAATCAAGCGTATCAGGGTGTCTTTATGTTCTGGGTCTGACTCTGCAACCAGCAGAGTCAATGCTGCAAGACCTATGTCGTTAATCACTGGTTGGTCATCCTCGTTCATAAGGCGACCATTGCGATACATTTTGCAAACAGCTCCGTGGCCTCCCCTCGCTGAATTAATTGCCTTTTCAGTTCATTTAGTGATGTCATGGCCTGATACTTATCGACCAGAGTACCGCCGGGCTGACCTGCCGGTTCGCTCAATAAGCCCTCATCGTAGCGTTGTAGCCAGAGAAAGGTCTGAGTATACCGGCTGACGATTTCAACCAGCCCTCTGCCTGCCTCTGCTTCCAGTTCGGGCGTTGCTGCTGCTTTGCGAATAAGCACTAAGGCAGCTTCCAGCTCTTTGGCGTTTTCTTCAAAACGTTGCTGGTTGATGGAGAACCCGTGAGTGAGATGGTTATTCAGAACACCGGTTGCCCATCTACGGAATTGAACCGCCCTTTTTGAATTGACTCGATAGCCAACAGAAATAATGACATCAAGATCGTAATGTTTTAGGTTTCGGCGTACCTGTCTTTTGCCCTCCTTTTGAACAACTAAGAAATCCTTAGAAGTTAATTTTTCCTCAAGCTCCTGATTTTTATATATATTTTTCAGGTGCATTAAGATATTTTCTGCTGTTGTTCCAAATACCTCACCCATTTGACGTTGGGTTAGCCAAACGCTTTTTTGGGCAAGCTGAACATGGATGCTTCCTGAATCAGTGGTAAAGATCTGAACCTCATTAGAGTCCGAGTTCATTAATTAACCTCTGTTCTGATTGTTAGAGTTGCATCAAGAATAGTCATTAATTGCTCGTGAGGTTATGCCATTTCCTTTTGCTGTGCAGCTTACTGACTGATCAACTCATTCAGATCATCACACACCGGCGCTGGATCATGGAAGCAGGAAAAGAATGGTTTGTATCCTGCCATCTTATTCTCAGCGAACTTTTACCCGCTGCAACCTTTGGTTCTTGACAGAAACAAACACTTGCTCTTTTTGTTAGTCTACTTTGCACAAACAGAAAGAAAAGATGGATAGATAATGATGGTAAAAACACTTTCTACGGTGCTTTTCTTATTGCTGCTTTCGCTGTCTGTTATTTGTCAGGCCGAAAAGCTGACAAGACGTTTTGTTGTCGAGTTTGCACCGCATCAGGGGACAGGTTCTCTGGACCGGGTCTTTTCCATAAAGCATAATCTGAATACATTGCCGGTCGGCTCGTTAGACATTGACGACACAAACGGCTGCCCGTATTTTTCGGCTGCAAACGAGCCAGGTGGATTGAATGGTTACGGTTTAGCCACCCGCTTTATTGCCTCGATTTACTGGCAATGGCTTTATCCCACTCACTTGCTGGTTGCTTACGAACTGGCTCTGACCACCAATGGTGCCCCCCTGGGCTCTATCCCTTGTTTGCGGCTACCTGAAAAAGCATTTATTGCTGTCGGCTGGCTTTTGAAAAGCTATTGGAACCCCGATTCATTGCTGTTTAACCCAATGGGTCAACCGGGGGCGGCATTTGTTTCGACACAAGTGGGTCATCCGTTTGCGATCATCACTAAGGGGCCTAACGGGCATGATGAACAAAAAAATGCTCCACCAGACCAGCCACTCGCGTCATCGTCCGGGCAGCAGGCCTCGGCAAGAACCACCCAGCTGAGAGCTTCTTTCACCAGCCCTCTGGATTCCGGCTCTGCCGACGGTAATGAAGACCCTGAACAACACCGACATACCTACGGCTTAGATTGTTACGTCGATGCCTGTAATGGCGTTTGTCAATTCAGACCACCAGCCGCCATCGGAGGGCTGGCTGAAGCAAATGAGGAGTGCCCCGTATGTCTTGACAAGCTTGACGATGTAATTACTGTTCCCTGTTGTTCGAAGAAAATTGACAGGCACTGTTTACAAAAGGTGATTCTGAGCGCTTCACGATGGTCCTGCCCACTTTGCAGAGGGGACCTGTCATCATTGGCACAATCACCGGATTTTGTAGCGGGCATAAAGGCACAGCAGGACTTACCAGATTCTTATAACGAGGCCTCGGGCATCAGATCCTCGCAAACGACTTATTTCGGGGAGGTCTCAGAAACAATCATCGAACCTGCAGGTTCTTTCACCAGCCTCCTGCATTCGAGCTCTGCCGACGGTAACCAACTGCATACTTTGAGTTTGTACTGTCCGGCCTACCCCTGTGATGGCGGCGTTTGTCGTTATCAAGTGCGAACAGTTATATTCAGCGAAGTGTCAGGGGCGTCAGAAGATATAGGATATCTGGATGATTTAGATTAGCAGAACCCAAGCCAGCCCCCTCCTTAACCATTAAGTCTTAATTCTGGACTTGAACATCAAAGCGGCCAGCCCACCCAATACCATCCCGGATACCAGACCTCCCAGGTGAGCGGCGTTCGCCATCTGCCCCAGCAATGGCCCGAGAATATCGGTATAGCCGATGACCAGCCACACAAGCATAAAGCCATAAATCGCCGGAGGCAGACCCATGTAGAAACTCTTGTCCAGCCGTTCGCGCACCATGCTGTAACCCATCAGCCCGTAAACCACGCCGGAAAGACCACCAAAGAGCACAGAACCCTCTGACATGACATATTGAGCGAAGTTTGACAGCACCCCGGTCAGAAAAACCAGTCCCAACAGATGGGTACCGCCCTGATGCCTTTCAATTCGACCACCCAGTACGTAAAACATCAGGGCATTGAACACCAGATGAAGAATCCCGAAATGAATAAATATCGGCGTGATCAGGCGCCAGTACTCATGACTCTCCAGTGTGTGCTCCAGAGAGGCATAGTAGATGTAGCCGCTGGATAACTTGAAATCCACGAAGGTGAAACTGGAAATAGCCTGAATGTTCTCACCCAGATGAGTCAGAACCGCCACCACCAGACAGACCGCAAGGATCAGAAAGGTGAAGGGAAAGCTTTTCCAGGGAATGCTTTTGAAGAAGTTTCCGACCTCGGCTCCTCTGCGGGGGGGTGCTACTTCCAGTTCAAGCTCTCCGGACTGCCAGTCCCGGTAGAACTGTTCTACTGCGGCCCCCTGCTGCTCATTCTGGGTCCAGAGCACCTGCTTCCCGGATTCCTCGGTAATTCTGTGGGGCACTCCCTGCCGATAAAGAAAGTAGGACAGTGCACTCAAATCCTTATGTGCAGAAAGTTCCAGCGCCCTATACATAGTCGACTCTTGTAATGCTCAAACGATTTAGTCTAGCAGCCTGTCGGACTTAAGCGTCCGTAGCGAGGATTGCAAGAAATTGAGGATAAAAATTTCTGCTTCTGAGGAGAATAGCGAGCTATTTGACGAAGAAGCAGGAATTTTTAGACCAATTTATTGCAACCGCAGTAGGACAGCCTTAAGTCCGACAGGCTGCTAGACAATAATGTCACTCTGCATCCTCGTTGGGATACCATCTTAATTTGGATCGACAGGCTTCGTAAAAATTGTGATTCAGTGGATGCAGTAGTCTCAGTCTTTGGTGTTTTTTACGGATCAGGATGACGTCGTCAGGTACCAGCTCAATATCCACCTGCCCGTCAAAGCTGATGCGGGGATGTATTTCGTTGCCTTCGTGAATGACAAGCTGCAACTGACTGTTACCATCCACAACCAGAGGTCGGTTAGTCAGCATATGCGGATACATGGGAACCAGCACGATAGCATCCAGTTTTGGATGCATGATGGGACCGCCCCCCGACAGAGCGTAGGCGGTTGAGCCCGTCGGCGTTGCCATAATCAGACCATCAGAACGCTGCCTATAGACAAACTGGTCTTCAATAAACAGCTCAAACTCTATGATCTTGGTGGACACCCCCGGATGCAGCACCACATCATTGAGAGCATCACCACAGCCAATGGTTTTACCTTGACGCTCAACCTTGGCTTCCAGCAGAAACCGGTTCTCCATTCGGTAATGACCATTAAGTATTTCGCCAATACAGGCTTCCAGCTCATCCGGCGAAACATCGGTCAGAAAGCCCAGACGACCAAGGTTGACACCCACTACCGGCACATCATGGACAGAGAGTTCTCTGCCAGCCCCCAGCAAACTGCCGTCACCCCCGATGACCACGACCAGATCGCAAATTTTGCCCATGCTGGCCCGGTCACAGATGTGGAAACCATGCCCCGGCAAAAGATCCGATAATTGCTCATCCAGAGACACTGTTACACCCTGCGAATGCAGAAAATCGGTCAAACGTTTCAGGGGGCCATCAATATGAGCCTTACCCTGACGCCCGGTAACCCCAACCTGCTTGAATTCTTCCATCGGTCTAAATCACTTATCGTTGGTGAATTTATCCTGCCCGGATGACAGCTCAGCCTTAATTGAGCGATGACTGTAATCTGCCTGGTGAATATATAAACACACCGATTTGAATCTGTTACTCTTATTTGTCACCTGCAGGCTTCCCGGAGCCCGCAACGATCAGCCATCATTTTGTTATTTACAGCCATCGGCCCGATACCATGAACTGCTAAAAATGAATCGTCTCTCTCATCAGCAGATAGCCCGGGATATCCAATGGTTACTGAGCAGCCCCTCCATCATCAACCCTGATTATGATGCGAGGTTTATCTGCCCGGCAACCCACCCGGTGCACAACGACCAGATTACAGGCTCTGGCTATTCAGAGCTAGTGGAGATTCTGCATCAGCGACGGAGTCATCTGCTGGGTATCTATTATGAATCACTCTGGCAATACATCCTCAGACATTCAGAAGACTATCAGCTGATGGCCTGCAATCTTCAGGTTCAGAATAATCACCAGACACTGGGCGAGTTCGACCTGATTCTTAAGTCCCTTAAGCGAGAGGTTTTTATTCATCGGGAACTCGCCATCAAATACTATCTGGGTCTTCCTTCCGGCAATCACCCGGCCAGCCCCTGGCATCACTGGATTGGGCCAGGCCTGCACGACCGCATGGACAAGAAGCTCAACCACATGCTGCAACATCAGATCACGCTTTCGCAGACTCATGCCGGGCAACGTGCACTCAATGCTCTGGATATCTCCGGGGTACAGACTGAAATACTTTTCCAGGGATACCTTTTTTATCCGGTTACAGGTGCCTGCCCACCCCCTGAAGACTGTTCTGCTCAACACCTGAGGGGACACTGGCTGCCCATTAATCAGTTATCTTCATGGCTGGAACTCGAAGAAGGCGAAATCTGCTACCTGCCTCTGCCAAAATCACTCTGGCTATCTTCCTACAGAGGTGTGTCTGATCCAGCGACTCACCTCTCCGGAGATGAACTGATCAAATGCTTGCAGTCACAATTATCCAAAATCGCCCGTCCTCAGATGGTGGTTCGGTGTCATGAAAAAGAGGGTAATCTGTGTGAAAACAGTCGTTTTTTTGTGGTGCCCGATAACTGGGAAGCCGAGGCGATAGTGGCCGCTAAAATATAAACGACTCTTGTTATGCATTCGTTTTTATATAACAATTCGTAACAACTATTTATCGGTATTGATAAATAATTAATGGACTGTCTTGCTAATAGGGTATTTGCATTATGAAACGCTTGAGCTTATTCATTAACCGTTTCTATACTGGGCTATTTTGCTTGCTTGCCACGCTTCTTGTTCTTCAATCACCGGCGAGTCATGCCACAGGATTGATTGATACCCTGACCAGCCAGTTAAATGTCAGCAAGTTTCAAGCCGAAGGGGGTGCAGGTGCCCTGTTACAGATGGCCAGCTCTCAATTATCAAAAGACGACTTTAATACCATTCAGGGAGCACTACCGGAAACAGCGGAGTTATTAAAGGCAGCACCGGAAGTAATACCTGCCAAAAACTCTTCATCGATATTGAACTCTGCCAATTTGCTGGGCGGTTTCCATACTCTGAGCCAGCAGTTCAAAAAACTGGGCCTGAAGGACGAGATGATTTCGAAGTTTTCGACCGTACTGATTGATTATCTCAAAGCGAACCCGAATAGCGAAGCCGCCGGACTGTTAAAATCGGCACTTCCTTCAGGTATAGCCAATACTGCAGGCTCCCTGATTGAAAAATTCATGTAGCCCACTGGCTGAAACCACGACGCCCCTGGAGACCACCGGTATGAATGAGCAGCAGCCTGCCAATGCCGGATAGACCTCCCGATTCGGCCATCTGCTTCAGCGCAAAAAATAGCTTACCCGTATAAACCGGGTCCAGAGGGATCCCGGTTTCCCGCTCAAATTCCAGAATAAACCGAATAAGCTCGGGAGTTGTTTTGCCATAGCCACCACAATGGTGATCCAGCTCCAGGCTCCAACAGGTCGCAAGCGCGGGAAGATACTGCTGAATATCATTTTTCAAAAAATTTGCCCCTTTGAGCACCGAAAATCCCCGTACATGGGCATCATTGCCTGCACTGCGAACAACGCCAGCCATGGTCGCACCGGTACCACAGGCCAACCAAATCTCATCATATTCCGAAGCCCGGATGCACCCCGCAGCAAGAATATCTTCACAACCCCTGACCCCCGGTTCGCCCGAGCCTCCTTCCGGAACAATCATCACCTGATCCAGGGAGAGTGACAGCTGTTTTACCAGCATCTGCTGATATTGAGTCTCATCCCGCTTTCGGTATTCAGCACGACTGACATAAACCAGTCTCATGCCCCAGCGTTCTGCATCCTTTAACATGGCAGAGGGTCTAGCCGGTTTCTCACCTCGAATAACGCCTATTGTCTGAAAACCCAAACGATAACCTGCCGCTGCCATGGCATGAAGATGATTAGACCAGGCACCACCAAAGCTTAAAAGTGTTTTGATCTTTCTTGAACGCGCTTCAATAAGAAAGTATTTAAGTTTGAACCACTTATTACCACTAATAAGCGCATCAATTTGATCAAGACGAAGAACATCAATCGCAATAGAGTAATCGCGCACAAGACAGGTATTTATTCTTTCTATAGGCACATTGTTACGAATAACATCTGAAAAACACATAATCCCGTTTATTTTTCTGGTTTTAACACTCAGTAAGCAAAAATGACGCAATAAGTCAGTGATATAAACAATATCAGTAATAAAGAATACATATAACAAGCCTTCATTCCACTGATCTACGTGCTACAATGGGATCTCACTTAAACATTGTACTCTTACCTGACGCCCAAAAAGACAGTGTCTCTAGCGACGCTTGAAGCTTTGAAAGGTGACAGACAAGCAGCTACAGCGTCCCCGGAGATAGAGAAAAAATGGCAAACAAACTGTTCGTTGGCAACCTGGCCTTCGCCGCAACAGAACAAGATCTGGAAGAGGCTTTTGGTGCCTTCGGCGAAATCGAGGAAGCGAAAATCATCCTCGATCGTGAAACCGGTCGTTCTCGTGGCTTTGCTTTCGTAACCTTCAGTTCTGAAGATGCTGCTGAAGCCGCTCTTGCCCTGGATGGGCAGGATGTAGCGGGTCGCAGCATCCGCGTCAGCATCGCAACCGAGCGCCCTCGCAACAACAATGGCGGCGCTCGTCGTGGCTTTGGCGGGAATCGTGAAGGCGGTCGTCGCTTCTGACAACATCCCCCGATCCAGATCCAAAAAAGCTGGTTCATTGCTAGCTTTTTTTTCGCCTGAAATTTGCCTATTTGCAAGTAAAAAAAAACGATTACCTAAAAGATAATCGTTTTTGTAGATGGCGGACCGGACGGGACTCGAACCCGCGACCTCCGGCGTGACAGGCCGGCATTCTAACCAACTGAACTACCGGTCCGCATTCTTTTCAATAAAGAGTCCTACTGGCCGTAATGCTCTCTATAAAGTTTGGTGGGTGATGACGGGGTCGAACCGCCGACCCTCTGCTTGTAAGGCAGATGCTCTCCCAGCTGAGCTAATCACCCTCATCTAAAGCCCTCCGACTTTAGAAATCGATTGCGCCTGTCGTGCAATCTTTGCTTTCTATCAAGTTACATGGCGGACCGGACGGGACTCGAACCCGCGACCTCCGGCGTGACAGGCCGGCATTCTAACCAACTGAACTACCGGTCCGCATTCTTTTCAATAAAGAGTCTTACTGACCGCAATACTCTCTATAAAGTTTGGTGGGTGATGACGGGATCGAACCGCCGACCCTCTGCTTGTAAGGCAGATGCTCTCCCAGCTGAGCTAATCACCCCGATCTAAAGCCCTGCGACTTCAAAATGGATTGCGCCCGTCGTGCAATCTTTGCTTTCTATCAAACAGGATGGCGGACCGGACGGGACTCGAACCCGCGACCTCCGGCGTGACAGGCCGGCATTCTAACCAACTGAACTACCGGTCCGCATTCTTTTTAATAAAG
>NZ_JAGRPU010000052.1 GCF_024606225.1 Endozoicomonas sp. ISHI1 | reverse complement strand
TTGGCAGGGTCTTCTGGCACTCTGGGCAGGTTTGCTCCGGGGTGTGATCTTTTCTTTTGTGATCCGACAGGGCTTTCGCGTTTGGCAGGGTCTTCTGGCACTCTGGGCAGGTTTGCTCCGGGGTGTGATCTTTTCTTTTGTGATTCGACAGGGCTTGAGCGCTTGGCAGGGTCTTCTGGCACTCTGGGCAGGTTTGCTCCGGGGTGTGATCTTTTCTTTTGTGAGTCGACAGGGCTTGACTGTTTGGCAGGATCTTCTGGCACTCTGGGCAGGTTTGCTCTCCGGTGTGATATCTTCTTTTGTGATCCGACAGGGCTTGAGCGTTTGGCAGGATCTTCTGGCACTCTGGGCAGGTTTGCTCTGGGGTGTGATCTTTTCTTTTGTGAGTCGACAGGGCTCTCGCGTTTGGTAGGGTCTTCTGGCACTCAGGGCAGGTTTGCTCTGCGCTGTGAGCTTTTCTTTTGTGATCCGACAAGGATTGAGCGTTTGGCAGGATCTTCTGGCACTCAGGGCAGCTTTGCTCCGGGGTATGATCTTTTCTTTTGTGAACCGACAGGGCTTGAGCGTTTGGCAGGGTCTTCTGGCACTCAGGGCAGGTTTGCTCTCCGGAGTGATATTGCCTTTTGTGAGTACTCAATGAGGCTTGAGAGCTAAATAATTTTTCACAGCCGGGGTGATCACATTGGTATTTTTTGAAGCCTGCCTTCCTTTGTTTTTTTGCAGGAGGTGGATTTAATGTTAATGATGGATAGGTTGTGCTGTCGGCTCCTGAGACAACTGTCAGACCTTCAGCAAGACGGCTTTCCGAGCCAGATTCCTGATCGCCTGTTTGCAAACAGACATCTGTTCTGCAGTCGAAAAAGTCATCTGAGGTTGAACGACAATGGGTACTTGTGGAGGGACCGAAGATACAGCGTCCTTGTCGATGACAACAGGGCTGTTCATGGCAATTTTCATCAAGGCTATGTCGGGAGTCCGTGGGACGGCCCGAATTTTCATCATTATGGTCGTGGTCGTATAGATAATGCGATTTTTCTGAATGCATATTGAATGACTGACCATGATCCTCTGGCCCCGTTGTCCAGGAATAGTTACCGCCGCCCGTTCCGCACATTAAAGTGATGATCTGAAGTTTGTTTCGCCTACAAGGTTTGTCATAGGGTGGTGAGCCTGACTCTGAATATCCGTTTGTGCGAGTAATGTGTGATGGTTCGTTTTGCACCGGCCTCCAATCGGTCATTGGCATCGCAGATAATGTGTCTGGCTCAGTTTTTATAGAAAAACTCTGGCTTGTCGAAGCCCCATTCTGGTTAACCTCAACGATAAAACGGTAGACCTCTGGCTCAACCGAACAGACGAATGGCAAAAAGACCAATACGTGCAAGAATAGACTTTTAATGGTTCTATCCTTTGTTTTCTATGGATAGGAGCAGTGAGGATAGACGAGAGGATAAGAGACAAGGAACTAAAAAACAGTTAGACAGATAGACGTGAACATTGCACTTCAGATCATGCCCAAACGATTACAGCGCCTTTGCCTGCTGAACCTATGACAAGCAGAAATCAATCACTTGACTTTGAGCCATCAAGCTTTCTTTTTCGGTGTTGCCTTTTGTGATCCGACAGGGCTCGAGCATTTGGCAGGATCTTCTGACACTCAGGGCAGGTTTGCTCTGAGGTGTGATCCTTTCTTTTGTGATCCAACAGGGCTCGAGCGTTTGGCAGGGTCTTCTGGCACTCAGGGCAGGTTTGCTCTCCGGTATGATCTTTTCTTTTGTGTTCCGACAGGGTTTCAGCGTTTGGCAAGATCTTCTGGCACTCAGGGCAGCTTTGCTCTGGGGTGTGATCTTTTCTTTTGTGATACAACAGGGCTCGAGGGTTTCGCAGGGTCTTCTGGCACTCAGGGCAGGTTTGCTCTGGGGTGTGATCTTTTCTTTTGTGATCCGACAGGGCTTGAGCATTTCGCAAGATCTTCTGGCACTCAGGGCAGGTTTGCTCTCCGGTATGATCTTTTCTTTTGTGATACGACAGGGCTTGAGCGTTTGGCAAGGTCTGCTGGCACTCAGGGCAGGTTTGCTCTCCGGTGTGATATTTACTTTTGTGAACCGACAGGGCTTTCACGTTTGGCAGGGTCTTCATGCACTCAGGGCAGGTTTGTTCCGGGGTGTGATCTTTTCTTTTGTGATCCAACAGGGCTCGAGCGTTTGGCAGGGTCTTCTGGCACTCAGGGCAGGTTTGCTCCAGGGTGTGATCTTTTCTTTTGTGATCCAACAGGGCTCGAGCGTTTGGCAGGGTCTTCTGGCACTCAGGGCAGGTTTGTTCCGGGGTGTGATCTTTTCTTTTGTGGTTCGACAGGGCTTGAGCGTTTGGCAGGGTCTTCTGGCACTCAGGGCAGGTTTGTTCCGGAGTGTGATCTTTTCTTTTGTGATTCGTCAGGGCTTGAGCGTTTGGCAGGGTCTTCTGGCACTCAGGGCAGGTTTGCTCCGGGGTGTGATCTTTTCTTTTGTGAACCGACAAGGCTTGAGAGTTTGGCAGGGTCTTCTGGCACTCTGGGCAGGTTTGCTCTCCGGTGTGATATTTACTTTTGTGAACCGACAGGGCTTTCGTGTTTGGCAGGGTCTTCATGCACTCAGGGCACGTTTGCTCCGGGGTATGATCTTTTCTTTTGTGAACCGACAGGGCTTTCGCGTTTGGCACGGTCTTCTGACACTTAAGGCAGGTTTTCTCTCCGGTGTGATATAGACTTTTGTGAGTACTCAATGAGGCTTGAGAGCTAAATAATTTTTCACAGCCGGGGTGATCACATTGGTATTTTTTGAAGCCTGCCTTCCATTGTTTTTTTGCAGGAGGTGGATTTAATGTTAATGATGGATAGGTTGTGCTGTCGGCTCCTGAGACAACTGTCAGACCTTCAGCAAGATGGCTTTCCGAGCCAGATTCCTGATCGCCTGTTTGCAAACAGACATCTGTTCTGCAAACGAAAGAGTCATCTGAGGTTGAACAACACTGGGTACTTGTGGAGGGACCGAAGATACAGCGTCCTTGTCGATGACAACAAGGCTGTTCATGGCAATTTTCGTCAAGGCTATGTCGGGAGTCCGTGGGACGGCCCGAATTTTCATCATTATGGTCGTGGTCGTATAGATAATGCGATTTTTCTGAATGCATATTGAATGACTGACCATGATCCTCTGGCCCCGTTGTCCGGGAATAGTTACCGCCGCCCGTTCCGTACATTAAAGTGATGATCTGAAGTTTGTTTCGTCTGCAGGGTTTGTCATAGGGTGGTGAGCCTGACTCTGAATATCCGCTTGTGTGGGCAATGTGTGATGGTTCGTTTTGCATGGACCTCCCATCGTTCATAGGCATTGCAGATAATGTGACCGGCTCAGTTTTTATAGACAAACTCTGACTTGTCGAAGCCTCATTCCGGTTAACCTCAACGATAAAGTGGTAAGTCTGCGGCTCAACCGGGCAGACATAAAGCACTAAGACCAATAAGTGCAAGAGTAGACTTTTAATGGTTCTATCCTTCGTTTTCTATGGATAGGAGCAGTGAGGATAGACGAGAGGATAAGAGACAAGGAACTAAAAAACAGTGGTTCATGGATTACCCCATCCATGACAAACGAGCTGAAATTTTACTGAAACACCGATGTTTTATATCTGGTAACTGTCGTAAAAACCGGTTTTAGCAAAGCGTTGAACTCAGGGACGAGCAGAGAACTGTAGATGTCAAACCCGGGTTACAAAGCCACAATAGATATCCTGTCACACCAGCGCAACGAGCCTGCCAGGGCCGTGCTTTTCATGGTGCAGTCGAAGCGGATTGATGATTTCGTAGTGCCGCATGGGCCATTAAGACCTGCTTGCTGAAGAAGATTTCCTTCCATGTCTTTTTGTCATCGGTTAACCGGCCCCGGGTGATAGACAGATAGACGTGAACATTGCCCTTCAGATCATGCCCAAACGACTACAGCACCTTTGCCTGCTGAACCTATGACAAGCAGAAATCAATCACTTGACTTTGCGCCATCAAGCTTTCGTTTTCGGTGTTGCTTTCTGTGATCCGAAAGAGCTCGAGCATTTGACAGGATCTTCTGACACTCAGGGCAGGTTTGCTCTCCGGTGTGATATTTACTTTTGTGAACCGACAGGGCTTTCGCGTTTGGCAGGGTCTTCTGGCACTCAGGGCAGGTTTGCTCTGAAGTGTGATCTTTTCTTTTGTGATCCGACAGGGCTTGAGCGTTTGGCAGAGTCTTCTGACACACAGGGCAGCTTCGCTCCGGGGTGTGATCTTTTCTTTTGTGATCCGACAGGGCTCGAGCGTTTGGCAGGGTCTTCTGGCACTCAGGGCAGGTTTGCTCTCCGGTATGATCTTTTCTTTTGTGTTCCGACAGGGTTTGAGCGTTTGGCAAGATCTTCTGGCACTCAGGGCAGCTTTGCTCTGGGGTGTGATCTTTTCTTTTGTGATACGACAGGGCTCGAACGTTTCGCAGGGTCTTCTGGCACTCAGGGCAGGTTTGCTCTGGGGTGTGATCTTTTCTTCTGTGATCCGACAGGGCTTGAGCATTTCGCAGGGTCTTCTGGCACTCAGGGCAGGTTTGCTCTCCGGTATGATCTTTTCTTTTGTGATCCGATAGGGCTTGAGCATTTGGCAGAGTCTTCTGGCACTCAGGGCAGGTTTGTTCCGGGGTATGATCTTTTCTTTTGTGAGTCGACAAGGATTGAGCGTTTGGCAGGGTCTTCTGGCACTCAGGGCAGGTTTGCTCTGGGGTGTGATTTTTTCTTTTGTGATTCGACAGGGCTTGAGCGTTTGGCAGGGTCTTCTGGCACTCAGGGCAGGTTTGTTCCGAGGTGTGATCTTTTCTTTTGTGATTCGACAGGGCTTGAGCGTTTGGCAGGGTCTTCTGGCACTCAGGGCAGGTTTGCTCTCCGGTGTGATATAGACTTTTGTGAACCGACAGGGCTTGAACGCTTGGCAGAGTCTTCTGGCACTCAGGGCAGGTTTGCTCCGGGGTGTGATCTTTTCTTTTGTGAACCGACAAGGCTTGAGAGTTTGGCAGGGTCTTCTGGCACTCTGGGCAGGTTAGCTCCGGGGTGTGTTCTTTTCTTTTGTGATTCGACAGGGCATGAGCGTTTGGCAGGATCTTTTGGCACTCAGGGCAGGTTTGCTCTGGGGTGTGATTTTTTCTTTTGTGAACCGACAGGGCTTTCGCGTTTGGTATGGTCTTCTGACACTTAGGGCAGGTTTTCTCTCCGGTGTGATATTGCCTTTTGTGAGTACTCAATGAGGCTTGAGAGCTAAATAATTTTTCACAGACGGGGTGATCACATCGGTATTTTTTTAAGCCCGCCTTCCTTTGTTTTTTTGCAGGAGGTGGATTTAATGTCAATGATGGATCGGTTGTGCTGTCAGCTCCTGAGACAACTGTCAGACCTTCAGCAAGATGGCTTACCGAGCCAGATTCCTGATCGCCTGTTTGCAAACAGACATCTGTTCTGCAAACGAAAGAATCATCTGAGGTTGAACGACACCAGATAGTTGTGGAGGGAGCGAAGATACAGCGTCCTAGTCGGTGACAACAGGGCTGTTCATGGCAATTTTCGTCAAGGCTATGTCGGGAGTCTGTGGGCCGACCGGAACTTTCATCATGATGTCCATTGTCGTATAGATAATGCGTCTTTTCTGAATGTCTATTGAATGACTGACCATGACCCTCTGGCCCCGTTGTCCGGGAATAGTTACCGCCGCCCGCTCCGTACATCAAAGTAATGATCTGAAGTTTGTTTCGCTTGCAGGGTTTGTCATCGCGAGGCGTGCCTGGGCCTGAATATCCGTTTGTGTGGGTAATGTGTGATGGTTCGTTTTGCACCGACCTCCCATTGCTCATAGGAATTGCAGATAATCTGACCGGCTCAGTTTTTATAGACAAACTCTGGCTTGTCAAAGCCCCATTCTGGTTAACCTCAACGATAAAACGGTAGGTCTGTGGCTCAACCGTGCAGACAAATGGCACAAAGACCAATACGTGCAAGAGTAGACTTTTAATGGTTCTATCCTTTGTTTTCTGTGGATAGGAGCAATGAGGATAGACGAGAGGACAAGGGGCAAAGAACTAAAACATAATGGTTCATGCATTCTCCTATCCATGGCAAACGTGCTGAAATTTTACTGAAACACCGATGTCTGATACCTGATGACTGTCGTAAGAACCGGTTTGAGAAAAGCGATGAACTTCAGGGAAGATGACAGAGCTACAGCAAGGCGATTACCCGGCCCCGATTGAGTCCACCTGAATCGTCGAATGCGAGTTGTGATGACGACTGTCCGGTTTTTTAAAAATCGAAATAACAAATAGTGTGATATCCATCCCTTCTGAAAGCTTGCTTCGGGCCTGGCTGGGAGCCCGATCATTCTGTACCTTCCGGAGGGTTAAGGTGATCATCTCGATCTGCATCAAAAGGCTTGCGTTTTCGATGCACTTTTGCCTGATGGGTCTGCGCATTCTCGCTCATTATTCCGCCTGAACGCTGGCCATCGTCCCCGATCGCTGTCCCATCACTGGCCTGTGATTCGGGGTGATATCTTAATTTGTGATCTAACAGCGATTGAGCCGTTGGAAGGGGCTCATGACACGGCTGCTGCTGGCCATCCTCCCCGATCACTGTCTCGTAACAACGGTGTGTCTCGGGATAGATAAAGAGTCTTGCCTTTTCCGAGCTGCTTTTTCTCATGCTGCTCAAACCCTCAAGAAAGTGCAGACGACTTTTCGTGTGGTATTTCGTTTTGTGCGCCCGCATAGCTTTCCTGTTATTGCAGAAAAACCCGCATGGCCGCAGCTGGTCATCCTCTCCGTGCATGGGCACTTTACAGGTCAGTTCCCCGGCTTTCATGGCTGCCGCTGCATCCGGTACACAACATGTATTGCTGCGGCTATTAGCCGGAAAGGTATTAATCGATATTGTCAGGGCTTGTGGCTGAAAATGGTGCAGGATTTGAGTGAGTTCATTCATCGTTTCAATAGAGCCTTGTTCGGGTATTCCTTGCGCAGGGGCTGTCGGACTTCCTTCCGAATTCAGCAACCTTTCAGCTGACTCGCTACCAGATGATTGTCGGAGTTTACAAACGCCATGACAGGAATCGACGTAACAATCTAAACCGAAAGTATGTTCGCGTTGTTCAGGGTCTTCGTTACCGTCACCAGAGCCCAAACCCAGAGGACTGGTGATAGAGCCTGTAAGTTGGGCGGTTGTTCCTAAGGCCTGATGATCAGCTGAGGCTGATGATGGATTTTGTTGGTCATTTTTTTGTTCACCACGCCCGGGAAGTACCATATTAGTGATCACAAACGGGTGATCCGCCTGTGCCAACATAGATGCCGCCTCCAGTTGATCCGTTGGGTTAAGCAACCATGAATCGGGGTTCCAGTAGCTTTTCAAAAGAAAGTCGGCAACGACAAACGCTCCTACTATAGGTATCCATGAATAAGGTTTGGCACTCAGAGCGGTGTCATGGGGGGTAAAAGCCAGTTCGTAAACAATCACCAGGTTGGCGGCGTGAAGCAAGTGCCATGAGATCGACTCAATGAGAGATGTTTTTAACCCATAACCACCAATTCCCTGTGATTTGTCGTCAGACGGAAAAATGAGTCCTTCATAGCCACTGTCGGCATGGTATGAAGGGTTGTCTATAAATGAATGCTGGACAGGCCTTATGGAAAAAGTCACGTCTGAGGAACCTCCATCCTGTCCAAGCTCGACAATAAAGCGACTTTCCAATGGTTCGGCCTTACAGATGACAGACAACGAGAGCATCAGCAACAGCAGCACCACAGGGAGCGGTTTTCTCAAAGCTATATCCTTACATCTATTTTTGTGTTTCGTATTTTCTAGTCAGTCAGGTTAGACCAAGGAAGTGACAGATCAAGAAAGTAAGCGTTTTTCCTCAACAAACGCTGTCGTTTTTATTCGAGATGACCACGGATAGCTAGTCATCATGTGGTATAGGAACTTCCATGGATGGATGCCCTCTCGGAAGCGTGTTTTGAGTCTGATTGGAAGCCGAATTACTGTTTATCTTTTGGAAAACCGAGGTCATTACCTTGTTCCAAATCAACAGGCTTGTGTTTTAGATGCTTTCCTCTGTGATCGAACTGCTTGTGATGGATCAGCTCTTCAAAATCCTCGCAGACAATTCCGCATGGCTGTTGGTTATTCCCACCGGCCACCGTCTCGTCACAGATTTGCGGCTTGTGGTTGCTTCTTTTGTGATCCAGCAAGCATTGAGCATTATCGAAGACCGCCCCGCATTTTCGCCGCTGGCCATCCCGCCAGAGCACTTTATCTTCACAAACTTTCAGATAAGAGTGGCCTTTATTTTTGGCCATATCGTCCATTATGAATTTACGTAGCCTCCGTTGCCTATTGTTGTATTCTCTTAATTGTCCCTGCAAAGCTTTATCACTCCTGAAGACCTTCCCACATGGCTGATGCTGTCTATCGTCCCGGGTCACTGTCTCGTCACGGATGGGTTCTTCAGCTGTACTGGCTGCCCCCACACTCATTGAATCTATAGGGCGTTGGCGATTGGTTGGATTGTTATCAAAGCGTCCAGTGACATAGAAATAATGATCGCGTTGATTACCGATGACATTATCAAAGGCATTATCGAGATCGAAGTGAATTACTGCATCGCAATAATCCCATGCAGAGTAGTATCGATCAGGGACATCGTGGAATGAGCTTTGTTCAGGTTCTGCTCCTCCTCCAACTGCTGTACTGTCCATGGAATTCAGCCACCCTTCAGCCAGCTCAATCCTGCTGGATGCTGGTCGGAAGATGCAAATACCTTTACAAGGACTGACGCGACAATCTAAACCTAAAGTATGCTGGTGTTGTTCTGGACCATCGTTACCATCGCCTGAACCGGAAGACAGGGGACCGGTGAGAGCACCTGTAAAAGTGCTTGCCCCTGAGGCTTGCTGTATAGATGACTCTGTTCGCTCTTCTCGTTGTTGCCTTTGTTGTTGGCCATTTGCGGGGAGCATCATAGTATTGATCGCAAACGGGTCATCCTGACCGGCCTCCGGTTTATCTATCGGGATGAACAGCGGTGAATCGGTGTTCCAATAGCTTCCTGAAAGCCAGCCAACAGCGAAAAAGGCTTCTACAGGTATCCATGAATAAGGTTTGGCACCCGGAGCTGCGTCATCGGTAGTCATAGCCAGATCGTAAGCAACCAACACACTAGTGGCGTAAATCAATTGCCACGAGACTGACTTAATAAAGGACGTTTTCACACCATAACTACCGAGTCTATGTGGTTTGTCTTCGGACGGCAAAATTGCTTCTGTATAGGCGTTTGTGTCGACAAGGTGTGACGGAGTGTCTGGGAATGTGTGCTGGCCAGACCTTATGGAAAAGATCCCCATAGGAGAGCTTCCATCCTGTCCAAGCTCGACAACATAATGCCTTGTCCATGATTCAGCCTGACCGATAGCAGACATAGAGAGCAGCAGCGACAACAGTGCCACAGAGGATGAATTTTTCATTGGTTCCCACTTTGTTGATTGTTGTGTCTTGTTTTTATTTTTTAGAATGGAAAGGTAGATCAACAAGGTGTTAGATCAAGAAAATAAGCGTTTTTTTAAAACAAAAGGTTAAAGCGGGTAGGTAAAAAAACCTCTGATGCAAGACATGAGCGGGCTTTTTTATTAAAACGGAGTCGGCATGACAGTAAAAGGCGACGAATGTCTGCCAGTAGTTTACCCATCATGGTGGAGTGGTTCTTGAGTATATTTATGGCCTTCCGCGCACCCACACCCTCTAAGTGAAAGCTTTAACGAGCGCTCTTCTGCATCAGGGGCCTGTTTTCACAATTTGCTGAAGCCGTGCCTTTATCCGCAATTAAAAAGTTTTTAATCAGATTAACCAGTTTTTGTAAATGAGCAATATCTTTTAAATTTCTTACTGAAGAATAAACATATCGATAAGTTTCTGTGGGTTCAGTTGTATAGGGTCCGCTGAATACAGGGGGCTCGTCATCCCGAGTTATCCTGTTGCCATCTGCATCTATAAAACAAGCCTCCCAAAAAAGATTGACTGCTTCTTTTCGATTGTTGGCGGAAAGGGCAAAGAAAATTAATGCCAAATTACCAACAGGCTCATATTTATCTTCTATGGATGAGCCTTGTTGAAGAATAGTGTTTACACGCTCTACCTCTCGATGGGCAATCTTCTCTGCGAGAGTCTGGCGATCAGTATCCAGGCCTTCGATGACATCTTGTCTGAACTGATGCAAGTTCCAACTTTTATGTGCACGAGATTTCGTTAACACCCTGGCCATATGAAAAAGTGAGTGACTAAAGCCAAATTTGAAGGTATGGGCACAACTGGCACAAAAACCAACAATATATTCATATTCGTTCCCAAGGGCATTGCACATTGCAGCAGCAAGGTGCACATACTCGTCGCTTCTGTCGTGCTTTGTCACGAGCACTCTGTAATTCAGAAAAGTTAATATTGGATCAACAAAAAATTCAGTTAAAGCACTGGAGAATGTTTCTTCGTCAACCTTTGAAAGATCAAGTTCTTCAGAATCCGATAAAGCATAGGCCCCTTCATAAGCTCTTTTAGCAAGACACCATTCAAGACTGGGTAGATCAATATCCCAGAGCAGGTCGCCACCTATATGACCATGGATAGGATAAGTTTTCCGACGTTTAATCTCTCTTTGAGCAGGGGGAGGAGAGCCTTGCTGAACCCCTTCAGCTGACTCGCTACTATCGAACGATGGTCGTATTTTACAAATGCCATTACAGGAATCGACGTAACAATTCACACCCAAAGTATGCTGGTGTTGATCAGGGTTTTCTTTACCGTCGCCAGAGCCGAAAGACAGGAAGTTGGTGAAATAAAAATTGCCTGCATGAGTGGCCACTCCTGAGGCTTGCTGACCGGAGGATGCTGATGGCGGGTTTGGTTGGCTATTTTTTTGTTGGCCATTTCCGGGGAGCATCATAGAGATGATCGTGAACAGATGATCCTGATTCGCTTCTTGTTGTTGAATTTTTTGCTCAATCAAGTTAAGTGATTCAGTCGGGCTAAATATTGATGAATCGGGGTTCCAATAGCTTTTCAAGAGTGAGCCAAAAGAGACAAACACATCTGCAGGTATCCATGGGTAAGGTTTGGCTTTCAGAGCGGCGTCATTGGTGGTCACAACCCATTCGCAAGCAATCAGAACATGAGCAGCATAAATCAATTGCCATGAGATCGACTCAATAAAAGAGGTTTTTACCCCATAACTGTTAATCCTGTGTCGTTTGTCATCAGGCAAAATTGATTCTGCGTAGCCGTCTGTATTGACGGGGTAGGACGGAGTGCCCGGCAATCTACGCTGGTCCGGCTTTAAAGAAAAACTCCCGCTTGGAGAACCTCCGCTCTGTTGGCGCTGGACGACAATACTTCCTGTCGAGTGTGCAGCATGAAAGATGACAGAAACCGAGAATACCGGCAACATCAGTGCCAAAGAGAGTATGTTTTTCAAAGCCTAACCTTAAATCTGTCTTATATTTCGTACCTAATGTTTCGTGTTTTGTTTCGTGTTTTCATTTTTTGAAATGAAGCTAGTTCAAGAAAGTGATAAATCAAGAAAGTCAGCGTGTCTTTCCAGAAAAACCAAAGGTTGCACCGGGAATAAAAAAACACTACTGCAAAACATGGGCAAGGACTTTTGTTCATCGGTGTCCCGGCATTACAAAAAAAACGACGATTGCCTTTCAAATAAGAGATTAACCAAATGTTGGAATAGAAAAAGTCTCTCTGCTGTTCGGAGAACTATAACCAATCCAGACTGAGATCATCAGCCTACTGCACGTAAAAAGACTTGCTTTCCCGATGCATTCTATCGTGAAACAACCACTCTGGAAAATCTGCGCAGACTTTTCCGCATGGGTGAAGATGGCCATTCTTACAGACCACTATCTTGAAGCATTTCCGCGACTTGTGGTATGCGTTTTTATGACGCGCCAAATCCAGAGCATTTTCGCAGACCAACCTGCATGGGTACTGCAGGCCATCTTCCAGGGTCTCTGTCTCCTGACAGGTCTGGGGCCCAGTGTGGAATTTTAATTTGTGACACGACAGGAACTTAGCATTTGGTAAGACCTCACCACACGGATGCTCCTTGCCATCAGCCCCAACCACTGTCTCATCACAAGGGTTTGGCTCGGGATAGTAACAAGCTCTTCTCATTCTCATTCTGTTGATGCTTTCAAGACAGTGATAACGCCGAAATTCGTGGTCTTCTACGTGATCCCGCACAGCTATCAGACTCTTGCAGACCACCCCGCATGACCGCTTCTGGCCATCCACACCAAGTACTTGCAAATGACAGGTCAGTCCCTCAGTCAAATCGACTGCCATTGCTGCGACTCCTTTTGCAGTCAGTGATTGTCTGTAGTTGCAGCCATTTCCCGGGTCGGTTTTAATCGGTGATCTACGGGCGTGTGGCTCAGAATTGTCGAAACCCAGCGCCGCTTCAGCTGAATCAGAACTATCGGATGATGGTCGGAGTTTACAAACGCCATCACAGGAATCAACGTGACAATTTAAACCCAAAGTATGCTGGTGTTGTTCGGGGCCTTCGTCTCCGCCACCAGAGCCGGAATCCGGAGGGCTGGTGAAAAAACCTGTCATTTGGTTGCTGGTTGCACCTGAGGCTTGCTGACCGGATGATACTGTCGGCTGGCTTTTTTGTTGGCCATTTTGTTTTTGGCTCTGTCCGGGAAGCATCATAGAGGTAATCTTGAACGGGTCACTCTGACTTGCCTCCAGTTGATCCATCGGGTTAAAAAGCGATGAATCAGGGTTCCAATAGCTTTTCAAAAGCAAGTCGACAGCGACAAATGCTTCTGCAGATATCCATGAATAAGGTTTGGCTTTCAGACCGACGTCATGGGTGGTCATAACCAGTCCGTAAGCAACCAGGAAATGAGTGGCGTAAATCAGTTGCCACGAAATCGACTCAATAAAGAACCTTTTTAGCCCGTAACCGCGCGGTCTGTGTAGTTTGTCATCGGGCGACAAAATGAATTCTGCATAGCCGTCTTTGTCGCCAAGGTATGATGGGGTGCCCGGCAATATTTGCTGATCTGGCTGTATAGAAAAGCCCCCGCTTGAAGAACCTCCACTCTGTTGAGGCTCGACAACAAAAATTCTTGTTAACTGTGCAGCCTGACAGATGATAGAAAACGAGAATAGCGGCCAAAACAGTGCCAAAGAGAGTGTTTTTTTCAAAACATTAACCTTACATCGTTTTGTGTTCTGTACTTTTTAAGATAGAAAAGGTAGATCAAAAGAGAGTCATAAATCAGTCATAAGCGACTGAAACAACTTTTCGCTCTACTCTGGGATGAAAAATTTTTTGTGATAAAAAAAGCCCGCTACTGCATAACAACAGCTCTTGAAGGTTTTTGCGCATTGTCTTGCATTGGGCCCACTGGCCATTCTTATTGGGCACCATCACGTCACAAAACAGTTACTCTGTGCCACCTCTTTTGGCCATTTCTTCGGCCGCAACAGCAGCCAATCTGAGCAGATATTCCTTCATTCGCTTCATGAAGAATATTCTTTCCGAACACACGCGAATTCTGGCCCTGCGGTTGATCAAGTTTATCTGCCGCTGCCGCTCACGAGTCAACGTTACAAAAGGCGAGCTTTGTTCAGGTACTGCTCCGGTGTAGCCTGTCGAAGTTTCTACGAGATTCAGCGACCATTTAGCAGAGCCATCGCCATCGCCATCGCCATCGCCATCGCCATCGCCATCGGATAATGGTCTGAGTTTACAAACACCATGACAGGAATCGACGTAACAATTTAAACAGAAAGTATGTTGTTGTTCAGGCCCTTCGTTACCACCGCCAGAGCCGAAATTTTCGGGTCTGGTGAGAGAGCCTTTGAATTGAGCAGTTTTTCCTGAGGCTTGCTGACCGAATGATTTTGTTGGCTCGTTTTTTTGTTGGTTTTTTTCTTGGCCATTACCCGAGAGCGTCATAGTGGTGATTGCATATGGGTCGTCCTGACTTGCTTCCAGTTTACCCATTAGACTAAACAGCGGTGAATCGGTGCTCCAATAGCTTTGTAAAAGCCAGCCGACAACGAAAAACGCTTCTATTGGTATCCATGAATAAGGTTTGATGCCCAGAGCGAAGTCATTGTTGGTCATAACCAGTTCGTAAGCAACCAGAAAATGATTGGCGTCAATCAACTGCCACGAGATCAAATCAAAAAAGCCCGTTTTTACCCAAAAACCGCCAAATCTTTGTGGTTTGTCGTCAGGCGGAAAAATTGATCCTGCAGAGCCGTCTGTTTCGGCAATGTATGATGGGTTGCCTAACATCGGCTCGTTAGGTTTTATGGAAAAGCTCCGGCCCGGAGAACCTCCATCCTGTTGAAGCTGGACAACAAAACTTCTTTTCAATGGTGCAGCCTGAGAGATGACAGACGACGAGGACAGCAGCAACAGCAGCGTCACAAAACGTAGGTGTATCAAGAACTTTATCCTTACATCCATTTTATGTTTTAACTTTCTTAGGTGGGGAAATTAGACCAGGAAAATGATAGATCAAGAGAACAAACCTCTTTTTTGTCATCGACCTACTGCCTATCAACAGACTCACTTTCTCGATGTATGCTAATGTGACGAAAGTACTCTCGAAGATCCGCGCAGACTATTCCGCATGGGTGAAGGTGGCCATTCTCACAGAACACTATTTCGTGGCATTTTCGCAGCTCGTGGAATCTTTTTTTATGACGCACCAACTCCGGGGCATTTTCGCAGCTCTGCCCACATGTGTGTGGCAGGCCATCCTCCCAGAATTCTTGCTCTTCACTGATTTGTGGTCCGGTGTGAAATCTTAATTTGTGACACCACAGGGACTGAGGATTATCCAAGACCACACCACACCGTTGCTCCTCGCCATCCGTACCGGCCACTCTCTCATCACAAGGGTGTTGCCCGGGGTAGAGAGAGGCTCTTCTCATTCTTATTCTCATTTTCATCATGTCGATTCTGTTAAGAAAGCACTCACGCCGTTCCTTGTGCTTTTCTATGTGGTACCGCACAGCTTTCGAACCCTTGCAGACCATCCCGCATGACCGCTTCCGCGCGTCCACGCCAAACACTTTTAAATCGCAGGTTAATTCCCCGACTGCCACAGCAGCCAATGGGTATGTATTCTTACAGCCATTTCCAGGGTCGGTTTTAATCGATGACCGATGGACGCTTTTCTCAGAATCACCCAGAGTTTGACCGAGATCATTCTCTCGTGGGAAAGGCAAGCCTTGCTCTGTTGTTCCTGCTGCATGGTCTGTCAAAGTTTCTAAGAAATTCAGCGCCCCTTCAGCGGGCTCAGTACTATCGGATGATGCTCGTAGTTTACAAACGCCATGACAAAAATCGATATAACAATTTATATCCAAAGTATACTGGTCATGTTGTTCAGGGCCTTCGTTACCCCCGCCAGAGCCTGAAGACAGTGGGCCGGTGATAGAGCCTGTAAGATGAGTAGTTGCCCCAGAGGCTTGCTGACCGGATGATGCTGATGACTGGTTTGGTTTGTTATTTTGTTTTTGACCTTGTCCGGAGAGCATCATTGTGGTGATCGCAAACGAGTCATTCTGACTTGCCTCCGGTTTATCCATTGGGTTCGGTGAAACGGTGTTCCAATAGTTTTTTTCTAAAAGCCAGCCGACAGCAACAATCCCTTCTGCAAATATCCACCAATAAGGTCCGCCGTCCTGAGCCGCATCTTTGATGATCCAGAAGAGTCCGTAGGTAAACAGCATATAGACAGCCCAATGCAATTGCCATGAAATGGACTCAATAGAGGTCATTTTCAGCCCATAACCGCCAAGCTTTTGTGTTTTGTCATCAGGCGGCAAAATTGATCCTGCAAAGCCGTCAGTGTCGACAATGTCTGACGGGCTGCCCGGCAATGAATTCAGGTCTCGCTTAATAGAAAGGCTCTGATTCTTCTGTTTATGCTCGACAACAAAATGTCCTGTCAACGGTTCGGCCTGACAGATCAAAGATAACGACCAATGCAGCGACAGCAGTGTCGCTGAAAGTGTTTTCTTCAAAACTCTACCCTCAAATTCATTTCGTGTTTACAAGTTGAAAAGGTAGGCCAAAAATGTGGTAGTGCAATAAAATAGACAAAAGCCTCCCTGCTGTCCGGAGAACAATTACTCATCAGAACTTGATTCCAAGAATTGCGGAAACACGATATCAACACAATAACCGTTTATAGCCGAAGAATCGTGAGAGTCGAGCATAAGCTGCTTAACACTTGATGGCCAATTGTAAAACTGGATACTTGATGGAGGCCCCATCAACGTGTAATCAGTTAATTCAACTTCAAAGCACTCTCCATTTTTATTCCTTAACTGTCTAATCCCGTCCCTGAGAACCTCGGGATCGTCTTCATATCCTTCATGCATGTCACTAAACAAATCATTCTCAATCGTGGTGCAGAGCATTTCCCCTCCCCGTCGAATAAATTCCGAAAGTACAGGACCTAAATACCCTTGTGGATAGGCTGAAACCAGTAAACAATGACTGCAATCATCAGGCAGGCACTTGTCAATATCTTTTGGGAATTCAGCTTGTTCAACAGGTAAAAAGTTAGTTAATGGTTCTTTGTCATAGCATTTAACATTAATGTCGCCCATCAAACTAAAACATTTTTCAAGAAATGCTTGCCCCGAGCCAATACCAATAACTGTTTTTGGAAAAGCGTCTTGGTAAGCGCTTTCACATAGAGAGAGCATAACAGCCAGAAATCTTTCAGGCTTTAAACGACCACAACCGGGAACCGCTATGTAGGTAAAAATGATATGGAAATATTTAGTATTATCGATCACAAGTTCACATAAAGCCTTTTTTGACTTTCTTTTTGGTTCTTGCGAATCATCCGAATGAGGTAAGGAATACAAGGTATACAAAGATACCAGTTTAGTCGCAGCAGCCTTAGTCTCTGGATCAGCAAGGCAATACGCTATATTGAGGTGGTTTAAAACACAACTGCAAGCTGCTGCTTCTAATGCTTGCCTTCGGGTGGAAGGCATATAGTCTGAGTTACCAATGAATGAGGATAATCTGAGCAAATTTTCAGCTTTCAGGAATTTTCTTTCCAGATGCCGCCGAAATTTAGCCTTGTGGGTCGTTATGCCTGTCTGCCGATGCCGCAAATGAGTCGATGGTGTGAAAAGCAAGCTTTGCTTGGATGTTGCTCCTGTATCGCCCGTAGAATTTGCTTCAGGATTCAGCGACCAATCAGCAGGCCCGTCGATATGGGATGATTGTCGAAGTTTACAAACGCCATGACAGGAATCGACGTGGCAATTTAAGCCGAGAGTATGTTGAGGTTGATCCGGCTCTTCGTTACCGCCGCCAGAGCCGAGATGCTGGAGTCTGGTGACAGAACCTGTCAGTTGCGCGGATGTTCCGGAGGCTTGCTGGCCGGATGATTCTGTTTGCTCGTTTCTTTGCTGGCTTTGTTTTTGGCTATTTCCGGGGAGCATCATAGTGGTGATTGCAAACGGGTCATCCTGACTGGCCTCCAGTTTATTTATCGGACTGAACATAGGCGAATCGGTGTTCCAATAACTTTGTAAAAGCCAGCCGACCGCAAAAAAGGCTTCTACAGGAATCCATGAATGAGGTTTGGTGCTCAGAGCACTGTCATCGGAAGTCATAACCAGTTGGTAAGCAACCAGCGCACCAGCGGCGTATATCAATTCCCACGAGATCGACTCAAAAAAGGACGTTTTTACCCTGTAACCGCCGAGTCTCTGTGGTTGGTCATTGTGCGGAAAAATTGATTCGTCATAGTTGTTTGTATCAGCAAGGTATGACGGGATGCCCAGCAATGTTTGCTGGTCTGGCTTAATAGAAAAGCTCCCTTTTGGAGAGTGTCCATCCTGATGAAGCTCAACAAAAAAGCTTCTTGTAAATGATTCGGTCTGGCAGATGGCAGACAGTGGGAACAGCAAAAACAGTGCCGCTGTGAGTAATTTTTTCAAAACTCTATCCTTACCTTCATTTTGTGTTTGTTGATTCGAAAAGGGTAGGCCTGAAAAGTGGTAATTCAAGAAGATAAGCGTCTTTTCTTTCAAAAACGAAAGATTGCATCTCTGTATAACTTTCGCTGGCGGATTGAGTTTTTTTTAATAATGGGAACTTGGTCTCGGGGATCGAGGAAAACTGATATCAGAACACAAACCGTTTAAATCCAGGGAATCAAGCAT
The DNA here is from genome assembly GCF_024606225.1 of Endozoicomonas sp. ISHI1. Classification (GTDB taxonomy): domain Bacteria; phylum Pseudomonadota; class Gammaproteobacteria; order Pseudomonadales; family Endozoicomonadaceae; genus Endozoicomonas_A. The sequence continues at coordinate 13,139 of NZ_JAGRPU010000052.1, read as the reverse complement.
AAGCTGCTTAACACTTGATGGCCAATTGTAAAACTGGATACGTGATGGAGGCCCCATCAACGTGTAATCAGTTAATTTAACTTCAAAGCACTCTCTATTCTTCTTCCTTAACTTTTCAATCCCGTCCCAGAGAACCTCAGGATTGTCTTCATATCCTTCATGCATATCACTAAACAAACAACCCTCAACTGTGGTGCAGAGCATTTCCCCTCCGCGCCGAATAAATTCCGAAAGCACGGGACCTAAATACCCTTGTGGATAGGCTGAAACCAGTAAACTATGACTGCAATCATCAGGCAGGCACTTGTCAATATCTTTTGGGAACTTAGCTTTTTCAACAGGTAAAAAGTTAGTTAATGGTTTTTTGTCATAGCATTTCACATCAACGTCTCCCATCAAACTAAAACATTTTTCAAGAAATGCTTGCCCCGAACCAATACCGATAACTGTTTTTGGAAAAGCGCCTTGATAAGCGCCTTCGCATAGAGAGAGCATAACAGCCAGAAATCTTTCAGGCTTTAAACGACCACAACCGGGGACCGCTATATAGGGAAAAATGATATTGAAACGCTCAATATGATTTATTACAAATGCACATAAAGCCTTTTTTGACTCTCTTTTTGGTTCTTGCGAATCATCAGAATAAGGTATGGAATACAAGGTATGCAAAGCTGCCATGTTAATCGCAGCTTCCTGACTCGCTGGATCAGTAAGACAATTCGCTATTTGGGGACAGTTTGAAATAAAAGTGGAAGCTGCTGCCTCTATTTCTTGCCTGGAGGGAAGCAGAAGGGCTGAGTTACCGGTGGATGATCTTTGCAGTGATTTGAGCGTATTTCCATCGTTCGATCGCTTAGTGACGGACATTCTTTCCTGATGCCGCAGATTCTGAGCCACCCGGACCATCAGGCCTATCTGCCGCTGCCGCAAAAGAGTCAATCGTGTGAAAAGCAGGCTTTGTTCGGATGCTGCTCCTGTGTTGCCTGTCGAATTTGCTACAGGATTCAGCGACCATTCAGCAGGCTCTTCGCTATGGGATGATGGTCGAAGTTTACAAACGCCATGACAGGAATCGACGTAACAATCCAAGCCGAGAGTATGTTGAGGTTGTTCCGGCTCTTCGTTACCGCCGCCAGAGCCGGAATGCCGGGGTCTTTTGACAGAGCCTGTGATTTGGGCGGATGTTCCAGAGGCTTGCCGACCGGATGATTCTGTTTGCTCGTTTTTTTGCTGTCTTTGTTTTTTGCCATTTCCGGGGAGCACCATAGTAGTGATTGCAAACGTGTCATCCTGACTGGCCTCCAGTTTATTTGTTGGACTGAACATGGGTGAATCGGTGTTCCAATAACTTTGTAAAAGCCAGCCGACCGCTAAAAAGGCTTCTACGGGTATCCATGAATGAGCTTTGGTGCTCAGAGCACTGTCATGGGAAGTCATAACCAGTTGGTAAGCAACCAGCGAACCAGCGGCGTATATCAATTCCCACGATATCGACTCAGAAAAGGACGTTCTTAACCCGAAGCCCCCGAGTCTGCGTGGTTGGTCATCATGCGGAAAAATTGATTCGGCGTAGCTGTTTGTATCGGCAAGGTATGACGAGGTGCCTGGCAATGTTTGCTGGTCTCGCTTAATAGCAAAGCTCCCTTTTGGCGAGTTTCCATCCTGATGAAGCTCAACAAAAAAACTTCTTGTAAACGATTCGGTCTGGCAGATGGCAGACAGAGGGAACAGCAAAAACAGTGCCGCTGTGAGTATTTTTTTCAAAACTCTATGCCCTCTGAATAGCGTGATTTGAGTCTGGTTGGAAGCCGAATCACTTTCTATCTTCTGGAAGATACAGGTGATCGATATGGTCATCATTCGGCTTCGTACCATTAAGCTTGGTGTCTGTAATAGTTTTTGTGTGAATATACACCTTGTGAAGCAATAGCATTGGAGCATTTTTGAAGAGTATCCTGCATGGCTGCGCCTCGCCATCTTGCCCGACCACTGTCTCGTCACAGGCTACCTGCTCATGAAAAGCTCTTTTGTGAAAAGCCAGTTCTTCAGCATTTTTGAAGGCCGAACGGCATCGATGCTGTCGGCCATCCTCCCAGTACTCTGTCTCGTCACAAACTATTAGCTGGCTTTTGTCATAAACTTGCAGCCCGGTGTAGCCTCTCTTTTTATACCTATCGTCCGATGTGCGATCACTTGGCCGCCTCTGGCTATCTACCCAACCCACTGACTCGTAACAATTTTGTTCCCCGGTTCTATTGGGTGTCTCTGCACCCACTGCATCTAGAGGGGGGCAGCCAGTTGTTGTATTGGTTTGATTGATAAAGCAATCAGGAGAGCGGTGTTCAGGGGAAACATCAGGGACATTAACAGAGAGGGAATTATGGAGACCAACCGATGTGTCAAGATAAATCGCTCCGGGGATATCGGGGGGTGGGCTTTGTTCAGTTGCTGCTCCTGTACAGTCTGTCGAATTTCCTGGGGAGTTCAGCGCCCATTCAACTGGCTGTTGGCCATCGGATAATAGCGCAAGTACACAATAGCCATGACAGGGAGGGGCATAACAATTTAAACCAAAAGTATGCTGGTGTCGTTCCGGGGCACCGTTACCGCCGCTGGAGCCGGAAGACAGGCGATGGGTGAAAGTGCCTGTATGACGAGTGGTTGTTGGAACCTGCTGACCAGATGATGCCGTTGGCTGGCTTTGTTGGCCACTTTGTTGTTTGTTTTGTCCGGAGAGCATCGTAGTAGTGAACGCAAACGGCTGATGCTGATTTGCCACCCGTTGACCCACCGGGTTAAACAGCGATGAACCGGGGTTCCAATAGCTTTTCATAAGCAAGCCAACAGCGATAAAGGCTTCTACAGGTACCCATGAATAAGGTTTGGCACTCAGAGCAGCATCATGCGTGGTCATAAACAGTTCGTAGGCAACCAGCAGAGGAGTGGTGCAAATCAATTGCCACGAAGTCGACTCGATAAAGGTTGCTTCTACCCAATAACCACCTGGTCTGTGTGGTTTGTGATAAGGCGGCCCAATTGATTGTGCATAGTCGTTTGTGTCTGCGATGTCTGAAGGGATGCCCAACACCAAATTCAGGTCGCGCTTAATAAAAAAGCTCTGGTGTGACTGTTTGTGCTCGACTACAAAACGTCTTGCCAACAGCTCGGCCTGGCAGATGACAGATGACATCAAAAGCACCAACAGCAATGCCGGAGAGGGCACTTGCTTCACTGTTATACCTATGAATTCCAGTCTGCAAAGATGAAGGATAAACACGGAAAACTCTAGATCAAGAAAGTGATAGTTCAAGAAAACAAGCGTGTTTTTCTGTCAAAAACCAAAGGTTACACCGGTTAAAAAAAGCCTGCTGTTGGGCATGTTACCCGGCCACTATCTTTCACAGCTTTCTTCGCTTGTTTCATCCCTTGTAAGGGCTGCAGCTGCACCCATTGAGTTTAGCGTTTTACGGCTATTTGTTGAGTTGATACCAATGCCTTGAGTGTCAGGAAAATCATTGAGGGGTTCGGCAGGGGGATCATTAAATGCGTTGAAACCATCAGGGAAATAGATAGAAGTATCAATCGTGCCGAAACCATCAGGGAGATAAATAGAAGGATCAATCGTACCGAAATCAGAAACATGATCAATAGGGGGGTCAATCAATGTGTCGAGATAAGTCGTTATAAAGTCGTCTTGATCGTGGTGTTGTTCATATTGAAGCTCAGGTGGACAAGCATCATGAAGAGTGTGGCCTGTCGAATTACCTGCGGAATTCAACGGCCATTCAGCTGACTCTCTGTTGGATAAATGTCGGAATCTACAAACACCATTGCAGAGATGGACGAAACAATTCAGACCCAATGTATGTTGGTGTTGTTCAGAATCTTCATTACTGCCACCAGAGCCGGAATACAGGGAACCAGTGTAAGAGCCTATACGGTTGGAGGTAGCCTGTGGGACTTGCTGAACGGATGATCCTGATGGCTGATTTTGTTTCATATTTCCAGAGCCAATCATCGCAGTGGTGATCGTAAACGGGTAATCCTGACTCGACTTCAGTGGTTCCAACGGTTTAAACAGCAATGAATCGGGGTGCCAATAGCTTTTCAAAAGCCATCCGACAGCGACAAACGCTTCTACAGGTATCCATGAATAAGGTTTGCCACTCAGGGCGGCGTCATTGCTGGTCATAACCAGTTCGTAAGCAACCGGAAAATGGGTAGCGTAAAGCAATTGCCACGAGATTGACTCAATAAAGGACGTTTTTAACCTGTAACTGACAAGTCTGTGTGATTTATTATCAGGCGGCGATATCGGTGCAACATAGTCGTTTGTGTCCGTGCTGTATGACGGGTTGCCCAACAATGCATGTTGGCCAAACCTTACAGAAAAAATCCCATTTGGAGAACCTCCATTCTGTTCAAGTTCAACGACGAAACTTCTTGTCAATGGTTCGGCCTGACAGACGACAGACAACGAAAGAAACAGCGATATCAGTGCCAAAGAGAATGAGTTTTTCATTACATTCCAGTCTGTAGTTTGTAGCGTTTAGTCTTTATTTTTTAGAGAGGAAAGATAGATCAAGAAATCGGTAGATCAAGAAAACAAGCTATTGTTCTTTCAACACAAAGGGTTTTAACGAGTAAAAAAAACCCGCTACTGCAAAACAGCCACGGGCTTTTTTATTTACCGAAATCCAAAAATCACAGAAGCAAACGACGAATGTCTGACAATAGATTAGCCAGCAGGGTGGTAAAGCGGGCGGCATCAGCACCATTGACCACACGGTGATCGTATGACAGTGACAGTGGACACATTAGACGTGCATCAAAGTCCTTGCCGTTCCAGACAGGTTTCATGGAAGCCTTGGAGATCCCCAGAATAGCCACTTCGGGCGCATTCACGATGGGGGTAAAGGCCGTACCACCGACAGAACCCAGGCTGGAGATGGTAAAGCAGCCACCCTGCATTTCGGCTGGTTTCAATTTCTTGTCGCGGGCCTTGCCAGCCAGCTCGATGCACTCTCTTGAAAGATCCCAGATACCTTTCTGGTCAACATTCTTGATGACAGGAACCAGAAGGCCGTCAGGAGTGTCCACTGCGACACCAATGTTGATGTACTTCTTGTAGATAACCGACTCGCCATCTTCGCTGAGAGAAGAGCAAAATACAGGCATCTCTTTGAGTACGTAAGCCACAGCCTTGAGGAAGAAAGGCAGTGGAGTCAGCTTGGTGCCCCGGGCTTCCGCCAGCACCTTGTTAGCCTTACGGAAAGCTTCCAGTTCAGTAATATCGGCTTCATCAAACTGAGTAACGTGAGGCACGTTCAACCAGGAGCGCTGGAAGTTCTGAGCCGCGACCTTGCGCAGACGATTCAGAGCTACTTCTTCGATTTCACCCCATTTGGCGTAATCCTGGGCAGGCACCGGTGGAATGCCGCCACCACCTGTGGCGGCCGCTACCTGAGGCTTGTCAGCTTCAGCCAGCTTAGCTTTAACGTAAGCCTGAACATCTTCTTTCAGGATACGGCTGCGCGGGCCTGTGCCTTTTACCCGTTCAAGGGTAACACCAAATTCACGGGCAAGCCTCCGAACCGCTGGACCTGCGTGGAAATTGCGATTGACTTTTTCCAGCTCGACCAGTTTGTGACCAGAAGCCCCAGCGGCGGGTGCTGGCGCCTTGTCCGTCGCAGGAGTCGGTGCGACTGGCGCGGAAGCCTGTGGCACGGGAGCAGTCGGAGCGGGTGCTGCAACACCGCCCTGAGTCTCAATCCTGACAATCAGGTTGCCCTGACTCAGCTTGTCACCTTCTTTGACGCAGATCTCTTTGATAACACCGGCAAAAGGAGAGGGTACGTCCATACTCGCTTTGTCAGATTCCAGAACAATCAGGGAATCTTCTTCAGCAACTTCATCACCCTCAGCTACACAAATTTCGATGACGGGAACGTTTTCGGCACCAATGTCAGGTACCGTCACTTCATTAATACCACCTGCAACAGGCGTAGCTACGGGAACCGGTGCGACAGCTGGAGCTGGAGCGGCTGTCTGAGGCACTTCAGTCTGAAGTGCCGGAACGGGAGCAGCACCAGTGGTGGTTTCAACTTTTACCACCAGGTCGCCCTGACTCAGCTTGTCACCTTCTTTAACACAGATCTCTTTGACAACACCGGCAAAAGGAGAAGGTACGTCCATGCTCGCTTTGTCAGATTCGAGAACAATCAGAGAATCTTCTTCAGAAATCTCATCACCAACGGCTACACAGATTTCGATGACCGGAACGTCTTCTGCACCAATATCGGGAACAGTCACTTCCTGAATGCTGCTGGCTGCAGGCGCTGCCGGAGGGGTAGCAGACTCTGATTGTAGCGCAGGCGCTGGCTGTGCAGCGGGCTCTGGCGCTGCTTCGACGGCAGCATCAGAGCCTTCACGGACTGCGGCGGTTGCCGCCATTTTCAGCATGTCATCACCTTCAGACACACTGTCGCCTACCTTCAGCAGGATCTCGGAGATCTTGCCGTCACGTGGTGCTGGCACTTCCATTGATGCCTTGTCTGATTCCAGAACAATCAGGGAGTCATCGGCAGAAACGGCATCACCAGGTGCAACGCAGATTTCAATAACCTCTGCACTGCCACTGCCGATATCGGGGATCTTGATTATTTCATCGCTCATTCGGGATAACCTTATGAAATCAGCAGTACAGTGGGTTAGCTTTATCGCCGTCGATGTTGAACTTTTTCATCGCGTCTTTCAGCACAGACACTTCCAGTTCACCGTCTTTTACCAGACCGTAGAGGGCAGCAATAACAACGAAGTATCGATCCACTTCAAAGAACTCACGCAACTTTTCGCGGGTATCGGAACGACCAAAGCCATCGGTACCCAGGGCGATGAACGTGCCTGGTACGAATTCACGAATCTGGTCAGCGTAAATCTTCATGTAGTCAGAGGCAGCAACAACCGGCCCCTTGCGACCAGACAGTTGCACTTCGACCCAGCCTGCCTGCTTTTCGGAATCAGGGTTCAGCATGTTGTGACGAGCTGCCGCCATACCATCACGACGCAGTTCGTTGAAGCTTGTAGCGCTCCAGATATCAGACTCAACACCGAAGTCCTTACGCAGGATGTCGGCCGCTGCACGTACTTCCTCAAGAATAGTGCCACATCCCATCAGCTGTACTTTCAAGCCGTCGTTGACGGTGTTTTCCCCGAAGCAGTACAGACCTTTCACGATGCCTTCAATAACGCTATCGCCTTCAGGCATGGCTGGCATCTTGTAGCTGTCGTTCATGGTGGTGATGTAATACCACACGTTTTCGTTGTCGCCGTACATACGACGAAGGCCGTCCTGAACAATGACCGCCAGCTCATAGCCGTAAGTTGGGTCATAGCTGATGCAGTTAGGAACGGTGGAAGCCAGGATGTGGCTGTGTCCGTCCTGATGCTGCAGACCTTCACCATTCAGGGAGGTACGACCGGAAGTAGCACCGATCAGGAAACCACGAGCCTGCATGTCTCCTGAAGCCCAGGCCAGATCGCCGGTACGCTGGAAACCAAACATGGAGTAGAAAGCATAGAAAGGAATCATCGGTACGTTATTGTTACTGTAGGACGTAGCAGCCGCAATCCAGGCAGCGTGGGCACCGGCTTCGTTAATGCCTTCTTCCAGAATCTGACCCTGTTTGGACTCCTTGTAGAACATGACCTGGTCAGAGTCCACTGGCTCATACATCTGACCTTCTGCAGAGTAAATACCCAGCTGACGGAACATACCTTCCATACCGAAAGTCCGTGCTTCGTCAGGAATGATTGGTACGATGTGCTTGCCGACTTTCTTGTCTTTCGCCAGCGCAGCCAAAACACGTACGTAGGCCATGGTGGTTGAGATTTCACGCTCACCACTGCCTTTGAGAACGGCGTCGAAGGCACTCAGCCCAGGAATCTCCAACTGTATATCTGACTGCTCGCGACGCTGAGGAATGAAGCCGCCCAGTTTCTCACGATGCTTGCGCATGTAGACCATTTCAGGGCTGTCTTCAGCGGGCTTGAAGTATGGCAGACTGGCCAGATCTTCATCTTTGATCGGCAGGTCGAAACGGTCACGGAACTGTTTCAGATCATTGATTGGCAGTTTTTTAACGTTGTGGCTGACGTTAGATGCTTCACCCGTCGTACCGGTACCGTAACCTTTTACGGTCTTGGCCAGAATAACCGTTGGCTTGTCGGTGGTGTTTACAGCAGCGTGATAAGCAGCGTAAACCTTGTAGGGATCATGACCGCCGCGGTTCAGACGCCAGATGTCATCGTCAGACAGGTGCTCAACCATCTTTTTGGTTTCAGGGTAACGACCGAAGAAGTGTTCACGTGTCCAGGCACCGCCCTTGGCTTTACAGTTCTGATAGTCGCCATCGACGGCTTCGTCCATCAACTTCTGTAACATGCCGTCTTTGTCCCGGGCAAACAGCTGATCCCAGTGGCGACCCCAGGTCACCTTGATCACGTTCCAGCCAGCGCCGCGGAATACACCTTCGAGCTCCTGCATGATTTTGCCGTTGCCACGAACAGGCCCGTCCAGACGCTGCAGGTTGCAATTCACCACAAAGATGAGGTTGTCCAGCTTTTCACGACCCGCCAGAGAGATAGCACCGGTGGATTCAGGCTCGTCCATTTCACCGTCACCCAGGAAAGCCCAGACCTTACGGTTCTGCTCCGGAGCCATACCACGGTTGATCAGGTACTTCATGAAGCGAGCCTGGTATATGGCCTGCAGCGGACCCAGACCCATGGATACGGTGGGGAACTGCCAGAAGTCAGGCATCAGGTGCGGGTGAGGATAGGAAGAAAGACCCTTGCCTTCGACTTCTTGTCGGAAACCGTCCAGCTGATCTTCACTCAGACGACCTTCGAGGTAAGCACGGGAATAAATACCCGGAGCCGTGTGTCCCTGATAGTAAACCAGATCGCCTTCACGGTTGTTGTTGTAACCATGGAAGAAATAGTTGTAGCCGATATCATACAAAGTTGCACTGGAGGCGAACGAAGAAATGTGGCCACCCAGAGAGCTGTCTTTCTGATTAGCACGCATGACCATTGCCAGCGCGTTCCAACGGACCAGGGAACGGATTCTGCGTTCCATGAACAGGTCACCCGGCATTCTCGCTTCTTTCTCAGGCGGAATGGTGTTGCGATAAGGGGTAGTAATCGCATAGGGCAGCTGTGTGCCTTTCGCTCTGGCATGCTGGGAAAGGCGGGTCATCAGGTAATGTGCCCGGTCTTCCCCTTCTTTTTCCAGTACGGAATCCAGGGCTTCCAGCCACTCCCGGGTTTCGATGGGATCAATGTCATGCATATAGTTTGCTCCGAGAATTGAGCGCTGTAACCAGTTCTAAAAAAAGCATCTGTGAAGGGGTCATCAGCCACTGATGCATCTTTCCATTTCGATTATCCGGACAACAGTACACTGAAGCTACAATCAGCCTTGTGCGAATAAACCGCTTCAACCCGGGATGAACAACCTCACTCTTAATGGGCGGTTATTCTTCGTTGTACCAGTGAAATTCTGACTGTCAGGATAGTCGAGGCTTACCTCTGAAGGACTGCTTTTTCAGCCCGTACCACCAGTCGAAACCAATGATCAAACGACGTGAGCCTCAGGAGCCGGGACAAGGACAAATAACTTGAGGGCTATCCCTGTCATGGCTAACTGTTATCTAACGAAAATTCTGCCCTGCCTGAACTTTAGGTTCAACCACCCTGCCATCAGGCTTCCAGCCGGATGTTCGGCTTCTGATGGACATTAAATTGGGTGCGGAGAGGCAGAGTTTAAAACTTCAGAAAATTGATTTCGATCAATTTTGTAATTGAACTACAAGATAAGCAAAATCCGCAATGAGTACCAGTACTTAGGTACAGTAAAGTTACAGAAATACATCAAAAGCCGCTACATCGTCACACATATTTATAAAATTCCTTTGACACATTTGCCAATAAACAAGAAAAAACACTGGTAGCGTATACCTCGATAGCAATTTCCGCCCTGACTTTTACACCGTCTTTGCGAAAAGAACCGCCGAAATTCATAGTCAGATCCACTGGATGATAAAACGCTTACTCGCTTTCGCTGAACACCGCACCGCGCAGATGCTCCTTCGTATAAACCGAGTCAGGGTTAAAGGCGGCCTTTAATACCGGAACCGCTAATTCTGGCTGAGAATCACCACACACAAAGATATCGAACGCCGCGAAGTTCCTCTCTGGCCAGGTGTGCACACTGATATGTGATTCAGCCAATACTGCAACGCCGGAAATGCCGCCATTGGGCTCGAAGCGATGAAGGTGGATATGCAACAAAGTAGCACCCGCCTTTTCGACGGCATCGCGCATCGCTTCTTCCATCGTAGTGGGGTCATCCAGCTTTTCAGCTCCCCAAAAGTCGAGGAGCAAATGCGTGCCCGCAAAAACTACCCCGTCACGGGTAATAAAGTGATCAAGCTGGTCTTCGTCAGTAGCGATGGACGTTTGGCCGTGGGTGGGCCAACGCTCATCCTGCGCGATGGAAAAAGCTAATTCAGCAACAGATCCTTGAGTCACGGAAGATGTCGCTATCAAATTACCGGGTTGATATAGATCTGATGAACGTCCCGGTAAACCTGCCCCCTCTAATGGAGTGCGTCCTGATGGAGGGTGTTCTGACCTTCCTCTCAAGCCACTGATGCATTTCGGTAATAAATGGAAAGCCGGAAGACCCAAACCCAATGCAGCCGCTAACACCTGACTGGTGTGTCTTAACCAGGCCTGCTTGATACGATTTGAAAGGTGGAACCAGGTTCGGGTAATCACTTGATCCAACATTGTCAGGCCAGCACCTACGCCTACTTTTTCCCATGTGGTTAAGTTGTCTAATTCTTTTAAACTTTTTAATCCTGTTTTTTCAGCATTATTTATAACCGGAGCGTCTGTGTCATCTGCATCAGGAATCAGTGCGGGTGATGAACTGAAGGGATCCGTGACCACCCTGACATTGTCTGCAACAAAAATACCCGCGCCCCTCAGATCCATAATACCTGTCGGTCGATGATGCTGCGTGGTCGAGGTTGTATCGGGCTGTTCCGAGGTGGCTTTTGCTGTTGAACCGCTCGTATCCAGAGGGTATCTGGAATCAATTTCGATATTCGCCAGATAATAGACAGAATCATTATGGGGTGCCGACATCACAAAGTGATTCTGTGGACTTCGCTCAATCACAAATTCTGGCAGAATATCTGCTCTGTTCCCCACAAAAGCCGAGTTGTCCGGCAGATGAAAACTGTTGATTCTTCTGCGATCGCCACTGATGAATTCCGACGGCAATTCGTAGACAGCCGCTTGTCCCTTGCCGGGCGATCGCTCTGCATCAAAGATAAACAACGTTGGTTGTATCGTTTCAAAAATCTCATACCCCAGCTTTTGTGTTGTCGCGGATATTTTTATTATCTTGACGGTTTCAGGAATGGGCTCAGACATTGAGTAAGATGTTGACGGAGATACCTGATGGTTCTTTTCCCTGATAAGCGCCTTAAAAACAGGTAAATGCCGACTGCAGACATCCCTATCGATATTCCGGGTTAATTCGGAACAACTTGAAACCTCTTTATAAATAGAACCTACTGTTGAGCCACCTGAAGAGAAAGCATAACAAGAGAAGGCATAGATTGCTGACAATAGCGTAGCCCCTGACCCTGATCTGGAAATGTTCATAACGACACTCTGTCTAATTTTTAAATGTTAAAGCAGAAGCATCCTTACCGTAGCCGTCCATTTTAAGGCCGTTCTTTATCCTAGCAGCCTGTCGGACTTAAGGCTGTCCTAATGCGGTTGCAATAAATTGGTCTAAAAATTCCTGCTTCTTCGTCAAATAGCTCGCTATTCTCCCCAGAAGCAGAAATTTTTATCCTCAATTTCTTGCAATCCTCGCTACGGACGCTTAAGTCCGACAGGCTGCTAGACCGGATATTTCACAAATAAAGGGAAAGTCCTCTTCAACAGGAAATAAGCTTATTGACAAGTATTGTTTTCAGTCTGATATTGGCGTACTGTCCTGCCATGAGCTGACACCCCGAACCCGACTTTGATCCGCCTTGATGCCAGTTAATGGAAAAGCAACTTTCTGCTTCCAGCTGGTGCCTGTATTAAAGCGGATGTTCAGCGGCTTAGCAGGATCAAGATTACCCGCAATCTGCTCTCTTTCTTTCAAACGACATAACATCTTCAAGGAAGCGATCTCATCATTGCCAGTTATGGAAAATTGTTTGACATCATAGTTTGGAGTAGTGCGCGGATGATTGAATGATTTGCTGACTGCGCTAGTATATCTACTGAATACAACATAGTGCGGACAAACTGAATCAGCCATGATCGGGTGCTGTGGTCTGGTCACCGCCACCAGACTGTTCTCCATTATCAAAGTATGTGTCAACTCATTATTCCCGGCGTCTTCTGTCCCTCTGATACTGTCCATGATAAAAGCACTAAAACCACCTGGGCATTTAAGAGTGCCAATGGGCTCTGTTAACTCCATATCCCAGTCGATTTTTATGCATCCACGACTGCTGGTTTCAATGCCGACTAATTCACAGACCTTATCACAATGGTACATTGCCACGAATTGAAAAATGTCCAGAACATCATGAAACTGAACATAACGCCTTATCCTGCCATCGTTATAATAATGACCTTCGAGTGTGCAAAAACGCGCATCCACTTCCACATAAAATTGACCTTCCATGCTTTTATTCTGGGTAATTTTCATACCAGCTACTCTGCCCTCACTTAGCAGCTTTGACACATCCAGGACACGTACATTTTCAAATGACTGTTCCAACTGCCTGACCTGTGCAGCCACTGTTTCATTGATCAGGTCGTTATTTATCAGAATGACGGCAGCGCGGGACTTTTCGATAACGCAGTTATTACTGAAAATGCGAATGGACTCATCATCAATGCTTGCCTTTTGATCCAGACAATAAAACTGTTGACATCCTCTCGCCCCTGAAGGAGCGAGATTCCCGTTAGTCACCTAACAGGCTTCCTGTTTCAACACGCCTTCCCTAGATGGTTGCTTACGCAGCCATCCCCGTTCCAGTCGCTCCACAGGCTAA
>NZ_JAGRPU010000051.1 GCF_024606225.1 Endozoicomonas sp. ISHI1 | reverse complement strand
ATCATCTTCTGGATAATGGACTCTTTCATTTCTTTGGAGTAGCGAGTCATAACAGCCTCTTTTTGTATGCTCTCAATTATTGAGAGTCATGAATCAAAAGAGGCGACATCTATCCTGACACAGCGGGGAAGTTGACTTCAGAGAAGTTAACAGAAGTTATTGTTAAGCAATGCTTCAACAAACCATTAAAAGTAACTTGGTCGATTCGTTATATGGCAATAAAACCATGGCATACTACATTAAAACGACATTTAAACAGCTAGAGAAGATGATATGCTTGGCAGAGTGCTATGTTACCCAATCGTCAGCGTGCTGTTATTTGTGAGCGGTGTTCTTTTAGCTTCACATAACAGACTTGAAAGATATTCAGATCCTTTTAATCAAGAAAAGCCGGGTTCATACCCTTGGATAGTCCAAATTAGACCTTTCTTCTGCTCTGGTTTTTTAATATCAAATCGACACCTTTTAACTTCTGCACATTGTGTTGCCAGAGAGGCTTTCTATAAAAATCTTAAAGTCCATTTTTTAAATGCATATACTCCATTTAATATTAAAGGGAAGAGGCTGGTACGTAACCCGAAAGCAATTATTGGTAGAATTGATCAATATGATGTGGCGATAATAGAACTTGAGAGCTCAATAGAAATCGATACCCCAAAGTTAGATTTAGAACAATACAACTGTACAGATTTATTTCAAATTATTAATCCAATGGCAGCAGGTTATCAAACAGGGAGTTTTCTTAGATCAGTAGAATTATCGTGGCTAGTGTGCCCAAATAATAGAAATTACTTATACACCTTGAATTACTCTGGCGATGGCAAGGAAGGGAATTCTGGTTCGCCACTTTTTTACTTCAAAGATAATTTTTTCTATGTGTTAGGTTTGCATGAGGGGTCAAGTCTGTATAATGGAAACCCAATTTTTTATATATCACTTTCACATAACAGTGACTTCATAAAGGAATTTCTTGCCTTCTGTACACTTGGTTGTGGTAATGGTAGTTTTTCCCCTTATGCGGTATCGACAAATATTCATAAATGGACATTGGTTCCTCATAATATGGCTATCATGGCTACGTCGGGTTCATATAGTATCAGCTTTCTTTCAGCAGTATTATCTGTCTTGCTATACAAATTGTGAGTAGAGACATAACACAAATGAGTGCGTTCTTCTTGGTTGAGGCTTGTTGTATTGAGCAAATTGATCATGAGTAAAAGTCGGTTGTACTTGCATATCTTTACTTACTCCATTATTCGTTAATTTTACATTTAGATCATTAAACAATTATTAAGTTGCAGATTATTACTAACAAAGTACTAAGAACAGATAACAAAAAATTCAGATGACTGCACCTGCGGCGTGCCCAAAACAAGTGAGCATCCATTCTTAATCAAACTTTTCGAGCTGCATGACGATCAGAACTCGTGCAGATATAATGTGGGAATTTCCACCACCATGCTTGGGATGAGTAAATGACAACGGCAAAAGATACAGTTTGGGGAATGACCCCTGATCGTGGGATGGCCAGACAACTTGCCGTTCGTGATCTTCCTTCTTTGGTGCATGATGCCGTAAACCTTGAAGGTGTTGCGATGACTCTACCGGAAATTCAAACATTATTAGATGGAATTACTGTTGGGGGTTATAAGATAAGTGATCAGAATATGGCTTTAAATCAGGCAGAGGCCTGGAAATATCTGTTTGCCCTGGTTTCTGAAGGTAAGTTCTATTTTTCCAAAGGTGTTGCTTTGGCAGTTCACAACATTGCAGGCAAAGAAGAAGCACTGATGTGGGGGGCTTTTAGAACGGGTAACGTAACGATTAGTGGATCAGAATATGAACCTCCCTCATCCAAAGAGCTTGATAATGTCTGGGCTGAGATTGAGTCAGAAATTGCTGGTTATTATGATGTTTATGATATGGCAATAACGGCTTTTCTGAGAATGGCAAGAGCACAGTTCTTCTGGGATGTGAATAAGCGCATGGGGCGATTCATGATGAATGGTATTTTGCTTTCACATGGGTTTCCTATTATCAATGTTCCAGCAAAACGTCAGAAAGAGTTTAACCAGTTGATGCTTGACTTCTATACAGCAGCAGACACAGCTGAGATGAATAAATTTCTGAGATCGTGTCTCAACGAGAAAATCATTGATAATTTTAGATCCGCCTCATTAAGTGGCTGACGGAAAATGCTAGCGGACATCATTAGCGTCGCGAGTTTTAACGTAAAATGCTCAGGTAAGAGATTTTTTATGTTTTCAATGTGTCAAAAAAAGTAAGAAAGCGAAGATAAATCACTTCGCTTTCCAAAGCGGTATTGTTTAACTTTTGATCTCGTAGCAGGGCACATAGTGACTGCCTGGCAGCTTCATTCTGAATTGCTCTACAAAAGACTGAAGCAGGCTATCGACCTGTTTCATAAGCTCAGGCTCTCCCTTTAACTGATACGGGCCTTTTGCTCTGATCTGGCAAACGCCTTCTTCTTTTATATTGCCTGCCACAATACCTGACATGGCGCGACGAAGGTTAGCCGCCAGAAAGTGGGGAGGTAGTTCGGTATTCAGCTCGAGGTTTGCCATGTTTTCATGGGTTGGGTCAAAGGGCGTTTGAAAGTCCTCGTCAATCTTAAGCAACCAGTTGAAGTAGTAGGCGTCTCCATGCTTCCTGCGGTAGCGGGTAACTTGCTCCAGTCCACTTCTCATAACCCGACTAACTTCCAGAGGGTCATCGATAATGATCTGGTAGCGTGATTGGGCTTCCTTCCCTAAAGTTTTGCCGATAAATATATCAATTTTTTCAAAATATTCTCTGGCAGCTTCCGGTCCAGTGAAAACCAGTGGGAAAGGAATATCCCTGTTGGCAGGGTTGAGTAGAATGCCAAGAATGTACAGAATTTCCTCACAGGTTCCCGGCCCGCCCGGAAAAACGGTGATGCCATGACCTAGACGAACAAAGGCCTCCAGACGCTTTTCAATATCCGGCAGGATAATCAGCTCGTTGACAATAGGGTTGGGTGATTCAGCCGCGATAATGCCCGGTTCAGTTAAGCCAATGAATCGACCACGGGATATTCGCTGCTTGGCATGACCGATATAAGCCCCTTTCATGGGGCCCTTCATAGCACCGGGACCACAACCAGTGCAGATATTCATGCCCCGAAGGCCCAGTTGGTAGCCCACTTTCTTGGTGTATTCATATTCATGTCGGGCTATGGAGTGACCGCCCCAACACACCACAATACTGGGAACCTGCTTGGTAATAAAAGCATCGGCATGTCTGAGAATCTGGAAAACCAGATGAGTGATATCAGTGGAGCTGTCTGCAGTGAAACGTGGGTTCTCTGTAATGTGAGACGACACATAGAGAATATCTCTCAGGACGGAGAAGAGGTTTTCCCGGACACCGCGAATCAGTTTTCCAGCGACAAAGGCATCGGCGGGAGCGTTAATCAATTCCAGCTTTAATCCGCGGTGTTCCTGAACAATACGAATGTCAAAGTCCTGGAATTGCTCCATGATTTCTTCGGTGTTATCACCTTCCTGTTCACAGTTGAGTATGGCCAGGGCGCATTGCCGGAACAAACGATGTAACCCTTTCTGACTGGTGTCCTGAAGGCTGCTGACCTCAAGGTTTGAGAGAACACGCATGGAGCCTACAGGGTTAACAATGGTAGAAACAGTATTTCTGGCGGTCATGATACCCCCTGGTTTTTTTTATCGTGAATATCGTCCAGCGATTTGAATAGCAAAGTGTTTCTGACCTCATGGCCGTGTTTTGCAATCCGCCACAGTCTCATTATATGTGGATAGAAGACATTTTTTCAGTCTTGACGGATTAACCATCCTCTGACAAATTGGGAATGTTAACACTTTTCCATGAGCCGAATGATGACGTTCACGCACTCATCTTACTTGGGGCCTTTCTTTGCCGGAGGTATTGAAAATGGCTCAACAAAGATTAGTGGGTGGTTGCCTGAAACATCACCACGTGACTTTTTCAACGGGTTGCCATCCCGTTTCGGGGATTTGTTTGGTCTGCCTGTATGCATAGTTGACTCTCCGAAGGGGGAGACATCGTAGATTTCGACAGTGGTGATTCATCGGAACTTTCTGTTGATGGGGTGGCAGAACTTTCAGGAGCTCGTTCATCCTGTTGTGCTCTCAAAGAAACAGAGAGCTGCGATTGCCTGAACGTGTTTCACGGTAAAATAAAACGAACATCCGGAGCCTGGTATTTATGCCATCCAACTCAGAACTTCAGTCTGCATCAGAAAAGATCATCATTGTCGATGAAAGCAACCATGTGCTTGGCGCTTTGCCCAGAAGACAGATGAGAGAAGAGAAACTCTGTCACCGGGCTACGTATGTCTTTGTCTTTAACAGTAAAGGGCAACTTTATGTTCAGGAAAGAACTTTAAGCAAGGATATTTACCCGGGTTATTTTGAGCCGGCCACGGGGGGGGTGGTGGCCGAAGGTGAGAGCTATGACGTGGCTGCCGTCAGGGAGCTGGCTGAAGAGCTCGGCATAAAAGATACTCCGTTGAAGCCATTGTTTCATTTTTACTTTCACAATGAGGACTGCAAGGTCTGGGGCAGGGTATACAGCTGTCAATATGAGGGTGAGCTGAAATTGCAGGAGGAAGAAGTAGCGAGTGTGGTCATGGAGTCGCCTGAAGAGATTCTGTCAAATCGTTTTAACCGGAGATACACGCCTGATAGCCTCATAGCCCTCAAGCGTTTGTTGTATTTCTATGGTGACAGCAATACACCCGCTTGATCTTTTCGATCAATTTACCCTCATATTAAGTATTGATGCCCATTCTTGCCGGAGACTTGGGTCGAGGAAATCTTTTGAAGATCTGGAGAAAACCGGTTGTCTGAGGAGCGATGCATAGCTTGAGAGAGAGTTAGAAGGCAAGAAAGGCTCTTCCTGTCTATGACCAGGGTGATCGGTTGCAGCGGACACTGTCTGATGCTCTTGCTCATCCATTGCTATTGGAGCGTTTTCGTTGACGTTAACAGTCTTTTCATCAACTATCGGGTCGTAGGGTTCATCCAGAGCATCAAAAAACTCATCATCGTCGTCTTCTTCCATGTCAGATATCGTCTCAGAAACCATGTTGTCTCCGACAGTGGCTTCGACTCTTGATGCTTGAGATGTGAGCATAGTCAGCAGGCTGGACTCGATAGGCCCCCTCACTTTTATCAGTAACTCCATGACCCGATCAACCCGCTGGTTGGCATCCTGAATCTGCTTCAGCATCAGAGGTTTGTTTAAGTAAGCTGACTCATCAGTCCGGGCGGCTTTCAGGAGTTCTTCAATCTGATTCAGGGTTCTCATGCGATCATTCAGAGTGGATGCTTCTGCGTATTGAAGGTCAAACAGTTTATCGATCGCTTTCACAAAAGAAGCCTTTTTTTCCTCTGTCATCAGCAGATCTTCAGTGAAAATACCTGCAAGTTCCGGATGAGGCTTTTCTGTCACAATACTTGCTAAGATTGAGACGGCCGCCCCTCTCATTGCTTCTGGAGTCGCAGTACTTTCTATCAAATACCTGAGGTGACGAACTTCCTTTGCCAACGACATATCTTCGGGCAGCTCATTCCTTACCGCCAAATCTAGTTTTACCTTCAGAGCGGAGGGCTTACCTTGTCTGATGCCAAGGTCAAGCATTCTTGCGGCCTGTCTGCGGTCTCCAGACTCAATCAACAGTTCAGCGGCTTCTTTGAATCGGCCGTGCTTGACCAGCAGCATTTTGAGGAAATCCAGAGTGTTATGAGCCCTGATGCTGTCCTCTATCCAGAGGTTTTGAATAAGAGTTTTTATCGGAAAGTGTTCCAGTGAGTGGGCAACGATTTCCGGATGACTCCGATCCAGCAGGTTTAATAATGAGACAAGATGATGAGGGTCGGCAAAGTAGGGGTGGTTGCTGATCAAGTCTTGAAGAAGGCTGCTCAGTTGGCTTTTTTTATAGAGTTGATTCTTATTCCAGTTGATGAGCAGTTTAATCGCTTCTTCTGCTTTTTCCGGATCGGACTTATAGGCAAACTCGGCCAACCGGAAGGCTATGGCTTTTTCCTCGGGTGTGTTCTTAGGCAGGTGCTTTGCAAGATGAATCAACCATTCAGTATTTGATGCCAGCCCACTGGCGTTCTCGATGTCTTTTCTTTTTAACAGCTGTTTGTAGAGTTCAAAAGCTTTCTCTCTATCAACAGTAATCAGTCTGTGTGCAACACTCTCAAACCATAACCATGTCTCATCATCGGCTTCTGCAGCCTCCTTGATGAAGAACGCTTCTGGAATGGCCTCCAGAGCCATCATGCAGTCATTTTCATGTTGAAACCTTTCCTGATCCCGAACAAAGCGGAGCAAGATCTGGCAAGCTGTTTCGTCACCTTTTGCCGCTTCTATGCAACGCTTTTCCAATAAGCGTGGCACCATTCTTACTGGCTGAGCCAAAGCGCTGTCTCCTGAGAAGATAACGCTGAGCACGCTGCTGAAAGTGTCGGGTACAATGAGTACACCGTCTTCCAGATCAAGCGCTTCTGAATGCTGGTGGTGAAGTGAAGGTAACTCTTCAAATGAAGTGTCGTCTGGTTGAGGTTGGCCTGGTACTGAATGACTTTGAGCACGGGTCTGATTCAGTTGCCTAAAGGTGATCTGATCATGATCCTCTATGCTGGACGCGGGCTTCCCGGGGACCAGACCAGGCAGAACGATTTTGCATGCGATAAATTTAAACGGCCAGCCAATCTGGAGTCCTGTTCCACCGCTGTATGGAACCAATCGTGTTTGTTTGGCCTTTAGTGCTTTTTTTACCAGCCAGCCAGTCAGGGTTCCTCCTGAAACACTGATACCGTGTTTCAAATCTTTCATTCTGACTTCACCATGTTGCATAAATGCGAAGATCTCGAGATGAACAGGGCTAGAGAAGAGAGGAGCTAATAACCAACCAATATAGGGAATGTTTCGAATGGTTTTGGGGTGAATGATCAGTGAGCTGGTGAAGGTTCCATTATGGGTGTCGTCAAGGTGCTGAACGTTTACTTTTTTGACTTCTACCAATGCAGGCCGGGCTGATTCGTTGACATATTTTAACGAGTCGAAAATAAGTATGGATGTCTGTTTCGTTGAAGCTTCAAGCAGGTCAAGAGGTTTGCATAGCCGGACGCCTTTCATAGTCAGCTTTCCCCTCTCAAACCCCACGATGCAGTCTGATTCTTTTGAGGGATCAGGTACTGATGTCAGTTCTTGATACGAGTCCAGATTTTCATATCGGACTTCTACTTTTTCAGCAGAAAGTTGAACCGCGGTGCGATCCCGGGAAGAAGAGATGAATTGGTTTTTTAATACCTGGGCGATGCTAATATCGGTACCGACTGAGAGGGTCGTGTTCTCAAGCCTGAGTTGCAGTATCAGAGGGGGACTATCTTCAAACGGAATTTCAACGGTGCAGGAGAGGTCTCCCATTTCAAAATGATTTTCTGTGGCTTGTCCATTGATTAAATAGCTTTCTGATGGTTGGACGACTCTTTTTGAGTCGAAGTTTAATGCCGTAATTCTTATGGGGAGAGCATCGCCATTTTTTATGAGTATTTCGTTAAAGTTGAATGGCGTTTGCTTTCCTTCGACAATGACTCCGGTATAACTGCATAGCAGGTCATACAATAAAGAGCGCCACTGGCTTCTTTCGTCCTCACGGGTCATCTCAATACCCACCTGACGACTGATAAAATCATCCAGTTTTGACGCGACCTTTTCGTAACCCGCACCGGGAAGGTTTGAAAGTGCTCCTACAGCCTTGCCTGGCAGCCCTTTCAGTAAACCAAGGTATCCGGTCTGTTTTTGCTCTTCATCGGGGTCAAGATTCTCAGCAGGAGGAGGCGTCGTGTCTTTTCTGGCAATGTAACTTTTGTACCACCGCTGGAAGAACCAGGGGCGTCTTTCAGCCTTCCTCTCATTAATGTGAGGAGATTCTGGTGTCCGTTGGTCAGATGATTCGTGGCTCAATTGACTTGTCGTTGTCGTTTCACTGATTTGCCGGCCCAAATGATCCTGTCCAGTGACTGGAGAAGTAGGCATGTTATTGTCGCCAGTGAATCTGGGGGGAGTGGGTGAGTTGTTGCTGCCGGGTGAAAGAGGTGATGACATGTCGCCACAGTCCGTTGTGAGCTTGTGGATTTGTTAACTTTCCAACACTTATTTACACAGCTTAGCTGATGGCAATTGAACTCAGCAGGTCCGGTGAGATGAAAGGAAAAATTGTGTTTTCCTGCTGCTATTAAATGTCAAATGAATGGCAGATAAATATGGAGGAAGACTGGCATCCCAAAAGTGACATAAAAGAGATTTCTTTATGCTTCAAAACTCTTAACTACGAATGGACAACACGGCGGCCGGAGCCAATAATATTGGGTGCTCACTCATGTGTCCTAACGGGGGTCTCCCTCGTTGTTAGAGCATTGATTCATGCGCCGCCTCCTAAGGGGCGGCGCAGTTCGTTGTGAGGGAATGATTGGTTGCGTTTGATTGGAGTCAAGGCTTAGTCGCAGGCTTTTTGCGTGCGGTCTTCCTGATGGTTTTCTTAACGGGCGATGTCTTGACGGGAAGTGCTGCCTTGCATACATCTTCGAAGATGCTGGCAAAGTGAATGGTCATGCCTTTTCGAATATAATCCGGCAGCTCATCGTAATCTCTTCGACATTCTTCCGGAATGATCAGGGTATGAATGCCTTGTCGTTTAGCGGCTATGACTTTTTCCCTAACCCCGCCAACAGCCAGAACTTTACCCGTGAGGGTCAGTTCTCCAGTCATGGCTATAGGGGCAGGCTTTGTATTCGTGGCAAGAGATAGCAGAGCGGTGGCCATGGTTATACCTGCTGAAGGGCCGTCTTTGGGAGTTGCTCCTTCAGGTACATGAAGATGGATAAAGGCTTTGTCAAAATAGGCTTCAGGAATGCCTAGCTTCTCGGCCTGACTTGAAACAAAGCTGTAGGCTATTTCAGCAGACTCTTTCATGACATCACCCAATTTGCCGGTTAGTTTGAAGCCCGCTCTCTGATGATGAATAAGACTGGCTTCTACAGGCAGGGTTGCGCCCCCCATAGCCGTCCACGCCAGACCAGTCACCACGCCAATACCTTCAATGCGCTTTTCTTTTCTGAAATAGGGCGCGCCCAGATAGTCAGATAGATTCCTGATCGTCACACTGTGACTCTCTTTCGAGCCTTCAAGTAGTTGAACAACAACTTTGCGAATAATTTTCTGTAGCAGTTTTTCAAGGTGTCTGACGCCAGCTTCCCTGGCATAGCCTTCAATGACTGCCTTGAGAGTGGCATCGGAAAATCGGATTTGGCTCTTTTTTAAACCGGACTGTTTCAAGAGCTTTGGCCACAGATGATTTTTGGCGATGGCCATTTTTTCTTCTGTGATATAGCCAGAGAGCCTTATGACATCCATTCGATCCAGAAGAGGGCCGGGAATCGTATCCAGCTGGTTGGCGGTACTGATAAACAGCACCTTTGAAAGATCGATTCTCATGTCCAGGTAGTGGTCGAGAAACTCACTATTTTGTTCCGGGTCGAGTACTTCCAGCATTGCAGAAGCAGGATCTCCTCGATAGGAGGCACCGATTTTGTCAATTTCATCCAGCATGATAACGGGGTTGGCAACGTCTACTTCCTTGAGGGCCTGAACCAGTTTGCCTGGCATTGCGCCGATATAGGTACGGCGATGGCCTTTAATTTCTGCTTCATCTCTCATGCCGCCGAGGCTGAAACGATAAAATTTTCTGCCTAAAGCTCGAGCTACAGACCGTCCGATAGATGTCTTGCCGACACCCGGAGGGCCTGCCAGCAACATTATGGTGCCTGATATTTCCTGTTTGTAGGCACCGACAGCCAGAAATTCGATGATTCGGTCTTTGACGTCCTCAAGCCCGTCATGATCAGAATTCAGAACTTTTCTGGCATGGGCAAGATCGAATATATCTTCGGAGTATCTGCCCCAGGGTACCGAGGTAGCCCAGTCAAGGAAGTTGCGGCAGACGGCATACTCCGGGGAACCCATTTCAAGAATCGAGAGCTTTTTCATCTCGTCATTGATCTTTTTCAGGGGCGTTTCAGGAATATCCAGCTCAGCAATCCGCTTTTCAAACGCTTCAATTTCAGCCGTTCTGTCGTCTTTCGAAATGCCAAGTTCTTTTTGTATGATTTTCAGCTGTTCTTTCAGGAAAAATTCACGTTGATGTTTACTGATCTTGCGGTTCACTTCAGCATTAATCTCACCCTGAAGGCGGGCTACTTCCTGTTCCTTGCGGATGAGAATCAACACTTTCTCCATTCGACGTTGAACAGACAGTGTTTCAAGTACCTCCTGTAACTCCTGACCTCGAGCTGTGGTAATGGCTGCTGCAAAGTCTGCCAGTGGCGACGGATCTTTTGGACTGAATCGGTTGAGGTAATTTTTTAGTTCTTCGCTGTAGAGCGGGTTCAGTGGTATTAATTCCTTGATGGCCTGAATGAGCGCCAGCGCATAGGCTTTGATTTCATCGGTGTCGTTTTCAATATTGTCAGGGTATTCCACCTGAACAAGATAGGGTGGGCGTTTGCGAAGCCATTGCTTGATACGGAAGCGCTGCATTCCCAGAGCGATGAATTGAATCTGATCACCTTCTGCAAGGATATTATGAATTTTTACGGTACAGCCCATCTCCGGGAAATCTTCCGGGCTGACTTCATGGTCTGCTCCTGTTATGCCAGCAGCATAGCTAAGCCCCACTACTTTATGGGGGCTCTGGGCGACTCGCTGAAGTGTTTCTTCCCACTCCTGACTATTAAACACCAAAGGCTGAACCTGGGCCGGAAAAAATGGCCGGTTTGAGACAGGGATGAGGTACAGCTTGTCAGGTAGAGCGTGTTCAGGGAGCACCAGTCCGGTACCGGTACCCTTGTCTTCTACCTGTTCATCAGCTGAAATAACTTCGGGTTCCTGATTGTCCTGATCTGTCATAGTCTTTTCGGATTGCGTCTCGGAATGAATAGTTAGCGGATAATGACTATCTGGAGTCATCTCCAGTGATTTCAATAGGTGATGACATTAAGTATGGTTGAGTACAAGCTGCATGCCACTCAACTGACAAGATCATGGGAGTCAATGATATGAAAAGTTCTCAGCAAGTTCTGGATTTTTGGTTTGAAGGCGAGCCTCTTGGCGATGTGCAAATGTCCCGCTGGTGGAAGAAAAGTGAGGCTCAGGATCAGCGTATTCGCAATCAATTTGCTGGCTTGCCAGACAAAGTAGAGTCCGGAGGGTGCGACGAATGGCTGGAATCTGCTGAAGGGCGGTTGGCAGCAATCATTGTGCTGGATCAGTTTCCCCGGAATATGTTCCGGGGTGATCCCGGATCATTTAAGTACGATCGTACTGCTCTGGCGATTTCCAAAGAGGGGGTGGAGCTGGGGCAACTGGATCGGCTGACGGAGCTGCAACAGACTTTTTTTGTCATGCCTTTCATGCACAGTGAATCGCTTGAGGATCAGGATCAATGTGTGAGGCTGTTTGAAAGCATAGTTGGCGGGGCTGGAGACAGCTACCAACAATACCTTGCAGGTTCACTGGATTTTGCGGTCAAACATCGTGATATTATTGCCAGGTTCGGACGCTTTCCCCATCGCAATAGCCTTCTTGAACGAGAAAGTACCGATGAAGAATTGAGCTTTCTTCAGCAGCCTGGATCATCCTTCTGAGTTTTTATCATCACGTTGGTTGCAAAAATGGGAATAACGTATCGGCTGCTGTAAGATGGCGGGGCAAACAACAATAATAATACCCAAAGGATACTTATGAAAAAGTTGTTTATTGTCGTATTTGGGATGGCGCTCTGGCAATCAGCACACGCTCTTTCCATGAAGGGCGTCGAGATTCCTGATGTTGTGAAGGTGCCGGACGGCACTGTTTTACAACTTCAGGGTGCAGCAGTACGAACATGGTATTTGGTGGTAGACGGATACATTGGTGCACTCTACCTTGAAAACCCCTCCTCTGACGTTTACCACATACTCTCTGAAGAGAGTTATCAGAGAATGAGCTTCACTATTCTGTTATCGAAAATGAGCGCAAGACGAATGGCCAATGCGTTCTATGAAGCGATTCAGATCAATACTTCCGAAGAAGAGCAAAAGGATCTGGAAAAAGGTATTGCTCAGTTTATGGGTATGATTGATGGCACTCTGAAGAAAGGAGAGTCCGGAACCTTTGAATATATTCCCGGCAAGGGAGCGAGAGTCATTATCGCAGGAGAGGAGAAGGGGATTATACCTGGCAAGAAACTATTCAACGCAATACTAAAGGTATGGATTGGTGAAACTCCGCCCAACCAGAAGTTCAAAGAAGGCATTTTGGGTTTGAATACTGAAAGATAGTGCTTTCTACATTGGGGGGCTTTCGGATTTGCTTTGGGCAAGTGTTTGAAGGCTTCAGATGAATTGTCAATATCGATAGTTAATTTATGACTTGAATTCAGGCAATGTTTTTCTCTTCTCAGCCGATGCATGGATAGAGGTGCCGTCGATCAGCCAAGAGGAGAAATGTGATGAGCAAGTCCATAGAAAAAGCCGTTCTCACCATGACTGAATCGACTCAGGGAGAATATGTCATCCGGGTGACTCAGGGTGGCACAATTCTCTTTGGGGATGTCATTGTTCGCCTGCCAGCCGGTCTGGGCGAGTCGCTCAAAAGTGATCTGGCTTCAGTCATGGCCAATGCTGTTTTGAGGCATATCAGTAAAGCTGACAAAGAGGCCATCCGCGAAGTTGAAAGTCTTTTCCTCCAGTGGGGGTGCTTTGATGCTGCAGATGATAGCTGCATTTAACCGAATTCATATTTCTGAATTAAAGTACCCTGACCGTTCAGGGGCGTAGGTGCCTGACATGGAAGTATAATCCTGAGTCAGATCTTCAGGATGGTATTTTTTGTCTTTTGTTGCAGTAGAATGTTTGAGAGTCGGTCAGTTCTGTCAGATACTGGCTGTATTGTATCATCGTATCGTTATTCTGCAGTAATCGTTTCAATGCAGATGAATTGTACAATAGAGCTTTTTGCCGAATCGGTATTTGAGCGTCAACAAAAACAAGAGATTACCATGTCTGATCAAGTAAGTATTGTCATCGTTTCAGCTTCACGCACTCCCATGGGCGGCTTCCAGGGGAGTCTTTCAGAGGTTGCAGCTCCACAGCTGGGAGCTGCTGCTATACGTTCTGCCGTTGAGAAAAGTGGTCTTTCTGCCTCCGATATCTCTGAAGTTCTGATGGGCTGCGTGCTACCTGCGGGCTGTCGTCAGTCCCCTGCCAGACAGGCTGCCAGAGGGGCAGGGCTTCCGGACTCTACTTGCACGACAACGGTCAATAAAGTATGCGGCTCTGGCATGAAAACCGTCATGATGGGTGCGGCTCAGTTACAATTGGGCGAGGCTGATGCAGTGGTTGCAGGCGGTATGGAGAGTATGACCAATGCGCCCTACTTGCTGGGCAAAGCCCGCTCGGGTTTGAGATTAGGGCATGGTGAGATTAAAGATCATATGTTTACTGATGGACTGGAAGATGCCTATGACGGTCACGCTATGGGCGTTTTTGCTGAACAGACCGCAAAACGTTTTGAAGTATCCAGAGAATCAATGGATGACTACGCACTGGAGTCTCTGAGAAGAGCTCTGGCTGCCATTGAAGAAGGGGCATTTGCAGATGAAATTGCTCCAGTGGAAACACGCCGCAATGGTGAAATTACGGTGGATGAACAGCCTGGTAAGGCTCGCCCTGAAAAGATCCGGCAGCTGAGACCCGTGTTTGATAAAAACGGGTCGGTCACAGCGGCTAACTCCAGCTCTATTTCTGATGGTGCGGCAGCTCTTGTGTTGATGCGTGAGGAGGATGCAATGGCCAGAGGTCTGACCCCCATTGCACGCATCAAAGGCTATCAGAGCCATGCTCAGTTACCAGCAGAATTTACCATTGCCCCCATTGCGGCCATCAGTAAATTGCTGGAAAAGGTCGACTGGCAGGTAGAAGACGTAGACTTGTTTGAAATCAATGAAGCGTTTGCGGTTGTGACAATGGCATGTATGCAGGAGCTGGATCTGGATCACAGCAAGGTCAACGTGTTCGGTGGCGCCTGTGTGCTGGGTCATCCATTGGGAGCCAGTGGCGCCCGAATTATTGTGACGCTTCTTAATGCCCTGAAAAGAAAAGGCGGTAGAAAAGGTGTTGCTTCCCTTTGTATTGGTGGTGGTGAAGCCACTGCTATTGCAGTGGAGCTTGTTTAATTATCCCAGGCTCTGGAATATTTGACGACTTGGTCGTTTATTAATCGCCACAAGCAAAAGGGGTTTGTAATGGTTTTTTCAAGCCTTGCAGGCTCCTGCTTTTACAAACAATAAGAGGCCGTTAATGAACTTTAATCTCACAGAAGATCAAATCGCTTTTCGTGATCTTGCCGCCCAGTTTTCCAGGCAAGAGCTTCTACCTAATGCGGCTGACTGGGATAGAGACAGTGTCTTTCCCATTGAAACTCTGAAAAGGGCGGGCAAGCTGGGTTTCTTATCCCTGTACGCACCTGAATCAATGGGAGGGATGGGTTTATCGCGGCTGGACGCAAGCCTGGTATTCGAACAGCTTTCCATGGGGTGTACTTCAACCACCGCTTATATGACTATCCATAACATGGTCGTCTGGATGGTGGGTCTGGCTGCCAGCGATGAGGTGCTGTCCGAGTGGGGTGAGGCCCTGGTGACAGGTGAAAAACTGGCTTCTTATTGTCTGACAGAACCCGGCTCAGGGAGTGATGCAGCTTCTCTTAAGACCCGTGCATTCAGGGAAGGAGATGAGTACGTCCTTTCCGGTTCGAAAATGTTTATTTCAGGTGCGGGCAGTACTGACCTTCTATTGGTCATGGCCCGCACGGGGCGGGAAGGCCCAAAAGGTATCTCTGCTTTTGCTGTTCCCGCCAGCAGTGATGGTATCACCTATGGTCGTAATGAAAAGAAAATGGGCTGGAAAAGTCAGCCCACCCGGCTGGTGAGCTTTGAAAACGTCAGGATTCCTGTCAGCTCCCTTCTGGGTAAGGAGGGAGAAGGCTTTACTCTTGCTATGAAAGGTCTTGATGGTGGTCGAATCAACATAGCGACATGCTCTGTCGGTACCGCTCAGCAGGCGTTGAACACTGCCAGAGAATACCTTAAGGACCGTAAGCAGTTTGGTAAAGCGCTGGCTGATTTCCAGGCTCTGCAGTTTCGACTGGCTGATATGACCACAGAGTTAACGGCAGCCAGGCAGATGGTCAGGCTTGCTGCCTTCAAGCTGGATCAAAAAGACCCTGAAGCCACCGCTTATTGTGCCATGGCAAAACGTTATGCTACAGATGCTGGTTTTAAAATCTGTGATGAAGCGCTGCAACTTCACGGCGGTTACGGGTACATCAATGAGTACCCTCTTGAACGCCACGTCAGAGACACTCGGGTACACCAGATTCTGGAAGGCACCAATGAGATCATGAGACTGATCATTGCCCGACGGATTCTGGCTGATGAATGTGCAGGACTGGAGTGAATAATGTCTGATTGTATAAAGCTTTCGCTGGAAGGCCATATCGCCACCATCCAGCTGAATAATCCACCGGCGAACACATGGACACTGGAAAGTCTGAATCTGCTTGAGCAGATGGTTCATGAATTGAATGAAAATCCGCGGGTAACTGCCCTGATTATTTTCTCTGAAGAGGAAAGGTTTTTCAGTGCCGGAGCCGACCTTAAACTGTTTGCTGATGTTTCGTCTGAACAGGCCAGGCCTGTGGCTGAAGCATTTGGCCAGGCTTTTGAAACACTGACAGAATTCAAGGGTATCTCTATTGCCGCAGTTAATGGGTTTGCCCTGGGTGGTGGTCTTGAAGTGGCGTTGGCCTGCGACCTGAGAGTGGCTGAAAAACAGGCCTTGTTGGGTCTGCCCGAAGCAGCAGTGGGTCTGTTGCCCTGTGCGGGTGGTACTCAGAATTTAATGTGGCTGGTTGGCGAAGCATGGAGCAAGCGAATGATATTACTGGGTGAGAAGGTGGACGCAGAAAAAGCCTTTCAGATCGGCCTGGTGGAAGAAGTCGTGGAGCAAGGACAGGCTTTTTCAATGGCCAGGGAGCTTGCTGCAAAAGTCAGTCAACAAAGCCCTGACTCAGTTGTTGCGTGTAAAAAGCTGATTCAAATGAATCGGCTTTCGTCAAAAAATAGATATGCTGTCGAGCGTGATTTATTCCTGACGTTGTTTAAGGGTCAGAACCAGAATGAAGGCGTAAAGGCTTTTCTGGAGAAACGGTCACCTGAGTGGCGCTACGATTAAGTAGAAACTGAACCCGGCTGAGCCGGGTTGCAATCTGAGCATCAGTCGTTGCGATACAGTGTTTGTATGAGGTGGAAGCCGAATTGTGTTTTGACCGGACCGTGAACTTCCAGAACTTCTTTTCGGAACACTACCTGATCAAAGGCTTTCACCATCTGTCCCTGACGAAATTCGCCAAGGTCTCCTCCTTTCTTACCAGAGGGGCACTGAGAGTGCTTTTTGGCCAGTTGGCCAAAGTCAGCTCCCTTGTCCAGCTGTTTTTTGAGCTTTTCTGCTTCTTCCCGTGTTTTAATCAGGATATGTCTGGCACAGGCACTCGCCATAATATTATTCCTGCGTCGTAGAATCTTGGGTAGCTGCAGTGTCGCTTTGAGCGAGTTGCCCGGCTACCAGTTTGAGTTGTCCGACAAAGACTCGTTCATTTTTTTTCTGACGGGTCAGCTGTCTCTGATACAGAAGAATTTCGGCGTTGACAGCTTCCTTCAGTCTGACTTTGCCAGCAGGTTTACCATTCAGGTCGACCCGGTTTCTGCCTTCCTTAATCGATGATAGATAGCGGTCCTGCTGAGTAAACAGTTTCAGAGCTTTTCTGATGGTGCTGACCGGAAATTCACCGGTTTGTTTCATCTCATTATGGATGCCGATTTTAAGTGGGCGGGGGGAAGCCACTCGAAAGGCATCAGGCCAGCGTTCTCTGATCAGGCGAAGTGCTTCAGAACTGGATATTTCATCTCTATTGTTAGCTGAAGACTGTTGATCAGAAGAAGAAAGGTTACTGCATTGAGTATCTGCCTTTGAAATAGTCAGATCTTCTCTTTCTGCATTGTGCATATTGTGCTCATGACTGATTACTTGAGATGTTTGTTCTGGACAATTGTACTGCATTGTGGACGTCTATTGATATATTTTGAATCCGAACTTATGTCTCGTTTATTAATGAATATCAAGAGCTTTGGATTTCAATGCTCCAAAGCTGATCATCTCAAGAGCCTTTTCGTGAGTGGATCTCAGATAGACCGGAGGAGCGACTCCGGCTTCATAGGCTTGTTTCCATCTTTGTGCACACAGGCACCATTGATCACCCTCCTTAAGTCCGGGAAAATTGTGAGCCTGATTGGGCGTAATCAGGTCGTTGCCCTGTTCAAGAGAAAATTTCAGGAAATCTCCAGTGACTCTGGCGCAGACAACGTGCTGTCCAATATCATTCCTGTCGGTATGGCAGAAACCATCCCGGTAGATTCCGGTTAGAGGATCAAAGCAGCAGGGTTGAAGAGGTCCCCCGAGAACATTTTTTTCATTAGAAGCCGATGTGTTCATGCGGAATTCCATAGACAATCTTGAGAGAGGAGTTAACAGCAGGTTGCTTTTGCAGTCAATGAAGAATTTACAGGCTGGTCCTAACTGAAGAGGAGGGGGTCAGGACTTTTATTCATACTGCTATATGCAGATATGGTCGTTTAGCTCTGTTTAAGACATCACCGTTTGCATCAGGGTCTGATCGATGTGTGCGTTTTCGCCTGTCTGAGTGTCATTTGCAAAGCTTCTTCTCTTGGCAGAACTTTATAAATGCTTCTCAGATACTCGGCTTCAATCTGTGCAGACTCTTTTGCTGTAACAGTGTCTTCTGCCTTGACGTTGTTGCCCTCTTTATTACTTTCTTTCAGTTGCACATTGGCTCTGAGGTATTTCAGGTAAGCTTCCATGTGACTTTGTGCAGGTTTACTCATTCTTGTTCCAAATCGCCATGGTTAAAAGGTAATTGTTTTGCTGAAAGTAATGTGTCGGAGCAAAACATATTTTCGTCGTTAAAATAATAATCCCACTCACCTTCTGTCCTGATATTCCTTCTCAGGATCAGCTGGTCGTTGTGGGAAGATAATCAGCATGATACGTGCCAAGTGTATCGGAATGCGTAAATATACCTATCTTGATGCGTTTTGACTCGGCAGGGGGTGGTTGCGCAATCGGCTTTTTTGAGTTGTTTTTCTCAGTGCTACGTTACGATTGGGATCGCGGGTTACACATCGTGCCGATGTAAATCCCAGCCGGGAGTGTCATTGTTTCAGGGATTTGACAGATTTTTGTCACTCTGGGTTTCAGAGGCAACCATCCATTGATGCAATCTGCTCTCTGTCGGCCGGCCATGCTTCCTCTTTGCCTGATGGTTTATGGCGCCCTTTAGTATTTATATGGTCACCTGACTTTGTTTCACGAGACATTGCTCCCGGAGACACTGTCCCCAAAGTACAGTTGCAGATGAGGATGTCATGCATAGATGGATTGTCATGCTGATTGGCTTCACGCTCTACGCCAAGGCCGATAACACTGCTTATATAAACTGGATCGCCGGTTTGCCTGATCAGGGGATTCCTGTGGAAGATCAGGACTGGCGGCGCCTCGTTGCCTACCCTTCTTCCGAAG
This sequence comes from Endozoicomonas sp. ISHI1, assembly GCF_024606225.1. Classification (GTDB taxonomy): domain Bacteria; phylum Pseudomonadota; class Gammaproteobacteria; order Pseudomonadales; family Endozoicomonadaceae; genus Endozoicomonas_A. The sequence continues at coordinate 18,483 of NZ_JAGRPU010000051.1, read as the reverse complement.
TCCTTCAGAAAATGGTTCGTCGATATGCCTTGTATGTCGATAGAGGGCGTCTTGACAAAAGGTTGTTTCAGCCAGGCTGGCGGATAGAGGATCAGCCACGCAAAGAGAAAGATTACTCGCAACACTATTCGATCAATGATCTGAAGCGTCTTGAGCCTGATCTCCCTCAATATCCTGCTTTGGTGAACAGTCTGAAAAAACTCAGGGACTGGAGCCTGATGGCTGTCCGGGAGTTTCCGGATGATTTGATTTTCTTCAAAGACGATCAGCACCCTGCTGTTACCCGCCTGAATCAGTGGCTCATGGATCTGGACCTTGTTGAGAATTTAGAAGGCAGTGTATACACACAAATACACAAGGATGTCCTGACGCGAGTACAGCTTCAGTTTAATCTGATGCCGGATGGCAGGTTGGGGGTTATGACGCGTCAGGCATTGTTAGCTATAACGCACAAGAGAATCAGAACGCTTAAGGCTAATCTCGAACGGCTTCGCTGGTTACCACCGACACTGCCATACCCCCATATTCGTGTGGACATTGCCGGATTCAATGTTGCCTGGATCAAGAATAAAACCCATCAGAAGACTTATAAGGCGATCGTTGGTATGCGTCATAAACAGACACCCGTTTTCAATGATCAGGTTGAAAGTGTGACATTCAATCCTGTCTGGAAAGTTCCACATTCGATTGCCGCTCATTCAATCTTAAGGGCTGAAATGAAAGAGCCGGGATTTTTAAAACGTGAAGGTTTTGTCGTTTATGAAAGCTGGGACGACCTTGCGCCTGCTATTGCTATTGATCGAGTGAACTGGCTATTACTGACGCCCAAAACATTTCGTTACCGACTGGAGCAGCAACCCGGCGAGATAAACCGATTAGGGCGGTTTAAGCTGGATCTACCGAATCAGTATGGTGTCTATCTTCACGATACGGATAAGTCTGATTTGTTTAAAGAAAATAGAAGGGCTTTCAGTTCAGGCTGTGCCCGGGTTGAAGGGATTGCCGATTTGATTCAAACCATCTTTCATGAGCAATCCATGATATGGGTGCATAAAACTACTCCTGACGCGCTGACCTACACCAGGAGGCTTTTGCAGCCAGTGCCCGTTTATTTTGTTTACTTTACAGCCTGGCCCGATGAGTCGGGCAGAGTCCGATTCAGGGAAGATATCTACCAGCAGGACACGGCCATGACCAGCTGGTTTTGAATCTTATGTAGATCTGTCAATTATGGCTCCAGCGCAAGAGGGGCTTTATAAGTGGTTGACGGGGCAAGGTGTTTTGTGGAGAATGCGCTGCATCCAGACGAGTTGTCTGTTTTTTGGTGGGCCCTGTCGGTCCCCTCGCAATGATGAGCTGTGAACCCCGCCAGGCCCGGAAGGGAGCAACGGTAGCAGTGACATCATGTGCCGGGGTGTGGCTGGCAGGGTTTGCCTCCATCTGTCTTGCCCTGTCTGCCAAATACCCTTATATGACCCTTGTGAACCGTGCATTCTTTCGTTTTCTTGGTTAGCATAGAGTCTTCAGTTTCTGTCACCGGTATTCAAGCTTTTCAATGAGCTATCAGGTTCTAGCGCGCAAATGGCGACCCCGTTCTTTCAAAGAGCTGGTGGGCCAGACACACGTATTGCAGGCTCTGGTCAATGCGTTGGACCAGGATCGGCTGCATCATGCTTATCTGTTCACAGGCACACGCGGGGTGGGCAAGACAACCATTGCCCGGATTCTTGCCAAATGCCTTAACTGTGAAACAGGGGTCAGCTCCACTCCCTGTGGACAGTGCGCTGCCTGCTGCGAAATTGATGAAGGTCGTTTTGTTGATCTTATTGAGGTGGATGCAGCTTCCAGAACCAAGGTGGAAGATACCCGGGAACTGCTTGATAATGTTCAGTACGCTCCTACCAGAGGGCGTTATAAGGTTTATCTGATTGACGAAGTGCACATGCTCTCGGTGCACAGTTTCAATGCACTGCTAAAAACCCTGGAAGAGCCACCTCCCCACGTAAAGTTTCTTCTGGCTACCACGGATTCTCAGAAGCTGCCAGTGACCATTCTGTCAAGATGTTTACAGTTTGGGCTGAAAAATATGACGCCGGAAAGGATTGTTGGTCATCTGGAAAATATTCTTGGCCAGGAATCTATTCCTTTCGAAGGTCCTGCACTCTGGCAGCTGGCCAGGGCAGCCGATGGCAGTATGAGGGACTCTCTGAGCCTGACCGACCAGGCTATCGCATTTGGTAATGGTCAGGTAACCGAGCAGGAAGTCAGTGCCATGCTTGGTACCATTGATCAGGGGCAGGTCATGAAGATGGTAAGAGCTCTTTCGTCGGGAGGGGCTCCGGAAGTGTTAGCCGCTATTGCCAACCTTGCTGAACATGCGCCGGATTATGTGGCGGTACTGGATGATATGCTTTCCATGCTGCACCGGATTGCCATTGCCCAGGCCGTGCCCGAGGCAGTTGACAACAGTCAGGGCGATCGTGAGCAGGTTCTGGAACTGGCGGGTAATATGCGGGCTGAAGATGTTCAGCTCTATTATCAAGTCGGTCTGGTAGGGAAAAGAGACCTGCCACTGGCGCCGGATCCACGGGGTGGCTTTGAAATGGCTCTGCTGAGGATGTTGGCATTCAGACCTGAACCTGTTGCCGTTCAGGTGTCCCGGAATGCCCAGCGAGAAGTGGCTGCACCATCAGCAGAAGCTTCAGAGCCGGTGGCAGCTTCTCCTGATCCGGAACCTGAGCCTGCTGGTGCCCTACAGGCCAGGCACCAGCAGCAATGGGTGACTGAAGTAAGAGAGCCTGAACATCCTTTGCCACCGCCTGTGGCTGAAGAACCTCCTTCTCAGACCGAAGCTGAGCAGTCCTCGTCTGCTGCTACAGAAAATCCATTACCGGATGATTTTGCTCCTTCATCGTTACCGGATGTAGAGCCAGCCCAGGTACACGAATCTGATCAAACTCCTGTAACAGAGATCCTGCCAGCGGTTGAAGTCTGCCAGGAGCAGGAGACAGAGGAGGACGATATTCCGCCTTCAGTATCCACTTATGAAGTTTATGCCTCGGAGCTGGCATCACGACAGGAAGTTATTCAGCCAGCGCCTGAATCGGCAATGGTTGAAGAAGAACCTGTTCAGGGGCTGGCTCCTGAAGAGAGAATTTCTTTTGCTGATCTGAATGTTCAGTCCTGGGTGCCTGTTTTCAGAAGCCTTCCTCTGGGTGGAGTGACCCGAACGATTGCCTCTCATTGTGAGTATGTCGGTCATTCGGCAGGCAGGGTTGATTTGCGACTGGACAGTGGCAGAAGCACTTTGTACAACGACACACACCGGCAGAGGGTTGAGAAGGCGTTGAGCGACTATTTTGACCAGCCGCTCAGGGTTCAGGTAGAGATTGGTCAGGTTCAGGCAGAAACCCCTGCTGCCTGGCGTGAGCGTAAAATGGCTGAACGAATGGCTGCTGCACGCGCCAGCATTTTAAATGATCAGCATGTACAGAGCCTGATTAATGAATTTTCCGCTGTCGTCATCGAAGACAGCATTCAGCCAGTTGGCAATGTTATCAAGTGATGAGTAGCCGGTTATTTCAATCATCCGGTGATCATATTTGTCTTTAGTTCATCGCTTTCAGTGATCATTCGATGAGCTAAACGTTACCGTAAAGGAGTTTTTATGTTTAAGGGCGGCATGGGTAACCTGATGAAACAGGCCCAGAAAATGCAGGAAGACATGCAGCGTATCCAGGAAGAGCTTGCCAACGCTGAAGTCATTGGTGAATCTGGTGCTGGCTTGGTAAAAGTGATTATGAACGGTCGTCATGATGTCAAGGATGTGCAAATCGACCCCAGTCTGATGCAAGAAGACAAAGAAATGTTGGAAGATCTGCTGGCGGCTGCTGTGAATGATGCAGTTCGCAAGGTGGAAGAAAACAGTAAGGATAAAATGAGTGACCTGACCGCTGGTATGGGTCTGCCTCCCGGCTTCAAGATGCCTTTCTAAGCGTCACTTGCTAAGTGTCACAGGGTTATTCGTCCAAAGCATATTTGGACAATCATCTGATAGCAGGACCCACTCGTAGCGACTGGGCCCTCACCGGAGTTTGAGTGCATTTATGTTCAGTCCTCTGATCAGGGAATTGATGGAATCCCTGCGTTGTTTGCCCGGGGTGGGGCCCAGATCTTCCCAGAGAATGGCGTTGCATCTGCTGGAAAAAGATCGGGAAGGTGCGCTTCGGCTGGCTAAAGCCCTGACCGAAGCGACAGAAGGGGTCGGACGTTGCAAGGCTTGCAGAACACTGTGCGAGAGTGAATTGTGTGATATTTGCAGTCACCCGGGCCGCGAGAAATCAACACTTTGTGTGGTAGAAAACCCTTCTGATGTTATGGCCCTGGAACAGGCTGGCGGTTATTCCGGACGCTATTTTGTGCTTATGGGACATCTCTCACCCATCGATGGGATTGGTCCTGAAGAAATCGGGGTTACCGACCTGCTGGAGCGAGTGGCTGATTTTCAGGTTAAAGAAGTGATTCTTGCTACTAACCCAACGGTTGAGGGTGAAGCAACCGCACACTTCATTGCGGAAGAACTCAAGAGTATGGGAGTAGAAGCCACTCGGATAGCACATGGTGTGCCGCTGGGAGGTGAACTGGAATATGTTGATGGTGGTACTTTGGCCCACGCATTGGCAGGCCGACGAAAACTGGAGCTCTGAAATACAGGAGCATTCCTGAAGACAAGGTGTTGAGAGGGGCACACTAGTGTTGGTATAGATCAGTCATTGGTATTGTCAGCTCCAGACTCTCCAGCAAGATGCTATCAGTTTCGTTATAGGTGGCTACGACCTTGAAGCGTCCATCTTGCCACATTCTTTTTTCTACGACAGGATGGTTAGGGTCAACAACCAGGTACTCACCTTGAGTCGCCTTTAAGATATGCCCGTACTCCGCTGACTTATAAACACGATCGGTTAGCTCTGTGCTCTCGGAAAGTACTTCAATCAGAACCGTAGCGGATTCGCACATATCTTCGAAGCGCCGCTTTCGCTCACATGAGACCATGACATCAGGATATCTGAAGGATTTAACAAAAGCAGATTCAACTTTTAAGTTGACATCAGCTGCAAACACATCGCATGGTTTTCCCACCAAATGATTACCTAAAATGCGGGTTAAATTAGCGATCATCTTACCGTGCTGAATAGTTCCGCCTGCCATAGCCACTATATATCCATCAATATATTCATGGCGAGAAGTGATTGATGCCCTTTCGTGGGCCAGATAAGCTTCAGGGGTAACCAGAGAATGACTGATTTTATGAGGCATGTCGTGTCCTGTTCTGTTTACCGGGCAATTTATTAAAACCCTATCCAGTAAAATCAATCACTTTGACTTGGCGCGGTTTAGATTATTTAGGACAAAAGTACTGAATACGTTTCACAAGGCCTCCGGTTTTCCCTTCTCCAATTCGTGTTCGGGTATATCGATCCGTAGACATCCAATCAATGGTTTTCTGTGTGCCCGCCACAGAGCCCGGGAAGTAGGTATTGATAAAAAGGGTGAAGCCGCCATTATCTGTTCCGAAAGCGGCTTGCCAGCTTGGATCACTGTCGAGTTGTACCCGATAAAAACAATTTCTGCTGAAGCTGCTGGCCTGAAGCTTTCCGTCTTTGGCCTCCTCAATCACTTTTTTAGTGGAATCCGAGTCAGGAAAATCTCTCCATTCAATATTCTGACACTGTCTCAGTATTGTCTGGGTTGGTACTTGAATGGCTCGCCCATCGGCTTTCTGAACAAGAGTTGTATTTTTTCTGTCTGACTGGATCTGGGCGCTCAGAACCGTCTTCAGACTGCCAAAGTCTTTGGGGATCAGTTCAAGGTGGGTTCTGTTATAGCGGGTGGGCAGGTAATTATAAAAAGCCTGTTCTTCATTGATCCAGTGGAAGCAGTCAGGATTAAAGCCGCTATTACTGTTCAGGTCTATTTTCTCAGGAGCAGGGGGGCACCATCTGCGAATGGCTTCAAAGCCAAGAGGCTGTTCGCTCGTGCTGCCGCTACCCTCTACGATCAGAGTGCTTTTCTGAGCGGCAGAAATTTTGAGTATATAAGCCTCAGCATTTTCCAGGCTGCCGTAAGGGGTCAGCAAAAGAGCATCCTTATTGACGGCGGCTGCGAAGAACCAAGCTCGATCGAACTCCACCTGGTAGTGGCATTGAGGATTGAAATCCTCCGGGGTGTCTACAGCAATCTCTACCCATGGGGATTCGAGAGGCACCCAGGCAGCAAAAAAACCAAGAATCGTCGATAAACCAGAAGCCATCGGGATACACCATAATGCTACGATGTATCCATTCTAGCAGCCTGTCGGACTTAAGGCTGTCCTACTGCGGTTGCAATAAATTGGTCTAAAAATTCCTGCTTCTTCGTCAAATAGCTCGCTATTCTCCTCAGAAGCAGAAATTTTTATCCTCAATTTCTTGCAATCCTCGCTACGGACGCTTAAGTCCGACAGGCTGCTAGACCAGAATATCGGCGACTCACTGATTACCACTTATAGCCGAATGTCGCCAAATGAAAGTCAATGGATTCATTCATGCTGTGCAGACCGGCGTTAGAGTAATGAAACCAGCCATAGCTGAGTTCAAATTGCTGCTTGGAACCAAATTCAATACCTGCCATGACCCGGATCTCGAATTGCGAGTGACCGCCCATATTGATGGGTGATTTCTTCTCTTTCTCCAGGTCCTGTTCAGACAGGTAGGCAGCTCCCACCCCAAGATCTATAAACGGACGGACACTGGCCTTGGGCAGAAATGCCATTCTTAATACCGGTGAAAAACTGATAGCTGTGACTTTGTCTTTGCCATCAGGGCTAGGGTTGTCGCTGGCTGTGAGATTACTTTTCCATGAACTGGCAGCCAGTTCAAAATAGCTGCTGAGCACCATGTTATCAGACTGATAAAAGCCCTTCTTCCAGTCCCAGGTGATGCCCAGACGCAGATTGGTGAAATCTGCTGAACGACTCGAAACAAGATCAAGGTACTGGCCGTAGCTAACGTTGATACTATCTGGAACAAAATCTTCTGCGTGAGCACTCTGTGTCTGGATCAGCAGCGTAGCTGATAAGCAGAGGCTGGCAATAGCTCTCTTCATCATACTTCCCCCGAAAAATATCATCCTTGTGGTTTCCACGCATTAGCTATCGGCCGGCGAGATTGAAACTTTATGGAAAATTTTTGATGGCTTATTGCGGGGGGGCTGAGATGAGAGAGTAGGGCTAAAATCCTCTGCGCATTGGTTACGCAGACTTGTCTGTAGTAACTTGTTTGTTGTAAAGAGTAGCTCTTCCAAAACTGTTCTCAACTTGCTTGGCATTTCAAGTGACTAACAGGAACCTCCTACCGATATTAGGTAGAAGAGGACGTCAGGCAGAGGTGTATACAAACAGTAGGAGAGCCATTAAATTAACATGGCTGCACGGGTCGGGTGGGCAGTGCAGACCTATGCAGCGCCGCTGTATGAGGATCGCAGGGATTCGGCTTGTTCAGGAATCAGGCAGGGGTCTTGCTCTGATGGTCGAAATGTTGAAGTGGGTTTAAGACGTTTTTCGTAAAAGCTCAGACTGTTATTACAGGTGAGCGTTAAGTATTTGAAAAAGCTACCATTGATTTGGGTTTTCTGAAAAAGGCAGGAATGAAGTTGTTTGAATAGATGACGGTCAACAGGCTCGGGATTTTTCCAGAATGACTCCAGTGATCCCTGATGGGTAATACCCTCGATATCATATAAGGCTCGCCCCATGACCTTGGTAGGCAGATGATGCAGAAGGGCAGAGATTCCAACTGAACTGTTAACGGTCACTACGCCACAGGTATGTCGATATAAATCGGGTAATGGGATGTCGTGGCAGTAGAGCACTCTGTCCTGAATGCCCAGATTGGTTGCCAAGTCTTCAATAAACTGTCCATATTCTGTGTAGCCCCGATCCATTGGGTGGTGTTTAAAGCACAGGACCTTATTTGAATCTGCATGCTTCCAGAAAGAGACCATGACTTCCTGAATAAAAGCTTTGACCGACTCATAAGGTGAGTGGAAAATCATTTGGGAGTCGTCGTGGACTTGCAACGGGACCAGATAGAATCTCTGATCAAACTCATTGTCCAGACGAAATTGCATTTGCCTGTCGTAACTTTTAAAAAGCCACTTTCTGACAAAACCTCTCAACCAGTAAAAGCCTTCTTTGACCGGATGAGTCGCCCTGTGATGCCTGTACTGAGAAAATTCACCCTTTGAGAAAAAACTGGCCCAATAATAAAGAGCAGCGTAGCCAGTCCTTTGCCTCATGGTACCGCCGATTGTCTGGATGGATTTAGCAGAGCATAGCATTGCTTTTTCCAGGCTCTCATGGCTGAGATCCATCTGACTCAATGCGTTAACACCTCCCGACTCCAGTGTGATGGTATCAGGTCTTAGGTAACCTTCTTCGAAGACACAAAATTGGACCCCCAACGCATCACAGACGGGTTTTGCAGTTCTGTGATAATAACGGCAATCGCCAAGGAGAAAGACGGCTTCAATACGATGTTCAGTGAGGTACCGTTCAAGAAAATCAGCCCAATCAGCGGGCTTGCCATTGTAATGGGTCTGAACATTAGCCCATGAAAAAAGCCGGTCACCGCCATTAAAGTTGATTTTGTGGGTGGTGTAACCCGCTCTGGAAAAGGTACGTGCCAACCGCTTGAAAAACGGTCCAAGTGGGCCCTGAAGAAAAAGTACGGCAGATTCAGTCATATGCTAACCCCGGCCCTTTTGTATGACCCGAGTCGTTTATAAACGGTTGTGTATTGTGCAGATCCTAGCATAAGGCAGTCTAAAAATATAATACAATGTGATTAAATCGCTGTTGAAGCGAGCTGGCTTGGAGGTTTAATATGATTGCCTCAAACAATACTACGTTCTGATTTGGAAAGACTATACGTATAGGACGTTTTGGTGATTAAACTCACCTCAACCGTTGATCCTCAGATGGCTAAACAAGCTGAAGTTTATGCAGTCGTTCAACAAAAGAGCCTTTCCAGATGAGTAGAAAATTTTCTGAAATCACCGCCAACGTCGGAAGAGGGCGAAGAGGTGAAATTGCAAGCTGTAGTTGTCACTGAATATTCTTCATCGTTTCTTCAGCAAAGAGCTTGATCTCTTGCACATGCTTCACAATAACGGCTTTGAGAATATCAATATTTAGTTTCTGGTACTCATGAAAAGCAATATTCCTGAATCCGATCATCTTCATCATGCTATCTGCCAGTTTGACAGACACATAACCATGATCTGACAATAGGGAAAACGAGTCCCGACTTCCCTGAGGGATACCCAGCTGCTTCAAGCGAATTACCCGGTTTGCCAGGTCTGTTGCGGCCTGTGATGCCCGCTGGATATTTAAAATAATGGAGTCCTGACGGGTGAAATTCGTCGTCAGTTCATCTTCGTGTCCGACGTACTCTTCTTCGATACGGCCGAGGCAGCGCTGAATAATGCTGTATTTATTCAGAATCACATCATCCATTTTTAAGCCTGCTCAATAAATCATTAATAATCTCGCGGCGTTCTTCCTGAAGCTGCTGATATTTAGAAACAACATGGGTTTCGAACAGGTCATGCCATTTCATCTATCCTGACTAGCAGCCTGTCGGACTTAAGCGTCCGTAGCGAGGATTGCAAGAAATTGAGGATAAAAATTTCTGTTTCTGAGGAGAATAGCGAGCTATTTGACGAAGAAGCAGGAATTTTTAGACCAATTTATTGCAACCGCAGTAGGACAGCCTTAAGTCCGACAGGCTGCTAGCCAAACGCCATTTTGAAAGACTTCTTTCTGGAGCACTGTAGTCGCGTCTTTCAAGTCAATTAAATCAACATCTTTACTAAAGTGGCAAGCAAGCTCCTGTGCTTTATCCCACAAAAGCTGTTGAGAGGTTTGCCCAGAGATTAAGACCGCTAAGTCTATATCGCTTCCGGCTGTGGCATGCCCAGTCGCCTGACTGCCATACAAAACGATACCCTGCAGAGTTTCTCCAAATGCTGCTCTAAGTGACTCTTCAATATAAGAAGCATCTAAACTGGCGTGCATATCTTCTCTTTGAGAGATGGTTGTGTCATTAGCATAACACTCCTCAAGGTATAGTGGATCCCATACACTGGACAGGTGGTTAAGTTGAGTTTTCTGGCTGTGACGTTCCCCTTCAGGAGGAAATCATGAGTACCAATTTGTTAGCTGATGCTTCCGACCCCTCGTTTCCCACTGAGACCATAAGAAATATCTAACTAAACAAAGCTTCTATCAAATAGCCCAGCTTTCGTCGTTTTCTGCTTAACCATTGGATCATAAAGTGACGATTTTCAGCTGTTGAACAACGTTCTCGTTCGATCGAAGCAATAACCCTCTCTGGTGTCGTATACCTCTGGGTTTGCCAGTTGATATACATGGGGTAATGACAGTGAGCAAAATAGATCAGTTCGTCTAAAGTTCTTTTGCGATGGCGTCTTTTGCAGATCAAGTGATCAACGGTTACTCCCCATCCTGCATAAAAAGGCTGGCCCCAGCAATGGACTGTTTTTCCAAGTGTCAGGGCTTCAAAACCTGCCAGAGAGGTCATGACGTGCAGTTCATCACATTGCTCAATACAATCAAAAATATCACCATCCAGTACAACATGATCGACCCAGTCCAGGGCCAGACTCTCGGGAATATGACCCTCCCTCCCTGCTAAAAGAACATCCGGATGGGGCTTGTAAACAATAAAAGCATCAGGCGCGTGGGTTCTGACCGCCTTAATCAACTCAAGATTGGATGAGATTTCAGGGCTGCCCCATTGGATAGAAGCATCGCTGTCCACCTGACCTGTAATCAGTATCTTTCGCTGATCCATTCTGACTGACTCAAACAGGCATTGCTGCGAGCCTTGCAGATTATATTTGCTGATTCGTTGTTCTTTCAGGGTCTTACGTAAAGCTTTTGCCCGCAGGAGTTGCTGATCATTGAGCTCAATGGTGTTGATTGCAGTTTCGAGATCAGAGGGTCGTGAAGCATCAAAATAGATGCCCGTCTGATCCAGAATCAAAGAGCTGGGTCTGCGCAGGTCAGCCCCCAGACCTACTGAACGAATGAAGGCGTCTTCAGCTCTGAAAAGCTTAATATTCGATGGCGGTTTATAATCATGATGTTTGGCTCCCCAAACTAAAATGCCATCATCAGGTTTCGTCTTCGCTTCAGCTTGCTGAACCGATTTTACAAACAAAACCTTTTCTGAAATCGCTTCAGTAAAATGCTTTAAAAAGGCTCTTTTCCATAAGCTGAAGCCCACCGCATAGAGTGTGTTGACGGGCTGGCTCCGTGAAGTTCTCTGCAGGACGATAAGCTCAAGAATATTTTCCAGCTCACACCGTTCAAAAGTTTCCGGATCAATATAACGAGTGTACTTCAGGCAGGCTGCAGCAAAGAGGCTTTCAATAGTATGCGTTTGTTTCCGACGAGGGCAGGGAACCCGGTCATCGGTTAACCCCCAGCCACTGTAAAAAGGGACACCAAAACAAACGACATTTTTCTTGTGCCAGAGTGCTTCGAATCCTAATTGAGAGGTAACGACGTAGACTTTTTCAAAGTAGGGGAAAAGAGACTGAGCATTAACCTTGTCCGCAAGAATATGTATTCTGGGATTATCAGGAAGATGGCTGCCGAGATAACCCTTTTTGGTACCCAGAACAACATCAGGATGAACTTTTATCCAGATTTCAGAATCCGGATTCTCCGCAAGCGCCGCATCCAGCATTTTCTCAAAGCTGGAGTCATCCGCTACTCCAAACTTGACGGAACAGTCTCCGTAAGTCTGATCAACCACAAGAACACGTTTCAGCCCTTCAGCTTCAGGCTTCCAGCCGTCTATAGGCTCATGATTATATTTAGTGATTTTGTTGTCAGTAATCTGAGCCAGAAGGTTTGAAGACCGCTCTCGTAATTCTGCGTTGAACCAGTCGGGACGATTGAGAAGCGCTTCAATATCAGAAGGGCAGTTAGCGTCGTAATAAATGCCCTGTTTATCAACGATCAGAGCAAAGCGTTTGTCACCCAGGGCAGGGTGGCCCAGATAGCTGATAAAGCCGTCTTCAAGGTGCCAGTAGGGTACCTGATGCTTTTCTGCAAGTTTTACAGCTTTTTCTGTGTTGGCTTTTTTGCCCCACCCCACAACAACATGAGAAGGTTGTATTTTCGTGTAAGACTTTTTCTTCTCTATGCGATCGCACTGCAAGAGAGTAGTCAACTCTCCTGCTTGACTTATCCCGCGAGAAAAAGTAATGAAAGCGGGTTTTGGTTTTAAAGAAGACGGCAATGGAGTCACAGCTATTTGATAGAAAAAGGTTAAAAGGTGGATAAAAGGCTTTATCGGTATTTTGAATAGATACTGAATTACAGTGAATTATCTACTATTACGATCAGATGCCTTGGGCATTGTGCTGATTTAAAATGCACCTGTTGCATTAATCCGGCAACTACCATAACAGAAAAAACGTACAACAGGTGAATTTTTGCATTGTGCGCAAGAATGCTTGACGGTCGAATAATCCACATTAATATGACAAGGCTAAAACGGTTCAACACTGAACAACCTTTAAGCCTTACAGCTCATTTCCAACCGTTTTTTCATCCAGTTCTGAGTTCCGTGGCAGTTTCTTCTCAACCAGATAATCAAGAACCACTTGAGTGCATTCCTTAAGGCGCATTTCTGCTGTATTAATGACAATCTCCGGGTTCTCAGGCACGTCATAACGGGAATCAATGCCCGTAAAGTTTACGATTTCACCTGCTCTGGCCTTTTGATAAAGACCCTTGGGATCACGCTGCTCACAGACATCCAATGGAGTGTTGATAAACACTTCGATGAACTCGCCTTCAGGCAGCATATTTCTGACCATTCTTCTGTCAGATGTGAATGGAGAAATAAACGCACTCAGAACAATAAGGCCGGCATCAACTAACAGGCTTGAGACCTCACCTATACGGCGAATGTTTTCAACCCGGTCACTATCGCTAAAGCCCAGATCCTTGTTCAAACGATGCCGAACATTATCACCGTCCAATACATAGGTATGATAACCCTGTTCATGCAGAAGAGCGTCAACTGCATTAGCAACGGTAGACTTACCTGAGCCACTCAGGCCGGTAAACCAGATCAGGCAGGGCTTTTGCGATTTCAGGTTCGAACGTGCTTCTTTAGAAACCCTGTGAGTATGCCAGGCAATATTTTCCATATTCCAGTTAAGCTCATTGTGCTAGTGCTCCGGATTGGCCTTACTCAACTGCTCAGCCATCAACTCTGCCGAGCTGTATAAATAGCAGGGGTTATCGTAATCATTCCCTGTCTTCAAACCAGACAAAGCACCTGATAGCAGGATTTAATATTGGTTTTAAAAGACTCTGGTATAGCAGACCAGGACAATGCCTGCACAATTATAGGTATGTTGGAGTCACGTAAGACTTCATTAAATGCCGTGAACTGATCGAAATTATCATGCTCGTCATGCCCATCAGGGAAGTGAACGACAATGTCCAGATCACTGGCATCATGATTAGTACCTTTTACACGACTCCCATAAGCCCATAGCCTGGTGCCACGGGTGAATATTTGTGATGCCAGATCACAGACAGACTCACGATCCTTTTCTCGTAAATCAATCATTTCTAACTCTATTTAAATGCTTTCCTATCGCTGTCTCCAAAATAATGGCATCAGCGATAAAACCTGGTAGCAACTTAAGAGTGTATTCAGCGAATTTCTTGCCATAAACCTTCAGATACTTGCGAAGGAGTTTGTCAGCCTGTTCGAGGATGATTTCAAACTCTTTAACACAGGCTGACCGGTACATATCGTAATCTATACTGCCTTCTTCACAGGCGAGTAGACGGTTATGAGCAGTCTCCAGTGTCTTGATGCAACGGGAAAAAAAGTAGTGTCTATAGTCATGTGTCTTAATGGCAATGTTTGTTTAGCCTCGGAACGAATTGATTTCTCTCCATGGTTCTTTGGACAAGGTCTGAATGTTTAATCAAGTATATACCCAGGTATATACAAAGAGGATCAAAGATGAAGACGACCATTTTCAAAAACAACAAAACACAGGCTGTACGGATTCCCAAGGAGTTTGTGTTTCCAGACAATGTGAAACACGTTCAAATCACGGCAAAATCATGAAAGTGCCTGCCCAGCAAGGACTTCAGCCAGATAGCGTGTACTCATAGCGGCTTTCTTTTGTTTTCTCTTCAGACCTGTTTTGAAGGTTTTCGTGTTGTTCAACAGATTGACTGCAATATGTCTAAAGCCTGCCAAAATTTCTGCTCCGTCATTTCTTCGGATGCGACACTCGTTTTCTCGCATCGTAACATCGAGTTTCCAGTGAAGCTTATGCTCTATGTGCCAATGCTCCCGGCTGGCCTTACCCAATTACTCAGCCGTCAGTTTTGCAGAGCTGATGTAGTAGCGAATCTTGGCGAGAGTCACTGATAATAGAGAGTTGTGAAATCAAATCGTGAGCATTCATGTTGAGGCCTTAGCCTGATGTGCATTTATAAGGCCGTAGACGTATTAAAAAGAAAGCAAATATAAGCTAGAGGTCAATAATTTCAGGGGTTTTCATGACTTTTACCTGCCCATCTATGCCAATCGCATATTTATGAATTTTCATCATCATCCATTTTCACGCACGCGTGGGAATACGTACAGCCTTCCTTGATGATGTGGAGCTTCACTGCTAGTTTAGTATTACTTATTTTCGATAGTAATACGGTGTTCTTATGCCTAAGTTGACCAGTAAAAGACAAGTAACCATACCTCAGGATGTCTGTAACAAACTGGGGCTTGTTCCTGGTGATACTCTGAAGGTTTTTGAGCGGGATGGAGTCGCTCATTTGGTAAAAATGTCTAGTGAAACACTCTCAGGTACATTAGCTTGTGTAAAAGTCACAGAGTCTGAATCTGCGGTAAACCAGGGTGATCTGGATTTTAAAGAAATTTTGAGAAAAAAAGCTGCCAGAAAATTCAGAGGTCAGGAATGATTGCTGTAGATACCAATGTGCTGATTCGCTATTTACTGCAGCCAGTGGACAGTCAAAACCCGCCTTGGCAAACTCAAAAGGCTGTCCTTACAATAGACTCTGCGGAAAAGGTTTTTTTGTCGGACATAGTATTGGCTGAAACCGAATGGGTGATGGAGGCTGTTTTTAATTTGACCAGAAATGATATCCATCCAGTGTTTTATGAGTTGGCAGCCAGTACCCGTTTTTTGTTTGAAGACTGGGAGGCACTCCAACGTGCCCTGATGGATTATAAAACTTATCCAAAAGTGGATTTATCCGACTGCCTTATTGCCAGACGAGCCCATAACAATGGGGCTGAAACACTCTATACGTTTGAGAGCAATCGTAAACTGGGTGCATTACCAATAGTGACCACTCTTACTGTTCGTCATTAAATGCTACAAAAAACGATTCCATACAAAGTGGCTAACTTAATAGAGCTTCGATTAAGTACCCTGCGGCAAAATCATGAAAGTGTCTGCCCAGCAAGGACTTCAGCCAGATAGCGTGTACTCATAGCGGCTTTCTTTTGTTTTCTCTTCAGATCTGTTTTGAAGATTTTCGTGTTGTTCAACAGATTGATTGCAATATGTCTAAAGCCTGCTAAAACTTCTGCTCCGTCATTTCTTCGGATGCGACACTCGTCTTCTCTCATCGCAACATCGAGTTTCCAGTGAAGCTTATGCTCTATGTGCCAATGCTCCCGGCTGGCCTTACCCAATTACTCAGCCGTCAGTTTTGCAGAGCTGATGTAGTAGTGAATCTTGGCGAAAGTCACTGATAATAGAGAGTTGTGAAATCAAATCGTGAGCATTCATGCTGAGGCCTTAGCCTGATGTGTATTTATAAGGCTGTAGACGTATTAAAAAGAAAGCAAATATAAGCTAGAGGTCAATAATTTCAGGGGGTTTCATGATTTTTCCTTGCCGGGTCTCACGACACGGGTTTCTCCGAGTTTCTTCTTTTGGTTACGCGGCATCAAACCTAACTAGCTGACCTGCCTTATCCAGTTTCTCATGCAAGCTACCAGGACTCAGTTCAAAACCATTAGGCCAGCACAAAGCGCCAAACTCAAGGAAAAAACGGCAAAAATACTGTGAACTCTCCAAGGGTAATGTCATAGCTGTTTTTTTAGACAACAACGGAGAAAAATCCATCACTCCGTGGGAACCATCAGAAAAAGAAAGTCGAATTTCTTTATCGTATAACCACTCAGCTTTTATCAATTTAATCATAATCAGCTCCCGGAATACGCTCTAGCGGCTGAAGCTCCAATGCTTTTTGCCAGTTATCAAATAGTGCTGTTTTATGGTCACCACACTAGTCAGATACCAATCTTGCGGCCTTCTTTGGAAGATGACCCTTGAGAACTGCACCATCATTAATACACACCAAAGCCTCGTGACCTTGTTACTCAACATGGATATGTGGTGGTGGATGATCATCATGATACATTCTGATGTAAATTCCAAAAAAAGAAGAGATCACAGGCATCACAATTACCATCAGCTTAAAGCTTATATCACTGCCTCCAAAGCCAGATTGGTCAACTGTGGGGGGGCTTACAACTCCACACAATGATAGAAATGGCCCAATCTCCTTATTGAACCCCCTCCTAACCTGTTACTATTCCGGATTGTATAAAGCAACCTATTTGCCAGGTATCAAGTATCAAGACCTGACCCCGGTTTCTGACCCCGGTTTCGGTAGTTCGGTAGTAGTAGAAGGGTCATATATGGACATTATATGGACTTTTTCTTTTGTTTAACCTATCCTTGAAATGTTATTTTTTTAACACTGAGGAAAATAGATGAGCGTATCACCCTTACCCCGTACCAAAACGGTATCGACGTTTAAAAAAGAATTAGCTTCTATGGATGTATCTGAGCCTGTAGTCGTTACACAAAATGGGGAACCTTTATATGTAGTTCAAGACCCCGTACAGTTTGAGATGCAACAGGAACAAATGGCTCTATTAAAATTGTTGTCATTTGCTGAAAAGGATGTTCGGGAAGGTCGAACCGTATCTTCTTCAGAACTTCTGGCTGGATTGGAAGGGCTTCTTGACAATGAAGTTTGAGTATTCACTCGCTTTCCAATGCCAGCTTCATGACAGGTTTTACTATTTATCCCGACACATCGGACAGGAAGCGGCTGGCGAGCTTCTTAATGGCTTCATTACTGGATTTGAGAAAAGAATCATTGAACATCCCCGAAGTTCTCCATTATGTTTGGAGGCGTCAGAAATGGGGTTCACAACGTATCACGACTATGTTGATGAAAAGCTCCAATTGCGAGCGATCTTTCGATTTTCTGAGACAGAGGACATGGTATACCCATTGCTATTTTTGAGTACCAAACAAAGCATCCGACAAGCTTTAATACAGCATTGTCTACGACAATAGCCAGAATTCCCCAAAAGCCTAAATAACATTAACAGAAAGATTTTCGGGAATTATCAGGGTGAAATCATTTCAAGACCACCTTATCGAAAGTGAAATTAAAGAAATTATCGAAGGCGCATTTAACGACCATTTTAAAATGGGATTCAGTAGCAAGGATTCGTTTAGCGTTTCGTCAAAAGGTAGTGTTCACGCCAAAGGATCATCTAAAGAAGCTGGCGAAGTTTCCAATATCGTTTTTAAAAGTGCGAAAGGAAGCAATTTTAAAGCCCAAATTGAGAGCCTTTGGAATACTAGCAAAGATGTTTCTACTTTCGTGAAAAAGATCAATCAGGAAATCGATTCAAATACTGCTTTCGTGAAAGCGAATAGTTCAGATAAGAAAAGTGTCAGTAAGATAAACAAAAAGATCGAGACCTATCAGAAGATTGTTAGCTCTATCGAAAGGCTTGGCAAGAAAAAATAGAGCTGGGCTTTCGTCAGTAAAGTTCACCTCGACAATGTTGACTCGTTCCCACGCTCCAGCTTGGCAATGCATACCCATATCTGAAAACGGGCTTTACAACTTGAGATGTCGTATGGATTCAACATGGGAGCCACTATTTTGCCACACGTGAGAACGACCCAAAGAGCCCTAAAAACAGAACAGAGTCAAACGATGTCAACAATCAAGACCTGATCCCTTTTTTCCAGATAGCTCGGCTTGCGCAGAGCAAGCCCATAAATTATCATTCTTTCCGTCTCTTGCAGACCTACCTCCGGTAACTTTCAAGGTAGATGTCGCCTCAACTTATGCAGCTAAATCACAATGCTGCTGATTCTCTGATCGCTCAGGGTTAAGTCATACCTCTGCCGGTAATTGCCAGTTTCTGGTTTCACGGCTTCCCCAACGCTCAGGGTGTTGCTCTTTTGCTTTACGGTAAACTCTTTCACGATTCAGAACCTTCTTCTGAGCCTTCCCTGTGTGTC
>NZ_JAGRPU010000050.1 GCF_024606225.1 Endozoicomonas sp. ISHI1 | reverse complement strand
TTGACATCGTAAAGGTCGCTGGTTCGACTCCAGTACCGCCTACCATATAAGTGATTGATTTCACTAAAGAAAAGCCCATTTTTTCACAGTGGGCTTTTTTTGCGTCGTAAAAAAATCGTAAAAAAATCGAAAAAAAACGATCAAATTTCCAAACCTTTCAAGCTCAGTCCAGCTTCTACAGACTCGTATCTGATTTCGTGCCCCTCCTGATATTCTGTTGTCATTTTTCCAGTAGAGTGACCCATCAGCATCTGAACATATTCGTGGCTGAATCCTGCTCTAAATTCATAAATCCATGCTCCCAGCGCCCTGATCTCGTGAAATGTCGGCTGTTCTTCTCGCTTGAGGTGAGGATATGCATTGGCTGCTTTTCGGGCTTTTGCAAATGACTTGGTTAGATGGTCCGGTGTGACATAAGTCCAGTGTGGTTTTGAGTTCATCTGATCACGTCTGCGAGACTTCGGTTTGTAGTGAATCAGATACGGCGTTAACACGGGTTCGCCCAGGCATTCCTGAACAACGCTTTTGAATTCTTCACTCATTTTTATTTTCAGGTATACAGGCTTGTCAAACTGTTCTCCTTCAGATTTTTCTTGCTTCAATAAAATACAATCACCGTCAATTTGATTTTTCAGCAAATTAACCAGATCGTCCCTTCTTTGCAGAGAATACAGGGCAATCAAGATTGCTCTTCTTAACCAAGGTTCTGAATGTTGAATAATCTTTTGAAGGCCTTTCCAGGTGTGCCGCTTTCTGGCTTTCTTGTCACGACTTTTTTCCAGTGTTTCTGCCGCTGGGTTTTCCCCTTCGTAGTAGCCTTTGGCCTTTGCGTATTTGAAAACATCTATGAGTATGGCGCGGTGAGCTATATATGCGTCATTAACAAAGTTATCATCAAGATAGCTTGAGAGCTGTTTTACTGTGAAGGTGTCAATGGGTTGTTCGCCAAGATCTTTCACGAATTTCTTCAGCTTATAGCGCTTTTGTCGCTTGGTTGAAGCTTTGTTTTTTCCTTTTTCGATAATATCTTCATAGAAGTCCTTGCAGACTTTTTTCAACAGAATCGAGTCAGAACTGATCATGTTAAGAAAGAGAGTGTTATCAGAACTATTCACCAGCCTTGTATTGGCTTTGCGAGCCAGACTATTCGCTTCACTTCGAGATCGTTTAATGCGTGTCCTTTTACCTGTCACAGGATTGCGATAAACGAAAGCATCTCCATCCGAATACAGGTTTGGTTCAAGTCCCTGGTTGTTCTTTTTTCTCTTCCTGCCCACGACACAACCTCTACTCAAAGTCCCAGCATTTCATTCAGTAGATCGTCGCCAGTACTCATCAGCTCTGCTGACAAGTCGACGAAATACATACCACCCCTGATTTCACCTTGTAGAATACCTTCTCTTATCCATTTTTTGAGTGTGTTGAGACAGGGTCTCTTACCCGGATATCGAATTTGCTTGAATTCTGCTACTTCAAGCATTTTGGGTACATTGACCGTTGCCTGAGTAATGACATTTGATTTTAAAGTTTCTTTGTTCATTGCTGTTTTTCCTAAATGCTTCACACCAATAACGGCTGAACAATCCCTTCAGCCATTATCAAATCCATAGCCTCATCAGCCCTTGGCTCATCACCCCGCCACTTGTTTGGCCATGTCTTTGCCTCTATCAGATCCCTGATCCTCACCTCCTCCTGTTCGTTGATTATGCTGATAGAACGGCGGTTCTGAAAAAGGGCTTCTTCATTCACCTCTTCTTGAATGTTCAGTATTTCTTTCAGTGCCCACTGTCTGGCTTCCAGTGTCAGTGGTCCCATGCGTTGTGGGTTGGTTTCCAGTGATCCGTCTTTGTTTCGGTCGGTGCCGGGCTTGCGTAGTCGGTTATGTGGTTCTCTGAGTTCCCGATAAATTGATCGCAGGCGCTTCAATGGAGTCAGGTAGTTCCATTGCTCCATAGCGAGTATCGTATCCAGCGCTTTGTCTTCCTGTGCAAGAGGGCATCCTACACAACCTGTGCGCGCGCTGAGCTCTTCAGCTTCATCACCACCATAAGCGTCAGCAATAGCGGCTGTTGGCCAGTCTCCAAACTGTACCTGCGGCGCCCAGTTCTTTAACCATGCCCAGATGTGACAGACACGCCAGTGCAGGAGAGGGGCAAGCGTGGCCACCCTCCCTCTGATGCCTTTGGCGTTGGGTAATACTTCCTGGTACCAGCCCTGACCACATTCAGCACCATCTTTGCCGCAGCTCATGATAATTCGCTGGTCACGAATGGCGCTTTCTCCCTGACGTACGCCCGTGATCATTAGAATGTTTCCGTCGTAGTCGCTGGTGGACAGTGATTGCGCCAGTGCGTCTTGCATCGGGTCTATTTTGATTTGCCGGGTACACCAACGCAGGGTGTTGTTATTGGGTGGAGGAACACCACGGCCCAACATGTAAACCATGAAGCGCTTATCCATGGGAGCCATGACGATATTGACCTCGATGCCTCTTTCTTTCAGATCCTCAATGATCTGGTAAGCAGCAATGGAAAGTGGTGGTAACTCCATGCGGGTGTCGGCATAGAACACGGTCAGCTTTTTGGGGCCTTGGATCATGCCGGTTTCAATCATCCAGATAATCAGCGTGAGAGTGGCTGAGCTGTCTTTGCCACCGCTCCAGGCAATCCCCCAATGCTGGTGGGTCTCGCCGTAGGCTTGCAGTGACTGTTTGGTCATTTCAATGGCTTCATTCATGTTGAGGCGCTTTGAGAAGCCCTCGAAAATTGAGCCTTGTTTTTTACTTTCTTTTTCCATAGCGCAAAAGAACCCCCTCAGCTTAATGAGCTGATTTTTTGTTTACTGTGTTTTAATCCCTTTTGAAGGGCTAACTGGTACGGTTGTTAATGATATTAGAACTCACGTGAGGTCTAATACTGTGTTATCTGCTAACCATGACGCTCAGTGTATCGCCCTGCGACATAAACCATTCTCGCTCACAAGGTTTAATTTGTACTTCGCCCCACTCGCCTTTGGTAGTTTCTCTGGTGACTACAGCAACTTCTTTACCGCAGAGCTGATCGAGTAGTCGCTTTTCTCGGTGTGGCTGACACACCTTATCAACACAGCCATTAACTTGCATAACCGCTGCTTGACCTACAGCCCTGACTCTGCGCTCCTTTGTTTCAAAATAGGTGTTAGGCCATCCATCTTGTGGGGTATCAAATAAATCCATTGAGCGCCTCTCATTATCAGATAACAACAGCAAGCATCGGACAGCGTACCGCTGCCGCTGTTGCAGGGGTTAGGTGCTACCACCAGAATGGTGGTTTACGTCCTTCTTTTGCACAGAGGTTTAAAATTGCTTCTTTCTCTGAGCTTCCATAACCCATGCTTTCCGGATCATGAGTACTGATATAATCCGACGGGTCTTCTATTTCACTCCATGCTGACCACGGCAACTCTTCCGGAGTTAAGCCTCTGGCTTTATGAGTGAAAATCTCGTTTTCGTTTTTCCAGTCAGCTAGGGTTACTTTCTGCTGGCCGATTCCGGGGAGTTCGGTTTGCATAATTAATCCTGTGTTCGTGCAATGCACCTAACAACTCGCTTGTCTGGGACTGCCTTCGGCAGCCCGTCAGCTCCAGCGGTTAGGTGTTATAAACATCATACTGACTCACATACCCACTCACAGATCGGTCAGGCCGCTTGGACTCAAAGCCCGGTTGCTGCTCAATAACCCCACCCGCTTTCAAAAACTCATCCACCTGCTTCTGGATACGGGCTCTCAAGGCTGCCTTCTGCTCAACGGTGCGGTGCTCGTTATTGTTCATATCTTCCTTCTCGCTATCTCGTTAAGGGCTTCGATTTTGCAGATGTGGATCTGCCACGCCTCCATGCTGTCGGAGAAGTGCTCACACAGGGCGTTGTATTCGATGATGGCGCCCTCGATGGGCAGGCCTTGCTGCTGGAGAAAAGCAAACAGCTTTGGCAACAGCCGGATCTGTCGGAAGTGACTGCTGAGAAAGTAGTCGTTGCTGAACTCGCCTTTTTGTGTGACCGGGTTCCATACGGCCAGTGCCTCACGACCAAAGCTGACGGAATCAAAATCTTTTGCCGGTGTGTCGGTCAGGTGGTCGAGCACATCCAGTACCCATTTTCTGAACGCTTTGGCTTTTGGGGTTCTGGCGAACATGGCGATCAGGTGGCAGCCACGGGGGGAGAAAATCCGAACTGTTTTTTGCAAGTTATTCGAGACCCCCAAACTGGGGTTCTCGGTGTTTCCTGTGACAACACCCTTGGTAGTCAATTTGACTATCAAGGTCATTTCTTCGGAAAACTCGTCTTGGTTTCGGTCGTATATTTTGCTTACGGCATCGCTTCGGCTATAACCGAGGGCACGAGATAAGTCTGTAGCTGAAAGACAAGGGCGACCTTTATGGTCAACGATGGTAAGTTCTGTTCCCTCAAACTCAAGGCGAGCGGGCAAGAGTGAATCAGGCATAGTAGCCTCCTGTGAGATGATCTTATGACCGCCTCCCAGAGGTACCAATCTCATAATGGAGGCGGATCGAGCAGGGTTGGTACTACCGGTCTCACAGGAATCCGGCCAGCCCGAAGGCTGCCCCACTCGACCCACCACAAACAGGTAGGGCAAAGCGTTACGCACAAAAAAAGCCGCGATAGGAAAGGGCGACTTATGCGCCTGCAAGATAAACGGGGTACCAATCCCGGTGCCGGATTTTGCCAGCACCCCCTGAGAATAGCGGCTGGTGGACGAGGGTGTCAAGTTTGTGGTTGCGGCTCTTGTTGTAGTGATTGCAAAAAGTGCTATCATTCTTTTCATGAACAATAAGCATCGTAAAACCCTCGAGGCGGTCTTTGGCGATCCGGTCAATGGCAACCTCGAATGGCGAAGGATAGAGGCTTTGTTACTGGCCTTGGGAGCGAAGAAAACCGAGCGTGAAGGCTCATCGGTCAGTTTTGTTCTAAACGGGATCAGGGCTGATTTCCACAGACCCCATCCAGACAAGGCGGCGTTAAGGTATCGAGTGAAAGACGCCCGACGATTTTTGCAACAGGCAGGGATAACACCATGAATAAAATGAAATACCGTGGCTACCTGGCTCGCGTTGAGTTTGACGGTGACGACCGTATTTTTGTCGGCCACCTGGCGGGCATTCAGGATATTGTTGGCTTTCATGGCTCCACTGTGGATGAGTTGGAGCAAGCGTTTCATGAGGCTGTGGATAACTACATCGCCATCAGTGAAGAGACTGGCAGGCCTGCTCAAAAGCCCTGCTCTGGTAAGCTGATGCTCCGGGTTCCACCCGAAGTCCACGCTGCTGTCATTGCAGCCGCCGATGTTAATGGAAAAAGCATCAATCAGTGGGCGACAGAGGTGCTGGGCAAAGCTGCCCATGCTTGAAATTTTGTTTCCCTGCCTAAAGCCAATAAACGGGAGATTAAACGCTATGCCGAAGCTTAGACCGGGCACTATATGGCCCACTGATGAAGAAGATGCGGCTATCAATGCAGGCATTGCCTCTGACCCTGACACATATGAACTTACTGACGAGGAGTTCAAGCAATTACGCCCAGTGGGGCGACCCAAGGCCGAAGAGACCAAGGAGCGGATTACTATCCGGCTGTCACCCGAGGTGGTTGAATTTTTCCGAGCCACTGGCAAAGGCTGGCAGACCCGTGTGGACGACGCCTTGCGTGAATATGTGGTCAGACATTCAGGGTAGCGGTTCATGCTGGCTTACTCTGATGAGACTCCAGACCACCAAAGGCGTGGGTCCAATCCTCCAGAAAGCACCTGAAGAAGTAGGTCATCACCTGGTAATCATGGAATGCCTGTTCTTCCGCAGTGTCTGCCTCCCGGCTGTCCTGCTCATCCTGAAAAATTCCGTGATAACGAATCTGGGATACCCTGAAATCTTCATGCAGCTGGCAACTGAAAGCCTCTTGCCAGTCAACAGACAGTTTGCTGACCATTTTGCCTGCTGCCAGATGTTCACCGATCGCTATACTACCGGTGAGGTCTTCATTACGTGCCGTAATGGTGGCGGCATCGTCACCGGGCTCACGCAGTGTGCAGTTGTAACTGATCGCAAAGCCTTTAGCCGGTGTCTGGTAGTTCAGCCACTCAGTCAGAACATGACAAGGCAGGTTCTTCGTGGCAGGTAGCACAATGGGCAGGCTGCCCAAGCATTCACGCAGGGCACTGGTGATCTCTTCTGCTGGCTTGAACGATGAAGCGTCCACCAACAGCCAGCCTTTATCTTTGTCGATGTAGGCCAGTGTTTCTTTCTGGCGGGTGAAAGCTTTGTGCAGAAGTTCCATGATAATGTCGTCTTTCAAAGAGCGACGTTCTTTGCTGTATACCTGGCGACATTCCAGAGTCTCAATTTCTTCTATACGCTCTTCAAGTCGGTCCCTGATGACGGAAGAGGGCAGTATCTTCTCTTCCTTGGTGGCACGAATCAGAAGGCAGTTGCCATATTCATGAACCAGAGCTGATGTGCCGTTAGCAAGAGCGGGACTGAAACCGTAAGTACTGAACTCTTGAGAATCGCAATTTCTGGCGGTTCTGGCTTTGAGCTTTTCTTCCAGCTCTGTTGCCGATAGGTCAAACGGTTGGGTGAAGCGGTAAATCACCAGATTTTTAAACAGGATGTTTTGGTATTTCACTGGGTATTCCTTATTCTTTCCAGAGTCTCTCAATAACGGCTTGAATTTCGTTGGCTTCCTGTTCTTCAAGCCATTGCATCAAAAAGCGTTCAGCGTTTACCGGGCCAGCAGTGTCGGCAGCAGGTGGGTATCTGTTCCTGACCTGTACCGCCACAATGACGGCAGTGGTCTTTTTTCTGTGGCTGGCCGATACACAGCCCACTAACAGGTTTCTGGTTCAGGCTGGTGGGCCTTGTGTCGGACAAAGCCCGTTGCAACCCAGTCGCTTTCACGCTTTTTGCAGCTCCAGCGGGCAACCATGCCGCAGTCGTGCAGTTCCCTGATTTCATCCAGCAACTCCTGAAAGCTCTTGGCTGTTATCTTTCCCATGATTCTGGTCCTTGTTGTTATTGGTTTCGATTAACCACAGCACGTGGTTTCTTAATTCAATGAGTCTTTGCAGGCAATCAATTCTGTCGTGGATATCGCGGTGAGTTTCACTGGTAATGTTGCCGTTCCTGATGTCGTCAAGATCTTTGCCGGCTTTCCAGTGAGCCCCATCTGCCAGTACCGTCAACTGTCTTTCAATCTCGTTCAGAGTGGTCGTGCAGATTGGCTGATTGTCCGAGGTATCGCTGAGCGCTTTAACAAAACTACGATACTTTTCGTATTCGCTTTTAAATAGCTGTGATTTTTCATTAATGATTGAGAATGTATAGGAATTTGATTGAGCCCATTCCTGCAAACGCTGAATCATTTCGCTTCTGTTTTCTGTGGTCATCGTGTTTCCCTATGTCCGTATTCCAGCCAGTTCATGCAGCTCTCTTGAGCGTCCAGCTCTTGCCATTCTCACGGCCGGTGGACGGGGAGGGCGGCGCATGCTGTCCATTTTTCCCAGACTGAGCAGACAGAGCAGGATGCAGAGCGGTGTGATCCAACCTTGATGAATCGCTATGGCCACCAGCTCGCAGCGGTTACGGGCGCCTGTTTTTTCTGTGGCGGTGAGCCAGAAGCGCTTGACGGTCGTGGGTGCGCAGTTCATCTCTCTGGCTGCTTCTTTGTGGCTGTCGCCTTCTGCAGCTCTGGCCACCGACTCGGTTTCTCTTTTGGTGAGCTGGTGGTTGGGGTTGTGTTGCCAGTGAATCCTTTTCATACGCTTGTCTGTCAATGTTTTATAACTTTATTTGGTAATAATATATTTACATTTATAGCGAGATCAGGATTCAAAAGCAAGCATAAAAGTTAACAATATATTTCTTTTTTTTATTCGAAAGCCGGCTCACAGGCAATTTATGCTCTATCTTTCCAAGCTCACTGATCAAAAAAAGATTTACGAGCAGGTGTATACTCAATGCGGATAAAGTTACCGATACTGACTGAAGCCCTTGAACAAGCAGGTACAGAACAGGAGCTGGCCATCAGGGCCAGTAGTGAGGTTTGTGCTATGGTAGACGGCTACCGACGGGAGATGACACGAATGTTTGAGCATTTCGAACAACGGTTGAGCCGCCAGATTAATGAGGTCGTGGGTCAGGCGTTGGGCCGGATTGATGAGCACATTATCCATATCGGTAATGTGCAGATGGAGCAGCATAAACAGATTCAGGGGATCATGAGCGGCATGACGTTTCTGAATCAGCGGCAAGATCGGATGGAAGTGCGACAGGATCGGATGGAGGCTCGGCAGGAGAGAATGGAAGAGCGCCAGGAGAGAATGGAGGAGCGGCAGGATAGAATGGAGGTGGATATTAAGGATTTAAAAGTGGGGCAGGTACGAATCGAGGAAAAAGTAGGGTATATGGACAGCAAGCTGGATGAAATTCTGAAAAGGATTTAATGCTCTTGGTAGTGGCCACCCAGAGCGACAATTTAGATATGGATATCGTAAAATTTATAAATCAACCGATCCTTCTGGGTGAGACGACGTGACCAGAGACCGTTAGGACCATGCTTAAAGTTCAGAAGACGAAACAGTTTGCAAAATGGATGACAGGGCTCAAAGATCAGCGTGCAAGGTCCGCCATAGCTGCCCGAATTGACCGGCTTGCCTTCGGTCAGTCGGGTGATGCTAAGCCGGTCGGCATGGGTGTTAGTGAGTTGCGGATCCACATTGGAAAAGGTTACCGGGTTTACTACAAACAGCAGGGCAAGTATTTGTTCATCTTGCTTTGCGGGGGTGATAAAGCCACCCAGCAACGAGACATCAAGATGGCGAAAGAATTGGTGAAGCTAATAGAGGAACAGTCATGAAGAAAGTAGAACTCTACGATTATGACCCGGCAGACGACCTAACTACTCCTGAGGCGGTTGAATATTTTATGGCTGAAGCGTTTAAGACAAATGACGCCGCCTATATAGCTCATGCTTTTGGTGTGGCTGCCAGAGCCAGGGGAATGACGGCCATTGCAGAGCAGACTGGCCTTTCCAGAGAACAGCTATGCAAAAGCTTTAGTGAGCAGGGGAACCCTACCCTCAAGACTATTATTGCCCTCACACAAGCACTGGGGCTTACACTGACACCTAAAGCTACCTGACCTCTCTAACCGGCTGGTGGCCTTTGCATAGACCGCAAACGCCCAATGAGCCAGCAATTTGCCTTCTCAAGCTTGTGATTGCGATAGGTATTCCGTAATCGCCTGTTCAAGCATCGACAGCAAGGTTTTATTGTTTCGGCCACAGTCAGCATTTTTCAGGATCTGGCCCGTCAGTGCATGAATGGCAGAAATCTGGCCGATCAGATCGGAGTCGTTCTTTACCTCATAGGCGCTGCTGTGTTGGGAGATATGTTTGTTTGCCAATTCGAGCGCTTCTGAGATGACGGCTTCATCCGCTTCAGTCATGCTGCCCTTTCCAGTGATAAGCCATATAGGGTTAACATTCAGAAATGTAGCAATCTTCTCCAGCTTTTCATTAGAAGTACCGTTAACGTTCTTCTCTATTCTGACTATGCCCTGCCTGGTCATGCCCACAACGTTAGCAACATCGCCTTGTGTCACCTTGCTCGCTTTACATGGCGTACCTCTCTCTTTAGCTGTGGCTCTGGCGTGAGATAGTCGTTCTCCAAGTGTTTCCAAGGTGTATACCAGCAATTTCAATCCCTTAGATTTTGCCTAAATGGTAACTAATCGTCACCGAAATAATAAATTACTTCTATACTTCTTTCGGCGTAGTTATTGATCTTACGGTAAATAAAATATTAACATTTAAGCAAATGGAGACTAAGAAGCAGCTATGACAGTCACGGTAGACCAGATTATTAAGCACTTTGGAGGTAAAGGGCGGGGGGCTATCAGTAGAACGGCTGAAGCGCTTGGCTGTTGTCGGCAATACGTAACCATCTGGAAAAAACGCGGCTACGTTTCAGGCCCGATGGCAGATGTAATTGAGCTGAAAAGCAACGGTAAGTTCAAGGCGATTGTGCTTCGAGAACAGGCCCGGGAGAGGAAAGGCAAGCGGGTTCATTAGGGCACCAGAGTGGAACAAGAAAACGAATAAGGGAGATGAAAGCCCCGGCCACTAGCTTTGGCGGCTAACCGAGGCTTTCATGCAGGAGATTCAATTATGGGAAGAAAAGCGTTGGAATGCAAATGGGGGGTTGTCTGATGTCAGACAGGGACATGAACATTGCATTGCCGGATCTCAGTCAGTTATTAAGCAGGCCCATTGCCTTCCAGCGTCCTTACGCTGTGATTGCAGGGTCTGCTGCTGGTGGACTGTTTCTGAGTCAGGCGGTGTATTGGTCCGATCGTTCACAACATGAAGGAGGGTGGTTTTATACGTCACAGGATGAGTGGCACGAGCAAACCATGCTCAAACGTTCAGAGCAGGAAAGAGCCCGAAAAGAGTTAAAAAAGGCGGGTGTACTGGAAGAGATCCGAAAGGGTAATCCTGCCCGATTGTGGTACCGGGTGAACAAAAATCAGCTGAATCTCCTTTTATATAAAACCATTGAAAAACAACAGTTTGCAGAATCCGACAATCAAGAATGCAGGATTCAACAAACAAGAATGCAGGATTCAACAAACTGCCCTGAGAGCCGTCTTTCAGAGCCTGCTTTAGATCAGGAAAAAAACCAAGAAAATCAACAGATTGCAGAATCCGACAATCAAGACTTTTTGCAGGAAAAACAGCAGTTTGCAGAATCCGACAATCAAGATTGCAGGATTCGACAATCAAGATTGCAGGATCCAGCAGACTCTCTTACAGAGAATACAACAGAGAGTAATACAGATATTTCTGATACTGATTCTGATGACGCGCACGAGTCGCCCGACGGTGTGCCTGGTGTTTTTGGTTCTCACCTGATCCTCGATTGCCACCCGTACCTGTACTGGTTCCTGAGATTCATGGAAGACAAACACAGCAAAGGGTCAGCCAGCACCCAAACATTCGCTGAACGATTGGGCCAGTTTGGTCTGGAGGGTGGGTATTGCCAAGAGACCCTGAATAATTTTCTCACTGCCCAGCGGGCCAGTGTTGACCGTTTCCTGATGCAACCGGATCACTCAGCGGATGAGGTCTCGGTATGGCATGAGCTGATTCAGGACTGGGATGACAACGCCCATGGGTTTATTCAGGAAGCGGACAGCTGTCTTGAATCTCATCGGGAAAGCTTACTGGCCCGATGGGCTGCTTGAGCTGAACACGGAGCAGGATGATGACCACCGCACTGAGTATCCATTCGCTGAACGACGCCAGCCAGACCATGAGCAGCCGTGAGATTGCCCAGCTGTGCGGCATGAGACACGACAATGTGCTGAGAACGGCACGACAGCTGGTGGAAATGGGGGTTACTCAATCTGAGGAGACCCAGGAACAACACCCGCAGAACCAGCAGCACTACCCGGTTCATCGTTTGAACTTCAGGGATTCCGTCATTCTGGTGGCCAGATTGACACCGCAGTTTACTGCGCAGCTGGTGGATCGTTGGATGGATTTGGAGAAAGGGAGCGGTCAGCCTGCACTGCTTGAACTGCAAGAACAAATGGCTCGACTGGCTCAACAGGTTGAGCAACAGAAGCGGTCGATCAAGGCATTGGAAGGCACTGGTCGTGTCATTCGTCAGGTTCAACATCAGCCTGTGGTCAAGCCCTATCGATCTGATCTGAGAAGTACGACACAGGTTGCCAAATCTCTGGGGATAACTGCCGTGGCTCTGAATCAGTTTCTGAGGGAATCGGGGGTCAAGATGAAGTGTCAGGACTTGCCCACCGTAAAATACATGGACTGGTTTGAGTGCTATGCCGGTACCAGCACCATGAACGGTTACACCTATGAGCAATGCAAGATCAAGCCGGAAGGGGTTCAGGGCATTACTCAACTTTGGAATGAAGTTCAGGCTGAGTTAGCCGGCTGAGGGAGTGAAGACTATGGCAGGTTGCAGAAAGCTGGATAAAAAGCGCCAGCAGAAAAGGGAACTTATCAGGAGGCTGCATTTGCATGAGGGCTTTTCCAGTTCTCAGATTGCGAGCATTACCGGTATACCCCAGAGAACAGTGACTGGTTACCTGGGAAAGATTCGTAAGGAACAAGAGCAACGATGTGTTCTTGAACAAGTCGGTGAAGATCGAGTCAATCAGGTGCTGATGATGCCGTGGGGGGCAGCATGACGAAATATCCGTTAGTGGTGGGCATCGATCCGGATCTGGTAAAGAGTGGGGTCGCTGTTGTTAAGGATGGAGTTCTCACTGACCTGAAGAACCTGAATTTTTCAGAACTCAGGGGCTTTATAAAAGCCCATCCTCAAGCCGTGTTCGTTCTTGAAGATGTGGAAATCAATAAACCCGTCTTTGATCGGAAGGTGAACGCTCAGGCAAATCTCAGGATTGCCCAGAACGTCGGAATGGTGAAAGGCGTCGCCCGACTGATTGCTGAATATCTAACCGAACAGGATTGCCTGTTCACCATGATGAGGCCCCTCACGGGTCACGCTAAGCATGCCAAGAAAAACGCTGATTACTTCAGGCTACTGACAGGCTGGGAAGGTAGAAGTAACGAAGATAATCGGGATGCTGCCATGTTGGCTATTCACGGTGTCTTGCAGGGAAAGTTGATCGTCCGCCCGTCAGAGGTGCCCCATTGATTGAGCGGGGTAAAAGCCATCGTATTCAAAAACGACTGCTCAAGAAGTGCAATTCTCCTTTTTGTGATCACGGGCAGGTAAAGGGGATATGTGGCTCTTTCAACACGTGTGTTCAGTGTGAAGGTGCAGGGCTGGTGGATGCTGAGACAGGGAAAGCGCTGCCAAGTAATGAAATTATCAGACAGTTGATGATTAAGCTCATAGAAGAAAAGCGACTTAACGAGTTCCTGAGAAAAGAGAACAGCGAGCTTTGGAGGCAGATACCGGAAGAGCGAAGAGTGTATCCGGGGAAGTCGAGAAAAGATTGAATCATCGGGATTGGGGGGAAGGGAGCATGCAATTCAAATCGGCCAGTCAGGCAATCCATGATGCCTATGCGCTTGGCTTCAAAAATAAAGGGCTTGATGTTCATAGAATGCTCACTGCCGACTTTAAATCCAGTAGAGGCTATAAAGACAGAAACTGGCAGCATGTAGATGAGTGTGAATCTGGCCTAATCCTTCTTGCCCTGGCAGAACTTCAACCCCATCTGCAAGATTGGGCCGTCTGGTGTCATGGTCCCCGGGTTGCTGAATACCTTCCTGAGCAGGGGCGTTTCTTTGAGTGGTTGAATCAGGAAGTAGGCATCAGGCTGCTGGAATATGAGCTTGAGTACAGGAAGAAACCGTTCAGCGAAGCAGTCAGCAGCAAAATTCGTGATGTAGTGGCATACACTGCGCTCAACTACCGCCATTTTACCACCACAGGTCAACACCAATACTCTGACAGCGACATACAAAAAGAAGCCAGCATTCACCGGCAAAACTGGAAACGTGATTATGAGAGGTGGCAGTCGTACGCTTGGCGTCTTTTTGATGAGCTGGATCGGCAGATTTTGCCGCTGGTGGCAGGAGTGGTGGTTAAATTAAAAGCGCTGGAGGAGGTTATTTAGTGACGTGGAAGTCGAAGATTGTCTGGTGTCAGGGGCCCTGAAAGTAATGTCCAAGGATATATGTTAGACTGCTGACGGCTAAGTTTGGACTGGTTGCTCGCTTTATGTCTGTCAAAAAATATACTAAAGAACATCGTTTATATAGTGATTATGTACTTCACAGAAAGAGAGCAAAAAAGGCAGGGCGAAGGAAGATAAGGGAACTGGAGAGACATCATTCCATTTATAGAACAGTCAACGCTCCTGTTGAGCTGTGCCTTTACCATAAAAGCAATCATAGAAAAACATGTGATTTTTTTGACAGGTTACTGACACTATCTCGAAAAGAAAGAGTACAAATCGACTTTTCCAAATGTGATAGAATTGCCGCCCCCGTTGCTTTGCTTTTGTATTCTGTCATTGAGCAAACTCAACAGTCTGATGCCCACCATCCAATTCGATTCTTAAGGTCAAGTATTGAACAAGGTTTGGTAAAGGCTTTGAAATCTTCTGGCCTCTGGCAGCTTTCTCTCATGCAGGAGGTGAAAAGTACAGATAGTTTGCCTATAGTCTCCGCGAACTGTTCTAAAGAATCCAGTGACAAGTGGGAAGAAGTGCTTGATTATATTGGTCAAGAGGTCATGGAAAATGGTTTTACACCCGAAGAAGAGAATCGGTTTGGTGCTGCAGTCTCAGAGGCCGTGACTAATGTCCTTGATCATGCTTATCCAGATCTAAAGGATCTTAAGAGATTTGCTGATATGCAGTGGTGGATGATCTGTGAGGTGGTTAATGATGAGCTATATCTCGCCATAATGGATAGAGGTGTAGGGATCCCGAAAACTCTTCCGAAAAAAAGCTGGTTTCGCGATGCCATGAAGGCAACACCTGAGGTTTTAAGTAAATTGGTTGATCGAAATTCGGATGCTGAATGGATTAAGGCGTCTCTGAGAAAAGGTGAGACAGCAACGCAGCAGCGTGAGAGAGGGCTTGGAGGGCCGACTATACTCGATTTAGTAGAGAAGAATAAAACCGGTACGTTATGGATTTTCTCAAATAGTGGAATTTACTGCAGGCTTGGAGGTGAAGTATACTCCGCCAAAGATTCGCACAATTCCATTAACGGTACCATAGTTCAATGGAATATTAGGCTAAGAGATGAGCATCGTGATTAATGTTGTGAATGACTTTCACCCAAGACCTTTTGGCCGTTATAAGAAGACCGCTGAGGGTAGGAGCGGTGAAGAGTTCAGGGATGATTATCTTGTCAAGCACCTGAAGCAGAATCAGGATGTGATTGTGGATCTGACAGGGTATAACCGATACGGACCTAGCTTCATAGACGAGGCCTTCGGTGGGCTTGTCAGGAAGTATAAATTCCCTGTCGAATTTTTGCGTCAGCACTTGGTCATCAAACATGACTTGTTAGAATCTGTGGTAGCTCTAGCTTGGGATAGGATAGAGGCTGCAGCCTGACTGGAGTGTTTGTGTCAAACGTCAACTTTACATACCTTATTCTATCAAATATTTTTTCTGCTTTTCTCGGCTGGCTGGTTGCTTCGTATAACTTGCGAGCAGCAGCCAAGCGAAACGAGGTAAGGCACGCGTGTGACAAGATTGAAAGTATCTTGACTGATCTGGTCAAACTAACCGAATCTCACTTCCTGAAGCAAGACGTAATTCATTCTGCAGAATTCTTTGAGTCAAGGGCAAACCAGCTTGTAAGTCTGGTTGAAATGAGACTCGAGCAAATTAAAAATAGGTTGTTATGCAGCTTCATCGATGTTGACCTTTTATCTTCGCTCAGGGCTTTGTTATCGGGTGAGATTGATCTTTCGGAAGAAACAGGTGAAGAAAAGGTTATCAATATTTCTGAGCACTGCGGGGATATAGTTGAAGCCTTAGAGCAGGCATATACCTCAAAGTTTTCACCTACTATCTTCAGTCGCGTTTCAACCTTTTTGGATTCACATATCTCCAAGATCATAACATTTTTGATTGTTGCGCTGATGCTTGGCGCGGTTATGATTCTAAAGTGGCTCTTCTCACCTGCATAACTTGACTTCTGATTACAGATTCAGCATCCTATTTCTATCGTAGACAAACCTCGCCCAATTCGTTGAGCGGGGTTTTTTTATGCCTGTTTGAAGATCTGCAAACCAGATGAGGTGGAGATGCGCTATGTAATTCTTCTGTTGATGCTGGTGGCCGGTTTAGCTTATGTGGAAGACTTCAATCTGGAGTTATCTCAGTCAAAACAGGTGGCTGAGACTGTGTATCCTTTTCCGGCATGTTCTTATCCTGAAAAGCACTTTTCTCAGGATTCCGAGAAGTTCTCTATTACCTATTCCCGCTGTTTGTCTGAATCAACGTCCTCTGCACAGGGCTTTCGTCCTTTACCCATGGAGTATGGTTAGTTGTGCGATGAGCGGGAATACCTGAACCGCAACCAGTTACTCGGTCTGAAATGAAAACCGGGGATATAAAGGCGACTTGTCCCGTATCTAGCCTGTGAAGCCTTGCAGTTATGAGCTGCAATCGTGGAGGCGGGGAATAGTTTGGTCTGGCGAGCCATTAACGCATCAAGCAGCCTTACGAATTTAATTTCTACCTGAACAAACTTATGCCTTCATTCTCAAAAACATCAATAGCCAGACTGGAAACTTGCCATCCTGATCTACAACGTCTGATGAACAAGGTGGTAGAGCGCTTCGATTGTTCGATTATCTGTGGTCATCGTGGCAAGGAAGAACAAGAGAAGGCGTTCAGGGAAGGCAAAAGTCAAGCTCGCTTTGGTCAAAGCAAGCACAACACTATTCCGTCTATTGCGGTAGATGTTGCTCCTTATCCCATTGATTGGGAAGACCGCGAATATTTTGCACACTTTGCGGGCTATGTAAGAGCGGTGGCTGATGATCTGGGTATCAAGATTCGCTGGGGTGGCGATTGGGACATGGATAACCGCTCCAGCGATGAAACCTTTTCTGATATGCCTCATTTTGAGTTAATGGACTGATTATGTTCGCTGCTATCACTGCACTCATATCAACAGGCATCAATGCCTGGTCAGCGCATTCAAAACAGAAAGCCAGCCTCAAGAGTATTGAGATCAGTGCTCAGCATCGATTGAAACAAGCCCGTATTGAAAGTCAGATTCGCAGGGCAGAACAGGGCGATGGTTCGGCGATCAGTCTGGACCAACTCAGCTTTCAGCATCGAGGTATTAAAGATGATTACCTGTTGATCATCACCACTATGCCCTTACTGCTTCTATTTACAGCACCCTTGTTTGAGCTAGTTTTTACTCAATCAGTTTATGTGGCCGGTGATCTGACTAACGCTGTAATGTCTGGATTCAATGCGTTGCAAATAGCACCTGACTGGTATCTGGTGGCTCTGGCTTTGATCTATGTAGATACATTCGGGTTTCGTCGTATGCTGCGTAGTGTCATTGAAAGCAGACTCGGGCAATGGGCTGGCCAGAGTAAAAAACAATGACAGAACCACACACTATCACCGCAATTACTGGCGGCGCGGTCGGCACAGGTATTTCATTGCAGAACTCTGCAACTGCCAGAAGCTTTAGCGATGCAACATTGGTGCAGATGATGGATGGATCGTTTCAGTTGTATGTGTCGGATATTCTTGCAGTAGTCGGCGTGGTCGGACTGGTGATTAATATCTCTCTCGGCATTATTCGGGAGCGCAGGCAGCGGACGAGAAGTAAGGATCAGCTATGAGCGTTCAATCTTACTTATTCGTTCCTCGTGCTGCTCCGGTTTCCGTTAGCAGCGTAAAAGCGCTGACGGTTACTGTTAGACCTGTTTTTATTGATGAAAATGAGCTGAACCGTATTTTGATCGCATGTGACGAGTATTATCAGACCATTAATTACACCCTACCCGAACATTGGTCAGCAACGGATTCATTACCATGATCTACCGACAAGTTCTGCAGTTGAAAGCTAATACCCCTCAGCGTGTTGATGACAACAATTTCACTGTTCCAAGGCAGCACTTTCTGGAGGTCGAAACCGGTACAGTCACCATCAAAGGAACGCTTGACTCCAGCCTGACACCCAAGGAACTGGGAACCGCAACAGGACCAACGATTGTTGAGATCCCCACTCCGGTGGTGCATCTGGAATTAACTTCCGATGCAGATACCACTGTTGTGGTATGTGGTGCCTGAGTCTTGATATTACTGTATGCCTGCACGACTAAAGAGAGCCTGCCGCAAGCCCGGATGTCCGGGTACCACCACAGACCGATCCGGCTACTGTGCGAAGCACCAGAAAACTGATGGAACCTGGCAGCAGTGGCAAAAGAAGAAAGGCAACACGACTCAGCGTGGTTATGGTTCTGACTGGCGCAAGATTCGAAAAAGAATACTCGAACGTGACAGCTACCTATGCCAGTCCTGCATGAGAAAAGGCATTCTCACAGCAGCAAACATCGTCGATCACATCAAAGCTAAGGCGCATGGAGGCGACGACAGCGACTCAAACCTTGAGGCGATCTGCCCCCAATGTCACAAACAAAAGACCGCCACAGAGCGCAACAGACAAGGGAGGGGGTAGGCGAATCCCTACACCCTTTCCCACAGTGACCGCCGCCCCAGGTAAATTTTTATGTGTACAAAATTAAAAAATCCGATTTGGTGATTTGTGGCTGGAAATCGAGCACCCGGGCAAGGTCGGAAACCGAAACCCAATGCGCAAAAAAAAGCATCGGGCAGTCGTCATGTAAAGCAGGATGAGCCGCAGTTCACCAGTATCAACAATGCCGAAGCTCCGGAATGGCTGGATGATATGGCGGTAGGAATGTGGAATACAGTTTGTCCTGAATTGTGTGGTCAGAAAATTCTTTCTGCCACTGATCTGCATAATCTGGAAATGTTCTGTATTGCATACTCAAACTGGCGTCAGGCTCAGATTGAAATAGCAGAATTAGGCGTCACCCTCATTGATACCATGATGGATCCGGAAGGCAACATCAAAGAAAAACGCTACAAAAACCCAGCCTGTACCGTAGCCAACGAAACCATGAAACAGGTTTCCAGCTTTGGTGCTCTGCTTGGTTTAGATCCTGCCAGCCGTCAAAGACTGATCGGAGCAGGCCCAGAGAAAAAAGAGAATCCATTTTCCAAGTTGCTTCAGGCGAAAAAATAGACTTATGCAATGGCGTATCCCCATGTTAATGCGGCTAATAAATACGCCAGAGACGTTGTTTCCGGGCGCATTCCAGCCTGTAAGTGGGTAAAGCTTGCCTGTCAGCGTCATCTGGATGACCTGAATAAGAAAGGCAACGACTGGCTTTATAGGTTTGATAAAGACAAAGCTGAAAATGTTTGTAATTTCATTGAGCTACTTCCCCATGTCAAAGCGAAGTGGGGGCAGAGAAAGGAATTAATCAGTCTCGAGCCCTGGCAGGCGTTTAATTTCTGTTGTGTTTTTGGGTGGGTGAGAAAAAAAGATGGCCATCGAAGATTCAGGGAAGTCTATAACGCCATACCCCGCAAAAACGGCAAATCCGTTATGGCTGCGGGTGTTGCTCTGGTGTGTTTTGCTGCAGATGGCGAGTACGGTGCTGAAGTATACAGTGGTGCAACGACTGAAAAGCAGGCTTGGGAAGTTTTCAGCCCTGCTAAAAAGATGGTCCAGAAAACACCGGAGCTCAGGGAAGAGGCAGGGATAGAGGTCAACGCCAAGAACCTCGCCATTCTGGAAGATGGGTCCAAACTTGAACCACTGATAGGTGATCCGGGGGATGGTAGTTCCCCCAGCTGTGCTCTGATTGATGAATACCATGAGCACAAAACCTCAAACCTCTACGACACGATGCGTACAGGTATGGGTGCACGAAGTCAGCCGCTTTTGTACATCATTACCACTGCTGGCTTCAATATTTCCGGTCCCTGCTTCGAGAAACAGAAAGAAGTTGAGGCGATGCTGGAGGGCACTCTGCCCAACGAAGAGCTCTTTGGCATTATCTACACCATTGACCCGGAAGACGACTGGACCGATCCGGCCTCTCTGAGAAAAGCCAACCCAAACATGGGTGTTTCGGTGAGTGAAGACTTTCTGCTTAGTGAACTGCAGAACGCTATCAACATCACCAGCCGCCAAAACAAATTTAAAACCAAGCATCTGAACATTTGGTGTAATGCCAAAGATGCCTGGCTCAACCTGCAGCAGTGGGAAAAATGCGGTCGCAAGATGAGCATTGAAGACTTCCGGGGCGTGGATTGCTGGGATGGTCTGGATTTGGCCTCAAGGCTGGATATCTGTTCGCACGTCAAACTGTTTAAAAAGCATATTGATGGCAAAGACCACTACTACTGCTTTGGTCGCCATTACCTGCCTGAAAACACCATTAACGCCAGTGACAACAATAAGAACCGTGACGCCTATCAGAATTGGGTGAACATGTGCGCACTGACAGCGACAGATGGTGATGAAATTGACTTCAACCAGATCAAAGACGAAGTGTTGGAGCAGGCAGAAGATTGTCCACCCAATGAAATCGCCTATGACCAGTGGCGAGCCACTCAGCTCGCGCACCAACTGGAAGAAGAAGGCGCTTCAACGATCGAAGTTAAGCAGGGTTATGCCCTGTCTCCTGCTATGCGGGAACTGGAAGCTGCTATTCAGTCCGGAAGATTTCACCATGACGGTAACCCGGTAATGACCTGGATGGCGTCAAATGTTGTTACCCGGGAACTGAAAGGCAACCTTTGCCCGATGAAAGAATCCAATGATCGGAAAATAGACGGCATGGTGGCGCTGTTAATGGCTATGGACCGGGCAATGAGTTCACAAGGCGAATACAACCCTCTGGCAGACTATGACCCCGCAGATTTAGCATGAAACAAATCTCTCTCGACCTGATCGGTGTAACTGGTTTTTCAGCACTGATGGCAGGCCTGTACCTTCAATTTGGATTGTCTGTTGCATTGATGAGCGGCGGCAGTCTTCTGCTTATTTTTGCACTGGCTGCCAGCCGGAGAAGCTAAATGCTTGATCTGCTATACGAACAAAGAGCCGATCCGTTGGAGAATCCAGCTAACTCTATGAATGATGTAGAGTTGCTTGATTACATTCGCAGTCATTCGGGTATTGCGGTCAGTGAAGAAAAGGCAATGGAGCTTGCAGCGGTCTATAGCTGCCTGTATGTGCTTTCCAGCTCTCTGGCTCAGCTTCCCTTGGTACCTATGCGTCGGCAGGGAAAAACGATCAAAATTGCAATGGATCATGCAACCTATGATCTGCTTTGCAACTCTCCAAATGCCTGGCAATCAAGTTATGACTGGCGTGAAAGTGGCCAGTGTCACGCAGCTGGATGGGGGAATGCGTTTACCTGTATTGAGCGGAATAGAAAAGGTGAAATACTGGAGCTTTATCCAGCTTTACCTTGGTCCACTTCGCTTCTGAAAAATGGTAACCGCTATGTTTATTCCTGTTTCGATGTTGATCGTGGCATGGAGGCGATTCAGCCTGAGGATATGATTCATATCCGCTCACTGGGTAGTACGAGTATTGACTGGCGAATGGGTAAAAGCCCTATACGTCAACATGCTGAAACGATTGGTTTAGGGCTGGCTGCACAGAAATACGGCTCTAAGTTCTTTGCCAGTGGCGGTCGTGCTACTGGACTTGTTACCCCTAAAAGCTCCCTGAGTAAAGAAAACTGGGGGCTGCTCAAGCAAGCGTGGAAATCTGCAAAAGCCACTTTCAGGGACGACGGTGGCGAAATATTGCTTCCTTCTGAGCTTGAATATCAGGCAATGACCATCCCTCCCGAGGAAGCACAATTCATTGATTCCAGAAAAATGACTCGTTCAGAAGTGGCGGGCATCTTCAATGTGCCCTCTCACATGATTAACGATCTCGAAAAAGCCACTTT
Organism: Endozoicomonas sp. ISHI1; assembly: GCF_024606225.1. Lineage (GTDB taxonomy): Bacteria > Pseudomonadota > Gammaproteobacteria > Pseudomonadales > Endozoicomonadaceae > Endozoicomonas_A. The sequence goes on along the minus strand of NZ_JAGRPU010000050.1, from coordinate 15,929 downwards.
CAGCAATATCAGTGAGCAGGCCATCCAGTTTGTTCGCCACACGATGATGCCGTGGGTCGTGAAATGGGAGCAGGAACTCAATCGAAAACTGTTTTCTGCAGCTGAGCGCAAAGCTGGCTACTACGTCAAATTCAATCTGGCTGGTCTCCTGAGAGGGACAGCTAAGGATCGTGCCGAGTTTTATAGCAAAGCGATCAATGATGGATGGATGGACCGAAATGAGGTCAGAACACTCGAAGACTTAAACCCTCGCGATGGTCTGGATGAATTGCTGGTGTCAGTGAACGCTGTACCTCTTTCCCAGTTCGGAGAAGACGACAAAACACAGGAGACACCTGATGAGTGATATTGAAAAGCGGACTTTTGCCTGTGAGTTGAGAGCAGGTGATCAGGGTGAAGAGTGCAGAAAAATCTCGGGTTACGGGGCAGTTTTTAACACTCGTAGTGAAAATCTGGGTGGTTTTCGCGAAGTTATCATGCCTGGCGCTTTTGATGATGTGCTTCAGGATGATGTCCGGGCATTGTTCAATCATGATCCGAACTATGTACTCGGCAGGACCTCTTCCGGAACGCTTTCACTCAGAACAGATGAAACTGGTTTGGGTTATGACATTGAAATACCCGACAACCAGACAATTCGTGATCTTGTTATTGCCCCTATGCAAAGAGGGGATATCAGTCAGTCATCTTTTGCGTTTATCGCTGGTGATGATGACTGGGATGAAGACGAAGACGGTGTCATTGTTCGCACCATCCACAGAATGAAGCGTCTGATTGATGTCAGTCCGGTGACCTATCCCGCCTACACAGATGCAACGGCAGCCACCCGGTCTTTGCAGCAGTGGCAGGAAGCCCGAAATCAGGGACTTGCCCGCAAAGCCATCAACCAACGTCAGGCCAGAGTGCGGATGCTCGAGCTGCTTGGCGCATCAATCTAAACCTTAGGAGAAAAACATGCTGAAACTGCATGAACTGCGCCAGCAACGTAATGCCCTGGCTACTCAAATGCGTGATCTGCACACCGATATCGGTGACGAAAGCTGGAGTAATGAGCAGCGCACGAAATGGGATGAAATGAAGTGCAGTCTGGATAAGCTGGATGGTCAGATTTCCCGTGAACAGGAGCTTCGCGATCTTGATCAGTCTTTTGTTGAAGAAAACACAGATGATCATGAAGAGCAGCGTAACGGTGGTCAGGAACAGACTGCTGAGAAGCGTCAAACTCAAGCTTTCGAGCAGTATCTTCGTCACGGACAGGCAGAGATGGACGCCGAATTGCGCTCTGTTCTCAAAGAGATGCGTGCTCAGGGTGTTGGTACAGACGCAAAAGGTGGTTTCACTGTTCCTGTTGAGTTCCAAAACCGCGTTATTGAGTCCATGAAAGCTTATGGTGGTGTTGCAAATATTGCCAACGTCATTAATACCAGCCATGGCCGTGATATGGAGTGGGCAACCAGTGACGGCACCAGTGAAGAAGGTGAGCTGGTCGGTGAAAACACTGAAGCCAGTAGGGGTGATGTTGAGTACGGGGCTGCCAGTATTGGCGCTAAAAAACTGTCCTCCAAAATCATTCTGGCCAGCAATGAGCTGTTGCAGGATTCCGGTATCAATGTTGAAGCCCACCTTACAGGTCGAATGGCCCAGCGTATTGGACGTGGTGAAAGCAAGTACCTGGTGAAAGGTACCGGTGCTGGCACTCCTCTCCAGCCTAAAGGATTGGAAGTTTCTGTTACCGGTAAGCATACCGCTGCCACAACAACCAAGGTTACCTGGAAAGAGCTGAATTCTCTCAAGCATGCAGTAGACCCAGCCTACCGTATGAACAGCCACTTTCTGTTCAATGACTCAACCCTGAAAGCACTGACTGAGGAAGTAGATAGTCAGAATCGCCCTATCTGGTTGCCAGCCGTTGCCGGAGTCGTGCCTGCCACTATTCTTGGAGAGCGTTATCAGCTTGATCAAGCGGTTGACTCTGCTGCAGCTGGAAAAGCGGTTGCCTTCTATGGCGACTTCCAGAAATTCATTGTACGCCGAGTAGCTGCCATGGCGGTTCGTCGTCTGGTAGAGCGTTATGCTGAGTTTGATCAGACTGGATTCTTGGCTTTCCACCGTTTTGATTGCTTGCTGGAAGATACCGCAGCCATTAAAAAGCTGGTAATGAAGGCTTCCTGATAATCCACTGAAATGAGCGGGGATCAATCCCCGTTCTGAAGGTCAATAATGAACTACCTCACCCTCGAAGAAATCAAAACCCAGTGCGTCATCGGTCAGGATGAAACAGAAGATGATCAGTATCTTCAAATGCTGGCGTCAGCGGCAGAGGATCAGGTTCAGTCCGATCTGAATCGCAATCTCTACGCTGATTCTGTACCTGATGAAGACAGCAGCGGTTTGGTTGTGGGGGCGAGGATCAAAATGGCTATGCTGCTTCTGGTTGCTCACTGGTATAGAAATCGGGAGGCGACCAGTGAACTGACTATTAAAGAAGTGCCTCTGGCTTATGACGCCATTATCCGTCCACATCGGCTGATTCCTCTATGAGAGCCGGAGTACTTCGCCACAGCGTCCGGTTTCAAAAGCCGGTGGATACTTCCGATGGTTTCACTGATAACGCCTCTACCAGCTGGGAAAACGCCACTAAAAGTCCAACCCGGGCAGAAATCAAACCGGTATCAGCCAAAGAGATCGAGGCCGCTGCAGGCAAAATCGTCAGCACTGATCTGACCGTTAACATCCGTTTCAACAAAACCCTTGCCCAGATGGACAACCAATGGCGTATGGTTCACCGGGAGATCACCTATGAAGTGCTGGCTGCTTATGATCCGGATATGCGTCGGCGGCAGCTGAAAGTCCATTGTCGCCGACTGGTGATTTAATGACCGAAAAAATAAAAGTCACTGGCCTGAAAGAGCTGGAGGCCCAGCTTCGCAAATTGGAAACCGAAGTGGGGGCAAAAGCGGTTCGTGGTGCGTTAATGACCGCCAGTAAACCCATGGCTGACCAGATGAAAGCCGATGTTCCGGTTGATAAAGGCAATCTGAAGAAGACTATTGGCCGTCGTTCCGGGTTTTACAAGGGTGATAAAACCGCTCGCAAGTTCCAGGAAACCTTTGCAGGTAATAATGCCATAGCGGCTGTGCAGGTGGGCGCCATTAAAAAAGGCGCATGGAAGGCACATTTTGTCGAATTTGGTACTGAGAAAAGCGCAGCCCAGCCGTTTATCAGGCCTGCCGCTTACGCACTCTGGCAGCAGACCGTCAGCCGCTTTAAGGACAGTCTGGCCCGCAGAATCAAGAGACTCCAAAAGAAAGCATGATTGAAAAGGCACTCTACAGGGCATTGAAAAAGCTTGATGTCGGCGGGGTATTTCCCAGTGTGCGGGGTGATGATCTGCCCGCTGTTGTCTATGCCCTGGTGTCATCCCCTCGTACAGTCACCATCACACGACAGCCCAAGATAACGGAATCCCGTTTTCAGGTGGACTGCTACGGCAAAAGCTATTCGTCGGTAAAGGCGATGGCTGCAGACATTATCTCAGCACTGCATAACCAGACAATGCTGGACAATGTGCCTGTTCAGCTTGTGCTGCTGGAAGACCAGCGTGACCAATACGAGCAATCGGCGGAAATACACCGCCAGTTGCTGCAGTTTGTTGTCTATCACCATTAACCCATCACACTATTAACCAAGGAGAAATCAATGGCTGGCTCAACTGTTGCCGTTATTGGCGCTGGAACCACACTGGCGTATGAAAGCGCACCCGGCACCTTTACCGATCTGGTCAATGCCGTATCGGTGGGCTCTACGGGTGAAAAGGGCGAGTTTGTAGAAACAACACCCATCAATGCAACCACCAAGACCTTCGCGTCCGGTATGCTGACACCGCCCGATAAAGAAATCACTCTGAACGATGTGCCTGGTGACGCTGATCAGGAAGATTTTCTCACTAAAGCCAAGAATCGTGAAACGGTGAAGATGAAAGTCACTTTCACCAATGGCCGGAGTGGGGAGTTTGATCTGGTTCTGGCGGGTTATGTCGTTAATGAACCCGAAAACGGATCGGCGGTTACCGTTACTGTCACTGGCAAACAGTCTGGCGAAACCACATGGAGTGTCGTTTGATGGCTGCGCTCACCTTTGACGAGTTGTTAAACAAACCGCCTGAGCTGAAAAAGCATATCCGACAGCTGCCGGATGGCCGTGATTATCAACTGCATCAGCTGCCACTGGGCGCACTGGATAAAATCGGCAAAATCAGTCGTATTGCTGAAGAAAGCAATCGTGATCTGGAATGGTCAGAGTTTGGTGAAATAGCCTCTCAGGCTCTGCTCGGACGCAAACCAGAGCCAGAAGAAGTGGCAGCGCTGATTGAAACGCTGGGCTCTGATGTGGTCTTGCATATTTATAAGGATGCGATTGCCTGCAGTCAGCTGGGATCGGAGGCCATCGACGAGGCAAAAAAAGACTAAAGGCCAACCCGTACCGTCGGCATTTGTTTGCCCTGGCATCCCATCTGGGCAAAACCGTTTATGAGCTCTCTTTCACCCTGAGTATTGAAGAGCTCACAGAATGGCTGGCTTACTTTGAGCTGCAACAAAACCCCGAACCTCCTGAAATCACTTCTGAGCAGCAGTACGCTCAATTCCGCAATGTTTTGGATTAACCATGACAACACTGGCAACACTGACTGTTGATCTGCTGGCAGAGTCGGCACAGTTCCGTTCTGAGCTGAAAAAAGCCAACAAATCAGCTGAAGATTGGTCAAAAAAAGTGAGAGCCTCTGCAGCAACTGCGGCAAAATCCATGGTTGCTGTGGGTGCTGCTGCGGCTACTGGTCTGGCTGTCATGTATAAAAACACGGCAGAAAGCATTGATCAGCAAACCAAGTTTGCTGACAAGATTGGCATCAGTACGGAAGCTCTGGCGGGTTTGCAGTATGCGGGTGAGCTGACAGGTGTCAGCACTGAAAAGCTGAACATGGGTTTACAGCGGATGACCCGGCGTGTTGCTGAAGCAGCACAGGGTACTGGTGAGGCCGTTGGTGCTCTCGATGAGCTGGGGCTGTCTGCCGAGGCTATGGCAGAGATGTCACCCGATCAGCAGTTTCAGGCTATCGCTGCGGCCATGGGAGAAGTGGAAAGTCAGTCTGATAAGGTGCGGTTGGCCTTCAAGCTTTTCGACTCTGAAGGTGTTGGTCTTTTAAACACTCTTGATGCCGGTGTAGATGGTCTGCAGGCCATGCAGGATGAGGCAGAAAACTTCGGTATTGCTCTGTCCAGAGTGGATGCGGCAAAAATAGAACAGGCGAACGACGCCTTTTATAAAACCTCTCTGACAACCAAAGGGTTTACCCAGGCGCTCACTGCTGAACTGGCCCCCATTATTCAGGGGATTTCTGAAGAGTTGGTTAATGCCAGTAATGCAGCGGGTGGGTTTGGTGAAGTTGCCACCGAAGTCGTTAACAGCCTGATGAAAGGCTTTGGTTTTGTTGGTGATGTGATTCGTGGTTGGGAGTTTATCTTTGAAGGACTGGCGCTGACTTGGAAAGAGGCGGTCTACGCCATTGTTTATGATATTACCTATCTGGATCAGACTGTTACCGATTTGATCAATAAGCTGCCTGGCGTCAATGCCGAGTATAATCAGACCCTCCAGACCATGACCCAAGAGCTGGGCGCTGAAATCGAGAACGCCCGGAACGATTATATTGATCTTGTCAGTAAACCACTGCCTAGTGATCAGCTCGAAGTCTATGTTCATAAATGGCGAGAACTGGCACAGGTCCAAGCAGAAGCCAAAGCCGCAGCAGTTGCGCCTGCTCTACCACCTGCTGATATCGTCGCAGCCACTTCAGCCAGCAATGCCCCGGCATTTTCCGACAAAGAAACAGAGCGTATGGAGGCAGAACTTCAGCGGCTACAAGAATCACTGATGACTGAAGCCGAACTGATTGATCTCCATGAGCAACAGAAGCTGGAAAAACTGCAGCAATGGCGTGATGCCGATGTCGTCAACCTTCAGGACTATCAGAACCTGAAAACCTCCATTGTCGGTAAGGCAGAAGAAGATCGTCAGCTATTGCTGGCTCAGAGTCTCAGTGTTCAGCTTCAGAACAGCGGCAAGCTGTTTGGTGAGCTGGCGGATCTGAGTAAAACCTTTGCGGGTGAGCAATCCGGCATTTATCAGGCCATGTTTGCTGTATCCAAAGCCTTTGCTATTGCAGACTCCATTGTAAAAATTCAAACCGGTATCGCTAACGCTGCCGCTCTGCCATTTCCTGCCAATATTCCTGCAATGGCGACGGTGGCCGCTCAAACCGCCAGCATTGTCACCACCATCAGCGGTACTGAAATGCAGGGTATGGCCCACGATGGCATTGACTACATCCCAAAAGAAGGTACCTGGTTGCTGGATAAAGGTGAGCGGGTGGTTGATTCGCGGACCAATGCGGATCTGAAGGCTTATCTTGATCAGAATAATAAGTCGGGCATGGATTCTGGTAGTTCTGATGTGAATTGGAGCATTCAAATTAATGAAGCACCACAGGGAACCACCGCAACGGTTGACCCTGTAGCGCAAGTCGTCAGTATTGCCGTTGGCCAGTCTCGACAGGCATTGCTTACCGACCTTAAGAATGGTGGTGAAGTCAGAAGAACGTTGGAAGGCATTTATCCACTCAACCCGGGCAGCAGGCTGTGACCGAAGCAGTGATTGTCTGGCCCGATGTTCTCCCTGTGTGGAAGATGCAAGGTTATAGCCACAATCCAAACCTTCAGCGGGTAACAGTCGATGAAAAGCTGGGCTTTTCTCCTGGTGCTCGTATTCGTCAAAAGGTGCCGGTTCAGATTATCAAGGCCAGTCTGGAGCTGGATGACCTGCAAAAATCACTCTTTGACTGGTGGTGGCTAAGAAAGGTGTATAAGGGCGCGGTCTGGTTTCGTGCTCCGGTGAGTGTATCCGGAACCATGGCAGTGAAACGTATGAGAATTATTGATCTGAATACAGGCTCTTACACGAACAACAGCTGGCCCATCAGTTTGCAGGCAGAGGTTTATGACTGATCTGCGGTGGCCAGAGGCCTTAGGGCAACCCAAAAAAAACGGATACAGCTACAGTCTGCCCATGGCTCGAAACGTTAGCAAAATCAACGGACCTTCGGGCGGTATCAATCCCCAGCATAAAACCATTGAAACCTTTACCGTCGAATACCTGTGGAATGACGACCAGCTTACCAGGTTCCAGCAGTTTCGTGAGGAAGAGTCAGCCTATGGCGAAAGCTGGTTTAATCAGTCGCTCAAGATCGGTTTTGATTTTTCTGACCATCAGGTTCGCCTGCTCTCTGTTGAGGAGTATCAGACGGATAGCGTCTACTGGAGAGTAAAAGTCGAGCTGGAATGCTTTCGTCTAAACATCATCGACGACGCTACCGCAGAATTCCTTCTGCAATACGGTTCACAGGAAACGCTGGCGATTCTGGCAGCGGCTGACCGTTATCACGAAACCATGAACTGGCTGGTACCTTTTGGCGCCACTGAGCTTGACCGTATTTTGAGTCAGAGTCACGAATATTATCAGACCATTAATTACACCCTCCCCGAACACGAACATTGGAGCAAGCAATGAGCACAACGATCAGCGAACGCCTGGAAGCCGCCACCCAAAAAGCTGAATCAGCATCGGATACACACCAACAGGTTACAGAAGGTGATGATCAGGCTTGGATTCCAACGGAAAGTGGTAATCCCATTCCCAGCATCAGGAACGTGCAGCGTCAGTGGAATGATCAGGTGGATGGAGATCTGACTCTTTCCAAGCAGTATCGTGATGAATCCGGGTCCAATGCCGTTCGTGCTGAAGCGGCGGCGGATCGGGCGGATCAGATTGCTGATTTGGAGACGGTGCGTGATGCTTTGAGATTGGCGGCGGTGCCTGCTCCGGATTTTCATTTGCCGTTGATTTCGGATTTGCGGATTGAGGAAGGGTTTGGGCCAGCGGATCAGGTTGATGTTTCGGCGGCACAGGATGGGTCGCTGATGGTGGATTTGCCGAGTCGGTCGGCTAAGTTTGCGATGAATTCTGAAGCAACCTTTATGGACAAAAGCAATGTAATAAAAAAGGTTGCTTCAGATCAGCCAAGGTTTGAAAAGTATGGTTATTTGAGCGAGCCTGCCAGTACGAATCTTCACGTAAACTCAGAAAATATGGAACTTTATAACTATTACGGTAATGCAACTATTGTTAGGCATCCAACAGAGTTGGGTCCGGATCGTGTTAGTCCCGCGTTTTTAGTGTCCGGAGCATCGAATTTAACGATCTCTAGTGAAGTAGGACACAATGTCTATCACCTATTCACTGGTGTCTCTTATCCAATCGGCGAAGAGTTCACAGCATCATTGTTTGTAAAGGCTGCACCAGATAATCCGTCACAGGCTATGAGTCTCCGGTTGACTGGTGATGGGGCCCAAAGCCATCCATTGCATGCGCTTACAGATGAGTGGCAAAGGGTGGAACACAAAGTAAAAGTGAGTGAGGGGGGGATTCCTAGAATGATTCTTGGAAACTCGCCCACGGGCGACTTTCTTGTGTGTTTCCCCCAGACGGAAAAACTACCATTTGCAACCTCTTATATTTCTACCGCCGAAACGGCGGTGACTCGATCCGCCCCTTTTCTAAAGTACGCGTGGAAGGGAAACTTTGATCCAAGAAAGGATTTTACTATTTCTATCAGGGTTCGTTTGATAAATCCCCGTGGTTATTCTGATGTTTGGAAGCTAGGTAGTAGCATTGATTTCAAACTAAGATACCACAATGGTGGTCTGGCTTTTTTTTATGGGTCAGCTAATGGACAGCTGTCGAAAACATCCGGAATGATTGTCATGGTTAAGAGTAGCGGTTTGGTGAGGGTTTATGTTGATGGTGTGCTACTCAATACAGCAAGCTATTCAGAAGAATTGGAACACAGCGAGCTTCTAGATAACTTTATCACTGCTACAGATGGGGTTATCAATATACGCGATTTTATGCTTTGGGCCAGTGCGTTAAGCGCCGAACAGGTTTCTGCGTTGGGCGCATCCTGAATATTTGTTGTAGGTGTTTTTTTGTGATGAACCTGGGTAAGCCATGACATGAGTGCAAAATTTATGGATCTATTAACCTATACCTCTAATCTTCCTGCACTGAAGGAAGAATTGATTGATAAAGGCCACAGCGACGAAGACGGAAATCCGGTTCTGAATGTCTGTATGACACCTGTCCAGCACGGCGGTGAGTTGCATAGTGTTACGCTATGCAGAACCAGCACCGACGAAGAAAGAGAAATGCTAAACAGCTTCACTCATCTGCAAGTACTAGGCACCAAAGAAGAAGTAGACGCCGATCCCGAAAAAACCGCCAAGTATGAAAAAGCCTACAGCCGAGCATCGGTAACCATGACCGATCCGGACACACAGGAGCAAGTGACCTACACTCCACCCCACTGGCACGGCGAATTCGCCTGACCCTTACCCATAAGGAAAATCCCATCCCATGAGCGAGGCACTAAAAACAGCCTACGCTTCCGCACCGGTCAATAAAATCGTACTCGATACGTTCGAATTCCATCATCAGGGCTTTACTGACGATCAAGGCATTGTCAGGCCCTGGCGTTTCGTATCGACACTGACCAGTACAGAAGCGATAGAAGCGACACTGGAAGCCACGGCGCCGGTTGATGCGGGTAAGGTGGTGCGTTTTGAACCGGCTCCAATTTCGGCCAAGCATCCGGAACGGAACGATCAGGGCTATACCGATTTCCCGATCAGTCTGGGTGATGTGACCATGGCTCTGGAAGAAGAGCTGGACAAGGCGCTGCTGCATCCGGGCGAGCTGAAAGTATACCGACGACTCTATCTGCAGAATCTTGATACCGGTGAAATCACCGGCCCCGAGAATGTGCCTTTCGAATGGACTCTGGAAGGCATCAGTAATAAAGACGGTCAAATGAATGCAACGGCCACTCTGGTCGATGTCGTTAACCGCCCGTTTCCTTATCTCCTGTATACGCCCGACTTTGCGCCGGGTCTGGTCCGCTGATTCCAGCCATCTAACAGAGTCTTATTTTATGCATTGGGTTCATGACTATCTGGGTAAGCCTTGGGTGGCCTATGCCCGGGGTCCAGACACCTACGATTGTTGGGGACTGGTAATGGCGGTGCTGTCTGAGCAGTTCCGTTGTGAGGACTTGCCCGGATTAAATCACGTTACCACAGACAACACCCAAGAAATTCACCAGGCGTTTTCTGATCAGATCCGTTCGGGTTACTGGCAGCATTCACCGGTGCCGGTTCATGGTTCAGTAGCGGTCTGTTTTATCCGTGGCAAGTCGGCAAAGCTGGTGGTGCGTCATGTCGGCATTTATCTTGATATCGACGGGGGCGGGGTGCTCCATTGCCACCAAGGCGCTCTTTCGAAGTTTGAGCCGGTAACCCGTATTAAACGACTCTTTCCAAAAGTAGAATTCTATGTCCGCACGCATTCACGTTTCCCCGAACATTCTTAACCTTCGCCACAACGAAGAAGTGATTGACGCGGCTGCCGGTCAGACCCTTCATGAATGGATGCTGGCCAATGTGCCGGGATATTCTCAGGATCGTCAGACCCAGCCGGTTGAGTGTCTGGTAAATGGTCAGCGGGTGGCGCCGGAAGACTGGCCTTGTCTGATACTTGCTCAGGGTCAGGATTATGACCTGGCGGTCAGACCCTTCGGCTTTGATCCTTTTACTATTATTCTGGCTGTGTCTCTGGCAGTCAGCGCAGTGGCTCTGGCTTCTATCGAACCACCACCCACACAGCAGGCATTGCCAGACGCCAGCCCCACGTATGACGCTACCGCTCAGGGCAACAATGCCCGTTTAATGGAGCCTATCCCGTTTGCCTGTGGGCGTAACCGTCATAATATGGATTGGCTGTCGGAGCCCTGGCGGGAGAATACCGGTAACACTCAAAACCTCTATCAGCTGTTTTGTGTCGGGTATGGTGAGTTCGATCTTGAAACCCTGATGATCGGCGATACCCCGGCGGATGAGTTCCCCGGTGTTCAGGTAGAGGTCTGTGGTCCCGATGATCCGGTCACGCTCTTTCCTGATAATGTGGATACCAGTGATGAGGTGGCTGGTATTGAATTGTTCGGTCCCAATGAAGACGAATACACGGGCCCGACCGGTTATATTGTGCTGGTCACTGAAGGTCAGAAGGCCAACTTTATCGGTCTGGACTTTGCCTGCCGTGCAGGGCTTTATGGTCTGGATGATGATGGTGATATGTACAGCCGTTCTGTCACTCTGGATGTTATGTATCAGCAGATTGATGATGAAGGTAATGCCATCGGGACAGCCCAGACTAAAACCTATTCATATACCGCTTCAACCAATACCCCTCAGCGCTGGAGTGAGCGCATTGAACTGACGACAACAGGCCGTTATCAGGTGGCGCTGGTTCGGACTAACAGCGCCGGTACGGATAGCAGGGTGGTCGACAGTATTCACTGGGAAGGGGCTCGGGCTTACTATCCCAGTGTTGAGAGTTACCCCGGCGTGACCAAGATTGCGGTTATCGCTCAAGGCAGCAACAGTCTGTCTGCTGTGTCAGAACGTAAGTTTAATATTTTTGCTACTGCGAAAATGCCGGTTTGGCAGGGTGATAGCTGGAGCGATTTAAGACCGTCCCGTGAGATCGCCTGGAACTTCTGCAACGCCATTCGCAGTGACCACGGCGGCAGGCTGGATGAATCCCTGATCGATCTGGATAACATTCTGGGTAATCATCAGATCTGGGCCAGTCGGGAGGAAAAAACAAACCGGGTCTTTGATACCCGTGGTACCTTGCTTTCGGCCCTTCAGGAAATAGCGGCTTGTGGCCGTGGCAATGTGCTGACCCACAACGGCAAGTTCTATGTTGTGATAGACATGCAGCGGATGATCCGCAACAGCATGTACACGCCCTTTGATATGCTCAGCGCACCGACGGTAGAGCGAAGCTTTCCGAAGTCGGGCGACAATGACAGTATTATTGTCGAGTTCTGGAATGCCACGCTGTCCGCTATGGATGAAGTACTGTGTCAGCTGCCTAACCACACCGCCAACAACCCCAAACGCATCAAACTGCCAGCGGTGGATAATCTGGAGCAGGCTTTCAATATTGGCATCTATGAAGCGGCCAAGATGGTTTATCGACGGATGCAGATCAAGTTTTCCGTCAGCAACAAGGGGCTGAACAGTATCTGGGGTGACCGGGCAGGCATCAGCTATTGGCTGAAAGGGTGGGGTATTAGCGGAGAAGTGATCAGCCATGAAGGCGCCCGGGTGCGCTTGACCGATCCGGTCACTTTGCACGACACCAAACAGAATTATATTGCCTTGTGCCGACCGGACGGCAGCTTTGCCGGACCTTATCCGGTGGAGGCGGGCGCCAATGCTCAGGAATTGATACTGCAGGAGCAGCCGGACTTTCAGCTTTATACCGGTGATCGTCAGCAGCGGACTCAGTATCAGGTCGGTGTTGACGGTGCCTTCTGCCGTGACTTCATTATTACCAAGGTGTCACCCGCCGGTGATGATCAGGTAGATATTACTGCACTTTGGGATAATCCCGTGGTGTACACCTTCGACGATGTGCCGGTACCCGAAAAAGACGGTGGCGGCAGCACCCTACCGAACCCGTCACTGCCTTCTATTACCAGCTTCCTGATTGTTCAATCAGTAGAAGATCCGCAAACAGCGATCCTCAGCTGGCAATCGTCCGGTGTGGCTCAGCTGTACTTGATTGATCACAGTCTTGACGGTGGCAACTGGGCCAGAGTTCAGGAACAACAACACAACACATGGGAAACCCGTCTCTACAACGGTATCAATTACTTCAGAGTGGCGGCTGTGGGGGACGGTCAAGGAGAGTGGGCCTATGAAACCATTGAGTTAAAAGGTCCGGATTTTGATATACCGCCCTCCACTACGGTGGCTTTACGTGAGCCCTTCACGGGTCCGGTGTTGAAAGTAAAGTGGGATGAGGTGCTCAGTGCGGTGCATTACCAGGTGGAAGTGGTCAAAGACGAGGTGGTTCTGCATACCGAGAAAAACATTCCCGTGATTGAGTGGGACTACTCAGCAGAGCAGGCCCGCAATCACGGTTCCGGTCGTGAATTTGCGATCAGGGTGACACCTTTCAATGCCAAGGGGCGCCCCGGTGAACCGGCTTCACTGGACGTTCGCAACGAACCGCCAGCAGCACCCAATAACATTATCGTTTCCGGATTGATTGACGGTATCACCATTAGCTGTGATCCCAATACCGCTGAGGATATACGTTCGCTGAGAGTCTGGGGGGCGCAAAGCTCCGACTTTACCCCGTCACCTGACAATCTGCTTGCTGATTCGACAACCAGCTTTATTAACCTGACTCTCTCCGGGCAATGGTATTTCCGGCTTGGCTGGGTTGACCAGTGGGGTGATGACACTGTGATGTCGTCTGTTCATCAGGCCAGCACTTTGCAAGTCGACGAGACGGTGATAGGCGACGATTCCATTTCAACACCCAAGCTGAAAGCCAACGCGGTTACTGCGGATAAATGTTCTATCCAGAGTCTTTCTGCTGTGTCTGCTTACATGGGTACGGTAACCGGTGGCACCTTCAAGACCGATGCTGCGGCAGGTGTGCGGGTGGAGATCTCCAGCGCAGGCAATTACCCGTTCTGGATCGGGACCGGTGATAAGACGTATAACAATGCACAGCTGGTGTATGACAAGATTCAGAACAAGTTAACGTTCAAAGGTCAGCTCTCAATCAAGTCTGCAGAGACTGGCGGCCGTCTTGAAATCAATAACAATATTATCAAGGTGTTTGATGCCAGTAATGTTCTGCGGGTTGAGATAGGTCAGTTGTTATGAGTGCTGGTATACGGGTTTATTCGGCAGATGGAACGCTGTCTATGGATACTTCAAGGCGCAATGCCAAGCCGATTTATGAGGCTCAGGTTCTCATATCTTCATCTGATTTTACTGTCTCCTTACCGTTTTCAGTGTCTTCAGGGATGTATGTTTCAGGAATCGTTGTTAATTCCACCAACAATACTCAGTCTCTGGTTTGGTTGGAGTCGGGAAGAGTTCGAATTAAGTCAAGGTCTTTGGAAAGCTTTCCGTATTCTGGCTCGCCACCACCTACTGGTTATGTACGGTTTATTGTCTATGACTACTGATTATGGTTTTAGGGTTAGAAATGATCATGGCAGCTATGTTGTTGATGGTGTTCATTTTAACTCGCATCTTGTAAAAGAAGTTTCATTGGGAAAAGGATTTCACAACGTGTCGGTAGGTAGGAAGTACATGCCGACTATTGCTGTGAGGGATGGCTGCGCCATGATTATGGGTTCACAGTTTAGTGGTGATATTTGTACGAGTGTTACTTTGTACATCATTCCCAATGGCAGCACTGCCCGTATCAGGGTGTTTAGTGTACCGGTGGTCAAAGATCAGTATGGTATGGCTGTTTATAACGCCCAGGGAGAAATGGTTTTTAGCAGTGCTGAAAAAGCTATGAGTGTTCATAATGTGATACAGGAAAACTCACTGGCCGGTATTATAGAACAGTCTGAAAATCCACCTTATTATAACAGTTCGGAAGGCGCACAAACGCCGAAGGGGAATAAATTGTTTAATTATGTTCGGCAATCTTCCGTATTGGGTGATTGGTTGGTAGTGAACTCAATTTCAGCGTTTGGTGGAACGGGCACGGAGGTGGGAGATTATGGTCACGGTTGGTTTAGCACTTATGCTTTATGTACTGGCCTTGTGAATGGTTATGTTAATTTGAAGTCTGATAACGATTTACTGATCTCGGATTTATACATGGCACCGGGTCATTCATTCAGGATTTTTCGAAAGTTTCTCGATGCCGGTAGCTACATAATCACTCTTTATGATTGATCAGGATGTTTTGGCTTTGAACAGCCTGCAGCTAATGTCGTATACGTGCCAGTACCTTCCCTTGAAATGCAGCGGCATGCGATCCTGAATGAAACGGGTTTTTACCGTATCTATCTCATTTTTCTGGTTGTCGAACAGAGTGCATTCAGCACTCACATCGCCGTACTTGGCACGCTCCTCAGAGACGAATATCTCTATCATTTGAGTGCTGGAGCTGATTACCTTTCCTTTCCCAATTTCTAATGCCTGAACAGTATGAAGGGGTAGGGACAGAACAAGAAGGGTGAGTAATTTTTTCACTTTGTTTCCTTGTGTTGTTGTTCTCCTGCTGATCAGGTTATCAGATTTTCTGCTTTGTGCAAAAGAAGCTCCCATCCCAAAAATGACGGTTCTGGGGTCTTTGTCTGCAATGAAACTATTTGGATAACATAATAAAATACTGTATATATAAACAGTATATTTAAGGCGATACAGGAGTAGACGGGATGGAGGAACATGATCTATACAGCGGAGATCCAGCAACCACGGTTAACAGGGTTTTAAAGGTCTTATCTGAAATGGCCTCCAAAGATGAAAAAATTGAGCAGTGCATCAGAGCCTTATCGCAGTCAGAAGTGGATCTGGAAGAGAAGGAAGAGCTGCGAAGAGAGCTTTTAGGGAAGGTGCTGGCATTGGATGAAGCTGAATGATGCGGTTGGTGCTCCAAGAGCACCGGAAGCTTAGCCGAGATCGTATAGAATTTTGCTGGGTTAGTGTGCGACAGACAGTGGACTTATTTTCAAAAAACGCCCGGTAAAATACAGTGCTTTGTACAGTATGTAAGTCATTGTTTTATATATGACAAAGCTTATTAGAATGATAGTGCCAAAATAATGCTATTTTATATATAAAACAATGGGTTATTTGTTTGGTTGCTGTAATTTTGACATCGTAAAGGTCGCTGGTTCGACTCCAGTACCGCCTACCATATAAGTGATT
>NZ_JAGRPU010000004.1 GCF_024606225.1 Endozoicomonas sp. ISHI1 | reverse complement strand
TGTACTTTCCCATTTTCGTAGTGTTACTGGGTCTGTACCAAGTAAACGAGCTGCCTCACCTATCTTCACTAATCTCTTATCCATTCTTGAGATTGTATTAGATAGTTTTAGATTATAATAGATTATTGCGAACTGTTTTTAACCCTGCTGGGCGGATTCCTGTCTGATGGTTTCATGAACAGCAAACAGTGCATGCCGAACAACAGAAGCATCGAAGCCTCCGGGCACCAGATGTTTATAGGCAATTTCCACCGCCTGGTCTATCAGCTTATCAAACTCGGATTTCTGGCCTTTTTGTTTTTCCCGGTACAGTTCGTTTTCGATATTGATACCTTCAATCTCACTGTACTGGGTCAGCACACTCAGAGCCGCTGCAAAAGCTGCAAGCTGGTAGTCGGTATTAAGCGCCTGATCAAAAGTCTGATTTACACCACCAGACTTTTGAATATGTGCAACCCATCAAAGCATTTTAGAGTTCCAGCCGCAACAGCGACCAACAGACAATAACCAAGCAGCTTTTTGTGTTTTTGACTCTGAATGCTCATCCATGAATTTTGAAATTATACCATTAACAAGCAATTGTCTTGGGTTAAACATATGCTGCCAATGACTCCAACCTCTCTCTCGTAGAGGCTGCTCTGTATTGCTCCCGTTAATTGCCTCACAACCCTGCCGATGCACTCCTTAATAGTTAAGTTAACCGGGGGAGAAGATCCGTGGATATTCCAGGCAAGAAATCAGGGCCAGCCATTTCCGTCTCGAATGCCTCCGGGCAGGCTCAGTCGGAACAGAAGAAGCAGGTTAAATGGCAGAGCAAGAAAGTACAGCTGAATGATGTGCCGGTCAAAAATCTGGAGCGAAGCTCTTCAGGTTCAGACTCTGATTATGGTGGAACGTCCGATTTTTCGATTTCCTCCTCTCCGTCAAGCCTGTCAGGATTCAGTGATACTGAACTGTTTCCTGAAGATGATGTCTTCTCATACCCTTCCCCATTGAATGAAACAGCCCATCTGGCTAAAAAAGAACTGGGCAGGGGACGCTTTGCTTCGGTACACCGGGTTACTCAGGAAAAAAATAAAGGCAAACCAGAGCATTTTGCATTAAAACAGACTCATTTCGGTGATCAGGGAGAACTGGAGGCAGGGATATTAAAGAAGTTGGGGGAACACCCAAACATTGTCAGAAGTTATGGTCTGGTAGAAGTCGATGGGGTCAGAGGGCTCCTGACGGAGTTGATTGAAGGCCCCTCCCAGGAGAGCGTGATGATGCTTCTGATCGAGCTCTATGGTAACGGCAGGCTCAGCAGTCAGGCGTTTTTCAATGTTCTGGCATTTATGGAGTATGAGAAGTTTCAGGCACTTGATTACCTGCATAAGCGGGGTGTTGTCCATAACGACCTGAAACCCAATAACGCCATGATTGATCTGAAAGATGGCCGCTTGAAACTGATTGATTTTGGTAGTGCCAAAGAAGAAGGCCAAAAAGCCAGTTATAGTCATGAGGACTATGCTTCTCCAGAGTTGTACCGATCGGAGCTACTTCAAAAAGAGGTGGTCAGGGCATCCTATGCCACAGATGCTTTTGCTCAGGGGCAACATCTATACCGGTTTTTGAACAGTCCGGGTCAACTCCATATTCACTCTTTTACCAACGGTGCACAGCCTTGGGGCAAGTATACGCCCAATCAACGATCCGAAGCGGCTTTTGAGGTCCTCTGGGCATTTCTTGAATATCAGAAACCTAACCCTGATGGCAGTTACAAACAGGCAATGGAGCCAGTAATGCCTGAATTAACAATGGAGGACCTGGAAGCTGAGTCTGAGCGCATGAAGTTGCAAGAAGTCAATCTGGATAGCCTGCTGACCTCCGGCGATGAAATTGGCGTCATCGTAAAATTGCTGGATGGAGATCTGAGTACCAGTGACATAGAAAGAATCAAAAAAATGCTGCATGGAAAATTAAATGCCAAAGACAGCGAGACCGCTCAGGCACTATTGGATGGACCACTCTTATTTCATGATATCCAAGCCATCAAACGATTGCTCTTCGGCAAATTATCGACACCTGAAAGAGAGACAGTAGCCGATCTGGAACACCTGATAGAGTCAGCAGAAGAGATGAAGAGAAGTAAAAGCCAGCTGATTGATATGATTAACAGCTTGCTGCACCCGGTGCCCGAGCAGAGAATGACACCAGCACAAGCTTTGCAGCACTGCTGGTTCACTGAGCGAACAATAGACAGAGAGCAGGCCTTAAGAACACTGCATTTAGCAGCCGACATCCTTAAAGGAAAAGAAGGTGACGCAAACAAGAGTTTTGTATGAGTATCTCCCCCGAATGTCTCTAAAACCCTTCACTTAAGTCTCTCGGATAATCCGCCCCTGTTAATTGCCCCTCATTCCTGCCGATGCACTCCTTAATAGTGAACATGACCGGGAAAGATCCGTGGATATTCCAGGAAAGAAGTCGGGGGCAGCCACTGCTGCCTCGAATGCCTCTGATCAGGCGAAGCCGGAACAAAAGAAGCAGGGGAAGTGGCAGAGTAAGAAAGTTCAGCTGGATGTGCCGGTCAAAAATATCAGGCATAGCTCTTCAGGCTCAGGCTCAGGATCTGATTTTAGTGGGATATCTGGCTCTTCGATTTCTTCCTACCCGTCAAGCCCGGGAGCAGTCAGTGACGAAGTGTTTCCCGAAGATGATGTCTTCTCATATGACTCTCCGTTGAATGAAACGGCCCAGCTGGCAAAGAAAGAGTTGGGTCGGGGACGTTTTGCAACGGTATACCGGGTTATCCAGGAAAAAAGTAATGGCCAACAAGAACATTTCGCATTAAAAAAAACTCACTTGGGAGACCAGGGAGAACAAGAGCACAGGATATTAAAGAAGTTGGGAGAGCACCCAAATATTGTCAAAAGTTATGGTCTGGTAGAAGTCGATGGGGTTAGAGGGCTCCTGATGGAGATGATTGAAGGCCCTTCTCAAGATACCCTAATGACGCTTTTGATTGAGCTCTATGGGAATGGCAGGCTCAGCAGTCAGGCGTTTTTCAATGTTATGGCGTTTATGGAGTACGAGAAGTTTCAGGCACTTGATTACCTGCATAAGAAAGGTGTTGTCCATAACGACCTGAAACCCAATAACGCCATGATTGATCTTAAAAGTGGCCGCTTGAAATTGATTGATTTTGGTGGTGCCAAAGAGGAGGGTAAAAAAGCCAGTTACGGTCATGAAGACTATGCTTCTCCGGAATTATACCGATCGTTACTTAAGAAAGAGCTGGTCAGAGCCAGTTATGCCACAGATGCTTTTGCCCAGGGACAACATCTCTACCGTTTTTTGAACAGTCCGGGTCAACTCCATATTCACTCTTTTACCAATGGCGCAGAACCATGGGGTAAATATACCCCCGACCAACGATCTGAAGCAGCTTTTGAGGTGCTCAAGGCATTTCTCGAGTATCAGAAACCCAATCCTGATGGCAGTTACAAACAGGCAATGGAGCCAATAAGTCCTGAGTTAACACAGGATGATCTGGAAGCCGAGTCTGAGCGTATGAAGATGCAAGAATTTAATCTGGAGAGTCTGCTGACCTCCAGAGATGAAATTAGAGCAATTATGAAGTTACTGGATGGGGATTTGAGCGCCAGTGACATTGATAGAATCAAGAAAATGCTGCATGGAAAATTGAACGCCAGAGACAGCGAAACCGCTCAGGCACTGTTGGATGGACCGCTCTTGTTTCAAGATATCCAGGCCATCAAAGGCCTGCTCTACGGCAAGTTAACCACGACTGAAAGAGAGACGGTAACAGATCTGGGGCACCTGATAGAGTCTGCAGAAGAGATGAAAAGAAGTAAAAGTCAGCTGATTGACATGATTAACAGTCTGCTGCACCCGGTGCCCAGGCAGAGAATGTCTCCAGAGCAAGCTTTGCAGCATCCCTGGTTTACTGAACGTACAATAGACAGAGAGCAGGCCTTAAGAACACTTCACAGGGTTGCTGATGTATTGAAAAGAGATGAAGACGATGCAAATAAGAGTTTTTTATGACGGTCTCTGCCCTCTTTGTGTTAAAGAGGTTGCTCGCTGGAAAAATGCCCGTTTCACAAGTGAAGTAGAGTGGTTTGATATCACCGGTCAGGAAAAGGCACTGGAAGCCTGGGGGATTGATCCCCACAAAGCTCTGCTTGAATTACACACCATGACCGATGACGGTCGGGTTTATACGAGCATCGACAGTTACTCGCTCTTACTCAGACAGCTACCTGCCTGGAGCTGGCTGGGACAGGTCATGAGTCTGCCAGGCCTGAAACAGTTCCTGAAATGGACTTATGACTGGATGACCAAAGTCCGCTTGAAAAAAGAAGGTCGCTGGCCGGGCCAATGCAACACAAAGCAATGTAAATAGTCATAGGCTTGTTCATCCCACCCGCCTGGACAGAGTGACGCTCATGACCAAATATGATCGCTAAAATCATGAATGCAGTGAGACTTATCAACGTCACTCCATATCATCATCCCTGACGTTCTGCCCTGCGAGAGAAAATACATTGCTGGCAAACAGCGTAAGCCCCTTGACCAGACTAACCAGAGGGAAGACGGCATTGTTGGCTCCGAGATTAAGCTGGCCATTGACATTATAAAAGTCTCTGGGAAATTCTTTATACACGTCCAGGGAATGCAATGGTTTCGGGTACATTATGTTATCCAGATTTCCAGTGAGCTTTATGTGTTCTGAGAAGCATTCGGCAAAAGGGGCAGATGCACGACGATCGCTAACCTCACAAGGTTGCAGAGCTGTCCAGTACAGGATTTCCTGAGCTGTGCGTGTCAGCCATGAACGGTACGTCGCACTGTCAACCCCCATAAATTCTGGCAGTCTTGACTCAGGCTGACATTCTTTTTCTTTGGCTAACAGGCCTGACAGGTATTCGTTAAGCAGTTGCTCAATAAAATGTTCTGTCTCCTTCACGGTTTGTTCCTTTTGGTAATGATAGTCCGGGGAGTCCCGACGCAGGCGTGATCTTAACATCACGGCTGCCAGCAGGTTTTCGCAGAGGGCATTGGCAAAACTTAACCGCTGTAGAACCTCGGGAGTATAACCCGACGTTTTTGAGTCTCTGGCAGTGAGGCCGCTTTTCATAGAGCCATAGAACTCAACATCCCCCCAATCCCGTAAACCATCCCAACCAAAATCAGGGCGTTCTATGGCCTCAACCCAGCCTCCAAAGGTTCCGGGTAATGGCAGGGCATAATGTAAGGATTTACCCAATAACGGGCTAAGGAACAGCCAACGACGTCCGGTATCATGAAAGGCCGGGATCGTTGACGTGGGCATAACGCCAACGTTGCCATTAAGTACTCCAATGTCGTGAATGCCGTTCAACAGGCCTCGCTCAGCGATCGCGTAAGGAGTGCTGGTTCCATCCGGAGTATGCGCGTATTGACCGTAATTGTTGGTCGCTTTGAAGTGGTAGACCCGGTAGGCTTTTTCACCATCAACATTGGTCTCTTGTAAACGATCAGTGAAGCCCCGGATACTTTCGGGAAGATCCTTTTCCAGTACAGTGAGGTACTGACCGAAACGGGGTAGCTGGCTTTTAAAGCGGTCATTGAGCACATTGGCAATAAATTGATGCATAATGCCTTCTTGCGCCAGGGTGGCTACGGATTCTCCAAGTCGCTGGAATTTATAGTAATCAACTTCCTTACCATTCTGTATTGCCAGTGTACGACCACCGACGATGGCTCCCTTTCCTTCAAATAGCGACAATGAATGTTGATGTTGACCACGATAAACTGATTCAAAATGTGTGCAACCAGCAGTGTCAAATTTTGATTGCAACTGACGACTGGCGTCTTTGTCCGCAAACTGAAAGCCATAGGCGTGGAGAGACACCAGCAACTTGAATGCCGAAGTATTGGGTTGTTGAAATTTGAGAGGATTCACCGGTTCTGTTAATGTGCCGGAGACATCCAGTTCGGAGAACAGGGCAGGATGATTGAGATAAGCCAGAGTATCATCCAGTAATTTCCGGGGTAAACAATTCTTCCAATACCTCAGCAACAACGGTTTGTTTGCAACGATCCTGCTTGCCAGTACATGAACAAGTCTTTGCCGGAGCGTTGGGTCAGTGCAACACTGCTCCAGATACTTTGCATCATTAAATTTATGCAAAAAATCCAGATAATGTTCAATGTAATCTATTATGAGGTCAGCTTTCCCGGGCCGTAAACTTCTTCTAATAATATGACCCTCTCCAGACTCAAAGGGTTCAGAATTTAAAACGATAGCGTCTTGCTTCGCCAGTATGTCTTCGGGAAATGAATGGAGATATTTTAAAGGAAAATACTGACAGACAATATCCATGACCTGACTTACAAAATCCTTATTTGCATTAATTTTTTTAAAAAACATATTAAGGTGGCTGATAGAAAAATATTCACTTATCTCAGGTCTACTAATTAAGTTTTTTAATAATAACTCTTTTCCTGTTTCGATTAATTTCTGAAGCAAAGCATCATCTACATTTTCAATTGATACAACAATAAAAGGATTGGCTTCTACCAGTTTTTTTAACAACAAGGTAAGCTTTTTTTGATCATCCTTGTATCTTTCTATACAAAGATCATAAACATCAGATAAGAGAGATTGAGATATTTTAGCGAAATTTCTTTTACCGAGTGCGGATGAAGCTGTCTTTAAAAGCACTTCTTCAAAAAACTCATCATTATTCATCATAACCTTATGTTTATGATTGCCTTTGAAAATCTCGCTGAAATTTTCAAAAAAATAATCACCATCAAGCGAGTCCAAAATCAACTGTTTTGTTAAAAACCGAGTCGGAACCTCTGATAATGTACACAACCCCTTCGATAATTGTGAAAGACAGTACTCTTCGTTTTTATTTATGATGTCTTTCGGCAGGTCTTTGAGCTTTATCCTTCCTGATTTGATAAGTTCATCATACAAACCATCATCTTTAAAGCTGTCCGGAAGAACGCTCAATGACTTTATTTTTGCTGCGATATCCAGGTGATCATAAATCAATTTTGCCCGTTCAGGCGGTGTACCACTCGGAAGACCATGCACGTTTGAGTATTCAATAAGGAAGTCAATATCAGATTTTAATTCTTCAGAAAGGTATCCATAGTGAGATGTTAGGGCTCCGCTCCTGACAGCATTCAATAATATCTGTTTTGTTCTTTCAACTGTTGATAACAATGTTTCTCTGATTTTGTCACCTTTTTTCATTACCAAAACACTCCAAAGACGGTTTCTTACTATCTCTGAAAGAAGGGTTGGTGATTTGGAGTAATGTTCAGGTAAATATTTTTCAGGATCACAAGGAAGAAAGTCGGCAACATCTATAAATTCATCTTCTGTGAGTCTATCGTTTCTACCATCAATGAGTTCTTGAATCAGCTTGACTTGTCTGTCGCTGAGGATAGCAGTGTTCGCATGCTGAATGGCATGACGCTTTCTTAATCCTGATTCGCATGCAGCTACTTCACAGGTATCTACATCTAAAGCAACGGCTCTGGAGGAAATTCCGACCTCTTTTTGATCTTTTTGTCCTGTTAAGGGATCTGCGCGATTGACTCCCAAAGGCTTACCGCTGACAGGCCTGACGGTTCTGCCGGAAACATTGTCGTAATCCGCTGTAGCACTATCTGAGACAACGGCTGTTGCAGTGCAAGCAGAAAAATTTTGCCCCTGATTATATGAGGATTTAGATAATTGATTCATCATCACTCCTGTCTTTAATTGTACTTAATCTTGACGGGGGTGAGCCCACTCTATGGAATGCTCGTAAATTAAGACCCGCTAATTAAATGAAAGTTCCAAAACAGAAGGACTACAGAGTTGAAAAAAGACCTCTGGCCGAGCCAATGCAACACAAAGCAATGTCAATAGCCTGAAATATTGGATGCATTGGGGGGATATACCTCATTCTCTATTATCTTCCTCTGTGTATTGATCCGCGAATGCAAAAATATTGCCGGCAAACAACGTAAGTCCCTTGACCAGACTGATCAGAGGAAAGACGGCGTTATTGGCTCCAAGATTGAGTTGGTCATTGACATTATGGAAGTCTTTGGGAAATTTTTTATGTATGTCGAAAGTCTCCAAATCTTTTGGGTATAGTGTGGTGTCCAGTTTTCCATTTTGCTTTATGTGTTCTGAGTAACACTCATCAGAAGGAGTAAATGTACAATGATCTGTGGCCTCGTGAGGTTGTATGGCTGTCCAGTACAGAATTTCCTCAGCTGTGCGTGTCAGCCAGGAACGGTATGTTGTTTCGTCAACCCCCATAAATTCTGGCAGTCTTGACCTGGACGGCCATTCTTTTTCTTTTGCGAACAGGCCTGACAGATATTCGTTCAGTAGTTGCTCAATAAAATTTTCTGTCTCTTTCACGGCTTGTTTATTTTGATAATGATAATCTGGGGAGTCCCGACGCAAGCGTGACCTTAACAGCACGGCTGCCAGCAAGTTTTCGCACAGGGAATTGACAAAACTTAACCGCTGTAAAACCTCGGGTGTATAACCCGACGTTTTTGAGTCCCTGGCAGTGAGGCCGCTTTTCATAGAGCCATAGAACTCAACATCGCCCCAATCCCGTAAACCATCCCAACCAAAATCAGGGCGTTCAATGGCTTTAACCCAGCCTCCAAAGGTTCCGGGTAATGGCAAGGCAAAACAATCGGAGTTACCCAACAATGGGCTAAGGAACAGCCAACGACGTCCGGTATCGTGAAAGGCCGGAATCGTTGATGTGGGCATAACGCCAAGGTTGCCATTAAGTACGCCAATGTCGTGAATGGCGTTCAACAAGCCACGCTCTGCGATCGCATAAGGGGTGCTGCTTCCATCAGGAGTATGAGCGTATTGACCGTAATTTTTTGTCGCTTTGAAGTGGTAGACCCGGTAGGCTTTTTCACCATTAGCATTGTTGATCCGTTGTAAACGATCAGTGAAATCCCGGATATTTTCGGGAAGATCCTTTTCCAGTAGGATGAGGTACTGGCCAAAACGGGGTAGCTGACTTTTACAGCGTTTATTAAGCACTCTGGCAATAAATTGATGCATAATGCCTTCTTGCGCCAGGGTGGCTATGGACTCTCCAAGTCGCTGGAACTTATAGTAATCAACTCGCTTACCATTGCGTACTGCCAGTGTACGACCACCCACGACGGTCCCTTTTTCCTCAAATAGCGACAAGGAATGTTGATACTGACCGCGATAAACCTCTTCAAAGTGTGTGCGACCTGCACGGTCAAATTCCGATTGCAACTGACGACTGGCGTCTTTATCCGCAAACCGATAGCCATAGGCGTGGAGAGACACCAGCAACTTGAATGCCGAAGTATTGGGTTGTTGAAATGTGAGAGGGTTCACCGGTTCTGTTAATGTGCCGGAGACATCCAGTTCCGGGAAAAGGGCGGGATTATTGAGATAAGCCAGCGTATCATGAATTAATTTTCGGGGTAGACAATGTTTCCACTCCTTCATGCACTGCCGCTTGTTAGCAATGAACCTGATAGCCAGAACATGAATGAGCTTTTGCCGGGTTGTTGGGTCAGTGCAACACTTCTTGAGATATTCCTTATCATTAAAACGAGTTAAAAAAGATTGAAAACCTTCAATGTAGTCTATTATGATTTTGCCTTTAACGGGTCGTAAACCCCTATTGATAATATGCATTCCTCCTGCAACAAAGGGGGCAGAATTTAGCACCAATGTGTCTTGCTTCTGCAATATGTCTTCTGGAAAACATTTTTTATCATTGATAGGAAAGTACGGATAAACAATATTCATGACATGGGTTTTAAAATCATCACCAGCATTAACTTTCTTAAAGAAAAAAGAAATAATTTCCGTATCAAGACATTGGCTTATTTCAGGTCTAATGATTAACATGGCTAATAGTAATTCTTTTCCTTCTTTAATCATCCCCTGAAGCAACTCATCATCCATATTTTTAACAGGTATAACAAAAAAAGGATTAACTTTTATCAGTTTTTTTAATAATAAAGCAAGTCTCTCCCTGTCATACCTGTATCTTTTTATGCAATATTTATAAACATCATACAAAAGATCGATATGCGTATAAGAGGTTGGCATTCTTATTTCCAAGGGCGCTGAAGTAATTTTGACTAGTACTTCTTCAAAGAATTCAGGATGACTGATCAACATGTCATATTCAATATCATCATTGAAAAGTTCAAAAAAATTGATAAGAAATTTTCTACCATCGAGTGAATCCAAAATGGCTTTTTCTGTTATAAACTGTGCCGGAACCTCTGATAATCTGCAAAGGCCTTTCGATAATTGCGAAAGGCAGTACTCTTTGTTTTTCTTTCTGATGTTTTGTGGTAGCTCATTAAGTGTTATTCTTCCCGAACGGATAAGCTCATTATAAACATCATCGTCTGCGAAGCTGCGCGGCAGAACACTCACAGACTTTATTTTGGCCCCGATATCCAGACGTTCATAAATCTGAACTGCCAGATTTGGTGGTGTACCACGGGGAATACCTTTCAGAGTTGACCATTCAGTCAGAAAATCAATATCATTTTTCAATTCATCAGAAAGGTCTTCGTAATAATGCCTGACGCCTTTTTCCCTGACGCGAGTCAATAATAACTGTTTTTTCCTTTCAGGTGTTGATATTAATACATCCCATATTTTATCAGCTATCTCCGTTTTAGAAACATCCCAAAGCTGATTTCTTATTATTCCTGACAAAAGGGTTGGTGATTTAAAATAATCTTTAGGTAATATTTTTTCAGGGCGATAATAAATAAAGTCGATAACATCTATAAATTTTTCTGCTGTCAGCCTACCTTTAATACTATGATCCATGAGCCGTTTAATGAGCTTAAGTTGTCTGTCGCTGATGATAGCAGTGTTCGCACCCTGAATATCTTTAAGCTTTTTTAATTTTGGTTTGAGTTTAGCGACTTGATGGGAATCTAGGCCTGAAGCAACGGCTCTGGAGGTAATTCCGATCTCTTTTTGATCTTTTTGTCCTGTTACAAGATCTTGTGTGAAATTTGCATGATGAACTCCCAATGCCTTATCACTGACAGGGCTGACGATTTTTCCGCAAACTTTGCCACGATTCTCTGTAGCATTGAAAGTAGGTGAATTTTGCCTCTTATTACATGAGAATTGAGATAATCGATCCATCGTTTTTTCCTGTCTTTAAATTGTCCTTAATCTTGACGAGGGAGAGCCCAGTCAAAAAATGCTCACAATATTGACCCGTCAATTCAAAAAAAGTTCCAAAACAGAAGAATCACAGAGTTGAAAAAAGGCCTCTGGCCGGACCGATGCAACCCAAAGTAATTCTCAATAGCCTGAAATGTAGGATGCGCTGGCGGAATATATTCCTCACTCCATATCATCCTCCTCTGTGTATTGGCCTGCGAATGCAAAAACATTACCGGCAAACAACGTAAGTCCCTTGACCAGACTGATCAGGGGAAAGGTGGAGTTATTGGCTCCGAGATTGAGTTGGTCATTGACATTATGGAAGTCTTCAGGAAATTTTTTATGTATGTCGAAACGACGCAAAACATGTGGGTACAGTGTGGCATCCAGGTTTCCACTACTCTTTATGTGTTCTGAGTAACACTCATCAGAAAGAGTAAAGCTACAATTGTCTTTAGCCTCATGAGGTTGCATAGCCGTCCAGTACAGGATTTCCTCAGCGGTGCGAGTCAGCCATGAACGGTATGTCACTTGGTCAACCCCCATAAATTCTGGCAGTCTTGACCTGGGCTGACATTCTTTTTCTTTGGCTAACAGGCCTGACAGGTATTCGTTAAGCAGTTGCTCAATAAAATTTTCTGTCTCTTTCACGGTCTGTTGAATTTGATAATGATAATCCGGGGAGTCCCGACGCAAGCGCGATCTTAACAGCACGGCTGCCAGCAGGTTTTCGCAGAGGGCATTGGCAAAACTTAACCGCTGTAGAACCTCGGGAGTATATCCCGACGTTTTTGAGTCTCTGGCAGTGATGCCGCTTTTCATAGCGCCATAGAACTCAACATCCCCCCAATCCCGTAGACCATCCCAACCAAAATCAGGGCGTTCTATGGCCTTCACCCAGCCACCAAAGGTTCCGGGTAATGGCAAGGCAAAATAACTGGAGTTACCCAACAACGGGCTAAGGAACAACCAACGACGTCCGGTATCATGAAAGGCCGGGATCGTTGACGTGGGCATAACGCCAACGTTGCCATTAAGTACTCCAATGTCGTGAATGCCGTTCAACAGGCCTCGCTCAGCGATCGCGTAAGGGGTGGTGCTGGTTTCATCCGGAGTATGAGCGTATTGACCATAATTGTTGGTCGCTTTGAAATGGTAGACCCGGTAGGCTTTTTCACCATCAACATTGGTCACTTGTAAACGATCAGTGAAATCTTGGATACTCTTGGGAAGATCCTTTTCCAATACGGTGAGGTACTGACCGAAACGGGGTAGCTGACTTTTAAAGCGGTCATTGGGCACACTGGCAATAAATTGATGCATAATGCCTTCTTGCGCCAGGGTGGCTTCGGACTCTCCAAGTCGCTGGAATTTATAGTAATCAACTTCCTTACCATTCTGTACTGCCAGTGTACGACCACCGGCGATGACTCCCTTTCCTTCAAATAGCGACAATGAATGTTGATGTTGACCACGAGAAACTAATTCAAAATGTGTGCAACCTGCAGTATCAAATTTTGATTGCAACTGACGACTGCCGTCTTTGTCCGCGAACTGAAAGCCATAGGCGTGGAGAGACACCAGCAACTTGAATGCCGAAGTATTGGGTTGTTGAAATTTGAGAGGATTCACCGGTTCTGTTAATGTGCCGGAGACATCCAGTTCGGAGAAAAGGGCAGGATTATTGAGATAAGCCAGAGTATCATCAATTAATTGTCGGGATAGACAAGATCTCCACCCCGTCATGAACAGCTGCTTGTTGGCAATGATTCTGTTAGCAAGGACATGAATAAGCCTTTGCCGGACTGTTGGGTCAGTGCAACACTTATCCAGATATTCCTTATCATTAAAACGATTCAAAAAAAATTGAAAATGTTCAATGTAGTCTATTATGAGTTTGGCTTTTTCGGGCCGTAAACGTCTGTCGATAATATGGCTTTCTCCAGCACTAAAGGGTTCAGAATGCAGGACTATGGCATCTTGCTTCTGCCTTATTTCTTCCGGGAAACTGCAGGAATAATTGCCAGGAAAATACGGATAAACAATATTCATAACGCGGTTTTTAAAATCATCTTCTGCATTAACTTTATTAAAGAAAGAAAAAAGGACTCCTGTATCAAAAGCCTGGCTTATTTCAGGTCTTGTGCTTAACATTTGTGATAATGATTTTTTTCCTATTTCAATCAATTCCTGAAGCAATGAATCACTCAAATTTTCAACGACTATGACAAAAAAGGGATTAGCTTTTACCAATCTTTTTAACAACGAAGCAAATCCCTCCCTGCCATCTTTGTATCTTTCTATGCAATAATGATAAACATCAGACAAGGGGTAGATGCCTGAAACATAGCAATTCATTCTTATTTCCAGCGCTGCTGAAGTAGCTTTGAGAAGTACCTCTTCAAAGAAGTCAGGATCATTGATCGCCGTCATATATTTATTATAATTTTTGAAAAACTCGATAAAATTATCGTACAAACCGAAACCATTGAGTGAATCCAAAATGGATTTTTTTGTTAAAAACGGAGCCGGAACCTCTGATAATGTACACAACCCCTTCGATAATTGTAAAAGACAGTACTCTTCGTTTTTATCCAGGATGTCTTGTGGCAGGTCTTTAAGTTGTATCCTTCCTGAACGGATAAGCTGATCATACAAATCATCATCTTTAAAGCTGTCTGGAAGAACAGGCAAAGATTTTATTTTTGCTGCGATATCCAGACGCTCATAAATCGGTATTGCCAGTTTCGGCGGTGTACCATAGGGAATACCCTGCTGACTTGAATATTCAGTCAGAAAATCAATATCATTTTTTAATTCTTCAGTAAGGTCTGTGAAGTGATGTCTCAATTCTGTTCTCCTGACATCAGCCAGGAATATCTGTTTTCTCCTTTCAGTGGTTGACATTAATACCTCCCTCATTTCATCACTTTCCTCCATATCGAAAACATTCCATAGTTGATTTCTTATTATCCCTGACAAAAGGGTTGGGGATCTGGAATAATCTTTAGGCAAATTTATTTTCGGACGACAACGAAGGAAGTCGATAACATCTATAAATTCATCTACCCTGAGTCTGCCTTTTCTAAAACCGATGAGTTCCTGAATCAGCTTGACTTGTCTGTCGGTTAAGATAGCAGTGTTCGCCCCCTGAATGGTTTTAAGTGTTTTTGGTTTTGGTTTGATTTTAGGGGCCTTAGGGGTATCTACATCTAAAACAACGGCTCTGGAGGAAATTCCGATTTCTTTTTGCCCTGTTACGAGATCGGGTGTGAAATCTTCGCGCTTTTCTGCAAGTGGCTCACTACTGACAGGACTAACGATTCTGCCAGTGCCAGTGACATTGCCATGATTCGCTGTAACATCTTCTGTAACACGGTCTACAGCGGTGCGAGTAAAGAGATTTTGCCCCTGATTACATGAGGGTTGAGATAATTGATTCATCCTTTTTTTCCTATCTTTGATTATCCTTAATCTTGACGAGGGTGAGCCCAGCCAAAGAACGCTTTCATATATTGACCTGTTGATTAAACGAAAGTTCCAAAAAAGAAGGATCCCAGAGTTGAAATAAGGCCGTTGGCTATGCCTGTGTCATACCGAACAGTGCAAATAGACTGTCAGTGATGCCGGGATAAGATCTGAGCCGTTTGCTGCGCCAAAGGTCTTTCTGTCCAGCGGGCAGTGGCTTGGTTATTGATGTGTAACAGGATGATTCGCCAAGATGTTGGGGGCACTGGGGAGTATCAACGTCATTCTGTATTATCCTCCTCTGTGTATTGATCTGCGAATGCAAAAATATTGCCGACAAACAATGTAAGTCCCTTGACCAGACTGATCAGAGGAAAGACAGCGTTGTTGGCTCCAAGATTGAGTTGGTCATTGACATTATGGAAGTCTTTGGGAAATTTTTTATGTATGTCGAAACGACGCAAAGCTTTTGGGTACAGTGTGGTATCCAGGTTTCCACTCTGCTTTATGTGTTCTGAGTAACACTCATCAGAAAGAGTAAATGTACAATTGTCTTTGACCTCATGAGGTTGCATTGCCGTCCAGTACAGGATTTCCTCAGCTGTGCGAGTCAGCCATGAACGGTAAGTAACTTGGTCAACCCCCATAAATTCTGGCAGTCTTGATTTGGGCGGCCATTCTTTTTCTTTGGCTAACAGGCCTGACAGGTATTCGTTAAGCAGTTGCTCAATAAAATTTTCTGTCTCTTTCACGGTCTGTTGGTTTTGATAATGATAATCCGGGGAGTTCCGACGCAGACGTGATCTTAACATCACGGCTGCCAGCAGGTTTTCGCAGAGGGCATTGGCAAAACTTAACCGCTGTAGAACCTCGGGAGAATAACCCGATACTTTTGAGTCTCTGGCAGTGAGGCCGCTTTTCATAGAGCCATAGAACTCAACATCACCCCAATCCCGTAAGCCATCCCAACCAAAATCAGGGCGTTCTATAGCCTTAACCCAGCCTCCAAAGGTTCCGGGTAATGGCAAGGCAAAATAACTGGAGTTACCCAACAACGGGCTAAGGAACAGCCAACGACGTCCGGTATCATGAAAGGCCGGGATCGTTGACGTAGGCATAACGCCGACGTTGCCATTAAGCACTCCAATGTCGTGAATGGCATTCAACAAGCCTCGCTCAGCAATCAAGTAAGGAGTGCTGGTTCCATCAGGAGTATGAGCATATTTACCGTAGTTTTTTGTCGCTTTGAAGTGGTAGACCCGGTAGGCTTTTTCTCCATTAGCATTGTTGATCACTTGTAAACGGTCAGTGAATCTTCGGATACTCTCGGGAAGATCCTTTTCCAGTACGATGAGATACTGGCCAAAACGGGGCAGCTGGCTTTTAAAGCGTTTACTAAGCACCCTGGCAATAAATTTATGCATAATGCCTTCTTGCGCCAGGGTGGCTGGGGACTCTCCAAGTCGCTGGAATTTATAGTAATCCACTCTCTTGCCATTGCGTACTGCCAGTGTACGGCCACCCACGACGTCTCCCTTTCCTTCAAATAGCGACAATGAATGTTGATGTTGACCGCGATGTACCTCTTCAAAGTGGGTCTGACCTGCATGGTCAAATTCTGATTGCAACTGACGACTGGCGTTTTTGTCCGCAAACTGAAAGCCACAGGCGTGGAGAGCCACCAGCAACTTGAATGCCGAAGTATTGGGTTGTTGGAATTTGAGAGGATTCACCGGTTCTGTTAATGTGCCGGAGACATCCAGTTCGGAGAAAAGGGCAGGATTATTGAGATAGGCCAGAGTATCATCAATTAATTGTCGGGGCACACAAAATCTCCACTCTTTCATGAAAAGCCGCTTGTTGGCAATGATCCTTTTAGCCAGAACATGAATAAACCTTTGCCTGATTGTTGGGTCAGTGCAACACTTCTCCAGATATTTGCTATCATCCAAACCCTGTAAAAAAATTTCATAATGTTCTATGTAGTTTATTATGAGTTCGGGTTTGTCTGGCCGAAAAGGCCTACCGGGATTCAAAATATACGTATATGCAGCATCAAAAGGTTCAGAACCTAAAACAATAGCACCTTGCTTCTGATATATTTCTTCCGATACATCACGGAGACCAAGGCGGGGAAAATACGAAAAAACAACATTAATGACATGGGTTTTAAAATCATCACTTGCATTAACTTTATTAAAGAAAAGAGTAAGGATCTTCTCATTAAAACGCTGGCTTATTTCAGGTCTACTTTTTAACACCTCCAACAGCGTTTTTTTCCCCAACCCAATCAATTCCTTAAACAATTCACCATCTTTATTTTCAACGACTGTGACAAAAAAAGGATTAGTTTTTACCAATCTTTTTAACAAAAAAGCAAGTTTACTACTGCCATTCCCGTATCTATCTATACAACATTGATAAACATCAGACAATGGATAGATTTTTGAATCTTTGTATTCCATTGTTATTTCCAATGCTAGTAAAGTAGTTTTTATAAGTACTTCTTCAAAGAATTCAGGATCATTTTCCAGCATCTTATATTTACTACTACTTTTGAGAATATTGATAAAATCAACATATATACTGTCACTATTGAGCGAATCCAAAATGACTTTTTTTGTTATAAACTGAGCCGGAACCTCTGATAACATGCACAGACCTTTTGATAATTGCAAAAGGCAGTACTCTTTGTTTTTCTTTCTGATGTCTGCTGGTAGTTCTTTAAGTTTTATTCTTCCTGAACGGATAAGCTCGTTACAGACATCATCATTTACAAAGGTGTGCGGCAGAATACCAAAAGACTTTATTTTGGCTCCGATATCCAGGCGCTCATAAATCGACACCGCCAGTTCCGGCGGTGTATTATAGGGAATACCCTCCAGAATTGAGCATTCAGTCAGAAAATCAATATCATTTTTCAATCCTTCAGGAAAGCTTTCGTAGAAAAGACAGGAACGATATTTTCTGACGCAACTCAATAATATCTGTTTTTGGCCTTCAGGTGTTGAATTTAATAAATCCCATGCTTTATCACCTCCCTTAGTGTTGAAAACATCCCAATACTGATTTCTTATTATCTCTAACAAAAGGGTTGGTGATTTAAAATATTTTTTAGGTAATTTTTTTTCAAGTTGATTATGGAGAAAGTCAATAACATCTATAAATTCTTCTGCTGTGAGTCTACCTTCTTTACCATCAAGGAATCCTTGAATCAGCTCGACTTGTCTGTCGCTGAGGATTGCGGTGTTCGCACCCTTAATGGCTTTCAGCTTTTTTAATCCTGATTTACATTCAGCCGCTTCACAGGCCACATCTGGAACAATGGCTCTGGAGGAGATTCCGATCTCTTTTTGATCTTTTTGTCCTGTTACGGGATCTGGTGTATAACCTTCGTTATTTTCTCCAAATGGCCCAACAGTGACAGGACTAACGACTCTGCCTGAGAAATTTCCGTAATTCTCTGTAGCATTTTCTTCTATAGCACTTTCTGTAACATCGGCTGTAGCACTGTAAGTAGAAGAATTTTGCCTCTGATTGCATAAGGGTTGAGGTAATTGGTCCATCGTTTTTTTCCTATCTTTAATCGTCCTTAATCTTGACGGGGTTGAGCCTAATCAAAGAGTACTTAAAGATATTGACCCGTTAATCAAACGAAAGTTCCAAAAAAGAAGGATTACAGAGTTTAAAAAAGCCGAAGTCCGGGCCAGTGCAACACAAGACAATCTCAATAGTCTGAAATGTTGGATGCATTGGAGGGATAACTCACTCCATATTATCTTCCTCTATGTATTGATCTGCGAATGCAAAAATATTGCCGGCAAACAATGTAAGTCCCTTGACCAGACTGATCAATGGAAAGACAGCGTTGTTGGCTCCAAGATTGAGTTGGTCATTGACATTATGGAAGTCTTTGGGAAATTTTTTATATATGTCGAAAGTACCCAAAAGTTTTGGGTACAGTGCGGTATCCAGTTTTCCATTTCGCTTTATGTGTTCTGAGTAACACTCATCAGAAGGAGTAAATGTACAATGCTCTGTGGCCTCATGAGGTTGCATGGCCGTCCAGTAGAGGATTTCCTCGGCTGTGCGCGTCAACCACGAGCGGTATGTTGTTGGGTGAACCCCCATAAATTCTGGCAGTCTTGACTTGGGCAGCCATTCTTTTTCTTTTGCTAACAGGCCTGACAGGTATTCGTTAAGCAGTTGCTCAATAAAATTTTCTGTCTCTTTCACGGTCTGTTGGTTTTGATAATGATAATCCGGGGAGTTCCGACGCAGACGTGATCTTAACATCACGGCTGCCAGCAGGTTTTCGCAGAGGGCATTGGCAAAACTTAACCGCTGTAGAACCTCGGGAGAATAACCCGATACTTTTGAGTCTCTGGCAGTGAGGCCGCTTTTCATAGAGCCATAGAACTCAACATCACCCCAATCCCGTAAGCCATCCCAACCAAAATCAGGGCGTTCTATAGCCTTAACCCAGCCTCCAAAGGTTCCGGGTAATGGCAAGGCAAAATAACTGGAGTTACCCAACAACGGGCTAAGGAACAGCCAACGACGTCCGGTATCATGAAAGGCCGGGATCGTTGACGTGGGCATAACGCCAACGTTGCCATTAAGTACTCCAATGTCGTGAATGGCGTTCAACAAGCCTCGCTCTGCGATCGCGTAAGGGGTGCTACTTCCATCAGGAGTATGAGCGTATTGACCGTAATTTTTTGTCGCCTTGAAGTGGTAGACCCGGTAGGCTTTTTCACCATTAGCATTGTTGATCACTTGTAAACGGTCAGTGAAACTTTGGATACTTTCGGGAAGATCCTTTTCCAATACGATGAGGTACTGACCAAAACGGGGTAGCTGGCTTTTAAAGCGTTTATTAAGCACCCTGGCAATAAATTGATGCATAATGCCCTCTTGCGCCAGCGTGGCTATAGATTCTCCAAGTCGCTGGAATTTATAGTAATCAACGCTCTCACCATTGCATATTGCCAGTGTACGGCCACCCACGACGCTTCCCTTTTCTTCAAATAGCGACAAGGAATGTTGATATTGAGCGCGATAAACCTCTTCAAAGTATGTGCCACCTGCACGGTCAAATTCTGATTGCAACTGACGACTGGCGTCTTTATCTGCAAACTGAAAACCGTAGGCGTGGAGAGACACCAACAGCTTGAATGCCGGAGTATTGGCTTGTTGAAATCTGAGAGGATTTACCGGTTCTGTCAATGCGCTGGAG
This sequence comes from Endozoicomonas sp. ISHI1, assembly GCF_024606225.1. Lineage (GTDB taxonomy): Bacteria > Pseudomonadota > Gammaproteobacteria > Pseudomonadales > Endozoicomonadaceae > Endozoicomonas_A. The sequence goes on along the minus strand of NZ_JAGRPU010000004.1, from coordinate 203,493 downwards.
ACATCCAGCTCCGAGAAAAGGGCCGGGTTATTGAGATAAGCCAGAGCATCATCAATTAATTGTCGGGGTACACAATATTTCCAATCCGTCATTAACCGACGTTTGTTTACAACGATCCTGTTAGCCAGAACATGAATAAGCCTTTGTCGGATTGCCGGGTCAGTGCAACACTTCTCCAGATATTCCTTGTCATTAAAACGAGCTAAAAAAAATTGAAAATGTTCAATGTAGTCTATTATGACTTTGGCATTATCGGGCCGTAAACGTCTATCGACAATACGCTGCTCTCCAACATCAAAAGGCTCATACGCGAGCACCATAGCATCTTGCTTCAGCCTTATTTCTTCCGGAAAATGACAGGAATGATCACAAGGAAAATACGCATAAACAATATTCATGATGCGGGTTTTAAAGTCATCACTCGCATTAACTTTATTAAAGAAAAAAGAAACAATCTGCGAATCAAAATGTCGGCTTATTTCTGGTCTACTGATTAACAGGCCTGATAGGGATTCTTTTCCTGTTTCAATCAGCTTCTGAAGCAACGCATCATCTATATTTTTAACAACTAAAACAAAAAAAGGATTAGCTTCTACCAGTCTTCTTAGCAATAAAGCAAGTTTTTCCCCATCATCCCTGTATCTATCTATGCAACATCGATAAACATCAGATAAGGGATAAACTTTTGAACCTTCGATTTCCATCATTACTTCCAATGCTGTCGAAGTAATTTTTATAAGTACTTCTTCAAAAAAGTCAGGATCATTGTCCAGCATCTCATATTCATTATCACCTTGGAAAATATTGATAAAATCATCATAAAAATTGCCACCATTCAGCGAATCCAAAATGGCCTTTTTTGTTATAAACTCATCCGGAACCTCTGATAATCGACACCGACCTTTTGATAATTGCAAAAGGCAGTACTCTTTGTTTTTCTTTCTGATATTTAGCGGCAGATTTCTAAGGTTTATTCTTCCTGAACGGATAAGTTCATCATAAAAATGATCATCTTTAATTTTGTCCGGCAGAACCTCTATAGACTTTATTTTGGCTCCGATATCCAGGCGCTCATAAATTGGTACTGCCAGTTTCGGCGGTGTACCACGGGGAATGCCATGCAAACTTGAGTATTCAGTCAGAAAGTCAATATCATTTTTTAATTCTTCAGAAAGGGCTTCGTACAAATATCTGAAGCCTGTTTTCCTGACATGAGCCAATAGTACCTGTTTTTTTCTTTCGGGTGTTGCTAGTAATACTTTCCTCATGTTATCACTTCGATTCATTACGAAAACATCCCAAAGATGATTTCTTATTATTCCTGATACAAGGGTTGAAGATTTGGAATAATCTTCAGGCAATTTTTCTTCAGCACGATAAGAAAGAAAGTCGATTACATCTATAAATTCATCTACTGTGAAACTACCTTCTTTATCCTCCATAAGCCCTTTAATCAGCTCGACTTGTCTGTCACTAAGGACAGCAGTATTCGCACCCTGAATGGCTTTAAGCTTTTTTAATTTATGTATGGGTTTAGCGGCTTCACAGGTATCTACATCTGAAGCAACGGTTCTGGAGGAAATGCTAACCTTTTTTTGATCTTTTTGTCCTGTTAAGGGATCTTGTGCAGAATCCGCACGATTGACTCCAAATAGCTCAACCCTGACGGTTCTGCCGCTGACATTGCCATCATTCGCTGTAGAATCTTCTGAAACATCGGCTGTAGCACTGTAAGTAGAGGGATTTAGCCCTTGCTTACATGAGGATTGAGATAATTGATCCATCATTGCTCTCCTGTCTTTAATTGTTCTTAATCTTGACGAGGGTGAGCCCACCCAAAGAATACTCTATAACTATTGACCCGTTAATTAAGCGAAGGTTCCAAAAAAGAAGGATTGCAGAGTTGAAAAAAACCGTTGGCCAGGCCTGTGCAACAAAAAACAATGTTAATAGCCTGAAGTGTTGGATGCATGGCCGTCCAGTACAGGGTTTCCTGAGCTGCGCACGTCAGCCATGAGCGGTATGTTGTTTGGCCACTTACCCTTGTTCATAGTAGGTTTATACTTCTGCATGACTACACGCCAAATTGTCTGCATGAACTTGTTCTTTGGAGTCAATACCATGAGACAGAAAGAACACCCTTGCTGCGCTGTGTTGATTGCTGCAGTGGTAACCAGTTGGGCTGCACAGGCATCAACCGCTAATTTATATTTTAAAAGCAATACAGATAACAGCTACTTGGCCAGGCACGTGGATGATGGTTACTGTATGGAAGATTATCCTATGGATGATATTGGTTTCAATGGGCTTAGAACCCGGGTTTCGCCAGGGGCTGTGACGCATATATACTATTCTTCGTCGGTTTTTCACTGCGCATGGCATGGGTCCTGGTTCGATTTCGTTGTCAGTGATGCTCATGGACATAGGGCAGACATAAGGTGGTACAAGCACGCAAGTGGCGACTTACCCTATTTAACGATACGTAGCGACCCCAACCATCTAATTAAACACTGGGATTCAGCGTATCTTGATAACGACCTATCACGAGGAGGGTATTACTCTACGACGATTACCCTGAGCTATTGAAAGCCATATCAAGGCTGTGTCAAAACCAGACGAATTCTCGCTAACCAAGACCTGTCGTTTATCCGGGAGGTCTTGGTTTTTTTGTTGGTTCTTTGAGTCTATAGCAACGTCACCATATACCCGTCAAGGAATGGACGCATCATGAAGTGAAAATCAGGTATAATCGCTACCGCTTTTTCTTCGAATCGATCATCATTACTGATCCGCACCCTGTGTATCAACGTCATTCTCTATTACCCTCCTCTGTGTATTGGTCTGCGAATGCAAAAATTTTGCTTGCAAACAACGTAAGTCCTTTGGCGAGACTGACCAGAGGAAAAACGCCATTATCGGCTCCGAGATTGAGCTGATCGTTGTCATTACGGAAGTCTCTGGGAAATGCTTTCTGCGCGTCCAAAGGATGTAAGGGTTTCGGGTACAGTATTTTGTCCAGATGCCCCGTGCGCTTTAAGTGTTCTGAGTAGCACTCACTGGAAGGGGTAAATGCACAACGGTCTGGTACCTCATCAGGTTGCAGGGCCGTCCAGTACAGAATCTCCTGAGCTGTGCGAGTCAACCATGAACGGTATTTACCATCGTCAAGCTGCATAATTTTTTGCAATCTTGGCTTGGGTTGTACTTCTATTTCTTTTGCAAACAGACCCGAAAGGTATTCGTTAAGTAGCTGCTCAATAAAGTTTTCTGTCTCTTTCAGTGTCTTTGGATTCTGATAAAAATAATCCGGGGAGTCCCGGCGCAAGCGTGACCTTAACAAAACAGCTGCCAGCAGGTTTTCACACATGGCATTGGCAAAACTTAACCGCTGTAAGACCTCTGGGGTATAACCCCAGGTTTTAGAGTCTTTGGAACCAAGACCACTTTTCATGGAGCCATAAAACTCAACATCCCCCCAGTCCCTCAAACCACTCCAACCAAAATCAGGACGTTCAATGGCTTCGATCCAGCCATCAAAATCTCCGGGTAATGGAAAGGCATAATAATCCGAGTTCCCCAACAACGGACTGAGGAACACCCAACGACGCCCGACAGCGTGAAATGATGGTATCGTTGACGTAGGCATAATGCCGAACTTGCCATTAAGTACGCCAATATCATGAATGCTGTTCAACAGACCTTGCTCAGCAGTCGTGTAAGGAGTGCTGGTATCGTCAGGAGTGTGAGCGTATTTACCATAGTCGTTTGTCGCTTTAAAATGGTAGACCAGACAGGCTCTTTCACCACCAACATCCCTAAATTGCAGGCGGTCAGTGAAATCTCGGGTACTCTTGGGAAGATCCTTTTCCTGTACAATCAGGTACTGGCCAAAACGGGGTTTCTGGCTTCTAAAGCGGTCACTTTTGGCAATAAATTGATGCATAATGCCTTCTTGCGCCAGGGTGGCCTCAAACTCTCCGACCCGATGGAACTTATAGTAATCAACCTCCTCACCATTGACTATTGCCAGTGTACGACCACCAACGATGGTGCCTTCTTGCTCAAATAGTGATAACGGATGTTGACCAGGATAAACCCGCTGAAAAACTGTTTCACCGGCCCGAGCAAATTCTGACTGTAACTGACGACCGGAGGCCAGGTCCTCAGGATGAATATCAAATGCGTGGGCAGCCACCACCAACTTTAATGCCGAAGGATTTGGCAATTGAAAATTGAGGGGATTAACGGGTTCTGTCAACTGGTCGGAAGAATCCAGCTTGAAGAAAAGTGCCGGATCTTTGAGAAAATCCAGAGTGTCATCGATTAATTGCGGAGGTAGACGATCTTTCCAGTACATCAATAACGACGGTTTATTAGCAACTAACCTTTCTACAAGTATGTGTATAAGCCTTTTCCGGATAATATCATCAGTGCAGCACCGCTCCAGGTACTCTTTGTCGTCAAATAAGTCAAAAAAATTTAGATGCCGTTCAATGTAGTCTATTGCAATGTGGGGGTTGGCAGGCCGTAACTTCCTGATCAGAAAGTGCCATTTTCCCTTGTCAAAGACTTCAGAATTGAGCACTATTTTGTCCTGCTCTTTCAGGATTACTTCAGAAAGCTTATTGTAATTCTGTTCAGGTAGATAAGGATAAACAATATTCAGGACATGGGTTATGAAATCGTTATCTGCACTCACTTTTCCAAAGAAGTGGTAAAGGAGAGTCATATGAAATCGCTCGCTTACTTCAGGTCTACTGCTTAGCATGTCCAATAATGACCTCTTTGCTGCATCGATCAAATCCTTTGGCAAGATAGCATTGAAATCTTCAACATAAATTAAAATAAAAGGATTTACTTTTACCAGCTTTTTTAATAACAAACCAAATGCTTCTTCATCTGTTTTATATCTGTTTAAGAGAGCATTATATACACTTGTAAAGATGTAGCCGTATGAATAACCCAATCCCTTAATTGCTTCCAATTCGTAGGCTAAAGCCTTGACCAGTATCTCTTCAAAAAAAACAGGATCTTTGGTGAACATACTATATTGAGGAAATAAAATTCGATTAAAATTACGAAACCAATGCACACCACTGATCGAATTCAGGATGGATTCTTTGGTCATAAAATGAACCGGAACCTCTGATAATTTACACAAGTCATTTGATAACTGTGAAAGGCAGTACTCTTTGTTTTTTTCTTTAATGTGCTCTGGAAGGTCTTTAAGCTCTATTATTCCTGATCGGATCAGATCATCGTACAAATCATCATTTTTAAAACTGGCTGGAAGATTATTCAGTGACTTTATTTTCGCCGTAGTGTCCAGATAACCATAAATAAAAACGGCCAGTTCCGGCGGTGTACCATAGGGCATACCATGTATATTTGAGTACTCAATAAGAAAATCAACCTCCTTTTTCAATTCGACGGGTAGATCATCGTAGGAATATTGGTAAGGATCATAACCGGGCTGAGCCAAAATTATATCTTTTGTTATTTTTTCTTTTGGTATTTCGTGAATTTGCAAAACACCATTCCTTACAAACTCTTTCATAAAAAAAGGTGATTCTAAATAAGCTTCAGACCCATATTTTCTAAAAGTTCTTGGTGAAAAATAATCGATGACGTTCATAAACTCATCTTCCGTGAATTCACGAACTCTACCATCAACAAGTTTTTGAATCAGCTCAACTTGTTTTTCGGTGAAGATGGCAGTGTTCGCGTCCGAACTGATTTTAAATATATTTAAAGATCCGGGTGATAAGGCTTCGGACTCAACCATAAGATTCCTAAATAAACCGGGGTGCAGTCCCCATAGAATCGATAGAGCGTTGCGGCACTTTCCTGATTTCCAGATACCTCCCTCTGGCATCATCGTTTTAACGAGTAACTGCAACGGTGCGACGAGTTTACCGTATGAGGGTGCTATGGCCGTTTCAGGGATTCCTTCGTTGTGTTGCAGGGACGGCTGAAAATAATCATTGCCAGTATTCTTTGACTCCTGATTGTTTTTCTGAACAGAGGCCATAAAAAAGTGCAGAACCGCCTTTTCCAACAGTTGCAGAATCAACTCAGCGCGGTTGGCATTTGCCAGTTGTTTAATGGTTGCGTCAACGCTGGATTCAATGCGATCCTGGCCCTGTAAGGTCATGCCAAAATGCGGGTATGGAAACAGTTTATAGGTCAATTGCAGGTGGCTGTGGCAATCGGGTTGTTGCTCACCACAAAGAGACAACTGGCCGCTATTGCCATCTGCCTCAAATTCAAGCTGGCCAGCAACCCGTGACACAGGGAAACGGGCTAAGGCAGAATCGGGATTGTGGATCAGGGTTACGGTGTTTCTAATGACTGCATCGGTTAACAGGCTGGCAATGGAATGCCCCTTGGCAAAAGCTTTCAACTCATCTTTCGCTTCATTATGCAACAACGACTCGATACTCACCGGCAGAGTTTCTGAAGCTTCGCTGTGGGTCAGTGCGACTAACGTTGATTCTGTGGCTTTGTCTGAATAATGAATGTCAATGCGAATGCCTTCTGGCGCCTCGGGTGAAACCCATGAGAGATCAATATGAACGACACCGTGCTGTGAACTGGCCTCATACAACTCCAGCCAGGGGGAGTAGCCTCCAGATAGTTGCTTCTCTGCCAACCAGGTGCTGGTAGGTGGGCTCAATGGAAATGGCGTTATGCGCAAAATCTGCTGATGACTTTCCTGCTGGTAAATCAGCTCCAGGTAAAATCGTTTGCGGATGTGGGGTGGGTCCACCTGAATTTGCTCTGACCCCAGACGAGTACCGGTATACCAGCTGTACAGAGCACTTTTAACTCCCGGCAAAATGGCCATGGACAAGACTTGGGCCGTGTGCAGCGTCAAAGGGTTTGCTGTCCAGCGACTGAGCACGTAGGCGGTTGTCCTGCTCACCATCCAATACATCATGGCGTTAGATGCGAGCGAGGGTAGTGTGCGTAGCCCGTTCAGTGATAAATAATCACCATATCGGCGAAAAGTAAAATCATTTCCAACACGAAAAAACAAGCCTGAGGGTGAGGTACTGTGAAACGCAAAATCAACAGGTGAAAGTGTGTTTAACCAATGTTCATCTTCTCCATAATCCTGATTATCCGTCTCTGAATAGCTGAAGCCTGCCAAAAATAACTGCAGGGAAAAAATGAAAAATAATGCGCAATTTCTCATAGATTAAGCAGTAAGGAAATCGTTTCAATCCGATAATTGATGGGCGCATGAAAATGAATAATGATCTTTGTAGTTTTTCTTGGCATCGGGAATTCATAATGAGCGCCAGTAGCGAGTCAGCCTAGTCAATATTTTTGATTCCGGCAAAAAAGAAATCATGCAAATTCCTTGCTCCCCATCAAGCTCGAAGCATTGCGCGGATACTCGCGTTTTGATATTGGGTTGCCGTCGTGAGAATCGAAATACGCAAAAATCACTCACAGGAGTGGTCTGATTATTGATGCGTAACAGGATGGTTCGTCAGGATGTTGGGGCACCGGTGAATATCAACGTCATTCTGGATTATCCCCGGCCATGTATTGGTCTGCGAATGCAAAAATATGGCTGGCAAACAACGTCAGTCCCTTGACCAGACTGACCAGTGGAAAGACAGCCCTATCGGCTCCGAGAGAGGGCTGACCATTGGCCCTGCGGAAGTCTCTGGGAAATTTTTTATGCGCTTCCAGGGGATGTAAAGCTGCTGGGTACAGTATTTTATCCAGATGCCCGGTTCGCTTTAAGTGTTCTGAGTAGCACTCACTGGAAAGGGTAGATGCACAAGGGTCTGTGACCTCATCAGGTTGCGGGGCAGTCCAGTAAAGGATCTCCTGAGCTGTACGAGTCAACCATGAACGGTATTTGGCATCGTCAAGCCGCATAAATGTTTGCAATCTTGATTTGGGCTGTCGTTCTTTTTCTTTTGCAAACAGACCCGAAAGGTATTCGTTCAGTAGCTGTTCAATAAAGTTTTCTGTCTCTTTCACGGCCTGTGGAATTTGATAATGATAATCCGGGGATTCCCGACGCAAGCGTGATCTTAACAACACGGCTGCCAACAGGTTTTCGCACAGAGCATTGGCAAAGCTTAGCCGCTGAAAAACCTCAGGAGTATAACCCGACGTTTTTGAGTTTCTGGCAGTCAGGCCGCTTTTCATAGAGCCGTAAAACTCAATATCGCCCCAATCCCGTAACCCATTCCAGCCAAATTGAGGACGTTCAATAGCTTCGATCCAGCGTTCAAATTTGCCGGGTAATGGAAAGGCAAAAAAAATCGTGTTCTTCAACAACGGGCTTAGGAACACCCAACGACATCCGCTACAGTGAAATGCTTGCATCGTTGACGCAGGCATAATGCCAAAGTTGCCATTCAGTACGCCAATATCATGAATGCTATTCAATAGACCCCGTTCAGCAGCAGCGTAAGGAGTGCTGGTTTCATCAGGAGTGTGGGCGTACTTGCTATAGTTGTCCGTCGCCTGGAAATAGTAAACCAGGAAGGCTCTTTCACCATCAACATAGTTCACTTGTAAACGGTCAGTGAAACCTTGTGTACTCTGGGGAAGATCCTTTTCCAGTACGACGAGAAAATCGCCAAAACGGGGTTTCTGGCTTTTCAAGCGGTCATTTTTGGCAATAAATTCATGCATAATGCCTTCTCGCGCCAGGGTAGCCAGAGACTCTCCAACCCGTTGGAACTTATAATGATCAACCACCTCACCATTGGCTATTGCCAGTGTACGACCATCAACGATGGTGCCTTCTTTCTCAAAGAGTGTTAATGGATGTTGACCGGGATAAACCCGTTGAAAGGGTGTTTCACCCGCACGATCAAATCTTGATTGTAACTGACGACCGGACTCTTCATCCGCAGGATGAAAACCAAATCCTCGGGCAGCTGCAGCCACTACCAATCCGAATGCCGAAGTATTGGGCAGTTGAAATTTGAGAGGATTAACGGGTTCTGTCAATTGGTCAGAAGAATCCAGTTTAAAGAAAAGTGCCGGATCTTTGAGAAAGTCCAGAGTATCATCCAGTAATGGCCGTGGAAGGCGTTTTTGCCAAGTCCTCAACAATTCTAATTTATCGGCAACTAACTTTTGTGCAAGTACGTGTATGAATTTTTGCCGGATTATTGGGTCAGCGCTGCATTTCTCCAGATACTCTTTGTCTTTAAAAAAGTACAAAAAACATGCATTCTGTTCAATATAGTCAAGTACAATCTGAGGGTTGTCGGGCCGTAAGTTCCTGGTCAGAAAGTGGTCAATCCCCCTGCCAAAGGGCTCAGACTTCAGCACTATGTCGTCTTGCGCTTTCAGGAGTCCCTCCGGAAGTTTTTCGCGTTTCTCATTCTGATTAGGCATATATTGATAAACAATATTCAGGACATGGGTTTTAAAATCGTTATCGGCATTCACCTTTTCAAAGAATTCATCAAGGAGAGAAACATGAAAACCCCGGCTTACTTCGGGTCTACTGTTTAATATTTCCAACAATGAGTCCTTTGCTGCATCGACTAATACCTTAGACAAACGTTTATTAAAATATCCAGCATAAACTAAAACAAAAGGGTTGGCTTTTATCAATCTTTTTAATAACAAATCAAATTTTTCTCTGTCTGCTTTATATCTCTTTGAGGCAAAAGAATATACCTCTTCTAAGCAGAGATTGTAACCACCTTCGAATAAAGAATTAAATCTATGAAACATTTCCAAATCAACTGTGACAGCTTTGAGCAGTAGTTCTTCAAAAAAGACAGGGTCTCTGGTAAACATATTGTATCTACCAGAGAAAGGAGATAAAGCAGATAAACCGGAGAAACCAGAGAAAATCACACCGAAATTAAGATACCAATGATTACCATTGATTGAATCCAGGATAGATTCTTTTGTCATAAAATGAGCCGGAACCTCTGACAATTGACACAAGCCATCTGCTAATTGTGAAAGGCAGTACTCTTTATTTTTATTTTTAATAGGCTCCGGAAGGTCTCTAAGCTCTATCATTCCTGAACGAATAAGTTCTTCGTATAATTCATCATTTTCACTTTTAAAACTGGCTGGGAGTGCTTTCAGGGATTTTATTTTCGCCGTAATATCCAGATAACCATAAATAAAAGCTGCCAGCTCGGGTGGTGTACCGAAAGGAATACCATTGAGCCTTGAGTATTCAATAAGAAAATCATGATCTTTTTTCAATTCATCAGGTAGTTGAGCGTAGCCATATCGTGCGTAGCCACACTCGGAAAGATCATTCGTAGTCTTAACCAATAGCATATCTTTTGTTACTTTATCTTTTGGTATTTCGTTAAATTTTAAAATACCATTCCTTACAAATCCTTTTATCAAGGCAGGTGACTCTAAATAAGGACCATACCTATCTTTTCCAAAATTTATTGGTGAAAAATAGTCGACAACGTTCATAAATTCATCTTCTGTGAATTCGTGGACTCTATCATCAACAAGTTTTTGAAGCAGCTCGACTTGTTTTTCGGTAAAAATAGCGGTGTTCACAACCGGACTGGCTTTGAATCTTTTGAAAGATCCGGATGATGAGGTTCCGGGCTCTACCATAAAATTTCTAAATACACTGGGGTGCAGTCCCCATAGAATCGGTAGAACGGTCCGATGCTTTTCTGATTTCCAGATACTCCCCTCTGGCGTCAACGTTTTAACAAGTAGCTGCAACGGTGCCACAAGTTTACCGTGTGAGGGCGCTATGGCCGTTTCAGGGTTTCCTTCATTATGTTGCAGGGACGGCTGAAAATAATCATTGTCAGTATTCTTTGCCTCTTGATTGTTTTGCTGAACAGAGGCCATAAAAAAGTGCAGAACCGCCTTTTCCAACAGTTGCAGAATCAACTCGGCGCGGTTGGCATTCGCCAGTTGTTTAATGGTTGCGTCAACGCTGGTTTTAATGTGATCCTGCCCCTGCAAGGTCATGCCAAAATGCGGGTATGGAAACAGCTTATAGGTCAATTGCAGGTGGCTGTCGCAATCGGGTTGTTGCTCACCACAAAGAGACAACTGACCACTATGACCATCCGCATCAAATTCAAGCTGGCCAGCAACCCTTGACACAGGGAAACGGGTTGATGCCAAATCGGGATTTTGGATCAGGGCTACGGTGTTTTTAATGACTGCATCGGTTAACAGGCTGGCAACGGAATGCCCCCTGGCAAAAGCTTTCAACTCATCTTTCGCTTCATTATGCAACAACGACTCAATACTCACCGGCAGAGTTTCTGAAGCTTCGCTGTGGGTCAGTGCGACTAACGTTGATTCTGTGGCTTTTTCTGAATAATGAATGTCAATGCGAACGGCTTCTGGTGCCTCGGGTGAAACCCATGAGAGATCAATATGAACGACACCGTGTTGGGAACTGGCCTCATAAAGCTCCAGCCAGGGGGAATAGCCGTCGGGTAGCGGCTTCTCAGCCAGCCAGGGACTGATGGATGGGCTCAGCGGGAATGGCGTTATCCGCAAAATCTGCTGATGACCTTCCTGCTGGTAAATCAGCTCCAGGTAAAATCGTTTGCGGATGTGGGGTGGTTCCACTTGAACTTGCTCTGACCCTAAACGATTACCGGTATACCAACTGTACAGGGCACTTTTAACACCCGGCAAAATGGCCATGGACAAGACTTGAGCTGTGTGCAGCGTGACAGGGTTTGCTGTCCAGCGACTGAGCACGGAGGCTGTTGTTTTACTTGCCATCCAGTACATCAAGGCGTTGGATGCCAGCGAGGGCAGTGCACGTAAACCGTTCAGAGATAAATAATCATCATAGCGACGAAAAGTAAAATCGTCTCCAACCCGGAAAAAAAAGCCAAGGGGTGAAGTACTATGAAACTCCAAATCAACCGGTGAAAGAGTGTTGAACAGAATTTCATCTTCACCAGAATTCTGATTATCAGTATCTGAACAAGCAAAGCCTGCCAAAGATAACTGCAGGACAAAAATGAAAAATAATGCGAAAACTACCACGGATCGAGCAGTAACGAGACTGCTCAACTTTGATGAGTGATGGGCGCACGAAAACAAATAATAATCTCTTAAGTTTTCCACAGCGTTAAAGCAGGCATCATGAATTCATGGTGAATGCCACTGGTGAACCAGCCTAGTCAATATTTTTGATTCCGGCAAAAAAGAAATCCTACAAATTTCTTGCTCCGCACAAGAAGCTCGAAGCATTGTGCAGATGTTCGCGTTGTGATAAACGGTTGCTGTCGTCAGGAGTGGGAACGACATAATGGGATGGTTCGCTAGCAGCCTGTCGGACTTAAGCGTCCGTAGCGAGGATTGCAAGAAATTGAGGATAAAAATTTCTGCTTCTGAGGAGAATAGCGAGCTATTTGACGAAGAAGCAGGAATTTTTAGACCAATTTATTGCAACCGCAGTAGGACAGCCTTAAGTCCGACAGGCTGCTAGATGTTTACCAGGCTCGGCCATATCAACGTCATTCCATATTATCCTCCTCTGCGTATTGATCCGCGAATGCAAAAATATTGCCGGCAAACAACGTAAGTCCCTTAACAAGACTGACCAGGGGAAAAACAGCATTATTAGCTCCGAGATTGAACTGACCATTGCATCGAAGGAAGTCTCTGGGAAATTTTTTCTGCCTGTCCAAGCGGTGCAAAGGTTTCGGGTACAATATTTCATCCAGAACTCCCTCGCGCTTTAAGTGTTCTGAGTAGCACTCAGCAGAAGGAGTAAATGCACAAGAGGCTTTGACCTCATCAGGTTGCAGAGCCGTCCAGTACAGGATCTCCTGAGCCGTGCGAGTCAACCATGAAAGATATTTAGCATCGTCAAGCTGCATAAATTTTTGCAATCTTGGCTTGGGCTGTAATTCTTTTTCTTTTGCAAACAGACCCGACAGGTATTCGTTCAGTAGCTGTTCAATGAAGTTTTCTGTCTCTTTCACTGACTGGTCAATTTGATAATGATAATCCGCAGAGTCCCGACGCAAACGTGATCTTAACAACACAGCTGCCAGCAGGTTTTCACACATGGCATTGGCAAAACTCAACCGCTGTAAAACCTCTGGGGTATAACCCCAGGTTTTAGAGTCTGTAAAACCAAGGCCGCTTTTCATGGAGCCATAAAACTCAACATCACCCCAATCCCGCAAACCATCCCAACCAAAATCGGGACGCTCAATGGCTTCGATCCAGCCTTCAAAATCTCCGGGTAATGGAAAGGCAAAATAATCCGAGTTCCCCAACAACGGACTGAGGAACACCCAACGACGCCCGGTAGCGTGAAATGACGGTATGGTTGACGTTGGCATAATGCCAAACTTGCCATTAAGTACGCCAATATCATGAATGCCATTCAACAGACCTTGCTCAGCAGTTGCGTAAGGAGTGCTGGTATCTTCAGGAGTGTGAGCGTATTTACCGTAGTGGTTTGTCGCCTTGAAGTGATAGACCAGAACGGCTCTTTCGCCACCAACATCGCTCACTTGCAGGCGGTCCGTGAAACATCGGGTACGCTCGGGAAGATCCTTTTCGAGTACAACGAGGTACTGACCAAAACGGGGTGTCAGGCTTTTAAAGCGGTCACTTTTGGCAATAAATTGATGCATAATGCCTTCTTGCGCCAGAGTAGCCTCAAACTCTCCGACCCGATGGAACTTATAGTAATCAACCTCCTCACCATTGACTATTGCCAGTGTACGACCACCAACGATGGTGCCTTCTTTCTCGAATAGTGATAACGGATGTTGACCAGGATAAACCCGTTGAAAAACGGTTTCACCAGCACGAACAAACTCTGCCTGTAACTGACGAGCGGAAGCTAACTCCGCAGGATGAAAATCAAATGCGTGGGCAGCGACTACCAATTCGAATGCCGAAGTATTGGGCAATTGAAAATTGAGTGGATTAACGGGTTCTATCAACTGTTCGGAAGAATCCAGTTTGAAGAAAAGTGCCGGGTCTTTGAGAAAGTTCAGAGTATCATCCAGTAATTGTCGGGGTAGACGATATGACCAGGTCTTCAACAAAACTTTTTTATTGGCAACTAACCTTTGCGCAAGTACGTGTATGAGCCTTTGCCGGACTATTGGATCAGTGCAGCACTTTTCCAGATATTCTTTGTTGTTAAAAAAGTGCAAACAATCCAGACGCTGTTCAATGTAGTCTATTACAATGCGAGGGTCATCTGGCTGTAACTTTCTACTCTGAAAACACCCGTATCCCTTGTCAAAGGGTTCAGACTTGAGCACTATACTGTCCAGTTCCTTCAGAATTTTTTCCGGAAGCATTTCGCGACCCAGGTCAGGAAAATAAGGATAAACAATATTCAAGACATGGGTTTTAAAATCGTTATCTGCATTGACTATGTCAAATAAAAAATAAAGAGCGGCAATATCAAAACCTCGGCTAACTTCAGGTGTTTTTCTTAATATATCCAACAGTGAATGCTTTGCTGTATCGATTAATGCCTTAAGCAACGTATCATTCGATTTTTCAATATCGTTCAAGATAAAAGGATTGGTTTTTACCAGCTTCTTTAATAACAAACCAAGTTTTTCTTCGTCTGTCTTATATCTTTTTGAGGCGGATAAATAAACCATGTACAGGGAATTGCGAAATTCCTGACATAACTTATGGTTTGTTTCCAGTGCAGCTAATAAGGTCTTGACCAGTACGTCTTCAAAAAAGACGGGTTCCTCGGTGAACATAGTGCATTTACCAAAGTAAATGTCTTGATAATTACCATACCATTTTTGGCCACTGAGCGAATCCAACATGATTTCTTTTGTTATAAAACGAACCGGAACCTCTGATAAAGTACACAAGCCATTTGATAATTGTGACAGGCAGTACTCTTTGTTTTCACTTTTAATGTGTTCTGGCAGGTCTTTCAGCTCTATCCTTCCTGAACGAATGAGTTCATCGTACAAATCATCATTTTGATTTTTAAAACTATCAGGAAAAGTGCCCAGGGATTTTATTTTTGCTGTGATGTCCAGATGGCCATAAATGAAAGCTGCCAGTTCCAGAGGTGTACCTTTGGGAATACCATTGCGGCCTGAATATTCAATAAGAAAATGATGATCTGTTTTCAATTCATCAGGCAGTCCGTCGTAGACAATACGGGAATAATCACTCTTGTTCTGAGCCAGTAGTATATCTCTGGTTATTTTATCTTTTGGTATTTCGTAAAGTCTCAAAATATCATTCTTTACAAATTCTTTCATAAAGCAAGATGATTTAAAATAAGCCTCAGGGACGTATATTCTGCGACGTTCTCGTGATATATAGTGGATAAGGTGCATAAGTTCAGCTTCTTTGAGTTTATGACCTTTTCTATCAAGGAGTTTTTGAATCAACTCGACTTGTTTGTCGGAGAGAATAGCAGTGCTCACACACGGGCTGGCTTTATACCTTTTTAAAGGGCTGGGTGATAATGCTTCTGGCTTGACCCTAAGACCAATATCTCCAGCATTGGTGAATTGCCGTTTTGATTTGCCTTCAGCGACTGCAGGGGTATCTACATCTAAAGCAACGGCTCTGGAGGAAATCCCGATCTCTTCTTGATCTTTTTGTCCTGTTGAAAGATCTGTTGCGAAATCTGCACGATTGACTCCCAATGACCCACTGAGAGGGGTGACGGTTCTGTCGAAGACATTGCCATGATTTGCTGTAGAACTGTAAGTAGAGGGGTTTTGCCCCTGATTAAATGAGCTTTGAGGTAATCGATCCATCGTTTCTTTCCTGTCTTTCATTACCCTTAATCTTGGCGAAGCTGAGTCCACTCAAATATTGACCCGTTAATTAAATGAAAGTTCCGAAAAAGAAGGATCGAAGCTTGAAAAAAGGCCGCTGGCCAAGCCAGTGCCACAAGGAATTAGACATTTCAAAGTTTAATCCGCCTGAGAGAGCGTCTGCGTTATGGCAATTTTTCCACCTGGCTCTCAAGGTTTTTAATGCGATTATAGGCAGCCTGGTTTTCAAACGCACAGTAACAGTCGCTGCAGACTGACACACAATCCGCTTTTAATGGGCCGTAGTGACACAGTTTTACATATTCTGCCATTTGCTCTCGCTCAGGATAGGCCTGACAATCTTGCAGTTCGGAATTCAGCCAGCTCTGAATAATCTCCTGTTCGTCCAGGCTCCAGCCTTCGCGCAGAGGCAGGCACTCCTTTATTAAAAACTTGTTAAATTCGCTGCCCTTTTCATCCCTCGCCGCGTACGTCACGAATTCCACACCTATGTTGTTACAATTCTCGTAGTGCATATAATCATCTTCATCAAAAAAAATAAATGCAGAATGGAACTTAGCCAGAGCTTGATACTCTTCTGGGGCAAACCTGTCTCTACCAGACCAGTCTTTGTTCAGGAACTCATATAGCGGTGTCGGCAACCTCGTTAATATTGAATCCTCTAGCGACTTCTCTTCATCCCGTGTAGGCCTATCGTCTCTCAGGTTATTTTCATAAAGAAATACTAATCTGCGACGTACATCATCTCTAAGGGCATCTCTCATTTCTCCGGGATTTACATTCAAATCAAAGCTGGGGTGGTCAACAGCATTTTGAGGGTAAACGAGCAATATATCATTTTCCTGAAACTGTGCAGGGGATTTGACAGACTCTGTTTTTACGACACCTGACTTTAGAGCATTCATTTGAGATTCATCCGGCCATTGCACCGGAGGCTCTGCGGAATCAGGAAACTGGCTTGCTGGCATCAATGTTTCAACCATTGGCTGCTGAGGTGCAACAGGTTTATGGTGTGAGGGTACTATGGCCGTTTCAAGGTTTTGTTCGTCATGTCGAAGGGAGGACTGAAAGTAATCGTTGTCAGTATGCTCTGCGTCCTGATTGATTTGCTGAAATGAAGTTATAAAAATGTGCAGGATCACCTTTTCTACCAGTTGCAGAATCAGCTCGGCGCGATTGGCATTCGCCAGTTGCTTAATTGTCGCGTCAACGCTGCCTTTAATGTGATCTTGTCCCTGCAAAATCATACCAAAATGCGGGTATGGAAAAGGTTTATACGTCAATTGCAGGTGGCTGTCGCAATCAGGTTGCTGTTCACCACAAAGTGATAACTGACCACTATAACCATCCGCGTCAAATTCAAGTTGGCCAGCAACCCGTGACACAGGGAAATGGGTTGCGGCTGAAACCCGATTTTGGATCAGAGCTACGGTGTTTTTAATGACCGCATCGGTTAAGAGGCTAGCAATGGGACGACCTCTGGCAAAATCTTTCGCCTCATCTTTCGCCTCATTATGCAACAGTGACTCAATACTCACCGGCAGACTTTCTAAATCTCCGTTGTGGGTCAGTGTCACTACCGTTGACTCTGTGGCTTTATCTGAATAATGAATGTCAATACGAATGGCTTCTGGCGCCGTGGGTGAAACCCATGAGAGGTCAATGTGAACGACACTGTGTTGCCAACTGGCCTCATAGAGCTCCAGCCAATGGGAGTAGCCATTGGGTAATGGCACCCCGGCCAGCGTCGGACTGGTGGATGGGTTCAATGGGAATGGCGTTATTCGCAACATCTGCTGATGAAGCCCCAGCTGGTAAATCAACTCCAGGTAAAATCGCTTGCCGATCTGGGGTGAGTCCACCTGAATTTGCTCTGACCCCGAACGGGTACCGGTACACCAGCTGTACAGGGCACTTTCTACACTGGGTAAAATGGCCATGGACAAGACTTGCGCCGTGTGCAGCGTCACAGTGTTTTCTGTCCAGCGACTCAGCACGGAGGCGGTTTTTTTGCTCACCAACCAGTACTTCATGATGTTAAATGCCAGAGAGGGTAGTGCTCGCAATCCGTTCAGTGATAAATAATCACCATAACGACGAAAAGTAAAATCGTTTCCAAAGCGGAAAAAGAGGCCAGGTGATGATGAGCTCTCGATAAGCTCAAATTCACCCGGTGAGTGTATGTTTAAAGGAGTTTCATCTTCACCATTATCCTGATGATCCATAACTGAATAGCTGAAGCCTGCCAAAGACAACTGTAGGAAAAAAATGAAAAATAATGCGTAACTTCTCATAGATTCAACACGCAGCAACAGGATTGTCTAATTCCAATGATTAGTGAGAGTATGAAAATAATGATCCTTATAACTTTACTTGTCATTAAAACAAACATCGAAAATTCATAATGAGCACCGGTTAGCGGATCAGCCTAGCCGATAGTTGTGATTCCGGCAAAAATATCATCATACAAATTCCTCGCTCCGCACCCCAAAATCCAACCATTGCAATGAAGGTACCTGAACTTCGTTTACCATAATTTGAAAACAGAATTGATGTTAAGCCCTTTTGATGGCGACCCTCTGCCTGATGATCTATCTTGCTACCGGGAATCGGTTTGTTATGGGCCGAGCGTGTCCATACCCGGACAATCGATGCGACCGGATCGGACTTAGAAGCATTGAGTTCGCACCACGGAGAGTCCATCAACAATAATTTTTATGTTTGATCATACATACCAGTTAATTTATTTCTGACTGGATGGTAAATAACGTATATCAGGGTGATATGAAAAAAACATATTACACACTTGCTGTTTGCAGATTTCTTTTTGTCTGCCTTATGATGCAGCTGGCAACGATACCGCAGGCAGTAGCTGTGAATAGTTTCGTTGAGCCCGTGTCATTCAGTTCACTGTTACCCTTGCTTGCCACAGTTTATCGGAATATTCCCGAAGCCAAGAACCCGCTGCCTGACCTGAATCTGCCACCGCAGCCTGCACAACCTGGCGGGGATAGTTCATGCTCTTTTGATACTCATGTTTCAGTGGTCGCACCGCAATACAGTCAGATAAAATTACAGCTCGCCCTGGCTGAAGGCCATGTTTGGAAATTCTCAGGTGATAATGAACCTTTGGAACTGGAACCCGCTTATCTGCCCAGCGCCGTAAGATATATTGACCCAACTGGCCATTGTCAC
This sequence comes from Endozoicomonas sp. ISHI1, assembly GCF_024606225.1. Taxonomy (GTDB): domain Bacteria; phylum Pseudomonadota; class Gammaproteobacteria; order Pseudomonadales; family Endozoicomonadaceae; genus Endozoicomonas_A. The sequence goes on along the minus strand of NZ_JAGRPU010000004.1, from coordinate 184,543 downwards.
GAACATTGGGTCATTCAGGGTGTTGCCACACAGGCCATTTCATCAGGCACCGACCCGGAAGACCTCGGGGCCCCGAAAAACAGCCCGCCATCATTGCTGAGTCGTCAACCTGATTTACCCATACCCTACAATCTAACCCAACTTTTTGCCGATAATGGTTTTGATCGCTCTGACAAGAATGACCTTGATGCGGTAGAAAACCCGTTAACGCATCTCCTGCCTGCCCCTTTCCCCTTGTCAATCCGTTATGCTGATTCCAGCAATTCGGTTTTATTTCAGGATGCCATCTGGCTAAGGCTTAATCAGGAAGAAGCCCTGGTTCTTGTGCCTTCGGAGTTTCCTGCCGTGGCGAGAGTCAGTGACATGTCTGATGAAAACTGGCCTCAACTTATCACTGCTGAATCAGTTGACAGCAATACCAGCGGTGTCAAACCTGTTTTCAGGTGGGCTAATAAATGGTTACTGAACTCATTATCTGATGACCCGCTATTAAGATTTCTGGCATATATTTACGGGGCAGCCTTTCATGTGCAGGACAGTAATGGGCAACTGTCATACATCATCCAACACAACGGCAAGCTGTTATTGATCAGCAGGACTGAAGCCTACTTACGGTTCAGTCTGTATAACCAGAGCTTTCTTGAATCACTGTATCCAGAGATTTTCGGCCCATCGATGCCAGCAGGTGGCGGATGGCATGAATGGAACCGCTTCATTCGCAAGCAGCCTTTTCATTATGACCGTCCTGAACATGGTGCCGGTAAGCGTCCTGGTGCCCAAAGACCTTCAAATCCTGCAGGTGGGAATCACCAAAGAAATGAAAGGTCGACTCGACCTGAAGCTAATGCAATGCATCACTCAGAACGCAGCTCCGAACAAACCCGGGAACCCGGCACAGCCGCTTCCGAGAGAGATGGAAGGCGGGAACCGATAAATCAGCAGCAAGTTGAGGCTATTTACGATTATGAACCTCAAAGAAACGACGATGAAACACCCATTCCTTTGTACGCTACGGCTTATCTTAGTGGAAGCCAGCAACATTTGTTTTGTCCCGTTTGCACAGAGCTCATTACCGGAGAAGCGAGGACTTGCACTTCGAGTCTTCCTCACAGTGTCTGTATTGGCTGTTTTAAGTCAATGACTGACCTGAAAATGAACACTATTAAAGAATGCATTACTTGTCGTGGGAGAATGGACGATCGTTTATTCAACTATGAAGACACAGCTGCGGCCATCATGTTTCAATGTCCGTTCGGCTGTAACCACAGCTGCCCGCTGGCATTCCTGAAGGGTCATATCATAGACCACCATACCCCGGTTACGCTGGAGCATCAGTCAGAACCTGTGAACCCGGTAGAGGAAGAACAGGCGATTCCCCCAGGGAGTGTATTATTTTATGGTGTGCCTGTAATGCCAGAGGATAAGCATAGAGTCGAGCAGTTTATTCATACTTGTCGCCAGATCAACGATCCCGAACACTTGCAACTGGCTGAGTCATTTACCCGGGCATTCGAAGCACTTCAAAACAGGTGCGAACAGCTGGCCAATGCTCGTTCTGATCAGGAGGACAGGGGTGCGGCTTGTCGAACTGATCACTCGCCCTATGCTTTTTTCAATTCCAGAGAGAACAGTATTGATTCGGCCTACTTGCATTGTTTCAGAAGCACTCTTCAAGAAGGCGACATATGCCGTTTTTGTAATTCCCATATAGGTTTGATTCAAAATAAGATGGGTATACAGGAACATTTAAGAAGATGCTCTGGAGCCGGTTTCTGCCCCAACAGAGATGATGGCTGTTCTTTTCAACATCAGCCTGCCCTTGTGCCGATACACATGTCGAAATGCCGTTTTAACAAAGTCAATTGCCGAATATGCCACCAATATGTAGCTACTGCGAGAATGAGGGAGCACAGAGTAAACTGCCCTTGCAGTGTGCAGTTGGGTCAAGATGATGCCTTATTTTGTGACAGAACTGAACAGAAGCCGATTCAGCTCCATGGGAAGATCCGTAAAATGGGGACTATACCAGTGTTCAAGAAACCGGGAGAAGATACTTATTATTGCAAAATTTCAAAGCTTTTTTATGAATCAATAACCGAAAGAGGACGCAGAAGGGGGAAACACCTTGTAAAGTTTTTCGGAAATCACGCTGAGCGTCCCGATGATTTTTCTGTAAATTTCAGCTTTGATACCCCAGAAGGTAGTTTGTCTTTCGAAATCATTCAGAAAGCAGAACATCGCCGCATGGCGCTACCCATCGTTTTTAATGAAAAAGGTGAAAAGCTGGTAGACAAACCATTTGTACTAAGAGGTACTTCATCATGTGAAGATTGTGGTTGCGAGATTAATAGAGATATGAGCACTCATCCCAATCCGTATCCAATATGCTTAGATAACTTACTTTTTGGAGTATTATGTAGCAAAGTTGGAGCTAATCATAACGATCATTTTCCTGAATGTGTTTACGTTCAGATTAAACTCACTCCAGTTGACTGGTAGATCATTTATTCGCCGAACAATAGAGTGAGGAAATTTAATTGCACACGAACCTGAAAAGACTAAAGGTCTGTTCAAGTAGCGGTTCCTGTTTGACCTTCAGCCGTCGCCTTAAGATGCGCCTGATTCCTCCGTTTGTGCGTCGTCTGAGGAGCGAGCGGTTGACTTGCTATTGCTTTCGAGTCTGTATTCGTTGTGGTTGTTTTTGAGTCCGGCACTGCTTTTCCTGACATGGATTTGTATCTCTGCAGGACGCTTTTCTGTATCAATTATTTTACGTAATTCATAGTTTTCCTTGAGTAAATCCATTGTCTCTTTTGAAACAGTAAAAGAAGTACCTTCACATCCGTCACTATCCAGGATGAGAAGAACAACCACTTTATTCAACACTTCCGATTCAGTGTATTTTTTCACCAGAGGAAGGCTAAAAGAATAGCCAGGCTTGTCAGGGAAACTCATAAACAACACTGAGTTTGTATCAAAAAAAGATGAAGTAATATCATCGCCCGTCAAATCTTTATCGTTTGGCGTCAGAAATGGACTACACAACTTCTCTGCAACTCCATGCCCCCTGTAAATACTTCTGGCAGGTGAATAGTCGTAAGGTCTTACAGTAAAACCTGCCAGGGCAAATAGAGCACTGTGATAACAATATCGCCCTGACCCCGCATCAATGATCACATTGTCTTTTGGGGCAAGACTTAAGTCTTCTTCGAGAAAACTGCGGATCTGATCAAAATCAGACGACGTTAACGGGCAAAATGTTATTGCGTCTCCACATATTATGCCTTCAGGTATATCATGCTGATAACTGATTAAGTCAAATAGTGAGTCTCCTGAAAGATCTGTAATATCAAGGCATTCCCCCGGCCTGGTGCTAAGCACAGACTTCTTTTCAGGATACGCGGTTGCCTCGGTAGTTCCGATATAATACTTAACACAAATACCTATAAAATCGGTAAAGTCGAGCTTTGGATTTCGATAAGCCGCTTCAAAGGCTTCTTCATCTAAAGCAGCTATTCCGGAGAAAATCTCGATCTTTTTTTGATATTTTTGTCCTGTTAGAAAACCCGGTGTGAAGTCTCTACGATTGACCCCAGACGGCTCAACGATGGCAGGCCTGACGGTTCTGGGGTAGACATTGCCATAATCCGCTGTAGCAACTTTTGCAGCACTCTCAGCTCTGGCACTGTAAGTAGAGAGATTTTGCCCCTGATTACATGGGGGTTGAGATAGTGGATCCATCGTTTTTCTCCTTTCTTTAATTCTCCTTAATCATGACGAGGGCGAGCCCGCCAAAAGAATGCTCATAAATACAGACCCGTTAATTAAACTAAAGTTCCAAAAAAGAAGAATCGCAGAGTTTAAAAAAAGGCTGCTGACCAAGCCAGTGTCACAAAGAACAACAGTGTCAGCAGCCCTGTACGCTGGAAGGTCCAGCAAACTTCCGTCGCGTTTTACCCTGGCTTGAAGCGCCATGGAGGATTTCAGGGCAGTCAGCGCAACAAAAAACAATGTAGATCGTCTCAGACTTTTTCATTCCATATTATCAACCTCTGTGTACTGGTCTGCGAATGCAAAAACATTGCTGGCAAACAATGTAAGCCCCTTACTCAGAGCAACCAGAGGAAAAACAGCGTTACTAGCGCCGAGATTAAGCTGACCATCGGCTTGGCTGAAGTGCCTGGGAAATTTTTTCTGTGTATCCGTGGGGTGCGGGTGCAGAGGTTCCGGGTACAGCATTGTATCCAAACGCCCCTTTTGCTTTAAATGTTCTGAGTAACACTCAACAGAAGGGGGAAATGCATCAGGGTCTGTGACCTCACAAGGTTGCAGGGCAGTCCAGTACAAGATCTCCTGTGCTGTGCGAGTCAACCATGAATGGTATTTGTTGTCGTCTAAACCCATAAATGATTGCAACCTTGACTTGGGCTGTAATTCTTTTTCTTTTGCAAAAAGGCCTGACAGGTATTCGTTCAGCAACTGTTCAATAAAGTTTTCTGTCTCTTTCACTGCCAGTTGATTTTGATAATAATAGTCTTGGGAATCCCGACGCAGGCGTGACCTTAACAACACGGCAGCCAGCATATTTTCGCATAGGGCATTGGCAAAGCTTAACCGCTGCATAACCTCTGGACTATAACCCCAGGTTTTAGAGTCTTTCGTACCAAGGCCGCTTTTCATGGAGCCATAGAACTCAACATCGCCCCAATCCCGAAGACCATCCCAGCCAAAATCAGGTCGCTCAATGGCCTTGATCCAGCTTTCAAATTTGCCAGGTAATGGAGAGGCGAAATAAGTGGAGTTCCCCAATAACGGGCTAAGGAACACCCAACGACGCCCGGTAAAGTGAAATGCCGGTATCGTTGACGTAGGCATAACGCCAAACTTGCCATTAAGTACGCCAATGTCATGAATGCTATTCAATAAACCTTGCTCAGCAGTTGCGTAAGGAGTACTGGTATCATCAATAATGTGAGCGTATTTACCATAACTATTCGTTGCTTTGAAATGATAGACCCGGAAGGCTCTTTCGCCGTTAACATAACTCACTTGTAATCGGTCAGTGAAACTTCGGCAACTCTCCGGAAGATCCTTTTCCAGTACGACAAGATACTCGCCAAAGCGTGGTTTCCGGCTTTTAAAACGATCACTTTTGGCAATAAATTGATGCATAATGCCTTCTTGCGCCAGGGTGCTGACGGACTCTCCGACTCGTTGGAACTTATAGTAATCAACCTCCTCACCATTGCATATTGCCAGTGTACGACCACCTACGATACTGCCTTCTTTTTCAAACAGCGATAGCGGATCTTGACCAGAATAAACCGATTCAAAGACTGTTTCACCGGCGCGAGCAAATTCCGACTGTAACTGACGACCGGAAGCTAACTGTGCAGGATGAAAATCAAATGCGTGGGCAGCCACTACTAATTCGAAAGCCGAAGTATTGGACAATTGAAAATTGAGAGGATTAACGGGCTCTGCCAATTTGCCGGAAGAATCCAGTTTGAAGAAAAGTGCCGGGTCTTTGAGAAAATCCAGAGTATCAGCCAGTAATGGTAGAGGTAGTCTGGATTTCCAGTCCCCCACCAAATATTCTTTATCAGCAACTAACCTTTCTGCCAGTAATTGAATGAGCCTTTGCCGGTTTTTTGGATCAGTGCAACAATTCTCTAGATATTTTTTATTGTTAAAAAAGAGCACAAAATTCAGATACCGCTCAATGTAATCTAATACAATACCAGGGTTTTCTGGCCGTAACTTTCTGTTCAAAAAGTGCAATTTCCCCTTATCGAAGGGTTCAGATTTAAGCACTATGTCGTCTTGCTTCTTCAGAATCTCTTCCGGAAGCATATGAAACTTCTGTTCAGGAAAATAAGGATGAACAACATTCAAGGCATGGGTTTTAAAATCGTTGTCTGCATTCACTTTTTCAAAGAAAAAATAAAGGATATTAATCTCAAAACCTTTGCTAACTCCAGGCCTAATCCTTAAGATGTCCAACAATGAATCCTTTGCTGTATCGTTTAATTCCTGAAGCAATGTATCATTCAAATCATTAATGACAATCAATAAAAAAGGATTAGCTTTCACCAGTTTTTTTAATAACAAACCAAGTTTTTCTTCATCTGCCTTATATCTTTTTGAGGCAAAATCATATACCGCATACAGGGACATGCGATATAATTGATCTCTTTCATTATTTGTTTCTAATTCAGCTGTTACGATCTTAATCAGTACCTCTTCAAAAAAGACAGGGTCCTTGGTGAAAGTACTGTATTGATTAGAGAAAATGCTTTGATAATTAACAGCCCATTTCTGGTCATTAAGCGAATCCAAAATAGCTTCTTTTGTTATAAATTGAGCCGGAACCTCTGATAATTCACAAAAACCGTGTGATAATTGTGACAGGCAGTACTCTTTGTTTTTTCTTTTAATGTGTTCTGGAAGGTCTCCAACCGCTATCATTCCTGAACGAATGAGCTCATTGTACAAGTCATCATTTTGATTTTTAAAATACTCAGGGAGAGTGCCCAGGGACTCTATTTTCGCTGTAACATCCAGATATTCATAAACAAAAACGGCTAGTTCCGATGGTGTTCGATAAGGAATACCATTCAAACTCGAATATTCAATAAGAAAATCAACATCATTTTTTAATTCCTCAGGCAGGTCATCGTAAGAAAGTCGAGAAAACTTATACTTGGGATGAGCTAATAGTAGATCTTTAGTCAGTTTATCTTTGGGTATTTGGTTAATATGAAAAACACCAGTCCGTACAAATTCTTTCATAAGGATGGGTGATTCTAAATAATGGTTATCTATTCTTTTTCCAATATCGGTTCTGGGAAGATAGTCGACAACGGTCATAAGCTCATCTTGCGTGAGTTTATCAATTCCCTTCTTAACGAGTTTTTGAATCAGCTCGGCTTGCTTGTCGGTCAAGATAGCAGTGTTCACAGCAGAAAAGGTTTCAAACCTTGAGGTTACTTTAGAATTTTGATGAACATGGGTGACGTCCAGTTTGCGTTTAGCCACTTCAGGGGTATCTACATTTAAAACCACTGCTCTTGAAGAGATGCCGATCTGTTTTTGTTCTGTTACGGGATCTGATGTGAAATCAGCGAAATTGACTCCCAGTGACTCACCGCTGACGGTTCTGCCAGAAACATTGCCGCGATTCGCTTCAGCATTGCCTTTAGCACTGAATGTAGAGGGATTTGGTCCATGATCATATGAGGGTTGAGGTAATTGATCCATCGTTTTTATCCTGTCTTTAATTGTCCCTAATTAAAATGAGGGTGAGCCCTCCCTGGAATACATATAGATATTGACCCATAAGTTGACCAAAAGTTCCAAAAAAAGAGAGATCGCAAAATAGTGATTTGAGCAAAAAACTCAAGCCACTTAAAAAAAGAAGGCCGCTGGCCGGGTCGGTGCTACACGGAACAATATCAATAGACGGCTAGTCGCTATCTCTGCGAAACCGTGCCCGGATTAAGTTGATGATCTCTTTCACCATTTTCCCCATTCCCGGCCGCTGACCTTCTGCAAAAGGCACAGGACGACAGAGTTCCATCGCCTGAATACCGATTCGTGCCGTATAGAAACCGATACCTGCCCCCGTGGCGGCCTGAGTGCTGATCGTGCTGATCAGTTTACTGGAAGCCAGATCTGCCAGCTGGTCAGTCATCAGGTCTGTACTGCCAGCCAGAGCCATTTGGGTTAGCGCCATCTTTAACAATCTCATTCTTGCGGACAGGGAAGGACGGAGACCATAAATCTGGCAGATTTCATCCAGCATCTTCAGGCAACGCCAGCCTGACAACATCATATCCAGCAGTGCCAGTGGACTGATGGCGACCAGAATGGCCGCTTGCTGGCTGTGCCGGGAAATTCTGGCGATGGCCTGTTCATCCAGACTTCGGAACAGCTGCTGGTCCAGGTGCTGAAGGGTTTCAGCATCATCCGCATAATCAGGCAGAGTGCTGAGGGCTTTTTCCAGTAAAAGTTGATGTGGCTTGTTCCGATAAAGTGCACTTAATTTTGCCAGCCAGTGTTTGGCTTGTCCGCAGGAGCGGGCTTTAAGAATGCCCTTGGCGTTTGCTTGTAATTGTTCGACGCCTCTGAAGTCTTTCTGATAGCCAAAGTATTCCCACGCTGCTTTTCCTAAAAGACCGATAAGGCCAGCAACCAGCAAACCAAATACTGCGGCCAATGACCAGTGGGTTTGGCTGAGGAAATAAAGGAATTCTACGGTCTGCCAGGTGGCCAAAATAGCCATCAGGGCAAGAATGCCTTTTGCAGCACGGCCCAGAAAACGCAATGGCTTAAGTGATAGCGTGGGATCACTTAGTAGTGGCAGATTCGGATCATTGCTCAGGGATTTCGGAGTTTCCAGTTGAACATTTTGATCCAGGGGAATAAAGAATTCGTCTTTTTCTTGGGTGGGTTTCATTGAAATTTATCTCCCAGCAGATCATTCAGAACGCTGTCCAGACGGATGTGCGGTAAACGGCTTCCGTTGTTCAGTTTTAGTCCGGCTGGAGGTAACAGCTTGCGCAGATGCCACTGCTGGCAGTTCTGCCAGTAATCATCGTCAGGATACTGCTCTGGCAAGGGAGGATGCAGAAGAAGGCCGGGCCCCTCTTCTGTATTGCCTTTAAGGACTCTCTGACCGTGGTGTTCGGCATAGGTTGTAGAGCGGACAGAGGCAATGGCTTCGCAGCGGATATCGACTTCCCTGAACCTTGCCTGTCGCTGTGACTCTCTGACCAGAGAAGCTGTCAGAGATCGCACCTGCTCATGCTGATCAGGCAAAACCTGATCGATCTTACTGGCAGCGAAGACAATCCGGTCAATCCGGGGCTGAATCAGTCGGCGAATAATATTGTTAGTGCCGTATTCAAAGTTTTGCAGAACCTGGGTCAGTGACATCCTCAGGTTGTCCATGGCTTCCTGACCCTGATTCAGGCTTTTCAGCACATCAATAAGAACCAGCTGGCGGTCAATGCGTTGAAAAGTATTTTTGTAGAAAGGCTTTACCCAGCGTTTCAGATAATGCTGGTAATTCGTTTCGCAGATTTGATAGAGCGCATCGCCGGGAGCAGCCGATTTTTCCTCTTCACTCAGCTCCACCAGTTGTGGCAGAGGAATAAATGGAAATTGACTTTCAGGGCTATCAGGAGCCAGATGCAGTAACCGTCCGGGCTGAATCATCGTCAGCCCCTGTTGCTGGCAACGTTTCAAAAAATCCAGTTGTTGCTGCCAGAGTGAGTTCAGTCTCCACTCGTGCAGAGGCTCCAGAATATTCAGCGATTTCAGCTGAACCAAAAAAGGATCTTCTGGCATGGCTGCTGCCAGTTTTCGGCTTTGCTGACACCAGTCTTGATAACTCATTTCCAATAGCGGAAGATCCAGTAACCATTCCCCGGGGTAGTCATGTATTTCCAAATAAAGACGACTAATACCCGGTTTTGTTCCCGGAATAAGATGACTGCGGGCGCGGTATTTGATTTCCAGCAAACATCCCGACGCCTGTCGTGTGGCGCTGGGCCAGGCTTCCCTGTCCAACGCAGTGGCGCTCTCGAGATAGGGAAACAAGGTCAGATCTTTCAGTGGCGATATTTCTACACCTAGTAGACGATTCTGCAAGGCGGGTGGCAATGCGGTCAGAGCAGCATCGGGGTAATAGCGAAGCTGATGGATAAGGCTGGTGATCAGGGTTGTCTTGCCACTGCCACTAAAGCCGGTAATCCCCAGACAAACTCTTTTATCAAGCAGACGGTCAACACTTGCAGCCACCGCAACTGACGCTGAACTGGCCAGGCTTTTCGCCCTGTCGCCGGTTCTTTTCAATCTCTGTTTGAGGTATTGCTTTCGCACATCAATCTTCTATTTTTCTGTATTCCCCTGATAGTGCTGTCAACTTGGGCTATTTTCAAGAGTCGTCAATCAGCAGGGCAGGCTCTATGTCCTGACGACCCGGATCAAGGCTCCAGCGGCAGTTTTCAGAAAACTGACTGCTAAGATAATCTGCCTGCTCCGGCAAAATACGGTGGCTGTTCACCAAAGCCAGATATTCAGCCGCATTCGGTCGATAGGGTAACGCCACCAGCGCCATATTCAGCTCTTCCAGCAAACGATCGCTTTTGAATTGATTGCATCGCTTGCAGGCCGCGACTACATTCATCCAGTCGTCTTGCCCACCCCTTGAAGTCGGCAGGATATGGTCGCGGGTCAAAAACCGGCGTGACAGGAACTTGCCACAATACATGCACTGGTGATTATCACGTTCGAATAGAGAAGAGTTAGTCAAGGCAGGGTTGGTACGGGCAGGAAAGTGTCGTTTACCGCCACAGGCAATGATGCTGGGTAATTCAATGACCGTCTGGGTGCCAAGCCATCGGTTATAGCCGCCTCTTACCCGATATATGATATCGCCAAGACTCCAGCGGATCAGGTCTCTTGAATAGAGACACACTGTCTCCTGCCAGGTCAGCCACTCCACCGGTTGTCCGGCAGCATTCAGTCGCAGAATATACATAATTCAGCTCCCGCTTTCTCATCCATGACCCTCTTTTATTAACTTATCGAAATGAAATGCCCTTGCCAATGCCCCACTCCCGACAAAAGCCGCGCCCATTCCAGAGATGCAACCACAGGCGTGCTGTGCCGAAATCAGATAGTCCTCTTTTTCAGGGGGAAGTTTAGCTCTCTTGTGACAGAAGAACAGGAGAGTAATATAAGTAATTTCCCTCCTGAAAAGCGATTGATCAAATATCATAATAGACAGCTACCTAGCAAAAAGAATCAGGCCAATGTCATCAAAAAGAGAACCTGTGTTTTATCTGGACCTATTGCGTGTTGTGGCCGCAATAGCTGTGATTATGATCCACGTGCTGGGACCCTATCGCGAGCTTTACGGACAAATCCCCATGTCAGATTGGCTCACGGCAGTCACTTTTAACAGTTTTTCCCGCTGGTGCGTACCCATTTTTATCATGATCACCGGCATGCTGTTTTTATCGGACAAGCGCCCTTTTGACCTGAATTACTTCCTGAGACGACGGGTGATGAAAGTTCTGGTGCCCTTTCTTTTCTGGGCCGTGTTTTATTCCTTTCTGGCAGGACTCACACCCACTTTTGATTACGAGTGGACCAGGGCTATTAATACCCTGAAAGAACTTCCCTATGAAAGTACCTGGTACCACCTTGGTTTCTATTACTATTTTATTCCCCTTTATCTTGTCATCCCTTTTCTGAAGCCTGCTGTGCAGGCCATGCCCGATGACCTGCTTAAATTTATGGCAGGGGTCTGGTTATGGCTGACATTAAGTTACCTGATCAGGATCGAAACTTTCTGGCATATCAATACACTCCTGTACGGTGGTTATTTAATCTGGGGATATTGCCTTGCGAAGTATGATACCCGTAGGTATCAATCATTGATTATTTTTGGCGGTATTCTTGGACTGATACTCACTTTAGGCGGAGTGTTCTGGCTTAGCAACGAGAAAGGAACGTACAGTTCTGGTCGATTCAACTCTTATAAAACCATTAATACCGTTCTCGTGGCAACCATGGTTTTCTGCCTGGCCAAACACTACTGCGATAAAATTCAGGGGAGAAGCAAAAGCATTATTTCAATTCTCAGCCGTTACAGTCTGGGCATTTACCTGGTGCACCCTCTCCTGCTCTGGCCCGTCAGAGCCTACGACCTCTACCCAGCGAGTGCTATTATCATGATTCCCTTCTGGACTGTTGTGACCATGCTGGCCAGCACCGCAGTGGTCTGGCTACTCGGTCGAAGTCGTCTAACCCACTGGATCGTTCCCTGATCCGGAGGGTGTTGCAAAAGTAGCGGGCAGAGCTGAGTCACTTTTTAAAGCAGTACCAGCGAAGCTCAGGACTTTTGCAACAGCCTCTCTTATTGTCTTTTGAATAAAAATAGCTGTTTGATTATACGACTGCAGTTTTTTTCCTGCTCTTAAGGCTGTTAGGCATGGGCTTTTAATAAACAACGGTCATTAATGCAAAAGTGCTTTATTCTGAAGCCCTTGAGCTTTTTCAGTCCAATGGACCTTCATGTTTTGGTCATAAGGGATGAGCAATTATGATTATTTCGTCAGCACATTTGATTATTTCCCAATATGTAACTAGCTTATTCTATGGCAATTAATCTTCAAGCCAGACAACTACACAAGATCATGCATAGTGTCAAAGATACTTTATACACACTTATCAGCTTTCGTGTTAATATTTTTTAATTGAATAATTGGAATATTCAGACTTATCGACTTACACGCTTGCTATAGAATGTACTTGGAATGGCCGAATAAAATTATTCAGGATCTTGGCATTTAAACAGATTAATAAAGATAACTTTTCCGATTATGAAGTCAGCAATTATTTTTATCTGGTTATTCATGACTGCTTCACATGCGATAGCTTCTCAACCCTTGACTCTCTGCCGTCAGGGAGCTTTAATTCCGGCTTACACAAGCAAGTCTTTTCCGATAATACTTCCTATTGAAAGAAACAGTGTTGAAAAATTACTACTTGATGCCTTCAAGAAAAAAGAAATACCAACTTTCCCAGTTTGGAAAAACCACTTTCTAGAGAGTGCAACATATAAAGTAAAAAAAGAGCTTAAAGAACTCGATCACAAAAAGAACACAGAGTTTTCTGAAAAAGAAAAGAATAACCTCTATCCATTAGCCGACGAAAAAAATGAGATTATTAATAATCAGGCGAATGTCTTGAATACTTTTTCATTCTTTTTGCCTGATACTGCTAAAAATGCCTTTTTGAAAGGGAATACTGGTGACATTCCCGATATTATCAGTCTGGGTAATTCAAAGGAAAATCTGACAGGAAATGACAAAGTTGATAGTGATCGGCAGACCAAAAAAGGGGATCAAACCGAAAATCAAAGGCAACAAGGATCATTAAAAGTAAAACTGGGCAAGCGCAGGAGAATCGACTCAAACCTCAGCTTAAATACTCCAGACTTGACACCTCAAGAGGCAGCCGGGCATTTCTTAAATACTATTAATAAACTCACTGAGAAACATGATTTTTCTATCGAAAGAATAATCGAGAATGAAAAAAGAAAGGATTTTGAACATGTCCATTTTCGAGGTAATGTCATGACTACTGAACACAATGTTAAAGAAATTTTTGTAGATTTCATATTATATATGGAAGGAATGTTAACAAACCAGAAATTTACTTTTAAAACTGATACCCATAAATATCGACCTGACCTTAGAATTAGCACTAAAAATATTGAAATAATAGATTCCATTTTATCCAGAACATTTTCTCAAAGAAAAAGTGAGTCATCACTTAATAACAAGACATATAAATACTACTATCTTGGTGCTTTATTAGCCGACTATCTTTACATATACCATGGACATCATAATGAATTTAAAAATAAGTACTACCTGTTAGCTCGGCATGATGCATTTCGTTTTTTTGAAAAAATATTTTTTGGTAATGGCTGTTTTTCAGAATTTCTTAATCTCATGGAATTGATCACCCTCTACAGACGAGAACTTACTGATGAATCAAGGAAATTGATGGATTTTAATGAAAATGCAATGAGTAGAAATCTTATTACTGACGCTCTACGAAAAAATAATACCCTTAGAAAATCTTTTAATGAAGTTCTCATTGGACCGAATCTTAAAAAACTTTGGTTAGGTACTCTTAATGATATGCTTGAAGAAAAGCAAGACTGCCTGGAACAAGATATAATGCTTGATAATAACCTAAACCTCATATTTGGTGAAGAGCTGGAATACGATATAACTTCAATAATTGAAACGGGAAGCCTACAAGATAGCAATTATATTCCCATATTTGAAGATCGTATGAAAAAGTCAGGGGCTAACAAGGCAGGTGTTGGCACTCATAACTTAACTTTTGATGGTCTTTTCCACATAACTCCTACTATGGATGGTGATGCATGGTTTGAGGTGAATTGTAAACCATACCATGATGGTGAAGCCAATGTGGACAGTTGTTTTGAAAAAGTCTTTGAAGTGGTTGATTCAATGATTCAAGATGGGCTTATAGGTTATTCTTCCGGTCACAAGCATGTCGATGCATTGAGTGCCACCCACGGTGATCCGAGTGTTCTTTTGGAATTGCAGAGGGAGATTGAGAGCAATCCCTATTTACTAAGAGCATTCGGGAATAATGACCGAATCATCAATGATGATGAGAGTCAATGGTATAAATTGTTTTCTGATTATTCTGATATGAGGGGGTTAGCCATTGAGCGGATAAACTGGATGATTGCTACGTACAATGAAAAATTAGCGGGATTCAATTATGAAAAACCGAATGGTCATTGGCAAACCGATTCAGAAAAACTGGAGAAGCTTAAGCGGTTTTCAAAAATATACAGTCATCTGATACAGATGGCTCCTTTACAACAAATGTTTGGTGGGTTTTCTGATGTAGAGATAGACAAATATATGGCTATTTCTTTGTTGCATATTCCAGGAACAGAGATGATCCAACCCTATGGTACAATAGAGTTTCGTTTTTTTCGCTGCCCTGAAAATTTGAGGGAGTTAAAATTGGTTAATCAGTTTTTACAAGCCTGGTTCGAATATATTCATGAACGTCGAAAGCGCAATGAGCCGATTCAGCCTGTCCCTGACGATGTTAGATCCAGCAAAGATTATACTGCCGGGGAAGTTCTCTTTTCGACCGTCCAATACTTGCAGAAACTGGGACTGAACCCTGATGACTATCACAGCTTTCTGAATAAAATCAGATGATATTTGATCACAATGGTGCTCAGTCCTGTTTTTTTGTATGTATTGAACGGAAATCACCTCAAGGACTACAGAATAAAGCACTTTTGCGACACCCTCCAGATCAGGCAACTAACCAGCGGGTTAAACGACTTTGACTGAGTAAGTTAAGTATACCGAAAGCTGTAGCTGTCTGCACAAAGGCAAGAGAGGTTTTGGTGGCCATCGTGAAGTGGATACACGATGTTCAGATTTGGTTAACAACAGCGTAATCAGACGCTGGCACTTCGGGCTGGAAAGCTTTCTGGCCTTCTGGCTTTCAAGCCCTTTATAATGCCCTTCTCAGAGTCTAACCTGATCAGATAGTATTATGTCTAAAAGCGTAATTTGTGACATTGACGGCGTGATTTTGCATGACAACACCCTGATTCCCGGTGCTGATGATTTCATTCACAGTATGCTGGAGAGGGACATCTCTCTGGTCATGCTAACCAACTATCCCTCCCAGACCGAGAAAGACCTGCAGAACCGTTTTGCTTCTGTCGGCATCATTATTCCGGAAAGTTGCTTTTTCACTTCTGCCATGGCTACAGCAGAATTTCTTAAACGGCAGGAAGGTCAGAAAGCTTATGTCATCGGCGAGGGTGCCCTGGTTCACGAACTGTATAAAGCAGGCTTTGCCATTACCGATATCAATCCGGATTTTGTCGTCGTGGGTGAAACCAAGAATTACAACTGGAACATGATCCACACCGGAGCCCGGTTTGTGTCTGAAGGAGCACGTTTTATTGCCACAAACCCTGATACCCACGGTCCCAATATGACTCCGGCCTGCGGTGCACTGTGTGCTCCTATCGAGCGGATTACTGGCAAAAAGCCATTCTATGTGGGCAAACCCAGTGCCTGGATTATACGTGCCGCCCTGAACAAAATGGGGTCACATTCAGACAACACCGTCATTGTAGGTGACAACCTGCGCACTGATATTCTTGCGGGCTTTCAGGCCGGCCTTGAAACCATTCTGGTTTTGTCCGGTGTATCCCGACTCGCTGATATCGATAAGGTCCCTTACAAGCCCAACCATATTTTCGATTGCGTTGCGGATATTGATATTATCTGAACTCGCTTACTCTCGAATCGAGTTTGGGTGATCTTTTTCCGATCTGCTTTCCCTGCCGGTGTATGAACCCGAACCCGATTCATTTTTTCAGGCCACTCATCAAAACAATTTAATCGTTCTCATCCACCACGGCCTTAGCTGTAAATCACTATTTAAAAAACCAGTGGTCAGATTCTGAAAGAGTATCTTCCTCGTCGGGGAATTCTGGTTCCTGAGTCGGGCTTAATCAGCCAGAGCATCCTGATCCATTCCTCCCGCCAGAAACTCAATGAGGAACCGGGCCTGCTGGCTAATATGTTCTGGTGTCCAGGTCTCAGGGTCCAGGCGGCACTGCTGATCCCAGCGAGCTACTGTATGAATCACTATGGACCCCATAAAAGCGAGCCGGGCACGGAGCTCTTTGACACTCAAATGTGGCAAAATGGTACCAAATGCCTCGGTCATACGAACCAGAGAGCTGCTTCTGGGGGTATCCATCGCAGCGATCTGATGATTACCTCGCTGAAACAGATGACAGACCAGACTGGTATAGGAACTCTCTTCTCTTGAGGTTTTCAGGTTTGCCATGTATGGAAGCAACAAAACCTTCACCAGATCTCTGGTAGTTGGTGGTTCTTTATGGTTGAGAAGCTCATCAAGCATCTCATGACGCTTCTGGTTGAGAGGGATCATTCGGAAATCCAGAATGGCGTTAATCAGCCCTGCCCGGTCACCAAAATGATACTGAACAGCAGAATTATTCTTCTGTCCTGCGGCTCTGGCTATTTCACGATCTGAAACCGCATCCAGCCCCCTCTCGGCTATCAGCTTTTCCGCTGCTTTTACCAGCGCTTCCTTGGCGTCTGTCAGCTGTATTAATGCATTCATAGTGGTGCCATAAAAATCAAGCTATTCAGCTTAATCAAATTGCTCATTTTAATATCATTCAGAGAAAAAATGGTCAGTTCAGCTATACCGGCTACTCATTGTCGAAAGCCTGTCTATATTATCTCGACGAATGTCGAAGAGATGCAGACCATTAAAACCCTTTTTCGTTTCCAATGATGGAACAATGGCTACACCCCTTCTTCAAAGCAGTTTGAAAGAGCTGTGCCAAGTCCCTTAAATCGAACATCAGCTTAACATCTGTGGCCTTTGGGGGCGAACTCCACTGATAGCTGAAGTCTTATTTTACTGTACAGATTAAAAAATGGATTCCAAATTGATAAACACAAACAACCGTGATCTGCTTGTAAAAAGTTGGGCACACCCAGTATTTTTTAGCGTCTGTCGACCACTCATTTTATTGTTTGCCGTACTTTCAGGCAGCACAGAAGCGGCCATCCCGGGCAAGATTCATCAAATCTGGATTGGTGCAAAAGTACCCGAATACCTGGATATCGTCAGTCAGAGTTTTAAAAAGGTCAAGGGCTGGGAGTATAACCTGTGGCGAGCCACTCAGAACAACTTCCTCGAACGGAATGGAAAAATCATTCGACATACCTGGACCGAGTCAGAATACACCACAAAAGAATACTCCATTAATGAACTTTTTGATAATGAGCATTCGGTCATTAAGGCTATTCTGGAACGCAACAAAACGTCCGACGATAGTCACCTCGCCAGTCTGGGCGACATCCTGAGATATCGAATCGTCCACGAATTCGGCGGTTTCTATTTCGATATGAAGTTTGAACTGCTTAATCCCAATGAAATGGCCGACCTCATTAAACAACCTCTATACACACTCATAACGGCTAATGAGTTTGCATTTTTGACGTCTCAGCAAGGCTACTTGAGCAACGCTTTTTTTGCCGCTGAGGCCAATCACCCGGCGCTCAATAACCTGCTGTTATCCATCCCTCCTCTGGAAGATGAAGTACCCCATTCCAAAGTAGACATTTTCGGTCCGGCTTTTTTTCTGCTGGGGATAGACAGTTGGTACAGGGCTGCAGCAGCGAACGAACAAACAGGGTGGCTAATGCTTCCCCATACCAAAATTTACCCCTACATTGACTGGGCGCCAAAGGTGCAAGAGTTTCGCCCGGGCAGCTTGCTGACTGAAACTGCCGTTAAGTTAAGAGAGGCAGGGAATGACTTCTGCATTGTAAAAGCGGACTCGCTCTACAGATTGCCTGGCCTGTATTTAAACGAGTCAGAATACATGCCAGTCCCTGACAAAGCAGGACTTTTCTACCGTTATCCATGCAATAGATACCCAGACGCCATCGCTATTGATCACTTTGACTACGGGAGTTCATGGAACAGTCACAACCGTTACTCAGGTCATCACAGGTAACATTTTTCTGTCGTACAATAGGCGACTTTCGATAATATAAGCATTTACGTTTTCCCTCAGAAATGGAACACTAACATCATGCTGTGAAGTTATTTATCCAATAGTTGCTGTTTAGGTGGATATCCGGAAAGATCTTCGGAACTGTAATCACGAATTGAAATGCCTATAGCCACACAATGACTATAGTCTAAGAATAATTTAAACAAAGATACGTTCGATGAATTACCTGACACTCAACTTCAATCTGGGTGAAACCAATGACCTGCTGAGAGAGCAGGTCAGACAGTTTTGCGATCATGAAATTGCTCCCCGCGCCCGGGAAATCGACAGCAGCAACCAGTTTCCCATGGACCTCTGGCAAAAGTTCGGAGCTATGGGTTTGCTTGGCATAACGGCAGAAGAAGAACTCGGTGGTTCAGACATGGGTTATCTCGCTCATGTCATCGCCATGGAAGAGATCAGCCGGGCTTCTGCCTCCGTTGCTCTCAGTTATGGGGCACACTCCAATCTGTGTGTAAACCAAATCAAGCGTAACGGCAACAAAGTACAGAAGCAGAAATACCTTCCCAAATTGATCAGCGGCGAGCACATCGGCGCTCTGGCCATGAGCGAACCTAACGCAGGTTCAGATGTTGTCAGCATGAAACTGAAAGCCGAGAAAAAAGGCGACAGATATATTCTGAATGGCAGCAAGATGTGGATCACCAATGGCCCGGATGCACACACCTACGTCATTTATGCCAAAACCGAACCCAAAAAAAGTTCCCGAGGCATTACCGCATTCATCGTTGAACGAGACGCCAAAGGTTTCTCTCGTGCTCAAAAGCTGGACAAATTGGGCATGAGAGGATCGAACACCTGTGAGTTGGTGTTTGTAGATTGCGAAGTGCCTGAAGAAAACGTACTGGGTGCCGTCAATGAAGGGGTATCGGTGCTCATGAGTGGACTGGACTATGAGCGAGTGGTTCTGTCCGGAGGCCCAACCGGCATTATGCAAGCCTGTATGGATGTCGTAATTCCCTACATTCATGACCGTAAACAGTTTGGCAAGTCCATTGGTGAGTTTCAGTTGATCCAGGGCAAAGTGGCTGACATGTACAGCCAGATGAATGCCAGTAAAGCTTACCTTTATGCAGTTGCGGCTGCCTGTGATCGTGGTGAAAGTACCCGAAAAGACGCAGCCGGTGTCATTCTTTATTGTGCTGAACGTGCTACCCAGATGGCACTGGACGCCATTCAGATTTTGGGTGGTAATGGCTACATCAATGAATATCCAACCGGTCGCCTGCTTAGAGATGCCAAGCTCTATGAGATAGGTGCCGGTACATCAGAAATCCGTCGTATGCTGATCGGCAGAGAACTTTTCCAGGAGTCTCGCTAACATCGCCACGCAGCACTGCTCTCTCAGGACAACCATGCTGCCATAACAACAATCATACATTCCGAAACAGCCATAGCCTTGGCATGCAGGATGTGATCTAACCTCTATCGCAACGCTGCAAGGCTATGAGCAAAAAAACGGCTTCATCAGAGGCGATCAATATGCCCGTACTATCTTCAAAAGTGGCACCCGACAGCCCCGAATTCCACAACAACCGCCGACACATGCAGGCTCTGGTGGACCAGATCAATGCTCGTTTTGAAACCATTGCCCAAGGCGGCAGTCAAAAATCGAGAGAAAACCATACTGCCAGAGGAAAGTTGTTAGCCCGGGATCGCATTGCCCATTTGCTTGATCCCAACTCCCCTTTTCTAGAAGTAGGCCGCTTTGCCGCTGCCGACATCTACGATAATGAAGCCCCCTGCGCCGGTGTTGTTGCAGGCGTTGGTTTTGTTGCTGGCATCGAATGTATGATTCTGGCCAACGATGCTACTGTCAAAGGCGGCAGTTACTTCCCGCTTACGGTAAAAAAACACCTGCGCGCCCAGACCATTGCCGAACAAAATCATCTGCCCTGCATCTACCTGGTTGATTCCGGAGGAGCCAACCTTCCCTACCAGGATGAAGTATTTCCGGACAGAGAACACTTTGGTCGAATCTTCTTTAACCAGGCCAACATGTCTGCCAAAGGAATTCCCCAGATTGCCGCAGTTATGGGCTCCTGTACGGCAGGAGGAGCCTATGTGCCGGCTATGGCAGACGAAACCATTATCGTCAGAAATCAGGGCACTATCTTTCTGGCAGGCCCACCTCTGGTCAAAGCCGCCACCGGAGAAGAGGTCACGGCAGAAGAGCTGGGTGGTGCCGGGGTTCATTGTGAACAATCAGGTGTGGCGGATTACATGGCAGAAAATGATGCCCACGCCCTTGAACTTGTCAGAAGTTCCATTGACAGATTGAACAAAAAGAAAACTCATCCCTTCCCATTAGAAAAGCCCATTCCTCCCGTCTATGACCCCGGCGAACTCTATGGCCTGATCCCTTCCGATCTGAAACAGAATTATGACGTTCGTGAAGTCATTGCCCGAATCGTTGATGGTTCCGAATTTGATGAATTCAAGGCCCGCTATGGCACTACTCTGGTCTGCGGCTTTGCCAGAATTCATGGTCACCCGGTCGGCATTCTGGCAAACAACGGAGTTCTCTTCTCAGAGTCGGCCCAGAAGGGGGCTCACTTTATCGAATTATGTTGCCAGCGACGTATACCTTTGCTTTTCCTGCAAAACATCACAGGCTTCATGGTGGGTTCAAACTATGAAGCAGGGGGCATAGCAAAAGACGGCGCCAAGATGGTCAATGCGGTGGCCTGTGCAACCGTTCCAAAACTCACCGTCATCATTGGCGGCAGTTTTGGTGCAGGCAACTACGGTATGTGTGGGCGGGCTTATGACCCGAGATTTCTTTGGATCTGGCCTAATGCCAGAATCTCAGTGATGGGCGGTGAACAGGCAGCAGAAGTTCTGGCCCAGGTTAAAAAAGACAGTCTCGCACGAAAGGGGAAAACCCTTTCTGCCGAAGAAGAAGCCGCCATTAAAACACCGGTCATCGAAACCTATGACCACAAAGGCAATCCGATTTATGCCAGTGCCCGGCTCTGGGACGATGGCATTATTGACCCCGTCAATACCCGTGACGTTCTGGGCCAGAGCCTCTCTGTAGCCATGAATGCGCCCATCGAAGAAACCCGCTTTGGTGTTTTCAGAATGTAAGGCAGGGAGGTAATACCATGAGCAACTCTCTCATTATCGAGACCACCAGCAATGGCGTTGCCAGCATAACCATGAACCGTCCGGAAGTGGGTAATGCTTTTAATGCAGAACTGATCAGCGAACTGATTGCGGCCCTGAAACAGCTGTCGGGTAAAGAGACACGACTGCTGCAACTCAGAGGCTCCGGCAAACATTTTTCTGCCGGAGGTGATCTTAACTGGATGAAGAACGCCATTCACCTCAGTGAACAGGAAAACTACGACGACGCACGTACACTGTCAGAGCTACTCCACACCTTGAATCACTTTCCAGCACCTACCATGGCAGTGGTTCAGGGCGCTGCATTTGGTGGTGCTATTGGACTGATTTGTGCCTGCGATATCGCATTGGGAGCAGAGAATACCCGTTTTAGCCTGAGTGAGGTCAAAATTGGCCTGATCCCGGCCGTCATCAGCGCTTACGTTGTCCAGGCCATAGGTACCCGTCAGGCCCGTCGTTACTTTCTGAGTGCAGAAGTCTTCTCTGGAGAAAAAGCGCTTGAGTTGGGATTGCTGCATGAACGGGTGCCTGAATCAGAACTCGACACCAAAGCAGAAGAGCTAACTCAACAGCTTCTTGGTAATGCTCCTGAAGCGACTCGACTGGCCAAAAACATGCTTCATAAAGTTCATAACAAACCCATTAATGAAGAGTTTGTCGAAATGGCCTGCCAGGAGATAGCCCGCATCAGAGTCTCTCCTGAAGGTCAGGAAGGCCTGGCATCATTCCTTGAAAAACGCATACCGTCATGGAGGCAGCCATGAGCGAGAAGACAGTCATGAGCGAGAAGACAGCCATGAGCTCGAACAACAGTCTACGGAGTGTAAAACATTTCGATAAAATCCTGGTTGCCAACCGGGGTGAAATCGCCTGCAGAGTAATAAATACCGCCAAAAAATTGGGAATTAAGACAGTCGCTGTCTATTCCGATGCAGATTACCGGGCCCTTCATAAAACCCTGGCTGATGAAGCTTATTACATTGGCTCTTCGCCTGCACAGGAAAGCTACCTGTGCACTGAAAAACTGATTGAAGTTGCCCAACAGTCCAGCGCTCAGGCGGTGCACCCCGGCTATGGGTTTCTCTCAGAAAATGCAGACTTTGCTCTGGCCTGTCATAGCGCCGGTATTCACTTCATCGGACCCGGTCACCAAGCCATCAAAGCAATGGGTTCAAAAAGTGAAGCCAAAGCCCTGATGGAAAAGGCCGGTGTCCCTGTGTGTCCCGGTTATCACGGCTGCGATCAGTCTGATGAAACCCTGATCCTCGAGGCAGAACGCATAGGTTACCCTCTGATGGTCAAAGCCGCATTGGGTGGTGGCGGCAAGGGCATGAGAATTATTGAACATTCAGACCAGTTGCAGGAAGGTCTTCAGGCTGCCCGAAGAGAGGCCCTGAAAAGTTTTGGTGATGACCACCTGCTTCTGGAGTCGTATATCACCCGACCTCGCCATGTAGAAGTTCAGATCTTTTTTGATGAGAACAATGAAGGAATATATCTTTTCGACCGTGACTGTTCTTTACAGCGCCGTCACCAGAAAGTCATCGAAGAAGCCCCAGCTCCTAACCTCCCTGACTCCATGCGAAAAAGTATGGGTGAAGCCGCAGTCGCAGCCGGCAGGGCCATAGAGTATCGGGGAGCCGGTACAGTTGAGTTCCTGGTTGACGGTGAACGTTTCTATTTCATGGAAATGAATACACGACTTCAGGTTGAACACCCTGTCACTGAGGCTATTACCGGGCAGGATCTGGTTGAATGGCAACTGGCTATTGCCGCTAGTGCATCCTTGCCTCTGACACAAGATCAGCTGCAATGTCATGGCCATGCCCTTGAGGCTCGAATCTACGCCGAAAGTCCTAATCAAGACTTTTTACCTTCCTCCGGAAAAATCATGGACTTGCAATGGCCCCAGGCTAAGGATCATGTCCGCATCGATACCGGTGTACAACAGGGTGATCATATCTCCAGCCACTATGATCCAATGCTGGCAAAACTGGTGGTCTGGGCTGAAAATCGTGAAGCAGCTATTGATAAAATGTCTCAGGCTTTGTCTGACTATCAACAGGCCGGCTTGAGTGATAACCGGGACTTTCTGCTGCATCTGGTCAATGAATCTGCCTTCAGAAAGGCTGAGTTATCGACACACTTTATTGACCAGTATCCACCTCAGACAGAACTGAATCGTGATCAATTGAGAGTGTCGTTGATTGCAGGATCCTTATACCAATTCCATCAATCTCAATACAAGGGTTCATTGCCGGCTGCTGTGGCACCTTCTCAGATAACTCTGTTTCTGAACCATCAACCCTACGTGATTTCGCTGGAAAAAACGCCCGAAAGGTTCAAAGTGAGTCTACCTGATGGCTATTGTCAGGCTGATATTCACTGGTATGAGGTGGAGTCAGGTTGTTTGTCAGGACAACTGTCGGTTGGCCACAACACGGTGTTTTCTTCAACAAAATGTCGCGTGGTCCCATTGCCCGAAGCCAGGCTAAAGATATTCTTCCCTGACTTCAGCGTTGAGTTGAGCCTTTCAGGACAATGCCTGACCGCACAGGATGGCTCTGAGGCAATGTTGGCGCCAATGAACGGTACCGTCAACTCAGTGATGGTCGAAGCAGGACAGCAGGTCCATGCCGGCACCGCTCTGCTGGTCATGGAAGCCATGAAAATGGAACACACTATTTATGCTCCTTGTGACGGAATGATTGAGTCAGTCTTTTATCAAGCAGGCGACAGGGTGGACGCTGGTTCATCGCTCATGGCGTTCAGGGAGGAAAGTGAACATGCTGCCTGAGTCTGTCCGTATTGTCGAAGTTGGAGCCCGTGACGGACTCCAGAATCTGCCAACACCAACTTCTCCGGAAACACGTGTTCAGCTGGTCAACTTACTGTCTCAATCGGGCCTTCGGCACATCGAAACCGGCAGTTTCGTTTCCACTGAATATGTTCCCCAGATGGCGGACTCGGATAAAGTTTTCCAGACTATCAAACGTCAATGTGACGTTGTTTATACCGCTTTAACCCCCAATCTCAGAGGGATGGAAGATGCTCTGAAAGCAGGAGTAGACGAGGCAGCGGTGTTTGCCTCAGCTTCCGAAGGATTCAGCCAGAAAAATATCAACTGTTCCATTGCCGAAAGTCTTAAACGTTTTGAGCCAGTTTTGGAACTGGCCAGACGGAGTAATATTCCTGTCAGGGGCTATGTTTCCTGCATTATCAGTTGCCCCTATGATGGCGCCATCACGCCTCAGCAAGTAGCCGAAGTGACCAAAGCACTCTATCAAATGGGATGCTACGAAGTCTCCCTTGGCGATACTGTAGGTACAGGAACACCTCTCAGGGTTAAACGAGTATTGGAAGCCTGTGGTCGTGAAGTACCTATGGAGCATCTTGCCGCTCACTACCACAACACTTATGGACAGGCATTAACCAATATATACGCGTCCCTTGAAGAGGGTCTGACAGTGGTGGATTCGGCAGTTGCCGGTCTGGGTGGATGCCCCTACGCGCCGGGAGCCTCTGGCAATGTTGCCACTGAAGATGTGCTCTATTTAATGGCAGGCCTGAACATTAAAACTGGCGTGCAGATGGACAGGCTTCTCGAAGCCTCGACATTCATCTGCCATCAACTGGGTATCCGTTCCTACTCGAACGCCGGGCTGGCACTACAACAAGACAGGATCAAATATGACGCAGCTCTGGGCACCTGACGAGAGCCGGATTCAATCGTCAAATCTTCACGCATTCATTCAGTCAGTCAATGACGTCACTGCTCAGGATCTGACTGATTTCCACTCCCTTTATGACTGGAGTGTCAGCGATCGTTATGCTTTTTGGGATAACGTGGCAAAATTTGTAGACATCCAATTTCACAGTGCCCCTTCTTCTGTCTGCCACCATGATCAAATGCCGGGGGCAAAGTGGTTTCCGGACTCGACTCTCAACTATGCAGAACACATGCTCCGGCATAGCAAAAATGCCGAAAGAACCACAGAAGACGCGCTGATTTTCAGACGGGAAGATGGCCAGCGTATCACCTTGAGTTATGGTGAGTTGGTTAAAGCGGTTGCAGCAGCGCAAGCTGGACTCAAAGTCCTCGGGGTCAGCAAAGGAGACCGAGTGGCGGCCTTTATGCCCAACTGCCCTGAAACCCTGATTATGATGCTGGCGACTACCGCGCTGGGAGCTGTCTGGTCCTCCTGCTCACCAGATTTTGGTATTCAGGGTGTTCTGGATCGTTTTGGGCAAATCACCCCAAAAGTACTACTCAGCATTGATGGCTATTTTTATGGTGGCAAGCCGATTCAATGCCTGGAAAAAGTTCAGTCCATTCAGGCGCAAATCCCTTCTATCGAACAAACCGTCATTGTGCCATTCCTTGGCAGTGATGCCGATATCAGCTCCCTGACTTCATCGAGTTTATACGACGATTTTATTGTTCCAGACCGCAATACACCTGAGTTTGTAGCGGTAGATTTCAACCACCCTCTGTTCATTATGTATTCTTCCGGGACGACAGGAGCACCAAAGTGCATCATACATGGACATGGTGGTACCCTTTTACAGCATCTGAAGGAGTTGTCTTTACACACGGATGTAAAACCCGAAGACACCCTCTTTTATTTTTCTACCTGCGGCTGGATGATGTGGAACTGGCTGGCTTCTTCTCTTGCGCTGGGAGCCACTGTCGTTCTTTATGATGGTTCCCCCTTTCATCCTGAACCACGAAGCCTTATGGATATCGCTGAAGAAGAAGGGATCACTGTTTTCGGGACCAGTGCAAAATACATTGCAGCACTGGAAAAGGCCGGGGTTAAACCTGTTGAATCTCACTCCCTGCCAAAACTGAAAACCATTCTGTCTACTGGCTCTCCTTTGCTTCACGAGAGTTTTGATTATGTATACCGGGACATCAAAAAAGACCTTTGTCTATCCTCTATTTCCGGTGGTACCGATATTATTTCCTGCTTTGCTCTGGGCTGCCCTGCCTTGCCGGTCATTAGAGGGGAGCTTCAGTGCCGAGGGCTGGGAATGGACGTTCAATTCGTCAACCCTGAAGGCAAACCCCTGTTGAAAGAAAAAGGCGAGCTGACCTGTCAGTCCAGTTTCCCCTCAATGCCTATTGGATTCTGGAATGACCCTGAGAACAAAAAGTATCACAAAGCCTATTTCAACCAGTTCCCGGGGGTCTGGGCCCATGGAGACTTTGGTGAACTGACAGTCAATAAAGGGGTGATTATTCATGGCAGGGCAGATGCTGTCCTGAATCCGGGTGGCGTGAGAATTGGTACTGCGGAAATTTACCGACAGGTTGAAAAGGTCGAAGAGGTACTCGAAAGTGTTGCCATTGGTCAGGAGTGGGAAGGCGATGTCAGGGTCATTTTGTTTGTTAAGTTACGAGATGGCATCATCCTGGATGACGCACTCATCAGCGAAATAAAAAAGACCATTCGGGCCAATACAACGCCTCGCCACGTACCTGCGGTTGTTCTCCAAACACCTGATATTCCGAGAACCATCAGCGGCAAGATCGTTGAGCTGGCCGTCAGGGATGTTGTCCATGATAAACCGATTGCCAATACCGATGCCTTGGCAAACCCGGAAGCTTTAGACTATTTTCGAAAACGACCAGAACTTCAGGATTAAAAACAAAGGCTTCAGAAACTGCCCCTCCGAGACGGCAAATTTTCAGTGTACTTCGGAAGCTACCTGTTCAACGGGAACTCCCACCACAAACTGATACAGGTTCTCATAGGATTCCCAGGTATGGGATCCGAACAGAGGATCTGGAGTCACTTTCAGAGCCTCGTTCACCTGCTTGAAGTCTTCTTCTGTCAGAATGGCTTTCATAGCGGGGATCAAAACCCTGTTTTCTTTCTTTATGTGTGCCCTCTGCAACTCAACGTATTTTTGATAATCCGCCAACAGCTGATTGACCGGGATAACCTGATCCATACTCAAGGCACTGAAACGCTCTATCAGACTGGTGGTGAACTGACGTATTTCTTTATGCTCAGCCTCTACTTCTGCCATAACAGCGCGCTGGCTGGCATCAGTCAGTCTTGGACGGAGACGGGATAGCAATCGGGATTCCAGTGGGTGATGGAAGCTGTCCGGGTAATTATGGAGGTAGTCCAGAGCATCAAGAATCAGCCAGAGTCTGGGAGTATGCTCACTTTCATCCTTGTATCCGGATACCTCATGATCCAGACAATCGAGCAGGCGCAAAAGGTGCTCATGATCCTTCACAAGTCTATTGATCAGCAACGACATAGCACTCTTCCTATCTTGTTCTTGTTATTTTGAAATGCCAGAAAACTTAACAGACCCTCAAAGCATTCAGGCATTTCCGCCCGGGGCATCAGAATAGAAACCCCCTTATTGAGTCATGAAAATAAAAACACTCTCATATTGTGAAAGCTGGATCTATTCTATTTACAGAATGTTTCCAAAAGGTTTCTCCATGCCTCATTTTGCTATTTTTCAAGTCAGCCTACTCAACAACAATTTGAGTAGATTCCCAGAATAACTGCATTCAGCCGGAATCCAAAAGCCCTTATGTGATAGATATTGATTCAGATCAAGATTTTTGGTTCTGCTTTCTATGCAGGACAACTTTGCCATTGTCGAAACCTGTCAGTAGCCGTTGAAAGGAGGTTGAACATTAATTCATGGTGCTCAGCTCTTCATGCGGAGACTTAATTCCCGTAACCTTGAAAAGAGACGGTTTCAATCTAAACAATAAAAGTAATGAACTGTAAGGAGCCATGACATGAGTGCTCAAATCAACCATTTCATCGCCGGTTTGCCCTCGGCCCCCAGCGTGCGCCAGTTACCCATTTTTAACCCTGCTACCGGAAAGCAGGAAGCTTCAGTCTCTCTGGCCAGTCCCATTGAGGTCGAGGTGGCCATAGCCACTGCCAAACAGGCTTTTGAAGAATGGCGAAATGTCACCCCACTGAAACGTGCAAGACTCCTGTTCAAATTCAAGGAGCTGGTTGAAAAACACCGTAACGAGCTGGCTGAAATGCTGACCAGAGAACATGGAAAGGTTCTGGAAGATGCTCTCGGTGATATTACCCGTGGATTGGAGGTCGTTGAGTTCGCCTGTGGTATCCCTCACTTGCTGAAAGGGGAATACACAGAAAATGTCGGAACGGATGTGGATGCGTGGTCCGTCAGTCAGCCACTGGGCGTGGTGGCAGGAATCACACCTTTTAACTTCCCGGCTATGGTACCCATGTGGATGTTCCCCCTGGCCATTGCCTGTGGTAACACTTTTATTCTCAAACCTTCAGAAAAAGACCCTTCTGTTCCTTTCCGTCTGGCCGAGTTGATGAAAGAAGCCGGTCTTCCTGACGGCGTTCTGAATGTGCTCAACGGTGACAAGGAAGCAGTGGATACGATCCTCGCCTCCGAAGATATTCAGGCTGTCAGCTTTGTTGGCTCTACACCTGTTGCTGAGTATATCTATCAGAAGGGCTGCCACCACGGAAAGCGGGTTCAGGCCCTGGGTGGAGCCAAAAACCACATGGTTATCATGCCAGATGCTGATCTTGATCAGACCGTTGACGCACTGGTAGGAGCTGCCTATGGTTCTGCGGGTGAACGCTGTATGGCTATTTCTGTTGCAGTTGCTGTGGGTGATGTGGCAGACGCACTAATTGAACGTCTGGCTCCCAGAGTGAAAGCCCTGAAACTGGGTAATGGTCTGGAACCTGGTATTGAACTGGGCCCCCTCATCAGCCAGGAGCACCTCAATAAGGTATCAGGTTATGTTGATGCCGGTATCGCCCAGGGTGCCAAACTGGTCGTAGACGGCAGAAATTATTCTGTTGAAGGCCACGAAGAGGGTTACTTTCTAGGCGGTTGCCTGTTTGACAATGTCACCACCGATATGTCCATTTACCGGGATGAGATATTCGGACCGGTGCTATCAGTAGTCCGTGTGCCTGATTACGAGACAGCTGTCACCCTGATCAATGACCACGAATACGGCAATGGTACATCTATCTTTACTCGTGATGGTGACAGCGCCCGACAGTTTGCCCATGACATCCAGATCGGCATGGTCGGTATTAATGTGCCAATCCCTGTCCCCATGTCATTCCACAGTTTTGGCGGCTGGAAGCGCTCCCTGTATGGTCCATTGCATATGCACGGCATGGAAGGTGTGAAGTTTTATACACGTCGCAAAGCTATTACTTCCCGTTGGCCAACCGGAATCAGAGCTGGCGCAGAATTTGTCATTCCTACCATGAAATGAATATTAGAAGCTGGCACGCTGTGGAATCAGCTGTCTCAGAGACAACACTGACCGCTCGTGCCGATGGTCATCAAGACCTTCTTGAAAACATGGCAATATGGGGAATACCATCTTCCACATAGATACCACCTTCAGCTCTGAAGCCGAAGGCACCGTAAAATGCTTGAAGGTGAGCTTGACCACTAAGATAAAGATCATATTCAGGAAAGAGTTCGTTGGCTTTTTCTAAGGCTCGTTTCATCATTTCTTTTCCCAAACCTCTGCCACGGTATGAGGAAGTAGTAATAACACGACCAATAGTGACAACGGAGTCGGGAGAGGACGGAGGTATAATCCTCAGATAGGCCACAAGATCATTTCGATCCGCCCCCCAGCCTGATAAGTGCAGAGATCTCTGATCAAGACCATCAGCATCGGGATAGGGGCAATCCTGCTCAACAATAAAGACAGCCTGTCTGGCTTCCAAAATACTGTATACTTCCTGCCCGGTTAGCTCTTCAAACCTGGACCACTGCCAATTAATCAAATCCGAATCCCACCCAAAATCAATCAATTTGTGTGTGTGAATCTCTTTTCGCTATTAAAAATAAAAACTCTGGCAGCCAAAAGCAAACCAGAGTATTCGGTTCAGACCATCTTTACATCAGATTTCAGAGAGCATTTCAGAAGCCGGTCTGTAGGTCAGGTTTTGTACCTGAGCAACGCTCTCACAAGTCACCACGCCTTTGCAGATATTCAAACCTTCCAGCAGGTGTGGGTTTTCCTCCAGAGCTATACGAGTACCCTTATTGGCAATGTTTACGACATAAGGCAGCGTCGCATTGGTAAGTGCCACCGTTGATGTTCTTGCTACGGCGCCCGGCATGTTAGCTACACAGTAATGAACAACACCGTCCACGATGAAGGTAGGGTCATCATGGGTGGTCGGTCTTGACGTTTCAACACAACCACCCTGATCAATGGCAACGTCAACAATCACAGAACCACACTTCATTCTGCTAATGAGATCTTTGGTCACCAGCTTGGGAGCAGCAGCACCTGGCAGCAGGACACCACCTACCAGTAGATCAGCGGTCAGTGCATGCTCTTCAATAGAGTGATGAGTAGAGAACACGGTTTTTATACGGTTGCCATAACGCGCATCAAGCTGTCTAAGCGCGTCTACAGAACGATCCAGAACAACAACATCTGCGCCCATGCCAACAGCCATAGCTGCAGCATTTTGACCAACAACACCGCCACCAATGATGACGACCTTTGCGGGATCTACGCCAGGAACACCACCCATAAGAACACCACGACCTGACTGGGACTTCTCGAGACAGTGGGCACCGGCTTGAATAGACATACGACCTGCGACTTCTGACATGGGAGCCAGCAAGGGCAGACGACCATTAACATCCGTTACGGTTTCATAAGCGATGCAAGTGGCTCCGGATTCAATCAGATCTTGAGTCTGAGCAACGTCCGGAGCCAGATGGAGGTAAGTAAAGAGGGTATGGTGTGGACGCAGCCTCGCTCTTTCAACAGCCTGAGGCTCCTTGACCTTAACAATCAGCTCAGCCTGTTCGAACACTGACTCGCCGCTGCAAACAATAGTAGCTCCGGCACTTTTATAACAATCATCGGTGAAACCAATACCTGCTCCGGCATTCATTTCAACAACAACTTCATGCCCTTGCGCCACGAGTTCCTTAACTGCAGCAGGTGTTAACCCGACTCGATACTCATGATTCTTTATTTCTTTTGGCACGCCTACCAGCATATATTCCCCCAGCTGAGCTTTGTCTGGCACATATATCCCAGTATACGGCTCCTTTATCAGTCAAATATTTTGATTTTATACTTGATCCAGAAAATTAAACCAAAAAAAAACAATGCTACAAATAAAATCACCAAAACCCGGAAATTTACAAACAATCAACTGCCCCTCTCCAAGCGACGAGGAAAAGGAGACTCTCAGAGATTTAGTGATAAGAAACAATAAGGAGGCTGTAAAGCTCTGTAAAGGCAGGAAAAAGAATGTCTCAAGTCAAAAAAACGAAACATGCTGGTGCTATTCTAACTTGGAATTCCGTTGAGACTTGGATTTCAACAGGATCCGGAATGGGTTATCTGAGTAGTGGAGAATCACTATGTGGAGCCAATAACTGGAGGCTGATGTGCCCGATACCATTTTCATGCTTGAATACCTCAACCGGGTTGGTGTAGACATCAGGCAGTTTGCTGATAAGAAAGCCCTGACAGCAGAATACTTTCGAAGAATTTACAGAGTCGATGCCAGAGAGAAACTCATTGATCGGGATGGAAAGCCCATTGGTAAGGCCAGCAATCCAAGACATCTGCACTGATTTGCAATTGAAGACTCAAAAAAACTCTGCAGCTTCTGGCAACTTGTAAAAGAAGCGCACAAGACATAGCTTTTCTTCCTTTCCTGACTATAAAATGCGCTCATGAACACTATCATCTGGATCCTACTTGGGGCGGCTTTTGTCTGGTACTGGGCTGACACAACAAAAGCAAGAGAAATCGCTATCGTCCATGGCAGGCGCGCCTGCAAGGAAATGAACTTGCAGTTTCTTGATGGTACTGTAGTTCGTTATTCAACTCGCTTCAAACGAGGCCAAAACGGTCAGGTGCACCTTGCCAGAGATTTCAATTTTGAATTTACCTCTAACGGCATTCAACGCTACCCGGGGCATATCCGCTTGCTTGGCAGATACTTGCAGGTAATGGATTTGCAGTACACCTGCCCTGAAGAACAGCAAACTTCGAACCTGATCATGTTTGCAGAGTATTCAGAAGACACTCTGCCCGGGGATAACAACCCGTCTAATACGGTCGATCTGACAAACTGCCGAGGCAGCATTGACACCCCAACATTCAGATCCCGTGAAAACGATTAACGAACTCAAGGCAATTTCGGTCCTGTGATAGAATTTGCCCACTCCTTTGAACTGAGGTTGAAATAAATGGCCTACGCCAAAGATCTTAAGAAAGGTCAGATTGTTCAGATTGAAAATCAGTACTACATAGTCCGACAGAATGAAACCAAGAGTCCATCCGCTCGCGGTGCCTCAACCCTCTACAAGTTTCGTTTCAGTTCCGTTCCCGGTGGCCAGAAGCTGGAGATGACCTGCACGGGCGACGACCCGTTTGCTGATGTTGATTTACTCCGCCGAATGGTTTCCTTTCTGTATCGTGAAGGTGATGAGTTTACCTTCATGGATAGTGAGGACTACAGCCAATATCTCGTTAACTCAGGGACCATTGCAGAACAGCTTCCCTATATGTCTGATGGTATGGAAGGACTGACCGCTCTTCTGGTGGATGGTCAGTTACTGGCTATTGAGCTGCCTTCATCCATCGCTCTTGAAATCATTGAAACATCTCCTGCTATTAAAGGTGCTTCCGCAGCAGCTCGTACCAAAACAGCACGACTGAGTACTGGCCTTGAAGTTCAGGTTCCGGAATACCTGAGCACTGGAGAAATTATCAAGATTAATACGGAAACAGGCAAATTCATGTCCAGAGCATAGAGCCTGATCATCCCTTCTGGTTCACTGCCTGCCAGTGCACTGGTAACAGCCTTCAACAACAAACCCCATACACACACCATTGTCATTTATGATCAAGAGCCCGCAACGGGCTCAAGATGACCAACCTACAGCCGATAGAGCCAGATAAATGGAAACAAAGACAGCTTATTAGTGGCCCCAATAAACAAGGAATGGATTACGAAGTGATTTTCTTTTTTACACCGTTCATCATGGCCATTCTGAAGCGATTATTTCACAGTATAATAATGACAGAACATAAATATATTATGTCGCTATATTAAACAGGAAATACAAGGCACCTTAGCCTGAGCATGCTTAACTTACTTTACAAGGGTCTTTCTCTTGCCAGCATGGTGTATAGACTGGCAGTATAATTTCGATGGAAGTGTTTTCGGCGCTTACTAAGGATTAGCACCATGGATGGAAGCAAGTCTTTAAACAGCTGTAATGCATGTTGCAAGTGGGGGTCATGCCTGGTGATGACTCTATTCCCAGTTTTGGCAATGTCGGACTCAGAAGCTCATTACCTTTCTGAAGTTTCTCATTACAGTACAGCTTACTCGCATGATGTTTCAATGATTGACCCTTTCTCTACCAGAACCATCAACCGCTCAAAAAGCGTCAATAGAATGCCTGAGTTGTCTATTCGGGAAAAGTCCGGAATCAATCAGAAAGAAGTCAGTGCTTTTGTGTACAAGGCCGCTTCCGATCCCAAAAAGCTGGCTGAACAGGCTGCTGCCAGTGCTGCATTTCTGGGGCTCGAATACATTGGTGTTGCCAGACCCATCAAGGAAGGTATGGAATTCATCAAGGAAAAAACCGAGTTCGAATTTGGAGACTGTGGCAAGGTTCGATTCAGCAGCAATGTCAAAGCAGAAACTTGTATGTTTGATAATTCCATGATTGAACTTAATTCCGATTATGATCTGGATTCCTTCACCGTTAATTTCAAGTGGCAGCTCTGATAACGGACTACAATGCATAGCTACAGCACTTTATGACTCCAGAATTCCTTCTCAGCAGTGCCTTCCAGGGGGAATACCGCTAGAATCCCTGTCCAGATATTCTGGCCTGAGATTTCACTTTGAACACACATAGACAATACGCTCAGTTCCTGCGTCAGCTTGATAAACTTCCAGCCTGGAAGCTCATAACGCTAACAACCGCCGTCTGTGAAAGAAGCTGGCCCAATTTTGCCCTGTTTGCTGAACTCACAGAGTTTGGTCACCCTGAGGACGTTCGACACTGTCTGAATATGCTCTGGGATAACGTCGCAGGCTACCAGTCAGCCAAAAACTTTGAGCGTCTGCTGGAGAAACTTGAACCGAATGTACCTGATCTTGATAAGTGGGAGATGTTTGGCACCATTCCAGCCTACGACAGTGTTATCAGTACGATTTGTGCGGTTAACTGTGCTATGGAGCCTGATGCTGCAGAGACAGCCAGTGCCCTGACACTCTCACTGAGCACCATTGGTAAATTCATAAAGTATACAGAAGCTGAAGAGCTTAAAGGGATTGAGCTCCAACAGTATGTTGAACAGCATGAGCTATATCAGCAACAGATAGCGTTTATTGAAGAAGTGCTGGATCAAACCAGCAAAAGCAAACAAAGCCCGGACGTTATGAAACAGATCAGGGCTTTGGCCAGAAATGAAGGAATCAGTCACATTGGTATCAGCCTTGAGTGATCCATCATTTCGAATTATTGATGATATCTTTCAGCAGTGAATAGATTTTATTCTGAGAGTTGGATATCGCATCATAGTTCTGATTATAAGTAGCCATCGCGCGCTGTAACTGGACTGTCTGCAATTGGTTACTTCCTGTCAGATTTTCTTTTGCAGCGTTGAGTGATGTCTTCAGCGAAGCCCATTCCTCTGGTGTAAGGTGGCCCTTTCCACTGGCATCAGTGTAATTGATCTTCAACAGGTTACTGAGAATATCACGCTCTTCTTTAGTCAATGCAGGCATACCACCGGTCACTTCATTCGTAAAACTGTTCTGGAAAGCAACTTTACGTGCTGCGTAGCCACTGAGCGAAGCGCTGGGATCATTCGGATCCTGTCGAGTCATCTGGTTGGTATTCACTCCGTCATACTCCCAGGAATGAAGCCCGCCCGCCTCGAGCAGTACATAACCATCGTTACTGGCCGCATCCAGAGTGGTGCCATTCAGGTTTGGAGTACCAATAACAGGATTTGCCGTATTCAAATTTGTTACTGTGAGCCCTTGATTCCCCCTTGTGATCGTCATTCCGGTGATATCCGCAAGACCTCCTGACAAACTGGAGGGATCAAAGGGGGTTCCGGGAGAGGATGTCTGAAAGGTAATCTCAGTACCATCATCCAGCACCATAGTCATATCATTCATAACAGGTATACCCACCTGACTGGCATCCGTAATAGAGCCCTGAGCAACAGGCACCAGTGTCTGATTCTGATAATTGAGTTGATTACCTTCAGCATCCACCAAAGTAAATGTAGTATTGCCATTAGCATCCGGCCGGATAGCAATACCGTATCCATTATCCAGCACGATGTTGTTACCGTTGGTGGTCCAGGTGGTCTGCGTGTACTGGCTGGTGCCATACTGAGCTATGTTGGATTTATTGATCAGATTATTGACGCTAGTCAGCAGCTGGTTGGAAGTTTCTATCTCACCGACCAGTCTGCGGACTTCCGCATCCAGCATATTCCCGCGCTCAAGGTAGACAGCCGAAATAAAGTCCTGCTGACTAAGCTCGGAAGAATCAACAACATTAATATTGTTATTACTGTTAACTCCATTAACGGTAGCCATGAAAAGCCGCCCCTGTCATCCATATTAATATTCAGTAAAAAAGCACCCAATCTTTTTTGCCCGGTCCAGCAGCTCTTTGCAAACAATTAAACAAATCCGGTCCTATGCCTTCTGCCTGAGGATCTCGATTTTGTCTTGGGTTTCAACAGTCGATTAGCCTGCCTGAGTTCTTTTCGTTTCAATGATGCTTCGTGAGAAAGATCACTCTTTAGCTCATCGTTGAATTTGATCAACTCCTGACGGGCTTTGTGCTTGAAATGGGTGGGCCAGGCATCACTATTGATAAACTCACGGAGTCTCTTTTTATCCATACCAACAGAGTCCATAAAGTCTTTCTGCCGATTAATGCCTGCTTTAGCGGTCTTTACTACAGCTTCGGATTCCTGCTGAACAAGCCAGGACGACTTCTTAAGCTTGGTGACATCGATTAACCTGATGCGGGAAGCCATGAGGTTCTCTCCTATTGGCTAAGTAACAGCCATGCACTCCCTGATCAATGGCTCATTATCGCTGTGACACTCTGTATTCTTTCCAGCTGAACGGCACTTTATGTACAGAACGGCCTGTTCTTCTTATTTCAGTGTAGACATAGAATCCACCAGAGATAGAATGAGCAAGCTTATTCGTTGGAGTGAAGTATGGATATAGACAGTTTTGAAAGCCTGATGATGAAAGCCCTCCTGACAGCTCTGGTGTTGTTTATGGGTTTTATTGTCTACGATCTGGCTAAAAAGTCGAAAGCGGGAAAATTTGGCACATTCATTCTTTTTGGCGCTTTATGCTTGGGTGTTCTGGGGTTTGTCCTAAAAGGCATTTTGATGAAAACGATTGGCGGTTAAAACTTGGGCTGCCTAACTCGATAAATAAAGCTGGTTTGCTCTAAGACACCAGACGAGAGAGGCCATCTCGCAGTTAATCCTGTCAAACGTTTACAGCGTCTCAGTCAGTATTCAGTGTGGAGCTGACTTGAGGGCTTTTGTTCTGTTTCAATAACTTTATAATCTGCAATACCAGCCAAAGCTAACGAGACTCAGCCAGATGTCAGGTCGCCCCTACCAGCCCCCCGGCTCCATAAGGAATAAAAAAGAACATACTACCACCCCCAGGCTGATTCTGTTTAACAAACCTTTCGATGTGCTGACACAATTCACCGATTCAGAAGGGCGCCCAACACTCAGGGACTACCTCTCCATTCCCGATGTTTATCCTGCTGGTCGCCTGGACAGAGATAGCGAGGGACTGGTGCTGCTAACTAACAATGGACAGATTCAGCATCAGGTTAGCTCGCCCCTGCACAAGATGGAGAAAACCTACTGGGTTCAAGTAGAAGGCATACCCAATGAAAAGGCACTGGAGAAACTGAGAAAAGGCATTGAACTCAAAGATGGTCTGACGCTTCCTGCCAAAGCCAGAATCATTGAAGCACCAGCAATCTGGCCAAGAGTACCACCCATAAGAGAGCGTAAGTCCATTCCTGACCGCTGGCTGGAACTGACTATTCGTGAGGGACGTAATAGACAGGTTCGGCGCATGACCGCAGCGGTTGGCTACCCTACCCTAAGATTGATACGTTACCGTATAGGCGATTGGACACTGGATGGACTAAAACCGGGAAAATGGAGCGAAGCAGAGATACCTGATGATCTAAAGGTGACTTTAACAAAAAATAGTATTATCAGAAAACGAACCATTGCCAACAAACAGGCACGAAAAGGGTATTCAAATCGTCACAGAAAATAAGTCCCTATCCATTTCTACGAATCGACAGGAAGGACACCTTGGTAACATTGATCAGAAATCATTACACAACACTGGCCAGGACTGGCCTCCTGCTGGCCATGATATCTATTGTAGTTTTGTCCTTATTGCCATTGGATAAAGTCCCACTTACCGATGTGAACGATAAGCTTCAACATCTTGCGGCTTTCCTGTTGTTAGGTTTTCTGATCGATGCCAGCCTTCCAAGCCAGTCGTTCAACTTATCGAAAGTCAGTGGCTTGATGGCCTACGGTCTTCTCATTGAGCTGCTGCAATTACAAACGGAATACCGCTTTTTTTCCTGGGCTGATCTGATTGCCGATCTGGCTGGCATTATCCTTTACTTTTTCACTATTCCTGTCTGGAAGCGTGTACCACTGATCAACTGGCGCTGGTCTTAAACATGGAAGCCGAGCGAGAAGCCATTAGCTTTCCCAGCGTTTCTATTTGACTCTTGCAATTTGACTGATTTATGACCGATCCCAATTAGACATTGTGCTTATGATCCAAGGGTATCCTGATTGTTACTTCAAGACCCGGATGAGCATTTCTGGCGAAGATTGCGCCATCGTGATTAGCTATAGCGCTCATCGCTATAGCAGTCCCCAGTCCAAACCCATCATTTTCCTTGCCACGGGTTTCATCCACCCTGAAAAAAGGTTCGAACATGGATTCCAGTGCATCTTCGGGAACACCCGGACCTTTATCCCGCACTTTGATGATTACATTTCGACGATATTGTTCCAATGTCACCTCAACATCACTGCCCTGAGGAGTGAATCGGATGGCATTTCGGATGATGTTTTCAGCAGCACTGCTGAGCCAGTCACGCACTCCAACAATCTCAATAGGCTGGCTCTTAATGAGATCGACACCTTTATTCTGAGCCTGAGCTTCAAAGTTACCGTCATCCACCAATTGCTCGATAAGCTGCTCCAGATTGACCCGCTCACAGGCCATTTCACTCAGACCATGCTGAATACGGGAGAAACGGATAATCTCACCAATCAACTCATCAAGACGCTCGATTTCTCTTTCTATTCGCCCATGTTCCGCCTCAGCTTCAGGTGTTTTTCTTCGGGCAAGTGCCAGAGAAATCTGCAACCGGGTTAACGGAGAGCGTAACTCGTGAGAGACATTTCTCAGCAAAATTTCCTTGTTATTGACCAGCGTCTCCAACTGTTCTGCCATGTGATCAAAATCACGGGCAAACTCTCCCAACTCATCACCTCTCTGTCTCACAGAGGCTTCCACTCTGGCAGAGAGCTCTCCCTTCGCCAGCTTTCTGGAGGTTACCTGCAATCGTCTGATAGGGACGACCAGGTAGCGCGCCAGCATGATGCAAAGCAGGAAGCTGACAGCCAGAGCAATGATAACCAAATGCCATTGCTGGGAAAGAACCTTGGTGACTCGCCAGTGAACTAATCTTGGCATTTCCTTGGTCAGAAACAGGTCATAGGGTATCCGTCCAATCCAGACTTTTCTGGGGCCCACCACCACGACACCACTTCTGAAAGTGATGGTAGGTTCAGTGCGATCATGGGTTCGGTCATAAGCGGACATCAGTTCATCCGGAGCGGCTCGTCTGCCCACCACTTCACCGGCAGGATCAAAAAGGTAAAAATAACTTCCGCTGAACTGAGGAAAAGGAGTATGAGGCGCCCAGCCAGAAGCCATGCGCTCCACTTTTCTGGAGACGATCTCCAGCTCACGAAAAAGCTCTCTGCGCTCGGACAGGAAATCCGAGGGATTTACCGTTATGGCCACCGCTATAACCATGGCTGCCATCATCGACAACATGGTCAGCCAGAACCACAGAAACAGCTTCCAGAACAGACTCTGAAATGGCCAGACCAGCATTCTCCGGATTTGAATAATCATGGTCTGATGTAGAAGTAGCCGGCACCACGGACGGTTTTAATTCTGGGCGAGCCATCTGGACGTGTACCAATTTTCTTGCGCACGTTACTCACGTGCATATCAATCGCACGGTCATAAAGTGTCAGACGACGGTTCAATGCGATTTGCGTCAGCTCATCTCTGGAAATCAATTCGCCAGCTTTTTCAATCAGTGACTTGAGGACCATAAATTCAGTAGCCGTCAGCTCAAGCAGTGTTTCACCCATCTTGGCTTCACGATTTGCCAGATTCAGAGTGATATCATCAATAGAAAGGACTTTGTTACCGACCTCAGCACCCGACGTTCTGCCCCTTCTCAGAATGGCCTTGATCCTGGCTACCAGTTCACGATGGTTATATGGTTTGGGCAGGTAATCATCAGCTCCGATTTCCAGCCCAATGATGCGATCAACATCATCACCACGAGCCGTCAGCATCAATACCGGAATATCAGACGTGTGACGGATTTTTTTCAGGACTTCAAAACCATTCAGTTTTGGCAGGGTAACATCCAGCAGTACCAGTTGATAATCCCCTGAAAGAGCAGCATGAGCACCTGACTCACCATCATGAACTGCGTGTACAGAGTACCCTTCTGTGGCCAGGTACTCAATCAACAATTCACAGAGTTCGATATCATCGTCTATCAACAGAAGCTCTAGATTTTCATTACTCATTGGCAGCTCCTCAATAAAAAATACCCCGCAGGGGGAAAGGCGGGGTTAAAGGTACAGCACAGGGTACAAAATTTACAGATTGTCTGTCAGCTGACCCGTGCCTCATAATCAATAAACCGTCATGAACCAACAAGTCGTCTTGAAGCAAAAAACAGCACTCAATATTCTGGAAGACTTTCGTTTCAATTGATCCCTTCTTTGTTGAAAACCTTCAGTGTTTAAACAACGGCTTCAGTGTATTGAAGCCCATATATATCTTGGGGTTAGAGTCAGTAAGCACTCTGTAAAAAGCTTTATTTGCAATAGAAGTAAACGTCCTGTAAACAAGTGTCTGATTTTTAATTTAGTAGTAGGAATCAGTCTTTAGCCGAGTACAATACCCACTTATTTTCCAACATGAGCATGCTCAGCTCTGCACAGTACGAATACTGCGCCAGCGACAGAAAAACGGATGATTTGGAATATAGACACCCAAAAGATAACGTTTATATCCAGCTTCTCTGAGACTCGAAGGTCGCTGTTGCACTGAATATAAGACAGGTGAATACTCGCTGTATCATGTCTGAATCAAGTCCTGTGCAAGCAGCTGAGACAATTTTCAGACCAGACTTGCCTGTGTATTGCTTTGCGGAGAGGTCCCCCGAATCGGCACGCTCATACCACAAGACTCTGACCGTGGGCTGGAAACCTGAACTTGAGACTCTTTCTCTCGGAGCCATCGATGAAATCGATCATCAAAAATAGACAACGATCCCTGCTCCCTTTCGGCTTGCTTGTTGCATCCGTTCTAGCCCTGACTGGCTGTGATCAAGAGCAGGAACAAAGAAAAACACCTCCTCCCGCTGTTTCCGTCATCAACGTAACGGAGCGGCCTGTTGGCGATTACAATGAATACGTTGCCCGAACAGAAGCTGTCAACACTGTCGACCTGAGAGCAAGAGTAGAAGGCTTTCTCGCTCAGAGGGACTTCATTGAAGGACAGACCGTTGAGAAAGATCAGCTGCTTTTCGTGATAGACCCCAAACCCTATATCGCCAACCTCAAAAAAGCCGAGGCTGATCTGGCCAGCGCTAAAGCAGAGTTGAACAAGTCCAAGAAAGACCTGCAACGCAGCAAGAATCTTCACAAGAAAGGCTACATCAGCCAGGCTGACCTGGATACCCAGACCAGCAAAGAAGCTCAGGCAGAAGCCTCTGTTCAGGCGGCTGAAGCCCAACTGGATACGGCCAAACTGGATCTCAGCTACACCAAAATCTTAGCACCTTTCAAAGGACAGATCGGCCGCACCCATTACAGCGTGGGTAATCTGGTAGGACCCGGCAGTGAACCTCTGGCGACTCTGACTTCCATTGACCCAATCTATGTCAACTTCCAGGTCAATGAGCAACAATTCATCAGCCGCTTACAGGAAAGTTCTGGCAACCGGGCTGCCGAAAAGCAGGACTTTGAAATGAGCCTGCGCCTGCCCAATGGCAGCGATTACAATCACAAGGGTACATTCAACTTCGCAGACACCAGTGTCGATGAAACCACAGGAACCCTGACCCTGCGTGCAGTATTCCCAAATCCTCAGGGCATCATACTACCGGGTCTATACGTCACCCTGATCGTAGAAGGCAGGAACAAGACCGAACATCCGATCATTCCTCAGTCTGCCGTTCAGGAAAATCAGTCCGGTCGCTTTGTATTGGTCGTTGATGCTGATAACGCAGTTGAAACCCGTCAGGTAGAACTGGGACGTCGCTTAGGCCCAATGTGGGTTGTGAACTCCGGGCTTAAAGCCGGTGAAAAGATCATCGTTGAAGGCCTTCAGAAAGTTCGTCCAGGTGCTAAAGTGACTCCCACCACCGTCACGATTGATCCTGAGACAGGCGGCATTGAAGCCCAGCCAAAGCCTGATCAAGAGCAGGGCAGCCAGACTAACAAACAAGGGTAACTGCGATGATCAGTCAGCTTTTTATTCACAGGCCCAAGTTTGCCTTTGTCCTGTCGATCGTCATTACACTGGTGGGTATGATTTCCATGCTGACCCTGCCAGTGGCTCAGTTTCCGGAAATCACACCTCCTCAGGTTAATATCAGTGCGGTATTCCCGGGAGCCGATGCAGAGACCATAGAAGAAGCCGTCATCCGCCCCATTGAAGAACAGGTCAACGGTGTAGAGGACATGCTCTACATCAACTCTTCTGCAGGTAACGATGGCAGCGCCAGCATAACCGTCACCTTCGATTCAGGTGTTGATCAGGACATGGCCCTGGTAAACGTCCAGAACCGTGTAGCGGTGGCTGAGCCATCGCTTCCCGAAGATGTCAGAAGAACCGGTGTCACCGTCAGCAAAAAATCTTCAAGTATGCTGATGGGTATCAACCTGATCTCCCATAAAGCGGAGTACGACGGCGTTTACCTTAATAACTACGCCAACAACTACCTGAAAGAACCCATGGCGCGTATCAACGGCGTCGCTTCTGCCGACATTCTGGGTTCACTGGTCTACAGCATGCGCATCTGGCTTGATCCTGAACGTATGGCATCCCTGGACATCACGACATCAGACGTATCCAACGCACTGAATGAACAAAACGTTATTGTCGCTGCCGGTAAACTGGGTCAGGCACCTAACCAGCCAGACCAACAGTTTACCTACACTATAAAAACCCAGGGACGTCTGAGTGACCCTGAAGAGTTCGGCAACGTCATTATCAAGGCCGACTCTGATGGCTCGTATGTTCGCATCAAGGACATCGCCCGGGTTGAAATGGGCTCCCAGAGTTACGATGGCGTCGCCAAGTTTAACAATGATGACACCGCTTTTCTGGTTATCTATCAGCAACCTGATGCCAACGCCATGGATGTGGCAAAAGGCGTAAAAGAGACCATAGCTGAACTGGCTACTCGCATGCCGGAAGGTATCGAGTATGAAATCAAGTTTGACACCACCCAGTTTATTGACCAGTCCATTAAGGAAGTCGTCATTACTCTGCTTCAGGCTGTGGCTCTGGTCGTGCTGGTTGTATTCCTGTTCCTGCAAAACTGGCGGGCAACACTGATCCCTGCAATCGCAATCCCGGTCTCTCTGATTGGTACTTTCGCCATCATGAAAGCCCTCGGTTTTTCAATCAACACCATCACACTTTTCGGTCTTGTTCTGGCGATAGGCGTGGTTGTGGACGACGCCATTGTCGTCATTGAAAACGTTGAACGATTAATCACCAGGGAGGGAATGAACCCGGTCGAAGCCACCAGCCAGGCCATGAAGGAAGTATCGGGCCCCATTGTGGCAACCACTCTGGTATTGCTGGCGGTATTCGTGCCGGTAGGCTTTATGCCGGGCATTACCGGCGGGCTTTATTCACAGTTTGCAGTCACCATATCGGTAGCTGTTGTGATTTCTTCCATCAACGCTCTGACATTGAGTCCGGCCCTGTGCGCCACTTTGCTGAAAAAAGGCAAGATGGGGCACATCAAGTGGCTGGTTCCGATTGATAACTTTATCAAGCGACTGACCGGTGGCTACAAGAGCTGGGTTACCCTGTTGCTGAGAAGAGGCATTCTGGGGATTGGACTCTTTGCCATCTTGATGGCTTCTACAGGTTTCCTGTTCAACAGCACACCATCCGGTTTTGTTCCGGATGAAGATCAGGGTTTCTTCGTGGTTGATGTTCAGCTTCCAGACGCGGCGTCCCTGAACAGAACAGAAGCCGTTATGGAGAACGTCACCAACATCATTCGTACCGAACCCGATGTTGACAGTGTCATCAGCGTTTCCGGCTTCAGCATCATGGGTGGCTCCAACTCCAACAACGCCATGGCAATTGTTGTTCTCAACAACTGGAAAGATCGCCCGGGCGTCATGCAAAACCAGAAGGTAGTGCTGAGAAAGATACAGGGCAAGCTCTGGACGCTACCGGAAGCACAGGTCATGGCCTTTGCCTTCCCACCCATTCCCGGTCTTGGATCTTCCGGTGGTTTCGACTTCAGGCTTCAGGATACTCTTGGCCGCAGCCCACAGGAGCTTGGTCAGGTGTTGAATGGATTGATTTATCAGGCAAACCAGCGCCCCGAGATGACTCAGGTATTCAGTACTTACCGTGCTAATGTCCCCCAATACTACCTTGAGGTAGATCGCAACAAAGCT
The DNA here is from genome assembly GCF_024606225.1 of Endozoicomonas sp. ISHI1. GTDB lineage: Bacteria > Pseudomonadota > Gammaproteobacteria > Pseudomonadales > Endozoicomonadaceae > Endozoicomonas_A. The sequence continues at coordinate 140,084 of NZ_JAGRPU010000004.1, read as the reverse complement.
AAAGCACAAGGCATTCCACTGTCTGAAATTTTCATGACACTGCAAACCCAGCTGGGCTCCCTGTATGTCAATGACTTCAGTAAGTTCGGTAGAACCTACCAGGTTAAACTGCAGGCAGAAAGCGAGTATCGCGCCAACCCTTCAGACCTGAGCAAGTTCTTTGTCAGAAACCTGAATGACCAGATGGTGCCTCTGACAACCGTTGCCTCACTGAAGCCGATTCTTGGCCCCAGCAGCATCGACCACTATAACCTTTACCGCTCAGCCAGCATCAGTGGCAAGGCCAATCAAGGTTTTAGTTCAGGTGATGCCATCACTGCCATGGAAGATCTGGCCAAGACGCTGCCCGATGGTTACACCTTTGAGTGGTCCGGACAGTCTCTACAGGAAATTGAAGCCGGTAGCGTAGCTCCTCTGCTGTTTGCCCTGGCCTTCCTGTTTGTCTACCTGTTCCTGGTAGCACAGTATGAAAGCTGGACTATGCCGCTGGCGATCATCGTGGCAGTTCCCATAGCGGCTTTTGGTGCCATTGTCGGGATAAACCTCTTCCGATTACTGATCCCCTCCATGGCCAATGATATTTATGCTCAGATAGGTATGGTGCTATTGATTGGTATTGCTGCAAAGACAGCGATTCTGATCGTAGAATTTGCCATGGCACAGAGGCAATCAGGCAAGAGCATCTTCGATGCTGCAACCAACGCCGCCGAACTGCGCTTCCGTGCCGTATTGATGACAGCCCTGTCTTTCATTCTGGGAGTACTGCCTCTGGTATTTGCCAGTGGCGCAGGTGCCGCCAGCCGAAGGATCATTGGCACGACTGTGATGTCTGGAATGATCGCTGCCACCGTATTTGGCACAATAATGATCCCATTGTTCTACTATCTCCTTCAAAAAATGCGCGAGCATTTCAATCCTGACAAAGCGAACAGCTGATCAGCGTAAAGCCCCTGTCTGCGGGGGCTTTTTTATATCCCGCCCAATTCTGATTCCCATGTCCCAGACCAGGAACCAGAGTTTTGCGACACCCTCTTTCATGAGGTGATCTATCCTTCCTCTCTGAAAGCCAGAATGCAAGAATAGAATTATTAAACACTCACTCTGTGCAGCGTTTCTGTTGCTGCTACTTTCGTTGTCTGCCGTCTGTCATGCTGAAGCGTTGACAAGAGTTTTTATTGTCGAGCTTGAACAGAATGAAGTTTTTCCAAACCAGAGCTTTTCTATAAAACGTGACCGATATGTATGGCTGGGCAGCCCATCAGACGCTGTCGGCAAAAACGACTACACAGAAACAGATTCACCACCAGATAACAAAGCATACAGTCCAGACGGTTACGGGGTAAAAATGACCCTTATAGAGTCTGTTTCGTGGCAATGGCTTTACGCCACTCCTCTGCTGGTTGCTTACAAACTGATCCTGACAACCAAAGATGCCTCTCTGAGCTCCAATCCCTATTCACGACTACCTTTAGAAGTTGCTGACGCGGTTGTCACTGTCAGTTGGCTTTTAAAGAGCTACTGGAACCCCGATTCAGCACTGTTTAAACCCATTGAACAGCAGGAGGCATGTCAGGACCATCCCTTTGCGACAATCACTATGATGTTTGGCTCCGGACCTAACCAACAACAGTCATCAGAATCACCCAGCCAGAAAGCTACCGGAGCCCGCAGCCAGCCTGCAAGCTCTTTCATTACCCCCCCAGATTCGCACTCTGGCGGCGACAATGGAGATCCAAACCAACACCTCCATACTTTAAGTTTAAATTGTTTCATCCATCCCTGTAATGGAGCTTGCCAATACCGACCATCATCCAATAACAGAGAACCCGCTGGATCACCGCTGAAGTCCTTGGTAAGTTCAGCAGCCCAAACAGGAGCAACACCCGAAAAAAGCTCATGCCCACGTTTACACAATAAAAAAAAACATAGTCGTATAGATCATTTTGATTTTGCAAAGGCTATATATTCTCAACAAAAGTCACTTTTTGAATTATTGAATAATCCTTCTGGTATATCTGGCCGCCCCTCTCAGTCACAGGCACATCAGCCACAGCCATGTGGCATTAGTGGCAAACCGACAAATAACCGCAACCATGAACACTCGGTGAGAGCATCGGCAGCACACATTGACCTAACCGGGCCAATCAGTGAAGCTGCGCAAATACATGGAAGTTCGTCTGTCTCCAATGATGATTTGGTTATAGTTAACGGGTTACTCAATCTTGGTAATCACATTCTTCTCGAAGAAATCGGGGTTTCCTGCGCGTATACCGATTTCACATACTCAATGAGAACGTCAGAAACACAACAGGCAACAGGATCATCCCAACTGGGTCAAAGCCCACGTCATCTTTCCCAGACAGGCGCATTTCGAACCCCGGCAGTACCTCATTGCAGAGGAGCCACCCACTGTCAACAAGCACTGCCGAATCAAGAAAGCAGAAAACATAGCGGGCAACAAACCTGCGACGTGACTATGATCGGTGAGGATGGTCAGCCGAAGCCATGCGGGGCGATCTTCAAGAATGCTCGATCTCAAGCATGCCATAGAAGTAGATACCACTCCGGGGAAAAAACCTGTGATCTAACAGTGGACGAGGGGGATGGCCGGCAGCGACCATGCGGAAAGGTTTTTAAGCATGCTCAAGCTCTGTCAATTCACAAAAACAGAGGTCACACCGGACAACAAACCTGCATAGTGAACGTGATCGGGGAGGATGGCCAGCAGCGACCATGCGGAACGGTCTGTGAGAATATCAGAGCCATGGCAATCCACAAAAGAAACACTCACAGAGGGCAAAAAACAACCTGTGAGGTCATAGTGGTCGGTGAGGGTGGCCAGTCTCGGCAATGCGGGACAATCTGCAAAAATGCTCAAACCCTAACGAAGCGCAAAAGACATCGAAAACGCACATCTGTTGATGTGGACCAGGATCGGGACAACGACCTCAACCCATGATCTGACACTCCAGATATTGCCAGCATAAACGACTATGATGGATCAGATTGATCGCCTGATAACAGACTGGGTTATGAGGTAGAAACAACCATCATTGAGTCGATTTCGTGGCAATGGCTTTGCGCTGGTTATCTGCTGATTGATTACGATCTGATCTGACTCTCGCTCTTTACCGGGGGTTAGCAGTTTTTCCGGAGCATCCCGATACTGGCAATAATAGGCACCGATACTCTAAACGAAGTTTTCAAAGCCGTTAAGCTGGTGTAATAATTAACAAACTGATTCGGATGTTTCATTAAGCCGCAAGCTTCTCACTCGGGTGAAATCAGCTTTATGATCAATGATCGCAGAGACTGAAGGTTTTTCACGGTAACCATAACTCATAACTGCGGGAGGTTCTCTGAAAGAAAGAGAATGCTCCTGATAAAGAGAACAAGGAGCTTCAGTTTTGAAACGCTCTGCTTATTCCAGAACATCTCTTCGCATCGTGGCATGGGCACTCCCGCCCATTCTGCTAGTCGGCTGCGCCAATCCCCTGGAGTCTATCAGCTGTTACTACCAGCCTGTTAGGGGAACAATGCTCATTACCGAAGTAAAGGGAGACTTTGCTGAACTGGCCTTCTCTCCCGATGCAGAGCAGGATCTGGCATGGTTCGAGAAGTATGATATTGAACCTGACGATCTTGTGATGCCTATTAACAATAGCGGGCGAGCACCCACATCTGGTGCCCGTCATAAGGCAATTGTTAATATCCTTACATCAGGCAGCTGCTCACCCTACATTGTTTATCAGGGAGACCCTGTTTTGAAGCAATGAGAACAGAGTCACCCTGCATCTTTGCTTTTAACCGTTCACCAAAAAGTGAGTTGCAATACTCGCGGCATATCCCAGGGCAATGGCCCAGCTCCACTTCAAATGGCTCAGGAAAGTATATCGGCCTTTAGCAGTTCCCATCAGAGCAACGCCTGCAGCAGAGCCTATTGACAGTAAGCTTCCACCCACCCCTGCGGTCAGGGTAATCAGCAGCCACTGAAATACGTCCATTTCAGGGCTCATACCCAGGATGGCAAACATGACTGGAATGTTATCCAGAATGGCAGAGAAGACCCCGGCTGCAATATTCGTCCAGGTGGGTCCTACGCCGGTGTACATGCTTTCGGAAATCACTTCCAGATAACCCAAATAACGCAGTCCCCCTACAGAGAAGATAACGCCAAAGAAGAACAGCAGGGTATCCCACTCGGCATGGGCAACCCGTTTAAAAATATCCAGATCTTCCTTTTGCTCGTCGTCCATCACAGGAATAGGTCGACTGCTGGTCAACCCTCTCAATTGCAGAAAATAGGTGTAGAACATCAATAGAGAAAGTCCGGTCATCATGCCCATAAAGGGAGGTAGTCCGAAGAAGTTTTCAAAAGAAACTGCCAGCGCAATCGTGATCAGGAACAGCGCACAGACACCCAATCCACCCCGTCGAATACCTGCATGATCCTCGAGGGCAGCCGGTCGGCCACTATCAATAAAGAAGTTCATGATGGTCGCCGGAATAATAAAGTTCACTACTGAAGGGATAAATAATGAGAAGAATGTGAAAAACTCAACCTTGTCAGCCTGCCACACCATCAACGTTGTAATATCACCAAAGGGACTGAAAGCTCCCCCGGCATTGGATGCTACAACCACATTGATCATTGCCATGGTGACAAAAGCAGGACTCCCCCCGACGGACATAATGACCGCTCCCATCAACAAAGCCGTCGTCAGGTTATCGGCAACGGGCGAGATAAAGAATGCCAGAAACCCAGTCACCCAGAAGAGCTGACGATAACTGAAGCCCTTACGGATCAGCCAACTGCGAAGTGAATCGAATACCTGACGCTCTTCCATAGCATTGATGTAAGTCATCGCCACCAGCAGGAATAAGAACATGGCCGAATATTCTTCCAGATCATGCATGACCGCTGTAGATAAACTCTCGTGGGACACACCCTCTCCGGTGGCCAGCCAGGCAATGAGGGCCCAGATGATACCGGCAGCAAGAATGACCGGCTTTGACTTTTTAAGATGCAACTTCTCTTCTGCCATCACGGCCACATAAGCCAGGATAAAAATGACAACACACAACCAGGCAATGGGGTGCGTTGTCATCCTCAACAACTCTTCTGCCGCAAACGAGCTCTGCGGAAGAGCAAACAACCCTGCCCCGGCAAGCAGGGAAGGTTTTCTCAGTCCAGAGAAATTCACTATAGTTTCCTTTAATTTTCAAATCAGTCAGGGGTCAGAAACGCGCAAATGATACTGATTGAATGACGATAAGCCAACCGCTAGTGATATTCCATTAAGGCCTAATCAACTCATTTCGATGGATTTGCGTCCGATAAGACGACACCCGGATCAGTCGCCTTCGGTCGCACATAATTTTTGTAAAATCTGTCGAGCCATTCAAACTGCAAAGCGCTCGTTAAAGAGTAGAAACGGATTACAATTGACTTTTATATATAATTTTCATCTTACTATTTAGCTCCATAAGCAGAGCACTCTGAAATAATCCATGTACACTTGGGCGTAGTCTTATTATTTTTTATTCCGATTTTTCTAACCTTCGTGCGGGGACTTGAAGATGAGCATCGCCCGGAAACTGCACATGTTTCTAAACCAACATAATGCGGAATACGAACTTGTGTCCCACCCATACTCAGAGAGAGCGATGAATACGGCCCACTCCGCCTGTATTCCAGTTAAGAATATGACAAAATCCGTTGTTCTCAGGGACACCAAGGGTTATGTCATCGCCGTCATGCCCTCTATGAACAAACTCATGCTGCGCTGGATCAACGCCAAGCTGGATCGCCACTTGAATCTGGTGTCAGAACAGGAATTGAAACACCTTTTTCCAGACTGTGAGGACGGTTCGGTTCCAGCTATCGGCAGTGCTTACGGCATGACCACCTGTTGGGATGACGAATTGAATTCATTACAGGATCTGTATCTTGAGTCTGGTAACCACCGGGAACTGATTCATATGAACCGTAACCAGTTCAAGGCATTACTCCAGGGAGAAACACACGCTGCTATCAGTTGCGACCCAGACGAAATGGAAGCCTATTGCACCTGAAAAAAGACGACAGAAGCTATATGATCGCTGAAGATTTTACGGCCAGTGACGGCTCACTTCAGCGGGTCATTTTTTTTACGAAAACAACAACAAAAAGTGCCAGCGTGAAACTGCCAATGAAGGCTTCAATGGCTGCGAACAGTCTAGAAAGACCTACAGGGTTGAGATCGCCGTAGCCCAGTGTCGTAAAGGTCACCACACTGAAGTACAGCGTTTCCAGCCAGCTGACCAGATTATTATAAAGAGGCTGGCCCGACTGATACCGGACCGTTACCCCACTGTCCTCAATGCCCAGTAAGAAATAAAACAGAGAAAAGAAGACAATAAATGAGACTGAAAACAGAACCAACCTTTCGGGCTTTTCGCCATAGCCACTGAGCAAGTCGACAACCTTTGAAGCCGTCCTGCGCCATGAGAAGCAGGGAAACCGGTAGCGGTTTAAGGTCATTTCCCGGTAAAAAAACTCACCAGCATTATGAAATAACCCCTGTGCTTCACAATGTTTGCGAATATTCCTTGCTATTTCCTCGGCCTCCTCAAACAACTCTCTGGACTTGTGCTGATCCCCTTCCCGGCGGGCCTGATGTGCTTTTTCTTCTTGCAGGAAAGCATCGCCAAAATCAACATGTTCAATTCGTGCTGACTTAAAATTAACACCCAGCAGGTTTGATCCGATTAAACGGGTTCGATGTAGATTGGCTCCACTCAAATCCGCTTTCAGAAGATTACAACCGGAAAGGTCTGCCCGATAGAGATGAGCTTTAACCAGACTACAACGACTCAAGTCACTATTAATCAATTGATAAACATTATTACCTTCAGGACAAACAAGATCCAGATTATCGAGATCTGCCCCCTTCAGATAAAACCCCTCCATCGGGGTACCTTTGCGAGCCCGTTCTTCTAGTAAGGCTCTGACATTGTCACCAGATTTATCAACATCCCTGTCATGCCAAAAGCAATAGTCACTGCCTTCTATAGCTCCCTCATTGCACTGCCCATATCGCTCACCCATATAACCGCATTGATAGTCATCTTTAATCGGCATGACAAAATAGCCCAAAGTTTTTGAAAAAGTGCTCCCATAGTGTGTCGGCAAAATGGTCAGAAGTATTTATCATCTGTGCTGGAGAATTACCTGGCCGGCTCATGCAATTCGACACCCAGACGTGTATGCTAGGCCGCTTGACGACTATTACGTTAAATCTTTCATCTCCCGGGAAGACGGAAGATGGTTTCTAAAGCCCATGGCTGTTTACAGCGGAAACACAGGTTAGCCTCGTGATCACCCTCTACGGAATCAGCAACTGCGACACTATTAGAAAGGCCCGCAAGTGGCTTAATGCAGCCGGTATTGAATATCGCTTTCATGATTACCGCAAAGAGGGTCTGGACAAGGTTTCACTGCAAAACTGGTCAAATGAACTAGGCTGGGAAGCACTGCTGAATCGTCGCGGGACCACCTGGCGACAGCTGCCAGAAGCGCAAAAAGCGTCTATCGATGAAGCCTCAGCCATTGAGTTAATGCTGGAGCAACCCGCTATGATCAAGCGACCCTTGCTCGACACAGGCTCCAAAAAAGTTCTGGGCTTTTCAGACAAGCAATATCAAGCACTTTTTCAGTAAAACGCCTGGCCCGTTTCAACCAGGCAGAAGAGAAGAATAAAGCCACTTGCAGCCGCTGCAATAGGCTGTCTTCAATTTGATTTGAATATCAGGGGAAATGAATTATGAACCAAACTCTTTTCAGTCTTGCGATTGGTGTGGGCAGTAAAAATACGAAAGGCGACTGGCTGGAAGTATTCTATCCCATGCCTCTGCTGAACCCATCTGAAAAGCTGGTTGCAGCGATTACTGAACTGGTTGACTACAACGGCGGCAACGCCTTCGTTGAGCTGGACAGTACGACCTGTCATGCGCTGGAAGAATCTTTCGTCAATCTGGGTGAGGAAGCCCTGGCAAAAATGATGCTGAGTCTGGAAGAAAGTGACCAGCCCCGCGTCATTACTTTTCTGGCAACAGACGATACCCTTAACAGCACACCTGAAGCTTACCTGAAGCTGCACCTGCTCTCACATCGTATGGTTAAGCCCCACGGCATGAATCTGCAAGGCATTTTTCCTTTGCTGCCGAACGTTGCCTGGACCAGTGAAGGGGCTATCGATCTGACAGAGCTGCCTGAACGGCAACTAAAAGCCCGTGCTGAAGGCCGCTGTATCAGCGTTGATTCAGTGGATAAGTTTCCGAAAATGACGGACTACGTTGTCCCGGCCGGAGTGCGTATTGCCGATGCAGCCCGGGTTCGCCTGGGCGCTTATGTTGGTGAGGGCACCACAATCATGCATGAAGGTTTTATTAACTTTAATGCCGGCACTCAGGGCAAGAGTATGATTGAAGGTCGTATCTCTGCCGGGATTATGATTGGCGAAGGTTCTGACCTGGGTGGTGGTTGCAGCACCATGGGTACCCTGTCGGGTGGTAACGACATCGTCGTCTCCCTGGGCGAGAACTGCCTGATCGGTGCTAATGCCGGTATCAATATTCCTCTGGGCGACCGTTGCACCGTCGAAGCCGGTCTATACCTGACTGCTGGCAGCAAAGTCAATGTTCTGGACGATCAGAAAAACGTGGTTGAAACCGTTAAAGCCAGCCAGCTAAGTGGCCAGTCTGACCTGTTGTTCCGTCGCAATTCTATTTCTGGTGCCATTGAATGTCTGACCAACAAGTCGGCTATCGCTCTTAACGAAGACTTGCACGCCCACAACTGAGTAGCTTCCAGAGCTCTGAACACTTAATTAGGGCTGTGCAATGATTATCCTGACCAAAGCCTTTTTACTCTCTTTGAGGTTTTGGTCAGTCGGACTGATGCCCCTCATCTGGCCTTTCGGGCGGAATGCCCTCTGAGCTGAACAATAAGCGACTTTCACCGCTTAATTTCTGCCCTTTATCGGCTGCTGAATGCTGGCAAACTCCAATAAAATCCACTGCTATTTTTAATGTCTCAAAGTGAAACTTCTGAAGAGTGACCACTCTTACTGCAAATCACACCTTTAACGCCGCTCATTGTCAAAAAAACATCCTGATTTCTGCTTGTTGCTGACATTGAAATCAAACCACCGAAAAACAGTCATCAGGAGCATGGCTCAACTCTCCCTATAATCAACAGGAAATGGACTGCATACCTTCTCTGGAAGCCTTACCTGAAATAGCGACCGTCCAGACGATCCCGTAGCGAGGACGGCAGACTATTCTTAGTCAGGCGACTGGCTTGCAGGCCAATCTCTAAAAACCATGGATAGGAGTTGTACCATGTCTGCAAGGATGCTGAGCACGTTGGCTCTCGTTTTTTCTCTGCTGTTGACAGCGGGTTGTTCGACCACCTCTTCCCAGACTCAACCCCAGAAGCCTCATTGGTCTGACTGTGTAGCCAAAGGGGGAGCGGTTATGGGTATCCCCGGCGCGGCTTACAATATAGCAACCGGTGGTACTGCCTTTGTAGCCGGTGCACTGATAGGTGGCACAGCCTGCGCCCTGATCGACCCTGTTGCTGAGCGCGATCGCCCGATGGGCATTCCTGTTTTAGTAGGAATGTCCACCGTTCACTTTGACTTTGACTCTCCGAAGCTGAGATTGGGCGATCTGGAAAAGCTCAACATGCTTATTGGCCAGCTGGATCAGGACAGCCACATCGAAATTGTTGGCCACGCTTGTGAGTCAGGTTCCCGCTCTTACAACCAAGAGCTTTCTGAGAGAAGAGCCAAGGCCGTAAAAGACTACCTGATAAGCAGAGGAATTTCTGAAGAGAACATGACGGTAAGGGGTGAAGGTGAAGATTACCCGGTACGTGGTAATGATACAGAAGAAATGAGACGGGAAAATCGCCGTGCTGAAATCATGCTGAAATGATATCGGCTGACAACCGAAACCCCGGCTTGCCCGGGGTTTATTTTTTCGGCAGTTTAGGGAGCTAGCTCATTGATCCTCAGCAATCCGGCTGGCCACCGCACTCTTCTGTTCTTTGTATTTTGCATCTTTCCGTTTGTTGTAGGGACGGGCTGCGGTACCACTCATGGTCTCAAAATTAATGGCACCAATACCCATTCCGGGTCTTAGAGCCAGTGGCAGTTTTCCACCATTAAAAAACTCCAGTACAATCTGGCCACTCCAGCCCGGGTCAATGCGGTGAGCGGTGACATGCACCATCAGACCCAGCCTCGCCAGAGAAGATCGACCGTCCAGCCAGCCAACAATATCACCGGGCAGGGTAATGGATTCACGGGTGACCGCCAGAGCCAGCTCTCCCGGGTGGAGGAAGAAAGCTTCACCATCATTCAGGGTGATCTCCTTGCTCATGATGGAGTCCAGCACCCGATTAATCTCTTCTCTGGGGCCACTGATGTCCACAAAGGGGGCTGCATGATCGTTGAAAACCCTGAAACTGTTGCCCAGAGTCAGGTCAACACTGACCCCACTGATCTTGTCTGAGCCCGGACAAGGCTCAATCATGATTTTTCCACTGTCCAGGTAAGCTTCTATATCCCGATCACAAAGTCTCATGGTCTATTTTTCCGGCAGCTGGAAGGAAGTGTCTGAACCACAACCCTCAGAAATGTTATCAGATGATATTATACGTGCCCGACGATCATTGGCGGTAGCCCTCTCCCCGCTTTCTTTACTGCAACTGCTTTTGTTAATAAAAGCCACTAAAATGGCGGTGATTGTTGCCAGTAAATAAGGTCAGAATGAACGTTTTAGTAGTTTATGCCCACCCGAACCCACAGAGCTATAACGCTGCACTGTTCAGGCTGGCTTGTGAGCAGTTAGCTCTGGCCGGACACAATGTACACCCTCTGGATCTTTATGAGATTGACTTTGAAGCACGGATGTCCTGTGAAGAAAGAGTCAACTATATGACCAGGGACAACACCAAAGGGGTCGAAAATCAGGCTGCCAAACTGAAGTGGGCACAAGCGGTGGTCTTTGTCTATCCCACTTGGTGGATGGGACCTCCAGCGATTTTGAAAGGCTGGCTTGACCGGGTCTGGCTGCCGGGCGTTGTGGCAACCTACGGACCCAACGGCCTGGAACCCGGTCTGACCCAGATTAAAAAGTTTCTGATCATTACCACCCAGGGATCATCCCAATGGCGGATGGCCCTGGTGGGCAACCCGCCCAGAAAAATGTTCAGGCTTTCACTGAAAGCCGTATCCAGGTGCAAAGATATAAAGTGGCTGGCGCTGTATAACATTGACAAAACGACAGAGGAAGATCGAAAACAATTTATGGAAAAAGTCAGTAAGCACCTGCAAAGCTTCTGAAAAACGGGGGAGTGAACACTCCCCCGGCCTGCTCAATCATCACTGAACGAGATAGTCGGCGCCTTGGGCTGGTTGGCATTCTTTAACGCCAGTTCAGCGGCCACCCGCTTGGCCATATCCCTATAAATCATGGTGATCTGTGAGTCAGGCTCAGAAACCACCGTCGGTGCTCCCTCATCAGACTGTTCACGAATCATCATGGAAAGAGGCAGTGAACCCAGCAGATCCACACCAAACTGGTCGGCAATACGGGCCCCACCCCCTTCACCAAACAGATGCTCGGTATGACCACATTCAGAGCAGGTATGCAGGGCCATATTTTCAACTACACCCAGCACCGGAATATTGACCTTGTTGAACATTTCGATGCCTTTTTTTGCATCAATCAAAGCCAGATCCTGTGGTGTGGTCACAATAACACTGCCAGTGACGGGTACTTTCTGAGCCAGTGTCAGCTGGATGTCGCCGGTACCCGGAGGCATATCGATAAACAGGTAATCAAGGTCATTCCAAAGTGTCTGGGTCAGCAATTGCTGGAGAGCACCGCTGACCATCGGACCGCGCCAGACCACCGGAGTATCTTCTGTCACAAGAAACGCCATGGACATGGCCTGAATACCGTGGGCCTCAATGGGTATGAAGAACTTTTCATTTTTAAATTCCGGACGGGTTCCATCGGGCAGTCCCAACATCATCCCGATACTGGGGCCATAGATATCGGCATCCAGAATGCCCACCCTGGCACCTTCTGCCGCCATAGCCAATGCCAGATTAACGGTCGTTGTGGACTTACCCACACCGCCTTTTCCGGAAGCTACTGCAATAATATTTTTAACACCGGACATGGCTTCCAACTCACCCTGAACCGGCGCACTGGATACGCTCCAGTTCACAGAGACCCTGGCACTTTCAACACCGGGGAGGTTTTCAATCTTGGCTGCCAGTAATTGCTCAATACCTCCTCTGAAGCCTTCTGCCGGGTAGCCCAGTTCGACTGTCAGGGTGACTTTACCCAACTCGATGGAAAGCTCTTTGATACAACCTGCAGTAACCAGGTCCTGCTTCAGAAAAGGATCGTGATAACCTTGAACAGCGGCTTCAACCGCAGCACGATCTAAGACACTCATGGGCGTCAGACTCCAACCGTTAGAATGGCCGATAGACTAATGATTTCGTTATTATTCTTCCAGTAAAAACCGAATTTAACGACGACTGGATAATGATTCTTTCAACTTTTCAAAAGCAGAGCGACCCGAATCAGGATCAATGCCCTGCTCTTCCATTGTTTTTCGCAGAGTCTGTTCAGCCTGCTCATCCGCAACCCTTACCGCTTCTTTTGAGCGACTGTCTTCAATGCCTTTCATGATGGAAGCCTCAAGATCCTCACCATCAAGAACCCGGTTGCAGAGAATGTTGTAGTTCCGCTCAAAGATAGGGAAAGCGACGCTTTGTTCTTCACTTCGCAGGGTCATCCAGCCCGTTTCCCGCGCCGCCAGATAAACGGCAATGTGAGACCAACGAGCGTCACGGCTCTGCTCCGGCGCATAGCAGGCTTCATAATAGGCTTGCAGAGGCTTTTTCAAGCCCATCTCATCATGATGCAACTTGCAGTGCTCACGTATCTCACTGAGATCAGGAAAAAATTTAGTGGTATCAAGAACTTTTTGCCCGGCCCTGACAATCCTCGCAGGCTTGAACTCGCTGAGCCCCTGAATCCAGACCTTCTTCGCTTCCACCAATGATGCATCGGTTGGAAAGGCTTTTTTAAATTTTAACGGGAAGGCCGCTTCCAGCATGGTAAACAGGGTATTAATGGCATACTTCGTCTGCTGAGCCCTATGCAGGGCTTCACGACTGGTCGTCTGACTCGTCGAAGTCGAACTGGAGTCCGTCTGCCCAGCTGGTGTCTGTAAGCTTTTCGACAGTTGATTTATGAGTTCTTTGCCCTTCTTCACTTTGACCCCGCTTCCACTGATAGATCACATGGTTCTTGAACTTATTCTGCCAGGCTTTGCGGGCTTCTCCCGTTTCCAGCCAATAGAGCTTGAATTCCGGAAGTTGGGCAAGGGAAAAGTCCGCAGGAATGCCATGGTGCACCTCAAGAAACTCTATGTAGACTGCATCAGGAGCAAAATCTTCAGGCAAAGGTTGTACTTTGGCACCCTCCGCCAGAGTATTCGACTGGGCGACTGGCGATCCACTCGTCTGCCGGGCGAATACCGGATGTTCTTCTCCACGTTCCTGGGCAAAATCCTGAAATGGAGACCTGTCTCCGGAAGCCCACTTTCTTCGCAGTTTTTGCTTCTGGCGTTCTTCGTCAGTCATGAAATTAACAATACCTGCCTTCCCGGCCACGGTCTACCGGTTGTAATAATGAAACAGCCCTGTGCTGCGAGGAGCCTGAAGCCAGACCGGACAGAACTCATTTACCCCGCGGAATCTTTCCATGTTTCCAACGAGGTGCCGAGTATTCTAACGCCAGAAAAGCCGGATTGAATAGCGGTATTTTTACTTTCTTCAGATGGTCTCCACCCAGACCTGATTTATCAGGCACTGGCGACTTTTCCTTCGAAGCCCTTAAGCGATCATACTTTTCGGGGGGAACCAGAATTTCGCCTTAACACGAGTTTCAGTGGCTATTGATTTGAAGCAGTGTTTATTACTAACAGACCCGGCAACAAGGCACCCGGGCAGAAAAAGATCTGTACTACCGGCCGGAATAATAATCTGTTTTCATTGCTGAAAACTATTATGTAATTGGCTCACTTCTTGGTCCACTATGGCCATAAATTTATGGACTACCGCAGGCATTTCAACTGGATCATCAGGAATATTGGTCGTTTGTGCCAATTTTTCCAACGCATTTTCTGCAACTATTTTAAAATAATGTGGCTGAAAAGATTCTAATGACTTCTGCAAGTATTGAATAAGCGCTGGCATAGCCATTACAAATTGGCTGGCCGCCACCGAAAGCTTCAACCGTATATCGATGCCAGCTGCATTAGCTTGTATGGAACTACTCGAGAGTACTACGACAAGAAGCAGGGTTGCAATTCGCATTTGGAAGCCCTTTATAATCAATGATGATTGTGCATTGTAGGCATCAATCGGGCAAAAGCCGCTCTTTCTTCAACTTTCCCTCACATTGCATCGGGCGTGCATACTCAAAGACAGCTGACCCTTTTCTTAAGTCTTAGCCTAAGTAATAAGAATTATCGTATACTGCCCACCTTCACTCTCTTTCAACTTTCCAGCAACACAGTACTCGAATGAGCCAACGTAAAATACTTGTCACCAGTGCCCTGCCCTATGCGAATGGTCCTCTGCATATGGGACACCTGGTGGAATACATTCAAACCGATATCTGGGTTCGTTTTCAGAAGCTATTCGGCAACCAATGCACATACGTCTGCGCCGACGATGCTCACGGCACCGCTATCAGTCTGCACGCTGAAAAGCAGGGCATTACGCCAGAAGAGTCTGTCGCCCTGATCAACAAAGAGCGCATCCATGACTTTAGCGATTTTCTGGTGGAGTTTGATAACTACCACTCCACCCACTCTGAAGAGAATCGCAAACTGTCTGAAGCCATTTACCTGAAGCTCAAGGAAAATGGCCATATTGCCAGCCGCAACATCACTCAGGCTTTCGACCCTGACAAGCAGATGTTTCTGGCGGATCGTTATATCAAAGGTGAATGTCCAAAGTGTGGTGCTGATGACCAGTACGGTGATAACTGTGAAAAGTGTGGTGCCACATACTCACCAACCGACCTGAAAAATCCTAAGTCGGCTATTTCCGGTGCGGTTCCTATAGAAAAGGAAAGCGAGCACTTCTTCTTCAAGCTTTCAGACTTTGATGGTTTCCTGAAAGAGTGGACTCGTTCCGGCACCATTTCTGAGGAGATTGCCAACAAGCTGGCCGAATGGCTGGATGCGGGCCTGCAAGACTGGGATATTTCACGCGACGCACCTTACTTCGGCTTTGAAATTCCCGGCCAACCCGGAAAGTACTTCTACGTCTGGCTGGACGCTCCCATCGGTTATATGGCGTCTTTCGAAAACCTGTGCCAGAGAAGAGACGATCTCAACTTTGACGATTACTGGAAAAAAGACAGTGACTGCGAAGTGCATCACTTCATTGGCAAAGACATTGTCAACTTCCACTGTCTGTTCTGGCCAGCCATGCTCGAAGGCACAGGTTATCGCACGCCAACGTCCGTTAATGTTCATGGTTATCTGACCGTGAACGGCGAAAAAATGTCCAAGTCCCGTGGTACCTTTATTACCGCACGGACCTATCTGGAGCACCTGGACCCTGAATACCTGCGCTATTACTATGCAGCCAAACTGTCCAGCCGTATTGATGATCTTGATCTTAACACTGAGGATCTGGTACAGCGGGTTAACTCTGACCTGGTCGGTAAAGTGGTTAACATTGCCAGCCGAAATGCCGGCTTTATCAAGAAGCGGTTTGGCGGAAAACTCTCTGCCAACAACATAGCCCCTGAGCTGGCATCGGACTTCCAGAAGACCGGAGAGCACATCGCTGAGCTTTATGAAAGCCGTGAATTCGGCAAAGCCATGCGTGAAATCATGGCTCTGGCTGACAAAGCCAACGCCTGGATTGACGAAGTGAAGCCCTGGGTCGTTGCCAAAGAACAAGGCAGGGATCAGGAACTGCACGACATCTGCTCTGCCGGTATCAACCTGTTCCGATTGTTAATGATCTACCTGAAGCCGGTTCTGCCTGCCATGGCGATCAAGGCAGAAGCTTTCCTGAACATCGAGCCTTTGCACTGGACCGACAGCCAGTCCCTGCTGCTGGATCACGAGATAGCCAAGTTCAAGCCTCTGATGACCCGTGTCGAGTCGGATAAAGTCGAAGCCATGATTGAAGCCAGCAAAGAGGTACTGGCCAAGATGTCTGAGCAAAAACCTGCCGAAACATCTGCCTGCAACGAGTGGCTGGAAAAAGAGCCTGTAGCAGAGCAGATTACTTTCGATGACTTTGCCAAAGTGGATCTGCGCATTGCCAAAATCATCAATGCCGAACTGGTAGAAGGCGCTGGTAAACTACTGCGATTGACTCTGGATATTGGCGAGGCAGAGCCTCGCAACATCTTCGCTGGCATAAAGTCAGCCTATGCCCCGGAAGCCCTGACCGGAAAGTATACGGTCATGGTCGCCAATCTTGCACCTCGAAAAATGAAGTTTGGCGTGAGTGAGGGGATGGTTCTGGCTGCGGGCCCCGGAGGTGAAGATCTCTGGATTCTTGAACCCCATGAAGGTGCCCAACCCGGAATGCGTGTCATGTAAACCAGTCACGTTTATTAACCTCCCCCACTGACCTGAATAGTGGGGGACTTCCATCAGGCTGATACCGGCCCCCCATGAAGACACCGAGATCAAGGAGTATCGCTTGCTTTTTTCTGACCTGGCACTGCATGAACGACTGCAAAAAGCTCTGACTGAAAGAGATTTCAGCAAGGCCACCCCCGTCCAGGCGACAGTGATCCCAAAAGCACTGGATGGCAAAGACCTACTGGTCAGCTCCGAAACCGGTAGTGGCAAGACGATGGCATTCCTGCTGCCTGCCCTGAATCATTTCCAGAACACTCCAGCCCCGCGCTCCGGTACCCGAATGCTGATTCTGGTGCCTACCCGTGAGCTGGCCAGACAGGTTCTGGAAGAAGCAGAAGCCCTGGCTCGCTTCACCCAGATCAAAGCTGGTCTGATTACTGGTGGTGAGCCATTTCGTCATCAGGTCAATACATTAAGAAAGAATCCGGACATTCTGATCGCCACGCCGGGTCGCCTGCTTGAGCACATGGAGAACAACAATACTGACTTCAACGATCTGGAATACCTGATTCTGGACGAGGCAGACCGTATGCTGGACTTTGGTTTCAGTCCAGACATGCTGAAAATTGCTTCTGAATGTCGCCCGGATCGTCAAACCATGCTGTTTTCTGCCACCCTGCAGCAAAAAGGGATGGGTGAACTGATTGACCTGGTTCTGCGGGAACCTGAATCCCTGACTTTAAATACGGCCAGAGAGAAACATGAGAATATCCACCAGCAGATCATGCTCAGCGATGATCAGAAGCATAAGGAAAAACTGACTCGCTGGTTATTGGAAAACGAGCGTTTCGAGAAAGCCATTGTTTTCACCAATACCCGTAACTTTGCTGACCAGCTCTGCGGCTTCCTTCGCTACAGTGATCTGAAAGCCGGGGTTCTGCATGGTGAAATGGATCACCGGGAACGAAAAAAGATGATGGCCATGCTGGCTACAGGCCAGATCACTATTCTGGTGGCCACCGATGTCGCAGCCAGAGGTCTGGATATTAAAGGCATTGATCTGGTCATTAACTTCGATATGGCCCGCAATGGCGATGACTATGTTCACCGCATTGGCCGCACCGGCAGAGCCGGTGAGAAAGGTCTGGCCATCTCCCTGATTGGACCTAATGAATGGAACCTGATGTCAGGCATTGAGCGTTATTTGAGAACCCGCTTTGAAAAGCGTTCAGTCAAGGAGCTAAGAGGCAACTGGAAAGGCCCTAAAAAGCTAAAAGCTTCCGGAAAAGCCACAGGCAGCAAGAAAAAGAAGACCTCCTCGGCGGACAAGACTAAAGCTGGCAAAACACGGCAGCGCGACAAAAAGAACGTGGGTAAGCGCAGTAAACCCGCTAGCCGGGCCACTACAGAATCGGTTGATGCTGGTTTTGAGCCATTAAAGCGCAAGAAAAATTAAACTCTTCTGAGCCACCATGAGAACGGGTTTTCTTAGACTTTGGTTTAAGAAAACCGCTCTAGCAGCCTGTCGGACTTAAGGCTGTCCTACTGCGGTTGCAATAAATTGGTCTAAAAATTCCTGCTTCTTCGTCAAATAGCTCGCTATTCTCCTCAGAAGCAGAAATTTTTATCCTCAATTTCTTGCAATCCTCGCTACGGACGCTTAAGTCCGACAGGCTGCTAGCCAGAACAATTCCCTTCTCCCTTAGAACTTATCCGATCAATTCTTGTCCAAATTAGTACTTCAGTAATAAAAATATTTGGAGAAGGATATGAAAATCAGACTGAACAACATTTTATTCAGCGTGCTTGTTTGCCTGGCCAGTTTTGCCAATGCTGAGAACCTCTGCAAACTGCCCGCCGGGAACTACTCTGGCACGTCAAAAATCACTTTTGATCGCTCCAGTGGCAGGGTGGAACAGTTTCATATGGAACTGAAGATCGCCCCTGACAGCAAAACCTCTGGCATCCTCAAGCTGTTCGAACTGGACATGGATCCATCAGGCGCCCTCCACCATAAACTCATCAAAAATGAATACTTTACACTGGCCGACTGCAGCTCTGATGCCAGCTTCAAGCTGAAAGGCCCTGAACTCGACGGTTTTGTCAAGGTTATGAATATCAACCAGAGTCTGGGAGAGATCACCCTGACGGGGGCTATCAATACCTATGAAGAGGGTTTTTATGGCATGGCTCAATGGTTTTATGACAGCGCCGGGTCGATGGCCGGAACCGAAAGTCACTACGAGATGGAGTTCCGAAAACTGCCTATTCGGCTGCGCAAACAGTTCTGAGCCACATCCCCATTGCATTGAGAGCGGGTAAACCCCAATGCACAACACCACGGACTGCTGTACAATCTCCGGCCCATTTCATGTCTTAAGAGGTCTACAGATCAACATGACTGATTTTTCATCCCTTGGTTTGTGTGAACCTCTACTTCAGGCCGTCGCAGAACAAGGTTATAAAAAAGCCTCCCCGATTCAGGCCAAAGCCATTCCGATGGTTCTGACAGGTCGCGATGTCATGGCATCAGCCCAAACCGGAACGGGCAAAACGGCGGGTTTCACCCTGCCGCTGTTGCACCGCCTGTCAGAAATGCGGACGCTCAAGAATCATCCTGTTCGCGCCCTGATTCTGGTACCCACCCGAGAGCTGGCTGTTCAAGTTGGCGAGAGTGTCATTCGCTATGGTTCAAACCTCTCTCTTCGCTCAGCCGTCGCCTACGGCGGTGTTGATATAGAGCCCCAGATAACAACGCTTCAAGAAGGGGCGGATGTCCTCACAGCGACACCAGGCCGACTGCTGGACCTGATTCGAAAACAACATTTGACCCTGGATCATCTGAAAATTCTGGTTCTGGATGAGGCCGACAGAATGCTGGATCTTGGCTTTAAGGCCGAGCTTGATCAGATTCTTGAGGTTTTGCCCGTCAGGCGGCAGAACCTGCTTTTTTCTGCAACCTTCTCCAAAGAGATCAAGGCGCTGGCCCATGAATTCCAGCGTCATCCGGTCAAAATTGAAGTAGAGACCCCCAACTCCGCGGCCAACACCGTCAAACAGTCTGTCTATCCTGTGGATCAGCATGATAAGCCGGAAATCCTCAGCTATATCATTGAAGGTGGCAAATGGGAGCAGGTTCTGGTTTTCGTTCGCACCAAAAAAGCTGCCGAGAAAGTCGCAGACCTGTTGTCTGACGAAGGTATCAGTGCCACAGCACTGCACAGTGACAAGAGCCAACATGCTCGCAGCAGAACGCTGGTTGAGTTTCAGGCGGGTGCATACCGGATTCTGGTAGCCACCGATGTCGCCTCCAGAGGGCTGGATATGGATCAGTTGCCACTGGTTGTAAACTACGATCTGCCTAAAGTGCCGCAGGATTATGTGCATCGTATTGGTCGAACCGGTCGTGCCGGGAGCCCGGGGCGGGCGATCTCTCTGATGAACCCGGAAGAGAAAAAGCAACTGGAAGCCATTCGCAAGCTGATAAAAAAACCCCTGAAGGTTGAGCCGGTTCCTTATTTTGAAGACGGTGTTAACGTGACTTTGAATGATGCCCCCACCAAAAAGCCAGGCAAGCCACGTTCAACTTCGGGTCAACCGGGTAAAAAGCCTGCTGGCAACAAAAAGAGACCGGCATTCAAATCCCGTTCCGGCAATCCCGGAAAAAAACCTGCCCAATCTGGCAGATCAGGCAAAGGTCGCAGATAATCAGGAAACACGATTAAGCCTCATGATAGCCCCGGGTTCTTAAGGGGCTTTTCTACCGTCACAGCAGCAGTCACAGGTTATCACTATGGAAGATGTCATTGATGAACTCCGGGAAAGTGCCGTCGAGGTGCCTACGCCACTTGAGCTTCCTGACGAAGACGAGATTATCGAAGCTGAAGAGCAGCTGCTGATTCCTATTCCTTCTGACTTCCGGGAGTTTCTGCTGCAGGTCAGTGACGTTGTTTATGGTTCCATGGAACCCGTTACCATAAAAGACCCCCACTCTCACACCTACCTGCCCGAGGTGGCAGCCATCGCCTGGGATCAGGGAGTACCCAGAGACCTGCTACCGCTGTGTGAGCATAGTGGCGATTTTTATTGCGTCTCTGCAGAAGGGGAAGTGGGCCTTTGGAAGGAAGGTGACCTCTCGGAAGTCACCTGGCCTTCGGTCTGGCACTGGGCCAAGGAGGTCTGGCTGCAAAGCTGACTGGCAAACAGCCCATCCTATTTGCTATGCTTCTCTGCTGGTCTGATTCCTGACCATAAAGTTAGCCTTTTTTTTCGCCTGAAGGCTATGACACACTGCACCGGATTTACGCTCCGGCCAGCAACAGGACCCCATATGTCAATTGTCGTTTGTGCGCTGTATAAATTTGTCACTCTGGATAACTTTAAATCCATCAAGCCTGACCTTTTGAAAGTAATGGAAGATAATGCCGTTCGTGGCACTCTGCTACTTGCCCACGAAGGTATTAATGGCACCGTTGCCGGCACCCAAAGTGCTATAGACCAGCTTCTGGCCTGGCTAAAAAGCGATTCTCGCCTCGCTGAACTTGAGTACAAGTTGTCCTACACCAAAGCGATGCCTTTCAAGCGCACCAAAGTCAAACTTAAGAAAGAAATCGTCACCATGGGTGTCGAAGGTGTTGACCCTAACCAAGTGGTCGGCACCTATGTCGATGCCAAATCATGGAACGATTTGATCAATGACCCGGACGTCCTGGTGGTCGATACCCGCAATGATTACGAAGTGCAGGTAGGCACCTTCAAGAATGCCATCAATCCCAATACCGAGACATTCAGGGAGTTTCCCCAGTACGTCAGGGACCACCTGAACCCGGAGCAGCACAAGAAAGTGGCCATGTTCTGCACCGGCGGCATACGCTGCGAAAAGTCGACGGCTTACCTGAAAGAACAGGGTTTTGAAGAGGTCTTCCACCTGAAAGGCGGGATTTTGAAATATCTGGAAGAAGTACCTCAGCAAGAGTCCACCTGGGAAGGCGAATGCTTTGTCTTTGATGATCGTGTCACCGTCAATCATCAGCTTGAAAAAGGTCAGTACGACCAATGCAATGCCTGTCGTCTTCCTATTACCGTGCAGGATCAACTCAGTGAACATTTCGAACAGGGCGTCAGCTGCCCTCATTGCTATGACAAGCACACGCCGGATCAGAAGCAACGTTTCCGTGAACGTGAACACCAGATTCAGCTGGCAAGACGACGTGGAGAAGCTCACCTCGGAGGTGAAGTCGGTAATACGGTCTTGAATCGAAGAAAAGCCAAACAAGCCACTCGTGAGCAGCAGCGAGCTCTGACAGCCGGAAAACAATAAGTTTCCAGCGGACGCCTCCAGCTGGAAGCGTCCGCTATCTTCAGACAAAATACTGAATCACTATCTCAACACTGAGCTGACCTTTATTGTATTGATGCACCAATAACATACTGAACGCCAGTGTAATCAATGGAAAAAGCCGCTTTTTTTCCTCACTCAAGAAATACCAGCCACCTCCCACCAGCATCACAATCAGAATGGCCCACCGGCCTACCTCATGCTCTTGCGGTAATATATGGAACAGCACGACAATACACCCCACAATATTGAACAGGATCCACAGTGGTGAGAGTATCCCGATACTGCCCAGTATTGGAAACTTGATCAATGCTCCACCTGACCATGTCCTGGGCTGGATATCGGATGACAAATGCAATGCAATCCCCATGGCCAGACCGCCTGCAACAAAAGGTAGATCAAACATCAGAGGCAGCAGCGCCAGAAGACACGAATGAGTAATCCCTGAACGGTGACTCAATCCCGGAAAAACCAGATCAATATCCGGCAATCGAATGCCGGCAACCAGCCCACTCAGGAAAAGCAATGCCGATTCAAAACGGGCAATCACCTGAAAATAATCGGGAAAGTAATGACGCCCTGCGAGTACAGAAGCCGCCAGCAGGCAACCTGCTAGCGGAGAAGTGATATATCGCATACAGCCGGTGTAACAAAAAATATGAGGGTGAAACCATTCTAGCAGCCTGTCGGACTTAAGGCTGTCCTACTGCGGTTGCAATAAATTGGTCTAAAAATTCCTGCTTCTTCGTCAAATAGCTCGCTATTCTCCTCAGAAGCAGAAATTTTTATCCTCAATTTCTTGCAATCCTCGCTACGGACGCTTAAGTCCGACAGGCTGCTAGTACATGGTTTCAATATGTTTGGCGATCAACCCAGTGGTAGATAAGTGGTATTTTTCAGCTTCTCCATGGCAAAGGAAGAAGTCACTTCACTGAGCCCGGTCACACTGTTTACCAGCCGTTTGTAGAATACATCAAAGGCTGCCATATCCCTGACCAGCACTTTCATCATGTAGTCATACTCTCCGGCCATCCGGAAGAACTCAATCACTTCAGCAAAGTCACTGACTTCCGCGACAAAAGCCTCATACCATTCATTACTGTGATTTTGGGTTTTGATATTCACAAAAGCCGTGAGGTGCAAGCCCAGTTTATCGCCATCAAGCAGAGCTACTCGCTGAGTGATGTAGCCTTCTTCTTCCAACTTTTTTAACCGCTTCCAGCAGGGCGAGACGGTCAACCCTACCTTGTCGGCAATATCAGCTACTGGAATGGATGCATCCCGCTGAAGGCAATCAAGAATCAATTTATCCTTTTTATCAAGCATAATAGAAAATATTTTTTCTTTAGACTGAATAAATAATGACAAATTTGAAAACTTTTTTCCAGCTATCTAATATAAAATTTTCATCATAGGTAGTTATTAGCAACACTGTTTTCCAAGCCATTGAACGTATTAAGAGGATGTTGGCATGAGCACAAAAACCCGGGTCAGCCTTTTATTTGTCACTGTCTGCTTCATATGGGGTACGACATGGCTGGCTATGGAACTGGCTGTTGCTACCATTCCGCCGATTACCGCCACGGGCATTCGATTCGCAGTTGCAGCGCCTCTGATTATTCTGCTGGCCAGAATGAAAGGCGTTACCATCTGGTTTCCAAAGGATAAGTGTTTGGAGTTCATCCTGATCAGTCTGTTTTACTTTGCCATTCCCTTCACCCTTATGATTTTTGGCGAACAATATATCTCGTCGGGACTGGCCTCTATCATTTTCGCCAATATGCCTGTCGCTGTTCTGATTTTTTCGGTGTTACTTCAGCGCCATAAGGTAGCCATGCACCAGCTGGCAGGTCTGGTCATAGCGCTGGTCAGTCTGGTGACCATCATTGGTAACCAAATGTCAGTCAACAGCAACGGCAGCCTGATGGGTGTGGTTGCAATGGTTGTTGCTGTCCTCATGCACGCCCTGATTTACACAAATGTCCAGACTCGTTGTCAGGGTATTCATGTGCTGACCTACAATGCCCTCCCCTGTCTGGTGGCGGCGGTACTTCTGACGATTACCGGTTACTTCATGGAAACGCCGGATATCAGTAGCTTCTCGGCGCTCTCACTCAGCGCAGTGATTTATTTGGGTTCCGTGGCGGGGATTGGCGGCATTATGGCTTACTTCCAGTTAAACAAACTGGCCAGCCCATTCCAGGCCTCCATCTGTTTTCTCATCTTTCCGGTGATTGCGCTCTGTCTGGACAGCCTGTTGAATGGAAGAATGCTCAGCAATGAGTCTCTGTTCCTGACCCTGTTCCTGATGCTCGGTGTCTTTTTGACCAAATTGCCTGAAGCGACTTTCAGAAAACACAAGCTCTTATTTAAAAGAAGCTGAGTTTTCTTCCGCCATAAAAAAACCGGGACATTCACCCGGTTTTTTTATGGCTTATTCAGTGTTCATGATCACCGGCCCCATGAACGTGACCATGATCCAGCTCTTCTTCAGTCGCATCGCGTACTTCAACGACTTCAACCGCAAAATTCAGGTCTTCACCTGCCAGCTGATGGTTAGCATCAATCACTACTTCATCACCCTCAATGGCAGTAATTGTGACAATACGAGGGCCGATGGCAGTATCTGCATGGAACTGCATACCCACTTCTACGTCGTGCTCACCAAACTGGGCACGGGGTATAGGCTGCACCAGGCTTTCATCGTATTCGCCATAGGCTTCGGCAGCTTCCACAGAGACTTCCAGCTTGTCACCCGCTGCTTTTCCTTCCAGTGCACTTTCCAGACCGGCAATAATGTTACCCTCACCGTGCAGATAGGCCATAGGATCATGACCTTCGGAACTGTCCAGAACTTCACCCCCGGCATTTTTCAGGGTGTAATGAATCAGTGCGACTTTTTTGTCAGTAATTTTCATTGATTGAAAATCTCTGGAATGAATGAACGGACAGAATACCGGTCCGCCTGCAAAACGAACAGTTCTTTTTCTTGCCAGGGGCCACGCCCATGTCAAGAATCCCTTATTCAGACTCCATTGCGGACAGAGCAAACTCTGCCAACCTGAGATGAACCAGAGCCCTGTTTTCACCTCTTCTGCAAACCTGTTGAAACAACTATTCAGCTCTGGCCGGGTCGTCAGCCAAGCCTTCAACACCGTAAAGATAACGTACGCTGAGCTGACAGGGTTCGTCCGGCGTGGCAGTGAGTATGCCTTTATGCTTAATTCGCTTATCCTAACAACAGGTAATTAGTGCCATTGACCTGTTCACTATTGCTCCAACCTGCTCTGCAATAACCATGGGAGTCACCCTTTTGACAGAACAACGATGCCCCTGGTGCACGGAAGACCCGGATTACATTCGATATCATGATGAAGAGTGGGGCGTTCCCTGCTACGACGATCAGAAGCTTTTTGAGTTTCTGATTCTGGAAGGGGCTCAGGCAGGTCTTAGCTGGATCACCATACTTAAACGCCGGGAGGGCTACCGGAACGCCTTCGCGGGCTTTAATCCCGGAGCAGTTGCCCAATTCACCGAACAGGATGTAGAAAGGCTGCTCAACAATAAAGGCATTGTAAGAAACCGACTGAAAGTCAACAGTGCCATCAAGAACGCCCGGGCCTTCCTGGAAGTTCAGGAAGAGTTTGGCACTTTTGAGCAATATATCTGGTCCTTCGTGAATCACACTCCGGTCCGGAATCAATGGCAAACAATGTCTGAAGTGCCTGTCACCACCCGGGAATCCGACGCCATGAGTAAAGACCTGAAAAAAAGAGGTTTTTCATTCGTAGGAAGCACTATTTGTTATGCCTACATGCAAGCCATGGGGATGGTCAATGATCATCTGGTGAGCTGCCCCTCATACTCCTCATAATACTTCGCATAATTACCCAGCTCTGGCATATATTCTGCACTTCCCCTTGCAACGCAACCTGTTGAATCCATAACTCATCAGGATGACCCGAAATAGCGCAAGGAGCGATCAAAACAGTGCAGATTTCCAGAATACTTCCCGACTTTCGCCCACTTTTATGTTGCTGTACGCACCTGGGCTTCGTAACGGTGTTTTTAATGGCATACTCAGGGGTGACTTCAGCCGCTTTAAACGATGCCGAGGCGGTCAACACATCCGGTCTGCAACGGATGCTTTCTCAGCGAGTCGCTAAAAGTTACCTGATGATCGGGGCCGACATTAACTCAGAAGAAGCTAAAGAGCAGCTCTATAAAAGCATTATTCTCTTTGAAAATAATTTTCACGCTTTATCAAATTACGCGCCCAACGATGAAATCAAACACCAGCTAAGAGTCATTGAGAAAGACTGGAAAAGCTACAAAAAAATAGCACTGTCGACACCCGACAGAGGAGCAGCTACCGAACTCATTCAAAAGGCTCTGACTGTATTCAACAGCAGCAATGATCTGGTCACATTAATTGAAAAGCACTCGGCCACCAGTAAAGCCAGGCTCATCAACGTTTCAGGTCGACAGCGCGCACTCAGCCAGAGAATTGCCATGTATTATCAGGCTTTGGCCTGGGGCGTGGGTGACGACTATGAGAGAGATTTTGAAGAATCCATGGCTCTGTTCGAAAGCTCACTGAATGAACTCGACCAGTCCCCGGTGAATACTCCTGAAATCAGAAAACTGCTCGCCAAGGTTAAAGCACAATGGTTTTTTTCCAAATCAGGTTTTACGCAATATAAAGAGGGACGTTACATGCCAACAGCCATCTCTGTCACCACTGAATCCATTCTCAAGAAAATGCAAGTTCTGACTCAAAAGTATGAACAGGTCATGGTCAATAGTCAGGGGGTCGCCAGCAGCTAGCAGCCTGTCGGACTTAAGCGTCTGTAGCGAGGATTGCAAGAAATTGAGGGTAAAAATTTCTGCTTCTGAGGAGAATAGCGAGCTATTTGACGAAGAAGCAGGAATTTTTAGACCAATTTATTGCAACCGCAGTAGGACAGCCTTAAGTCCGACAGGCTGCTAGTGCATGGCACTCCTCGACCCTACCTGTGTGAAACAAACCATTCGGGTACGTTTCATGAAGCCTATAGACGATACAGCTGAATCAGGGAAAGGCAGAACACCTTTCCCTTCGATTCGATCAGGTTTCAATTCCCACAATCAGCCAGGGCGCATCGGGCTCTTTGAGGCTGCGTTGCAGGTGCCAGATATCGGTAATATCTTCTTCGACACCCTCAACGGTATCGCGATACTTACCTGAAAAACGCACACTGATCTCGGCAACGCGGTCATTGTAATCAGCTCGGCCCAACTCGGCATCCACAAACATCACTTCGGTATGCTGATCGCCACCCAGAGAGGCCCTTTCTGCTTTTAGCTGCAAAAACAGTTCAGGTTCCAAATACTCTCGCATGGTGTCCAGGTCATTCTTGTTCCAGGCTTCCTGAAGCTTACGGTAATGGTCTCTGGCACCATTCATGAAAGCACTCAGATTGAAACCTTCTGGCAGATTCATGGGGACATCACTGGTTCCAAAACCGGTTTGAGGCAGGGGTGTTTGGGCCGCCTGACCAAAGTAATCTTCCTGCTGTTCCCTGTTCTGACCAAACAGTTGTCCTAATGAAGAAGGTGTCTGATTCTGCCCTGACTGTTCCGGAGTGAAGTGAGCGTCATTCCCACCATGATGACCGGCTGCCATGGCTTTGGCACGGTTCATACTGCGGAATACCTTAAAGAGTACAAAAGCCAGCAAAGCAATAATCAGAATATCCATCACTTGCAGACCACTGAAGGCACCACCGAACAGAGCTGCGATCAGTCCACCCGCCAGCAGGCCGCCTAACAGTCCACCTAGCAGGCCTTTGCGAGAACTTTGAGCCGCTGTCTGTTTGCTGCCCTGCTGAGGAGCTGCAGCCGGCTGTTTGGGAGCGGGAGCCGTATTATAGGAACGTCCAAAGCTCTTGCCCCCTCCAAACTTTTTGGCATCAGCCACCGGCACATTAAAGACGAAGCTGAAGGCCATGATAATGGCCATAAAAGAAGCAAACCTTTTAATCATCAATCTGAGAGTCTCTTGTTTCCAATACCCATGGGCTTTCATCCTATGGAGAGTGAAATTTATTGCAAGCTATTCCATAAAAAAACTGCGTAAATCAATGGAATAAATCAGGCCTCAATTCATTGAGTCCAAGCGGACCTCGCTTTTGTCCTCATAAGTTATATGCCAATCGAGCTGTGTCTCCAGATCGACACTATGGCCCATTTTATGGATCACACTGTCTAATTGGTTGAGCGTCATCTGGTCGCGATAAGGCTGCAGCATTTCAAGTTCTGTTTCCTCTAACACCTCAAAACGATTCAATGCGTCCATCGCAGCTTTAAAGGTCAACTCGTTTATTACAGGAGTTGGCTGAATGAGGATTGCCTCTTCTGTATCCAACTCTGCCAGCATTGCGGTGACGGTGTTTTTAACGGTATCCGGGACGATAACCGCCTGATTTTCAATGACCGGAGCGAGCGCCCTGCATAATCGGGCGGTGAGCTGACCATTATTGGCGTAGTGCTCCAGTGACGACCAGACTGCGGGTTTTAATGACTTGCCTGAATTGATAAGACTGAGGATGACTCCGGGTGGCAGCAACTTCTGATTCCCATCCTGTCCGGTCTCATTGACTCTTGCCCGATTGCCAGCCAGTCGCTCACGCCTGACTAAATAGAGTTCTCGCTCGTCCTGAGGATGTTTATACCAACGCTCAGTGAAGTCGGTGGCCTCGAAAAAAGCGTTCAGCTGTTCCAGCGACCAGTTCTTGATCATAAAACCGTTCCCGACGAGACTGAATTCCGGTTTTGGCAATGTCATGGTTCCACTGCCAGAAAGTATCGTCAGCTGTTGCTTTTCAAACTTATATTCTGGTACCTGCTCAAGCTCAATCAGCAGAGCGGCGATAAAGTACCACAGCCGCTTCTGTCCCGACATGAGCGCATCACCCCTGATAATCACCCCTTTGCCATCGTTGCTGGCCATCTGCAATGAAAAACATAGATCCGGTATCTGTTCGTGGTCAGTCAGGTAATGGTGTGCCACCAGCAGCCCTTCGAGTAGCCGCTCCTGTTCTTTCAGATTGAGGGAATTTGCAGTCTGCCGGGCAATACAGGCATCCAGGAAACCCTGCATTTTTTGCTGCCCGAACGACAGGTGTATACGATACAGTTGGAGGATGGATGGAGCCGTTTCGAAGAAGCTATCGAGCTGTTCAATATAGTCTGGGCTTTTGGCTTCTGGCTGCGACCAGATAATCTCCAACGTCCATCTTCTACTTCGTGCCATGATAAATCGCCGGTTGAGCTTTTGCCTCAGTGGTTCCAGTGCCTCCCACTGAGCTTTGTTCGGGGGGGGCTGAGGTTTTTGCACAGTTCAATGTACTCCAGACTCTCAGATTCAGGCAGCTGAGTCAGAGCAAACTTTACGATATTCAAAGGGGCGGGAATTGAGAGTGCCTTGTTGAGTAAGTTCTGGTCTTGTCGGCTTTCATTGTGTCTTGCCAGCCATAAACGTACGCCAGCTCCACCATGGTTATGTAATATCGGCAGCAAGGATGCCAACGCGGAAAGCACCTGAGGTCTTTCATTACGGGCGTTTGTGAAAGCGGTCAGGTATTGTTCAAATTCCGCAATGGTCATGCGCCACTTTAGAGGGGCTGTACTGAACAATGCCAAGACTTTCATGTTTTCCGCAATGGTCATACGCCACTTCTGGGGGAAAGAGCTAAAGAGCGGTAATGCGTTCACCGCATCGCCTTCCTCCCACTCATCATCCAAATCACTGATGTCGTAGATTGTTCACATCAAACTCATTGAAGTGACATACTAGCGCGGGAACGAGGTGAAAGGCATCTGTGCTTTGGTGATTCATTTTGCGTCCTTTCTGTTAGTTGCCTACAGTGGTAGGGCAATGGAGGTATTTTTTTAACAGGGTATCCGGTTGAGGTAAAACGATGAATAGCTTATACGAAACCGACCATCACAAATGGTTGACCGAGCAAGTAGGCTTACTGGCTAACAAACAATTTGACCAGCTAGACCTTGAAAATCTGTTGGAGGAGTTGGAGTTGGGTATAGAGGCTAAAGTCGATAATCTTGAGAATTATCTATCCACTTTGATAACCCATCTTCTTAAATGTGATTACCAAACGACCGTATTAAGGGATACGATAGCCGCCGAGAGATTCCCTAAGGGGTGGGTAAAAACCATATATAGATCAAGGAATAACATCAATAAACTAATAAGAAAAAATCCCTGTTTAAAACCAAGAATCGAGAATATATTAGAAAACTCGTATCCCGAAGGAAAAAAAGACGCAATTTGGGAAATGAATCTTCATATACCCGCCCAATGCCCAAAACTGGACAACAGCAGCTATCCAGACAAATGCCCGTGGTCTTACGAGCAAATGATGTCTGAAGACTGGTATCCTTAAACGGAGTGAATCCCTATGAGTAGTTTATTGACTCGCTCCCATGAACCTTAGCCATAACAGCGAGTGTTGCGCTCGTTGCGGATTTAATCAAGAGCTGGAGCCTCTGGTAATCGAGAGGCTAACCGGGAAACCAAAGGTGGCGGCGTAGATCCATCTGCTGGCGGTAACGGCATGCAGTCTCTCCCTATACATCAAACAGTTCATCCTCAAATAGCCATTCATTCAGCCCGAGCGGATCCCTCTTTTTATCCTCACAGGCTTTGTGCCATTCGAGCTGTGTCGCCACATCCACTCTGTCGCTCATTTTGTTGATCACCGCGGCGAGTTGCATTGGAGTCATCTGGGGGCGATAAAGTTCCAGCATTTCAAGCTCTGTTTCCGCCAGCACCTGAAAACGATTCAGTGCCTCCATTGCTGCTTCAAAGGTGAGTTCGTTGATCACGGGAGATGGCTGAGTGGGAGTGGCCGCATCCACCTCTGCCAGCGATGCGGTGACGGCGTTTTTAACGATATCCGGAACGGTAGCTGCCTGACTTTGAATGACTGGGGCTAATGCCCTGCATAATCGGGCGGTGAGCTGGCCATTATTGGCGTACTGCTCCAGCGATGCCCAGACTGCGGGTTTTAGTGGCTTGCCTGACTTGACAAGACTGAGAATAACTCCGGGTGGCAGCAGTGGCGTTACTCTATTATTTCCAGCCTGCCGGGTCTCATTGGCCCTTGCCCGAACAGCCACTTGCTCATCACGCCTGATCACGTAGACTTCCCGCTCATCCTGAGGATGCTTATACCAGCGTTCGGTGAAGTCGGTGGCCTCAAAAAAAACGTTCAGCTGTGCCAGCGACCAGTTCTTAATCATAAAACCGGGACCGACGAGACTGAATTCCGGTTTTGGCAATACAATGCTTCCGTCGCCAGAAAGCACCGTCAGCCGCTGTCTTTCAAACTTGTACTCTGGCACCTGCTCAAGCTCAATCAGCAGAGCGGCGATAAAGTACCACAGCCGCTTCTGTCCCGGCATGAGCGCATCACCCTTGATAATGACCCCTTTGCCATCGGCACTGGCCACCCGGGATGAAAAGCAGAGATCCGGTATCTGTTCGTGGTCAGTCAGGTAATGGTGTGCCAGCAGCAGCCCTTCGAGTAGCCGCTCCTGTTCTTTCAGATTGAGGGAATTTGCAGTCTGCCGGGCAATACAGGCATCCAGGAAACCTTGCATTTTCCGCCATCCCAATGCCTGGTGTATCCGGTACAGTTGACGGATGGAAGGAACCGTTTCGGAGAAACTATCGAACTTTTCAACATAGCCCGGCCGTTTAGCTTCTGGCTGTGAGCAGATAATCTCTACCGTCCATCGACTGCTTTGTGTCAGGATAAATTGCCGCTTGAGCTTTTGCCTCAGTGGCTCCAGTGCCTGCCATTGCGCTTTGTCAGGAACCGGGCTCAGGTTTTTACACAACGTAATGTAATCCAGACACTCGGATTCAGGCAGCTGCGTCAGGGCAAATTTTACAGTATCCAGGGAGGCGGGAATTGAGAGCGCCTTGCTGAGTACGTTCTGGTCTTGTTGGTGTTCATTATGTCTCGCCAGCCAGAAGCGAACACCGGCGCCGCCATGATTGAAGAGCATGGGTATCAACGATGCCAGGGCATAAAGCACCTGCATTCTTTCGTTGCGGGCGTTTGTGAAAGCGGTCAGGTATTGTTCAAATTCCGCTATCGTCATGCGCCACTCTCTGGAGGCTGAACTGAACAGCGCCAGGACTTTCATGGTTTCTTCAATCGTCATACGCCATTTTTTGGGAGCCGAACTGAACGACGGCAATACATTCATTGCATCGTCTTCCTCCCACTCATCATCGGAATCACTGATCTCGCAGTCACTCTCTATAGCGAGTTCCGGAAGATCGGGAAGATATGGGCGAAATGCTCTCTCGTTCGCCGTCAACAGGCTTTGTTCGGGCAGCCCGGAGCCTTTAAACACCCGGCTGGTCATCTTCAGGCAATGTTTCCTGTTGTTCACTGGCAGCCACTGAACAAACACTTTTAAGTCCGCCTCAGCCGGGAAGCCCTGTCGAGAACTTATGCAGGCAATATGCGCGAACAGTCTCTGATCGATCGGGCTGTCTTTAACGGTCTCATCAAGGTTCGGCTGCCAGCCCTCTTTCAGGCAGGGCATAGAGATAAAGGCTTCCACCTGCTCCTTGGTCGGGAAGCCATTACCATCATTCATGGAAGCAATGCGCATGAGCAGTTTCCGATCGATCGGGTTGTTTTGAACGGCTTCATCGCAACCCTCCCTCCAGCCCTCTTTCAGGCAGGGCATGGAGATAAAGGCTTCCACCTGCTCTTTGGTCGGGAAGCCTTTGCCATGATTCATGGAAGCAATGCGCATGAGCAGTTCCCAGTCGATGGGCTTATCTTTAACGGCCTCGTCCCGACCCGGCTGCCAGCCCTCTTTCAGGCAGGGCATGGAGATAAAGGCTTCCACCTGCTCCTTGGTCGGGAAGCCTCTGTGATTATTCATCGAGGCAATATGCTTGAGCAGTCTCCGATTGATCGGGCTGTCTTTAACGGTCTCATCAAGGCCCGGCTGCCAGCCCTCTTTCAGGCAGGGCATAGAGATAAAGGCTTCTACCTGTTCCCTGGTCGGGAAGCCTTTGCCACTATTCATAGAAGCAATGCGCATGAGCAGTTCCCGGTCGATCGGGTTGTTTTGAACGGCTTCATCGCAACCCTCGCTCCAGCCCTCTTTCAGGCAGGGCATGGAGATAAAGGCTTCCACCTGCTCCTTCGTCGGGAAGCCTCTACCATTATTCATGGAAGCAATGTGCATGAGCAGTTCCCAGTCGATGGGCTTATCTTTAACGGCCTCGTCCCGACCCGGCTGCCAGCCCTCTTTCAGGCAGGGCATGGAGATAAAGGCTTCCACCTGCTCCTTCGTCGGGAAGCCTTTCCCATGATTCATCAAGGCAATATGCCTGAGCAGTCTCCGATTGATCGGGCTGTCTTTAACGGTCTCATCAAGGCCCGGCTGCCAGCCCTCTTTCAGGCAAGGCATAGAGATAAAGGCTTCCACCTGCTTCTTCGTCGGGAAGCCTTTGTCATGATTTATGGAGACGATGAGCCCGAGTAGCTCCCGGTCGATGGGATTATCCTTAACGGCCTCATCAAGGCCCGGCTGCCAGCCCTTTCTCAGGCAGAGCATTGAGATAAAGGCTTCTACGTCCTTCTTCTTCGGAAAGCCTTTGCCATGATTTGTGGAGGCGATGTGAGTGAGCAGTTCCCGGTCAACCGGGTTGTCCCGTACTGCCTCGTCATTGCCCGGCTGCCAATCTACCCTGAGGCAAAGCATCGACATGAAGGCTTTTACCTGCGCTTCTGTCGGTAACCCTTTGCGACGGTTTATGGAGGCAATGTTCCTGAGCAGCTTCTGGTCGACCGGGTTGTCTTTAACGGCCTCATCAAGACCCGGCCGCCAGCCCACTTTCAGGCAAGGCATGGTTATGAAAGCTTTCACTTGTGCCTCCGGCGGGCACCCTTTGCCGTTATTCATAGAGGCAATGCATATCACCTGCTTAAGGTTGATCGGGTTATTTTTAACCGCCTCATCAAGGCCCGGCTGCCAGCCCACTTTCAGGCAAGGCATGGTAACAAAGGCTTTCACTTGTCCTTCTGTCGGGATACCTTTGCCAGAGTTCATGGAGGCAATGCGTATGAGCAGCTCCCGGTCGATGGGGTTGTTTTGAACAGCTTCATCGCAGCCCTCCGTCCAGCCCACTTTCAGGCAAGGCATGCTGAGGAAGGCCTCTAGTTGCTCCTTGTCCGGAAATCCCCTGCCGTTGCACATGGAGGAAATGTGCACGAGCAGGTCCCGGTCAATCGGGTTGTTTTGAACGGCCTCATCAAGCCCCCGCTGCCAGCCCACTTTCAGGCAGGGCATACTGAGGAAGGCCTCCACTTTTTCCTTTTTCGGGAATCCCCTGCCACTGTTCATGGAGGAAATATGCGCCAGCAGCCTCTGGTCGACCGGATTACCCTGAACGGCTTCGTCGTTGCCCGGTTGCCAGCCGACTTTCAGGCAAGCCATGGTCATAAAGGCTTTCACTTGCTTCTCCGTCGGGAAGCCTCTGCTAGCGGACATGGAAGCAATGTGTTTCAGGAATGGGTGAGCGGCAATGGCCCTGATCTCTTGATCAGTTTGTCTTGCAAAACGCTCTAATTGGGGTGGCGTTTCTAACATACTGGAAAGGCAGCCGGTGTTTTTAATTTGATCCGTATTGACTGCCGAGAAGAACACCGTGGCTTTGTCAAAATAGCTTGTGAAAAGCTCAGCCTGACTAATAATGCTAAACACTTTCATCCTGGCAAAAAGGGTGGGCAATGGCGGCTTGTCCCGGTTGTAAGAGAATCCGATCTTTCTTACCCGGAGGGTTTTTAGTAGTTTTTTAGCACTTTGGACCACCCTTCTCGCACGTTCAGCGGTATCTGGATTTTCACCGCTAAAGTGTCTCTGTAATATGCCCTGATGCCTTGGTACCAACACCGAGAGCACCTCAGGGGGAATGTCTGTGGCGTCTTCAGAATCTTCATCTTCCATGTCACTGGTGACAGGGGTCATGCTCTCACTGACGGGTGGTGGATTTTCCAATTCCGGTTCAGTGGCCATTGGAGAGACCACACGCCAATGCTCTCCATCAACTCGCCTTAGCTTAATGGCTGGAATGGGCGATGGCTGTTCAGGGGTCTGTTGATGCTGCGGTATATTGGAGGCACCGGTTACCGGTTCAGCCTGACGCCCTGTCCGGGTGCGCTTTCTTTTTGGTTTTTGAGAGCCATTCCTCACCGAGGCCCCACTGTCCGGGGGTGGCGGCGAAGATCCATCTATTGGCAGTAACGGCATGCAGCCTCTCCCTATACATCAAACAGTTCATCCTCAAGTAGCCATTCATTCAGACCGGGCAAATCTTGCTTTTTACTCTCATAGGCTTTGTGCCATTCGAGCTGTGTCAGCAAATCCACCCTGTCGCTCATTTTTTTGAGCACTGTGGCGAGTTGCATTGGAGTCATCTGGGGGCGATAAAGTTCCAGCATTTCAAGCTCTGTTTCTTCCAGCACCTGAAAACGATTCAATGCGTCCATCGCAGCTTTAAAGGTCAACTCGTTTATTACAGGAGTTGGCTGAATGAGGATTGCCTCTTCTGTATCCAACTCTGCCAGCATTGCGGTGACGGTGTTTTTAACGGTATCCGGGACGATAACCGCCTGATTTTCAATGACCGGAGCGAGCGCCCTGCATAATCGGGCGGTGAGTTGGCCATTATTGGCGTAGTGCTCCAGTGACGACCAGACTGTGGGTTTTAATGACTTGCCTGAATTGATAAGACTGAGGATGACTCCGGGTGGCAGCAACTTCTGATTCCCATCCTGTCCGGTCTCATTGACTCCTGCCCGATTGCCAGCCAGTCGCTCATCACGCCTGACTAAATAGAGTTCTCGCTCGTCCTGAGGATGTTTATACCAACGCTCAGTGAAGTCGGTGGCCTCGAAAAAAGCGTTTAGCTGCTCCAGCGACCAGTTCTTGATCATAAAACCGTTACCGATGAGACTGAATTCCGGTTTTGGCAATGTCATGGTTCCACTACCGGAAAGTATCGTCAGCTGTTGCTTTTCAAACTTATACTCAGGTACCTGTTCAAGCTCAATCAGCATGGCGGCTATAAAGAGCCACAGCCGCTTCTGTCCTTCCATGACCGCATCACCTTTGATAACCACCCCTTTGCCACCGGTGCCGGCCACCTGCGATGAAAAGCAAAGGTTCGGTATCTGTTGGTGGTCAGTCAGGTAATGGTGTGCCAGCAGCAGCCCTTCCAATATAAGCTCCTGTTCTTTTACCTGAAGGGCATTGGAGGTCTGTCGGGCAATACAGGCCTCCAGAAAATCCTGCATTTTTTGTGGCTTGAATGTCTGGTGTATCCGGTACAGTTGGTGAGTCCCGGGGACAGTGTCGAAGAAGCTGTCGAGCTTTTGGGCAAAGTCTGAGCGCTTGGCCTCTGGCTGCAACCAGATAAGCTCCAGCATCATTGCTTTACTTCGTTTCAGGGGGTATCGCTGACCAAGTCTTTCCCGAAGTGGCTTCAATGCCTCCCATTGCTCTTTGTTCGGGGCAGGACTCAGGTTTTTGCACACTCTGATGTACTCCAGACACTCGGGTTCAGGAAGCTTCGTCAGGGCAAGCTTTATGGTTTCCAAGGGGGCGGAAAGGGAGAGTGCCTTAGTGAGCAAGTCTTGGTCTTGCGGTTTTTCATTTTTCCTTTTCAGCCAGAAATGTACGCCTGCGCCACCATGGTTGTAAAGCGTCGGTATCAACGATCTCAGCGCAGAAAGTACTTGGGTTCTTTCATTGTGGGCGTTTGTGAAAGCGGTCAGGTATTGTTCAAACTCTGCCATCGTCATACGCCATTTGTTAGGAGCAGAACAGAACAGCGCCAGGACTTTCATGGTCTGTGCAATGGTTATACGCCACTTTTTAGGAGCCGAACTGAACAGCGGCAATGAGTTCATTGCATCGTCTTCTTCCTGCTCATCATCGGAGTCATCAATGTCGTAGTCAATGTCTCCGGAGAGTTCCAGAAGATCTGGAAGGCGTAAGCGAAATAACCTCTCATTGGCTGCCAACTCCCTATGCCCGGGTAACCCGGACTTGCATAACACTCGGCTGGCCATCTTCAGGAAAAGCTTCTTGTCACCCCGGGGCAGCCATTGAACAAAGGCTATTACGTCCGCCTCTACCGGGAAGCCTTTACCATAATACATGGCGGCAACGTGTCCAAGCAGCTCCCGGTGGACTGGTTTGTCTTTAACAGCAGCATCCTGACCTGGCTGCCAGCCCTCTTTCAGGCAGGGCATAGTAATGAAGGCTTTCACTTGCTCCCTGGTCGGGAAGCCCAGACGATAATTCATGTAGATGATGTGCATGAATAGTTTCCGGTCGATCGGGCTGTCTTTAACGGCCTCGTCGCAGCCCGGCTGCCAACCCACTTTCAGGCAAGGCATAGTGATGAAGGCTTTCACTTGCCACTCTTTCGGGAAACCTCTGCTGGCATTTATGGAGGCAATATGCATGACCAGCTCCCAGTCGATCAGGTTGTCTTTAACAGCCTCGTCACGACCCTCTTGCCAGCCTTTTTTCAGGCAAGGCATGTTCAGGAAAGACTCCACTTGCTCCTTATTTGGGAATCGTTTGCCATTATTCATGGAGGCAATGAGCATGAAGAGTTTCTGGTTGATCGGGCTGTCTTTAACGGCCTCGTCGCAGCCCGGCTGCCAACCCACTTTCAGGCAGGGCATGGTCATGAAGGTTTTTAATTCCGACTCTGTCGGGAAGCCTTTGCCATTATGCATGGAGGCAATGAGCCTTAGCAGCATTCGGTCGATCGGATTGCCTTTAACGGCCTCGTCATTGCCCGACTGCCAGCCCACTTTAAGACAAGGCATACTCACAAACGCTTTCACTTCCGGCCCTGTCGGAAAACCTCTGCCATTATGCATGGAGGCAATGTTCTTAATCAGCTCCCAGTCGATTGGGTTGTCTTTAACAGCCTCATCAAGGCCCGGCTTCCAGCCCTCTTTCAGGCAAGGTATGGTGATGAAGGCTTTTACTTGCTCTTGCGTCGGGAAGTCTCTGCCACAATGCATGGTGGTAATATGCATGAGCAGCTTTCGGTCGACCGGATTGTCTTTAACCGCCCTGTCGCGGTCCGGCCGCCAGCCCTCTCTCAGGCAAATCATAGAGATGAACGCTTTCACTTTCGCTTCTTTCGGGAAACCTTTGCCATTATTCATAGAAGCAATATTCTTCACTAGCCCCCAGTCGATCGGGCTGTCTTTAACGGCCTCGTCATTACCCGGCTGCCAGCCCTCTCTCAGGCAAAGCATGCTAAGAAACGCCTCCACTTGCTCTTTTGTCGGAAATCCTTTGCCATTATTCATGGAGGAAATGCGTATGAGCAGTTCCCGGTTGATCGGTTTGCCACGAACGGCTTCGTCATGGCCGGGTTCCCAGCCCTCTTTCAGGCAAGGCATGTTCATGAAGGCTTCTAACTGCTCCTTCGCAGGGAAGCCTCTGCCACTGTTCATAGAGGCAATATGCGCAACCAGTTCCCAATCGATCGGTTTGTCTTTAACCGCCTCGTCGAGGCCCGGCTGCCAATCCATTTTCAGGCAAGGAATGGTGATGAAGGCTTTCACCTGAGGCTCTGACGGAAAACGTCTGCTATTGTTCATGGAAGCGACATGCCTGAGCAGCCTCCGGTTAATCGGGTTGTTTTGAACCTCTTCATCATTGCCCGGTTGCCAGCCTTCTCTCAGGCAGGGCATGGTGATGAAGGCTTTCACTTGTTCCTCTGTCGGGAACCCTTTGCCATTATTCATGGAGGAAATGTGCACGAGCAGCTCCCGGTCGATGGGGTTGTCCTGAACGGCCTCATCGTTGCCTGGTTGCCAGCCTTTTTTCAGGCAAGCGATGTTCATAAAGTCATCCACTTCGCCTATGGTCGGGAAGCCTCTGTTATTGCGCATAGAAGAAATCTGTTTCAGGAATGGATGTCCGGCAACAGCTTGAATCTCATGATCATTTTTATTTGCAAAGCGCTCTATATGACGCGGCCATCTCAACATGCTTGAGAGACAGCCGGTGTTTTTAATTTGATCCGTATTGACCGCCGAAAAGAAGACCGTCGCCTTGGCAAAAAACGCTGAGAGAAGCTCAGCTTGCTTAATAACACTCAATGTTTCCAATTTGGCAAAAAGGGTGGGAAATGGAGGGTTACTTCTGTTGTAGGATAATCCGATCTTTCTCCTGCGGAGGGTTTTCAGCAGTTTTTTGGCACTTTGGACCACGCTTCTCACAGCCTGGGCTGTATCCGGGTTGCTATCGTTGTAGTGGTTCTTCAACACTGCCTGATGTTTGGGTGAAAACACCGAGAGAATTTCAGGAGGGATTTCTGAAGCGTCTTCAAAATCTTCATCTTCTATTTCACCGGTGACAGGGGTCATACTGTCACTGGCGGGTGGTGGAGTTTCTGATTCCGGTTCGATTACAGCCATTGGCTGAGGCTCTTCGTCAGCCGTTATAACCGATTCAGTTTCCAATGGATCTTGTGTGGACTGAACTGCGAAGGAAGAGACCACACGCCAGAGACCCTCATCAACACGCCGTAGCTTTATGGGGGGAATGTGAGATGGTTCAAAGGCCTGTTGATGCTGCAATATATTGGAGGCACTGGCTGCCGGTTCAGCCTGACGCCCTGTCCGGGTGTGCTTTCTTTTTGGTTTTTGAGCGCCTTTTTTTTGAGAGCCCTCTTTTTGAGAACCATTACTCACCGAAGCCCCATCGTCCAAAGGTGGCGGCGTAGATC
Source organism: Endozoicomonas sp. ISHI1 (assembly GCF_024606225.1). Classification (GTDB taxonomy): domain Bacteria; phylum Pseudomonadota; class Gammaproteobacteria; order Pseudomonadales; family Endozoicomonadaceae; genus Endozoicomonas_A. The sequence continues at coordinate 100,187 of NZ_JAGRPU010000004.1, read as the reverse complement.
CATCTATTGGGGGTAATGGCACGTAAACTCTCCCTATTCGTCCAGTGGGTCATCCTCAAATAGCCATTCATTCAGCCCAAGCAAATCTTGCTTTTTACCCTCATAGGCTTTGTACCAGTCGAGCTGTGTTACCAAATCAACCCTATCGCTCATTTTTTGGAGCACTGTGGCGAGTTGGTTTGGACTCATCTGGTGGCGAAAAAGTTCCAGCATTTCAAGTTCTGTTTCCTCCAGCACCTGAAAACGATTCAATGCGTCTATCACCGCGTCCATCGCCGTTGCAAAATAACTCTGGCTGACAACGGCCTCATCTGCACCTTCTGTCAGTCTTGCGGTGACGGCGTTTTTTACGCTATCCGGAGCCTCTTCCATCTGCCGTTGAATCACCGGAGCCAACGCCCTGCACAATCGGGTGGTGAGCTGACCAAGATTGGCGTAGTGCTCCAGTGACGCCCAGACTGCGGGTTTTAATGGCAAGCCTGACTTGATAATGCTGAGAATGGCACTGGGTGCCAGCGGCTTCGCTTTTTCATTAAGGGTCTCACGGACGCTTGCGCTATTGCGTGGCAGTCTCTCATCTCGCTGGATGACATAGAGTTCCCGCTCATCCTGTGGAGGCTTGTACCACTGTTCGGTGAAGTCTTTGGCCTCGAAAAATGTTCTTAGCTGTTCCAACGACCAGTTTTTGATCATAAAACCGTTACCCACGAGACTGAATTCCGGTTTTGGCAATACAATGCTTCTGTCGTTAGAAAGCACCGTCAGCCGGTTCTTTTCAAACTTATATTCTGGCGCCTGTTCAAGCTCAATCAGCAGGGCAACGATAAAGTACCACAGCCGCTTTTGTCCCGGCATGAGCGCATCACCGTTGATAATGACTCCTTTGCCATCGGCACTGGCCTCCTGCGATGAAAAGCATAGATCCGGTATCTGTTCGTGGTCAGTCAGGTAATAGTGTGCCAGCAGCAGCCCTTCCAGTAGCAGCTCCTGTTGTTTTACATTGAGGGTGTGAGTGCTCTGCCGGGCAATACAGGCTTCCAGGAAATCCTGCATTTTTTGCGGCTTGAATGTCTGGTGTATCAAGTACAGTTGGCGGACAGAAGGCACCGTTTCGAAGAAGCTGTCGAGCTTTTCTACGTACCCTGAGCGTTTAGCCTCTGGCTGCGACCAGAGAATCTCCAACACCCTGGCTTTACTCAGTGTCAGAGAACATCGCTGATTCAGTTTTTGCCTCAGTGGCTCCAATGCCACCCATTGCAGTTTGTTCGGGGCAGGATTCAGCTTTCTGCACAGTGTAATGTAATCCAGACACTCGGATTCAGGCAGCTGCGTCAGGGCAAACTTAACGTTATCCAGAGGAGCGTAAATTGAGAGCGCCCTGGCCAGTACGTTCTGGTCTTGCTGGTTTTCATGATGTCTTGCCAGCCATAAGCGTGCGCCCGCGCCACCATGATGGAAGAGCATGGGTATCAGCGATGCCAGGGCATAAAGCACCTGCGTTCTTTCACTGCGGTCATCTGTGAAAGCGGTCAGGTATTGTTCAAGTTCCGCAATGGTCATGCGCCACTTTGGAGGAGCAGAGCAGAACAACGCCAGGGCTTTTAGGGTCTCCCCAATCGTCATACGCCACTTTTGGGGGATTGAACTGAACAACGGCAATGTATTCATTGCATCGTCTTCTTCCAGCTCATCCTCTCCATCACTGATGTCGTCGTCACTCTCTGTGGATAGCCCTGGAAGATCAGGAAGATATTGACGGATGCTTCTCTCATTGGCAGCCAACTCCTTTTGTTCAGGCAATCCGGAAGCTGCAAACACCCTGCTGGCCATCTTCAGGCAATGTTTCTTGTTCTTCACAGGCAACCACTGAACAAAAGCGATTACCTTCGCCTCCACCGGGAAGCCTCTACTATTACATATGCTGGCAATATAAATGAGCAGCTCCCGGTTGATGGGGTTGTTCTGAACGGCTTCATCGAAACCCTTCCTCCAGCCCTCTTTCAGACAGGACATAGACATAAAGACTTCCACCTGTCTCTTCGTCGGGAAGCCTCTGCCATTATTCATGGAAGCAATGTGCACTAACAGCTCCCTGTCGATAGGCTTGTCTTTAACAGCCTCGTCCCGGCCCGGCTGCCAACCCTCTTTCAGGCAGGCCATAGAGACAAAGGCTTCCACCTGCTCCCTGGTCGGGAAGCCTTTGCCATTGTTCATGGAGGCAATGTTCCTGAGCAGTTCCCAGTCGATGGGCTTGTCTTTAACGGCCTCGTCCCGGCCCGGCTGCCAGCCCTCTTTCAGACAGGACATAGAGATAAAGGCTTCCACCTGCTCCTTCGTCGGGAAGCCTTTGTCATGACGCATGGAAGCAATGCGCATGAGCAGTTCCCGGTTGACCGGGTTGTTTTGAACGGCTTCATCAAGGCCCGGCTGCCAGCCCTCTCTCAGGCAGAGCATAGAGATAAAGGCTTCTACCTCCTTCTTCGTCGGGAAGCCTTTGCCATGATTTATGGAGGCGATGTGAGTGATCAGTTCCCGGTCAATCGGGTTGTCTTGTAACGCCCTATCATTGCCCGGCTGCCAATCTACCCTGAGGCAAAGCATCGACATGAAGGCTTTTACCTGTGCTTCTTTCGGTAACCCTTTGGAATGGTTTATAGAGGCAATACTCCTGAGCAGCTTATGGTCGATCGGGTTGTCTTTAACGGCCTCATCAAGGCCCGGCCGCCAGCCCACTTTCAGGCAAGGCATGGTGATGAAAGCTTTCACTTGTGCCTCCGGCGGGAACCCTTTGCCATGATTCATAGAGGCAATGCATATCGCCAGCTTAAGGTCGATCGGGTTGTTTTTAACGGCCTCATCAAGGCCCGGCTTCCAGCCCACTTTCAGGCAAGGCATGGTGACAAAGGCTTTCACTTGTCCTTCTGTCGGGATACCTTTGCCAGAGTTCATGGAAGCAATGCGCATGAGCAGTTCTCGATCGATCCGGTTGTTTTGAACAGCTTCATCGCAGCCCTCCGTCCAGCCCACTTTCAGACAAGGCATGCTGAGGAAGGCCTCTAGTTGTTCCTTGCCCGGAAATCCCTTGCCGTTGCACATGGAGGAAATGTGCACGAGCAGGTCCCGGTCAATCGGGTTGTTTTGAACGGCCTCATCAAGCCCCGGCTGCCAGCCCACCTTCAGACAGGGCATACTGAGGAAGGCCTCCACTTTTTCCTTTTTCGGGAATCCCCTGCCACTGTGCATGGAGGAAATATGCACCAGCAGCTTCTGGTCGACCGGATTGCCCTGAACGGCTTCGTCGTTGCCCGGCTGCCAGCCCACTTTCAGGCAAGCCATGGTCATAAAGGCCATCACTTGCTGCTCCGTCGGGAAGCCTCTGCTAGAGGACATGGAAGCAATCTGTTTCAGGAATGGATGAGCGGCAATGCCCCTGATCTCTTCATCAGACAGTCTTGCAAAGCGCTCTAATTGGGGTGGCGTTTCTAACATACTGGAAAGGCAGCCGGTGTTTTTAATTTGATCCGTATTGACCGCCGAGAAGAACACCGTGGCTTTGTCAAAATAGCTTGTGAAAAGCTCAGCCTGACTAATAATGCTAAACACTTTCATCCTGGCAAAAAGGGTGGGCAATGGCGGCTTGTCCCTGTTGTAAGAAAATCCGATCTTTCTTATCCGGAGGGTTTTCAGCAGTTTTTTAGCACTTTGGACCACCCTTCCCGCACGTTCAGCGGTATCTGGATTTTCACCGCTAAAGTGTCTCTGTAATATGCCCTGATGCCTTGGTACCAACACCGAGAGCACCTCAGGGGGAATGTCTGTGGCGTCTTCAGAATCTTCATCTTCCATGGATTCAATCGTCTCCTCTATCGGAGCCGGGTCCGTCTGAGTGGCGGCAGGGTTCAGACTCTCACTGGCTGAGACCACACTCCAGCGATCCTGATCAACACGCCTTAGTTTTGGTGATGGATGTTCAGGACTCTGTTGATGCTGAGGTATATTGGAGGCACCCGCTGTCGGCTCAGCCTGACGTCCTGCCCGGGTGCGCTTTCTTTTTGGTTGTTGAGCACCTTTTTTTTGAGAGCCCTCTTCTTGAGAAGCACTGCTTGCCAAAGCGCCATTGTCCGGGGGTGGGGGTGTAGACCCATCTGTTGGGGGTAACGGCATGAAATATCTCTCTATTCGCCCAATGGATCATCCTCAAATAGCCATTCATTCAGCCCGAGCGGATCGCTCTTTTATCCTTACAGGCTTTGTGCCATTCGAGTTGTGTCGCCACATCCACTCTATCGCTCATTTTTTTTAGCACTGTGGCGAATTGTGTTGGAGTCATCTGATGGCGATAAAGTTCCAGCATTTCAAGTTCTTTTTCTTCCAGCCCCTGAAAATGATTCAATGCCTTCATCGCTGCGTCAAAGTTCAGTTCATTGATCACAGATGGTGGCTGAATGAGGGTTGGCAGTGAGCTGGCCAGTATGGGCATAGTGTTCCAGTGATGCCCAGACTTCTGGCTTTAATGGTTTGCCTGATCTGACAAGACTGCGAATCACTCCGGGTGGCTGCAGAGGTCTTGTCCTGTTGTTTCCTGCCTGCCGGGTCTTTGGCCCTTGCCTGACTGCCGGTCGTTCATCACGCCTGATCACCCTGGAGCCCGGACGGGTGCTATTCTCGTTCAGCCTCCCGGAAGTACGGGGTTTTACGCTCATTCGATAACCGGCCATGTTTCCGCACTTTCACCCGGTTGTCCTTGGTTGGGGATTTATCGAATGAGTTCAGAACCCCTTATTTTGAGAAGGTGTCAAACATGCAGCAGGAACTTAGCTGGCATCATCATCGGTATCAAATATTCCTTGATCATCCAGTTCGAAGTAACCTGGAACAAATTCAGTTTTCTTAGATACAGATTCCTTCTCTGAGACTAATTGACTTAAAATCCGATTTTCTTCCTCCGTATTGCAAATCTTGTCTGTCAGTTCAATGTTCTGAACAGTCAGAAGCAAATTTTGCATTCGAAGGTTATCCGCTTCTTCTTGCAAGTATTCCATGCGAATTTTTGTATTTTCTCTAAATTTTCGAGCAGCATCCCTGTTCATCTGCCTTCTTACTTCAAATGGTCTTGCTTTTTTGCCCCTTGGCTTATTGCTTCCAACTGCTGTGGATGAAGAAGGCCCTGGTTTCCCGGAAACAGTTTCTGTTTCGACTTTTATAACACCACCTTCCTGTACAACTCGATGAAGCTGACAGGCATTGCCGTAGCTACAACCCGGTAGGCTCCCGGCTGTTGATGAAGACTTCAATACTTTTCTTGCAGGAGGCTCTGGGGTGACGTAAGGAGTTGCCACTCTTTTCAGAACAGCTTTTTTTCCTCTGGTCGTTGCTGTATCAGTAGGCTCCTGCGGAAGTCTGATATAACAATGATCCTGTGTCACAACACTGTATTTTGCGCCAGCCTTATCCGTTTTATCCTCACTGGCCCCAGCGTCTTTTGTCGACACAAGATTCAATGAGGATGTGTCCGAAGTCGAAAGCCTATCCATTGTTCCTGTTCCTGTGCATTCCATGACTCATAAAGCCTAGACACTCTCCACAACGGAATGTTCCGTTTCTGACAGTAAATCTGACAACTCTGTTAGTTGAGTACCTTTTTCCTGAAGGGGTTCTGATTGGTTGTTCACCGGAGTGAGTTGAGTGCTTTTTTTGAAAACGACTGTTCCGCAAGCACCATTGTCCGGGGCGGGCGCGGAAGTAGATTCATCTATTGGGGGTATCGGCAGGCAGCCTCTCCCTATTCGTCAAACGGGTCATCCTCAAATTTCCATTCATTCAGCCCGAGCGGATCTCCCTTTTTGTCCTCATAGGCTTTGTGCCAGTCGAGCTGTATCGCCACATCCACTCTGTCGCTCATTTTTGCGAGCACACTGGCTGATTGCATTGGAGTCATCGGGTGGCGATAAAGTTCCTGAGTGGAATGCGCAAATGATTTCCACAGGACGGTTAAGGGATCAGTAAACTATTGGAATGAATGGTTGTCCGGTTTATCTGAGCTGTCTCATTACCAGCCTTTTACCTGCCCCCTCAATGCTTTTGTCTGACCACGCTGATGCTTTCGATCCATGCGTTTTTTCTGCGAAGAACGGGTAGGCCTGGTAGCTTTTCTTTTTTTAGTCACCACCGTCGCCTTTTGAATCAGACCCAGTAATCGATTCAGAGCATCCTGACGATTTTTCTCCTGAGTTCTGAACGACTGTGCCTTGATCACAATGACGCCTTCGGAAGAAATCCTCTGGTCATTGAAAGTCAGAAGCCGTTCTTTATAAAAGTCAGGAAGGGAAGAAGCTCTGATATCAAACCTTAAGTGGACCGCCGAAGAAACTTTATTCACGTTCTGTCCCCCCGCCCCCTGGGCACGGACAAAATTAAACTCAATGTCATCGGAGGGAATCGTAACGGTATTGGAAATCTTCAGCATATCACTCAGTTTCTATCCTGAACGAGCACCCACGGTCGCACCACCACGGCCCATAAATCCGCTTTTTGCTCATGCCAGTTTCTGGCCTGATCGTCACTGACCGGTCCCAGTTTTTTTTCATTCAACCAGACTTCTACTGTCGCTTTATCATCAATGGAGATGCTGTGAGCGACGGCAACAATATCCAGATCCGGAGCAACCGCCAGAAGGTGGCCGGAAGCAAAGTAGCGCTGAAGGTCTTCCCAGGCAATTTTTGCGGTTTCCAGGTTGAGTTTGGCTTTGTTCAGCTCATTGGGGTCTACAGAATCACTCATTAATAATCTGTCTGTCTGATTAACGTTAAATAAGGGCAGAGACTACCACATCCATGGTTTTTTCAGCCAGTCAGGGCTTAACCTCCATCAAACTCCCGGGATCGGGCATGATTTTCCACTTTTTGAACGAAATCAACCTTTAGCGGTCTATTCATTCAGGCGTTTCAAAAAACCAAATTATTGAGGGAATAAATTATGCCGCCACGGATGACCAATACTCCACCCTTAAACCTGCCCGGCTGGACCGAACCGGAAACAGTGGTTTCCCCCCCTGCGTCCACTTTGGGCTTGAGCAACCAGACAGCTCGATCGGGTGGGCTCTCTGGTTACTCTTTACAGCAGCGACACATCACTTCCACTCGTGACCAGCGTCGTGAATGGATATCCCATGTTCAGGATGCACTGGGCAAAATTGATGTTCCATTTGGCAATAAAAAATTTCAAAAATTTGTAGAAAATGCCCAGTATGATCTTAACAGGATGAGTCACAACCGTCCTGGGGAGGATGAAAAACTCTATCTACAGTCCCTGCAAAAACTGGTCAACTACCTCGCCGAGGAGCCTGGACTTCCTGAAAATACTTCCGTTCTGCAAACCCTGGCTGATTTGGGGCTGGGACTTGAGGGGGTGTCGATGAATTATAAAATACAGATCCCCTCCCAATTATTAAAACAACTCTTTGCTAACACACGCCTTGAAACCGTGCAGAAGATTCTTGACAAGGATGCCAAAAGAATGATGTTTCAGGCTGATCCGGGCTTTATGGAAATTCTGGAAACATATCTGCCTCGTATGTACCTAAAGGAAGTTGCCCATGAGCTTTTGAGTGAGCTGAAAAAACATCACATATTTCTTGAGCAACTCAATAAATCTCTGCGACTTTCGGAGGGTTCAGCACCGTATCTGATCACAGCTATTTTCGAATCACTGGGCATCAGGCATGGCAACCCAGAGGCGTCACAGGATTTCCTTCAGGGAATCACCACTGCACTGGCTTCAGAGTTTTTTACATTTCAGCTTTCTACACTGGAAGTTAATCTACAAAGGCATGAAAAACTGATTCTGAAAGAACTGAAAAAGCTGGATGATAAGGAGCGGGAACAGCTTCTGGTATCTGCCTTTGTATTAGGCCAGTGGGAACTGTTTAAGCGGTTGCTGGCGGGCTCCTCTCCCACAATACTTGGGCATCAGTTTAATAACGGCGGTAATATCTTGCACCTTATGGTGACAGCACTGCCAAGCATGAAAGCTCACGGAGAGGCATGCAATTCTTCCTGGCTGAAAGCTTATACCCCTCGCTATGACGAGTTGTTTCAGTACTTGCCCGCCGGGACTCTGGCCAATCAACAGGACAACAGCGGCGCAACACCGCTGTTGCTGTTATACCGACATCATTGCGAGCAATTAGCATCAGCGAGCATCTCCAAAGCGGAAGACTGTCAACTGGCCAGAGCCCAACGCAGCGCCCTGCTCAAGCTAACCGCTTCTGAGCATCTGATGAGTTGTATGCAGAATCATTTAGACGGAAAATTCCCTTTGAATGTCAACTGGTTTGCTGAGTTCCTGCAACTCTTCAAATCCTTGCCGCCATCCACTTTTAAAGCAATCAGCTTGCGCTCTGCTGAGTGTTCATACCACGACTACCTGAGACACAAACCCTCGACCCGTGCAACACGGTTACTTCAGCCCGTTATCAACTATTTTGAGCTTCACCCTGACGTTTTAAGGGATGAGCAGCAAACACTGGAACTGATAAGGTTAATACATCAGAAAGGGTTGCCGGTTGAATACTCTGCGCAAGTGCTCCGGGTTGTCACTCCGGGCATACAAAAAAAACTACTTGAGCACCTGTCAGCAACGCCTGATGATCGCGACTCACTGTTTATTGAACGATGCTACGACGTGATCTACGAGGGGAAACGTTACTATCCATGGCATCTGATTGGCCTTGGGGTTGGTGCCGGTTGTGCACTTAATCCAGACAGGTTTTATTGTGAACGTTTCCTCCGGGAGGTGGCTGAATTTGACAGGAAACATCCAAAAGAGACTGTTCCGGGAATGTCCTGGCTTTGGGAAGCAGAGTTGATCAATAGCAGGAATATTGAAATTTACGGTCGCAGTCTGGCTTTTCCTTCCACAGAGGTACCTCAAGGGTATCGCCGTTTCAAGTTCCTGAAACAACAAACTGGTTCCACAGAAAACTGGCATGACTTCATCCGCGAGCAGCCACAGCTGGATTTTTTTCGAAACCATAAGGATCAGCTGGGCCTTGAAAGCGCACTGCTTAAACCACGGGGTATCTATCGTCTGCCCCATGCCCTGGATAAGCTCAAAGCCTGTCAATTACCCGATGAAACCCTGGCAAGCATTGCCCTGGAGCCTGATGGTTCGGCACTGCTACAAGTCTTTGACGATGAAAAAAATACCCGCCTTTATCACCACTATCCTTATGAGACGGAAGGCGTGGCCGGTCTCTCAGAGCAGGCATCGTTTGAAGGCCTCAGGCTGTTTGCCAGAGATGCAGGTCGTCTCTGGCAACACAATTTTCAGGCACCGGATACATTAAGCTCATTCCATGACACTGCCGAAGGGAGAGCCTGGCTACCCACGCCTTTTTTTGCTAATCAGACTGTTCCCGGCACCATGGGAGAGTGGAATGCCCAGGATTACCCGAACATAGCACCTGCCCCGGTGGGGATGAGAGACTGGGCAGATGTCCGCTCATTTGCAGAGCAAACCTCCTACAGTTTTGGTTCGACAACATCCTACTTTATAACCCATTGTGAGCGGCAGGACGAATTACGGATTACTGAACTTGGAAAAGCCTTTTACGGGCTGGTCATTAACTGGCTGAGGGTTCGTCATGACATCGACCGTCTGGATTACACAAACACCGCGCAGATGAACCAGTTGCAGGATGAGCTGGTGACGATTGCCGCTGATCTGTTGGGTAGTGCTTATAAAATGACGCCAGAGGCCATGAAAGCAAAGATAGGTCAGGAATTCCCGGCAGAGTCGCTGACCCGTGCTGCTCTTGAGTGCGGTTACTGGTGTGACCCGAAAATCCGCTATGTGCAGGATATCAAGTCGGGCCGTTTTCCTGATGAGGTTTATCCGGATCATCCAAATCAGAGCTTTGAGCGTGTCCAATTGAATCCAAACACAGAGAACCTAACCGATCAGGGAATTCGACGCTCATCCAGAGCCAGAGGACCCAATTTGGGTGTCAACAGCGGTACCCTGCCGCTGCCCCATCTGGACAGTTTGTTCTGGTTTGCCCTGCATACGGGGTGGCAAGTGCAAGAGCCATCGCGCTGATATCCAGATAATGGCATTTTTATGGTCGGCGTGGATCAATACACCAACCCTTTGAGCCTGCTGACGTGTAGCATGAACGCCACTCTCTCAAACAGACATTCAGAGGCTGTTTTTGACATCCTCTCGCCCCTGAAGGAGCGAGATTCCCGTTAGTCACCTAACAGGCTTCCTGTTTCAACACGCCTTCCCTAGATGGTTGCTTACGCAGCCATCCCCGTTCCAGTCGCTCCACAGGCTAACCCCGCCAGCCCGGCGGTTTTGATATTAATGGCTGCATTTATGTCCCTGTCGTGATGGGTTTTACACTCTGGGCACTCCCATTCACGAATAGACAACGGCAGACTTTCATGAACAAACCCGCAACCGGAGCAACGCTTGGAGCTTGGAAAGAATCGGTCGATCTCAACAACTTGTCTTTCTGCCCACTCCGCCTTGTACTGCAACTGTCGGACAAATTCTCCCCAGTTGGCATCGGCTATGTGCTTCGCTAGTTTTGGATTCTTAATCATGCCCTTCACGTTCAGAGACTCTACACAAACCACTTGGTTTTCGTTAATCAGTTTGCGGGATGCCTTGTGAGTGGCATCCATCCGGCAATCGGCGATCTTGGCATGAAGGCGGGCAACCTTGAGCTTTGCTTTGGCTCTGTTGCTGCTGCCTTTCTGCTTTTTTGACATCTGACACTGGAGGTAGGCAAGCTTTCGCTCGTAACGTTTGGTATGCCTTGGATTACCGGATTTTTCACCGTCTGAAGTGATGAACAGATCATGCAAACCTAAATCAATGCCCACTGTCTTGTTACAAACAGGCATTGGGCTAGGGCGCCCCCGTTTAGCTTCAAACTCGCACAGCATGGAAACAAAGTACCGACCTGCACGATCTTTGCTGATGGAGATACTGGAAGGCTCAGAAGACAGTTCTCTGCTCCAGCGGATACTCAGTGGCTCTTTGCTTTTGGCAATGAATAGCTGGTCACTCTTCATGCTAAATGCAGCCTTTGTTAGCCGGATACTTTGTCTTGAATGTCTTTTTTTGAACTTTGGATATTTGGCTCTGCCAGCCCAAAAGTTTTTGAAAGCTTCTTGTTGATCCCTGAGTGTTTGTTGCAGGATTACGCTGGAAACATCAGCCAGAAATGGAAACTCTTTCTTAAGCGAAACCAGCCGTTTTTCTGCCTCAGAGTGTGGGACGGATTGCCCTTCTTTGTAGTAGGCATCAGTGCGAAAACGAAGCGTATTGTTGTAGACAAACCGAGCGCAACCGAACGACTGAGCAAGAAGTATTTTCTGCTCAGGTGTCGGATAGAATCGGTATTTATAGGCTCGCTTAGTCATGCTTACATTTTACAATGAAAGCTGTAAATACAGCAAGTATTTTGCATAGGCAGTCTTTCAGACTGCGAGCTATCCATCCCCGAACTAGAAGTACGGGGCTTTCCGCTCAATTTGGTAAACAAAGTTCACACCGCTGGCGATGTTTTCTGGATGATTATGAACCAAATCAAACTTTGCTGGTCTGAAGATTTAGAAAATTCAGAAAACAAATTATTGATGGAATGAATGATGCTGCCATGGATGTCCCGCGCTACTCTCTTTAACCTGTTCAGTCGCACCGTTCCGGAAACAGATGTTTCCTCTAATGTGCCCACTTCGGGTTTGAGCAATCAAACGGCTCGATCGGGTGGGTCCTCCGGTTGCTCTTTACACCAGCGGCACATCACTTCCACTCTCGACCAGCGTCGTGAATGGGTATCCCGGGTTCAGAATGCAATAGGCAATATTGACATTCCATTTGGTAATAAATTGCTGCGAGAACAGATAGATAAAGCCCAGTATGATCTTAAAAGGTTGAGTAAGGACCATCCCGGGGACAATCAAAGATTCTATCTGTCTTCCTTGCAAGCACTGATCAAAACCCTTGTCAGCGATATTACCCTTCCCGAAAATATTTCCGTTCTGCAAACGCTGGCTGATTTGGGGCTGGGACTTGATGCTGATTGGATGATTTGTACAATCAATATACCTCCCCAATTACTAAAGCAACTCTTGGGTAACACACGCCATGAAACAGTGCTGAGACTTCTTGGCAACCTTGCCAAAACAATGATGTGCAGGGCTGATCCGGACTTTATGGCAATATTGGACAGATACCTGACCCCGAGGCAACTGCAGAAAACAGCCCGGGAGCTTATGAGTGAGATGGCACAACAACGTTGCCCTCGTCTAACAAAAATTAATCAATCTCTTCGGATTTCCGATGGCTCAGCGCCCTATCTGATAACCGCTATTTTCGAATCACTGGACATCAGACATGGCGACCTTCAGACGTCACAGGATTTCTGCCAGACCATCACCACGGCACTGGGTTCAGAGTTTTTCATATTGCAACTTTGTATGCTGGAGGTGAATGCCCAAAGGCATGAAAAGCTGATTCTGGAAGCACTGAAAAAGCTGGATCATCAGGAGCGGGAACAGCTTCTGGTCTGTGCCTTTATCCTGGGCCAGCGGGAATTTTTCAAGCGGTTGCTGGCAGGCGCCTTACCCACAATTCTTAATCAGACATTTAATAACGGCAGTAATATTCTGCACCTTATGGCGACAGCACTTCCGAGCAGTTACTCTAACGGCGAATTATGCAGATATCACTGTCTGGAGGCTTATCTCCCCCGTTATGACCAGCTGTTTGAATATCTGCCCGCCAGAATTCTGGCTAATCAACAGGACCACAGCGGCGCAACACCGCTGTTGCTTTTATACCGACATCACTGTGCGCAATTAGCCTCAACACACCTATCCGGAAAGGATGACAGTCAACTGGCCAGAACCCGGCGCAGCGCTCTGATCAAGCTAACCACTTCTGGCCATCTCATTGATTGTATGAAGGAACATTTAGACGGAAAACGCCCTTTGAATGTCAACTGGTTTACTGAGTTCCTGCAACTGTTTAAATCCCTGCCGCCGTCTACTTTCAAAGCAGTCAGCTTGCGCTCTGCTGAGTATTCATACGGCGCACAACTAAGACACCCCCCCCCGCCCCGTGCAACACAGTCACTTCAGCCTGTTATCAACTATTTTGAGCATCACACAGACGTTTTACGGGATGAGCAGCAAACACTGGAATTAATCAGGTTAATACATCAGAACGGGTTACCGGTTGAATATGCTGCGCAGGTGCTCCGGGTTGTCTCTCCGGACATGCAAAAAAAACTACTTGAGCACCTGTCAGCAACACCTGATGATCGCGACTCACTGTTTATTGAACGGCGCTGCGACCTATATTATCGCAATAAGTTCTATCCATGGCATCTGATTGCCCTTGGGGTTGGTGCCGGGTGTGCACTTAATCCAGACAGGTTTTATAGCGAATGTTTCCTCCGGGAGGTGGCTGAATTTAACAGGAAACACCCAAAAGAGACGGTGCCGGAAATGTCCGGGCTTTGGGAAGCGGAGTTGATCAACAGCGGGAATATTGAAATTTACGGTCGCAGTCTGGCTTTTCCTTCCGCAGAGGTACCTCAGGGTTATCGCCGTTTCAAGTTTCTGAAACAACAGCCTGGTTCCACAGAAGACTGGCATGATTTTGTCCGTGAACAGCCACAACTGGATTTTTTTCGAACGCATAAAGCTGAGCTGGGCCTTGAAAGCACACTGCTGAAACCACGGGGCATCTATCGTCTGAGCAATGCCCTGAATAAGCTCAAAGCCTGCAGATTACCTGATGAAACCCTGGCAACCATTGCCCTGGAGCCAGATGGTTCGGCACTGCTACAAGTCTTTGATGATGAAAAAAACTCCCAACTGTATCACCACTATCCTTATGAAACGGAAGGAGTGGCAGGGCTCTCAGTGCAGGCATCGTTTGAAGGCCTCAGGCTTTTTGCCAGAGATGCGGGTCGTCTCTGGCAACACAATTTTCAGGCACCGGATACATTAAGCTCATTTCACAATGCCGCTGATGGAAGGTTCTGGGTACCCACACCCTTTTTTGGATGTCAATTCGTTCCCGGCACGATGGGAGAGTGGAATGCCCAGGATTACCCAAACATAGCACCGGCCCCGGTTGGGATGAGAGACTGGGCTGATATCCGCTCATTTGCTGAGCAAACTTCCTCCAGCTTTGGTATGAAAGAACGCTATCTTACAACCGATTGTGAGCGACAGGGTGAATTGCGGATTACTGAGCTTGGGAAAGCCTTTTACGGGCTGGTGATTAACTGGCTGAGGGTTCGCCACGACACCGGCCATCTGGATTACAGAAACACCGTGCAGATGAACCAGTTGCAGGAAGAGCTGGTGACGATTGCCGCTGATCTGTTTGCCAGTGCGTATAAAATGAAGACGGAGACCGTGAGAACAAAGATACATCAGGAATTCCCGGCAGAGTCGCTGACCCGGGCTGCACTTGAGTGTGGTTACTGGTGTGACCCGAAATTCCGCTACGTACAGGATATCAAATCAGGCCGTTTTCCTGATGAGGTTTATCCGGATCATCCGGATAAAAGCTTTAACCGTGACTTTTTGAACTCAGTGAACGCAGGCAAAGAGAACCTTACCAAACAGGGATTGCGACGCTCATCCAGAGCCAGAGGATCCAATTTGGGTATTAACACCGGTACCCTGCCGCTGTCCCATCTGGACAGTTTGTTTTGGTTTGCCCTGCATACGGGGTGGCAAGTGCACGAGCCATCCCGGTGTTAGGTGTCTCTGAGCAATCTCTCAATGTCTGCTATGCTGTCCTTCTCATTAATTTGTCAGGAGTACAGCATGAGCTTGAATGCTGAACAACCACCCGAAACAGAGCTTGACCATATTCGAGATACCCTGACGGGTATTGTCAGCTACGCCAGTAAAACCCGTGCTGAAATGCACCGGGGGTTCGCTCATATAGACAAACGCTTTGACCAGCAAGGCAAAGATATTGCTGCACTGCAATCAGACGTCGCAGAGTTGAAAGCTGACAACGCAGAGTTGAAAGCTGACAACGCAGAGTTGAAAGCTGACAACGCAGAGTTGAAAGCTGACAATGTGGAAATCAAAGAAACCTTAAAGCTCATCCTGTCCAGATTGACCAACAACTAACACGCCACCTACCAACAAAATCCAGTGGCTTGCCCGTCGGCAACCACTGATTTGAAGGATATCCTGATAATGGCATTTTTATGGTCGGCGCAGATCAGTACACCCACCCTCTGAGCCCTGAACCTGCTTAACGTGCAGCAAAAAGCAACCCTCTCACGTACACAGACATCTTGAGGCTGGTGTCAACAAAGTTCACACCGCTGGTGATGTTTTCCGGGTAATTTTGAACCAAATCAACCTTTGCTGGTCTATTGATTTGGAAACTTCAGAAAACTAGTTATTAATGGAATTAATTATGCTGCCACGGATGCCCTGCAATACCCCCTTAAACCTATCCAGTCGGACCGCTCCGGAAACAGATTTTTCCACTCCTGCTTCCACTTCCGGCTTGAGTAACCAGACAGCTCGATCGGATGCGCCCTCTGCTCGCTCTGTACACCGGCGACACATCACTACCACTGCCGACCAGCGTCGTGAATGGATATCTCTTGTTGAGAATGCATTAGGTCATATTGATATTCCATATGACCATAAATTGCTGCGAGAACAGGTAAAAAATGCCCGTCTTGATCTTAATAGAATGAGTCAGAATCTCGTCGCAAAGGATGTAAAATTCCATCTGCCGTCTTTGCAAAAGCTGATCAGCTACCTCGTCGAGAATCCTTGCCTGCCTGAAAATATTTCCGTTCTGCAAACGCTGGCTGATTTAGGACTGGGACTTGAGGGCGAGCCGATCGAATCCAAGGTAATGATACCTCCCCAATTATTTAAACAATTCCTGGATAACACACGTCATGAAGCAGTGCTGAACATTCTTGGCAATCTTGCCGCAACAATTATGTTTAAGCCTGATCCGGGCTTTATGGAAATATTGGAGAAATACCTGCCCCGCTGGCAGCTGCAGAAAACTGCCCGAGAGCTTCTGGGTCAACTGAAAAGATATTACTTTTCTCTAAAAGAACTCAATCAATCTCTACAACTTTCGGATGGTGCAGCACCTTATCTGATAAAAGCTATTTTCGAATCGCCAGACGTCAGGCATGGCAAACCTCAAACGTCACAGGATTTCTGCCAGAGTATCACCACCGCAATGGCTTCAGAGATTTTTACATTGCAGCTTTGTTTGCTGGAAGTGAATGCCCAAAGGCATGAAAAACTGATTCTGGAAGAAGTGGAAAAGCTGGATGATAAAGAGCGGGAAAAGCTGCTGGTGTGTGCCTTTATATTGGGCCAGTTGGAACTGTTTAAACGTTTGCTGCCAGCCTCTTCAGCCAATATTCTTAACCAGACGTTTCATAACGGCAGTAATATTCTGCACCTTATGGCGACAGCCATTCCGGGCATGAACTCCCGCGGCAGTCTACGCAACTTTTCCCATCTGAATGCTTATCCTTCCCGCTATGACCAGTTGTTTCAATATCTGCCCGCCAGGACTCTGGCCAACCAAAGAGACAACAGCGGCGCAACACCACTCTTGCTTTTATACCGTCATAACTGCCAGCCACTATCGGCAGTGGCCATGTCCAAAGCGGAAGACAGTCAGCTGGCCAGAGCCCGCCGCAGCGCACTGATCAAGCTAACCGTTCCTGAACATCTCATTGATTGTATGCAGGAGCATTTAGGCGGAACATTCCCCTTGAATGTCAACTGGTTTGCTGAGTTTCTGCAACTCTTTAAATCCCTGCCACCCGCTACTTTTAAAGCAGTCAACTTGCGCCCTGCCGAGCATGCATATGTCACACAACTGCGTCACAAACCCTTGCCCTGTGCAACACAGTTACTTCAACCTGTTGTCAACTATTTTGAGCACCACCCTGACGCCTTAAGGGATGAGCAGCAAACACTGGAATTAATGAGGTTAATAGATCAGAACGGGTTGCCGGTTGAATATTCTGCACAGGTGCTCCGGGTTGTCACTCCGGGCATGCAAAAAAAACTGCTCGCGCAACTTTCAGCAACAGCTGATGATCGCGACTCACTGTTTATTGAGCGTTACTACGATGTAGCTTATAAGGGAAGACATTACTATCCATGGTATCTGATTGGCCTTGGTGTTGGTGCTGGGTGTGCACCGGGTCCAGACAGGTTTTATTGTGAACGTTTCCGCCATGAGATTGCTGAGTTTGGCAGGAAACATCCAAAAGAGACTGTTCCGGAAATTTCCAGGCTTTGGGAAGCAGAGTTGATCAACAGCAGGAATATTGAAATTTACGGCCGCAGTCTGGCTTTTCCTTCCACAGAGGTACCTCAGGGGTATCGCCGTTTCAAGTTCCTGAAACGCCAACGGGGCGCCACAGAAGACTGGCATGATTTTGTCCGCGAGCAGCCACAGCTGGATTTTTTTCGAACCCATAAGGATCATCTGGGCCTTGAAAGCGCATTACTGAAACCACGAGGCATCTATCGTCTGAACAATGCTCTTGATAAGCTCAAAGCCTGTCGATTACCTGATGAAACCTTGTCAGCCATTGCCCTGGAGCCAGATGGTTCGGCACTGCTGCAAGTCTTTGATGATGAAAAAAACACCCGCCTGTATCACCACTACCCTTATGAAACTGAAGGAGTGGCAGGGCTCTCAGTGCAGGCATCGTTTGAGGGCCTCAGGCTGTTTGCCAGAGATGCGGGTCGTCTCTGGCAACACAATTTTCAGGCACCGGATACATTAAGCTCATTTCATAATGCTGAAGATGAAAGACAGTGGGTACCAACGCCCTTTTTTGGATTTCAGGGTCTTCCCGGCACGATGGGAGAGTGGAGTGGCCAGGATTACCCAAACATAGCACCCGCCCCGGTGGGGATGAGAGACTGGGCTGACGTTCGCTCATTTGCTGAACAAACCTCCTCCAGTTTTGGTATGAGAGAATTCTATTTTACAACCGATAGTGAAAGAAAGGGCGAATTGCGGATTACTGAGCTAGGGAAAGCCTTTTACGGGCTGGTAATTAACTGGCTGAAGGTTCGCCATGACACCGACCATCTGGATTACAAAAACACACTGCAGATGCAGCAGTTGCAGGAAGAGCTGGCGACGATTGCCGCTGATCTGTTTGGCAGTGCCTATAAAATGAAGACGCAGGCCATGAAAGCAAAGATAGGTCAGGAATTCCCGGCAGAGTCGCTGAGCCGGGCTGCACTTGAGTGTGGTTACTGGTGTGACCCGAAATTCCGCTATGTACAGGATATCAAATCAGGCCGTTTTCCTGACGAGGTTTATCCGGATCATCCAAATCAAAGCTTTGACCCTGACTATTTGAACCCGGATACAGACAACCTTACCGATCGGGGATTGCAGCGTTCATCCAGAGCCAGAGGACCCAATTTGGGTATTGACGGCGGTACACTGCCACTGACTCATCTGGACAGTCTGTTCTGGTTCGCCATAAACACAGGGTGGCAGCTGCACGAGCCAACCCGTATTTATCCTGATAATGCGGACGCAGATCAATACACCAACGCTCTGAGCCCTATGGCTGCTGACGTGTAGCCGAAACAACAATCTCACGCACACAGACATTTTGTGGCTGGTTGTAAACAAAGCTCACACAGCTGGCGATGTCTTCTGGATGAATAACCCCCCCCATGCTGTCTTTCCAGCTTTCATAACCTTCCTTGATATCACCGGATGTCGTGTGACTCAGCAGCTCAGTTTCTACTGCACCGGGAGCAACGGTAATCACTCTGACATTGTCGTCCGCAACTTCTTCACGCAGTGTTTCAGACAAGCCATGAACCGCAAACTTGGTGCCGCAGTAGGCCATATGATTAGGAAAGCCTTTGATACCAGCAATGGAGCTCAGGTTAATAATGGTACCGCCCTTGCGCTTTTTCATTTTGCCAATAACCGCACCAATACCATTTAGTACACCATTGACGTTCACACTGATCATTCTATCCCACTCGACCGGGTCTTGTTCATCAGCATTACCCAGCAGCATCAAACCCGCATTGTTGACCAAACATTCAGTCTCACCGTAAACCGATTCTGCTTCATCCACTGCCGCATAAAAAGCTTCGCGATCAGTCACATCGACTTTTCTGCAGAGGGTATTGGGCAGTTCCAGGGCTTCCAGCTTTTCAATTCTTCTTGCCAGCAGTAACAGTGCATGACCCTGGGCGCTGAATTGACGGGCGATGGCTTCACCAATTCCGGAACTGGCACCGGTAATCACAACCAATGGTTTTGTCATGAGAGATTCCTGTAGGCTTTGCAACTCGTGAGTATTCATCCGCCAGAACTTAAATCACATTCAGCATAAGTCCGAAGCCGATGAGAATTCCGTGATACTCTACCTTCAGCCCTCCCCTTGCAGAAATACCTTTTGGTTTGAACATTCATCAGTCTTTATTATCTAGAGGACTGATCAGCTACCTGATAGCGACCATAGATAGCCGCCACCATAGATAGCCGTCATAGCAGTCGAACACAGCAACCGCTTCGTCATCAACAATGAACACAGAAGCTGGCCAACCTGAACAGGTTCATGCAAAATGTTCAAAACAGCCATGAGCCGAAATACTCCAGAAGGAACGCTGAGTGCTATGCTGCATGACGCCACAGCACTCCTGCAAAGAGAACCTCAGTGAACGACAGCAATCAACCCATCCTTTACTCTTTTCGTCGATGCCCTTACGCCATGCGTGCCAGACTGGCACTGACTTACTCAGGCATCGCTCTTGAGCACAGAGAGATATTGCTGAGAAACAAACCTCAGGCGATGCTCAGTGTCTCACCTAAAGGCACTGCCCTGCAACAGACATCATGGCCTCAGACGTAGCCGATCATCGAGATCGACAGGTGGGTATACGAGTCCGCATCTATACTGATATCTCATTTATTTCTGAGGCTGAGAGAATGCAAGAGGATATAGTACCCGTTGATCTTCAGACGAATAAAAACAGTCATTTTGAGGTTTTAAATGATAAAAATATTTTCAGCCATTTTAAAACTGCAAGCAGAACAAGAAAACTGAATATTGTCTCCAAACATTTAAAATTATCCAGGCATATTTCCTTTATTTTTTCTCTATCCTTCTTTCAGATATTAAGTTTTAATCTTTATGCTGAAGTGTTCTACACCTGTTCTACACCAAAAAGTTTTATGTGAGATCAGAATCGGATAATAGAAGTTATGTGGTAGTTCATGAATACAGACATTTTTTTAGCTTTCCAGCATGGAGTTTTTACTCTGTTGATGATTCGTTTAACGACGAGTGTTTTGTATCTCAACTAAAAAATGCCACTGAATTCGATGACTTAAGTTCTTTCAGGGTTGAATTTCTGAATGGCACTAGCGAAGACTTTCCAATGGTCATGGCACATATGCAACCCCTGTTTAGAGAGTTTCAATTCCTGGCAAAGACTACTGCATTATTTTTGTGCCTTATCTACCACCATACAAATGCTTACAGGTTTTAGATTAAGCCCGAACAAAGAAACAAAAAAATAAAAAAACGGGCTGTCAAGCCCGTTTTTTTATTTTGTCGTCAACAGCAGCTGAGCTATCTTTCAGCTACTCATAGTTCATCTTTGTCCTCAGATTTGTCCTCAGATTTGTCCTCAGATTTGTCCTCAGAAGAACTATCCGCCCGGGAAGCTATTGACTGAATGGCATCACTGACTTCCTGATGTTTTTCCTCTAACTCTTCTGTGTTGGCCTCAGTATTGTCTTCAAGCCAGGAAATTGACTCTTGAATGGTATTATCAAGAAGACTCTTGTCTTCGGCAGAGAGTTTATTGACCCAGCCGTCACTGTCATCCTTTAATTGAGAGCGGTGCGAATAAACAAGAGATTCCAACTTGTTACGGGCCTCGACCTTTTTTTGTGCCCGCTGATCCTGCTCCGAGAATTTTTCGGCATCCTGAATCATTTTTTCAATGTCCTCTTCGCTCAGCCGGCCAGTATCTTTATTAATAACGATATTGTTACTGCCACTCGATTTTTCCTGAGCTTTCACGGTCAATATGCTGTTCTCGTCTACAGAGAAAGTCACGTCTATCTGAGGAACACCTCTGGGAGCGGGTGGGATACCGGTAAGATCAAAATTACCCAACAGGTGATTGTCTTTGGTCATGGGGCGCTCCCCCTCGTAGACCTTGATAGTCACTGTAGTCTGGCGATCACTGGCGGTACTGAAGATCTGATGTTTCTTGGTGGGAATGACCGTGTTGCGGGTCAGTATTTTTGCGAAAACCCCACCTACTGTCTCAATCCCCAGAGAAAGAGGGATTACATCAAGCAGAAGTATGTCGTTGTTTGACTTATCGCCACTGAGCACCGCTCCCTGAACAGCAGCACCATAGGCGACAGCCTCGTCCGGGTTAACACTATGATTTAAAGCTTTGCCATTGAAATACTCTCTCAACAGCTCCCGAACTTTGGGGATACGGGTGGAGCCCCCGACCAGAATAATCTCATTGATATCCTGACGCTCAAGACCAGCATCTTGCAGGGCCTTCTTTACAGAAGTCAGTGTTTTTCGGAACAGATCCAAATTGAGTTCTTCAAATTTCGCCCTTGACAAGGACGCGCTGAAGTCCTTTTCATCGGCCAGTGACTCAACTTCAACCCGCACCTGATGGGTCGTTGACAAAGTACGCTTGGCCTTCTCCACCTCCCGGCGTAATTTCTGCTGGGCACGCTTGTTATGGGTCAGGTCAAGACCGTATTTTCGTTTAGCGATTTTACTAAAGTAATCCACCAGTCGCTGGTCAATGTCCTCCCCTCCCAGGTGAGTGTCGCCAGCAGTAGCCAGCACCTCAAAGACACCATTATCAATCGTCAGTATTGATACATCAAACGTGCCGCCACCAAAATCAAACACCAGTACGTTTTCTTCACCCTTGAGCCTTTTGTCTAAACCATAAGCCAATGCCGCTGCGGTGGGTTCATTAATGATACGCTCAACAGTTAACCCTGCTATTCTGCCCGCATCCTTGGTAGCCTGACGCTGAGCATCGTTGAAATAGGCAGGCACAGTGACAACCGCACGGGTGACTTTCTCCCCGAGATAATCTTCCGCAGTCGTTTTCATTTTGCCCAGCACCATTGCGCTTAACTCTTCCGGAGTAAATGAAAAATGTTCCTGAAGGGTTGTCATTTCTATTCTGGGCTGACCATTCACATTCACAACTTTGAAAGGGAAGTGCTTGATATCTGCCTGTAATTTCGGGTCATCAAAGTCGCGACCGATAATGCGCTTGACATCAAATACCGTAAGCTCCGGATTTCTGGTGGCCTGGTTCTTGGCGGCATCCCCTACAAAGCGCTCATTTTCGGGAGTCCAGCTAATAACGGATGGTGTTATTCTATTTCCCTGGTCATTGGCGATGATTTCTGTTCGCCCAGACCGACGAATACCCACGCAGGAGTAAGTGGTCCCCAGGTCAATACCGATAATGACCCCTGTCTCCTCACTTGCCTCTGAGCAGATAGATGTAAGTATTATCAGAGCAGGTAAGATCAGGGCTTTAACTAATGACTGTTGAATGAAACTCCACTCCAGCATGATCAGCACCTTTATCAATGGATTTAAGGTTAACAGTATCCCAGGCCATCAATGGGAAAATGCCTGCAAAAAGCAAACACACAATCTAACCAGACTGCCTGAACCCAATCCTTGCAATAGATGAGGAGGGCGCAAAAGGTTGCGAGTTCAGTAGAACGAGTCAGATTTTTCACTCAGGTTTTTATGAATAGTCGACCTGTTTAATCGAATTGATCGGAAAACTAGGCCATTATTTCTTGATTTTCAACCAATCCAGTTACTTTACAAACAACCTCTCAGCCGAATAATTCCTTCGTTATAAAAGCTGAAGACCTTAGCCAGAAGCCGGGCCATGGATTTCCACAATGCATCAGCCTTCTAATCCCGCTATAATCCCGCAGTTTTCACCATGAAATATGGTCAGACAGTGGCATGAACCGTTTTATATTTATTTCTTTTAGATCTTTAAAGATCATTTAACTGCATTTTTATGGCATATATAATGAGCGGCCACATTCGGGTATTGACGCTACTGACGTCTGGACAGAGCACCCCGCAGCCTGTCTGTCCCTCGAACACACTCTCGGTAGAGTCAAAATGGAACAGATGAGCGAACTGGTACTGATTATGATCAGTGCCATCCTGGTCAACAACTTTGTACTGGTACAGTTTCTGGGCCTCTGTCCGTTTATGGGTGTCTCCAACAAACTGGAGTCAGCCATGGGAATGTCTCTGGCCACCACGTTTGTACTCACTCTGGCCTCAATCTGCAGCTACCTGACTTATCAGTACCTTCTGATTCCCCTGGGTCTGGAATTTCTCAAAACCATTGCCTTTATCCTTGTCATCGCGGTAGTGGTTCAGTTTACGGAAATGGTGGTTAGAAAAGTCAGCCCTCTGCTGCACCGTGTCCTTGGCGTATTCCTGCCTTTGATCACTAGCAACTGTGCTGTTTTGGGTGTCGCTCTGCTGAACAGCAACCGATTAAACAGTTCACTGGTTGATTCCGCTACCTATGGCTTTGGTGCCGCTGCCGGTTTTTCACTGGTGCTGGTTTTGTTCTCTGCCATGCGTGAACGTATTGCTGCTGCCGATGTTCCTGCTCCTTTCAGGGGCGCTGCCATCGGAATGATCAGCGCTGGCCTGATGTCATTGGCCTTTATGGGCTTCACTGGCCTGATCAAACTGTAAGGGAGATCTGTCAAGGATTATGGAAATCGTCATTTTTGCCATTATCGCCCTTCTTGCTCTGGCACTTGTTTTTGGCGCCATACTGGGTTTTGCCAGTGTCCGCTTCAAGGTGGAAGGCAACCCTATTATTGATCAGGTGAATGAGCTGCTGCCTCAGACCCAGTGCGGTCAATGTGGCTTTCCGGGCTGTCGTCCATACGCAGAAGCGATTGTCAGTGGTGAACCCATCAACCGTTGCCCTCCAGGTGGTCAGTCCACTATCAATGCACTGGCCGATCTTTTGGATGTGGAGCCTGAACCACTGGACGAAGAGCATGGTGCCGAAAAGCCGCCCATGGTTGCCTACATCCGGGAAGATGAGTGTATTGGTTGCACCAAATGCCTACAGGCTTGCCCAGTAGATGCCATTCTGGGCGCTGCCAGGCAAATGCACACGGTCATGAAAGATGAGTGCACTGGCTGTGACCTTTGTGTTGAACCCTGCCCTGTTGACTGCATAGACATGGTAGCCATCGAAACAACCCCCCATACCTGGAGCTGGACCTTGCCCTCCAGGGAAGCAGAACCCGGTCTGATAGCCACGGATATGAGAGGACAAACCGTATGAATCTGCCTCTCAGGGATATCACTGAATCCAGGCACATGCCCGAAGTCAAAGTCAGAGTCTGGCCTCTGACGGGAGGCATTCATCCTGAGGAAAACAAGCGCCAATCTACCAGCGTGCCTATCAAGTCTGTCCCAATGCCGGATAAGTTAATTCTGCCATTGTCACAGCATGCGGGCTCTCCTGCAGAGCCTATTGTTGCTGTTGGAGACAGAGTGCTAAAAGGACAAATGATTGCCAGAGCTACCGGCTTTGTCAGCGTGCCCGTTCACGCCCCTACCTCGGGCACTGTGTCTGCAATAAGTTCAGAAGCGATACCCCATCCCTCCGGAATGCACGACGAGTGCATTACATTAATTCCGGATGGCAAAGATCAATGGTGTCAGCTCCAGCCAATCAACGATTATAAATCTGTTGAGCCATCAACTCTGGTTGAGCTTATCCGCCAGTCGGGTATTGCAGGTATGGGCGGAGCAGGCTTTCCAGCCGCAGTCAAGCTGTCACCAAGAAGCCCGATACATACACTGATTCTGAATGGCACTGAATGTGAGCCGTATATCACGGCTGATGACATGCTCATGAGAGAGCGTGCCGACAGCATTGTGACCGGCGCAGAGATTTTACAACACCTTCTCACTAGTGAACGTTGTCTGATCGGCATTGAAGACAATAAACCAGAGGCGATTGAAGCCCTCAAAAAAGCCGTTGCCCAGAGCAGCAACGGTCATCAAATAAAAGTGGTTGTCTTCCCAACCAAATACCCTTCGGGTGGCGAAAAGCAGCTGATTCAAATATTGACAGGCCTGGAAGTTCCCTCAGGAAAACTACCTTCCGATTTGGGTATTGCTGTTCAAAACGTTGGCACAGCGGTGGCTGTCTGTGATGCTGTCCAGCATGGCAAGCCGCTGATTTCCAGAATCACCACCATGACTGGCGAAGCGCTCTCAAAACCGGGCAACCTTGAAGTTCTTCTGGGAACACCTGCCAGACACCTTCTGTCCGCAGCAGGCATCAACGATCGTCAACTGGACGCATTGATTATGGGTGGCCCTATGATGGGTTTCACGCTGAACGGGCAGGATGTCCCTGTCATCAAGACCAGCAACTGTCTGATTGCCGGAACCCGTGGAGAATTCCCTCCGGCCATGCCGGCTCAGGCCTGTATTCGCTGCGGTATGTGTGCAGAAGCCTGTCCATCGTCTTTGCTACCTCAACAACTTTACTGGCATGCGAAATCAGAAAACCATGAGCAGCTGAAACATCACAACCTGTTTGACTGTATCGAATGCGGTGCTTGTTCCTACGTGTGTCCCAGCAGTATTCCACTGGTTCAATACTATCGAGCCTCCAAGGGTGAAATTCGGGCTCAGGAAGCCAGACATGCCAAAGCAGAACGCTCCAGGGTGCGCTACGAACATCGCCAGACCCGTCTTGAAAGAGAGCAGGCTGAAAAAGAAGCCAAGCGCAAGGCTAATGCAGAACGTGCTGCCAGATTGAAAGCTGAGAAGGCAGCATCAAGCAATAAAGAATCGTCTGCAGTCCCGGATCCTGTTCAGGCAGCCATTGAAAGAGCCAAGGCCAAAAAAGTGGCAGCAAGCACAACTACCAACAAACCGGCAAAAACGACACTGTCTGCAGATCAAAAAGAACTCAGGATTCAGTTATCACTGGCCAGCGCCCAGCTGAAGAAAACCCGCAGAGCCCTGACTCAGGCTCAGGAGAAGGGAGAAGGCGACATTGACAAGCTGAGTGCTGATGTCAGCATGCTGGAAGCTCAGGTAGCCAAACTGCAAAAAGAATTTGAAACGGCAGCTGTTTCAGAGCCTTCAGCCATAGAACAGCCTTCAGCTATACGACAGCAACCGAGAGCTGAAAAAAACCTTGATAACGAAGCTGCCAAAAAGTTGAAAATAGAATCCGCTATGGCTAAAGCAGCATTGAAAAAAGCGGAAAGAGCTTTGGCTACAGCCCTTGAAGAAGGCAGTTCTGAAACGGAAGCCCTCAGAGACGCAGTGGAAGAGTACCGCCAGAAAGCAGACAGCCTGACCAAAGAATTAGTTGATGCCAACACAGGAAAGCCAGCAAAATCCTCAGCAGATGACAAAAAGCTGAAAGTTGAACAGGCGATGGCCAAAGCGGCTTTGAAGAAGGCTGAGCGAGAAATGACAAAAGCTCAGGAATTGGGCTCCGATGACACTCTCTCCCTTCAGGACAAAATAGACGAATGTCGTAAAAAACTTGAACAACTGGAATCCGGAAAACCATCCGTCGCTGATAACGCAACGGGAGCGACCAGTTCGTCATACCCGGTAAAGACTGAAACCAGCGACGACCTTAAGAAATTGAAAATTGAGAACGCTATGGCCAGAGCTGCACTCAAGAAAGCCCAAAGGGCACTGGATAACGCCGAAGGCGATACCCAGGCCCTGGAAGCGGCCCTGACCAAAGCACAAACCAAAGCAGCTGAAGCAGAAAATGCTCTGGCCGCAGCAAGTTGATTCTCTCTTGATAAACAGTCGGTATTTACGATGACCCTGGTAAGGCAGACATCCCCCCATGCTCGCAGTCCCAACAGCACGCAGCAGATAATGAAATGGGTCCTACTGGCAGCAGTGCCGGGCCTGGCCATGCAGACAGTCTTTTTTGGCTGGGGAACGCTGATCAATCTCGTCTGGTGCATATTGATTGCAGTGGGCTCAGAAGCGTTGGTGCTGAAAATACGACAACGCCCCATCAGCTTCTATCTCACTGATGGTTCAGCCATTGTCACCGCCGTGTTGTTGGCTCTGGCACTGCCCCCCCTCTCGCCCTGGTGGCTAACCCTGATTGGAATTTCTTTCGCCATTATCATTGGCAAGCAACTCTACGGGGGGCTGGGTAACAATCCATTTAATCCGGCCATGCTGGGATACGTGCTGTTGCTGATTTCCTTCCCTCAGGAAATGACTCAATGGCTACCTCCGGTGGGTGCAGCAGGCCACACTGCTGTGAAAAGCTTCAGCGAGGCACTTTTCACTATTTTCCCACTCTTCGGTCACCCCATTAATATTGACGCCATCAGTATGGCAACGCCGCTGGATATTGTTCGGGAAAATACCTCCCTGACCATGAAAGAGCTCTGGTCAGAAAATCCGGCCTTCCAATATTTTGCAGGTCGTGGGTGGCTCTGGATCAACCTTGCCTATCTGTTGGGTGGCCTTTTTCTGCTCTACAAAAGGGTTTTTAGCTGGCACGCCCCGATGGGCATGCTGGCAGCTCTGCTGGTAATGTCTACCCTTTTCTGGGGCGGAGCCGGGTCTGGCAGCCACGGTTCGCCATTGTTCCACTTATTCAGTGGTGCCACCATGCTGGGTGCTTTTTTCATTATTACCGACCCCGTCAGCAGTGCTACCAGCAACAAGGGAAGGCTGATCTTTGGTGCCGGAACAGGCATTCTTGTCTATGTTATCCGCACCTGGGGCGGGTACCCTGACGGTGTCGCCTTCGCGACGCTGCTAATGAACATGGCAGCGCCCATGATTGATTACTATACCCAGCCAAGAACCTATGGTCATAAGAAGCCGAACAAGGGGCTGCCAGAGCAGCACTGAGCCAAGCAGCCCTGAGCCAAGCAGCCCTTAGTGAATGAATGTGAAATGAGTGACTCACGAATGTCCACGGATAAAGAAAGTCAAAATGACCCAAATCCATCTTCTGAACGGAAGATACCTTCTGCCGGCCTTGCCAGCAGCATCGTTCGCAACAGTCTGACACTGGGTATGTTTGCCATTCTCACCGTGGGCCTCATTGCTCTGACTTTTGTTTTCACGCAAGAGAAGATTCATGCCCAGGTTCGCGCCTTTGAAGCCAGGGCTCTGAAAGAAATTCTTCCGGATGACACACACGACAACAGCATTCTGGATGCCCGGATAGTCATCCCGGCCAATGATTTACTGGCAACCTCTACTGAAAAATATGGCTACGTAGCTTTCAAGCATCACAAGCCTGTTGCTGTCATTCTTCCCGCCATAGCTCCTGACGGCTATGCTGGAAAAATAGAGCTACTGGTGGGCATATACGCCGACGGGACTCTGGCTGGAGTAAGAGCCACCCAATACAAGGAAACGCCTGGACTCGGTGATAAAATAGACACCAAAGTGTCTGACTGGATCTTGCAGTTCCGGGGTAAGTCTCTCACAGACCCTGCCCCTGAAGACTGGGGAGTCAAGAAGGATGGCGGCCAGTTTGACCAGTTCACCGGGGCTACTATTACCCCCAGAGCTGTTGTGGGCTCCGTCTATCGAACCCTGAACTATTTTGCCTCTCACAGGGATACACTCTTTAAAGAGGGTGAAGCAGCCATGGAAACACTGGCACAGCCAAAAGTTTCGAGAAAAGGAGCAGAACAATGACGGATGATGTTGCTACTGATTCAGCGCTGCAGAAAAAATCGTTGTTCGCCGATCAATCAGCCGCCAGGATTGCCTGGAACGGGCTCTGGCATAACAACCCGGCCCTGGTCCAACTGCTGGGTCTTTGCCCCCTTCTGGGTGTATCCAACAGTGTGGTTAACGCTCTTGGGCTTGGTATTGCTACCATGCTGGTGGTCATGGGCTCAAACATAGTTGTTTCCCTTATTCGACATCAGGTGACTGATGCGATTCGCCTGCCTGTCTTTGTTATGGTCATCGCCTCTTTTACCACTTGTATCGAGCTTTTGATGCAGGCTTACACCTATGAGTTGTATAAAATTCTGGGTATTTTCATTCCCCTGATTGTCACCAACTGCATTATTTTGGGACGTGCAGATGCCTACGCCTCTAAACAGCCTGTGATTCCTGCCGCTTTTGATGGATTGATGATGGGAGCAGGCTTTGCTGCCATATTGGTTCTGCTGGGAGCACTTCGGGAACTGATTGGTCAGGGAACACTGTTCTCGGGCATGGATCTGCTTCTGGGCCCTGCCGCTCAAAACTGGTCAATTGTCGTTTTCCAGGATTACAAACAGTTTCTGTTCGCCATCCTCCCCCCGGGAGCCTTTGTCTTTATGGGGTTTCTGATTGCTATCAAAAATGTCATCGACAAAAAGCAGGAAGAAGCCAGAAAAGCTCAAGAACCGTTATCAGAGGTTGGCAGTAAACGTGTTCGAGTGACTGGAAATATCCGATGAATAAGGAAAAAAGAACCCGGATTTTTAGCCGTTTGCGGGACCAAAACCCTAACCCGACGACAGAACTGAATTACTCCTCATCCTTCGAGCTTTTGATCGCTGTGATTCTTTCAGCTCAAGCAACGGACGTTGGCGTGAACAAGGCAACGGATAAATTATTCCCGGTGGCCAATACACCCCGGACCATTTTTGATCTGGGTGTTGAAGGCCTGAAGGAATATATCAAAACTATTGGCCTGTTCAATGCCAAAGCCGAAAATGTCATTAAAACCTGTAAAATGCTGCTGGAACAGCATGACGGTGAAGTCCCTGATACCCGAGAAGCCCTGGAAGCACTACCCGGTGTGGGTAGAAAAACTGCAAACGTGGTGCTGAACACCGCTTTCAAACAGCCTGCTATGGCTGTGGACACTCACATATTCCGGGTTTCCAACCGCACCGGAATTGCTCCGGGCAAGAATGTGCTCGAAGTAGAAAAAAAACTGGTCAGACTGGTTCCCAAAGACTTTCTTCTGGACGCCCATCACTGGCTCATTCTTCATGGACGCTACGTCTGCAAAGCCAGAAAGCCTCAATGCGGCAGCTGTATTATCGAAGATTTGTGTGAATTCAAGGAAAAGATTTCCTGATCCAAGACATAGAGCCCCCTCTCGTCCTGAGCTTGTCGAAAGACTTCGACAAGCTCAAAGCCGGGAATTAGAAACGGCGATAACCTCCGTTAATAAAGGAAACAACGACTGCGGAAACAACAACATACAAAACACCGCCAGAAGGAATAGCTGAAACATAAGAAACAGCGGATGAAGCATCAACAGGATTGCATTCATCAGAATAACTTGCCGGATAGTAACCATGATCGCCAATATAGGACTGAATACTGGGTAACAGCATAAACGCTGTAAAGGTTTCAGCGGCTTTGTTGTTAGCAGCGTTACGGAGTATCACCATCTGCTGCTTGAGACGGTGAAAATCAGTGTCTTTTAACAGGGACACTTCATCGACTTCGGGGTAACCGTGCTTTACGTCATGAGTATCCGCGGAGTGATCATCATCTCCGTGAAACACTAACGAGGCCGGGAGCAAGGCAAATACCTCCGTTTTATTCTTGCTGTTATCCCAGACATCATGAGCGCTGTCTTCGATCTTGATTCTCCCCGTTTCATTAAGGGAATAGTACAACCCTGTAGAGTCAAGCAGCGCTTTTGCCCTCTTGCCATAGGGAGAATCCTGAGGATCCGGAATATAGACGTCCTGACCGCTATGCTTGGCCATAAATTCACTCAACTCCTTCACCGATATTGTCTCTTTTCCATGACCGTGACCATGATCATCGGTCTGGTTACCCATCTTGTGCAGGAATGCAAGTCGGCCAAAGGCAAAGGTTTTCCGTGAATCTTTCTTGATTCTACCCAGTTGCTCCAGCGTGGCCGGATGGGTTTCATCTGCGCTGAGAAAGACGTCAAAGTTTTCACCATTCACAATACGGCCGAACAGGTCATCACTCGAACCCATCACAAGCATAAGATCAATGTCCGAATGGCGTTTTTCAAAGACTTTTTTCAATTCAACAGCGGTCGGGTAAAAGTTGGATGCAACCGCAACTTTCAGGGTGTCTGATAACACTGCGGGACTGAGAAATATCAGAGCCAGAACAAAAAAGGCGGATCGATAGACTTTTTTAAAAAAACCATGTCGTATACTAGACCTGAGAGACTGCCAATACTCTTTGAAACTCCATTTGGGGCAGCTGAATAAAGTCGGCATTAATGTAGTCATAACAACTCTATGTTTACTGGTAGATAGGGCAAAGAAGTATAGACGGTATTTATGTGATGTATTTTTTTATCGGTTTATTCTCACTCCTCATTTGGGCATTGGTAGGGTCCGCACATGCTGATGTACATGAAGTTAAAGGTATCAATGACCTGTCGTACGGTCATTTCAATGATACCAGTATTGGCAGAGCTTCTCTTGATTGTAGTCTTCGATCTTGCAACATTTGCAGGAATGGCGCCCTGCCTTGCAGCCATTTCCTTTGGAAAAGTTTGATTTAGAATAATGGTTACCTGGGACTTCGTCAGGCCTGAAGCAAATCCATAGTCAGGGGATCCGGGATTACTCGCCATGTATTCATATATGACGCTATTTTCTGAAGAAAGAGGTTGGATATGTCGATTAATGGTAAAGAGATTTTCACGCGCACTCGTCCGACCATGGGGGTCACGAATATAAACCATCTCTTTTTCTTTGTCATAACCAATCAGACTATAGGCGTGTTGGGGTTTGATTCCCGCAAATGGCCTTAGCTTCAAGGGGGCTGAAAACGCTGAGTTAATAAAAAAAGCTGCTGCTTTTTCATCATCCACAAAAGAGTTGAGTAGTTTCTTTAACCGATCCTGAGTTTCAAATTGCGGGTTGGTGTGCCCGGTAGTTGGATATATGAGTGCCCCAATGGCTAATGATGGGTGTACTCTGGCCAGCTCAGAATATTGATGATACTGGAATCGCGCCCGATCATTTCGTCTGCGTACATTACGATATCTTTTCAACATATGAGCATAAGCGGCTTCCAGCATCGCCAGCCAGCTACCGCCGTCGCGTGTTTTGGCAAAGTGTGAGTAACGCTCAACTTCTCTGAATTGAATCACTTCGCCTTTACTAATCCCGGGAAAAACAATTTCAAACGTCTGTTCATCGATGGGGTAAAAGTAATTGAATGTGAGCCTTTTTCCCGTTTCTGAGCTGACTATTGAGGCCAGCGAAGCGATCAGAACACAATCTGGAAAATACCCCTGCAGGAGATTATCCGCAGTAACACTGGTCAGACCGTGGGGAAAAAGTCGTCTATAGCCCTCGGCAAACGGTTGCCGTTCGGGCTTTGCAAGCCAGGCATCCCAGAAGATGTTGTCTTTCTCGTGGTGATACTTTGCGACTCGCCCCGACAGTTCAGCCAGCTCAATGCTCTCCCTGTTTAATGAGGCAGTGACAGGGTTTTGCCATGACTCGAAATTAACAAGGTAAAGCCTGATGGTTTGATAAAGGTCTTTGTTCAGATACGGTGCATGGTAGCCCTCAATAAGCTCATCATAAGAGAGCAAGCCATCCAAGTCTTTATCAAGTGCACCTGCCAGCTCTGGGTAGTAGCGGTGTGCCGACGGATAGCCTGGCCCCCCTCCCCCGCCAAAAACCTGGACAGAAAAAAACAGCAGACTCGTCAGTAATAAATGGTATAAGCAATCCATAGTACTTTGACTCCTCAAAAAAGCACCTTAGTAGCTCGTCAGTTATTGTGATACAACTCGCTATTAATTAGATAACAGAAGGTTCCGAAGAGTTCATATATGGGTTCGTGAAATCGACACTCTTGTTAGCAGAATCATCGTGGGCCTTTTAAAATGCTGTGAAAACTCTTTCCTTATGAGTCTGCCTGTATTGTTTTCGATAGTTTTTCAGGGCTGAGCCAGATTTCCGAAATTCAAATCAAAGTATTCCGGTTAGTAATCCTGTCAATGACTCAACAGATCACGGTTGATTTTGAAAAACCTGCTATCAACCTTCCAGAATTAAAGGGAATAAAAGCAAAAATTCATCGTTTTTTTCTGGCAAGGTCAAAACAAAGTCGTCATTAATTTAGTCATAACAACTCTATGTTTATTGGTAGATAGGGCAGAGGAGTGTAGACGGTATTTGTACGATGTATTTTTTTATCGGTTTATTCTCATTAGTCATTTGGGCATTGGTACGGCCCGCAAATACTGATGTACATGAGATTAAAGGTATCAATGACTTGTTGTACGGTCATTTCGATGATGCCGGTATTCGCGGGGCTTCTCTCAGATGTAGACTTCGACCTTGCAATATTTGAAGGAATGACACCCGGTCTTGCAGCCATTTCCTCCGGATAAGTTTGATTAAGAATAACGGTTA
Source organism: Endozoicomonas sp. ISHI1 (assembly GCF_024606225.1). Lineage (GTDB taxonomy): Bacteria > Pseudomonadota > Gammaproteobacteria > Pseudomonadales > Endozoicomonadaceae > Endozoicomonas_A. The sequence goes on along the minus strand of NZ_JAGRPU010000004.1, from coordinate 66,656 downwards.
CTTGGGACTTCGTCAGGCCTAAAGCGAATCCATAATCAGGGGAACTTGGATTACTAGCCATGTATTCATATATGACGCTATTTTCTGAAGAAAGAGGTTGGATATGTCGATTAATGGTAAAGAGATTTTCACGCGCACCAGTCTGACCATGGGGGTCACGAATATAAACAATCTCTTTTTCTTTGTCATAACCAATCAGACTATAGCTGTGTTGGGGTTTGATTCCCGCGAATGGCCTTAGCTTCAAGGGGGCTGACAACTCTGGGGCAATATAAAAAGTTGCTATTTTTTCATCATCCACAAAAGAGTTGAGTAGTTTCTTTAACCGATACTGAGTATCAAATTGCGGGTTGATGTGCCAGGAAGGCGAATTCATGAGTGCCTCAATGGCTATTGATGGGAGTACCCGGTCCAGCTCAGAATATTGATGATACTGGAATCGCACCTGATCATCTCCTCCGCGTTTGTTATAATATCTTTTCGACAGATGAGCAAAAGCGGCCTCCAGCATCGCCAGCCAGTTACCGCCGTCGCGTGTTTTGGCAAAGTGTGAGTAACGCTCAACTTCTCTGAATTGAATCACCTCACCTCTACCAATCCCGGGAAAAACAATTTCAAACGTCTGTTCATCGATGGGGTAAAAGTAATTGAATGTGAGCCTTTTTCCCGTTTCTGAGCTGACTATTGAGGTCAGCGAAGCGATCAGAACACAATCTGGAAAATACTCCTGCAGGAGATTATCCGCAGTAACACTGGTCAGACCGTGGGGAAAAAGTCGTCTATAGCCCTCGGCAAACAGTTGCCGTTCGGGCTTTGCAAGCCAGGCATCCCAGAAGATGTTGTCTTTCTCGTGGTGATACTTTGCGACTCGCCCCGACAGTTCAGCCAGCTCGATGCTCTCCCTGTTTAATGAGGCAGTGACAGGGTTTTGCCATGACTCGAAATTAACAAGGTAGAGCCTGATGGTTTGATAAAGGTCTTTGTTCAGATACGGTGCATGGTAGCCCTCAATAAGCTCATCATAAGAGAGCAAGCCATCCAAGTCTTTATCAAGTGCACCTGCCAGCTCTGGGTAGTAGCGGTATGCCGACGGATAGCCGGGTGAGAATTCCCCGCCAAAAACCTGGACAGAAAAAAATAGCAGACTCGTCAGTAATAAATGGTGTAATCGATTCATAGCACTTTGACTCCTCTGAAAAGCACCTTGAGTAGCAAGTCAGGTATTGCGATACCGCTCGTTATTAATTAGACGCCAGAAGGTTCCGAAGAGTTCATTTATAGGTCAGAGAAATGGACACCCTTGTTAGCAGAATCCGTCTGGTAAGTACTTTGCCAGTGTGCTGGTTGATAATGGGATTATCGGTATCGTCCCTGCAATGATTGAAAGAGAAAACACGTTTGGCTCTTCTATTTTGATTGTCTGGAACTAGTTGCACTTTGTGTTGTCCAAGATGACATTGACAATATTAAATTAAATTCAATTAAACTCAGAGAGGTACAAATTATGCAACCTGTTAATTCCCAATCAACACTGCAACAGAACAGCTCGATCAGGCAGGAGCTATCTGTCCAGTCAACAGAAAGCTCAGGAAGGGCTGAAAACGGAAGGGCTGTAAACAGCTGGTTTGGCGCTATCTATAACGGTTTCTTCCGCGCTATTGGCTACGGAGAAACGGGTACAGTGACTGCTGCAGCAGCGCTTTCGGAAAGGACAATCGCTTCTTCTGTCTCCGGCAGCTCCGCACACACGGGCTCCAAACTGACAGCCGATTCACAACCAGTAAGTCCGATGGAACTAACAGAGGTTTTACCTGCTCTGGCAGAGGCCATAGATGCAAAAGATGCCGCCCGGGTAAAATCATTGCTGGCATCGCTGAAACTGTCATCTCCGGATCAAGCTGCGCAATTAGCCAAAGATAACCTTAAAACCATTTTGCAGGATAATTATCCATCTATTCGTAAAATACCCGAAAAAGAGTACGTAAAGCTGAAAAAGCTTATCGACTCTTTGGTGACCAGCTGTGGCAATGGTGGTAATGCACTGGCGAATTCAGCTCTGAATCTTTTTGTCGTCCGGGGAGATTTGCCACATGCCCAGTATTTTAAAAATAAACATCAGGCAACTCTGGAAGCAAATCATTTTCAGGTAGCCCTCGCTAAACTGGTCCAGAATGAAGCGCCATACACTAAACATACCGACGAACCTCACGGACACTACTTTCATGACCACGGCAAAGCGATACTGGCCCTGGCAAATATGCAAGATCATCAAACCATGGAGATTGCCAGGAAAACGCTCGCTGACGGGCTGGAAAAATGCCTGGGAGACTCCAAATGGCTGCGAAAACTGGACGAAAGAGATTTTGAGGATATTGGGAAGTGTTTTATGGAATTTTTCAAATTCGGCATCAAGGATGCAGAGCTGGCTTACTCCCTCCTGAATCTCTTGGTTACCAGGGGTCATTTCACTTGGGCGGAGAAATGGGCGAATGAATGGGATAAAGAAATTGCATCGGTCAGTATCCGCCTTAACGACAAGGATCTTTGCAAAGCCCTCAGGGATCCATTTTACCGGGGCTCTGTCGTGAAACTGCTAGAACAGGGATATCCCGGGGCAGCTGACCATCAGATAATTAAAGACACCGTTCTGGATATTTTGCAACAAACTCTGGTCGATGTTGATCGCATGGAACCTCACAAGATTGTAGGTTTCGAGAGTTTCATCCGGTGTTATACCTGTCTGCTTTCCGGACCGGTCAAAGACAAATTGTTCCTGCTCAACCCGCTCATTGACTTTTGTGTTCGTGCGGAAAGAATTGAACTGGCAGAAAGGCTGAAAACAATTTTTAAGGTGTGTTACCTTGAGCCACAGGCCTTCGAGAATGCTTGTGAAAAACTGGAGCAGTCTTCAACCGATGAATTACAGAAATCAATGACGCTAAAAGCGTTATCGGATCTGGCCGACCCTACCAAGATCAAGATCGATTAAGCCTTTGGTCTTGATCTTGGGCTGAGCCAATGTCTTGTTGATAGCCAGGGCAACAAAACTGAAAACCCTGGTATTCCGGAGACTTTATTGGCTCGGCTGGCAAGTTCATGACGTGGTACAATCACCGTTCCAAGTGAAAAACTGTAAACCATAGAACAGACAAACCGCACATGACCCCCACGATTGAACTTGCCATAGATCTGATTCAGCGTCCCTCCGTCACTCCCGAAGATGAGGGCTGTCAGGATCTGATGATCAGCCGCCTGGAACCACTGGGTTTCAAAGTAGAGAAACTGCGGTTTGGCGACGTCGAAAACATCTGGCTTCGCAGGGGAGACACTGCGCCGGTACTGGCATTTGCCGGTCATACCGACGTTGTCCCCACGGGTCCTGTAGAAAAGTGGGATAACCCTCCCTTTTCTCCCTTTGTCGATGAAAAAGGCATGTTGCAGGGACGTGGTTCAGCCGATATGAAAGGCAGTCTGGCTGCCATGGTGACAGCCTGTGAGACTTTTGTTGCTGGAAACCCTGACCATAAAGGCTCTATCGCTTTCCTGATTACCAGCGATGAAGAGGGCCCTGCCCGGCATGGAACCGTAAAAGTCATTGAGTACCTGGAAGCCCGTAACGAAAAGATAGACTGGTGCATCGTAGGCGAACCCTCCAGCACCCATCAGGTGGGCGATATCATCAAAAATGGACGCCGCGGCTCAATGCACGGTCACTTGGTAATTCATGGTATTCAAGGACACGTCGCTTACCCACATCTGGCGAGAAACCCGGTTCATGAAGTGGCATTGGCGCTATCAGAGTTGACTGGCGAAGAGTGGGACCAGGGTAATGAGTTCTTCCCGCCCACCAGCTTCCAGATCTGGCATATTCATGCCGGAGAAGGTGCCAGCAATGTGATTCCCGGAAAGTGCGAAGTCAACTTTAACTTCCGTTTTTCTCCCGAAGTCACTGATAAAGCGCTGCAAGAAAGAGTGCTGGCCATTCTGGATAGACATGACCTTGAATACGATATTGAATGGCATGTCAGCGGCCAGCCATTCCTTACCCGCCCCGGTGCACTGGTAAATGCCGCCAAAGCATCCATCAAAGCTGAAACCGGCCTGGATGCTGAGCTGTCGACCTCCGGTGGTACCTCCGATGGCCGCTTCATAGCGCCAACCGGTGCCCAGGTGGTTGAGCTGGGGCCGGTCAATAAAACCATCCATAAAGTAAATGAATGCATCAAAGCCGGTGACCTTAATCATCTCGACAGGATTTATCAGGGCATCCTGAAGCGACTCCTGACGTAAATTTATGCTCCATTTATAACGCTATAACCCTCTATGAATAACATTGAAGATATTGAAATCTATGCCAAAGACCTGAGCCTGGAGATGATCCGGAAATGGCTCAGAGCTCATTTTGATACTCTTGAAGTGCTGAGTAGCGGCAAGAAAGTTCACGACTTTCTGCTGCATGGCGAGGAAGGATCAGCGCCCGTCATGATTGTTGAGGGCGCTGTTGGCAAAGCCTGGACCAGCATCTGGTTCAAAGCCAATAAAACCCCATGGAGTGATGACATGGCCTGTGCCAGAAGCCTGAACCAGTTTGCCAAATGCCGGGTGAGAGCCAATGCGGCCCCCTGGTCAGACGGTGAAGATATGGATGAATGGTGGCAGATGACGGAAACAGGTGAAGAAAGCACAGTTTCCTGGCCAAATGCCCTCTGACATCTTATTGCCGCCAGAGAAGCTACTCAGCATCTCTGGTTTTTACCCATGGCTTTCCCTGTCAGGAAAGAATAATTGCCTTACGGGCGTGCTTTCGATCCGGCAAATATACACTTTCTTCTTTGCGCCACTGCCTCTATTCAAGCTAGAATCCACCGGTAGCCATTTACCCTCTTGATTTCAGGCCGCAGCCAGCCCAATGCACAAACCCAATACTCTCAGTCGCGTTTTGTTTCATAGCTTGAGAAAGCTGTTATTCATCTGGGTCAGAACAACAGTTCATAACAACACTACAGAAAGTCTTGGGATTCAACCAGACAAGACTGTCTGCTACGTACTTCGTAACCGCTCCCTGTCTGATCTGATGGTGGTTGAGCAGGAGTGTCGAAAAGCCGGTCTTCCTCGTCCCTATGCGTTTATTCACAAAGAGTGCAAGAACGGTGATCAAGCCTATTTTTACCTGACTCAACAACGAGGTGTTTTGCTTCAGCGAGAGCATCCGGAAACGGCAGATACACTGGCAAACCTGCTCAAGGAAACCGAGGAGCATCCCGACCGGGACGTACAGTTGGTTCCTGTTAGTATTTTCTGGGGACGGGCTCCGGATAAAGAGCAGTCCGCCCTGAAACTCCTTTTTGACTGGAACTTCAGTCTGGGAGGGCGCTTCAGAAAGTTTATGGCCATCCTGCTTCATGGCAGACAGACCATGGTTCACTTTAACCCGGCCATGTCCCTGAGAGACATGGTGGATGAAGGTCAGGAACATACCCGCACACTACGCAAGGTGGGTCGAATTCTCAGGGTACACTTTCGTCAGCTCAGGGAGTCTGTCATTGGTCCTGATCTCTCTCACCGGAGAATACTGGTCAATGGTCTGCTCCATACTCCACAGATTCGCAAAGCCATAGAGACCGAAGCCGCCGCCCAGGAAATTACCCTGATTGAGGCTGAAAACAAGGCTCGGCAGTACGCCAATGAAATCGCATCTGACTATTCTTATCCGGTCCTCAGATTCCTGGATATTCTATTGACCTGGTTCTGGAACAAACTCTACGACGGCCTGTCGATCAATAACATTGAACCGATCAAAGCACTTTCCCGGAAGCACAGTATTGTATACGTGCCCTGTCACCGCAGCCATATCGACTACCTGCTGCTTTCCTATGCTCTTTACTATGAGGGACTGACGCCTCCCCATATTGCTGCCGGTATCAACCTGAATATGCCCATCGTGGGTACCATTCTCCGTAAAGGTGGGGCTTTCTTCATGAGAAGAACCTTCAGAGGCAACCCCCTTTACAGTGCCGTCTTTCATGAATACATGCATACCCTGTCCAGTCGCGGATTCCCCATTGAATATTTTGTTGAGGGCGGCCGCTCCAGAACCGGTCGGACTCTGAACCCGAAAACCGGCATGCTCTCTATCAGCATGAGAAGCTACCTTAGAGATAATCGCAAGCCCATAGTGTTTGTGCCGGTTTATATTGGTTATGAGAAGTTGCTGGAAGTCAGCACTTACATGAGTGAACTAAGGGGCAAAAGTAAGAAAAAAGAGTCCCCTCTGGACGTTGTGCGAACACTGGCAGCATTGAAGGATCAGTTTGGCAAAGCCTGGATCAACTTTGGCAACCCTGTCAGCATGGGTGAATTCATGGATAAGGAAGTTCCTCAATGGCAGGAAGATCAGTCTGAAGGCTTTAAACCAAAGTGGTTAAAGCAAGCGACCAATACTCTGGCATTCAAAATTGCCAGCGAGATCAACTCAGCTGCTGTCATCAACCCGGTTAACCTGGTCGCCATGGCCCTGCTTTCATCGCCTCGTCATGCCCTGGGTGAACAGGAGTTGGTATTGCTGATAGAGATCTATCAGCGGCTGCTCAGCAAATCCCCCTACAGCGACAAGACCGTTATTACTGATATGGATGGCTATGGCGTCATCCGCTATGCGGAGAAGCTGGATTTACTCAATAAATTCAGTGATTCTCTGGGTGATGTCTACAGCCTTGACGAAAAGACCGCTGTCATGATGACCTATTACCGGAATAACGTACTGCATATGTTTGCCGTGCCTTCCCTGCTCAGTTGTCTGTTTATTAATAACAGCGCCATGACGCAGAGAGAAATTTTCCGGGTCTGCTCCATTTTGTACCCTTATCTTAAATCTGAACTCTTTCTGAAGTGGAGCAAAAGAAGTTTCCTGAAAGTGGTCGTCAAATGGCTGGAAACATTGGAAAGCGAAGGCCTGATTATCAGCGACCATGACGGCTACTACCGTCAGCCTGAGTACAGTTCAGCTCAGTTTGTCACTCTGACAGTGCTTTCCCGTGCCATTGCCCAGACGCTCGAGCGCTTTTTCATGGTCATCAGCCTGCTGATCAGTAATGACAATGGCAACATTAAACAGGAGACACTGGAAAACCAGAGTCGAGTCCTGGCTCAGAGGCTGTCCATTATCCACGGGTTGAATGCTCCCGAGTTCTTTGACAAAGCTCTGTTCAAAAACTTTATCGAGCAATTACGGCTCAATAACGTAGTGGAGATTACCCAGACTAACAAACTCAACTTTGGCGATGAAGTCAAAATGGTCGCCGATGAAGCCTTCAAGGTTCTGACCAGCGAAGTCCGCCACAGCATACTGCAAACCACCAAAACACAACCTACTCCTATCAAAGAGCATTAACTCACTGCCGTTACAGCGCCCGTGCAGACGCCATCTTTCACCATCGGATTTAGCGGATATTGAAAGATGGCGGTCGCTGGATACTTAATTCACAACCTTTACTCAAATGCCTTAAGAGCATGGATATCGTACCTGCATGCCTTCCCTTGCAGTTTGTAGGTGGGCGAAGCATTGCCCAATTCCGGTGATAGCCTGGGCCTTTTAATCACTACCCGGTATCGGGCCAGTTTCAGCGCAGGCTCAAGCAGCTCATCTGCATCAGGATCACCCGATAATAACGCCTGAAAGATTTTCATTTCCTTTTTAACTTGTGCCGATTTCCCTTTATGCGGAAACATGGGGTCCAGATAGACGACATCGAACTGTTTTCCAGCGGACATACTCGACTCCATTGCACGACGACTGTCTTGTTTAATCAACAGCATACGTCCGGCAATCTCCGAGACCTCCCGATCTTCCATCGCCCTTCTGATACCGTCTTCCAGCAAAGCGGCGATGACGGGAGAACGCTCAATGATGGTCACCTTGCAACCCAGCGAGGCCAGCACGAATGCGTCTCGACCAAGCCCTCCTGTGGCATCCAGCACATGAGGTTTGACACCTTTATTCAAGCCCACCGCTTTGGCTATATCCTGGCTTTTCCCGCCGCCGAACTTTCTTCTATGGCCCGCCTTGCCACCCACAAAGTCAACACTGATGGGGTTTTCCTTGCCATTAGCCCGCTTCAGGGAAAGACGATCATCTTCAAAACCAAGAAGAAGTTGATCTTCCTCACAGCCAGCTGGATTCATAATAAGACAGGTTTCATCCATTGCACGAAGCAGCGTATCAAGATAGGCCTGCTTATCAGGATCCGGATGATTTTGTACTACGACAGAACTGGCCATTCGCCTTTTGCTCACAACATGTTGAGGTAGGTTGAATTTTATCACTGGGGAAGCATTTGAAAACCTCGAATCACTTCTCCCGGGAGCCCGTCGGAAGCAGTCTTTAGAGCATGAATTTCAGTAAAGAGAGCCCAGCCTCTTGCCTTCTTGCCTTCTTGCCTTCTTGCCTTCTTGCCTTCTTGCCTTCTTGCCATGAGTTTGAAAGGCCGCCAGACCCATTTTTTGAAACTGCAAACCACAAACAAAAACAGCAGATTCATGGTCTGCTGTTTTTATTTGTGGTTTAGACATTCATTCCAGCATCAATCAGGCTGAGCTACCATCCTCAGGTAAGGCTTCAGTGTCATCCAACCTTCCGGGAATTGCTTTCTGGCTTCTTCTTCCGTAACCGAAGGTGGAATGATCACATCCTCACCAGGCTGCCAATTCACTGGCGTAGCCACGCTGCAACGGCTGGTTAGCTGAATAGAATCCAGTGAGCGAAGGATCTCATCAAAATTTCTGCCAGTGGTCATTGGATAGGTCATCATCAGTTTAATCTGCTTGTCAGGCCCAATGATAAACACGGTTCTTACCGTAGCATTGGTGGCAGCTGTTCTCCCTTCTGAGGTATCTCCAGCGTCAGCAGGCAACATATTGTATAGCTTCGCTACGTTAAGGTCCGTATCGCCAATCATTGGGTACTGGGGCAGGTACCCCTGGGTTTCCTCAATGTCTCTGGCCCAGCGTTCATGATCATCAACAGGATCCACACTCAGGCCAATGAGCTTACAATTGCGTCTTTCGAACTCTGGTTGCAGTCGAGCCATATAGCCAAGCTCTGTCGTACAAACGGGTGTAAAGTCTTTTGGATGGGAGAATAAGATGGCCCAGGAATCACCTATCCAGTCATGAAAGTGGATGGAGCCTTGGGTAGTTTGAGCCGCAAAATCAGGGGCAACGTCATTAATTCTCAGAGTCATGTCAATTCCTCAGGGAGCAATCTCGGGTCATGAGTCGATGTCTCAGCGCTGTCGATGAAAAAATGTTCTCATTATGATCAGTCTGAAACAGACACAGTCTTGTCCGAAAAGTGTGGAATTACAATTTTTGGCAGAAAACGCAGACTTCCCAGCAGATCAATGCTGTGTCAAATAACGCAATGAATGGCGCTGAGGACCGCTGTGATGTTGCGCAAAATCCTTGCCTGACACCGCGCAGGAGCTGCACATCACGTGCAGGTGATTTGGCTTAATACTTTAGACGTCAAACCACACTTTTGACCTTCTTGACCTGAACATTGATGCCAACAGTTTCCTCTGTTTTGAACCGTTCATAGACGAATTCGTTCACGCTAACCTCGCAGCCATATACACTAAAGTCAACGACCTGACTGCTGCCACGGTTCCAGACCCTCAGTGTGGAATCACTGTGTTTTTCGATGTTCCATTGGTGGAATCCTGAATAGTCTTGCGTTTCCGCCTCATTTACAAAATGCTGGAAGCGAGCGGCACCATCAACCTTCAACGCCCTGCAAATCTGCTCAAAGGAAAGTATTGGGTCGTATCCATGATCGATAGAGTTCTGTGCAAGAATGAAATCAAACCGTTCTTGCCCGAACAGGTCAGCCGTTTTCTCTGCTACACCAAAAACCAGGTCGTAGCCGCGCTCAAGACCGTAGATATCCATCAATGTGTTGTAGGCACATGCCAGTGGGTCAGCGGCTATTATGTCCAGCTTTTGCTGGTTGAGGAGACGCCCAACCGCTGGCTTCAGCGCACAGCCCATATCGAGGATTTCTATATGACCTTCTGCATTTCCGGGTAATGAGTCCTCATATTGAAAAGGAAAGTCCAGCAGAAACTCTTTTCGGAAGTCTTCATGATGAGCCGCAAGCATATTCCTGGAAAGGCCATCCCACCAAAAACGCAACTCGTCTTCAACACCAGACGCCCATTCCTGTGCCTCAATTCCGTGTTTGTCGCATTCAATTAGAACGCTTTGTGTGAGGCTCTTTAAGGAGGATAGTAGCAAGCGTTCACAAAACCTGTTCCAGTGATCTCTGGAGCGGTACTTTTCAAGTTCGACGGCGAGGTCTGGAGAAGTATCGGAATGCTCGCTCGGTTTCACAACCTGGTATGTCTGGCGGCGAAATACTTTATTGATGCCCTGACGAATACTGCTCATTCAAATCTCCTGGTTTTAGGACAGTGAGTAGGAGCTGAACCAATTCTTCAACTGTGCTGGCACTGATCTTTCGTACTTAACCGTATACCCAAGTGCAGTAGTCCGTCCTATGAAAAAGTGCTTTCATTCAGATCAGTCTGAAACAGACGCAGTCTTTTCTGAACAGTCCCCAATTACGATTAATAAGAAGTAAAGCCTGTTTACACAAATGATCAACTGGAATTTACAGGCAGAAGAAGCCACTTTTTAATAACAAAAAAGTGAGTATTCAGTAGATAAACTCACCCATACGGCAGGATAGATGGCTGTGCCTTTAGCCATAACCATACTGATGGTCAGAACATCATAACAGCCATCAGTACAGCAACGAGAGCAAAGCGATAGATCACGAAAGGCATCAATCCGATTCGATTGATAAATGACAGAAAGAGATGCATACAGATCCAGGCGCTGACACCTGCTATCAGGGCACCAGAGAACAGTATGCCCCAGTCGACCGGCTCTGTGGATTTAATCAGATCCAGTGTCAGAAGCAGCCCCGCCCCCAGTATGACCGGAATGGATAACAAAAATGAAAAGCGGGCTGCCGCCTCACGAGTCAAGCCGAGCATCAGGCCAGCTGTTATAGTAATACCTGAGCGAGACGTTCCCGGAATCAAGGCAATAGCCTGAGCAAAGCCAATGATCATAGCCTGACGGAAGTTCAACGTTTCAATAGGCTGTATTTTTTTCCCTTTATAGTCAGCCCAACCCAGAAGAGCACCAAAAATCATGGTTGTTCCTGCAATGACAGCAATGCTGCGCATAGCCTCATCAAGACCCACAGACTTCAGGGCAAAACCAAACAGAACCGCTGGCAAGGTCGCAGAAATCAGGTACCAACCCAGACGACTGTTCACCGTTGAGCCTTTACCTGCCACAGAGCCCAGCCAGTCCAGGGCAATTCTGATCAAATCCTGACGAAAATAGACCACAACTGCGATCAATGTGCCAATATGAACAGCCACATCAAATGCCAGCCCCTGATCCGTCCAACCCAACAACTGCGCAGGCAATATCAGATGAGCAGAACTGGAAATTGGCAGAAACTCTGTCAGGCCCTGAAGCAGAGCAAGAATGATTACCTGAAGGCTATCCACGATAGCATCCCTCCCTTACCGGGTAATATCAGCACATATCGGCTTCAAAGAATGGTTAACAAAGAAAAGGCATTTCAGCGTTCACTTTTCTTGAGAGCAACTTTATCCCTGAGATAGACAGGTCTGGCCTGCTCAGCAGGCACTGCAAATCCTTCGTTAAAATCAGCCGCAGCCAGAATAGCGATATCTGCCGCTCTGGGATAAGCCTCGGGAAAACACTTCACCACTTTTGCTGCCAGCAAGTCTTCGAACTGCCAACCCGTTCCCATTCCCAGCCAGTTCTCTTCGCCATCGGGCACGAGCACTTGCTCTGGAGCAATAACGCTCTCTTCAATCACTGGCCTCATCAATCCATTTTCTTCCTTGAAAGCACCCCAATAAACTTCCCCCATGCGGGCATCAATAGATGCCAGTACAGCGTTTGACTGATGCACTCTGAAGCCTTCCTGTGCCAAGGCTCTCAGGGTTGACACTGCAACAACCGGTTTGTCCGTGGCAAACGCTAACCCCTGCACCATGGCAGTCGCTATTCTGAGACCTGTAAAAGCACCAGGCCCACGACCAAAAGCCATGGCATCCAGATCAAACAGGCTGACGCCCTGCTTTTTCAAAAGATTGTCAACCATTCCCAAAAGCTCACGGCTGTGCCTTCTGGGTAACAACTCAAAATGCTCAACAATCTCACCGTCCAGATTCAGTGCAACTGAACAGGCTTCTGTAGCGCTATCAAGAGCCAGGATTTTCATCGTTGTATCTCTATAGAGAGGAGGGGTATCTCACACATTCAAAAGCAGGCCGTATCATTGCCCGCTAATGCGAAAGTCTCTTGAAAACGTAAAAAAGGACGCATAGTCGTCCTTTTTTCTACGGTTAGCATCTGGAGATGCCAGACAACAAAGCTTATCAGGCAGCCGAAGACTTAAGGGCACTGATCACTTTGGCCTTGATATCATTAACGCTGCCTACACCCTCAACACGGGTATAGCGGGTCTGTCCTTCAATGTTCTCGTAGAAGCTGATCAGAGGGGCGGTCTGATCGTGGTAAACTCCAAGACGCTTGCGGACGGTCTCTTCAATATCGTCATCACGCTGAATCAGGTCTTCACCCGTTACATCATCTTTACCTTCAACCTTTGGTGGGTTGTAGACAACGTGATAGGTACGGCCACTGTCAGGGTGCACACGTCTTCCTGCCATGCGTTGAACAATTTCTTCATCTTCAACGGCAATTTCGATCACATGATCAATATCTACACCGGCATCACGAAGTGCTTCAGCCTGTGGGATGGTCCTGGGGAAGCCATCAAACAGGAAACCTTTGGCACAATCGTCTTTGCCGATACGTTCTTTAACCAGCTCAATGATGATTTGATCTGAGACCAAAGACCCGGAATCCATAACCGCCTTTACTTTAAGACCTAGCTCGGTACCATCCTTGATTGCTGCGCGCAGCATGTCGCCGGTAGAGATCTGGGGGATACCAAACTCTTCCATGATAAACTGGGCTTGCGTACCTTTTCCGGCACCCGGGGCACCCAACAGAATCACTCTCATGAACAGGCTCCTGTCTGTCAAGACCCACTGCTCGAGCCTTGTTATGACGATTTTAAAAGGCACAAAGGATATACACAGAGTCACTGCGTTACAAGTTGATACAGGAAAATTCTAACCTCCATATACCCATCACCAAGATAAACGAGGTTAAGTCACAACTATGAAATTTCTGCATCCGCTGGCCGATACAGTCATCAGAACGCCCATTCTGAAGAGAAGCAGACATGAGAAGGTCATACAGAGTAAAGATAGTGTCCATAATGGCTATGACCCTACTGGCTGTGACCTTGCCGGTCACCACTTTGGCACTTCCTAACGCTAAAATCATGGGACATCGCTGGCTACTATCCGCTATAAAGAGTAACCGACCGCCTTCCGGCTATCTTACTCTCGACAACTGTAAGATAAGCAAGAACATTGGCGACCTGCCCGTTGACAAGCGCACTTACAGAGTTTCATTTAACGAAAATTTTTCCTACGATCCTGCCAGTGGCAGCATCTCAACCATCATGAACAGGCTCTACCAACAGACCCTCAACCTGGGTGGAACCCCTGTTCTTATCAGTAAACCTGCCACCATTATCCTGACCAGCAGGCCCCAGAGAGAATCAGTCACTTACCAGATCGTCATCACTCATAATGAGAGAACCATGATGCAGCTCTATGAATGCCCCTGGAGTAAAGCGGTCTACTTGTGGAAACCCGAAAGAGGTAGTCTTTTCAATTAATTAAAGATTTAACGGATCATCAGTTTGACGACATCAGCATCAGCTTCACGGCTTTCTCCCGCCTGGTGAAGCTTCTCCAGATAGCTCTCCCAGTATTTTTCCTGATTGACGCAAAGATCGTAGAGATAGCCCCAGTCGTAGATGCCACTGTCATGACCATCATTAAAGTGAATTTTAATCGCATAATGGCCCACCCTTTCTATGCTGATGATCTGAACCTGCTTTTTACCCCTTTGCAGCACTGGATTACCATGCCCCCTGACCTCGGCAGAAGGACTGTGGACGCGAAGCATCTCGCTACTGAGTTGATATGTCTCATCTGCACTGTAATTCAACTCGAGTCGTTGGGATTGCTTGTGAAAGTTCAATGCTTCCGGGATTTTTTGCTGCATGCTGAAAGTCTCTGCTTTAGTTGAACGACTGGCTTAACGCAGTCTACATCAGAGTCCTCTGTAGGGGACAAATTTGAGACACAACTTGATATGAAAGGGTGAATAGGTGTCCGATGGTAGTTAGAGTCTTGCTTCCTTGTTAGTTGCGCTTACATCAATGTTTTGAACTTTCCATCTGTAAACCATTCAAAGAGTTGAAGGACATCTTTGTTGAATGCCCTTCAAACCAACATCCTTGTGATCGAGGATACTACTAAATTAACGAAAGGAACTTAACATGAACGTAAATAACACGCCCAGCGCTGCTGCTGGGCAGACTTACTCAGTCTCGCCACAGCCTGTTCAAGCTCAAGGTAATTGTTTCGGTAAGGTTGTCGTCTGTGATGATGGCAGCGCGAAAATCTATTGCCCGAAATCCGATGGATCATCGGAAGAAAAGGCCACCGTTTTTCGTGATAGCCCAATCAGGTCAGCTACCTTCAGCGCCGATGGTACCCAAGTCCTGATGACCAGTCAGGATGGAACAACGAGAACCTTTGGTCGTGATGCCGATGGGGTATTCTTCGAACAAGGCACCTCTATGAAGAAGTGATCAACTACGCTGCTTTCAGTACCACTGGCTGCCAGCTGTTGACTGCAAGTAGCGATAAAACGTTGAAAATCACTGAACTATGAGTGACAGTCAAGCGGCCTCCGACAGAGTTGGAGGCCTATTGGCTGACATCCTCAATATAACAACAATCCATTCCCAGGCAAGCTACAACCCACCCCTGAATGATCGACATAAAACCAGAGGAGACATTAACCCTTTTATTCAGGATAATGGCGAGTCATTACCTAACCAATAATTACGCCCAAGGATTTTATCTCAGGCATGAACAACCTACAGACACCTAATGACTTATACCATAACCCTTACCCTGACGACGAAATTGATCTTTTTGAGCTTGTAGAAAAACTATTTGCCCAAAAATGGCTGATTATAGCGATTACCACTTTAGCAACAGCCATTGCTGTGGTTACAGCCTTTAAGCTTCCTGTAAGCTACACAACTGAAGCCGTCTTAAACGAACCCTCTTCTGCAGATATTGCAGCCTGGAACAGTAATGTGTTCTTAATTGCTTCAAATAGTAATAACAGTGGCTCGGGGTACCTTTCGACTGAAGAAGCCTATCAGCTGTATATGAAGTATTTAACCAGTCCTGCTGCAAGACGTTATGCTTTCCAGGAGTCATCGCTTGCGGATAATACTTCCACACCCGATCCTGAAATGCTTGCAGCGCAATATCAGGCATTCTCTAACAACTTAGCCATCACAACGGACAAGGGGGACAGTCGAACGAAAATTCGATATAGCTCTCACAGCCCTGAAGAATCAGCATCAATCGTCAATGAAATTCTTTTGCCATACGCTCAGGACCGATTTTTAAACCATATGAATGAGAACTTTCAAGCACAAATTGACATAAAGAAAAAACAGATCATAAGCCATATCAATCGTCTGGAATCAAACTTCATATCCTACAACAAACTGCGCCTGACAGAACTGAGAGAAGCTTTAGCCCAGGCACAAGCCGCCGGGATTACTGAACTTCGGACCAGTGAAGTGAATGCAACCATTCTTGATGGAGCCCCTTACCTGCTGGGTGAGAAGCTTCTGAAGTCGAGAGTTGACGCGATCAATAACAGAATTGAGAAGTATCGCTTTTACAGCATTCCCGAAACAGAAAATAGCACAGAAAAACCCTATATCAGAGGTGTATCCGGTCGTGTTTACCAGCTGGAACAATTAGAAAAACTGGACCCGGACTTTTCTTCCATGATTCCAGCCAAGATAGAGCAACCTGCGGTCATGCCAGCTTCGCCCTCTAAACCCAATAAAAAGCTTATTGTCGTTTTAGGCGCTATGTTAGGTCTGATGGCCGGAGTCTTCCTTGCCCTGATCAGGATAGCTCTCAAAAGCAGAGAAGAGAGAAAGCGAGCTGCCGACCATAACGTCCCGAGTATGGTCGGCTAAAAGGTCAGAGGATATAGCGACTCAGATCTTCGTCCTGAACCAACTCACCCAGATGCTCGTTAACATAAGCAGCATCAATCAACAGCGGTGATTCGCTGTGCTTGTGAGAGAGGTCTGCTGCACTGTAGGAGATCTCTTCCAGCAGACGCTCAATAACAGTGTGTAGACGACGGGCACCGATATTCTCGGTGTTCTCGTTGACTGTCCAGGCCACTTCCGCAATTCGGGCAATACCATCTTCAGCAAAGGTAATATTGAGTTCTTCTGTCTTCATCAGAGCCTGATATTGCTTCGTCAGGGATGCATTCGGCTCAGTCAGGATACGAACAAAGTCTCTGGTGGTAAGTGCCTTCAATTCAACACGAATAGGCAGGCGGCCCTGCAGTTCCGGAATCAGATCAGATGGCTTGGCAAGATGAAACGCCCCTGAAGCCATGAACAAAATGTGATCCGTTTTGATCATACCGTACTTGGTGGAAACGGTGCAGCCTTCGATCAATGGCAACAGATCCCGCTGAACACCTTCACGGGAAACATCAGCATTTGAGCTGGAAGAGCGCTTGGCCACCTTATCAATTTCATCGATGAAAACAATGCCATTCTGCTCAACAGATTCTATCGCTCTGGTTTTGAGTTCATCTTCATTGACCAGTTTCGCAGCTTCTTCGTCCTGAACCAGTTTCAAAGCGTCCTTGACTTTTAGCTTGCGCTTTTTCTGCTTTCCAGAATTCAGATTTGAGAACATATTCTGCAGCTGGCTGGTCATTTCTTCCATGCCGGGAGGTGCCATAATTTCCACACCCATGGCTGCTTCGCGAACATCAATCTCGATCTCTTTGTCATCCAGCTGGCCTTCACGCAGCTTCTTGCGGAACACCTGACGGGTTGTATTATCCTGAGGCTTTTCGGCGTCCTCCGAGAAGGAGCGGGGAGGCGGCAGTAAGGCATCCAGTATTCTTTCTTCTGTCGCATCGAGAGCACGATCTTTTACTCTCTCAACTTCCTGCTCACGCAGCATTTTTATAGCTGCATCCATCAGATCCCTGATAATAGATTCAACATCACGGCCAACATAACCCACTTCTGTAAACTTGGTTGCCTCGACCTTGATAAAAGGCGCATTAGCCAGTTTAGCCAGACGGCGAGCGACTTCAGTCTTACCCACGCCGGTAGGACCAATCATCAGAATATTCTTGGGAGTGATTTCATTTCGCAGCTCTTCATCCAGCTGCATACGACGCCAGCGATTGCGAAGAGCAATGGCTACGGCTCGCTTGGCATCATCCTGGCCAATAATATGTTTATTCAGTTCGTGAACGATTTCACGAGGGGTCATATTTGACATGTCACAAACTCTGTAAACGAAAGATCAGCAAACTCACCATTTAAACACTGTCAGCGAGAAGCCATATTGTAACTGACTTCTGCTTTTCAGCCTTTTGGTCAAGACTGCTCTATCTTGATTTCTTCGATAACCCGGTTCTGGTTGGTATAGACACAGACATCTGCAGCTATTTCCAGACTTTTCTCTACGATATCTTTCGCGCCCAAATCAGTATTCTGATAAAGCGCTTTGGCAGCAGACTGAGCAAAGAATCCACCCGAGCCAATGGCCAGAATGCCATCATCAGTGACCATAACGTCACCATTGCCGGTAATGACCAGAGATGCTTTAGCATCAGCTACAATCAACATGGCCTCCAGACGCTGCAATGTCCTGTCGGTACGCCATTCTTTCGCCAGTTCAACGGCTGCTTTTTCCAGACGCCCATGATGCTTTTCCAACTGGGCTTCAAAACGTTCAAAAAGAGTAAATGCGTCTGCTGTGCCACCGGCAAAGCCAGCTATCACTTTACCTTTAAACAGGCGACGCACCTTGTGGGCATTACCCTTAATGACGGCGTTACCCAGTGAAACCTGACCATCACCGCCTACGACCACACTATCGTTTCGACGTACGGACAGAATGGTGGTGCCACGATACTGTTCCAAGGTAGGCTCCTTTTAGCATTTTGCTTGATTCGTCACTTAATATTGGGGAGAAGACAGAATTATCAAGGGGGCGGCCCGGAAAAACTTTCCATACCGCATTGTGAGTAACTAACCAGTTGGTGATGAGTGTAATTTTCGCACTTGGCACTCTGTTACCGCATATCAAAGCATTTCAGGATAAAGGAGTAGTCAAACGCTATATCCTGTATCCACTCGTAACGCCTGCTGGCACCGGCATGGCCTGCATGCATTTTCATATTAAGGATCAGAGGGTTGTCATCGGTTTTCAACGCCCTGAGTTTGGCCACCATCTTGGTCGGCTCCCAGTAAGTGACCTGCTCATCGGATATCCCCGAGTTGTAGAGCGCAGGCGGATAGTTCCCGGCCTCTATATTGTCGTAGGGAGAGTAGCCAGAGATGTAGTCAAAGTCTTCTTTACTCGTTATCGGGTTACCCCACTCTTCCCACTCTGGCGCAGTCAGGGGCAAAGATGCATCACTGATCGTATTGATCACATCAACAAAAGCCACATCGGCAACAACACAACCAAACAGATCAGGTCTCATATTGGTGACAGCCCCCATTAGCAAGCCGCCCGCGCTGCCACCATTGATAGCAATCTGGCCTTTGCTTGTATAGTTACGATGAATCAGGTACTCACAGCAATCGATGAAATCGTTAAAGGTGTTCATTTTATGCTGCATTTTACCATTGAGATACCAGTCATACCCCTTGTCATCGCCACCTCTGATATGAGCAATGGCATAGACAAAACCACGATCAATCAGGCTGAATTTAGGCGAAGAAAAACCTGCCGACATTCCATGACCATAAGAACCATAACCATAGACCATGGTCTTGTTGCTACCATCCAGCTTAGTGCCTTTCTTGTAGATAATGGTCAGTGGCACTTGCTCACCATCCCGAGCCGGGGCGAACTCTCTCTTCACTTCATAGAGCGAGGCATTAAAATTCGGAACATCCTTGCGATAAACTTCTGTCAAAGCGCCATTTTCCAGATTCAGCTCAAACACTGTGTTTGGCGATATAGGTGAATCATAATCAAGCCTGACAACGGTCGCCTGATGATCCCAGTCACCATAAAACTCCAGACAATGAGCCTCCTCAGGCATGGAGATGATTGAGAAGGTTCCGGAATCCATATCCATCACAGCCACTTCGTCGAGCACTTTCTGGTTATTTTTGCGTTCAACAATCAGAAAGTGGCTGTAGAAGTGGATACTGCTCAGGCACAGGCCCTTCTGCTCCGCAATGAAGTCCTGCCAGTTTTCCTGAGCCCACTTTTCATGAGCTACAGGCATTTCATCGGCTATCGGCATGTGAGGAGCTGCCGGACACTTCATGACTTTGAAGTCATTGGCTTCATCCTGATTGGTCAGAATGTAGAAGTCCCCCCTGTAATGCTCCAGGGAGAAAGAGACATCGTTCTCACCCACAGCAAACTTTTCAAACTGATCAGAATTCCGTCCAGCCACATACACGACATGAGTAGAACCACTATCCAGATGAATCATGAAATACTCACGATCATTGGTTCGGGATAACGATAAAAACATACTGTCGTATTCTTCCGGTTTGGAATAGATTAACTCCTTTTCAGTAACGCCCTTGTGAATATCGACTTTGTACACGTCACGACCACGACCCGACTCATCCCGCTCAACAATGTACAGATGCTCATTGCCATGCCAAAGAAAAGACCCGGTACTGTTTTGAAACTCCCATTTCAGATCTTGCCCCGTCTCCAGATCCCGAACCCGGATGGTTCTCTCCATTGAACCGGTCAGATTGAAACTGTAGGCAAAATGAGTCTGCTTGAGGTTAGTGCCTGAAGCACCGAAAATATAAAGTTCTTTACCTTCTGCTTCCTTGTTTACATCAAAGTAGACTTCTTCGTGAGCTTTTCTTGAGCCTTTCTTGCGACAAAGAATCGGATAGTCCCTGCCTTTTTCTTCCCTTGTGTAATAGAAAAAAGCACCTTCTTTGACCGGCCAAGATTCATCATCTTCCCTGATACGAGACAGAACTTCACCGTAGAGGTTTTCTTCAACCTCCTTGTAGCCTTTCATCCACTCATCTTTATAGGCATTTTCAGACCGGATGTACTCAAGAACCGCTGGATTATCAAAATCCAGATCACCGGCAATAAACTTCTGCCAGTTTCTATCTCTCAGCCAGTGGTAGTCATCCACCCTGCTAATACCATGTTGAACGATTTCATGGGCTATTTTTTGGGCTACCGGTGCTTTCATACTTACCACCTGATTGATTTTTCTTCGCTCAAGGCACTGTATCATTCAAGAATAAAAAGTGAATCCAGCTATTTCATTCTCAGCAACAGACCATCAATTTTGAAATCAGCCAGCACCTGCTTTGCCTGATCAATACTTTCTGATGTTTCAAAAGGCCCCAGCTGAACCCTGTGCCATGACTCCCCTGCCCCCACGGTCACCTTGACGACTCTGGGTTCCTGGCCTGCCAACAGCAACTGAGCCTTGAGGCGTTCGGCATCTTTGGCACTTCGGAATGAACCTGCCTGTAACAAATACTTTACACCGGGCTTTGTGGTTGTTTGCGCTTCAGACACGGATTTTGAACCAGTTTTTTCACTGGCCGCTACTGTCGGCGGCGACTGCCGCTCAACAGGTTCAGGCAGAATGACTTCCTGTTCGGGCAGCACGGTATAAAAATCAAAGACCGGTTCCGGACTTTTCTTATCGGGCTGAGCCGCTTCAACAGACTTGGCAGGCGCATTAACGGAAACAGGAGCCGGTGTCAGATTGATCAGGAAAGCCACAAAAAAGCCAGCCGCAAAACCGGTGACCAGCCAGATCCAGCCTGGCAGCTTTGACTGTTGACTGGATTTCTTTTTCGAAGCGGCCTTGCTGGCGCCTCTTTTTGGTGGAGTACGGGTGCTCATATGTCTGATGCAAAATCTACTTCAAAAGGGAAAAACAAGAGACTCATTCTCACCCATGAATCGAAGTTTTGCACAATATCCTTTTTAACAAGACGATTTTCACGAACAAGGTCATATTACCACGGATACCCTCTGTTACCATGCAATCACGGCACTTGTGACTTTAGATCTGGTCTTTATGGCCAATCCCAAGCTGAAAACGGGACATTTCAAAACGGTAGAAGAAGGTCATTGCAGAGCGGAGTTGACGGTGGAGCGCACAAAGAAAGTGTCTTAGCGTTAATCTCTGCTACTCTGTGCTATTCACTCACATTGATTGGAGTTATGCCAGTGAGCTCCAAAGCAAGACCTCAGCCAACAGAGATTGATCATATTCGCAACACTTTGACTGACGTAGTTGATGGTCTGGGTCAAACCCGTGGTGAAATGCACCAAAGGTTTGACCAACAAGAAAAAGAACACAGTCTATTCAAACATGAGGTTAAAGAGCGGTTTGACCTGCAAGAAAAAGAACATAGCCAATTCAAACATGAGGTTCAAGAGCGCTTTGACCTGCAAGAAAAAGAACATAGCCAATTCAAACATGAGGTTAAAGAGCGGTTTGACTGCCTCGAACAGAAAATTGACCAGCAAAGCTCTGAATTTAGTGAAGTCAAAGAAATGCTCCAAGCCTTGCTTACCCGCCAATAACCACGATCAAACGAATGCTTCCGGTTCGTTGGGGCTTCTTGGGGCTTCGCCGCTCCGCCCGACGTGCCTGTCGGCTCGCGGCTGAAGCCTTAGGTGGACCGGTATTCTATAACACGTTCTCCATTCATGGATGGGGTATAGGCTATTGTTTCTGTTATATCGCTGTTAGATAAACTTTCAGGCATACAGCACATTGCAGCATTAGCTCCTATAGCAATTATTCTAATATCAGGATTTTGTACTGGTGCTTTAAAAACCAACTTTAATTCATTTAAATCACCTTCGGGAAAACACACTAATATAGCTCCTCTTTCTTTATTTTGTAATTTACCAATAAAATCAGCAACGGCATCGGAAGCGTTTACTTTTTCGACATTTCTTAAAAATGGAGAATATCTACTTCTTTCTTTATCAAACCTGGAGAAATTATCCGTAGCAACAATATTGCACCCCCTTAGTTTAAGTTCTGAGGCAAGCCAACCATTACCAGCATAAACTTCCAAGCAAGTATCATCACCCAAATAGTCATGCAATTTAGCTAAAAACACTTGATCGATATTAACACAACTCCTTAAACAAGAAATTCTTACAAATCCATCACACACACTTTTAAATAAACCTGTTGTATCTTCTATTGCCTCTTTTATATTTATTAAATCGGGGTATTTATCTGGCACTTCATTCAACTCATATTTTTCTAAACATGCATGCATCAAGTTGAATAGAGAAATCATTTTCTCCTTATCCTTTATTTTCACTTCATCAGAAAGTGTTATACCACCCCCTAATGCGCCACCCATCTTCGAAACCAATGCTTTAAGTTCTTTTATTTCATCAATGTCAGACGGTTTATTTAAAGACTTTGATTCTATTTTTCTTTTTTTTAGTGCCCATCCTTTCAATTCACTACTATCACCAGCCTTACATTTTTTAGTGGCAGGTAAATCGAGCTCTTTATCAAGCTCTAATTTAGGTGCTAAGCAAAATTGAGCTTGCAATTTAGATACTACGGGCTTTTGACTTGGCAACATAGTTGATATCTCCTAAAAAAAATGATTTAAATATGAGATATCTGTTTATGAAATCTGTTCCATAATTGGTTATCATTGCTAACCATTCAGCAAGGCTACCTTACAAAAATTTCCAGATGGGAGGGGGCAGCACCTGCGGAGCAGCCCCTATAATTGGGTTATATGGCAAGTACACATCAATTAAATATGCTAGCAGCCTGTCGGACTTAAGGCTGTCCTACTGCGGTTGCAATAAATTGGTCTAAAAATTCCTGCTTCTTCGTCAAATAGCTCGCTATTCTCCTCAGAAGCAGAAATTTTTATCCTCAATTTCTTGCAATCCTCGCTACGGACGCTTAAGTCCGACAGGCTGCTAGTTTCAAATATTTAAAAGAGCTATAGCCCGTGCATATAGACAAAACCGCAATTTTAACCCTGCTTTTTTATACTTTTATATCAGAAGTTCTTTCAGCCGCACCATTAGATAGAGTTGAACGATTTCTCGTTTTTAGCGAGTGCAATGGTTCAGAATTAAGTATCTTTGTCTTTCAATCATGAATCCATCAGTGCGTCAATTGTGTTGGAGGAAGTATATCAAGAGCATTCTGGCACTTGGTTTATTACTGGTCATTCACTGAATATACAAAACTGGAACAAATTAGCCACGTCCAGCACACCCACTTCATCCATTGCATTCAGTACATCACCAAACTTATACTTTGTCGTCCTGTCAGCCTTGTTGTGCTCTGTTGTACAAACCCTATAACAAAAAATCCCGGGAGCCTGCATCTCCGGCGCGGTCCATAAATTTGGCGTTATTTCTACTGCAGAGCCTTATTGTTGGCCATTCAGCGCGAGCTCGACGCTCAGAAAGTGTAGGTGCACCTTCTGTTTCTGCTGAAATTTCATATTGGAAGAGACAAACGCTACCCCCATTGCCCTCACTCATGTATGCTTCGGGGGTTAAACTAAGCACTAGCGTTTCCCTCCACTCTGCGAATTTGCACATTTGTACAAATTTTTAAATGCAGGGCACGAAACCCTTTAAATCCAGATTCTCGCAAAGAGCCATGATGGAAGAGCATTACCACCCGCATAAAATCGAGACAGAAGCCCAGAACTACTGGGAAGAGAACGACAGCTTTGCTGTCACTGAAGAGGCTGGCAAAGAAAAATACTACTGCCTGTCCATGTTCCCTTACCCCAGCGGTCGACTGCACATGGGTCACGTTCGCAACTACACCATTGGCGACGTGGTTTCCCGCTATCAACGTATGCAGGGCAAAAATGTTCTGCAACCTATGGGTTGGGACGCCTTCGGCCTACCGGCAGAAAACGCCGCTATCAAAAACAAAACCGCTCCAGCCCCATGGACTTATGAGAACATTGACTACATGAAAGGCCAGCTGAAGCGTCTTGGCTTCGGTTATGACTGGAATCGTGAGCTGGCCACCTGCAAGCCAGACTACTACAAGTGGGAACAGTGGTTTTTCACCCAACTGTACGAGAAGGGTCTGGTCTACAAGAAGATGTCTTCTGTGAACTGGTGTCCTAACGACGCTACCGTTCTGGCCAACGAGCAGGTAGAAGATGGCCGTTGCTGGCGCTGTGACACCCTGGTTGAGCGTAAAGAGTTGCCCCAGTGGTTTGTAAAAATCACGGCTTATGCCGATGAACTGCTGGCAGACCTGGATCAGCTGGAAGACTGGCCTGAGCAGGTTAAAGCCATGCAGCGTAACTGGATTGGTCGCTCTGAAGGGGTTCAGATGACCTTTGAGATAGCTAACCCGACTGCAGGCTCACCAGAAGAATTCCAGATCTACACCACACGCCCGGACACACTGATGGGTGTCACTTACATCGGCGTTGCCACAGAGCACCCCATCGCCAAAGCTGCGGCTGCAAACAATCCGAAACTGGCGGCTTTCATTAAAGAATGCAAGACCCATGGTGTGACCGAAGCAGAAATGGCCACCATGGAAAAAGTGGGGGTTGATACTGGTATTCGAGCTATTCACCCGATCACCGGCAGAGAAGTACCTGTCTGGGCTGCCAACTTCGTCCTGATGGATTACGGCACTGGCGCTGTTATGGCGGTACCCGGTCATGATCAGCGCGACTATGAATTTGCTAGTCGCTTTGAGCTGCCTGTCGAGCAAGTCATAGAGCCTGCAAATGGCGAACAGTGTGACTTGTCCAAAGCAGCGTTCACTGAAAAAGGCAAGCTGATCAACTCTGGTGAATTTGACGGCCTGACTTCTCAGGAAGCATTCAATGCCATTGCCGACCAGTTGATTGCTCAAGGCAAAGGTGAAAAGCAGGTTAACTACCGTCTGCGTGACTGGGGTGTGAGCCGTCAGCGTTACTGGGGGACTCCAATTCCCATGCGTTATCTGGAAGATGGCACTGAAGTCACTGTCCCTCTTGAAGATCTGCCGGTACTGCTGCCTGAAGATGTTGAGATGGACGGTGTTCATTCACCCATCAAGGCCGATCCCGAGTGGGCTAAAACCAACCATGACGGCCAGATAGCAACCCGTGAAACCGATACGTTCGATACTTTCATGGAATCCAGCTGGTACTACGCTCGCTACTGCTCTCCCCAGACGGATGAACAAATGCTGGACCCGGCTGCTGCCAACTACTGGCTGCCAGTGGATCAGTACATTGGCGGTATTGAACATGCCGTTATGCACTTACTCTACTCCCGCTTCTTCCACAAACTGCTGCGTGATGCGGGTCTGGTCGACAGCGACGAGCCATTCAAAAAGCTGCTGTGCCAGGGCATGGTTCTTGCGGATACCTTCTACTCACTGGACGAAAAAGGCTTGAAGCACTGGATTTCACCCAAAGATGTAGACTTTGAACTGGACGACAAAGGTCGATTGATCAAAGCCACCCTGAAAAAAACCGGTGAAGCCGTTGAGCACGCGGGCATGAGTAAAATGTCCAAGTCCAAAAACAACGGTATTGACCCACAGGATCTGATCGATAAGTACGGTGCTGACACCATTCGTCTATACACCATGTTTGCTGCTCCTCCCGAACAGACCCTGGAATGGTCAGAAAGCGCTGTTGAAGGGGCCCACCGTTTCCTGCGTCGTTTCTGGAAACAGGTTTCCGAACATCTGGCTTCCGGCGATCTACCGGCTCTGGACAGTAAATCCTTGAGCAAGGAACAGAAAGACCTGCGTCGCAAAACTCATGAAACCATCAAAAAGGTTTCCGATGATTGCGAACGTCGTCTGACTTTCAACACCGCTATTGCTGCCATCATGGAATTGAACAACGCAATTGCCAGGTTCGGGGACACCAGTGATCAGGGCCGTGCCGTTCTTCGTGAAGCCCTGGAAGCCTCCACTCTGATGCTGGCACCTATTGCCCCTCACGCTATGCACAGTGTCTGGCATGCTCTGGGTCATGCAGAGCCTGTGGTTCAGGCTGGCTGGCCAGCAGTGGACGAGTCGGCCCTGGAAAAAGACGCTATCACCATGGTGATTCAGGTCAACGGCAAGGTTCGTGCAAAACTGGAAGTTCCAGCTGGCATGGATAAAGAGGCGATTGAAAAGCTGGCGCTTGAACAAGAGAACGTAACAAGGTTCATCGAAGGAAAGACCGTTCGCAAGGTGATTGTAGTACCGGACAAACTGGTTAACATTGTTGCCAGCTGACCGGTTATTAACCACAGCTCACTGTCAAAAAGGCCAGCATTTCTGCTGGCCTTTTTAATATGCGATGTGTGACTTTTCAGAAAGGATATGAGTTGGACAGGTTTTGCCAGAGTTCAACAGACTGCATAATTCAGCTGAGATAATCCACCAGAGTTTGAAACAAAGCGTCACGTTCAATGGGCTTGGTCAGATAATCGTCCATACCTTTTGATAAAGCCTTGTTTTTAAACTCGTCAATAGCGTGAGCACTAAGACCGATGATGGTATGCCTCTCAATTCCAGCCTCCTGTTCAAACTGCCGGATCGCTTCGGTAGCAGAGTAACCATTCATAACAGGCATTTCACAGTCCATCAGAATCAGATCCCAGTTATCCTGATTACTCTTGAACTGATCGAGAGCTTCCTGACCATTTTCTGCAAAGACAGGCACAATATTGACTTTTTTGAGTAACTTTTTTAGCACCAGCTGATTGGCGGGATTATCTTCAGCCACCAGCACGTTCTTGTTATTCAGCACACCGGACTCAGCAATTTGGGAAACATCCATGATTCAACCTGTTTAGAATAATTATCTTACTTTCAGATTAGCGGTTAACCCAAAGATTGCATTATCAAACACTATTGATAAGTCGCAATACACCCCCACCTATCAAGTACTATTTTTCATGCTCCCCCGGTAAATGATATGTCTAAGCCTGTTCAAATCGTCTGCCCTTTATACAGCACTCCCAACCGGGTTCCCAAAATTCGCTCCATCCCAACCCTGATTCTGTTCAAAAACGGGAAAGAAATTGACCGCACATCCGTTGCCCTGCCCGGGAATCAACTGAAGAAATGGATTAGAAATGCGGCCAAAAGCTAATAAGAAGTGATAATAAATAGAGCAGCTATTAGGTTCTACTATTCTTAAGGGACGGTAAAAAAAACAGCATACAGGGACAGTATGAGCTTAATCGACAAAACCTCAGGTCAGGGTCCGCAATGGATCCAGCCCGAGGGAACCCAGCAGGTTTCTAATGATGGCAGAGTCAGGGCATTACGTAATGTCTTCAACAAGATGCTCCCTCCAGAGGATCAGGTAACTCCTAAAAAGCATTCCATCCATGAACGAGGCGTTCGAGTTATTCCTCCAACGCCAAAACACATTTACAAGACATCGTCCCGACCTCGCAGACCGGCCCCTAAAGCGCCCGATCTTAAGCCGCAACAACAACCTGCTATTGAGCAGAAGGCTCCAACCAGACCCAGAAGCCAGGTGCTTACTAAAAGACCCCCGAAAGCCAAATCGCTTGCCAGTCGATCCATCAGCAAACCTGCAACAGCTTCAACGAACGCATTGCCTCAGTCGGCTACTATACAAAAGGCAACCAGTAATCTTCTGGATCATCACCTGGCCAAAATATCATCGGCATCAGACAGGCAGGCGCAATACCGGGAACTGATTGCCACCTTCAAAACCAGCTCCTGTGTTGAGGGTGACGATGCATTCTCTGATATACAAGAAGCCCTCAGGGACGCAGCCAACAAACTGGAAAGCCCCGGAGTCGCAGATGATCCCGCTGCGATACAAAACCTGAAGAAGCATTTTTACCGACGTCTGGTAACAGAGGGCGCAAAACTTCTGAAGCAAGCTCCCCCGGAAAGAACCGTTAAGAAAGTACCTCCAAAACCACCAGTCCGCACCAGCTCACTGCCCAATAATGTAGCTCCGACAGCAAAAAACACAGAGCCTGCGAGCGTGCAGAAAACGCCTGTCACAGCACCAGAGAAAGTTGAAACAGAACCGACCAGCCATATTAGTGAAATTTCTCTTCCGGTTAGACGTCAGAGAAAAAGACAAGCGGCACTGGATGCACCGGCAAAATATATGTCCAAAAGTCTCGCCCAAGGCAAGGACACCCCCTGGAAAGAGCAGATGCCGAAGTTTTTCACCCGATATCTGAGAGCCATGGCTCTGACGGGGGCTTCTGAAAAAGCAAGCGTCGACAAAAAATGGTTCAAGCATGAGGTGCCAGGCGCTTCAATATTCAGTAACAAAAGCAGTGTCTCTGATACCCAGAAAGAACTCAGGAACAGGCTGGAAGATATTGCTTTCCAGAAAGGTGAATCCCTTACCGGCTTTTATCGTTTCTTTGACCAACATCAGCTTGGCAGAAATGTGAGAATGGCAGCAGTCAGCCAGATGATGTTACCCCTGTCCGAGCATGGCCATCTTGATCCCATGAGCCTGCAGGATCTTGAACCCAACTCGGGTAAAGAAGTATCTCAATGGCTGAATCAACAACTGGATGTTATATCCCAACGGGAATATCAGAATTACACGGCATTGCTAGATGACCTTAAGAACAGAACGGAAGGTAAATACAGGGTGAAGCTGGATGACACACCTTTCGGTAAAGTGCCTCTGGAAAGCATTACCGCAAAAACGCATGGCGAAGGTGTCTTCAAAGTAGCCAGGGTGAACAGCTTTCAGTACACCCTTGATCATTGTACGCCCTGGCTAAAATCCGCTCACCCAGTCACCGACAAATTTGCCGAGCTGCGCCTTAAGGACACCACCGGAAAAAATAATCAAAAATTATCAGCAGATCAGCTCGAAGATTTACACAACCAGGCAAAAGGCCTGTTAAGCGAAATGAGCCAAATAAATATGAACAAGGTCCCCAAGAGTGTCCAGGACACTATGGCTTCAGAAAAGAAAAGTCTGGAAAGAATCATCGACAAATATCAAGATCTGGCCAAACAAAAGAACTAGCGCAGTCAAGCGGTACACCTCATACCGTTCGAACCGGGCTTATAAAAGTATCGTGCAACCATCCTTCGACAAGTCAGGGATGAACGAAGCGTCTATATTTCAGCACTTGGCTGCACTGGATAGTCAGCCGCTGATAAGCAATTCCAGAGAACTGATCCCTCCTGACTTTAAAAGTACCAATATTTATTGGGTGAATATTAATGAGAAATTGACAGGAACAGTATCAGAAATCGGAATCTGACCCACGGTTTTTGCCAGCTCTGTCAGGTTTTTAGCCGGAATACCAAATTCTGAAGCTCGAATGATAACAGGCTGAGTGCTGGCTACCGACAATACTTTTCCGCTTTTTACCACATTGACTGAAAATTCCAATTCTTGTGTATGGCCAAACAGAGTTACTTTAGCCGGAACAGTTAGCTGTTGGATCACTAAGTCAGAAGCTAATAATGAGTTGGAAATTTCTGCTGAAACCTTAGCGCTGGGAAATAAATCCGATTGGAAGAATAGCTTATTCAAGCGTTCATTTCTTATTCCAATTCCAGTGTCAATGCCAGAGATTGGAATATCCAGAGTTAACTGACCGGCTTCACTAATGCTGCCAGTCAGAGAGGATATTGTCGCTGGCTCAATAACATACTGTAACTTCACCGTAGCGAATGAGACTCTTGATATGTCTCGGTTTAGTTCAAATTGCGCCGCTTTACTCAGTCCACAAGCAGTGAACAGTAGTAGGAATATAAGAAATTTCTTCATCTTTTTTCCCTTAAAATCACGCGATAAGCCAACTCAAACTCAGCTGTCACTATGTTGTCTCCGGGCCAGGTCAGATTAACTTCCACGAATGATGCGGTGAACTACTCGTCCCTGAATGGAGTGTTTACAGTTCTCAGGACACTCATGAGCACGGCTAATTTAAGAGCCCATCAAGGTGTCCAAATGCCTGAAAAGAAAACGAAACCGTACATTGCTGAGCTCAAAGTATCCGCATTAAAGTTGGTCGTTGAGTTAGGTAAACCGGTGACAGAAACCGCCACAGAGCCTGGAAATTAATATTAGCACCTTACATACCCGGATAGCCAAGTACTCTTTACGGAACCATTTGCCATCTGCCTGGCAGCCAGGAATCAGGGCTCTGTCTTCACAGTCATTAGTGACAAGATGGGAGCCATCGTGATTGAATCGGCCTGAGTAGGATAGACCCCGCTTTCTGACTCAGTATCGTCGCTTGGCTGCCACCTCCCTGGCATGGCGTATGGGGCCATACTGTGCGCACAGCTGAAGGAATCTTCCGAAGCTAACGGCTGGGGCTTGCCGGAATGGGCAGCAACCTCTGGCAGTAGTTTATTATCAACAACATCATCGACGGTGGAGGCAGTTATTTCAGGATTGTCAGTGCTTGTCGTTTTAATCTGAGCATCCGGCTTCGGGGAAAACAGAGACTTAATGGGGATAGGACGTACATGGAACTGAAAGATGCCGTCCAGCATACGAATGTGACAGGTGTTCGCATCGGAAAAGAATACA
Source organism: Endozoicomonas sp. ISHI1 (assembly GCF_024606225.1). Classification (GTDB taxonomy): domain Bacteria; phylum Pseudomonadota; class Gammaproteobacteria; order Pseudomonadales; family Endozoicomonadaceae; genus Endozoicomonas_A. The sequence goes on along the minus strand of NZ_JAGRPU010000004.1, from coordinate 35,800 downwards.
GAAACCTCTTTGAGATCCTTGACTGACCTACCGGCAAAACAGTGATAAGAGCCATTTCTACGGGCTTGTAACAAAATAGCAGGCTTGCTGAATCTGCTGCCGTAAAGCCTCAATTCAAAAGCTGCGCCGACAGTTTGCTCCGATATGATGGGATGGCTCTGCATACTCTTCTTCCTTTGAGCTGGTTATTTATCTGATGTCGATTGTTAAACCGTCGCGACTGCGTTGTGGACAGTAGCTTTGACAGATTTCCAAAGAAAAAGTTCATCGTTTTATCTCAACTGGATACCCCATGCTTTTAGTAAGGGAGGAATGTTGACTTGCCTGCCAGGGCAAACCAACACTGTTTTTTTGGCGCTTACGCACCGAACCAGGCTTTCACCAGTAAAGTTCACCTCGACGGGGTCGCGTAGACAATATTAAGCAGGCGGTTTCTTGATAGCAGCAATGTGATTAACCCTCAATACACTGTTTACCCACTATCCATAGCGCTTGGGACTGGTCAAGCATCCCAAGGTAACTATGCATTTGCCTCTAACGTAGCCACTGGAAGTGGCTTAGTCTGGTCACTTACATCCCTGAATCCAGCGCGCGTCGAAGGCGGCGTCCTTTGGTACCATTTGGCATGCGCGATTTTTCAGAAACAAACATACAAAACAAATCCTACTGGCACTACAATAATGAGAACAGGAATTGCCATCGCCAATCCAACTGCGCCTATTGAAATCAAAGCACCCATTGCAACGGCTGGAATAGTTACCAGCGACGACCCGACAATTGCTATTCCGGCAATAGAAAAGCCAATTACAGCAACAACAGAAGAGAAAGCTAGCATGGCAGTCGATATAATCGGGCAGTCATAGAAACGACATTCATAGTGATAGCCTTCGCTAACAAAATTAAAATTAGATTCGTCAGATTTAGAGAAAGTACATAATGAAAGCAATACTATAAGAGACAATATTTTAATAACATAATTTACTTTTTTCATTTCTTTGGATGCAGATCTGTGCATTGATATTTCGATGCTGACCAAACTCGACATCCTACCCGCCGTGAACGACGGGGATTCCTACAGCCAGAGGGTCATGCCCGACCGCAGTGTATCCTTAACCCAATACCGGGACACACCTTATTCGACAGTCTGTTCTACCTTTCGGATTGTCCGGGCGACCCCGTGAAGAAACACAAGCAGAGAGCGGAAAGTATTTTACCTTTCATGTCAGGTAGCGTAATCGCTAAAAACGCCTGACAGACTGCAAAATAGCACAAGGGGTTTGCTTTGCAAGCCGAGCTTACATCCCCGTCCTCAAGAGGGTGTCGCAAAGCACGAGGTTTTACGCTCATTCGATAATATTCAAAAAATTTCAGTAAAAAGCGCTTTTTTGTGTTTCCTCTGCAGGCTATAACCCACGCTTCTTCAACTCTGTCTCTATCAGCTTCCTGATTTCACCATGACATGCCTCAGGAGCTAACGCTACTGAAGATGCTTCAATATCAGCACCCTGTTCAAGAAGACGTTTAACGATTTCAATATGCCCGGCTTTAATCGCCATCAGTATCGGGGTTTCGCCCTCATTCGTTTTGTGATTTATTTGGACATCAGGTCTGACGAGTAACTTTTCCACTATTTCAGCGTGACCATAATGACAGGCACTGTGTAATGGTATTGCACCATCTTGTCTGGGTAGATTGGTACGGATGCCCGGTTGATCTAACAACTTATGCACGACATTTGTATGATTCATGGCTATAGCCAAAGTCAGGGCAACCTGGCCAAAATGATCTTGCTGATTGAAAAAGCCTGGTTCTATGTCTGCGACCTCCGTGGCTTTAACCATCACTTTTTCAGCCACTTCACTGGGTCCAAATGCAACAGCCAGTAGCAACTGATTGAACTTATGAGGGTTACGATGATTTATGGGTAAAAGCCTGGCTTCCGGAATTTCCGCTAACAGGGTTTCAAGACGCCTGTGTCCTGAGTTGTTGCTGGCTGATGAAACGTTTGTGAATTCCTTGATGGAAAATACGGTATCCGTTGACTCGTTTGGAATGGCCATGCCGGATGACAAGATTTGACTGGTGTTTAAAGATTCGGCTATGCATTTAGCAGCGAAGAAGTCCCGTTCCTTTTTAAATAACTGCTTATAGTTACGAATATTTTGATCCCTGATTTCAAATCCTTCGGAAGTCACTTGCAGAGATAGGATATGCATGCCGGTCCGGAGATGAAAAAGACGGCTGCCCCCGCCTTCCCGAGTCGTTTCTGCGATCTTGTTTAATAATAAGCACAACCCGGATTCGGTAAGCCCAATTGGGTACGAGGGAGTTGAATGTAAGACCGGGGTATTGCCATCAGCCGCCGAGACAATCCATTGTGCAGTCTTCTCTGTATTTTGCTCAGGCACTTCTTCCTGCAACGTTGTTCTACCCGGTGCCTGAAAAGCCAGTAACGATTCACAAAAAGGCCGCAGTTTTAATAAAAAGAGCGTTTGATGATCCTGTGTGGCAGGATCGGCTTTAAACATCTGCTGGGCGTCCAGAATAGCATCCGCCAGATGATCATAGTGCTTATCCCAAAATACCCAGCCCAGTGCCGGATCCTGACTTACAGTGCTCAAAAGTTCATCATATTCCTCTGTACACCCCAACTGCTCGTACAGTACGTAGCTTGAGGCAAGACCATAGCAACAACCGTCACTAAAATCATAAAGTCTTGCCTTATCTTCACCATCAAACCGGGTCGACAGTGACATCAGATTCATGACCAAAAACGGTAATCTTTTCTGCGGCTCTGATTTCGATTGCTCAATTTTCTGCGCTCTGGTTAACAGAAGCTCTCCATGACCAATCAGGTGGAGCAAAGGCCGTAATATAGTTTGCGTTACCCGACTGAGCAAAGATGTGGATTGAGTGAATGCTGCAAACAGCATGTGCAGAAAAGTTTGGCCGTCGGTACTTTGGACTGCCCGGTGCTTAAAACGCCCTGAATCCAAGTCCTGCTGCCGGGGCATTTGATCAGATTGAACCTGATCAGTCGGCAGGCGTGGTCCCGTTTTCATAGCTATCCCTGAGTCACAGTAATGACCGATTTATCGGCTCTGGGCGAAGTAAATCAACGGATGAAAAATTAACCGACAGGAGCTGGACTACATGACCGACGAAGAGACTGATGATAACCGGGCTAATGAAAACGGGTCCGCACCGTTTCTTCCTGAAGAGTGAAACGCTGGAATTTTCAGGGCAAAGCTGAACCACCAGCCACAGGCCAAGGCTCATTTCCACCAGACCCTATTCGGGCGATAGTGTTTTAACCATTCATCAGTTGATTTTTCCGAGTTTACGGGTATACGGCAATGTATATGCATTACATAGGAGTTGGAAAGCACGATTAATATAAATCACTGAATCAACAGGCATAAACTGACAAGCTGCTCTCAGATACCGGAAATATGGCCGATATAAGCCACATCCCCTGCAAAACAGAGTGTTTTTAAGGTGTAACAGACCGGAAGAGACTATGAATAAAGCAGCTGAACCGATTGATAACGTTATCCCAGAAGAGAGTAATAGCCCTTACCCGGGTTTATCAGAGAAAATGACCCGTGCTGAGCTTAGTCAGAGACTCAAGGATGCCGTAGCTAAGGATCAAACTGAGCTGCTGGAATCCCTTTTCTGCTTCATGCTGGTCAATGAATACACACCCGAACAAATAAATCAGGAGCTGGATTATATTCGCGCTAATAATCCGGCCATCCAGGACTCACTCATTCGCTGGAGTGAAGAGCCAAAAGGGAAAAAGAAGCTAAGGATTGCCGGCAAGGCTGCTTTTATTGGGGTCGTAATTCATTACAGTAACAAAAGTTTTGTTCCTGCCATTAAAGCCATAGAGCAATTCAACGCCTTCGGGGATGCCCCCCATGAATTTGCCGAGGCCATTGATGAGCTTGAAATACGCTCCTGGCTGGGCCTACTGAACCATGAACTTGAAAATCAGGTCCCGCTTAAAAACATCATGCGTCAACTTGAAGCCCTGAGGCTGAAGCACATCTGGTCAAAAGATCTGGCAGTTTTTGCCATTCCTGTAACCACGGCTTTTTTCCGTGAGCAGGCTAATGAAAAGCTACTTGATGGTGATTTTACCGGAACGTATCGCGATCTGGAGCAAGCCCTGAGACTACCTGAAAATGACAAGTCAGCGACCTACCAGGCCTATGCGGATTGTATTGTCCGACAAGTGAATGATCCTTTGTTTCGTTCAAGAGCCATCATTGCCGATCTTGAAAAGCTCAGCGCCAAGATGGAATACCTGCATGATGTCGATTTCTGGACACCCGAGCTGGACATCGGGCGCTTTCATCTCAAGAATATGATGGGTGAGATTTAACGCTCTGACTTTAGAAGTCCACCAGGCTCTGAAGTATTATCAGAATCATTTGGTAACCCATTCCAGCGTTTAGATAGAGCGATTGATGCACTTCGCAGCGGCAAAAACGTCATTCTGATGGATGACGAAAACCGGGAAAATGAAGGGGACCTGATTTTTGCAGCAAAAGCCCCTCACAGTAGAACAGATGGCCCTGTTGATCCATGAATGCAGTGGTATTGTCTGCCTGTGCTTAAATTCTATTCAGTGAGCCGTATCCATCAACGCCTGAACACGGTTATCGCCGACACCAAAAGCCAATATTCTGCTAAGTTCGGTGAGAGATCGACCACTGCTCTCTCTGAGCCGATTGAAAAATAATTGAATAGCTTTCTGACTTTTCTGACTGCCAGCACTGCCTTCAATGATCTTCATGGCTCTGAAATAACCTTCAACATCCCTTGTCATCAAGAAGGTATCTTTGCCCAATGCCCTCAGCGCATAGGGACCAGTATTCCCGCCCAGACGACTGCCATGCTTTTTCAGGTAGGCCCAGAGACCAATGATATTATCTTCAGGCCAGACTGCGACAAACTCTGCAAAGCTGCCTTCTCTCTGTCGTACATCATGGATCATCAGGGCGTTTTCCCGAATGCTCCAGACCTTCTTGAGATGACGAATAATTTTGGGATCAGTCGCTTTTCGCTCCAGCATGTCGTCAGGCATCATCAGCAGCTTTTCAATATCAAAACTCCAGAAAACCTCCTCGAAGTCAGGCCATTTCTGTTCCACCACTTTCCAGACAAAGCCACTCTGAAAAACCTTGCGGGTAAGTTCTGCAAGGAAGCGATCGTCCGGAATGCTTTGTAATTGGTCACTGGAGAGAGGTTTTACCAGCAAAGATTCAACAGCTGCTTCTCCTCCTTTGCGTTCACAGGCACGTTCAAAAATGATGTCATAGCGTTCTGGCTTCATGACCACTCCATACCTCCAACAGCGATTTGCCGGAAAGTGTATACATTGCTCAAAAAAAATTGAACATTGATACTTAGTGATAAAATGTGTATTACATACAGGCTCCCTTGTCATAAACCTGACCAAAAGGTCAATAACAGTAGAACAAGACATGACCATTCAATCATTTCACCCACCCAAACGAACCCTGATGGGCCCCGGTCCCTCAGACGTGTACCCTCGAATTACAGAAGCCCTGTCCCGCCCCACCATCGGTCATCTTGACCCTGAATTTGTTCGCATGATGGATGAGGTCAAGGAACTGCTTCAGTATGCCTTCAGAACCCGCAATGCCCTGACACTGCCTATCTCGGCACCCGGTTCCGCTGGTATGGAGGCCTGCTTTGTCAACCTGATCGAGCCAGGTGACAAGGTAGTGGTATGCATCAACGGTGTCTTTGGTGGCCGTATGAAAGAGAACGTTGAGCGGGCTGGCGGCGAACCCGTAATTGTTCAGGGTGAATGGGGTCGTGCTGTTGATGTGGCTGAAGTTGAAAAAACTCTGCTGGCTCATCCGGACAGCAAAATTCTGGCCTTCGTTCATGCAGAAACCTCTACCGGTGCCCGCTCTGATGCAGAAGCACTCTGTCGTCTGGCCAAAGAGCATAACTGCCTGACCATCGTTGATGCCGTCACGTCACTGGGTGGATCTGAACTGGAAGTGGATGCCTGGGGGATCGATGCTATCTACTCAGGCACCCAGAAATGTCTTTCCTGTGTGCCGGGTATTTCTCCGGTAAGCTTCAGTGAAAAAGCCGTAGAGAAAATTGCCAGCCGCAAACACAAGGTCCAGAGCTGGTTCCTGGATATGAACCTGATTATGGGTTACTGGGGCAAAGGAGCCAAGCGGGCTTATCACCATACCGCACCTGTGAACGCGATGTATGCCCTTCACGAGGCACTGGTTATTCTGCAGGAAGAAGGTATCGAAAACGCCTGGGGCCGCCATAAGCTTCACCATCAAGCTCTGGCCGCCGGTCTGGAAGCTATGGGGCTGGAACTGGTTGTTCCTGAAAATGAACGTCTGAGCCAGCTTAATGCGGTTAGGATTCCTGATGGTATCGACGACGCACAAGTGAGAAGTGACTTGCTGTCAAAGTACAACCTGGAGATCGGTGCAGGCCTCGGCGATCTGGCTGGAAAGGTCTGGCGGATTGGCCTGATGGGCTGCAGCGCCGACCAGACCCATGTTCTGAGCTGCCTGGGTGCCCTGCAGGCAGTACTGGATTCTGATAAAAACGGGGCGGCCGCCGCTCTCGCGTTTTATCGCTCACAGAACTGATGGCACGGGTCTCCTTCATCCGGTGAGGGAGACCTGAATTTTTAATAAGAAAATTCTCAACAGTACATCGAGCCTAAAAAAATCATTCTGCTAATATCGAAGAAACGAATTCATTAGGGTATGAAGCATGTACAAACTGATGGCAATTATTCTAGTGGCTCTGGTTGCGATCGTCGGCCTGTCCCGGCATTTTGAAATGTCCATTGGACAGGATTATGCCTATGTGAAAGCGGACTATCCCCGCTTTGCCGACAAAGCCTGGTTTGACTTTGAGGTGGGAAAAAGAGGTGGACTCGAAGGCGTATACGATAACGTTAAAGAAAAAATAAAGCAGTAATCATACTTTATTCGTCTACGCTGATCGTCGTTACTGCGCTTTCGGACCGCACGCCTTCCATTGGATAGCAAGTCTACCCGCAGTAGCCGGTATCACGCTCACTCTGTCTTACATCCAGACTACCTACTTTGGTTGCGGTTGTCTGAACATCAGTGTGTAACTGCTTGCAAATCAGATCGACTTTACCTGCAAGCAGAGTCTCTTTCGTGCTGGCGGTTTTCGCAACAGCGTCAGGTGCCACCATCAAGGTGCTGGCCGGGGATTCGTCCCGGCAAGCTTGATGATTTCAAGCCAAATTCGTATCAGGCAGCTTGAAGATGCATGTCTCTGTTGGGTAGTGGGGGTTTATTGAAAACCAGAATTCCAGTTCGCAGCTCTCCAGGGATCTTCGAGTCATACGTACTGTAAAAATACTCTGACCAGACTTTACCGAATTAACTCAAACGAAGTGACATCGTTGACGCGACTGTGGCATTTTTTCAAGTTACGCCATATCTATGAATATTCTCTCAGATTTATATCAAATATTACTTAAGCCGACCACTCAGTTTCTATTTCTCCCTGTATCAAATGTACCTCGCTCTATCAGAATAATCCGGGATAAAATTTTTTAAACGTGCAGGTACGTTTACCAACTGTTAAAACTCCAAAAATTGTCATTTAAACTAATTGAGCTATTCTTAACTGCCATTCTCTAATATTTGATGAATATTAAATAGAGAGTTAACAATGAAAACAAACGTCAGTTTGATTATTTTATTCTTTCTCTGCTTGCTATCATCTTATTCAAATTCAAAAGAGTTACGCTTTAATTGGAAGCTGGAACAGAACGGGAATTCACTACTAAGTGGAACAACTGTAACATCCACCATGACCAGTCATAGCGATGCGGACACAGCAGGCGATCATTCATCAGTGTTAGATGACTGCACCCAATCCTGTAATGTTTGTACAGTGGATGATTATGTCATTTATGACATCATCTCTTCCACTCTGATGGTTTTTGATCAGAACAACCCTGGTTATATTATGCCGTCACCTTTTGATACTTTATTGGGGAATTTGCAAACTGGCAGTTGTTCTATTCAACATAGCTTTCGTACTCAATACATACTGAGAGGTCAAACGACAACAGCAGCATATGAAGCTGCTAAAGTGTTCTGTTGCGTGTTCTGTTTCCCTATATATTTGAAGTTCTGGGCAAAAAAAGTGCCCCATAGACCATACGATGAGTTGGACAGAATCAGAGTATTGAGAGCAGTAATACCCAAGGATTTACCAGAAGTTGTCATTGTTCAAAAATGCTCTTTATTTCATAGGGCTAGCAGTGATAGCCAAATATTTTCATCGCCAGGCACACTGGTTACAGACAGCAAGACTAAAATATTTGACCTTTTCCTGAATACTCCGGAAACACAAAAATGGATAATAGAGCATCTAAACCCATCGACCAACCAGAGGTTAGATTTGATAATACCTCAGTTATCCCATACAGCTGTGCCAGCTGTAATTCTTGTGCGAGAGCAAAACGACGTAAGTAACAGTGGAAGCCGGAAACCATCACATTTTATAACAGTAAATTTAACGAACGGAATTAAGGTAGAATACCACTTTAATCGAGTATCCGACGATGGTGTTCCAGTGTTGGCGATTGTGGCTAGCGCTCATGGTTATACGCTGACTCTCGCGGTTGATAATTACGATGTTATGGCTAACCAACCCCCTCCACATTATGCAGAATTAGATATCATAGCTAACCAACCCCCTCCACAATATTCAGAATTAACAGAATCCTGTCATTGTAACGGCGCATGTAATTGTGCTGCTCCAAGGGAAAATGACACCGATAATTCAGATAATCAGATTCATGTTATTAGTATTCTGAATCAACATCTTTTTTTCTCAAACAGCCAATAACAAGCCTTTAAATAAGTGCCTCTAACGGGTAGTGGGCATTTATCGGAAATTATCCTTAGAATCATTCAAAATCGAGTCAACTCTGTCTCGGTTGCTGTCTGTGACTTGAGCGCCTCTGTCAATGAGCTGTTGCAATGCTTCCTTGTCCTTAGCTCTGAGAGCATATTCAAGAAGGCTGGGACCTGGGTCGCGACCTGAATGACCTGCCGGTGCATTAATATCAGCAAAGCCATTAATAGCAGACGAGAGTAACAATTTAATAATTTCCGCCCTGACGGATGGATTTCTTTCATAATCGACTCCGTCAAAAGCTGTGTAACCGCGTCCGGTGCGAAGCTCAACTTTTGCCCCCGCATTGATCAGCATCCTGACCAGGCCTAAATGGTTTTTCTTTTTTGGGTAACTTTGATGTAAACCAAATACCATTGCGTAGTGAAGGGCGGTACGCCCATCGCGAGCAGTTGCATTCACATCGGCTCCGTTTTTAATCAGAGTTTCAAGTGCCAACTCATGGCCAGCATCAACAGCTATATGGATTGCCCTGTGACCGTTTTTATCTGGAATATCGAAACGGGCTCCATGCTCCATCAAAAGGGTAAACAAATCAGGACATTCAGGCTTTTGGGCAGCCAGATGCAGAGGTGTATAGCCACACTCGTTGCGGATGTTCAAACCAGCATTGAAGTCAAGTAATGTTCTCACCGTCTCCAGGTTATGATTGCTGACTGCGTAGTGCAGTGCTGCGTTGCCCTTTGTGTCTTGAACGTCAATATCTACGTCAATGTCAGGTACTTCGTCGACACCAATGCCTTCATCCGCTTCAATATCTTCATTGATGTCAGGATCCCCGGCCAGTAGTCTGGCTATATTTTGGTCGCCCTTTATCGCTGCAATGTGGAGGGCTGACATCTTCGCTTCCTGCCATGAGTGTTTCGAGCCCGGCTCTTCATGCTCCATCAGTTGCAGGGCGTGATCTATCTGGCCAGATATTACCGCATGGGCCACCGATGAAAATTCTAATGCCCGGCCAAAGTCTTCCTGACAGCTGGGGCATATTTTCCGGGAATGAAGATTCTGCTGGATGGCTGCAAGTTCCCTGCGGCAGGAACCATGAAAAAGATGGAGGTTGATTGACTTTACAAAAAAACCCGATGGAGCGTGTGCAACAACGACGTTGTGAGAGCCAAACACCCCCTTAGAGCAAAAGCCACACTCTTTAGAAACATCATCTTCAGTCAAATTGTTGATTTTTCTTGTATCGTCTTCAAAGAAACGATTCGATTCCAGTATCAATTGTTTCAAATTTGCCAGATTGAAGGTGTGAGAATTTATATCCATTATCAAATCCTTATTGTGTTTTAGATCAACGCCAAATAATAATGCCAGTTAATAGCAGACATGCTTTGTTCGGGAACTCATTGCTGCAGCTGTTAGAGCCTGTGCCATCAGGATGATTATTTCTTACACAGTGCATTAATAAATTCATCCCAACAGAACGTAAGACACAATAATTAGCCGAATGTTCATTTATTCATGCAATTTTATCTTCTGGAACATAGAGTCAGGGGTAGGATAGCCAACCGCACAACGAAAAAGTTTGAACAAAAATTCAATGTTCAGCTATTTGAGCGCATTGGCAAAAGACTTCAGCGGAATGGCCTCGACCACCGGATTCAGCCGGAAGCCGAAGCACTTCTGGAAAAAGCCCAGCCGCTTGACCAGAAACTTTTCAATAAAACGCAGACATGACAGATCAAAGTAGGCGCTCATCTGACCAAAGGCAACTACCTGACCATTCAGATCGTATCCCAAATAATGAGAGACCATCCGGGCACACATATTGGCTGGTTTACGACAGCCTGTTCTGGAAAGGATTACTTCTCCACAAAAGCTCTTTCGATAACATAGTGCCCCGGATTTCCACCACGGGCTTCCTTAAAGCCACGCTGATCCAGAATACGGCATAGATCCTTCAACATGGCAGGGCTGCCACAGAGCATAAAGCGATCATTTTCCAGATTGGGCTCTGGCAGATCGAGGTCCGCAAACAACTTGCCACTTGCAATCAAATCCGTCAGACGACCCTGGTTACGGAACGGTTCACGGGTAACCGTTGGGTAATACTTCAACTGTTTTTTAACCATTTCACCAAAGTATTCATTTTCTGGCAGTTCATTCTGAATCCGATCCTGATAAGCCAGCTCAGAAACATAGCGAACGCCATGGGTCAGAATCACATTGTCGAACTGCTCGTAGATTTCAAAATCCTTGATAATGCTCATGAAAGGAGCCAAACCGGTACCGGTGCTGAGCAGATAGAGATTCTTTCCGGGCAGTAGATGATCAGCTACCAGAGTACCCACAGGCTTGGTGCCCACCAAAATATCATCTCCCACTTCCAGCTTCTGCAGGTGTTGGGTCAGGGGGCCATCCTGTACTTTGATGGAGAAAAACTCCATCTCTTCTTCATAGTTGGCGCTGGCAATGCTGTAAGCTCTCAGCAGAGGTTTGTTATCGATTTCCAGACCGATCATGGTGAAATGGCCGTTCTTGAACCTCAAGCCCTGGTTGCGTGTGGTGGTGAAACTAAACAGGGTATCATTCCAGTGATGTACACTGGTCACTGTTTCCCGAATAAGATTACTCATGGTCGATATCACTCCTGGTGTTCGATCTTACTGCCTGACTATTTGCTGCATCCTGAATAGTTATTGACTCTTATTAACCATTCAAAACGGCATCAACTTCATCGCGGGCGCGGTCTGTAACTCGAGCCCCTCTGTCAATGAGTTTTTGAACCGCTTCCTTATCCTTAGCTTCGAGAGCATATTCAAGAAGGCTGCTGCCCCAAGCACTTTTTTCTTGTACTGTCTTTACCGAAACGATTCGATTCCAGAATCAATTGTTTCAAATTTGGCAGATTGAAGGTATGAGAGTTTATATCCATTATCAGATCCTTATTGTGTTTTAGATCAATATCAAACAATCACATCTGATAGCAGATATCCTTTGTTCGACGTCGCATTGCTTCGGCTGCCAGAAAAGTGGAGCCAGTGCAGTCAGGGTGAATATTTCTTACGCACAGCCTTAAAACATTCATCCCAGTCGAACGTTAGAGAGAAAAATTAGCCGAAAGTTCATTTATTCATACTATTTTGTCTTCCGGAATATACTAGTCAGGGGTAGGATATTTGTGAAACAGATAATTCTTATAAGATTATTCGATTAAATCGATTAGCTCATGAAATTCACTCTCCGACAACTGGAGGTTTTTCTGGAGGCTGCCCGCCAGCAAAACCTCAGCCGCGCCGCTAAAGCCCTGGTCATGTCCCAGTCAGCCGCCAGCAGCGCACTGAAAGAACTGGAACAAAAGTTCAATGCTCAGCTCTTTGATCGCATTGGCAAAAGACTTCAGCTGAATGACCTCGGTCAGCAGATTCGACCGGACGCCGAAGCCCTTCTGGAAAAAGCCCGGCAGCTTGAGCAGAAACTCTCCGGTAAAACCCTGACAGGCCAGATTCGGGTCGGTGCCACTCTGACTATTGGCAATTATCTGGCCGTCAACATTGTTGCCCGGATGATGAGAAACAAACCGGGCACCCATATTGATCTGGAAGTGGCCAATACCGCCAACATTACCGGGAAGGTTCTGAACTTTGATCTGGATATCGGACTGATCGAAGGAGAGTTGCACCACCATGATCTGAATGTCATTCCCTGGTGCGATGATGAACTGGTTGCCTTCTGCGCACCGGGCCATGCCTTCGAGCACAAAACCCAACTGACAGATCAGGATCTTTTGAGTGCTGGCTGGATTCTTCGTGAAGCCGGTTCGGGTACCCGTCAGGCGTTTGATCGAGCCATGCATGGCATTTTACCCAAACTGAACGTGGTGATTGAATTGCAACACACCGAAGCTATCAAACGGGCCGTTGAAGCGGGTCTGGGAATTGGCTGCCTGTCAAGAATTACGCTTCAGGATGCCTTCAGTAGGGGCAGTCTGATACCTTTGTTAATTCCCGACAGAGATTTGAGCCGACGATTCTATTTCATCATGCATCAACAAAAATACATCAGTCAGGGAACCAGGGAACTCATTCAACTCTGTCGTAGCTGGGCCGCCGACGCTTCAGAACCTCAAAGTTCTGCGGACGCCGTTATGCCTTTCACTTCTCGGGAAGTTGTACAAACCTGAAGCCGGGATTAGTCTTGTAGCCAGTGCAAAAAAGGTCTGATTATGATAAAAAAAATCACTATAGTGGGCGGAACCCATGGCAACGAGTTGATTGGGCCCCATCTGATCAGAAAGTTGGAGCAGGACGGCAGCTTCAAAGAGAGCACCATTCCAGTGGATTACCTGCTTGCCAATATTGAAGCTCATAAAGCAGTCAGACGGTTTATGGATGCCGACCTGAATCGATCTTTCACGGATGAGGTTCTGGACGGCGATGATGATTCGGTCTACGAACACCGCCGAGCCCGGGAAATCAATCGGCTGCTCGACCCCAAAACCAACGATGGCCGCTTTATCATTGATCTGCACAGTACCACCAGCAACATGGGAATGACTTTAATCATCAAAGATCAGGCTGCTTTTAACCTTCAGGCCGCCTCCTATGTGCAACAACATATGCCGGATGTAAAAATCATTCTGAGTGACCGTGATAGCCAATTCAGCCGAACGCTCAACAGTCTTTCTGATTATGCAGTGACTATTGAAGTCGGCCCTCTTCCCAACGGCGTTTTGCGACACGATCAGTTTGCAGATACTGAATCAGTGATCCGACACCTGGTCGACTTCACCCATTTATCAGAAAGCGAATGGAACAACGCCCTGCCCGCCACCACTGAAGTTTATACCGTCACGGATCGAGTCTTTTATCCTAGAAACGACGATGGACAAGTATCCGCCATGGTTCACAGCTCTCTACAGGACGGGGATTTTGAAGAGTTGAAGCCGGGCATGCCGATGTTTCAGAATATGGATGGTACCGTCACCCCTTATCAGGGTGAACCCGGATACCCTATCTTTATCAATGAAGCAGCTTACTATTACGAGAACACGGCTTTTGTCATGACAAATAGGAAAACGGTTAGTCCGGGCAATTAATAATCAAAAACAAAGCGTTTATTATTACTATTTGATCTGTAAGAAAAACGAAAGCCCTGCATTTCATTGCCTAACCTATCTATCCTCTGCCTATGAAATGCAGGCAACATTATGCCAGACGACAGACGCCCTTTGACCCTGAAGTCTCTTTCTTACCTCAAGGCTCTCAGGCTTTTTTTCAGCCCCACTCAACTATCTAACGTTTTGACACTGACCAGCCTGTTATTTCTCTCCGGTATTAATCAGGCTACCGTCTTCTCACTGCCCAATCAGAGTCAGTTTTCCAGTACTCTTAATTTTCTCCCTGTTGAGGATGAAGAGATTCCGGGTCTCACGCTGAATCAACTCAGAAAAAAGGTTCTCAAACAGGATTTTCTCTGGCCCAAAAATAAAGAAGGACATAACTCATTATTTTTCCGCTCTGAGGTGTCCAGCGCCTCAGGTACAGGAAGTCTCAACATCTTTCTGGTACCTTCCATTATTCATGAGGCATCCTTTGAAGAGACACCTTTTTCTATTGATCTGCTCACCACTTCGTCTGAAAGCCGTTACTGTTCAGTGGAAACCTGCCATAAAGACACTCATGCATTACCACTGGAAAAAATCATCAGCAGCCACGAAAACTATCATTCCAATACCTTCCCGGTTTTTCATGCTACATTGCCCTCGGTATCCCGATCAGAGATTAATTTTCATAGCCCTCTGATTTGGCAGGGCAACAACCATTGTCGCATCCATGGCAACAAGCCTGGCTCCAGATGCTCAACCATCAGCTCCGTCGTCATGCACTTCAAACCCGACAACCCGAATCAGCAGGAGCAGCTGGCCGTTCATATTCTAAACCGCGAAACGCTGGCCACCAGAGAAGCCATCATTGATGAAATGGAAGCGTTTCTGGGCGATGACCAAAAGATCGAAAAAATGCTGAATGTTGTTCTGGAATTCCGTGATGTCAAAGTAGGGGATCACAGAATCAAGGAAAAAGGCCCCTGGTATCCTCTGGGTTATATGAAATGGCTTTATATACGACATTGGATGTATCCGGGAATCACTCATTTCGCTCCCATCTATAAAGAAATTCCTGAGGAACCGGAGCCTCTCTGGAAAATCAGGAATATCGCTCAGGGGTTCAAGCAATACGAAGATGAACTCTGGGAAGAAGGGACTGTGTCAGGCTCAGTCTACAGTGGTAATCATGATCACTATGGCTTCCTGAATGAGATCTTTGGCATGTTCTCCCACAGCAATGCCATTCAGAAAGACCTGAGCCCAAGCGCGATGTACTTTGAGAGCTGCGTCGTTAACATGATGCTGGAAGCTCTGGGCGGAAACAGTATTCAGGATGAAGGTCTTGGTAAACCGGACGGAGTGATCACCAGTAGCGGCTCCATGAGCATCAAAGCCGCTCTGAAAGCATACAGAGACAGGGCTGTGGCCATGGGCATCAGGAATCCGGAGATCATTATTCCTTCCACGGCTCACCCAGCCTTCAAACGGGGGCCCGTCGACCTTGTCGTCAAGGTGGCCAAGGTTCATGAGGACACCGAAGGAGCGTCATACACTGTAGACCTTGATGAAGTGCGCAGCCTGATAGATCCTGAAAAAACGGTGCTTCTGGTTGGCTCTGCAGGCAACTATCCGTACGGCACCATTGACCCACTGCCAGAGTTGAGCAAAATGGCCAGGGAGTATGACATTGGCCTGCACGTGGATGCCTGTCTGGGCGGATTTATTCTGGCCTGGCTGGGTCAGGAACATTACCCACATTTAAAACCCTTTGATTTTCGCCTTCCGGGGGTTACCAGCATCAGCGTCGATACTCACAAGTACGGTTATTCTCTGAAAAGTAACTCAGTATTACTGATGCGAAACCGTGACTTATCCGATTACCTGGCGTTTGTCGATACCGAGTGGAAAGGCGGTATGTATGCAGTTGCCAACCTCGAAGGCAGTATCTCCACAGGACTCTTCGCAGCCCCCTGGGCAGCCATGCTGAAGTATGGAAAAAAAGGGTACAGACTCAGGGCTCAGCAAATCTATGATACTGCGGCCAAAATGGTAAAAATCATCCAGAACTTTCCCGAACTGCACGTCATGGGTGAACACACCATGTGTCTGGCTTTCAAATCAAGAGAGAATACGTTCAAGGTGAACCACATTAAGGATTACATGGGTAGAATGAAGCCAAGATGGCGCTTTAACGGGCTGAATCACCCCGAAGCCCTTCACTTCTGTGTGACCGGCCCACAGCTTGATAACGTTGACTTTATCGAGCGATTTAACAAACACCTCTCAGAAGCCGTCGAGTACGCCAGAGAGATGACCCGGAAAGGGATTGAACCCACTAAAAGTAATGTCTATGGCGTCAGCGGTGTCGACATCGAACTGGAAGAGGTCATCAATAAACAGGCCTTTGCCCGGGCCGGTGGTTACCTGATCCGGGATACCGCTGACAGGAATGAACAGATAAAACAGTTCAAGATGGATATGCGAAGAATCGTCCACAAAGGACTCGGGATTCGTCGCCCTATGGAAAAGCACTTTAATCCCGATGAGATCTGAACCAGTAAACTCTTTGAGGCAACGATACACAGGCAGGCATTCCAATGTTAACCTTTAGGGGATGGCGTGCTAGCATGCCGCCCCCCTGAGCTTTAACAGCCCTGAGCTAAAACAGCCCTGAGCTAAAACAGCCCTGAGCTAAAAAAAACTGAGCCCTGAGCGCGATTTGGAGAGATCATGACAAGACGCTTTCATACAGGAGCCATTCTGCCCCTGCTACTGATCACCAGTCTGCTGACAGCCTGCGGCTTTCAGCTGCGGGGCAAGGTCGATATTGCCAGTGAAATTGCCCAGCTGTCTGTCTCAGGGAGTGACCTCCCTTTTGTCAGGGAGTTAAAAAAAGCCCTGACACTGAGTGGTATTGAGATCACAGACAATGCCCACTACCACCTGCAACTGGTAAGTCTGGAGCGCACGACTGGCGATGAGATTCAGGCCAGTGCCGGTCAGTACGAACGCCTGCTGACCCTGAAAGCAACCTACCAGCTCAGCACGAATGATGGTCTGAAACTCTTTGACCCCATTGTACTCTCCAATGAGCGTTTCATGTTCCAGGACAGGAACCTGACCAACGCAGCTCAGAGCGAAGAAGCCATCATCTTTGATCAGCTTCGTCAGGAACTGTTGTTGACCAGTGTCCGCAGGGTAGCCGGTATTTCCGGTGAAGTGCTTCGCCAGGAAGAAGAGCGAGCCCGCAAAGCCCGTGAGACCGAGCGCGAGGCGCTCAAAGCACAACAATGAACATCAGACCCGATCAACTCGGTGCCCAGCTCAAGCGACAACTCTCCGCTGTTTACATAGTCAGTGGCGATGAACCCATGCAAGTCTCGGAGTGTTGCGATCAAATCCGGCAAGAAGCAAGAAAACAGGGTTTCACCGAGCGTCACGTTTACCATGTCGACAACAGTTTTGCCTGGGGTGATTTTCTGGAAGCGGCCAACAGCCTCTCACTGTTTGCTGAAAAGCAGATCCTTGAGCTCAGGATGCCCAATGGCAAGCCGGGTGATGCCGGCCGCAAGGCCTTTCAGGAATACCTGAAACATCTTTCCCCTGACAACCTGCTGCTGATCATTACCGACCGCCTTGATAATGCCAGTCAAAAGGCGAAATGGTTCAAGACTCTGGAACAGAAAGGACTGTTTATTCCTGTCTGGCCTATTGAACATGACAAGCTGCCGGGCTGGATTGCCCGACGTCTGAAAAGTCAGGGGTTTGAGGCCAGTCAGGACGCTCTCTCGTTGCTCTGCGAACGCATTGAAGGAAACCTGCTGGCCGCCTCACAGGAAATTGAAAAGCTGAAGCTACTGGCGGACGGTAAAAAGATTGAAGTGGAAACCGTCAGGGAAGCGGTTTCTGACAGTGCCCGCTACGACGTTTTCCAGCTGGCTGACTCAGCATTGAATGGTGATTCGAAGTCCGTGGTCAGAATACTGGGTGGATTGAAAAGCGAAGGCATCGAGCCACCGGTTGTACTCTGGGCTCTGGCACGTGACGTGCGGCTGCTCAGCCATCTCAGCCGCTTAAAATCCCGGGGTATCTCGTCCAATGTGGCTTATGATCAGGCGGCCAAAATTCATGGCATGTCACCCTTTATTCTCAAGAAACGCAAAAACCTGCTGGAAAAATGTATGGGTCGTCACAGTGAACGTGCCTTTAGACAAATGCTGATCCACACCGGCCATATTGACAAAGGTGTCAAAGGGCTCGAAAAACTCAACAGCTGGGATGAATTACTGACCCTGAGTCTCAGCCTGGCCGGCATGCCAGCCTTCACGCCAGAATCTGCCTCAAACGCTTGAGGCTATCTCCATGATGACTCTCCGTGAGTTTCACTGATTGCCATCACCAGCGACCTCATGTTTTTAATGGCATCAAGCAGAAAACTGTTACCGTCAGACGTCTGGCTAAAAATTTTCTTCAGACTCAAACATTAAACTCATTCTGTCTTTAATTAGTCGCTTATAATTTCTTATTGCACTAAATAACCCTGCCTACTAGACGCATTCGCAACAAGCGAACGACTTCTATAAAGGCTCCTAAAGCTGAGCCGATGGTTCGAGAGATCCGAAACCGCGCACAGGAGTGTATGGATATGATTTTTCGAAACCTGCTGGGAGCAGCTGCTGCAATGCTGATAGCAGGCTGTGCCTTCAACCTGTCAAACCATAAAGGGGCCTATAACGAAAAATGGTCCAAGGCCAAAAACCTGACTTATGCAGGCGGCATGCACGAACACGTGCATGACCAGCAGTTGCCGGCAGGAGCTTATAGCAAGGAAGGCAAGCTAGAGGATTACAAACTGGGTAATATCTCCCACCCTGCCTACGGTGCCGCCAGCGGTGTTGTGGGTGTAAATGTCAAACCTTATGGCGCTTTTGAACACTTTTACTGGGGATGGACTGTACCGGGCGCCAGCCATTATGACCACCACAGATTATTTGCCTGGATGCCCATCACCATGGCCGAAGATGAGATCCGAGCCAGAGAAACGATGGAGCGGATGCTTACCCGCTCCGCCATGACCGTCCTTAACGACATGAATTACAAGTACAAGCCGATCAAAACGCCTTATCAGCATAATGGTCTGGCTTTCAAGCAGTGGTACCTGGAACAAACCGGCGCCACTTGCTCTTTTGCCCGTATGAACTGTGTTCTGAGCCTTTATATCCCGGTTCCAACAGCTGTAGACCAGGCTCCTCCTTTCTCCTATTTCAGCATCGCGGGAGAGCCAGCCTGGTTTTTCTCAGCTATGGATGATGACGCTTTCCCACGACTGTCCATCACCCAGGGTGAAGGACTGGAAAGCATTAGCGAGAATGTCTTCTATCAGAAGCTAAGTGCCCGCCTGCCAGGATGGACGTACTTTTACATGGCACCCAAAGAAGTAGGTATTGGAGATGACAACAAAACCATTGCCTACCCCTATATACTGGAAAAAGGCAAGCCTCTGCTGTTCATTCGCCCCAACAAGTAGATAAAGACAAAAAGCAAACCTCAAAATCGTTGCTATAGTTTTGAGGTTTACTGATACAGCGGATCCCCTGTTAGCCCTGTGCAGATAAATCCGGCTCATCAGACAATGGGTAAGCTGCATTGAACAAGCCATATCAAAAAATAAGCAGGCGGACTAACAGTCCCTGAATGGAATGTCTGACCACAATAGATCCACTCTGCCACAAGCCTGCAACAACATTCAGGCCACCAGGGGCCAGTTCAGTAGCAGACTGGGCTTTATTATTGCCGCTGCCGGTTGCGCAGTGGGCGTCGGCAACATCTGGAGTTTTCCAACCCAGACGGCACAAAATGGCGGTGCAGCCTTTGTTCTGGTCTATCTCTGTTTTTCATTCATTCTTGCCTACCCAACTCTGGTGGCTGAACTCACTATTGGTCGATACAGTCAATCCAACTCGGTCACTGCTATGACCAACCTGGATAACAGAAACTGGGTCAGAGCGCTGGGCTTTATCACCAGCATCATGGGGTTGCTGACACTGACTCTGATTTACAGCTTTTACAGCATTGTCGGGGGCTGGTTCACAGGCTTCTCTCTGGCCCCGATCTTCGAATTGAGTGGCCTGCACACGGTGGCCACCTGGCTGACCGATTTCAACATATACTCGACGGTTCTGGTCACTCTGATGTTCATGGCTCTGACAACATTGATCGTCAACGGAGGGGTTAAAGAGGGTATAGAGCGATGGTGTAACAGACTGATGCCCGCCCTGTTCATTATTCTGTCTGTGCTCATTGTTTTCGCGCTCAGCCGACCCGGTGGTATGGAGGGTTTAAAAGTCTATCTGATTCCAGACTTTTCCAAACTGCTGAATCAACAACTTTTGATTTCAGCCCTCGGGCAATCTTTCTTTTCCATGTCTCTGGGTGTGGGTTGCATGATGGTTTATGGCTCCTATTTGAGTAAAAAAGCCAACCTTCCACTCACTGCTTTTCAAGTTGCACTGGTCGACAGTTCAGTGGCGTTTCTGGCCGGCATGCTAATCATTCCCTGTATGTATGCGGCCATGCAGCAGGGTATAGAGATCTACACTGCTCAAGGACAACTCCACAGTGCTGACACGCTGGTGTTTAACGTACTGCCAACCTTATTTAACCAACTGGGAGTGTCTGGACAGCTGGTTGCCCTGGCTTTCTTCGTGCTGCTAACGATTGCCGCGCTGACTTCATCAATTTCTCTGACCGAGCCGACCGTAGCCTTTATGGTTGAAAAGCTCTCTTTCCAACGCCACCGTGCCAGCTGGTGTATTACGGTGATCTCAGCCTGCTTGTCGGTTTTGATCATTTATCACATTGAAACGCTTCTTGGCTTGACCGTTAAGATCGCTACTCAGTATCTGCAACCCGTTCTGTGCCTGATAATTGCCATCTACGGCAGCTGGATCATGCGTCAAAATCGCCTGCTCAAAGCGTTGAGTCAGGGCTTTCCTGAAATCCGGAAGAGTCTGTTCTGGAAGATCTGGCCCTGGTATATCAGGACCATTTGTCCGGGTCTGATTCTGATAATCTTTCTGAGCAATCTCTGATCCCTTATACTGCGCAGCCTTTTTGACAATGAAGTTGAATCCATGAGCGCATCATCCTGGTTATCCCTATTGGCAGTCTGCGTCCTCGGGGCGATATCTCCGGGTCCCAGCCTCGCTGCAGTCATGAAAAGTACGCTCCAGGGTTCAAGACATCATGGCCTGGTGACCGCCCTCGCTCATGCAGCGGGTATTGGTATTTATGCTTTTCTGGTAGCCGCCGGTATAGCGGTTGTCATTACCCGGACTCCATGGCTGTTTAAGCTGATGACCTGGCTGGGTGCCGCGTACCTGATCTGGCTGGGTTACAAAGCTATCAGCGCCAGTGGAACATTGATTGGTGATGCATCAGGACAACATGCCTCATCACTTTCTCTTCGTCAGGCCGCTTTGGATGGATTCCTGATCTCCTTTCTTAACCCCAAGATCGCCGTCTTCTTTTTGGCTCTGTTCAGTCAGTTCGTTAACGCTGAAACCACATTGACAACGCAGCTGCTAATGGCTCTTATGGCGACTCTATGTGACGGCCTCTGGTACTGTTTGATTGCTGGTGTTGCTGGACACGCCAGTATCCTGCCAACATTGAGAAAAAGAGCAAAACTGATCAGCGGGCTGTGCGGTGGATTATTGATTCTGGTGGCGTTGAGAATTTTAATGATCTAATCCCCGGATCAATCCATGCCTCCATTTTGTGTCCCTATGAGCTCGACCGAGAATAGACTGCTCTTCGCGGCAATTGCTCCTGCTCCTGCTCCTGCTCATGCCTCAATGCAGTCGTGCTCTGTCAGCAAATTAGTCTAAAAATCCCGGTTTATAAAACCAGTCTATCAATCGTTGAGTTTCCCTTTGGGTATGAGTATTTCAGACGGTTCATTTATGTTGCACAGAAACAATAGACTAGTATACTGGTCTATACAATCCAAAAAAAGAGGCCGCTGAAATGCCAGAAGAAATTGGCTCTTATGATGCAAAAACCAAGCTCCCAGAAATTCTTCGCCGTGTTGAGGCTGGAGAAGCTTTTACCATAACTAACCGTGGTAAACCTATTGCTGACCTGATCCCCAGTCGAGCTAAAAGTCGTTTGAGGGCTAAAGCAGCCATTAATAATCTACTAAAGATGAAGAAACCAACCATATCTGATGTTGATTTGAAAGCTCTGCGTGAAGAGGGTCGCCGATGATGACAGATTTCGTGTTAGACAATTCTGTAACTATGCGCTGGCTATTGAAAACAGAAGATGCTGCTGATCAGCAGTATGCCGAGGATGTTATGGCCACACTGGTTTCGGTTGACGCAATTGTTCCAAATCTCTGGCATCTGGAAGTGTGTAATGTAGTGTCTCGGTCAGAGCACAGAGGTGATGTAGAGATTGCCCTGTCTGAAGGATTTCTTGCTCAGCTGGAAAATCTGCCTATTTTCGCTGATCCGTTAACGGCTAATCAGGCGTTTAGTCGAACACTGGGGCTTGCCAGAAATTACAATCTCAGTAGTTATGATGCAGCCTATTTAGAATTGGCAATTCGTGAAGGTCTGCCACTTGCCACTCTGGATGATGCACTGGCGAATGCTGCAAAAAAAGCAAGCGTGAAGCTATATCTCAAAAGTTAACCAGTGCAGAGAATGTTCTCGCCATCAGAAAGACTCGTTGTCCTGAATTTTTTATTTTTTAAGATATGTAAAGTACACGACAGGCTCTATACAAAATACAACCTGTCGTTCATCAGTCACAATCAGTCGAGAAGTGACACGTCTCTGACAGCACCTTTATCGGCACTGGTCACCATAGCCGCATAGGCTTTCAGTGCGGCAGAAACCTTACGAGGCCTTTCTTTCAGAGGCCTCCATGCGGCTTTGCCTTTCGCTTCCATCTGGGTGCGACGCTCAGCCAGCTCTTCATCAGACAACTTTACGTCGATGGTACGGTTTGGGATATCGATACGAACGATATCACCCTTTTCCACCAGACCAATGTTGCCACCTGCTGCCGCTTCAGGAGAAGCATGACCAATGGAAAGCCCGGATGTACCGCCAGAGAAACGACCATCAGTCAGCAGCGCACACTCTTTACCCAGACCTTTGGATTTCAGGTAACTGGTTGGGTACAACATTTCCTGCATACCCGGGCCACCTTTAGGGCCTTCGTAACGGACGATGACAACATCACCGGATTTTACCCGACCTTCGAGAATATCACTGACCGCATCTTCCTGACTCTCACAGATATGAGCAGGTCCTTCGAAAACCAGAATACTCTCATCGACGCCAGACGTTTTTACCACACAACCGTCCAAGGCAATATTACCCGTCAGAACCGCCAGCCCCCCTTCAGTGCTGTACGCACTTTCCAGTTTCCGGATACAACCTGACTCGCGATCATCGTCCAACGTTGGCCAGCGAGTGTCCTGACTGAATGCCTGTGTCGTACGAATACCCGCAGGACCCGCCTTGAAGAAAGTCCGTACCGATTCGTCACCGGTCTGTTTAATATCCCATTTTGCCAAACCTGCGGCCACAGTTTCACTGTGAACCGTGGGGATATCGTTATTCAACAGTCCTGCCCGATCCAGTTCACCCAGAATGCCAAACACTCCACCAGCACGATGGACATCTTCCATATGGTATTTCTGGATATTAGGTGCCACCTTGCAAAGCTGAGGCACCTTACGAGACAGAGCATCAATGTCCTTCATGGTGAAATCGACTCCAGCTTCCTGTGCCGCAGCCAACAAATGCAGAATGGTATTGGTGGAGCCGCCCATGGCGATATCCAGACTCATGGCATTTTCGAAGGCCTTATAACTGGCAATAGCGCGAGGCAGGACAGACTCATCATCCTGATCGTAGTATCGCTTAGTGATATCGACAATCCGTCGACCGGCTTCGAGGAAGAGTTGCTCACGATCAGCATGAGTGGCGAGCATGGAACCATTACCCGGCAAGGACAGACCCAATGCCTCCGTCAGGCAATTCATGGAGTTGGCCGTAAACATGCCGGAGCAGGAGCCACAGGTTGGGCAAGCTGAACGCTCATACTCAGCAACCGTTTCATCATCAGCATCCGAAGCGGCAATCACCATGGCATCGACGAGATCCAGGCCGTGCTGAGCCAACTTGGTTTTGCCGGCTTCCATGGGGCCGCCTGAGACGAATATAACAGGGATATTCAGTCTCATGGCAGCATTGAGCATTCCGGGCGTAATTTTGTCGCAGTTGGAGATACAGACCAGAGCATCTGCAGTATGAGCATTCACCATATACTCAACGGAGTCAGCGATGATGTCACGACTGGGCAGGGAGTAAAGCATGCCATCGTGACCCATAGCGATACCGTCATCGACGGCAATGGTATTAAATTCTTTGGCTACACCACCGTGCTTTTCAATTTCTCTGGCCACCAGCTGTCCCATGTCTTTTAGATGAACATGGCCGGGAACAAACTGGGTAAAAGAATTGGCTACGGCAATAATAGGCTTTTTGAAGTCATCATCCTTCATACCCGTGGCACGCCAAAGCGAGCGGGCTCCAGCCATATTACGACCGTGGGTCGAGGTTCTTGAACGGTATGCAGGCATGACTCACTATCCTTTCTCTCTGGTTCTTGATCCTGATGTTTGAGAAGCTCTCTGGGAAGGAGGCTATCTATTGTCTTCCTTGGCGGATTCGGGATTATAACAGAATGACGGAAGCCTGATAGGCTCCCGAAAGATAATGCAGGACAAGAATTAAACTGCGTGCTCTATCCGGCGGCGATTATACTCATTGACCATACTGTCTATGGTAGACTGATCGTATTCCCGCAAGTTGGCCAGAACCATGGTTTTCTTCCCCTGTCCCACGACTTTATCACCATCCTTAAAGATAAAACCCAGGGTGACATTGCCACGTTTGCCATTCACTTCCAAAGAAGACTGGGAAGCCTCTATCACCGGATCTTTCAGATCAATCCTTTCCAGATGAACCGACATGGTTTCATAGATAACCAGAGGCCTTGCCACATTAATCATGACATTCTTTTCTTTCATCAGTGGCACCAGCACATGAGGAAAGTTTTCACCCGAGAACGCCACATATGCCTTGACCAGCTTTGCAATCATATCGGCATCGTTTGTTTGCTCACCACTGTGCTCAACCCGGAGGTATTCCTTCTCACTCTGGTCACAAATAATCTTGTCACCATTCCTGGCATCTGCTATTGACAGGGTAACGCCATCGCTGACCATACCGCTGAAAATCACCCTCATGTCGGGATACAGCCCTTCAGAGCTCAGGATTTTGGCGAAAAGAAGATCACCGGGCACACAAAACTTCTTAGTGTCCACATCATGCAGCGGGTTGAAGTCATTGGCGATATTCTTGGCAAAATCACTGGACTGCTGGCGACTGAATGAGAACTGGTTATTTTCCAGCTCCGTACAATATTGGTCTAAAAACATAATCTTATTCTGTTGGCCTGATCTTGCAGGAGCATGACCAGCGCTCAATCCATCTCATATGGACCTCGATGTCCTCAGGGCGGTGATAATCAAACACTCCAGATAGCCAGAGAACCCGATCGCTCTCTGGCAACTGACTGATATCATACGTCAAACCTGGATAAGACTACTGTTACTAAAACGTAGCTGTTTGTTTCAGCATTTCATATATTAATATAACTATTTGATTAATAAACTATTTTTACTGTTAACCCGAAGATTAAATGCAACATTCCGCTATGCTCGACCGTCATCGAGACTCAAAACGTTGTTTAAATTTCCGGGTTAGATCACGACTTCTGCCTGAAAAACTGTACGATCCATTGAGCAACAAGATCACTGTCAGGATCATCTCTCAGTGAATCCATGCCCATAAGCACTCTGTCCCCGGGAATCAACTCCCGACGCGAGTTCATCAAGTCCTCAGAGTAGGACTTACTGAACTCCGGGTGCCCCTGAACGCTGACAAAACAGTCGCCATATTGCAGCATATAATTGGGGCAAAAATCACTGCTGGCCAATACTTCAGCAGAAGATGGCAGATGAATGACCTGATCCCTGTGGCTAACCAACAATTTGAAGTCCTGAACCGCAGGATCCATCCAGCTGGTCTGCCGGGTGATGTGATTGTACGACATACCAACACCCCAGCCTTTATCAGCCAGCGCCACCTTCCCCCCGAGACTTTTTGCCATGACCTGATGACCAAAACAGATACCCGCCAGCTTGCAACGATCTTCGTACAACCTCCTGACGAACCCCTCTAGTAAAGGTATCCATGGAAAAGGGTCGTAAGCACTGTGACGACTGCCCGAAATAATCCAGCAGTCACACTCATCGGTGGTTTCAGGAATCTCACCATCCACTACCCGATAGGTGACCATCTCCAAATCAGGATGCTGTTTTCTCAGCAAAGCCAGAAACATATCCGGATAATTGTTGTGCACCTTTCGCAGCTCCGGTGCAACGTCATCACACAACAGCAAACCGATCTTCATCACAGTTCTCCACGAAAAGCATCCTGACATATCCGCTGATATTCAGTCGCAGAGAAAGGGATTGGGTTTCCGGCTGCAGAAGGATCGACAAATGCCATCCGCCCGACTTTATCCAGCTGGCTATCGTCAATGCCGATTTCAGCCAGCGTATGGGGGATTTCCAGCTGTTCCCTGAGCTCTATCACCCAATTGAAGAAAGCATCAAAGCCCGGAGTCGGCAGATCAAGGTAACGACTGAGAGCAGCCATTTTATGCCCGATGGCGGCTCTGTTTGCTTTCAGAACATAGGGCATTAGAACGGCATTCAACAACCCATGATGAGTGTCGTATAAAGCCCCGAGCGGATGCGCCAGAGCGTGCATGCCACCCAGACCTTTTTGAAAGGCCGTTGCTCCCATACCGGAGGCCACCAGCATTTGATGCCGGGCCTCAAGATCACTGCCCTGCGCCACCGCTCTGGGCAGATAGTCTTTTACCAGACGAATGCCTTCCAGTGCGATGCCCTGAGCCATAGGATGATGAAAAGGCGAACAGTAAGCTTCAAGATTATGGGAGAGAGCATCCATTCCCGTAGCTGCGGTGAGTCTGGGAGGCAAACCACAGGTCAGTTCCGCATCGAGAAGCACGATGCCGGGAAGCATACCCGGGTGAAAAATGATCTTTTTCACCTGTTCATCCTGATGGGTGATCACGGAAGAGCGCCCCACTTCCGAGCCTGTACCGGCAGTGGTGGGCACGGCCACAACAGGCAGCATCCCCTCCACATTCACTCTCAGGTAGTTATCACCCTCATCTTCAAAATCCCAGATTGAACGACTTTGGCCAACCATCAAGGCTATTGCTTTGCCCGCATCCAGGGCAGAACCTCCGCCAAAAGCGATCACGCCATCATGGTTGCCTTCCCTACAGGCAGCCACACCAGCTGACACATTCTCACCGGTTGGATTACCCTTGATGCCGGAAAACAGACCGCACCCGTCAAGAGCAGAGCTGACCAGTAAACGAGCCTCCTGAATCATAGGCAACTGAGACAACCCCGGATCAGTAATAATGAGTGGTTTTTTCATCCCCAATTCAATACAGGCAGCGGGCAGATCTTTGATACGGCCAGCCCCTGCACGAATAGCTGTCGGAAAATTCCAGTTAGCTGTGTATTGTTCAATGTCCATTGACGTTTCCTTACTGCTTCAACCGTGCTTGATGTGAAAGGATTTGGGTCGGGTAAGGGCATCAAAACCCAACACCGACAAAGTACAGCCCCGACCTGAGTTTTTAATGCCAGTCCAGGCCAGGGCCGGGTCAAGATAATCACAGCGATTGACAAAAAAAGTGCCGGTTTGCACCTGACGGCCCAGTTCAACGGCTCGCTCAATATCCCTTGAGAAAATAGCGGCCGTCAGTCCAAACTCACTGTCGTTCATCAGGCGGACCGCTTCTTCATCGGAAGAGACTTTTTGAATCCCCAAAACAGGTCCGAAACTTTCTTCCGTCATCACCCGCATAGTGTGGTTCACGTGTGTGAGCAACTGGGGAGCAAGATAGGGAGTGCCCGGCTCATGCTCTGGGAACAAGGCCGGGTCAATATGGGCAACCGCCCCCTGTGAAATAGCTTCTTCCACCTGCCCCCTGACAAAGTCCGCAGCACTGCTTTTCACCAGCGGGCCCAGAGTGGTTTCAGGATCATCGGGTCGTCCGAGACGATACTGCTTCACCAGAGCAACAGCTTTTTCAACAAATGCATCATAAACATCTTCATGTACATAGAGCCTTTCTATGCCGCAGCAAGATTGACCGGAGTTAAAGAAAGCACCGTCTATAACCGTGTCCGTCGCTGAATCCAGATCAGCGTCCGCTCTGATGTAGGCAGGATCTTTGCCACCCAGCTCCAGCCCCATACCTATGAATTGTCCGGCAGCCGCTTTCTCTATTGCCGCTCCAGCAGGGACTGAGCCAGTGAACGCTACATGTTTTATGGTGTCACACTGAATCAGATACTCCGTGTTGTCATGGGACATGTGCAGATACTGAAAAAGCCCTTCAGGAAGACCCGCTTCAAGAAACACTTCGACCATGCGTTCAGCACAAAGTGGGGTTTGTGAAGAATGCTTCAGCAACACAGCATTACCAGCCAGCAGTGCCGGCATAATGCTGTTGATGGCAGTCAGGTAAGGATAATTCCAGGGAGCTATGACCAGCACAATCCCCAGAGCTTCTTTGCAGATATAACGGGTAAACCCCTGTTTTTCAGGTATTTTGACCGGCTTCAATGCTTCACTTGAGGCTTCAATCATATAGCGGGCACGCTCTTCAAAGCCTGCTACTTCTCCGGCAGAGTATTTGACCGGTCTGCCCATCTGCCAGGTGATTTCACTGGCAATGTCGTCTTTTTGATCGACAAAGTTATCCACTGCTTTACTGCAGATTTTTTGCCGCTCAGCCAGTGCGACACTCTGCCAGTCAAGCTGCGCTTTCTGAGCCTTCGTCAGAGCCAGATTTATGTCGGAAACATCAGACAGTGGACGTTCAGCAACCACTGAACCATCGACCGGTGAAAGAGTGATCTGTGTTTTATTCATTGTTCTGAATCCGTTGGAAGTAATCAGATAATTTCGAAATAACGATCCATTTCCCAATCCGTAATATGTTTTCTGAACTCCCGCTCTTCCCACTCCCTGGACGCGGCATAGTGTTCGACGAAAGCATCACCCAACATAGTTCGGGCCGCTTCGGATTGTTTGAATTTCTGTGCGGCATCCCAGAGTGTTGAAGGCAGTGCGAATTCAGGTGAGTGCCCTTGATCGTAGGCATTACCTTTAACCTGATCCTCGGGCTCCCATTGGTGAATAATTCCCTGAAGGCCAGAAGCCAACGCCGCAGAAAGTGAAAGATAAGGGTTAGCATCTGCAGAGCCCAACCGGTACTCCACTCTCTGTGACTTCTCTGAGCCCGGAATAACACGTAATGCGGTGGTTCGGTTTTCAACCCCCCAGGTCGCGTCGGTAGGTGCCCAGAAACCGGGAATGAGTCGGGTGTAACTATTGACGGTAGGGGCCAGCATGGGCAGGAATTCAGGCATTAATCGCTGCAAACCGGCAATAAAGTGTCTTTGTGTCTGGCTGATATTGTGTTTCTGGCTGGGATCAAAGAACGCCGACTGCCCATCTTTTTTGTTGAACAGAGACAAATGAATATGACCGCTCTGCCCCGGATAATCCGGTGACCACTTGGCCATAAACGTCGCCATCAGATCATTACGCTGTGCCAGCACTTTCATAAACGTTTTAAACAGTGCCGCTTTATCTGCGGCATTTTCTGCAGAGTCAACGGCAATGGCTGCTTCGACCACGCCCGGCCCGGTCTCTGTATGAATACCTTCGATGGGAAAGTCCATCACCTCAGCCATTTCCAGTATCTGGTGATACAGGTCGGAATGCACTGAGTTTCTGATCATGGAATAACCAAACCAGTCAGGCGTCAGTGGTTTGAGGTTTCGAAAACCCTTTTCCCGAACCGATTCTGGTGTCTCCTGGAACATAAAAAACTCATATTCCAGCGCTGCACGGGCATCAAAGCCCATGTCGGACGCTTTTTCGATCACCCTTCTCAATGTCCCGCGGGGACAGAGAGCTTCTGACTGATCCTTGAATTCTGCGATGAACAGTAGCATGCCATTTTCAAAAGGGATTTCCCGGCAAGAGTGGGGCAAGATTCGAACGGGAGCATCGGGGTATCCGGTATGCCAGCCGGTGTATTTTACATTGTCATAGAGCTGGTCTTTACTGTCCCAGCCCAGGATAACGTCGCAGAAGGCAAAGCCGCTTTCCAGCGCTGAAAAAAACTTGGCCTTGCTCATGTATTTGCCGAGCATGATTCCGTCATTATCGAAAAGACCGACCTTAACGTGGGAGAGTCCCCTCTCTTTAACAATTTTCTTGGCATCATCAATCGTTCTGACATCTCTGGGGTTGTGCATACTCGCTACTCATTTTTCTTAGGCTTATCAGAAGTCAGGCAACAGAGAGGTACCTGACCAGTCAGCTCAGCTCAGACTCAGCTTTGGTAATGGCTTCGAACTCTTCTTCAGGCGCTTTGGCCACCAGGTGGTGTCGGCTGTATAACCCGAAATAGGCCACCATGATGGCGTAGAAAACCGCTGACCAGAAAGCGGCTTCCCAGCTCACCAGAAAGGTAGAGATAAAAGCAACAATAGCCAGGGCAAAAGCAATTCCTGATGTCATAATGCCGCCCGGTGTTTTATAAGGACGCTCCAGCTCTGGTTCTTTAACTCGCAGGATAATATGAGACAGCGTCATCATGGCGTAGGAGAGCGTGGCACCAAAAACGGCCATAGTGATCATCAGATCACCTTCTCCGGTCAATGACAGCAGAAAGCCAATAATTCCCGGAATGGCCAGAGCCATTGTTGGCACTTTTCGCTGGCCGGTTTTTGACAAAAAACGAGGTAAATAACCGGCTCTGGATAAAGCGAATACCTGCCGGGAATAGGCATAAATAATAGAAAAGAAGGAGGCGATCAGACCGGCAAGCCCGACAAAGTTTACAAAAGTTGCTATGTAAGAGATTTTACCATAGACCTGTTGCAGAGCCCCTACCAGCGGTGCGGCGTGATCCTTCAGGTATTCAGCACCCGCTGCGCCGGGGGCGAGAATCAATACCAGCCCTCCAAACAGCAGCAGAACGATCATAGCTGTGATGATCCCTCTGGGCATATCCCTCTTTGGATCAGTGGCTTCTTCCGCCGCCAGAGGAACACCTTCTACTGCCAAAAACAGCCACATGGCAAATGGGATCGCAGCCCAGATACCGATATAACCTTCGGGCAGGAAAGTGGAAGCGCCAGTAGCTTCTGCATTGACGGCGATATTAAACAGGTTGTCGACGTTGAAGGCAGGAATCATTCCTATAATAAACACGACTATGGCTAAACATGCCAGACCGGTAATCAACATCATGATTTTCAGCGCTTCTCCAGCCCCCAAAAGGTGCAGGCCAATAAAGGCAGCATAGAAAGCACCGTAAACCAGAGGTCCATCCCAACCAAAAAGTTCATTCACATACCCACCTATAAAGACTGCAATCGCTGCAGGCGCAATGGCGTATTCAAGAAGTATGGCGGTGCCGGTCAGATAACCTCCCCAGGGACCCATTGCCCGACGGGCATAGGAGTAGCCACCACCGGCGGTGGGTAATGATGAAGAGAGTTCAGCCAGTGACAACACCATGAAGGTATACATAACGGCCATGACCAGTGTGGCTAGCAGCATGCCACCAAAACCGCCCTGTTCCAGCCCAAAGTTCCAGCCGGCAAAGTCTCCGGAAATCACGTAGGAAATCCCAAGTCCAGCCAGGACCAGCCAGCCCGCTGCTCCCTTCCTGAGCTGTCTCTGCTTTAGATAATCATCAGAAACCTGTTCATATTCAACAGAACGAGTTGTTGGAGAGGAACTCATCTCTAGCATGCGTAGCACCTTTTTAAAAGCTATCCTGTTAGCTCTCCTATGCTGTTAACTCCTCTGGTAGCATAGTGAGAAAGTTCGAATGCAGTTAAGCAACTATCAAGCCAGAAATGTTAACGCCACCCCGGGATGATCTACTTCCTTCCATAAGCCGTAACAAGGTTATAACTTAAAAATAGAACTGAGGGTTGTTAATTAAACTATGAAAACCCAGCTCAATCAGGCACCGTATCCATTGGCATATTCAGGAGGTGGGCTGGGATTCCGGCTCATAGCTATATGAGTCGAACACTGGTCTGGTTCAGAAGCGATTTGAGAGTGGGAGACAACCCTGCTCTGTACCACTCCGCAGTTAAAAATGAAGTTGTGGCCGTCTATTGCCTGTGCCCGGATCAATGGCAGGAGCATAACGACAGCCCGAACAAGCTATGGTTCTGGATGCAGAATCTCAAACAACTGGAACACTCTCTAAACAGGCTCAACATTCCACTGGTCGTCATTCAACCGATTCGATTTGAACACTGTGCCCAATTACTGTTACAGACAGCCCGACAACTCCAGTGCGACGGCATAAGCTTTAATAACGAACATGGGCTCAATGAAGAAAACAGAGACAGGGCTGTCGAACAAACCTTTGCCGGGCAACAACTGAAATGCCTGCGTTTTTCTGACCAGACTCTGATCCCTCCGGGTCATCTGTTAAATGGCAGCGGTGACTATTTCAAAGTCTTCACGCCTTTTAAAAAAGCACTGTATCGAACCCTTGACCTGCACCAGATTCAGCCACTGCCCGCCCCTGAACAACAAAAGCCTCTGGAACTGGCTGATGTTCAGCCCGTCGATTACCTGAATCTGTTTACGCCATTGGAAGGTCTTCAAGCACTCTGGCCTGCCGGTGAAGAAGAAGCCGCAAACCGGCTCAAATCCTTTATCGAGTCTCATAGTGAAGGTTATAAAAAGTTTCGGGATTTTCCGGGTATGGATGCCACCAGCACCCTCTCTCCCTATCTGGTGTCAGGAACAGTCTCCCTCAGACAGTGTTTCTATGCTGCATTTCAGGCCAACAATGGAGAAATGGATTCAGGTAGCGATGGCCTGCAATGCTGGATGAGTGAATTAATCTGGCGGGAATTTTACAAACATATTTTGCATGGATTCCCAAGGCTTTCCAGAGGCAGGGCGTTCATCACAGAAACCGAACATCTGCCCTGGAATCAGGATAACGAGGCATTCAGTGCCTGGTGCAAAGGTGAGACTGGCTTTCCATTGGTGGATGCAGCCATGAAACAATTGGTGAATACCGGCTGGATGCACAACCGCCTGAGAATGGTCACAGCCATGTTCCTGACCAAAAACCTGATGATTGACTGGCGCCTCGGAGAAACCTTCTTCATGCAGCATCTGATCGACGGTGATTTGTCCGCCAACAATGGTGGCTGGCAATGGTCTGCCAGCACAGGCACCGACGCGGCCCCCTATTTCAGAATGTTTAATCCTGTCAGTCAGTCGGAGAAATTTGATTCAGAAGGTCAGTTTATTCGCCACTGGCTACCCCAGCTGAGCAGACTGAGTAGCAAGGAGATTCACGCTCCCTGGCAACATCATGTTAATGAGATCAACTACCCGGCACCGATTGTCGACCTCAAAGCATCAAGAGAGAGGGTACTCTCTGCTTTCAAAGCCTTGAAGCAGCCTTAAAAAAAATCGGATAGTTCATGCTGTTTATAACGCCTCTGAATTTGCGGGTTATGACAGCCGCCTACTAGACTGTGAGATTATGATCATTTGAGGATCATCATGACTGACGTCAAAACTGCTTCGTCCATATTGCCTCTCTGGAAACGATGCCTGATTACCCTTGCAGTGATGTTGGTGGCCAGTTTCTTAATCGGTTTGTTGGTTCGCAGTCTATTCGGTTTTTCCCTGCCCGATTATGTGTCTGGGGTTGTGGGTGGTTTCTCAGCAATAGTGATATGGGAATTCCTTAAGTGAGCGCAACCCACCCCCTCATTATTGTCGGTTTTATACGTGCCGGGTATTATATCAGCCTATCGTGATGTCATTTGTACCCGGGTCTCGCTGTGCGCTTACAACGAAAAAGATAGCCGCTCTTTCTGGAATTCAGATCGAACTTTCCTACTGTCCGATAGGCTCCAGGGGGTTGCTCTAAAATAAGTTACATAGAAAGCAAAAGGATAATAAAGAGGAAGTTTTAATGGCTATCGTCTCAATTCCAGAACCCGAAAAAGACATCAAACTCGGCATCAGCGCCTGCCTGATGGGTCAGAAAGTCCGATACGATGGTGGGCACAAGCGCTCTTCGTTTTGTATGAATACCCTGAGTCATTTCTTCCAATTCGAGTCTGTCTGCCCGGAAGTGGCCATCGGACTGGGCACCCCCAGGGAACCTATTCGTCTGGTTGGGGATATCCAGCAGGTCAGGGTTGTGGGTACCGATCACCCAGATGTGGACGTTACCGATCAGCTGACTGATTATGGCTACAGAAAAGCCAGAGAATTAACCGATATCAGTGGCTATATCCTGATGCAAAAATCCCCCAGTTGTGGCATGGAAAGGGTCAAGGTCTACCATGAAAACGGCTTCCCTTCTGGCGTCAGTTCTGCAGGTGCATACGCCAAAGCCCTGATGGAAGCACAACCTCTTCTGCCTGTGGAGGAAGAAGGCCGACTCCATGATCCCGTTTTGAGGGAAAATTTTTTCACCCGGGTGTATGCCTACCACCGCTGGCACAGCGAAGTACTGAAAAATCCCAGTCATGCCGCTGTGGTTCATTTTCACTCAACCCACAAATATATGATCATGGCTCACAATCCCAGCGATTATAGTGCCCTGGGACAGCTCGTTGCCAAAGGCGGCAAGATGGAACTGCAACCTTTGTTGGCACAATACTTCGAAGAGTTCATGAACACCCTGAAAAAAAGGGCAACCCGGAAGTCCCACACTAATACCATGCTGCACATTCTGGGCTACGTAAAGAAGACTGTGGACACCACAGAGCGAAACCAGTTTCTCAAACTGGTCGAAGAGTACCGTCAGGGTATCCTGCCGTTAGTAGTGCCAATGACCATGCTACGTCATTTCATTGAAAATCATGGCAACGACTACATCCAGCAGCAGACCTATCTTCTCCCTCACCCTGATCAATTAGGGCTCAGAAATCAGATCTGAAGCCTGACCTTCCAAAATAAACGCCGGGCGCAAGTGTCTGGCGAACTTGCAACGCTCAATAGTACAGTCTGAAAAAACGGTCTGCTGTAAATTCAGCTCTTTATGCCAATTCATTTGTAATAACCTATTTTATAAAATTTAAAAATTACTTATTACTAATTTTATGAGCGTGCTGACAGGATTTACATCGACCTTTAAGGTTTCGGGAACGGTATCTTGACATCCTCTCGCCCCTGAAGGAGCGAGATTCCCGTTAGTCACCTAACAGGCTTCCTGTTTCAACACGCCTTCCCTAGATGGTTGCTTACGCAGCCATCCCCGTTCCAGTCGCTCCACAGGCTAACCCCGCCAGCCCGGCGGTTTTGATATTCAATGCTGCATTTATGTCCCTGTCGTGATGGGTTTCGCACTCAGGGCACTCCCATTCACGAATAGACAACGGCAGACTTTCATGAACAAACCCGCAACCGGAGCAACGCTTGGAGCTTGGAAAGAATTGGTCGATCTCAACAACTTGTCTTTCTGCCCACTCCGCCTTGT
>NZ_JAGRPU010000049.1 GCF_024606225.1 Endozoicomonas sp. ISHI1 | reverse complement strand
AGAAATTGAGGATAAAAATTTCTGCTTCTGAGGAGAATAGCGAGCTATTTGACGAAGAAGCAGGAATTTTTAGACCAATTTATTGCAACCGCAGTAGGACAGCCTTAAGTCCGACAGGCTGCTAGGTAGCAGGTATCAGTAAACAGGAAGGAGAATTCAGGAGAGCAGAATGCCAAAGCTTACCATGAATGAATTGCGTGAGTATCGCGTGAGTATCATACGTATAGTTGAAAGTTACCATTGCTCTAATCCAGGAGTGTTTGGGTCTCTGGCTCGAAATGGCTATATCGATGAGGGGAATGATATTGACATTCTGGTAGAATCCACTGACCAGACAACACTTTTTGATATTGGTAATATCGAATGCGACTTGAAAGATCTGTTGAATATTCCTGTTGATGTAGTCGCTCGTGAATCTATTTATGAACCCTATAGAAAGCAAATAGAGCAGGACATTAGGGTGTTGTGAATTATGGTCAAGGAAGTGAGATATCCAGTGGAGAAAATGCTGGAAAGCATTGAATGTATTGAGCGTAATCTGGCAGTTGCACATTGGCCCGGTTCAAGGCAGATAGACAGTTACAGGATGTCGTAATGGTGCGCATGGTCATTATTGGGGAAGAAGCTGGCAAAGTCATGAAAATTCCCGGGTTTGAGCCCGCTCCAGCTCTTCGGTCATCGCTTCGAGGTGCAGGGCAAATGCGTAACAGGGCTGCTCATGCTTATGGAACTCTGGATATAGAACTGGTTTGTCGAACCATCGAACAAAATTTGCCAGAGCTTAAAAGGCTATTAAATTCAATTTAGAAAGCCTGCAAAGGAAGATAGAATCAATGATGAAAATGGTAAAGACTGTTCAACAATTCATGGTGGGGCTGGTCTGCCTGATGGCGGCGGGAATGTCTTATGCTGCACCTGTTTTGCAGCCACCGGAAGAGGAAGTCAAGAGGATTACTTCCGAGCTGCTGGATACCTTCAATAAGAATAAGGAGCGTTACCAGAAAGACCCTGAAGGTTTTTTCAGGGAAGTCAATCGACTTTTATCTCCGGTAGTGGCATTTGATCAGGTAGCCCGCTATGTCATGGGCAAATTTGCTCACCGCAGCCCTGATCAGGTTGATAAGTTTGAATCGGCATTCAGAGACAGTCTGATCCGTTTCTATGGCAAGGCGCTATTGTCTCTGGACGACACTAGCCTGATTATCGACAGTGTGGATAAAACTTCTCCCGAGCTGCTGAAAAAATATCAGGAAGGCCAAACCAGTCGTGTCCCCGTCAAGATGAAGGTTCGCACCAGCACCAACACGGTCGAGATCTTTTACTCAATGGTACACGTTGATGGTCGCTGGAAGCTGCGAAACGTGTCTATTGAAGGCATCAACATTGCCAAGCAGTTCCAGAGCCAGTTTGCCGATGCTATGAAAAAGCACAAGAAAGTGCCTTACGTGGTAGAGCACTGGGCTGCCATCATGTCGGCTTCAACAGACGGGAACATTAACAAGTAGTCTGGTCAATTTTTTACTGTGAGCATTCAGGAATTCAAATTATGCAGCTTGAACGATTGGCGCCAGGGCAGTTTTCACTTCGCGGGATTGTCAATGTTGATAATGCTGTCGAAGTGGAGAGTGAGGGACGTAGACTGTTGGAAGAGGACATAGCTCCCGGAGGTGTCCTGAGAGTCAGTCTTGGAGAACTGCTAAAAGGAGATAGCTCAACCCTTTCTGTCTGTCTGTCCTGGATCAGGCTGGCTCAGAGTAAGGGCGGGCATCTCTGCCTCTCTGATATGCCGGAGGAGCTTGCTGCCCTGGCCAAGGTCTGTGGAATAGCACCCATTTTGCAGGAAAGTACTTGCCCCACTTCCTGATTGAACGTAATTGCAGTCTTTTGGCTGCCAGTCCCCTTTGGGACTGGTCAGTGCAGTCAATGTCCGATATGATTCATCGATTTGCCCGCAAGCATGTACGGCGAGCACAGGCTTGTTGAATGGCTGTTGGATTTTTTCATGGAAATACCACTGTTGGGTGGTGTTTTTGTGTTTATGCTTTTGAGGCGTGAGACGGCTTTTATCCGGTTCATGCCTGTTTTGAGAGGTGAATGCATGCAAGCCACCGAAGTTAAGGCGCTGCTGGAAGAGAGTATCCCGGGGTCAAAGGTTCTGGTAGAAGGGGAAGGATGTGACTTTCGACTCACCGTTATCAGTGACCAGTTTGAAGGGGCCCTGCCCGTTAAACGTCAGCAGATGGTATACAAACACCTGAATGAACTGATCGCCAGTGGTGCCATTCATGCGGTGACCATGACCACCCAGACACCTTCCGAAGCTCAGCGTCAGACCTAACCAGCAGATCACAGGTGAAACTATGATGGATAAACTGATTATCACTGGTGGTACGCGTCTGGATGGCGAAATTCGTATCTCCGGTGCCAAGAATTCTGCGCTGCCTATTCTAGCAGCCACCCTGCTGGCGGATGACCCGGTTACCGTCTGTAACCTTCCTCACTTGCACGATATCACTACCATGTTTGAGCTGTTTGGCTGTATGGGTATTGATCTGATGGTCGATGAGCGTATGAACGTTGAAGTTCATGCCAGTACCATCAAACAGCTAAGAGCTCCCTATGAACTGGTAAAAACCATGCGGGCTTCCATTCTGGTTTTGGGGCCTCTGTTGGCCCGGTTCGGTCGTGCTGAAGTCTCTCTGCCTGGTGGCTGTGCCATCGGCAGTCGCCCGGTTGATCTTCACATTCGTGGCCTTCAGGCTATGGGGGCTGACATTGTGGTTGAAGACGGTTACATCAAGGCCAGCATCAAGGACCGTCTGAAAGGTGCCCGTATCTTTATGGATACCGTCACCGTCACCGGAACTGAAAACATTCTTATGGCAGCCTGTCTGGCAGACGGTGAAACCATTATTGAGAATGC
Source organism: Endozoicomonas sp. ISHI1 (assembly GCF_024606225.1). GTDB lineage: Bacteria > Pseudomonadota > Gammaproteobacteria > Pseudomonadales > Endozoicomonadaceae > Endozoicomonas_A. The sequence continues at coordinate 34,659 of NZ_JAGRPU010000049.1, read as the reverse complement.
TGCCCGTGAGCCGGAAGTGGTTGATCTGGCGGAATGCCTGATGACCATGGGTGCCAGGATTGAAGGTGCTGGTACCGATGTTATCCGTGTTCAGGGCGTTGAGCGTCTGAACGGATGTACTTATTCAGTTCTGCCCGATCGTATCGAAACCGGTACTTATCTGATCGCTGCCGCTGCAACCGGTGGCAGAGTTCGCCTTAAGGATACTCAGCCTGATCTGCTGGATGCGATTCTGATCAAGTTACGTGAAGCCGGAGCCTGCGTGGAATGGGGCGAAGATTGGATTGAGCTGGACATGATGGGTAAACGTCCCGCAGCGATTGATCTCAAGACGGCTCCCTATCCTGCCATGCCTACAGATATTCAGGCACAGTTTACGGCCTTGAACCTGATTTCTGAAGGCGTCGGTAGTATTACAGAGACCGTCTTCGAAAACCGCTTCATGCATGTTCAGGAAATGAAGCGAATGGGCGCTGACGTGAAAGTAGAAGGCAACACGGTTGTGATCAAAGGGGTTGATTCTCTGAAGGCGGCTCCTGTTATGGCGACAGATCTGAGGGCGTCAGCCAGTCTGGTCATCGCGGGTCTGATCGCTGAAGGTGACACGGTTGTTGAGCGCATCTATCACATTGATCGTGGTTACGAATGTATTGAAGAGAAGCTTCAGCAGCTCGGTGCGAAAATTCAGCGGGTACCTGCCTGATAGTCTCCTGAACCCGAAAAACTTATGGCGGTCATGTGTCAGGGGAAGCTTCCAGCTATCCCCTGATCTTGTTAGATCAGTTCTGAATCTTTTTCTCTCATAAAAGTATAAAAACTCCCTGTCGGTACGGCAGTCTAACACTCACGTCATGTTCTGTTTGGTGTAAACTACCCCACTTAACGCGAAGGAAGCCTGTCCCAGATGTCTAGCCAGATCACAATAGCGCTTTCCAAAGGGCGCATACTTAAAGATACGCTGCCACTGCTTAAGGAGGCGGGTATTGAGTTAGCTGAAGACCCTGCCAAGAGCAGGAAGCTGGTTATTTCTACCACTCATCCAGACGTCAACCTTTTGATTGTCAGAGCCAGTGACGTACCCACTTATGTTGAGTACGGTGCTGCTGATGTGGGGGTGGCGGGAAAAGATGTGTTACTGGAACATGGATCGACAGAGCTTTATGAGCCTTTGGACTTGCAGATTGCCCAATGCAAGCTGATGACTGCGGGTAAAAAAGGGCATGAAGAGCCGACAACCGGTCGGGTCAAAGTAGCGACCAAGTTTGTGAATGTCGCCAGACGCTACTACGCCTCTCAGGGGCGTCAGGCTGATGTAATCAAACTTTACGGGTCTATGGAGCTGGCACCGCTGGTGGGTCTGGCAGATACCATTATTGATGTCGTTGATACCGGTAATACTCTGAGGGCCAACGGGCTGGAGCCAAAAGAATTGATCACTCACGTATCCTCCAGACTGGTTGTAAACAGAGCTTCCATGAAAGTGAAGTTTGAAGCCATTAATGCACTGATTCAGCAGTTGAGAGCTGCAGTAGACGCACAAACCTATTAACAGCCATGACTGATGAACGTTTTTTGCCTCAATCCCGGATAAAAGGGTTTTCATGGCAGCTTTCGTGGTAAAAAGTTCATGGTAAAAAAGAGTGACGGAGTAATACGATGACGGTAAATCCTGTACAACTGAGCTACGAAAATCAGGATTTCAATGAGCAGCTGGATCGGCTGCTGGCCTGGGAAAGTGTCTCTGATGAAGAGGTTCAGCATCGTGTTAAGCATATCATTGCCGAAGTGCGCTCCCGTGGTGATGAGGCTCTGGTAGAGTTTACCCATCGATTTGATCGCCTTTCCGTTTCTGGTATGGCGGATCTTACTCTGGGGGAAGAGCAGCTACAGAAGGCACTGGAAACCATCCCGCAGGAACAGAGAAAGGCTCTGGAAGTTGCTGCTAAAAGAATCAGAAGCTATCACGAGCGTCAAATGCAATCTTCCTGGACTTACGAAGAAGAGGATGGAACCCTGCTTGGGCAACAAGTGTTGCCTATGGATCGTGTAGGTCTTTATGTGCCGGGAGGCAAGGCTGCCTACCCTTCATGCGTTATGATGAATGCCATCCCGGCTCATGTTGCTGGCGTAAAAGAAATTGTTATGGTGGTGCCCACACCGGATGGTGTCGTCAATGACATGGTGCTTGCCGCTGCCGCTGTTGCTGGCGTCAAGAAAGTGTTTACCATAGGTGGGGCCCAGGCTGTAGCCGCTCTTGCCTATGGTACTGAAACCGTTCCCGGCGTGGACAAGATCGTTGGCCCTGGCAATATCTATGTTGCCACCGCTAAGCGTGAAGTGTTTGGTCAGGTAGGTATCGATATGATCGCAGGTCCATCTGAAATTATGATAGTCTGCGATGGTCGTACAGATCCGGACTGGATTGCTATGGATCTGTTTTCTCAGGCTGAGCACGACGAAGACGCTCAGGCGATTCTGGTGTCTCCGGATCAGTTTTTTCTTGATCAGGTTATAGCAAGTATGCGTCGATTGCTGCCCGACATGGAGCGTAAGAAGATTATTGCAGAATCGCTGAACAACAGAGGCATTATGATCCATGTTCCGAATATGAAAGCCGCCTGTGACGTCACCAACCGAATCGCTCCTGAACACCTCGAGTTATCAGTAGAAAATCCTCAGGCTCTGTTGTCTGATATCCGTCATGCCGGTGCTATTTTTATGGGTCGTTACACAGCCGAAGCCTTGGGTGATTATTGTGCCGGTCCGAATCATGTATTGCCTACCTCCGGTACTGCGCGTTTTTCCTCCCCGCTGGGGGTTTATGATTTCCAGAAGCGATCTTCTCTGATTCATTTTTCATCCGAAGGGGCTTCAGAAATGGGTAAAGTAGCCTCTGTGCTGGCGCGAGGAGAATTTCTGACAGCTCACGCCCGTTCAGCGGAATATCGTATCAAGAAATGAAGCATCGACTCTTGGTATGTCATTTTCATTCATTCTCGGGGTAAGCAAAAAGTCTGTTATCGGAGCGGTTATCCTCAGCACTGTACCATTGCTATTCAGTTCCTGGGCGGCCTCGGTGTTAATCCGGTACCAGACTGATCTATCCGATCTAAGTATTGGGCAATGGTTCCCTTTCTTTCTATTGAGTGCTGCGACCATGGCTCTGGCTCTGACTCCCAGTACTTTTGTTGCAATGCTAGCAGGTTTTTTTCTGGGCTGGGATGCCATCCTCTATATGTTGCCAGCCTATTTGTTGGCTTCAGCAATGGGCTACTGGGTAGGTGTACTCCTGGATGGTGGACACCTGATGCAATCCATTCAAAACAACCCACGGGTCAAAAAAACACTGGAAACCCTGAATGCCAGTGGTTGGAGCCTGATGTTTCTGATCAGGCTTTCGCCCGTTCTGCCTTTTGCATTAATGAACCTTTTAATGCCCGCACTGAATATTTCGTTTTCGGTTTTCCTGCTGGGTGGTTTTTTTGGCATGCTTCCCAGAACACTTTTTTCCATCTGGTTGGGCATCAAAGCTCACGACATTATTTCACTGATGAATGGCGAGTTATCAGTGCCGGAGTCAAGCTGGTTGGTAATGCTGCTGATTGTTGTGTCCGTCGGTGGGCTCCTCTTTCTGTTGAATCGTGCAGCAAAACAGGCACTGACGATATAACTGGAAAATGATCAGATAAGCTTGGCACCTGCTATGTTTGTCACTCTCAGCTGAATAAATAGAGGCAAGCATGTGCAGGATAGTTCGGGGGGCATTGTTTGTGGGTTTATATCTGATTTTAATGTGTCTCAATGGTTGGGCTCTGGGGTCTTCCAAAACAGAAGCCGTTTGTCACTCATCTGGAACAAAAGTGTGTGTGACGGTTGAACAGAATGATTATGAAAAGTGGCTTTGGTTTTCCACATCATGCCATTCGGACTGTGTCTATTATCACGATGCTTTTGTGGAACAGTTTCTTCCTCTGGAACATCTGACCCATATTGCTCATTTCGGAATAAATCTTCGGAAAAAAACAGATGGCAAGCTGGTTTGGAGCCATTATAAGCTAGGCAGTGGTTATAAAAAGCAGGCTTTGATCGTCGAGGTGGAAGTGACAAAGCAGGATCGCTTTGAGAGTATTGGTGGCAGGCAGTTCAACCATATGCTGTTGGATGATCTGACCAGACTCCAGCCTGTAACCCCGGAAATATTGAAACGTTACCATACCAATTATGATGAATGGCTTTGGTCGGGTGTGGCTTATGTGGGTACCTTTTTTGCCGGTGTTATCGGTACCATGATTTTGCTGATATTTATAGGATAATCCTCAATCAGTTGACCATGTTGGGTCGTGTAGCGACAACCGCTTTCATTTCAAGAGGTTGGTTATTACGCAGAATCTGCAAGGTCACTTCACTCCCCGGTGGTTCCTGGGCCACCATATTCATGACTTTCCTGCCATCGCTGGTATTGATGTTATTGATGGCTATCAGAATGTCTCCGCGTTTCAGACCGGCCATATCTGCAGGACCATTGTCGTAGACACCTGAAATCAAAATGCCGGCATTGCTTTCGACACCGTAAGCTTCTGCCAACCGGCTGGTAAGCGGTTGTGATTCTATGCCTAGCCAACCCCGCACAACCCGACCGTACTTGATGATGGACTGAGTGACAAATCGAGCCATGCTGGAGGGAATAGCAAAGCCAACGCCTTCATTACCTCCACCTCTGGAAAACAACAGCGTGTTAATGCCCAGCAGTTCACCACGGGCGCTGATCAGAGCCCCTCCTGAGTTACCCACGTTGATGGCGGCATCGGTCTGAATAAAATCTTCATAAGTATTGAGGCTGAGGTCATTCCTGCCAGTTGCACTGATGATCCCCATGGTGACTGTTTGCCCCAGTCCAAAGGGGTTACCAATCGCCAGAACGACGTCCCCCACTTCGTTTTGACCAGAGTCAACAAGATTCAGGCTGGGTAAATCGTTTAGATCTATTTTCAGTACCGCAAGGTCCGTCTCCGGGTCCCTGCCGACAATCGCTGCAGATTCTTCCCTACCATCTTTCAGTACAGCCACAATTCGGTCGGCGCCTTCGATAACGTGATTGTTGGTCAGCAAGTAGCCGTCAGGGCTGATGATGACTCCGGAGCCAAGGCTGGTTTCTACCTTGGCTCTGCCAAGATTATTTTCTGTGAAGGGGCTCTTGGGCATTCTCGAGCGGCTGGATTCATCGACCAATGTGGCGGTAGCAATGTTGACCACTGCAGGTGCTGCTATCTTGACTGCCGAGCTATAGGAAATCTCGCCAATGCCCAAGAGTTGTTCACTCCTGTTGAGCACATTATTGAAATTCAGTTGGGGCAGGCCCAGCCAGTTCGGAGCAAACAATATCGCCAGCAAGGCCACAATCAGGCCTGACAGGGCGGGGTAGATGAGCTGGTTGAGAAGTTTTTTCATGATGTACTTGTCAGTGATTGTGGGCCGGGGCTTTCGTTGCTGTAAATAAAAATTCTTGAAACCTGCAAGCCAGCAGTATAATTCCTTAATATTGTGTAGGCATCGTTGTTGTCAGCGTTGTCCATGACTAAACCTCTTGGTATTACTGGCTTGCAGTGAAACTATACAATGAAACTGTTTTCACTGATATTCAAAGATGTAGGCAAAAATATTGTCAGTTATGAAGGCACTTCCTCAAGCACTCTGTAGACATCTATAGACAGTCTTTCGGGCTATCCCTAGCTCCTTTGCAATATCAGTAGCTCCCATACCACCAGCTTTCAACTCCCTTACTCTATCCCTATCGACTGATTGCTTACGGCCTTTGTAGACTCCTTTAGCTTTCGCCTTGGCTATCCCTTCAGCCTGTCTATCTTTAATCCTTGCTCTCTCGAACTCAGCTACAGCCCCAAAGATTTGAAGCATGAGCTTTGACATTGAATCATTCTTGTTAGAGGAGAAGGTAAGACTCTCCTTATGAAACACTACAGTAACTCCCTTCTCATTAAACTCATTAACAAGGCTCTGAAGGTCTAACAAGTCTCTAGCCATTCTATCAATGCTGTGGACGTGTACTGTGTCTCCTTCTCTTAGCCAGTTCCTAAGATCATCTAAAGCTGGTCTATTGGTTGTGCTTCCGCTGCATTTATCCTCAAATACTTTCACTCCTTCCCCTACTTCTTTAACTATCTCGTATTGTCTCTCTGTGTTCTGGTCAGTGCTTGAGACTCGTATATATGCTGCTTCAGACATTGCTGTGTGTACCTTATCAGTGTGTCATTAGGCTTTAGACTTTCGGCATTATACGTGTGTCATTATCAAAAGCAACTCTATTGTTACATCTATTTGTGTGTTAAGTGTGTCACTGTCAGTGTGACTCAAGGGTGTACCCTAGTGATACAGGAGAAGGAGAGGGAAGGAGAAGGTAGAAGGAGAGGGAAGGAGAGGGAAGGAGAAGGATTAATTACTCCTCATATTACAAAGAAGTAAGTAAGGGTAGGGGCGGCCTTTGGCTTTGGCCTACGGGGACATTCAGCCAGCCGCTATATATAAAGAAAGGGCTCAGAAATTTGTGGTAAAAATATCCAAGGGGTGCTGGTGGTTTGGCTGGTGGTTTGGCTGGTGGTTCCCCTTCTGGTTCCCCTTCTGGTTCCCCTTCTGGTTCCCCTTCTGGTTCCCCTCAGAGAAAACCCTTGGTTCTCTCAGGTAAATCTAAAAGGGAGGTGTATGCCGACCTCAAGTAGGTTCCCTTTTGAGTTCCTTCAGTACTACGTGCAGGGGTACGGGAGGTATTCAATGTATGTGTTCCCTCTACAAACGTAGTACGATCCAAATTTGGATTGTTCTATTCCGAGCTTGTCTAGCATGGAGTTAATATCTCTACAAACGTAGGAGCCCTCAAATCTGAGGAGTTAAGTTGAGACAGCATATTTTGAATATCTCTACAAACGTAGATGCCCCCAAATCTGGGGCGGTTGATTCCAACTCCTACCAGTATTCCTATCCTAAATTTGAGTGTAGGAAATAACGCCTGTGAACTTCCGTCATTGGCGTAAGTTGGATTAACCCCTTGTCCTGCCAGCGATCAACAAGTTTAGCGGTGAACTCAGGGGACACTTGAGCCATGACGACGTATGAATCACGCTGGTTTACGTGGTAGGCGTTGATAGCTCTGTTTGTCTTTAAGCAGCTTTCCGTCATTGGCGTGAAGCTAATTAAACCCTTGTCCTGCAAGCGTTCCATAGATTTCTTAACTGTATCAGGACGTTTCCCAGCAAGCTTAGCTATCTCAATGTGAGACATGGTTGTCTGTTGGTTCCCCTTCTGGTTCCCCTTTATTACTCCCTTTATTACTCCCCCTTTATTACTCCTATCTCCTGCTCTCTTATGAAGGAGTGGAAGTAAGGAGTGGAAGTAAGGAGTTGTTAGTTACTCCGTTGCCCTCAGTAGAGAGGATGGTTATTGACCCCTTGTCCTGTGTACTTTTCCGTCATTGGCGTAAAAGCTATACATGCCCTTCAGAGCCTCTCAGAGCCTCCCTAAGAGCTTTTATATTTAGGTATTACATTGGTTTAGGTAGGAGGAGTAAATCCCTTAGATAACCCTTATAGAACCCTTATCGAACCCTTATAGAGCCTTGGTTAACTGATGGTTGATCTACAAGGGAATGGTTAATCTCTCAGGTCAAATAGTATAAGACATGTGTTGCATATATATTGAACCTAATGATAGTTCTACTCAGCCTGTAGTTACCCTCATTGATGACTATCCGAAGGGTCTTTAGATTACCCTTGAGCTTCCCTTTATTACTCCCTTTATTACTCCCACTCCTATCTACTCTACTGTGTATTAATAATAAAGGTTATAAGTAGGAGTGAGTCTCTTTAGTGGAACCTTTAGGGTGAGTCATTTCCGCACAGTGGCGATTTTGACTCACTGCCTTTAGTGGAACCTTCAGGGGGGCGAATTTTTGCGCCTTGCAATTTTTCGCCTCTCTACCTTTAGTGGAACCTTTAGGGTGAACAGTTTTCGCCAGTGGCGGTTTTTGTTCACTACCTTTAGTGGAACCTTCAGGGTTGCTCATTTCCGCACTGTGCGGTTTTGGGCAACCTTGTATAACACGGTCTACGGTCTGTCTGGGAACGTTAAGCTCTTTAGATTACCCTTGAGCTTCCCTTTATTACTCCCTTTATTACTCCCTTTATTACTCCCACTACTACTCTCCTTAATTGTATGGAGGAGTTCGTCTAATGGGTGAGGTTCTTTATCGTGGACTGTAGGTTGAGTCATTTTTGCGCCGTGCAATTTTGACTCACTATCGTTTATGACACGGTTCACTGTCTTCTGGGGAACGTCCAACTCCTTAGAGATAGCCCTATTAGACTTCTCACCACAATCATGCAGGGACAATATAGCCTCGTCCCGCTTCTCTTTAAGCTCTTCGTTCTTTTCTTGTAGGGTCTTTAGTGGGTTCTTTAGGGTGAACAGTTTTTGCGCTGCGGGATTTTTGTTCACTTGCTACATATGTTAACTAAAGAGGTAGAGAGCTTTAGTGGAACCTTCAGGGTGCGGAATTTTTGCACTGTGCAATTTTTGGGCACTTGCTACATATGTTAACTAAAGAGGTAGAGAGCTTTAGTGAGGACTGAAGGGTGGGGAATTTTTCCGCTGCGGGGTTTTTCACCACTTGGGAACCTATAGAAAAACCAACAGGGCACTCCTAATTAATACATATGTTAACTATCTCAAAACAAAAGGGTAGCTCTATTACTTCCTACTACTGATTAATACAGAAGGAGTGAGTAATAAAGCTACCCTTAGGGTGACTCTGGGGACACAATAGAAAAGCCTACAGTCCCGCTGAAGATGTTCTTACAGAGATAGTGAGAGGTTCTATGTAGGGTATATCTCTGAGGCTTCAGGCTTAACGGTTAGGGTCTGTGGGCTTGAATCTGTAGGCTTGATCTTAATGGACTTATAACTTCTATTAACTTCTATTAACTTGGAATGAGAAGTAGGAGTAGGATAGCTATGGTCAATATTGTGTAATCCATGACTAACCCCTCAGTGAAGCTCAGGGTCTACTTCATGTTCTACTACAGGATAGAGAACCTTAAGGCTATCGCTAACTGTGTCTAACTCAGTACCAGCTATAACCGCATTAACTACTACTTCCTGAACTTGGTGATACTTCCTACCCGTAGCATGGAGACAGATTAGAAAGTTCACAGCAGCTATGAAGTACTTAGAAGCATTATTAAAACCCTTGTAGTTCTTCTCTGCATAGTCTTTTAGTTTCTTTTTATTAGACTTATCCAGTAGACTCGGCTGATTGTATGCGTCAATCTTATCTGCTAAATCTACGCACAGTCTGTATGCCTTGAAAGGTTCGCCACCTGTAGTTGTGATTAACTCTTTAGCGACACTCGCAGTGACGATATAGTCCTTATAATCTACTCCTCTCACTAGAAGTAAATTAGTAACTGCTTTAGAGAACCATCGGCTAAAGTTAGAGTCTCCCTCTGGTTTCCCTAAAGCAGCCCATAAGGTTCTAACATCTATCCCAGTATCTAAGCTCTCAGCATCATAGATTAACTGGAAGGTCTTACGGTGCTTGTGGATGAGCTTAGCGTTAGCTTCAGTTAACCCAAAGGTTTTAATAAGGACTGGCTTAGATACTGTTTCGATTGAGTAATGGTTATTTGTATTAGTTGTCTTGGTCATGTGTGTGTTGTCTATTTGAATTAGCTTCTGTATCCCCTCCTCTACCATCACTAACCATTTACAACACAAATGGCAGAGGTACAGAAGCTAATTCAGATAGCAGGTTAGTTTTTATTAAGGGTTATTATCAGGAGGAGTGGACAGTAGATTACCTTAAGGACTCATACTCGAAGGACTCATTATCTTTCCTCAGGAGCTTCATTCTGTATAGATTCTCGAAGTCAGCATTATGTGTAACGTCAGACTTCTCTAGGTATCTCTCTATGAAATATGAGTAATCCATATTCAGTCTGTCGGCTACTTCTATCAAGCGTAAGACTAGACCTCTGTATACTCCATAGTCTCTGGACATTGTATCAGCCTTTAACCAAGGTGAGCCCACAGTGTTCTGATTTTTGATCTGAATGTTCTTACTAGTGTACTCTGGGAATTGTTCCATAGGTTTCATAGGTTTCATAACTTCCATAACTTCCATAACTTCTATAACGTATTCAGACATAGAGGGTCATCCTTGGAACACCTTATATAACCATTCTCTATAGCCATGAGCTTATTCTTTACGCCATACCTTGTATCCAATGTGAACTCTACGACAGACAAGGGTTCCAGTGTGATTGACTTGAGTTTATCTAGCATGATTACTTCTTGAAGCATGTTTACCAGAGGAGTGCTTGAGGTTGATCTCTTGGCATAGCTTATGTGGCCTGAGAGTTTTATACTGAGCTTCTGGGATGTACTACCGATATAATATTCCCCTGTTTCAGTATTGAGGAGTTTATACACACTGGCTTTAAACCTTGCGGTGTCCATAGCGTCGATCAGTGGTAAACCAGTGTTATCAACTATATCATACGCCTGAACAGCACTTATGGTCTTCTTACAGCACTTACAGTGCCCACCATTGATGTAGTGTTCTGTTGTCTCGTTACATCTTCTACAGAATGTTTCGTATGTATTGGTCATTGTTCTTTATGTTTTCTCTATATGAATTAGCTCCTGTCTCAGCTCCTACACCATGACCAAAGCGTTTAAGAAAACACATGGCATAGGCACAGAAGCTAATTCAGATAGCTGCTTTGGTTGTATTGGTTTTAATTGGTTTTAATTGGTTTTAATTGGGATGAGTAGAAGTAGTTCATATCTCAAGTTCCGCTGAAGGACTTATGTGTGATCTAAGGTACTCTCAGGTTTAGCTGGTGGTTATCTCATTGGTTATCTCATTGGTTATCTCATTGGTTATCTACAAGGGAATGGTTAATCTCTCAGGTCAAATAGTATAAGACTTAAGTCGTGTATATATTGAACCTAATGATAGCTATACTCAGCCTGTAGTTGCTCTTGTAGATGACTAACCGTGTAGGCTCAGTGGACTGGCAGTGTCTTGAGGGTCTGTAGGGTCTTTAGGGTCTACCTATGACTCCTCTCTCCTGACTCCTCTCATGTTTATTAATCATTGGTTGTAAGTAGAAGGAGTGTAGCTATTGTTAAGCTGTAGTTAGTCTGTAGTTAGTCTCAAGTGCTCTTAGAGTTATCTATAGATTTATATACTTTGGTTGTAAGTAGAAGGAGTGTAGCTATTGTTAAGCTGTAGTTAAGCTAAAGTGCTCTTAGAGTTATCTATAGGTTTATATACTTTAGGGAGTAATAGAAGAAGTACTAAAGTAGAACCTATAGACAACCTATAGACAACTTATAGACAACCAGTAGACATCCAGTAGACATCCAGTAGACATCCAGTAGACATCCAGTAGACATCCAGTAGACATCCAGTAGACATCCAGTAGACATCTTTAAGATAACTAACAGTACTCTTATAGTTAATCTTATAGTTAATCTTATAGTTACTCTTATAGTTAATCTTATAGTTACTCTATTAGTATATAACTTTAGTTTCACTTTACTTATAGCTAGGGGTTAGTAAAAGAGAGTCTACAGGCCGCATAGTTGTGTTCAAAAGGGGTATAGGGTTGAGCTAAGGGTTGAGCTAAGGGTTAACCTGAGAGTTTAGCTTATCTCCTCCCTAATCTCCTCCCTAATCTCCTCCCTAATCTCCTCCCTAATCTCCTCCCTAATCTCCTCCCTAATCTCCTCCCTAATCTCCTCCCTAATCTCCTCCCTAATCAACTCTATACCTCATGTATCCCATCGCATTGGTCAACATTGGAAAAGCTCTCAGGGAGGCTCTATGGAGGTCTCAGGGAGGCTCTATGGAGGTCTCTCATGTGTGTGACTAACCTATCTTCTCCTGTCTTCTCTTCTCTTCCCCTCACAACTCAGGTAATTGGTCTATAACCTTCTTCATACGCCCTATCTGTGCTGCCCATCCATCTCCATAGTGTTGGTCAGTAGTTCCCTCTTGAGCGTGTCCAGTGATAGCGTATCTCAACCCATCAGGACAGTTCTCAATGACTCTCAGCCTGTCTGTAATTCCGTGTCTAAAGCTGTAAAGCCTTATGTGTCGCTCTGTGAATAGCTTAAGTTCCCCATTGAGTTTCTCTTTATTGACTGCTATTGCTTTTACGTTCAGTCCATAGAGCCTTTCAATGGAGTAGTGGAGAGGTATTGTCCTGTTGCCTGCTTTTGTTTTACTGTTGGTTATCTTCAGGCACTTATTACCACTCACTTCTACCCATTCCATATTCACAAATGGTTCATTAGATCTTAAGCCAGTGTAGTAGTAGAGCTTGAATATATCTCTGTATTCAGGTCTTACAATCTCCAGTATCTTTCGAGTGTCTTCAGTTGATACAGGTGACATGGCTTTAGTTTCATACCCTGACAGTCCGCCTACCTGTTTAAATACTGAGTACTCTATATAATCCCTCTCCTGTAATATCCAACTGAATAAGGCTGCTACACGATTGAAGTAATTGGAAGGAGTAGAGTTCGTGTACTCTTCTAGCAAGTGTTCTTTAAAGTCCCTTGCATCTTGCTTTGTTGCCTTGCGTACATCTTCAAGCTGCGTAAGCTCTACAAAGGCCTTTAATGGTTTCCTGTATTCCATCTTATTGCGTGCCGCTCTATCTCCTTTCCATTTCCCTGTTTTAACTTTGTGTGTACAGAACTCCTCAAACAAGGAAAGAGTGTCAGGGATAGGGCTTAACTCTGGTTTAGCCTCTGGTGTTGCCTCTGGTGTTGCCTCTGTCTCTGGTCTACCAACCGACAGGCCGCAATCCTTCTTAACACGGTCAATGTAGTTGTTAAGGTTACTAGCGTCTTGAGAGTCGAGGACAGGGTTAAAGACATCCTCAGCTTCATACAGGTCATTGATGTGTCCGCCTATGATAGCCTGCCTGTAAGAATCAGCCGCTTCAAAGGCTTTATCCAGCTCCTTTTTCAAATCAGCAAACAATACTAACTCTCTCGCCTTATGCCTCATGTAGCCTTCCAAATGTAAATCTATCAGGCTTGACAGTACTTTAGCTATTGTTGGATGTGTAGTCAGTAGTGACCGACTAAGGGATGTAGAGCCTATGCGCCTTTGGTAGTGAAAGTGACGCTTACGAAGGCGCAAATGTAGGCAATCATTAGGTTTGAGAGCTGGTATTCCCCTACAGCCCTTGGTATTACTGGACTTCTCGTTTTTAACGGTATAATTCCTTAATATACCTGTATTTCTTGGCTGATAGATAGCCCCGAAACTTGTGCAAAGCGGGTCGATAAACATGGCGTCAAAGGCTCTCAGATTCAATAAACAGTGGAGTGGAGAATGAGCATCACCCTGAAACAGCTGGTGAAGATCCTGGATGATGAACTTCAGCCAGGGCTGTTCAAAGATTATTGCCCCAACGGCCTACAGGTCGAAGGGAGCGATCAGGTTAAACATCTTGTGACCGGTGTAACCGCCTGTCAGGACTTGATTGATAGGGCCATTGAACTCAACGCCAACGCTATTTTGGTTCATCACGGTTACTTCTGGAAGGGGGAAGATTCTGCCATTGTAGGTATGAAGAAGCGCCGGATTGAAACGCTTCTCAAGCACAACATCAGCTTAATCAGCTATCACCTGCCGCTGGATGGGCATCAGGAGTTGGGTAACAATGCCCAGTTAGCCAAACTCCTTTGCTGGAAGACAGAGGGTGGCATGGAGCCGGGAAAAAATCGCTCTGTAGGTAACTGGGGAGCACCTGTGGCTCCCGTTTCTCTGGAAGCTCTGGGGGAGCAGATTGAAGAAAAGCTGGGTCGTAAACCTCTGCTGATTTCGGGCGGTGACCATGAGATCAAAACTCTGGCCTGGTGTACTGGTGCTGCCCAGCGCATGATTGATCTGGCTCTGGATCTGAAGGTAGATGCTTTTGTGAGCGGTGAAATCTCCGAATCGACGGTTCATTTTGCCCGTGAAAATGGCATTCACTACATCAGCGCCGGACACCACGCTACTGAGCGCTACGGTGTCAGGGCTCTGGGCGAATGGTTGCAAGAAAAGCAGGCTATTGAACATACTTTTGTCGATATCGATTCTCCCGTTTGATTTTCAGGCTGAATAGGCAGATGGATACCTTATTGCGTTTCCGGCGGCGTTTTGGGGTTAATATAATGTTATGAATTATTGGTATAGTTTTTTTGTTTTATATTCCAATGGTGCTGCTAGTATTCGAGCTAAGAACAATTTTTAGCCAGCTTCGGGTCTAGCATTCATGTCTGATACAGCCACTCAGGAGAGCACTCAAGAAGGTGCTAACGAGCTTTCTGGAGAGCGCCTCAACCATTTGAAGCAGCTCGAAGCAGAGAGCATCCAGATTATCAGGGAAGTTGCTGCCGAGTTTGATAACCCGGTTATGCTCTACTCTATTGGTAAAGATTCAGCGGTCATGTTGCATCTGGCAATGAAAGCCTTTTATCCGGGTAAACCGCCTTTTCCCCTCATGCATGTAGATACCACGTGGAAATTCAGGGAAATGATTCAGTTCCGTGACAGGTTGGTCGACGACCTGGGTCTTGAGTTGATTGTTCATATCAACCAGGACGGTGTTGAGCAGGGCGTAGGCCCTTTTTCCCACGGTAGCGCTAAACACACTGATATAATGAAAACCCAGGCCTTGAAACAGGCTTTGGACAAGCACGGTTTTGATGCTGCATTTGGTGGGGCTCGTCGTGATGAGGAGAAATCACGAGCGAAAGAGCGGGTTTACTCTTTTCGGGACAAGCACCATCGCTGGGATCCCAAAAATCAGCGCCCGGAACTCTGGAATATCTACAACAGTGAAGTAGAGAAGGGTGAAAGCATTCGGGTCTTCCCCCTGTCCAACTGGACTGAGCTGGATATCTGGCAGTATATCTATCGCGAGAATATTCCCATTGTTCCACTCTATCTGTCTAAGGAACGCCCGGTGGTAGAGCGTGATGGCAATCTGATTATGGTTGATGACGAACGTATGCCTCTGGAACCCGGCGAGAAGCCAGTGATGAAGAAAGTGCGCTTCCGTACCCTGGGCTGTTATCCATTGACGGGAGCCGTTGAGTCAGAAGCGGACACTCTGCCTGATGTGATCCGGGAAATGTTGCTCACCAAAACATCTGAACGTCAGGGCCGTGTTATTGACCATGACAGTGCCGGTTCTATGGAGAAGAAAAAGCAGGAAGGTTATTTCTAATGAGTCATCAATCTGATCTGATCGAGTCTGATATTCAGGAATACCTGCGTCGGCATGAGCAGAAAGAAATTCTGCGTTTTCTGACCTGTGGCAGTGTTGACGATGGCAAGAGCACACTGATTGGTCGACTTTTACATGACACCAGCATGATCTATGAAGATCAGCTGGCTTCCGTTGAAAACGACAGCAAGCGTGTTGGAACCCAGGGCGAAAAAGTCGATCTGGCACTGCTGGTGGATGGTCTTCAGGCTGAGCGCGAGCAAGGCATTACCATTGACGTGGCCTACCGTTACTTCTCCACTGAAAACAGGAAATACATCATTGCCGACACTCCGGGTCACGAGCAGTACACCCGGAACATGGCGACTGGTGCTTCCACCTGTGATCTGGCCATTATTCTGGTGGATGCCCGTCAGGGAGTACTGACACAGACTCGCCGTCATACCTATATTGCCAGCCTGCTGGGTATCAAACATCTGGTAGTAGCTATTAACAAGATGGATCTGGTGGACTTCAGCCAGAAACGTTTTGAAGAGATTCGGAATCAGTACCTGGATTTCTCCGAGTCACTGAACCTGGGCGATGTTCGTTTTGTCCCGGTATCGGCTCTGGATGGCGATAATGTTGTTTATCGCAGTGAAAAAGCTGACTGGTACACAGGCCAGACTCTGATGGAAGTAATGGAAAGTGTAGAGGTTGCCCATGACCGTAACCTCGATGATTTCCGTCTTCCGGTTCAATACGTGAGCCGACCCGATCTCGATTTTCGTGGTTATGCCGGAACCATTGCTTCTGGTGCAGTGAAGCCTGGCGACAGAGTTAAGGTGCTACCTTCAGGACTGGAAAGTGCAGTTGAAAGAGTAGTTACCTACGACGGTGATCTGGATAAAGGTTTTGCCGGTCAGGCTGTCACTCTGACACTGAAGGACGAGATCGATATCAGCCGGGGTGACATGCTGGTGCACGCCCGGGATGATATTTCAGTTTCTTCTCGCCTGAATGCCAGTGTTGTCTGGATGGCAGAGCAGGCAATGAAGCCAGGACGTCAGTATCTGATTAAATTTGCCACCACTAAAGTGGCAGGAAGTTTTACGGGTATTAACTATAGAGTGGATATTAACACTCTGAAACAACAGGATGCCGATGAACTGGCACTGAATGAGATAGGCTCGTGCAAGCTGGCACTCACGCAGCCTGTTGTTTTTGATCGTTATGTAGATAATCGTCAAACCGGTGCCTTTATTGTTATTGATCGCTTAAGCAATGCAACCGTTGCTGCTGGTATGGTTGAATCTGTTGCTAATGAGGGTGATACCGCTGATAAGGTTCTGGCCAGTGACAGGGCAAATCGACTGCGTCAGGAGTCAGCTCTGGTTCTGGTTGACGGTTCTGAAGCTTATCTGCAGAAAGTAGAGCGTCACTTGTTTGATCGTGGTCTATTGCCTGTCATCGTTGATCAGCAGGATCAACACTGGGTTCAGAAAACAGAAGCCCTGCTTCAGGCGGGACTGGTTGTTCTGATGGCCAGGACTGAGCTGAAAGACCTGCAGGTTGAGGTTTTACACAATATCAACGAGTCAGACAGTCTGTCGGCTCTCGTCAATTCTCTGTCTTTGTGACAGAGACGGGTTATCGCAATTCTCCGGTTGCGATAGCCCCTTTTCCTGACTTAAATCCCACAGGCTCCTGAACACTGTCTGATCTTTCATAAACATCTCCAAATTCAATGGGCATAGCCCTGTTTAATGGATACTCTGAACCAGAGCCATCAGGGTCCGGGCGAAATACGTATAAATGCTGGTACAGAGTCTCGACCCCCTGATTCAATATTGCTGTCTTCTACAATGGGGTTATTGGTACTTTGTTCAGCCTGTAATGTGTTTGGGGGTTGAATCGGGACTGCTCCCCTAAGAGTCTGACTGAGAAGAGCGCATGAACTGCCTGTCCCGGCCAGTCCCTCATATTTTTTGATTTCTGGAGCCGAAATGAAAGCCGACTTTTACGCTGGACTGCGTGAGCAGCTGGAAGACCTTAAAAAAGAAGGTTTGTACAAAAGCGAGCGAGTTATTACCTCCCAGCAGCAGGCTGATATCACTGTTAACACCGGTGAAGAGGTCATTAATTTTTGTGCCAACAACTATCTCGGGTTGGCCAATTCCCCTGAGCTGATAGAAGCAGGCAGGCAGGCACTGGATGAATACGGTTACGGTATGGCCTCCGTACGTTTTATCTGTGGTACCCAGAATGTGCACAAGGAATTGGAAAAACGCATTTCCGAATTCCTGGGCATGAATGACACTATCCTCTATTCCTCCTGTTTTGACGCTAATGCCGGTCTTTTTGAAACCCTGCTGGGACCGGAAGATGCCGTTATCAGTGATTCTCTCAACCATGCCAGCATCATAGATGGTGTACGTTTGTGTAAGGCCAAGCGTTTCCGTTACGCCAACAACGATATGGCAGATCTGGAAGCCAAACTGAAAGAAGCGACAGAAGCAGGTGCCCGTTACAAGCTGATCGCAACGGACGGTGTATTCTCCATGGATGGCGTTATTGCCAACCTCAAAGGTGTCTGCGATCTTGCGGACAGGTACGATGCCATGGTGATGGTGGATGATTCCCATGCCGTAGGTTTTGTCGGTGAAAATGGCCGTGGTACCCACGAATACTGTGGCGTAATGGATCGTGTGGATATTATTACCGGTACCCTGGGCAAGGCTCTGGGCGGTGCTTCTGGTGGTTATACCTCTGCCCGCAGCCCTGAAGTTATCGACTGGTTGCGTAACCGTTCCCGTCCTTACCTGTTCTCCAACACCCTGAGTCCAACCATTGCCAGTGCTTCTATCAAGGTTCTGGATATGCTGGAGTCCGGTGGTGAGCTACGTGAGAAGCTGCGCCATAACTCGGATTACTTCCGCACCGAGATGGAAAAGCTGGGCTTTACACTGGCAGGTAATGGGCATGCGATTATTCCGGTCATGCTGGGTGATGCCTCACTGGCTGCTGAGTTTGCGGAACGAATGCTGAAAGAAGGAATCTATGTAGTAGGATTCTCCTTCCCGGTTGTTCCAAGGGGGGCAGCCCGAATTCGTACCCAGATGTCGGCTGCTCATAATCAGGAACACATGGATCGAGTCATTGTAGCCTTTGCCAAAGTAGGTCGTGAGCTGGGCATTATCTCCTAGAGAGCCTCCTAGAGAGAGTCTCCTGAGAGCCGCCCAAAGAGCCTGCAGAGCAGAGTTAAAAGGAACCTGACATGAAAACCCTGGCAAAACTGAAAGCGGAAAAAGGCATCTGGCTGGCCGACAAGCCCAGGCCGGAAGCTGGCTATAACGATGTTCTGATCAAGATTCGCAAAACGGCGATCTGCGGAACCGACATGCATATCTACAACTGGGATGAGTGGTCTCAAAATACCATCCCTGTTGGAATGCACGTAGGGCACGAATTCATTGGTGAAATCGTGGAGATGGGCGAAGGCGTGCGTGGTTTTGAAATAGGCCAGCGTGTCTCTGGTGAAGGTCATATTACCTGCGGTCACTGCCGCAACTGCCGTGCAGGCCGTCGTCACCTGTGTAATTTCACTGTCGGTGTGGGTGTTAATCGAGACGGAGCTTTCGCAGAGTACCTCTGCATACCAGCGACCAATGCGTTCCCGATTCCCGATGACATCAGTGATGATCTGGCCTCCATCTTCGATCCATTTGGTAACGCTGTACACACAGCTCTGTCGTTTGATCTGGTGGGTGAAGATGTATTGATCACCGGTGCTGGTCCTATCGGCATAATGGCTGTTGCAATCTGCAAACACGTGGGTGCTCGTAACGTCGTCATTACTGATGTAAACGAATACCGTCTGAATCTGGCCCGTGAAATGGGGGCCACCCGCGCTGTGAATGTTGCCACTGAAGATCTGAAAGAGGTGATGGCAGAACTGGGCATGGTAGAAGGCTTTGACGTAGGTCTGGAAATGTCAGGTAATGGTCGTGCTTTCCAACAGATGCTGGAAAGCATGAACTACGGTGGCAAAGTATCCCTGCTGGGTATTCCTTCCAGCGATACAACCATTGACTGGAACCAGGTAATCTTCAAGGGTCTGGTGATCAAGGGTATCTATGGCCGTGAGATGTATGAAACCTGGTATAAGATGACCAGCATGCTTCAGTCCGGTCTGGATATTTCCCCGGTGATTACTCACCGGATGCCCGTGGATGATTTTCAGAAAGGTTTTGAAATCATGGGTTCCGGCCAGTCCGGCAAAGTGATTCTTGACTGGAGCTGACCGTGCATCCACCGATGTTGAGGAGGTAAATGCTCAACATCGGCCTGTCCATTCAATGTACGACACTGCTTACTGCGACTGTTTTTATCTCACGTCTCCTATTACTGCAAATTGCCAGACAGAAGCTATGTAGTTGAGGCTTAACCGAAGTCACCCGCGATGTAGTCACGGGTCTTCTGATTGTCAGCATCTTTGAAGATCTTGCCGGTTTTATCAAACTCAATCAGCTCACCCAGATACATAAAGCCGGTGTAATCAGAGATACGCATGGCCTGCTGCATGTTGTGAGTCACGATCACAATGGTGTACTTCTGACGCAGTTCGGTAATCAGCTCTTCAATGGCGCTGGTGGCCAGTGGGTCCAGAGCCGATGTGGGTTCGTCCATCAGAATTACTTCCGGTTCCAGGGCAATCGTGCGGGCAATGCACAGACGCTGCTGCTGACCACCAGACAGGCTGCTGGCATCGGCATTCAGCTTGTCTTTCACTTCTTTCCATAGATGAGCACGCTTCAGGGCTTTTCTCACACGAATGGCCATTTCCGGCTTGCTCAGTCCACCTTTCATCTTCAGACCGTAGGTAATGTTGTCGTAGATAGACATCGGGAAAGGCGTTGGCTTCTGGAAAACCATGCCAACTTTGGAGCGCAATTCATTCAGGTCCACACCACGTTGCAGGATATTTTCGTTATCCAGCAGAATCTCACCCTCAGCTGACTGGCTGCCATAAAGGTCGAAGATGCGATTCATGGTACGCAGCAGAGTCGATTTACCACAGCCGGAAGGACCAATCAGAGCCGTTACCTTGTTGTTGTAAATCGGCATGTTGATGTTCTTCAGGGCTGGCTCAGAACCTTTGCTGTAAAAGAAACTGAGGTCGTTTATTTCCATTCTTGGCTGCAGAAGGTCGTCGGTCAGGCCGGTTTCTGTCTTGATTTGACTCAGGCTTTCTGTAGCCGCAGGAGCAGTAGCAATGTTCATGTTCATTTGGCTGCCTTTCGAGCTTTGATCCAACGCGGTAAAGCAGTGGACAGAATATTGATAATCAGAATAAATACGGTAATCAGCAGAGCGCCTGCCCAGGCCAGTTCATTCCAGGATTCAAAAGGGCTCATGGCATACTGATAAATGGTCACCGGTAGGTTAGCCATAGGCTTGTCCAGCTCGGTGCTCATAAAATTACTGTTCAGGGCGGTAAACAACAGGGGAGCAGTTTCACCGGTAATTCTGGCCACAGACAACAGAATACCGGTAATAATACCGGGGCCTGCTGCCCGATAGCATAGCTGGGTAATGACTCTCCAGCGCGGAGCGCCCAGTCCGCTACCCGCTTCTTTCAGGGTGGTGGGAACCAGACGAAGCATTTCTTCCGTGGTGCTGACGATAATGGGCAGTGCCAGTATAGCCAGTGCAATGGCACCCGCCCAACCAGAAAAGGAGCCGGTGGTGACTACCACAACCTTGTAGACAAAAAGGCCCACCAGAATGGAAGGTGCACTCATCAACATACCGTTGAGAAAGCGCAGTGCTTCGGCAATTTTTGAGCTCTTGTCAGATTCAGACAACCAGGTTCCGGCCATTACTCCCAGAGGTGCGGCAATCAGAATACCCAGAGCGGTCAGAATCAAGCTGCCGATAATGGCGTTTTTCAGGCCTCCGTGGCTACCGGGTCCCGGAGTCAGTTCGGTGAAGACATGCAGACCCATGCCGGAAACACCTTTTCCGACCAGACTGTACAGTACGCTGGCCAGAACCACCAGACCAAACAGTGCACAGAAAGTGCAGAAGCCGATGAAAGCGTAGTTCTTGAGTTTCCTGACTGGCATTATCGCTTCCTCAACAGCAGACGGGCAGCACCCATCACAATAAAGGTCAGTACAAACAGTACGAGACCCAGGCTGATCAGAGCTGAGATGTGCATCTCATTAGTCGCTTCGTTGAACTGCTGGGCAATCGTAGAAGAAATAGAGCTTGCTGGCATGAACAGCGAAGTCTCTATACGGTTGGCGCCGCCTATGACAAAAGCAACCGCCATGGTTTCGCCCAAGGCACGACCCAGACCAAGGATTCCGGCGCCCACTGCAGCATTCTTGATGCTAGGCAACAGTACACGGGTAATGACTTCATAGGGCGTTGCGCCGACACCGTAAGCCGCTTCCCTGACCACATTGGGAATGGTTTTCAGGGCGTCACGGGTCAAAGCCGTAATAATGGGCAAAATCATGAATGACAGAATGATGCCTGCCGTCATCAGGCCGATGCCGATGGGAGGGCCGTCAAACCAGTGGCCGATTAAAGGCAGGCCAACCAAGTTTTCCAGTGCCCAGAATTGAAAGCCTTCTGAGAACCAGGGCGCGAAGACAAACAGGCCCCACATACCGTAAATAATACTGGGTACAGCGGCCAGCAGCTCAATGGCCATACTAACGGGGCGACTGATCCAGTCCGGAGCCAGCTCGGCCAGGAAGATCGCCGTGCCCAGCCCAACAGGAATGGCAATCACAATGGCAATAAGCGAAGAAACCAGAGTGCCGTAAATGGCTGAGGCAGCCCCAAACTCACTGTTTACCGGGTCCCAGACATTTCGAAATACAAAGCCGGGGCCAAACTCGGAGAGAGCCAGCCAACCGCCGTCAATCAGGGAAAGGATAATCCCGATCAACACCAGAAAAATCAGAATGGCGCTGGTGAAGCTCAGTCTGTAGAAGATTGAGTCACCCTTTATAGCGCTAGGCATCGCAGTTAAAAGCATAAGCAACAACAAGACAGCTGACCAGCACTATGCTGATCAGCTGTCGTTCGTTTCCTGTTTAAGAAAGGCTAGAATAACCGGTTACTTGATAATGGTTTGTCCGTTGCTGGTCAAGTCTTCTTTCCAGACATTCTCTACCATGTTAACTACGCTTGCAGGCATTGGGATGTAGTCCAGGTCTTCCGCGAGTTCACCGCCGTTCTCGTAGCTCCACTCGAAAAAGTCGATGATCTGCTCAGCTTTCTCAGCGTTAACCTGATCCTTGTGCATCAGGATGAAGGTCGCTGCGGTCATAGGCCAGGAATCAGCACCAGGCTGGTTGTTCAGCAGCAGCTCGAAGCCTGGAGCATTTTCCCAGTCGGCATTGGCAGCGGCAGCCTGGAAGGTCTCCATGCTTGGCTGCAGGAACTTGCCATCAGCACTGGCCAGCTGGGTATAGGTCAGGTCGTTTTGTTTTGCGAAAGCATATTCAACATAACCGATAGCGCCACGGGTACGGCCTACGAAGTTGGCGACACCGGCGTTACCGTTACCACCGATAGTGGTTGCTTCCTTGGGCCAGGTGATGTCGGTGTTCCTGCCAATCTTCTCACTCCACTCCGGGCTGATCTGGCTCAGGTAGTCAGTGAAGTTGTAAGTGGTACCGGAACCATCAGAACGATGAACGACGTAAATAGCCTGATTAGGAATCTCGAGATCCGGGTTCAGAGCAGTGATGCGTTCATCATTCCACTTCTTGATTTTGCCCAAGTAGATGTCTGCCAGGACTTCACCGGTCAGCTTCAGAGCACCGGACTCAATGCCGGGAACGTTGATCACTGGCACAATAGCGCCCATCACCATTGGGAACTGGATCATTTCTTCTTTATCCAGTCGCTCTTCATTCAGAGGGGCGTCGCTGGCGCCAAAGTCGACGGTTTTGGCAGTGATCTGACGGATACCACCGCCGGAACCAATGGCCTGGTAGTTGATGCGAATACCGGTTTCTTTCTGGTATTCCTCAGCCCACTTGGCATAGATTGGATGAGGGAAACTGGCTCCCGCACCGTTGATGACTTCTGTCTTGGCAGATGCAGAGAAAGGCGCTGCAGCCAGCATGGAGGACATTACAATAGACTTCAGTAACTTCACTTCTATTCTCCCCGAGAAACTCGCTTGGAGTGTACTTGCGTTTACCAAGAAAAATCTTTTGCCGCGCCGTTATCTGTCAGTGGGTTGTGCAAAATATTTTTCTGTTACCTCAAAATTTGATGGGTGCAAGAATAGGGGGGGAATATTTCAGTAATGTTACAGGTTTGTTTGAATTTTATGAAAATGATGGTGGATCATTCAATCGTCTTCATTTTTGCCTCATAAGCCTCAGAGCATTCAAAGTCACCAAAACCGTACCACCCGCATCCGAAAGCACAGCGGCCATCAACCCCGTTATACCAAACAGGGTGGTCAACAGAAACAGAGTATTTACGCCCAGTGCCAGGGCTATATTCTGACGGGTAATGCTTGCTGTTCTCTTTGACAACTGAATCATACGGGGCAGTTCTATCAGCCGCTCGTGGGTCAGTGCTGCATCGGCGGTTTCCAGAGCCACGTCACTGCCTCGTCCCATAGCAATGCCCAACTCAGCGGTTTTCAGGGCGGGGGCATCATTGATGCCATCGCCTACCATGGCGACAGCGCCACTATGTTGAGCCTGAATTGCTCGCACTGCTTTAACTTTATCTTCTGGTAATAACTCTGCCTGGTAGTCTATGTCCAGTTTTCCAGCAAGAGCGGCAGCTGCACGTCGGTTGTCGCCGGTCATTATGATACTGTCGACACCAATACTTTTTAGTTTTCTGATCGCTTCAACAGCGTCATCACGCAAAGTGTCGGCTAAGCCAATAAGCCCCAGAATGGTTGCTCCGTCTTGAACCACGACTACTGTGTCACCTTCTGATTCCATGGACTCGATGATGGATTTGTTTACACCAAGATCTTTGTCATCAATATAACGGGGAGCCACTACTTTTATGTCTCGCCCCGAGACAGTGCCCTGAACCCCACGGCCGGTTAAAACCTGAATATCAGTGGCTTCTGAAATCGTAAGATTCCTGCTTTTGCTTTCATCAATAATGGCAGTAGCCAAAGGATGGCTGGAGCCCATTTCTACAGAGCCTGCCAGAGAGAGTACTTTATATTCCTGCTCGCTGATGCCAACCACCCGGGTAACCCGGGGTTTACCCTCAGTGAGGGTGCCGGTTTTATCAAAAGCCAGCATCCTTATATTTCTCAGTTGTTCCAGAGCTGCGCCACCTTTAATCAGCGCACCAGAGCGCGCAGCAGAAGTCAGTGCCGACGTGACTGCGACTGGAATGGATACGACCAGCGCACAGGGGCAGGCAATCAACAGCAGAGTCAGGGCTTTATAGGCCCAGTGTGTCCAGACTGCGCCGGTAAACAGAGGAGGGATGATCATCACCAGAGCTGCCAGCCCCATGACCACTGGGGTGTACCAGGCACTGAATGCATCAACCATTCTGGCTACCGGTGCACGGCGTTCTTCCGCTTCTTCTATCAGGTTAATGATGCGATCAATCGCATTCTCGCCGGGTTCTGATGCCACTGTTAATCTTACAGGCTGATCGACCACCATGGAGCCTGCCATAATCTTTTCACCGGCTTGTCTGTTCACGGGAATGGATTCGCCCGTTACTGTACTTTCATCAAAAGAGCCATGATCGCAGTGAAGAAAGCCATCCACAGGTAAACGATCGCCGGGTAAAACTTCAATAAGCTCTCCGGGAACCAGAAAGTCTGCAACGACTTCTATGCGTTCACCGTCTTGTAGTTTCCAGGCTGTGTCTGGTATCAGTTGCATCAGGCTTGTTATGCCGGCTTTGGCTTTTCTTCCGGCGAAACCTTCCAACAGTTCACCCAAGGAAAACAGTAGCAATACCAAACCCGCTTCAACGGTTTCTCCCAGAATCAAGGCACCCATTGCGGCAACGGTCATCAGGGTTTCAATGCCGAAACAGGTACCATTTCGAATCTGGTTGAGTGATTTTCTGGCAAAAGGCAGAACGCCCAGAGTGGTCGCCACCAGAAAGCCGAATGAACCCCATGATGGGTCACAGACTTTGGAAATTCCAGCCAGAGTCATCAATACCGCGAGCAGGGTGAAGGTTGAATGGGCTTTCCAGAGAGGCTCTTCCGCTTCTCTCTGGTCAGTACTTTTCAGGGTGAAGCCCAGCTGTTTTACCGTTTTCTCGATGTTTTCTGAGGAGACTTTCTGATCCAGATCGACCACAAGGCGTTCTGTAGCAAAGGCGACTCTGACCTGCTTGACGCCGGCGGAGGCAGCCAGTGCTTTTTCGATGTTTGCCGCACAGCTGGCGCAGTCCATTCCGCTCAGTGACCATCTGTAGCGGGTGGTCGCTCCAAAGGAGGTGACGGGCTGAACCACATTTTCTGCTGGATAGCAGCTTTTCGTCGCTGCGCATTTGGACATGGATGCACTCTTACCAAAAAACATATAAAAACATATTTATATGTTATGCCTGATTTCAGCAGAGTCAACCTGTTTGTTGATAAACACGTGTGCTACTCATCAGAATCTCTAATGAGTAGCGTCAAGGTTGATTTATTTCAGCGTTATCTTGATAGCCTGCTCTGCACATGCCTGATCCAGGTGGCCGCCGGGGGCACCGCCAATTCCGATGCCGCCCACAATCTGTCCATC
This sequence comes from Endozoicomonas sp. ISHI1, assembly GCF_024606225.1. Lineage (GTDB taxonomy): Bacteria > Pseudomonadota > Gammaproteobacteria > Pseudomonadales > Endozoicomonadaceae > Endozoicomonas_A. Next base: position 8,603 of record NZ_JAGRPU010000049.1, on the reverse strand, counting down.
AACCTTGATTGGCATACCGCCACCGAGCAGCAACATGCGTGCATCCATATCTTTCAGACCTTGCAGGAAAGGCTTATCGGTTACCAGTTTGGCGAGGTTGGCAGTAGGCTGACCCATAGAGGCTGCGGTGAACGCTTTTTTCTGAGCGCTGTCCACAGTGTGTGGTCCAGCCAGCTCAGAGCGGCCGAAGGCTTTCAGGGAACCTGTGCGGTCAACAACAGCAACACTGACGTTGTAACCGTCTTTGCGGCAGAATTGCAGACCCTGATTGACCAGTTCTATCGCGGCTCTGTCAGTCAAGGTTGGCAGGGCGGTGGTTTTTGCCTGTGCGCCAATAGCCAGTCCCGTAGCGATAAAAGCCAGTGCGATGATGCTCTTTTTCATGGTGCTTTCCTTGATGTTTTTCTCGTTGTCTCTGTGATGCTGCCGTCTCAGCGACTGGTTATAGAGTAGTGAGCCAGCATTGCCCTGACCTTGCCTGAACATTACAGGCTGGAAAGGTCCCTTCTTTTCTGACGGTTTACTGGTAAGCTGAGTTCGAAGAAAAATACTAATAATTTGGAGTAGCCTGTTGAATATCCTGATGGTAGAAGACGACTCAGTTATATCCACCTTTGTCAGTGACGGTTTAAAAGAGCATGGCTATGGCGTAGCCCAATGCCAGAGTGCCGAGGAAGCTCTGGATGAAGTCGGTGTTGAGCCTTTCGATCTGGCCATTGTGGATATCATGCTGCCTGGGTTGAACGGCCTGGATCTTGTGAAAACGCTAAGGGGGCAGGGTGCCAACTTTCCTATTCTTTTCCTAAGTGCCCGAAAGGCAGTAGACGACAAAGTTTCTGGTCTGAGAATTGGCGGAGATGACTATCTCACCAAGCCTTTTTCTTTTAATGAACTCCTGGCAAGGGTAGAGGTATTGCTGCGCAGAAATCAATCTACCCGGACAGTGCTATCAGAAAAGCTGAGCTTTCATAACCTCAGCTTTGATCCATCCCGAAAGCTCGCTTGGAGAGGTGATAGGAAACTCTTCCTTCAACCCAGAGAAATGGTTCTGCTGGAGTTCTTTCTTCGAAACTGTGAGAGAGTAATTTCCAGAACACAGATCATGGAGCATGTCTGGGATTATCAGTTCGATCCACAAACCAATGTCGTTGATGTTCTGGTCTGTCGACTCAGAGGCAAGATTGATAAAGATGAATCCGTCAAACTTCTGCACACGATCAGGGGGATGGGTTATGTGCTCAGAGCTGGTGAATAAATCAGTGATGACTGGCACAGGCGAAATGACGCCAACCAAGCAAGTACTAACTCTCTGGTTTGGAGTCATTATGATGGTGATTGCTTCAGTTCTGGGAGCCGTTAGTTATCACCTGTTTGAAGAAGAATTAGTCAGTCGGGACGCCCAGCTGCTGATAGTAATCAACAATAATATGCAGCGCATATACAACAGTAGTGGTCAGGGAAAGATTTTGACAGTACTGGAACGTGATCGTTATTTTCTACGTTTGAGCGGCTACAGTGCCAGCCTTTGGTCCGACGATGGTGATTTGTTGTTTCATGAGGGTGTTGACCTACCGTTTTCTGCAACAGAAAGACTGGATGATGGCAGTCTGGTCATTAAACAGCTGGTGGGTAGCCAGACACTGGTTCTGAGTCTTTCCAGTACCCTGCGTTATGAAGAGCTGGCCAGCTTTCGCAATGTCATGCTGTTAACGCTGATGACACTCTGGATCATCAGCATTCTTCTGGTGGCCTGGCTGAATGATCGGATGTTGAGACCCATCCGCAAGCTGGTAGAGCATGTTAAAACACTGCAACGAAAGGGCTTGCAGGATCAGCTCCCACTGTCGTCTTCCCGAAACAGTGAACTAGGCCAGTTAACCTTGCTCTTAAATCAGCAGATGAACCGGATTGACCAGCTGATTCGCAGTCTTGAAGACACCCTTAATGCTGCAGCCCATGATCTCAGAACTCCTTTGACTCGGATGCGACTCAGTGCAGAAAAAGCCATGAACAATAACGATCCCAAGGCGTTGAAAGAGAGCTTGATGGACTGCCTGGAAGAAAGTGAAAGAATGTTGGCGATGGTGAACAGTCTGCTGGATGTGGCTGCAGTGGAGCAGCATCTGGACGCCAGAGATCGCACACAGGCCAATCTGTCTGATCTGATTACTGAAGCGGCTCAACTCTATGAATATCTGGCGGAGGAGAAGCATATTCAGCTCAGCTTTGAGCTTCCGGGGACAATGAATATCCTGGCCTGTCCAAACCGGTTGCGGCAGGTATTTGCCAACCTTCTGGACAATGCCCTCAAGTTTACACCTGAACAGGGAAGCATTCTGGTTTCGGCCCGAAGAGAAGGTGATTTGTGGCGAGTGTCAATAAAAGATTCTGGCAGTGGCATCGCCGCATCCGATCTGCCCCATATTTTTGATCGCCTTTATCGCGGGGATGTCAGTCGAAAAACACCGGGGTTTGGTCTTGGACTGTCATTGGTCAAGGCGATTGTTGAGGCTCACAATGGCAAGATCAATGTAGAAAGTAAAAAAGGGCAGGGGACTGAGTTTAACTGCTTGTTGCCAGCCGTTTAATGAAAGGGAGCCAGTCACCTATTGGCTGGACCACGTTTTCTGCTATTCAAGACTGAAATGATACTCCCGCCGAGCCAGGCGGGAGGTGAATTCCGTCAGCTCGTCGTGGCTGATATGTACTATGCTGCTTTCTATCTCTTATGCACCTTCTATTAGACCTTCCATGGACACACGAGGTGTCAAAAATACAGGCAACGGAACGCTCGCATAAAGGCTGCCTGAGGTAGTGCAGTTGTTTAACGAATGCAGGTGAAAGTATGATCTTTGGGCGTTCCTTTATGACGCTTTTATTTGTGGTGTTCATGTTTTTTTATCAGCAGCTTCTGGCAAACGATACCTATGACCTTGAAGAATTTCGCGAATATCACAAGACAAATTCGAAACTACCTTCTAACCAGCAACAAAAGCGCACAGGTCAGAGCCCACTTGAAAACATCCGTATTGGCTTTGTCAGGCTTGATTTAGCATCTGAGGATGTATCTGGAGATGGGCGACTGGAAATCTGTGAAGGTTATGAAGTTGATGAGCAAGACTTTAAACGTCTGATTGAATTCTTCTTCGAATATGCGAACATGGGTGATCCACAATATCGCAAAGTTTACATTCAAAAGGCGCTGAGACTCATGCGTCATATGTTTACTATGAATATAAATAAGACCATGGAACAAAGTCCTGAAGAGAAACAGATAATAGAAGTAACGGCAAAAAGCCTATTTGAAAAAATGTTTTTTTCTGAATACACAAATGGCGGTATTAATCCTTATTTCAATTATTTCTATTCAGATTCAGCAGCAAGTCATTCCAATTATGCCGGTCTTAATAACCGTTTAGTCCTGATGTTTCTAACTTTTCTTGGTCCCTATTTTCTTACCGATAATGACTTTTATATCTATTTTACCGTGCTGCTTGAAAACTATGTCGAAAATATCTGCGATCAAGCATTAACCTGTGCACTGTTTTCTGAAAATATCAGTGAATGTAATTCTCCGGAAAGCTTTGCCCATCAATTCACTGAAGCCAGACTGGACACAGAAACAGCACTTCTAATTGGCTTAACTGCAATGGCATCAGCCGCTTTCGACTGCATGAATTCAGGGTTGGAATGGCCAGAGACATTGGAAACTTTGTTGCAAACATACTTACCGTACGAGCTTTCGTGCATTATCAACTTCAATATGGCCAAACTCTGCAGCACATGCCCTGTATTACCCGCTATGTATAGTGTGGATGGCATGCAGGAGTTTACAAACAGCATTTTGGGTATTAAACCCGCTCCGTCGCCTGCATTATCGTCAGAAAGTCTGAACACTCTAACGGATTATTCTCGGGATTCAGGCAGTGAGGCTTCTGGGGAGGAGCTGCATGCTGATCGTCAAAATCAGTCAACAGCCATTCACGAACAAAGTGACCTGGTAGCCCAACTACAACGGCCACTAGCAAGCCAGTCTGCAATGGAGGGAATGGATGCAGTTGGAGGTGCCTCAGGAGAAACTAAACGATGTTCAATTTGCTGTGGAGCAATGACAGAAATGATGACGTTCGAAAATTGTGAACACGCAGGTTTTTGTGAGATTTGCGCTGAGCGAATTACACATGAGCAGAGCGGGTGTCCCTTTTGTCGAATAAAATCGAAATCATACAAGAAGGTTATTGATACGTCTTTTCATTGAATGTGCGTGCAGTGCAATAGTATTGCACGGTGCTGTGTTTGCTTGATGTAGTAGTTTAGTTGTTTTAACGAATTCAGGTGAAAGTATGAGCTTAGGCCATTCCTTTAAGATGCTTTTTGTTTTAATGTTTTTGCTTTTTTATCAAAATGGACTAGCAAACGACGCCTATGATCTTGAAGAATTGCGCGAGTATCTCAAGATAAACTGGAAGCCGCCTTCAAAAATAAAACAAAGGTTTACAGGCCAACCCGCTATGAACCCACTTGAAAACATCCATATTGGCTTTGTCAGGATTAATTTGGCCTCTGACGATGTTTCCGGGGATGAGCGACTGGAAATCTGTGAAACTTACGAGGTTGATGACCAAGACTTTAAACGTTTGATCAGCTTTTATTATAATTATGTGAACATGGATGAACAAAGTCAGATAGTTCGCATTCAAAGAGTACTAAGACTAATATATCATCTATTCACTATAAATATAAATAAGATCAATACGATAAACAATTATGATAAAAAACTAATCAATGAAAAAGCAAAAAGCCTATTTGAACAATTGTTTTTGACTGAAAACATAGATGGCAGAAGAAATCTTTATTTCAATTATTTCTACGATACGCTCAAACGTGGCAGGAGTGAACCTTATTACTCCAGGGCAGAATGTTGGTCTGATGAGGTCGGTGTTAATAACGATCTGGTCCTGATGTTTCTGGCTTTTCTTGGTCCCCACTTTCTTTCCAAAAATAAACTTTATACCTGCTTCAGAGCGTTGGATCATAGATATACCAGAAAAAGCTACCAGCGAGCCTTGTCTCGTGGATTGCTTTCTGAAAATCTCAATGAATATAATTCTCCACAAAGCATTGCCACACAATTAACTGCGGCCGCATTGGGCGCAGAAACAGCACTTCTAATTGGTTTAAATGCAATGGCATCAGCAGCTTTCCAGAGTATGAATTCAGGACCGGGATGGCCAGAGACACTGGAAACCTTGCTGACAAGATACTTGCCATATGAACTTCTGCCCATTGTCTACGACCATATAACCAGCCTTTGCTGGCAAGAATACCGAAACCGTTTACCCCCGGTTATGTGTACAGTGGAGGGTATGCAAGCGTTTATACAGGGCATTGTGGGTATTCACATTGACCCCACACCTGCATTATCGGAGACATCATCGTCAGAAAGTCATGACAATCCACGGGATTATTATCTTGGTCCAGACACTGGGACTTCAGATACTGAGGCTTCAGACACCGTGAGTTCAGACACCGTGACTTCAGACACCGTGACTTCAGACACCGAGAGTTCAGACACCGAGAGTTCAGACACCGAGAGTTCAGACACCGAGAGTTCAGACACCGAGAGTTCTGACACCGAGAGTTCAGTCAATGGAGCTTCAGGCATTGAGACTTCTGATGAGGAGCCGCGTTCTGAGCATCAGGATCCGTCAATAGTTATTCAGCAACAAAATGAACTGATAACCCAACTTCGACTGGAATTAGCAAACCAAACTGCAACAAAGGAGGCTGGTGCAACAGGAGGAGCCACAGGAGGAGCCACAGGAGGAGCAAAAGGATGCCCCATTTGTTTCAAGTCAGTGGGAGATATTATGGTGTTACAAAGTTGCGGACACGCTGGCTTTTGCGAAAATTGTGCTCGGCGAATTATAGATGAGCAGAGGGACTGTCCCTTTTGCAGGGAAAGACCGCTATCATACTTGAGGGTCATCTTTATGTCTCATCATTGAATGTGTGCACAGTGCTATATGTCGTGTGTAATAAGCGGGGTTAAGCTGCCTGTTGCAAAAGCCTTGAATAAGCGAGCCTGCAAGGCTTCCTTATGCGACAGCGGTTTATTTGTTGTGGATAAATTGCAGCTCAATAATGCAGTTATGTAAACAAATTCAGGTGAACGTATGACCTTAGGACATTCCTTTAAGACGATTTTGTGTTCAGTGATTTTGTTTTTTTATCAGCAGGGGCTGGCAAATGACACCCATGATCTTGAAGAATATCGTGAGTATCAAAAAAAAAACTGGAGACCGCCTTCAGAAATACAACAAAGGCAAACAGGTCAACCCGTCATATGCCCACTTGAAAACATCCGTATTGGCTTTGTCAGGCTTAATCTGCAATCTGAGGACGTATTTGGAGATGGGCGGCTGGAAATCTGTGAAGATTACGAGGTTTCTGAGCAAGACTTTAACCGTATGATCAACTTTTATTTTAATTATGTGGAGATGCCTTTTCGAAAAGTTCGCATTCAAAGGGCATTAAGATTAATACATCGTATATTCGCTATAAATATAAAGAAGACCAATGGACATAGAGCGGATGACAAAGAACTCATCAATACAACGGCAAAAAGCCTCTTTGAACAATTATTTTTGTCTGAAAACACAGAGGGTGCCAGTAATCCTTCTTTCCAATATTTCTATGGTTTAGCGAAACGCCAACATAATTATGTCGGTGTTAATAACCGTCTGATCCTGATGTTTCTTGCTTTTCTTGGTCCCCATTTTCTTTCCAGGGGGGATCTTGATACCTACTTCAAAATGTTGGATTACAGCTATACCGGAGAAAGTATCGGTCGAGTATTCATTCGTGACTTTCTTTCTGGAAGTATGAATAAAGAAAACTCTCCGCAAAGCATTGGCAATCAATTAAATGCAGTCGGATTGGACAAAGAAACAGCACTTCTAATCGGTTTAACTGCAATGGCAACAGCCGCTTTTGAGTACATGAATTCAGGACTGGGATGGCCAGATACACTGGAAAAATTGTTGAGAAGATACTTGCCATACGAGATTCTGGCCATTGTTTACAACAATATGGCCAACTTTTGCAGTCCGGGACACCCATGCTCTGTACCTAATGTTATGTTCAGCCTGAGTGGCATGCAAGAGTTTACACACAGTATTTTGGGTATTGACCCCACAACGGAAACATCGTCTGAAAGGCAGGACTATCGATCGGATTATGCTCAGGATTCAGACAGAGGGGGTTCTACTGAAGATCAGGATCCGTCAATAGTCATCCAATATCAAAATGAAGTCATAGCTCAACTACGACGGGAATTAGCAAACCAAACTGCAACAGAAGAAGCCGGTGCAGCCGGAGGAGCCTCAGGAGGAGTAAAAGAATGTCCAATTTGTTTAGAGCCATTGAAAGAAATGATGGGCTTCGAAAGTTGTGAGCACGTTGGTTTTTGCCGGGGTTGTATTGAGCAATGTATAAAGGATCAGAGAGGCTGTCCCTTTTGTCGGATAAAATCGAACTCCTACAGGAAGCTTTTCGACATGTCTTCTCGTTGAAGTGTCTGTACTGCTGATCTGTTGCCAAAGCACTGAATAAGAGGGCCTGCAAGGCTGTGACAGTGGTTAATTTATTTCGGATAAATTCCAGTGGTACTGGTTCAGTTGTTTTAATGAGAGCAGGTGAAAGTATGACTCCAGAGTATTTCTTTAAGACGCTTTTGTTTTCAGTGTGTTTGTTTTTTTATCAGCAGGGGCTGGCAAATGATACCTACGGCCTTGAAGAATTTCGCCAGTATCAAATGGCGAACTGGAAACCGCTTTCAAAAAAACAACAAAGTAGCACAAGTCAACCCGGTATGTGCCTGGTTGAAAATATTCGTATTGGTTTTGTCAGACTTAATCTGGAAACTGACAATGCATATGGAGATGGGCGACTGGAAACCTGTGAAGATTACCAGGTTGCTCAGCAAGACTTTAATCGTCTGAACGATTTATATTTTAATTATGTGAACATGGGTGATCCTCAACATCGAAAAAATCGTATTAAAAGAATGCTGAGGCTAATGCATCGTATATTCGCTATTAATATAAATATAACCAATGGAAAAAACCAGGAAGAGCATGTCTTAATCAATTCAAAGGCACTAAGCCTTTTTGAAAATTTGTTCTTATCTGTCAACAGAAATGGCAGCCGTAATCCATATTTCAATTATTTCTACACCGCTCCGGAGGCGCCTGAGTGCAATTATATTCGTGTTAATAAGGATCTGGTTCTGATGTTTCTTGCTTTTCTTGGCCCTCATTTTCTTACCAGGCACGAAATTTATATCAGCTTTAAAGTGCTGTCTGGCAGATATATCGGAAAAATCTGCGCTCGAGCATGTGATCGTGCATTGCTTTCTGAAAATATCAATGAATATAATTCTCCGCAAAGTCTTGCCAATCAGTTAAGTGCAGCTGGCCCGCTGTGTCAGGATAGATGTCGCCTCTTTTGATTCATGACTCTCAATAATTGAGAGCATACAAAAAGAGGCTGTTATGACTCGCTACTCCAAAGAAATGAAAGAGTCCATTATCCAGAAGATG
>NZ_JAGRPU010000048.1 GCF_024606225.1 Endozoicomonas sp. ISHI1 | reverse complement strand
GTATGAGGATTTCACGGCCTTGATGATGGCGTCCTTCTCGGGGCAAAAGACGGTCGTCGAATGCCTGATCAACGCCGGGGCAAATCTCAACGCCGTCTGTAAGATTGGCGCCACCTCACTGTTCATCGCTGCTGCAAAAGGCCATATCGACTGCGTGGAAGTCCTGATCAACGCCGGGGCAGATCTCAACGCCGCCTTGCCGGATGGAACCACCCCACTATCCGAGGCAGCCGGGATGGGCCATACCAACTGCGTGAAAGCCCTGACAGAAGCCGGGGCAAGGTAGGGAACAGAAACAGGAAAGGGAACAAAAGAAAGGCGTTCTATTTTCCACAAAACATGGCTTTCAGGTGTTCCCATCTTCCGGGTTTTTGGCATAGGTGATGATTTAGCCACTGCAAACTTCATAGCCACAGAGCTAAACTATCACGAGCCATGCACCATCCTGAAAGTCAGCCATTATTGATTGCATGAAAGATGATCTTATAGAAATTTACTAGACTTTTGTCGTCTTTTCGTAAGACTACTGCAACGGGTATTTCAGAGCTTTTGGAACTTGCGTTATTTTCTTGATCTATCCTTCCCCCCCCTGTTCACCAGAATGCAAGGATAGAATGATTAAACACTCACTCTTTGCAGCACCACTGTTGCTAATAACATTGTCCGTCGTGTGTCAGGCTCAACCGTTGACAAGACGCTTTTTTGTCGAGTTTGAACAGAAAACGGGTTCTCCAAACCAGAACTTTTCTGTAACACCTGACCAGCGTGCACTGTCAGGCAGCCTGTCAGACTTTACACAGACAAAAGGCTTTGCAGGATCAGATTTACCGTCTGATGAGAAACAAGTCAGACTAAACAGTCGCGAGCTAAAAACGACCACCATTGAATCAATTTCCTGGCAATGGCTCATCGCCACTCATCTGCTGGTTGGTTACGAACTGATCCTGACCAGCAAAAACACCCCGCTCAGCTCCGCCTCTTATTCATGGCTGCCTGTAGAAGTGCTTATCGCTGTAGCTTGGTTTTTAAAAAGTTATTGGAATAATAATTCATCGTCGTTTAATCCAATAACACAAAAAGAGCTGCGTCAAGATCGCCCTTTGGCGGCCATCATTACCATGCCTGGCTTTGGCAATAACCAGCCACAACACCCGCCATCAGCGTCATCGGGGCAGCAAGCTCAGGAAACCACCGTCGGCCCAACAGGTTCTTTCAACAGCTTCCTTTATTCTGACTCTGCCGGTGGTAACGGAGGCTCACAGCAACATTTGCACACTTTGGGTTTAGATTGTTTCGTCTCTCCCTGTCAGGGCGTTTGTCAATTCCGACCAGTATCCGATAGCAGTCGGCCCGCTGTCCCCATGGACATTGAGGCACCACTGGAGTCCGATCCCTGTCCTATTTGTCTGGTTCACTTCCATGGCCGTGATGAAGCGCTTGTGGTCGTCAAAAGCCAATGTTGTGGCCACTACTTCGATCTGGACTGTATTTCGAAGTGTTTTGTTGAACAGCCTATCGGCTCTCGCCGTTGTGCCATGTGTCGGCAAGACCCGATGCCTATGGTGAATGAGAACACCGGTGAATCTCACCCGGATCAATTTTTCCCCGATCAGGCGTTTTATAACGCCTGCCTTGAGGGGGATTTGGATCAAGTGGAGAAGTCACTGGCAGAGGGAGTCAATGTCAATACCGTTATAAATAATAATAATGGTCTCACTGTCTTGATGTTGGCATCCATTCACGGGCGTAAGGACCTCGTCGAACGTCTGATCAACGCCGGGGCAAATCTCAACGCCCGAAGCAAGAATGGCCTCACTCCGCTGTTCATCGCTGCCCAGGAAAATAACACCGACTGCGTGAAACTCCTGATCAACGCCGGAGCGGATATCAACGCCCGAACTAAGGATGGCACCACCGCGCTACTGATTGCCGCCGAGATAGGCAATACCGACTGCGTGAAACTCCTGATCGAAGCCGGGTCAGATCTCCCCAATCGGGCGTTTTATCGTGCTTGTTTTGAGGGGGATTTGGATCAGGTGGAAAAGTCACTGGCAGAGGGTCTCGATGTCAATGCCGCTATGGTTAATGATCTCACTGCCTTGATTTTGGCATCCATTCAAGGGCACAAGGACGTCGTAGAACACCTGATCAACGCTGGGGCAAACCTCAACGCCCAAACCAAGCATGGCGTCACCCCGCTGTTCACTGCTGCCCAAAAGGGCCATACCGACATCGTGAAGCTCCTGATCGGAGCCAGAGCTGATCTCAACGCTGCCTTGTCGGATGGCACCACCCCGCTGTTCATCGCTGCACAAGAAAATAACACCGAATGCCTTAAAATCCTGATCCAAGCCGGGGCGGTTCTCAACGCAAGGACTGAGGATGACGGCACCCCGCTGTTCATCGCAGCACAAGAAAATAGCACCGACTGCGTGAAAATCCTTATCGAAGCCAAGGCGGATGTCAACGCCCGGACTAAGAAGGGCGCCACCCCGCTGTTCGTTGCTGCCGAAATGGGCAATAACTTCATCGTGAAACTCTTGATCAGAGCCAAGGCTGATCTCAACGCTGCCCTGTCGGATGGCACCACCCCGCTGTTCATCGCTGCCCAGGAAAATAACATCGAATGCCTTAAAATCCTGATCAACGCCGGGGCGGATCTCAACCCATGGACTGAGGATGGCGCCACCCCGCTGCTCATTGCAGCTCAGATGGGCAATACCGACTGCGTGCAAGTCCTGACCGAAGCCGGGGCAAGGTAGGTAATAGAGGCAAGGCTGAAAGCTTCTCTGGACAGTAGAGAGAACTGTTCACTGTGTCACTTGAGTTATTTTCTTGATCTATCCTCTCCCCTGTTCACCAGAATGCAAGGATAGAATGATTAAACACTCACTCTTTGCAGCACCACTGTTGCTAATAACATTGTCCGTCGTGTGTCAGGCTCAACCGTTGACAAGACGCTTTTTTGTCGAGTTTGAACAGAAAACGGGTTCTCCAAACCAGAACTTTTCTGTAACACCTGACCAGCGTGCACTGTCAGGCAGCCTGTCAGACTTTACACAGACAAAAGGCTTTGCAGGATCAGATTTACCGTCTGATGAGAAACAAGTCAGACTAAACAGTCGCGAGCTAAAAACGACCACCATTGAATCAATTTCCTGGCAATGGCTCATCGCCACTCATCTGCTGGTTGGTTACGAACTGATCCTGACCAGCAAAAACACCCCGCTCAGCTCCGCCTCTTATTCATGGCTGCCTGTAGAAGTGCTTATCGCTGTAGCTTGGTTTTTAAAAAGTTATTGGAATAATAATTCATCGTCGTTTAATCCAATAACACAAAAAGAGCTGCGTCAAGATCACCCTTTGGCGGCCATCATTACCATGCCTGGTTCTGGCAATGACCAGCCACAACACCCGCCATCAGCGTCATCGGGGCAGCAAGTTCAGGAAACCACCGTCAGCCCAACAGGCTCTTTCAACAACTTCCTTAATTCTGATTCTGCCTCTGCCGGTGGTAACGGAGGCTCACAGCAACATCTGCACACTTTGGGTTTAGATTGTTTCGTCTCTCCCTGTCATGGCGTTTGTCAATTCCGACCATCATCCGATAGCAGTCGGCCCGCTGTCCCCATGGACACTGACATACCGCTGGAGTCCGATCCCTGCCCTATTTGTCTGACTCACTTTCATGGCCGTGATGAAGCACTTGTGGTCGTCAAAAGCCAATGTTGTGGCCACCACTTCGATCTGGACTGTATTTCGAAGTGTTTTGTTAATCAGCCTATCGGCTCTCGCCGGTGTGCAATGTGCCGGCAAGACCCGATGCCTATTGTGAATGAAAACACCGGTGAATCTCACCCGGATGAATTTTTCCCCGATCAGAGGTTTTATCGTGCCTGTTTTAATGGGGATTTGGATCAGGTGGAAAAGTCACTGGCAGAAGGAGTCAATGTCAATGCCGTTATGACTGATGACTTAACGGCCTTGATTTTGGCATCCTACCGGGGACAAACGGACGTCGTCGAACGCCTTATCAACGCCGGAGCAAACGTCAACGCCGCTCGGACCAGGGATGGCTGCACCCCGCTGTACATGGCTGCCCAGGAAAATAATACCAACTGCTTGAAAACCCTGATCAAAGCCAAAGCGGACCTCAACGCCAGGGTTAAAGATGGTAGAACCGCGCTGTTCATCGCTGCCCGGATGGGTAATACTGCCTGTGTGAAACTCCTGATCAACGCTGAGGCGGATCTCAACGCCGCCATGCCGCACGCCACCCCGCTGTTCATAGCTGCCCAGAAAGGTAACACCGACTGTTTGAAAGCCCTGATCGAAGGCAGAGCAAATATCAACGCACGAACTGTGATTGGCGCCACCGCACTGATGGCCGCTGCCCAGAAAGGCAATACCGACTGCGTGAAACTCCTGATCAATAATGAGGCGGATCTCAACGCCCAGACTAACAGTGGCACCACCGCGTTGTTTTTGGCTGCCCATAAGGGCAATACCGACTGTTTGAAATTACTGATCAACGCCAAGGCAGATCTCAACGCCAGGGCTTCGGATGGCGCCAGCCCACTCTTCGTGGCTGTGCAAGAAAATAACACCGACTGCGTGAAACTCCTGATCGACAATGGGGCGGATCTCAATGCCCGGTTTGAGAATGGTGCCACCCCAGTGTTCATGGCAGCCCTGAAGGGTAATACCAACATCGTAAAACTCCTGATTAACGCCGGGGCAGATCTCAACAGCCGGACCGAACTTGGCACTACCCCGCTGTCCATCGCAACCCGGAAGGGCAACACCGACATCATGAAACTCCTGACTGAGGCCGGGGCAAGGTAGGTAACAGAGGTAAGGCTGAAAGCTTCTCTGGGGCAGTAGAGAGAACTATTCACTGTGTCACTTGAGTTATTTTCTTGATCTATCCTTCCTCCCTGTTCACCAGAATGCAGGGATAGAATTATTAAACACTCACTCTTTGCAGCCCTGATGTTGCCAATAACATTGCTAATAACACTATCCGTCGTCTGTCAGGCTCAACCGTTGACGGCCATCATTACCATGCCTGGCTCTGGCAATGACCAGCCACAACACCCGCCATCAGCGTCATCGGGACAGCAAGCTCAGGAAACCACCATCGGCCCAACAGGCTCTTTCAACAACTTCCTTAATTCTGATTCTGCCTCTGCCGGTGGTAACGGAGGCTCACAGCAACATCTGCACACTTTGGGTTTGGATTGTTTCGTCTCTCCCTGTCATGGCGTTTGTCAATTCCGACCATCATCCGATAGCAGTCGGCCCGCTGTCCCCATGGACATTGAGGCACCACTGGAGTCCGATCCCTGTCCTATTTGTCTGGTTCACTTCCATGGTCGTGATGAAGCACTTGTGGTCGTCAAAAGCCAATGTTGTGGCAAGCACTTCGATCTGGACTGTATTTCGAAGTGCTTTGTTGAACAGCCTATCGGCTCTCGCCGTTGTGCAATGTGCCGACAAGACCCGATGCCTATGCTGAATGAGAACACCGGAGAGTCTCACCCGGATACATTTTTTCCCGACGAAGCGTTTTATCGTGCCTGTCTTGAGGGGGATTTGAGTCAGGTGGAGAATTCACTGGCAGATGGAGTCAATGTCAATGCCTTTATTGTCATTATGGATGATGATTCCAATGCCTTGATGTTGGCAGCTTGTATGGGGCACACAGATATCGTCGTACGCTTGATCAACGCCGGGGCGAATATCAACGCCCGGAGTGAGAGTGGCGCTACCGCGCTGTTCATCGCTGCCCAGGAAAATAACATCGACTGCCTGAAACTCCTGATCGAAACCAAGGCAGATATCAACGCCCGGACTGAGGATGGCAGTACCGCACTGTGCATCGCTGCCCTAACAAATAGCACCGACTGCGTGAAACTCCTGATCAATGCTGGGGCAGATCTCAACGTGCAGATGAGGGGTGGCGCCACACCGCTGTTCATCGCTGCCCGGAAAAATAACACCGACTGCGTGAAAATCCTGATCGAAGCAAAGGCGGATCTCAACACCGTCTTGCCGAATGGCGCCACCTCGCTGCACGTCGCTGCTGAGAACGGCAGTACCGACTGCGTGAAAGTCCTCATCAAGGCCGGGGCGGATCTCAACGCCGCCCTAACGGATGGCACCACTCCACTCTCCATCGCAACCAGGATGGGCAATACCAACTGCGTGAAAGCCTTGACCAAGGCCGGGGCGAGGCAAGGAGCATCTGCTATACCGCCGGGTCTTTAAAAACAGAGGTGAAAGCACAGACATTCCCTATCTGGATCTGGTTTGCAGCGATCTTGGCTTCGATGCCCGGACTATCAGGGCGACCTACAAGAAATGGTGGAAAGTCGGGCTCTTGGCAGGGCTGAAAGCTTCTCTGTTAGCTGCGTAACTTGAGTTATTTTCTTGATCTATCCTTCCTCTCTACAATCCTGAATGCAGTTGTAAAATAATGATTAAACACTCACTGTTTGCAGCACCACTGCTACTAATGACATTGTCCGTCGTCTGTCAGGCTCAACCGTTAACAAGGCGTTTTGTTGTCTCGTTTGAACAGAAAACAGGTTCTCCAAACCAGAACGTTTCTGTAACACCTGGCCAACACACACTGAAAGGCACTTTGTCAGACATTGCCCACACAAAGGGTTATGCAGGATCGGATTTACCGTCTGATGAGAAACAAGTCAGACCAAACGGCTGCGAGCTAACAACGACCATCATTGAATCAACTTCGTGGCAATGGCTTTACGCTAATCATCTGCTCTTGGGTTACGAACGGATCCTGACCAGCAAAAATACCCCACTCGACTCCACCTCCTATTCATGGCTGCCTATTGAAGTGGTTGTCGCTGTCGGTTGGCTTTTAACAAGTTATTGGGATATAAACTCATCGTCGCTTAACCCGATGAAACAAAAAGAGCTGTGTCAGGAGCAACCGCTTGCGGCCATCATCACGGTACCTGGCTCTGGAACTCAACAGCTACAAGGCCCGCCATCAGAATCATCGGGGCAGCAAGCTCAGGGTGCCACCGCCTGCCCTACAGGCTCTTCCAACAGCTTCCTTTATTCTGACTCTGCCGGTGGTAACGGAGGCTCAGAGCAACATCGGCATACTTTGGGTTTAGATTGTTTCGTCTTTCCCTGTCATGGCGTTTGTCAATTTCGACCATCATCCGTTGGCAGTGAGCCCGCTGAAGGGGCGATAAATGTCGCAGAACATTCGACAGGCCACACAGAAGCAACGCCCGAACAAAGCTCATGCCCACATTTGGACAATGGACACTGCCCAGAGTGCTTAGGTCATGGAAATAATACAGATGTACTACTCATGGATGGCATTGCTCACACCCCTGACCCCAATGACACTGTCGTAATGCCGGAGGCCGAATCCTGCCCTATTTGTCTGACTTACTTTCATGGCCGTGATGTAGCACCTGTGATCGTCGAAGCCCAATGTTGTCGCAAGCACTACGATCTGGACTGCATTTCGAAGTCTTTTGTTAAACAGCCCATCGGCTCACGCCAGTGCGCAATGTGCCGGCAAGACCCGATACCAATGTTGAATAAGAACACCGGTGAATATCACCCGGATAAGTTTTTCCCGGAACAGACGTTTTTTAATGCTTGTATTGTCGGGGATTTGGATCAGCTGGATAAGTCAGTAGCAGAAGGAGTCAATGTCAATGCCTTCAGGAATGATGATTTCAATGCCTTGATGTTGGCATCCGCTAACGGGCAAGTGGAGATCGCCGAACGCCTGATAGAAGCAGGGGCGGACGTCAACGTCGCCCGGGCCGAGGATGGCGCCACCCCGCTGCTCATCGCCGCCCAGGAGGGTCATACTGACATCGTGAAAGTCCTGCTCGAAGCCAAGGCGCATCTCAACGCCCGTGATAAGAATGGCGCCACCCCACTCTACATCGCTGCCGGGAAGGGCTATAGCGACATCGTGCAACTCCTGATTGAAGCCAGGGCGGATCTCAACGCCCGTAATAAGCGTAGCGCTACCCCGCTGTGCATCGCTGCCCTGGTGTGCCATACCGACATCGTGAAACTTCTGATCGAAGCCAAGGCGGATCTCAACGCCCGTAATAAGCGTGACGCCACCCCGCTGTTCGTCGCTGCCCTGGAGGGCCATACCGACATCGCGAAGCTCCTGATCGAAGCCAAGGCGGATATCAACGCCCGTAGTAAGAACGGCTCCACCCCGCTATTCGTCGCCGTCCAGGAGGGCCATACCGACATCGTGAAACTCCTGATCGAAGCCAGGGCGGATATCAACGCCCGGACTCTAAGTGGCTTCACCGCACTGTTCGCGGCTGTTAAGGAAAATGACATCGAAATCATGAAAATCCTGATCAGCGCCGGGGCGGATGTCAACGCCCGTTCTGAGTATGGCGCCACCCCACTCCTAACGGCTATCTCGATGGACAATACCAACAGCGTGAAAGCCCTGATCGAAGCCGAAGCGGATCTTAACGCCGACATTGATGGTATCACCCCGCTGTTCGTCGCAACCAAGAAGGGCAATACCGACTGCGTGAAAGCCCTGACCGACGCTGGAGCACGGTAGGGTGCACAAGGCATTCTCTATCCGGATCTGGTTTGCAGCGATCTTGACTTCGATGTCGATACTCTCAGGGTGATTACAAGAAACGGTGAAAAGTTGAGGTCTCGGCAGGGCTGAAAGCTTCTCTGGGGCAGTTGAGAGAATGGTTAGCTGCATCACTTGAGTTATTTTCTTGATCTATCCTTCCTCTCTGTAAACCAGAACGCAAGTGTAGAATGATTAAACACTCACTCTTTGCAGCACCATTGCTACTAACGACATTTTTCGTCGTCTGTCAGGCTCAACCTTTAACAAGACGTTTTGTTGTTGAGCTGGAACAGAAAACAGGCTCTCCAAACCAGAACGTTTCTATAACATCTGACCAGCACAAAATGTCAGGCACCATGTCAGACATTGACCACAAAAAGGGTTATGCAAGATCGGATTTACCGTCTGATGGGAAACAAGGCAGACTAAACGGTTGCGGGCTAAAACCGACCATCACTGAATCAATTTCGTGGCCATGGCCTTACGCCACTCGTTTGCTGGTTGGTCACGAACGGATCCTGACCAGCAAAAATACCCTTCCCGGGTCCACCTCCTATTCATGGCTGCCTATTGAAGTGGTTGTTGCTGTCGGTTGGCTTTTAACAAGTTATTGGAATATCGACTCACCGTCGTTTAACCCGATGAAACAAAAAGAGCTGTGTCAAGAACAACCGCTTGCGGCCATCATTACGGTACCTGGCTCTGGAACTCAACAACAGCAAGACCCGCCATCTGAATCGTCGGGGCAGCAGGCTCAGGAAGCCCCCGCCTGTCCCTCAGACTCTTCCAACAGCTTCCTTCATTCTGACTCTGCCGATGGAAACGATGGCTCAGAGCAACATCGGCATACTTTGGGTTTAGATTGTTTCGTCTTCACCTGTCATGGCATTTGTCAATTCCGACCGTCATCCGATAGCAGTGGGCCCACTGAATGGCCGATGAATTTTGCAGAACATTCGACAGACCAAACGGCAGCAACGCCCGAACAAAGCTCATGCTCACATTTGGACAACGGACACTGCCCAGAGTGCGTAGGTCATGTGAATAATACGGATTTACTACTCATGGATGGCATTGCTCACCCCGCTGTCCCTATGGACACTGACGCACTGCTGGAGTCCGATCCCTGCCCTATTTGTCTGGTTCACTTCCATGGTCGTGATGCAGTGCCTGTGGTCCTCAAAACCCAATGTTGCGGCCACCGCTTCGATCTGGACTGTATTTCTGAGTGTTTTGTTAATCAGCCCATCGGTTCTCGCCGCTGTGCAATGTGTCGGCAAGACCCGATGCCTATGGTGAATGAGCACACCGGTGAATCTTACCCGGATACATTTTTCCCCGATCAGGCGTTTTATAGTGCCTGTTTTGAGGGAGATCTGGATCAGGTGGAAAAGTCACTGGCAGAGGGAGTCAATGTCAATGCCGTTATGAACAATGGTGTCACTGCCTTGTTGGTGGCATCCAGTCAAGGGCACAATGACATCGTCGAATGCCTGATCAACGCCGGGGCGAATCTCAACGCCCGGACCAAGAATGGGGCCACTCCGCTGTTCATCGCTGCCCGGGAGGGTCATACCGACATCGTGCAACGCCTGATCGGGGCCGGGGCGGATCTCAACGCACCCAGGGATGGCGCCACCCCGCTGTTCATCGCTGCACAAGAAAATAACACCGATTGCGTGAAAGTCCTGATCAACGAAGGGGCCGATCTCAATGCCCCCCGGACTAAGGATGGCGCCACCCCGCTGATCATGGCTGCTGCTAGAGGCCATACCGACTGCGTAATATTCCTGATCGAAGCCGGAGCGGATTTCAACGCCCGGACTGAGTATGGTGCCACCGCACTGTTCATGGCTGCACAGAATGGCAATAGCGACAGCGTGAAAGCCCTCATCAAAGCGGGGGCAGATCTCAACGCCCGGACCGAGGATGGCGCCACCCCGCTCTTGATCGCTGCTGACATGGGCAATACCGACTGCGTGAAAATACTGATCGAAGCCAAGGCGGATCTCAACACTCCTATGTCGGATGGTGGCAGCCCGCTGTACATCGCTGCAGCAAACGGCAATACCGACTGCTTGAAAGCCCTGATCGAAGCCGGAGCAGATCTCAACGCTTCCCCGACTTCGGATGGCGCCACCCCGCTGTTCATCGCTGCACAAGAAAAGAACACCGATTGCGTGAAAGTCCTGATTCAGGCCGGGGCGGATCCCAACGTCCCCCGGACTGACAATGGCGCCACCCCACTGCTCATGGCTGCCCAGCAAGGCCATACCGACATCGTGAAAACCCTGATCGAAGCCAGGGCGGATCTCAACGCCAAAACCAAGAATGGCACCACCTCGCTGCATATCGCAGCCCGGAAGGGCCATACCGATATCGTGAAAGCCCTGACCGGGGCCGGGGCCGGGGCCAGGTAAGGAAAAGTGATTATTTAGTCACAGCAAAATTTATAGCCATAAAGCTGAACTATCTTATTTTCCTTGTGTCTAAGACGCATCTCTTATTGGCTAACAAAAATATTTTACTCATTATGGATGGTATTGCTCGCCCCCCTGTCCCTGTGGAAAATAACTCATCGCTGGAGTCCGATCTCTGCCCTATCTGTCTGACTCACTTCCATGGCCGTGATGTAGCACCTGTGGTTGTCAGGGCACACTGTTGTGGCAAGCACTTCGATCTGGATTGTATTTCGAAGTCTTTTGTTCAACAGCTCATCGGCTCACGCCGGTGCGCGATGTGTCGGCAAGACCCGATGCCTGTATTGAATCTGGGCACCGGTGAATCTCACCCGGATCAATTTTTCCCGAACCAGGCGTTTTTTGATGCTTGTATTAACGGGGATTTTGCGCGGGTGAACCATTCACTGGCAGAAGGAGTCAATGTCAATGCTGCTCTAGCTGATGATTTCACTGCCTTGATTTTGGCATCTGGTCAGGGGCACAGGGATATCGTCGAACGTCTGATCAACGCCGGGGCGAATCTCAACGCTGCCCGTGAGAATGGTGCCACCGCACTACTCATCGCTGCCCAGCAGAATAAGGCCGACTGCGTCAAACTCCTGATCAGAGCCAAGGCGAATCTCAACGCCCAAACCGTGGGTGGCGCCACCCCGCTGTTCATGGCCGCCCAGCAAAATAGCACCGACTGCGTGAAACTCCTGATCGAAGCCGGGGCAGATCTCAACGCCGCCTGTTCAAATGGCGTCACCCCGCTGGCCATCGCTGCTGCAACAGGCAACAGTGACTGCGTGGAACTCCTGATCGAAGCCGAGGCAGATCTCAACGCCCGGGCTGAGGATGGCTCCACCCCGCTGATCATGGCTGCCCAGGAAAATAACATCGACTGCATGAAACTCCTGATCAGAGCCAAGGCGGATATCAACGCCCAAATTGGGGATGGCGTCATCGCGCTGCTCGTTGCTGCGTTGGAAAATAACAGCCACTACCTAAAAATCCTGATTGAAGCCAGGGCGAATATCAACGCCCGAACCAAGAATGGTGTCACCGCGCTGTTCATGGCTGCCCAACAAAATAGCACCGACTGTCTAAAAATCCTGATCGCAGCCAGGGCAGATCTCAACGCTGCCACGTCGGATGGCGCCACCCCACTGTGTATCGCTGCTGCGAAAGGCAATACCGACTGCGTGAAAGTCCTGATCGAAGCCGAGGCAAATCTTAACGCCCAGACTACAGGTGGCGCCACCCCTGTGTTCATGGCTGCCCAAGAAAATAAGACTGACTGCGTGAATGCACTGATCGAAGCCGAGGCAGACCTCAACGCACGGACTGCAGATGGTGCCACCGCGCTGTTCATGGCTGCCGGGAAGGGCAACACCGAATGCGTGAAAGCCCTGATCAAAGCCGGGGCAGACGTCAACGCTGCCCGAACGTCGGATGGCTCCACTCCGCTGCTCATCGCTGCTCAACAAAATAACATCGACATCCTGCAAGCCCTGATCGAAACCAAGGCGGATCCCAACGCACGAGCCACGAATGGCATCACCCCGCTGCTCATGGCTGTTGCGTTAGTCAATATCGACTGCATGAAAATCCTGATCGAAGCCAAAGCAGACATCAACGCCGCCTTGTCGGATGGCGCTACCTCGCTGCTCGTGGCTGTTGCGAAAGGCAATATCGAATTCGTGAAACTCCTGATCAGCGCCGGGGCTGATCTCAACGCTGCCTTGTCCAATGGTGCCACTGCACTATCTATCGCAACCCGGATGGGCCATACCGACTGCGTGAAAGTCCTGACTGAGGCCGGGGCAAGGTAGGTGACAGAGGCAAGGCGGGGAACAAAAGAAAGGCGTTATGTTTTCCGGTAAACACGGCTTTCAGGTGTTCCCGTCTTACGAGTTTTTGAAATAGGTGAGATTGTTTAGCCACTGCAAACTTTGTAGCCATAGAGCTGAACTATCGTATTTTTCTTGTGTCCAATCCGTATCGCTCATTGACTAACACAGATGTTCTACTCATGGATGGCATTGCTCGCCCCCCTGTCCCCGGGGATACTCAAGTACCGCGGGAGGATCCTCACTGTCCCATTTGTTTGGCCGAATTCCATGGCCGGGCTGTAGCGCCTGTGGTCGTCAAAACACAATGTTGTGGCAACCGCTTCGATCTGGACTGTATTTTGAAGTATTGTGTTGATCAGTCCATCGGCTCACGTCGGTGTGCGATGTGTCGGCAAAATCCGATGCCTGTGTTGAATCTGAACACCGGTGAACCGCACCAGGATACATTTTTTCCCGATCAGACGTTTTATCGTGCCTGTTTTGAAGGGGATTTGGATCAGGTAAACACGTCTCTGGAAGAAGGAGTCAATGTCAATGTCCATAACATTACGTGTGACGATTACACTGCCTTGATGATGGCATCCTTCGGGGGGCACAAGACGGTCGTCGAATGCCTGATCAACGCCGGGGCGAATCTCAACGCCGTCTGTAAGTACGGTGCCACCTCAATGTTCATGGCTGCCCAAGAAAATAACATCGACTGCCTGCAAGCCCTGATCGAAGTCGGGGCGAATGTCAACGCCGCCTGTCCGGATGGCGCCACCCCACTGTCCATTGCAGCCGAGATGGGCAATACCGAATGCGTGAAAGCCCTGATCAATGCCGGGGCGAGTCTCAACGCCGCCCTGTCGGATGGCACCACCCCGCTGTCCATCGCGGCCAAGATGGGCAATACTGAATGCGTCAAAGCCCTGATCGAAGCGGGAGCAAACCTCAACACCCGAACCAGGAATGGTGCCACCCCGCTGTTCTTCGCTGCACAAGAAAACAACACCGACTGCGTGAAAGCTCTGGTCGAAGCCGGGGCGGATCTCGACGCCCAGACTAAAGATGGCAACACCCCGCTGTTCACCTTGGCCCAGAGGGGTGAGACCGACTGCCTGAAAGTCCTGATCATCGCCGGGGCGGATCCTGACACGCCTACTAAGGATGGCGCTACCCCGCTGTGCATCGCAGCTGAGAAGGGCAATACCAGCTGCGTGAAAGCCCTGATCGAAGCCAAGGCAGATATCAACGCTCGGGCCAAGGGTGGTATTACCCCGCTGTTCATCGCTGCCCAGAGAGGCAATACTGACTGCGTGAAAGCCCTGATCGAAGCCAGGGCGGATCTCAACGCCCAGACTAAGAATGGCGCTACCCCGCTGATCATCGCTGCTGCGAGAGGCCATACTGACTGCGTCAAAGCCTTGGTCGAAGCCAGGGCGGATCTCAACGCCCAGACTAAGAATGGTGCTACCTCGCTGTTCATGGCTGCGCAAGAAAATCGCACTGACTGTGTTAAGATCCTGATCAAAGCCGGGGCGGATCTCAACGCCGCCTTGTCGGATGGTGCCACCCCGCTGTTCACCGCTGCCCGAAAAGGCAATACCGACTGCGTAAAAGACCTGATCATCGCTGGGGCCGATCTCAACGCCGCCAGGACTATAGACGGCGGCACCCCGCTGTCCATCGCTGCCGAGATGGGCAAGACTGACTGCGTGAAAGCCCTGATCGAAGCCAAGGCAAACCTCAACGCTCAGACTCATTACGGTGGCACCGCACTGTTCATCGCAGCTGCGAGAGGCCATACCGACTGCGTGAAAGCTCTGGTTGAAGCTAAGGCGGATCTCAACACCTCAACTATGGATGGCGGCACCGCACTGTTCATCGCTACACAAGAAAATAACACCGACTGCGTGAGAATCCTGATCAAAGCCAAGGCAGATCTCAACGCCCCAACTGACCATGGCGCCTCCTCGCTCTTGATCGCTGCACAACAAAATAACATCGGCTGCATGAAAATCCTGATCGAAGCCAAGGCGGATCTCAACGCCGCGACCAAGGATGGCTCCACTCCGCTGTTCATCGCTGCCGAGAAAGGCAATACCGACTGCGTGAAAATCCTGATCAACGCCGGGGCGGATCTCAACACCATGAGAATTAAAGACGGCGCCACTCCGCTGTCCATCGCAGCCATGATGGGGAATAGCGACATTGTGGAAACATTAACCAAGGCCGGGGCAAGGTAGGGAAATGAACTATCGAACTGTTCTTATGTCTAATCCGTACTGATTATTGACTAACACGGGTGTTCTACTTATGGATGGCATTGCTAGCCCCTCTCTCCCCACGGTAACTAAGTCGGAGGCCGATGTCTGTCCAATTTGTTTAGATCCTTTCCATGGCCGTCATCTGGCGCCAGTGGACGTCAAAGCTCAATGTCGAACCCAATGTGGCCATCGCTTCCATCTGGACTGTATTTCGATGCAGTTTGTTGGAAAGTCGGTCGGCTCACGACAGTGCGCGGTGTGTCGGCAAGACCCGATGCCTGTAGTGAATCTGAACACCGGTGAATCTAACCCGGATACATCTTTCCCCACTCAGGCATTTTATGATGCCTGTCTTCACGGGGATTTGGATCAGGTTGAGAGGTCACTGGCAGAAGGCGTCAATGTCAATGCCGTTATGATGCGTGGTTTCACTGCCTTGATGTTGGCATCCATGAGGGGGCACACGGATGTCGCCAAACGTCTGATCAACGCCGGAGCGGACGTCAACACCGCTCGGAATGTGGATGGCGTCACCCCACTGTTCCACGCTGCCCGGGAAAATAACACCGACTGTGTGAAACTCCTGATCAATAAAGGAGCAGATCTCAACGCCGGGGCCAAGAATGGTGCCACCCCTCTGTCCATCGCTGCCGAGATGGGCAATACCCACTGCCTGAAAGCCCTTATCGAAGCCAAGGCGAACCCCAACATCAAGGATAGGAATGGCATCACCGCTCTAATAGCAGCGGCTGCGAGAGGCAATACCGACTGTGTGAAACTCCTGATCGAAGCCAAGGCAGATCTCAATGCCGGACCTGAGAATGGCGTCACCCCGCTGCACTCGGCTGCAGAGGAAAATAACACCGACTGCATGAAAGCCCTGATCGAGGCCAAGGCGAATCTCAATGCCCGAACTGAAGACGGCATGACCCCGCTGTACATCGCAGTCCTGTATGATAGCATCGACTGCGTGAAACTCCTGATCAACGCCGAGGCGGATATCAATGCCGGACCTGAGAATGGCAACACCCCGCTGCACTTGGCTGCCCAGGAAAATCAAACCGGCTGCCTGGAGCTCCTGATCAAAGCCCGGGCGGATGTCAACGCCCGGAAAAAGAATGGTGTCACACCAGTGTACGTTGCTGCGCAAGAAAATCATATCGACTGCCTGAAGCTCCTGATCAGCGCCGGAGCGGATATCAACGCCCGGGCTGAGGATGGTGCCAGCCCACTGTTCATGGCTGCACAGGAGAATAACACCGACTGCGTGAAACTCCTGATCAAAAAGGGGGCGCATCTCAACACCGTCTGGATCGAGAATGGTGCCACGCCGTTGTTCATTGCTGCACAAGAAAATAACACCGACTGCGTGAAACTCCTGATCGAAGCAAAGGCGGACCTTAACAAGCAGAACAATGAAGGCAGCACCCCGCTGCACGTCGCTGCACAAGAAAATAACATCGACTGCCTGAAACTCCTGATCGGTGCCAAGGCGGATCTCGACGTCCGTACTCAATACGGCACCACTGCGCTGCACATCGCAGCCCGGAAGGGCAATATCGACTGCGTGGAACTCCTGATCGACGCCGGGGCCAAACTCAACGCCCAAAGGGCTGAGGATGGCGCGACCCCGCTATTCAACGCAGCCCGGGAAGGCAATATCGAGTGTTTGAAACTCCTGATCAGGGCCGAGGCAGATATCAACGCCGCCTTGCCGGATGGCACCACTCCTCTCTCCATCGCAACCGAGATGGACAATGCCGACTGCGCCAGACTCCTGTTCAACGCCGGGGCAAGGCAGGGAAGTTAAGCAAGGAAGGGAACAGCCTGATTCATATCACTTATTGACTGACTCAAGCTAC
Source organism: Endozoicomonas sp. ISHI1 (assembly GCF_024606225.1). Taxonomy (GTDB): domain Bacteria; phylum Pseudomonadota; class Gammaproteobacteria; order Pseudomonadales; family Endozoicomonadaceae; genus Endozoicomonas_A. Next base: position 22,692 of record NZ_JAGRPU010000048.1, on the reverse strand, counting down.
GCACCATCCCGAAAATGAGCCATTATTGATTGCATGAAAAATGATCTTATAGAACTTTTCTCAGAGTGACTGTTGCCGTCTTTAGGCAACACCACTGCAATGGGTGTTGTCAGAGCTCTTGGAACGTGCGTTATTTTCTTAATCTACCCTTCCTCTTTTGTACACCAGAATGCAGGGATAGAATTATTAAACACTCACTCTTTGCAGCACCACTGTTGCTAATGGCATTGTCCGTCGTCTGTCAGGCTCAACCGTTGACAAGCATCTCAGACATTGCCCACGCACACGGCTATGCAGAATCAGATTTACCGTCTGATGAGAAACAAGGCAGACTAAACGGTCGCCAGCTAACAACGACCATCATTGAATCAATTTCGTGGCCATGGCTTTACGCCAATCATCTGCTGGTTGATTACGAACTGATACTGACCAGCAAAAATACCCCACTAAGCTCCACCTCTTATTCATGGCTACCTGCAAAAATGGTTGTCGCTGTCGGTTGGCTTTTAAAAAGTTATTTTTATATATACATATCGTCGTTTAATTCGATAGCACAAAAAGAGCTCTGTCAGGTTCACCCGTTGGCGGCCATCATTACGATGCCTGGCTCTGGCAGTGACCAGCCACAACATCCACCATCAGAATCATCGGGGCAGCAAGCTCAGGGAGCCACCGCTTGCCCCGCTGGCTCTTTCAACAGTTTCCTTTATTCTGACTCTGCCGGTGGTAGCGGAGGCTCACAGCAACATCAGCATACTTTGGGTTTAGATTGTTTCGTCTCTCCCTGTCATGGTGTTTGTCAATTTCGACCGTCATCCGATAGTAGCGGGCCCGCTGAATGGCAGATGGATAGCATTGCCCGCCGCGCTGTCCCCACGGACACTGACGTAACAATGGAGTCCGATCCCTGTCCTATTTGTCTGGATCACTTCCATGGTCGTGATGAAGCGCCTGTGGTCGTCAAAAGCCAATGTTGTGACCAGCGCTTCGATCTGAACTGTATTTCGAAGTGTTTTGTTGAACAGCCCATCGGCTATCGCCGTTGTGCCATGTGTCGGCAAGACCCAATGCCTATGGTGGATGAGAACACCAGTGAGTCTCACCCGGATAAATTTTTCCCCGATCAGGCGTTTTATCTTGCCTGTTTTCAGGGGGATTTGGATCAGGTGGAGAAGTCACTGGCCGAGGGAGTCAATGTCAATGTCGGTATTTATGATGATTTCACTGCCTTGATATTGGCATCTTGTAAAGGGCACAAGGACGTCGCCAAACGCCTGATCGACGCTGGGGTGAATATCAACGCCCGGACTAAGTATGGCGCTACCGCACTGTACATGGCTGCCCATGAAAATAACAGTGACTGCGTAAAAATCCTGATAGAAGCCAAGGCGGATCTCAACGCCCGGAGTAAAAATGGCGCCACCCCGCTGTACATCGCTGCCCGGGAGGGCCATACCGACATCGTGAAACTCCTGATTGAGGCCGGGGCGGATCTCAACGCCGCCTTGCCGAATGGCGCCAGCCCGCTGTTCATCGCTGCCCGGAAAGGCCATACCGACATTGTGAAACTTCTGATTGAGGCCGGGGCGGAACTCAACGCCGCCCACCACCCCGCTCTATATCACAGCTGAGATGGGCAATACCGACTGCGTGAAAGTCCTCAACGAGGCCGGAGTAGGGAACAGAGACAAGGCAGGAAACAAAAGAAAGACGTTATCTTATCGAGGAAACACGGCTCTCAGGTGTTCCCGTCTTCTCAGTTTGTGAAATGGGTGATTATTTATCCACAGAAAACTTTGTAGCCATAAAACTGAACTATCGTACTTTTTTTGTGTCCAAAACATATAACTTAATTAAATTACACGGAGGTTCTAATTATGGATGCTATGACTCGCTCCTTACCTATGATCACTGACGTAAAGTCGCAGGCCGCTCTGTGTCCTATTTGTCGGGATGATTTCCATGGCCATAATGTGGCGCCTGTGGACGTCAAACCCCAGTATCAAACCCGATGCGGGCACCACTTCCATCTGGACTGTATTTCGAAGCATTTTGTGAAACAGTCCATCGGCTCACGCCAGTGCAAGGAGTGTGGGCAAAACCCCACGCCTGTATTGAATGAGAGCACCGGTGTATCTCACCCGGATAAATTTTTCCCCGATCATAGGTTTTATGACGCCTGTTTTGACGGGAATTTAAAAAAGGTGAAGAAATCACTGGCAGAAGGCGTCAATGTCAATGCCGTTATGAAGGATGATCTCACTGCCTTGATGATTGCATCCATTAAGGGGCACACTGACGTCGCCGAACACCTGATTAAAAACAGGGCGGAGGTTAATGCTGCCCGAGCCTGTGATGGGTTCACCCCGCTGATGCTGGCAGCCGAATACGGCAATACCGAATGCGTGCAACTCCTGCTCGACAAAGGGGCGGATCTTGACGCACGGAATAAGGGTGGCGCCACACCGCTGCTCTGTGGACTCCCGAGTGGCAATACCAACTGCGTAAAACTAATGATCGACAGAGGAGCGAATGTCAATATCTCCGAGACTCCGGATGGGCCCACCCCACTGTCCTTCGCTGCCCAGGAAAATAACACCGACATTGTGGAACTCCTGATCGACAATGGGGCGGATCTCGACGCTGCCCTGCGCGATGGCACCACCCCACTGGCCATGTCCGTCCGGAGAAATAATATCGTCTGCGTTAAACGCCTGATCAACGCCGGGGCAAATGTCAACGCTCCCACTGCGTATGGCACCACCCCACTGCACTATGCTGCTGAAGAAAATAACACCGATATTGTGAAACTGCTGCTTGAGAAAGGGGCGGATATCGAGGCCCGGAATAAGAATGGCGCCACCCCGCTGTTCTCTGCAACCGTGAAGGGCAATACCGACTGCATAAAACGCCTGATCGACAAAGGGGCAGATCCCGACGCTGCCCTGCGCGATGGCACCACCCCACTGGCCATCGCAGTCCGGAAAAATGATATCGACTGCGTGAAACGCCTGATCAACGCCGGGGCGAATGTCAACGCGCTCATTGCGTATCGCACCACCCCGCTATACTCCGCTGTCCAGGAAAATAAAACCAACATTCTGGAACTCTTGCTCGACAAAGTGGCGGATCTCGACGCTGCCCTGTTCGATGGCAGCACCCTACTGTCCATCGCAGTCCGAGAAAATAATATCGACTGCGTGAAACTCCTGATCAAAGCCGGGGCGAATGTCAACACTCCCACTGACTACGGCGACACCCCGCTGCACTTGGCTGCCCGAAACAATTACACCGATATTGTTAAACTGCTGCTCGAGAAAGGGGCGGATCTCAACGCCCGGGGTGATTATGGCGACACCCCGCTGCACTCAGCTGCCCAAGAAAATAGCACCAATATTTTGAAACTCCTGCTCGACAAAGGGGCGGATCCCGACGCCCGGAACAAGGGTGGCATCAGCCCGCTGCACTGGGCTGCCCGAGAAAGTAACACCGATATATTGAAACGCCTGATTGACGGGGGCGCAGATCTCAACGCTACCTCGTACGATGGTCACACCCCACTGTCCATCGCAACCAAGATGGGCAATACCCCTGGCAAGGATTTCCTGATCTCTCGCGGGGCAAGACAGGAAACAGAGGCCATGCAGGAAAATTGACATCCTCCCCGTCGCAGGGAAGGTGTTGCAAAACTCCAAGTTCCCATGCTGAGACCCAAGGGGCCTGAAAGCATGGGAACCAGAGTGTTGCGACACCCCCTAAAAAAAATACGGGACTGTCCGCTCAATTCGGTTAAAACAGTGAACACAGCTCTCAGGTGTTTCCATCTTCTGAGTTTTTGAAATGGCTGATTATTTAGCCACGCAAAACTTTGCAGCCATAAAGCTGAACCATCGTACTTTTTTTGTGTCTAATTTGTATAACTCATTAAATAACACGGAGGTTCTACTTATGGATGCTACTCATCTTTCTGCTCTCACCATAAGCACTGAAGAAACGTCGAAGGCCGATGAATGTTTTATTTGTTTCGCTGAGTTCCATGGCCGGGATGTGGCGTCTGTGAAACGCAACCCCAAATGTCAAACACACTGTGGCCACCTCTTCCATCTGGACTGTCTTACGAGGCAATTTCATTATCAGCCCATAGGCTTACGCAGCTGCGGGTATTGCCGACAAAACCCGTTCCCGGTGTTGAATATGAAGACCGGTGAATCTTACCCGAATACGTTTTTCCCCGATGAGGCGTTTTATAATGCCTTTCTTCGCGGGGACTTGGATCAGGTGAAGAAGTCACTGGCAGGAGGCGTCTATGTCGACGCCGTTATGAAGGGTGATTTCAATCCCTTGTTGATGGCATCCGCTCAGGGGTACACAGACCTCGCCGAAGTCCTGATTAACAACGGGGCAGACATCAACACCGCTATAGCTGAGGATGGCGTTACCCCGCTGTTCATGGCTGCACAAGAAAGTTACACCGATATTGTGAAACTCCTGATCATTAAGGGGGCGAAACTCGATCCCCCCCGGACGACGGATGGCGCCACCCCGCTGTCCATCGCAGTTCGGCTGGGCTCTACCGACTCCGTGAAACTCTTGCTCATCGCCGGAGCGAATCCCAACGCCCTCTTGACGCGTGGCATGACCCCACTGTACGTCGCAGCCCAGCAAGGCAAGACCGACTGCATGAAGCTCTTGCTCATCGCCGGGGCGGACATCAACGCCCGGACTGAGAGTGACATCACCCCGCTGTTCGCCGCCGCTGAGAGAGGCAATACCGAGTGCGTGAAAATCCTGATCAACGCCGGAGCAAATATCAACGTCGCCAGGACTTCGGATGGCGCCACCCCGCTTTCCGTCGCAACCAGTAAGGGCCATACCGACTGCGTAAAAACCCTTACCGAGGCCGAAGGACGCAGGGGAACAGATTTGAAGTGCGTGATTATTTAGCCACAGCAAACTCAATAGCCATAAAAATGAACTAGCGTACTTTTTTTGTGTCAAATAATTTGTACGACTCATTAAATAACACGGAGGTTCTAGAAGAAAGGCTCTGGTTATCCAGTTAACCGAAGTGCTGACGGGCAGCGTAGATGTCCCCGTCAAGCGAGTTGTCAGGTGGCGTAGTTATTTTTGAAGGTGGTTTACGATGATGGCGAGAGTATCTTCGATTTTGTCAAAGCGCTTGTCGTGTTCGTCAAAACGCCTGTCGTGTTCGTCAAAGCGCCTGTCGTGTTCGTCAAACCTGAGCCGATTTTCACGCTGGTTTTCCAGCACTATTTTTTGTGTCTCTTCAGTAACCTTGATGAGGCGATGTACTGCGCTATCCAGTGAGTCAAAATGAGATTCAAGTTTCTCTACACGATGTTCCAGTAACATACTGCGTACCATTATCATTTGTTGCAGGAGCAATCAGCATAGCAGACATTGAGTGGGGGCCGCCTAGGTGGGGCCGCCTGGGTGGGGCCGCCTAGGTATTGCACACAGACACCTGACACAGCTTTCAGGTGTTTCCATTCCCTGAGTTTTGAAATGCGTGATTGTTTAGCCTCAGCAAACTTTATCGCTACATAAATGAACTATTGAACTGTTCTAATGTCTAACACGCACTGATTATTGACTAACAAGAGTGTTCTACTTATGGACGGCATTGCTCGCCCTCCCCTCCCCATGGGAACTAACGTAAAGTCGCAGGCCGATGTCTGTCCTATTTGTTTGGATCCTTTCCATGGCCGCGATGTGGCGCCAGTGGGCGTCAAAGCCCAATGTCGAACCCAATGTGGCCATCGCTTCCATCTGGATTGTATTTCGATACAGTTTGTTGAAAAGTCCGTCGGCTCACGACAGTGCGCGGTGTGCCGGCAAGACCCGATGCCTGTAGTGAATCTGAACACCGGTGAATCTTACCCGGATACATCTTTCCCCAATCAGGCATTTTATTATGCCTGTTTTCAAGGGGATTTGGATCAGGTGGTGAGGTCACTGGCAGAAGGCGTCAATGTCAATGCCGTTACGCATGATGTTAACAATGCCTTGATTATCGCATCTTACCGGGGGCACAAGGCTATCGTCGAACGCCTGATCAGCGCCGGAGCCAATCTCAACGCCGCCTCTGAGGCTGGTGCCACGGCACTGTTCGTCGCTGCCCAGGAAAATAACACCGACTGCGTGAAACTTCTGATCAATAAAGGGGCAGATCTCAATGCTCGGACTGTGAATGGCTCCACCCCGGTGTCCATGGCCAGCCAGTTGGGCAATACCGACTGCCTGAAAGCCCTTATCGAAGCCAAGGCGAACCTCAACACCAAGGATAAGGATGGCAACACCCCGCTAATCATAGCGGCTGATAAAGGAAAAACCGACTGCGTGAAACTCCTGATCGGAGCCAAGGCAGATGTCAATGCCGGGCCTGAGAATGGCCTCACCCCGCTGTTCTTCGCTGTCAAGGCAAATAACACCGACTGCATGGAAGCCCTGATCAAGGCCGAGGCGATTCTCGATGCCCGAACTGATGATGGCATGACCCCGCTGTTCTTCGCCGTCCTGCGTAATAGCATCGACTGCGTGAAACTCCTGATCAGCGCCGAGGCGGATCTCAACCCCCGGAATAAGAGTGGCGAAACCCCACCGTACGTCGCTGCCCGGAAAAATCATATCGACTGCCTGAAACTCCTGATCAGTGCTAAGGCGGATCTCGACGTCCGAACTCAATACGGCACCACTGCGCTGCACGTCGCAGCCAAGATGGGCAATACCGAGTGCGTGAAACTCCTGATCAGTGCCGGGGCAGATATCAACATCCCGGGTGAGGATGGCACGACCCCGCTATTCATCGCAGCCCTGAAGGGCAATACCGACTGCGTGGAACTTCTGATCAACGGCGGGGCCGAACTCAACGCCCAAAGGGCTGAGGATGGCACGACCCCGCTGTTCATCGCAGCCCGGGAAGGCAATATCGAGTGTTTGAAACTCCTGATCAGGGCCGAGGCAGATATCAACGCCGCCTTGCCGGACGGCACCACTCCTCTCTCCATCGCAACCGAGATGGGCAATGCCGACTGCGCCAGACTCCTGATCAACGCCGGGGCAAGGCAGGGGAGATAGGTAAGGAGGGGAACAAAAGAAAGACGTTATCTTATCCAGAAAACACGGCTTTCAGGTGTTTCCATCTTCTGAGTTTTTGAAATGCGTGATTGTTTAGCCTCAGCAAACTTTATCGCCACATAAATGAACTATCGAACTGTTCTAATGTCTAATACGCACTGATTATTGACTAACAAGAGTGTTCTACTTATGGACGGCATTGCTCGCCCTCCCCTCCCCATGGGAACTAACGTAAAGTCGCAGGCCGATGTCTGTCCTATTTGTTTGGATCCTTTCCATGGCCGCGATGTGGCGCCAGTGGGCGTCAAAGCCCAATGTCGAACCCAATGTGGCCATCGCTTCCATCTGGATTGTATTTCGATACAGTTTGTTGAAAAGTCCGTCGGCTCACGACAGTGCGCGGTGTGCCGGCAAGACCCGATGCCTGTAGTGAATCTGAACACCGGTGAATCTTACCCGGATACATCTTTCCCCAATCAGGCATTTTATTATGCCTGTTTTCAAGGGGATTTGGATCAGGTGGTGAGGTCACTGGCAGAAGGCGTCAATGTCAATGCCGTTACGCATGATGTTAACAATGCCTTGATTATCGCATCTTACCGGGGGCACAAGGCTATCGTCGAACGCCTGATCAGCGCCGGAGCCAATCTCAACGCCGCCTCTGAGGCTGGTGCCACGGCACTGTTCGTCGCTGCCCAGGAAAATAACACCGACTGCGTGAAACTTCTGATCAATAAAGGAGCAGATCTCAATGCCAGGACTGCGGATGGCTCCACCCCGGTGTCCATGGCCAGCCAGTTGGGCAATACCCACTGCCTGATAGCCCTTATCGAAGCCAAGGCGAACCTCAACACCAAGGATAAGGATGGCAACACCCCGCTAATCATAGCGGCTGATAAAGGCAAAACCGACTGCGTGAAACTCCTGATCGGAGCCAAGGCAGATGTCAATGCCGGGCCTGAGAATGGCCTCACCCCGCTGTTCTTCGCTGCCAAGGCAAATAACACCGACTGCATGGAAGCCCTGATCAAGGCCGAGGCGATTCTCGATGCCCGAACTGAAGAAGGCAGAACCCCGCTGTTCATCGCCGTCCAGCGAAATAGCATCGACTGCGTGAAACTGCTGATCAACGCCAGGGCGGATGTCAACGCCCGGACTGAAGATGGCAACACCCCACTGTACGTCGCTGCTCGAAAAAATCATATCGACTGCCTGAAACTGCTGATCAACGCCAGGGCGGATGTCAACGCCCGGACTGAGGATGGCGCCAGCCCACTGTTCATAGCTGCACAAGAAAATAACACCGACTGCGTGAAACTCCTGATCAAAGAGGGAGCGCATCTCAACGCTGTCTGGATCGAGGAGGGTGCCACCCCGTTGTTCATTGCTGTACAAGAAAATAGCACCGACTGCGTGAAACTCCTGATCGAAGCAGAGGCGGACCTTAACAAGCAGAATAATGATGGCTACACCCCGCTGCACGTCGCTGCACATGATAATAACACTGACTGCCTGAAACTCCTGATCAACGCCAGGGCGGATCTCGACGTCCGAACTCAATGCGGCACCACTGCGCTGCACATCGCAGCCGAGATGGGCAATACCGAATGTGTGAAACTCCTGATCAGTGCCGGGGCAGATATCAACATCCCGGGTGAGGATGGCACCACCCCGCTATTCACCGCAGCCCGGAGGGGCAATACCGACTGCGTGGAACTCCTGATCAACTCTGAGGCCGATCTCAACGCCCAAAGGGCTGAGGATGGCGCGACCCCGCTGTTCATCGCAGCCCGGGAAAGCAATATCGAGTGTTTGAAACTCCTGATCAGGGCCGAGGCAAATATCAACGCCGCCTTGCCGGATGGCACCACTCCTCTCTCCATCGCAACCGAGATGGGCAATGCCGACTGCGCCAGACTCCTGATCAACGCCGGGGCAAGGCAACGAAGATAGGCAAGGAGGGGAACAAAAGAAAGACGTTATCTTATCCAGAAAACACGGCTTTGAGGTATTAGCATCTTATGAGTTTTTGAAATGGGTGATTATTCAGCCACAGGAAACTTTATAGCCATAAAGTTGAACTATCGTACTTTTTTTGTGTCTAAAACGTATAACTTAATTAAATTACACGGAGGTTCTAATTATGGATGCTATGACTCGCTCCTTTCCTATGGTCCCTGGCGAACAGTCGCAGGCCGATGTATGCCCTGTTTGTTTGGAACCTTTCCATGGCCGAAAGGTGGCGCCAGTGGACGTCAACCCCCTATGTCAAACCAATTGTGGCCACCGCTTCCATCTGGACTGCATTTCGCAGCAGTTTGTTGGAAAGTCGGTCGGCTCACGACAGTGCTCGGTGTGTCAGCAAGACCCGATGCCTGTAGTGAATCTGAACACCGGTAAATTTCACCTGGATAAATTTTTCCCCGATCAGACGTTTTATAATGCCTGTCTTCAAGGGGATGTGGATCAGGTGGATAAGTCACTGGCAGAAGGAGTCAATGTCAATGCCGTTATGAATAATGGTCTCACTGCCTTGATGCTGGCATCATATAACGGGAACAAGAAACTCTTGGAACGCCTGCTCAACGCAGGGGCGGAGGTCAACACCGCCCGGGCTAAGGATGGCGTCACCCCGCTGATAATTGCTGCCCAGAAACATCATGACCCCGCCTGCATGAAGCTCCTGATCAAAGCCGGGGCGAAAGTCAACGCCGCCTGCTCGCGTGGCGCCACAGCACTGCACTGGGCTACCCAGAACTTTAACGTCAGCAACATTAAACTCCTGATCGAAGCCGGGGCAGATGCCAACGCACGGACTAAGGATGGCATCACCCCATTGCACTTCGCTGCCAAACAATTTAACGATTACAGCATTGAAACCCTGATCGAAGGCGGTGCGAATGTCGACGCCACCTTGCCGGATGGTAGCACCCCTTTGCTACTCGCTGCCCTGCATAATAACGGCAAATGCGTAGAAGTCCTGATCAAGGCCGAGGCGGATGTCAATGCCCAGGCTGTGAATGGCGCCACCCCTGTGTACCTTGCAGCCGAGAAGGGCAATAACTATTGCCTGGCACTCCTGCTCATGGCTAAGGCGCATGACAACGTCGCCTTGTCGGATGGCTCCACCCCGTTGTCCATCGCAACCAGGATGGGCAATACCGAATGCGCGAAGCTCCTGACCTACTCCAGGGCAAGGAAGAGAAAATAAGAAAGGCGTTATGTCATCCAGTAAGCACGGCTTTGAGGCATTAGCATTTTATGAGTTTTTGAAATAAGTGGTTATTTAGCCACTGCAAGCTTTATAGCCATAGGACTGAACCGTCGTCTTTTGGCAAGACCACTGCAGCGAGTGTGTCAGAGCTTTTGAAACTAGCAGCCTGTCGGACTTAAGCGTCCGTAGCGAGGATTGCAAGAAATTGAGGATAAAAATTTCTGCTTCTGAGGAGAATAGCGAGCTATTTGACGAAGAAGCAGGAATTTTTAGACCAATTTATTGCAACCGCAGTAGGACAGCCTTAAGTCCGACAGGCTGCTAGCGTTATTTTCTTGATCTATCCTTCCTCTCTGTGCACCAGAATGGAAGGATAGAATTATTAAACACTCACTCTTTGCAGCACCACTGTTGCTGATGGCGCTGTCCGTCGTCTGTCAGGCTCAACCGTTGACAAAACGTTTTGTTGTCGAGGTTGAACAGAAAACGGGCTCTCAAAACCTGAACTTTTCTATAAAACCTCACCAGCATACACTGTCGGGCACCTTCTCAGACATTGCTCATACAAACGGCTATGCAGAATCAAGTCTTACGTCTGATGAGAAGCAAGTCGGATTAAACGGTTGCGAACCAAAAAAGACCATCATTGAATCAATGTCATGGCCATGGCTTTACGCCAATCATCTGCTGATGGGTTACGAACTGATCCTGACCAGCAAGAATACCCCACTCAGCTACACCACTTATTCATGGCTACCTGTAGAAGTGATTTTTGCTGTCGGTTGGCTTTTAAAGAGCTATTGGAATATGTACTCATCGTCGTTTAACCCGATAGAACTAAAAGAGCTGTGTCGTGATCACCCGCTGGCGGCCATCATTATGACGCCCGGATCTGGCAATGATCAGCAACAACACCCGCCATCAGAACCATCTGGGCAGCAAGCCCAGGGAGCCACCGTCGGCCCTGCAGGTGCTTCCAACAGCTTCCTTAATTCTGACTCTGCCGGTGGTAGCGGAGGCTCACAACAACACCAGCATACTTTGGGTTTAGATTGTTTCGTCTCTCCCTGTCATGGCGCTTGTCAATTTCGACCATCATCCAATAGCAGTGGGCTCAATGAGTGGCAGATGGATAGCATGGCTCATACCCCTGACCCCAGGGACACTGTCGTAACGCCGGAGGCCGACCTTTGTCCTATTTGTCTGAGCCATTTCCATGGGCGTAATCCAGCGCCTGTGATCGTCAAAGCCCACTGTTGTGGCAAGCACTTCGACCTGGACTGCATTTCGAAGTCTTTCCTTAAACAGCCCATCGGCTCACGCCAGTGCGCGATGTGTCGGCAAGACCCGATGCCAATGTTGAATAAGAACACCGGTGAATATCACCCGGATACATTTTTCCCGAAACAGGCGTTTTTTGATGCTTGTATTGTCGGGGATTGGGATCAGGTGGCTAAGTCACTGGCAGAAGGAGTCAATGTCAATGCCGTTATGGATCACGATTACACGGCCTTGATGTTGGCGTCTGGTTGCGGGCACACAGCAATCGTTGAACTTCTGTTCAATTACGGGGCGAATCTCAACGCCCATAGTGACGATGACAACACAGCACTGCACTGCGCTGCCCGGCACCATAACGCCGACAACATGAAACTCCTGATCGAAGCAGGGGCGGATCTCAACGCCCGAACCAAGCTTGGCGGCACCCCGATGCACTTCGTTGCCTGGAGCGGCAGTATCAACTGTATGAAAACCCTGATCGAAGGCAAAGCGGATCTTAACGCTGCCTTGTCGTTTGGCCCTACCCCACTGGTCGTCGCTGCCTGGATGGGCAATACTAACTGTGTGAAAGCCCTGATCGAAGCCGGGGCAGATCTCAACACCACTTTGCCGGATGGCGCCACCCCACTGTCCATCGCAGCCGAGATGGGCAATACCGAGTGCGTAAAAGCCCTGACCGAGGCTGGGGCAAGGTAGGTAGCGAAGGCAGGGCAGGAAACAAAAAAGGTACAATGTTAACCAATGAACTTATCACTTACTGACTAACTCAAGCTACGCACCACCCTGAAAATCAGCGATTATTGATTGCATGAGAAATGATCTTACAGAACTTTACTCAGACTGCCCGTTGTCGTCTTTTGGCAAGACCACTGCAGCGAGTGTGTCAGAGCTTTTGAAACTAGCAGCCTGTCGGACTTAAGCGTCCGTAGCGAGGATTGCAAGAAATTGAGGATAAAAATTTCTGCTTCTGAGGAGAATAGCGAGCTATTTGACGAAGAAGCAGGAATTTTTAGACCAATTTATTGCAACCGCAGTAGGACAGCCTTAAGTCCGACAGGCTGTTAGCGTTATTTTCTTGATCTATCCTTCCTCTCTGTGCACCAGAATGGAAGGATAGAATTATTAAACACTCACTCTTTGCAGCACCACTGTTGCTGATGACGCTGTCCGTGGTCTGTCAGGCTCAACCGTTGACAAAACGTTTTGTTGTCGAGGTTGAACAGAAAACGGGCTCTCAAAACCTGAACTTTTCTATAAAACCTGACCAGCATACACTGTCGGGCACCTTCTCAGACATTGCTCATACAAACGGCTATGCAGAATCAAGTCTTACGTCTGATGAGAAGCAAGTCAGATTAAACGGTTGCGAACTAAAAAAGACCATCATTGAATCAATTGCATGGCCATGGCTTTACGCCAATCATCTGCTGATGGGTTACGAACTGATCCTGACTAGCAAGAATACCCCACTCAGCTCCACCACTTATTCATGGCTACCTGTAGAAGTGATTTTTGCTGTCGGTTGGCTTTTAAAGAGCTATTGGAATATATACTCATCGTCGTTTAACCCGATAGAACTAAAAGAGCTGTGTCGGGATCACCCGCTGGCGGCCATCATTATGGTGCCCGGCTCTGGCAATGATCAGCAACAACACACGCCATCAGAACCATCTGGGCAGCAAGCTCAGGAAGCCACCGTCGGCCCCACAGGCGCTTCCAACAGCTTTCTTCATTCTGACTCTGCCGGTGGTAGCGGAGGCTCACAGCAACAACATCAGCATACTTTGGGTTTAGATTGTTTCGTCTCTCCCTGTCATGGCGCTTGTCAATTTAGGCCATCATCCAATAGTAGTGGACCCACTGAGTGGCAGATGGATAGCATGGCTCATACCCCTGACCCCAGGGACACTGTCGTAACCCCGGAGGCCGACCTTTGTCCTATTTGTCTGAGCCATTTCCATGGACGTAATCCAGCGCCTGTCATCGTCAAAGCCCACTGTTGTGGCAAGCACTTCGACCTGGACTGTATTTCGAAGTCTTTCCTTAAACAGCCCATCGGCTCACGCCAGTGCGCGATGTGTCGGCAAGACCCGATGCCAATGTTGAATAAGAACACCGGTGAATATCACCCGGATACATTTTTCCCGAAACAGGCGTTTTTTGATGCTTGTATTCTAGGGGATTGGGATCAGGTGGCTAAGTCACTGGCAGAAGGAGTCAATGTCAATGCCGTTATGGATCACGATTACACGGCCTTGATGTTGGCGTCTCTTAACGGACATACAGCGATCATTGAACTTCTGTTCAATTACGGGGCGAATCTCTACGCCGTTAATGACGATGGCATCACAGCACTGCACTTAGCTGCCCGGCACCATAACGTCGACAACCTGAAATTCCTGATCGAAGCCGGGGCGGATATCAACGCCCGAGCCAAGGATGGCTTCACCCCGTTGCACTGCGCTGCCTGGAGCGGCAATACCAACTGTATGAAAACCCTGATCGAAGGCAAAGCGGATCTTAACGCTGCATTGTCGTTTGGCCCTACCCCACTGCTCGTCGCTGCCTGGATGGGCAATACTAACTGTGTGAAAGCCCTGATCGAAGCCGGGGCAGATCTCAACACCACTTTGCCGGATGGTACCACCCCACTGTCCATCGCAGCCGAGAAGGGCAATACCGAGTGCGTAAAAGCCCTGACCGAGGCCGGGGCAAGGTAGGTAGCAAAGGCAGGGCAGGAAACAAAAAAGGTACAATGTTAACCAATAAACTTATCACTTACAGAACTTTACTCAGACTGCCCGTTGTCCTCTTTTGGCAAGACCACTGCAGCGAGTGTGTCAGAGCTTTTGAAACTAGCGTTATTTTCTTGATCTATCCTTCCTCTCTGTGCACCAGAATGGAAGGATAGAATTATTAAACACTCACTCTTTGCAGCACCACTGTTGCTGATGACGCTGTCCGTCGTCTGTCAGGCTCAACCGTTGACAAAACGTTTTGTTGTCGAGGTTGAACAGAAAACGGGCTCTCAAAACCTGAACTTTTCTATAAAACCTGACCAGCATACACTGTCGGGCACCTTCTCAGACATTGCTCATACAAACGGCTATGCAGAATCAAGTCTTACGTCTGATGAGAAGCAAGTCAGATTAAACGGTTGCGAACTAAAAAAGACCATCATTGAATCAATGTCATGGCCATGGCTCTACGCCAATCATCTGCTGGTGGGTTACGAACTGATCCTGACCAGCAAGAATACCCCACTCAGCTCCACCACTTATTCATGGCTACCTGTAGAAGTGATTTTTGCTGTCGGTTGGCTTTTAAAGAGCTATTGGAATATATACTCATCGTCGTTTAACCCGATAGAACTAAAAGAGCTGTGTCGGGATCACCCGCTGGCGGCCATCATTATGACGCCCGGATCTGGCAATGATCAGCAACAACACCCGCCATCAGAACCATCTGGGCAGCAAGCTCAGGAAGCCACCGTCGGCCCCACAGGCGCTTCCAACAGCTTTCTTCATTCTGACTCTGCCGGTGGTAGCGGAGGCTCACAGCAACAACATCAGCATACTTTGGGTTTAGATTGTTTCGTCTCTCCCTGTCATGGCGCTTGTCAATTTAGGCCATCATCCAATAGCAGTGGGCCCAATGAGTGGCAGATGGATAGCATGGCTCATACCCCTGATCCCCGGGACACTGTCGAAACGCCGGAGGCCGACCTTTGTCCTATTTGTCTGAGCCATTTCCATGGGCGTAATCCAGCGCCTGTGATCGTCAAAGCCCACTGTTGTGGCAAGCACTTCGACCTGGACTGCATTTCGAAGTCTTTCCTTAAACAGCCCATCGGCTCACGCCAGTGCGCGATGTGTCGGCAAGACCCGATGCCAATGTTGAATAAGAACACCGGTGAATATCACCCGGATACATTTTTCCCGAAACAGGCGTTTTTTGATGCTTGTATTTTAGGGGATTGGGATCAGGTGGCTAAGTCACTGGCAGAAGGAGTCAATGTCAATGCCGTTAAGGATCAAGATTACACGGCCTTGATGTTGGCGTCTCTTAACGGACATAGAGCGATCATTGAACTTCTGTTCAATTACGGGGCGAATCTCTACGCCGTTAATGACGATGGCATCACAGCACTGCACTTCGCTGCCGGGCACCATTACGTCGACAACCTGAAACTCCTGATCGAAGCCGGGGCGGATATCAACGCCCGAGCCAGGGATGGCTTCACCCCGTTGCACTGCGCTGCCTGGAGCGGCAATACCAACTGTATGAAAACCCTGATCGAAGGCAAAGCGGATCTTAACGCTGCCTTGTCGAATGGTGCCATCCCATTGCACATCGCTGCTATGAGAGGTCATACCAACTGCGTGAAAGTCCTGATCGAAGCCGGGGCAGATCTCAACACCACTTTGCCGGATGGCGCCACCCCACTGTCCATCGCAGCCGAGAAGGGCAATACCGAGTGCGTAAAAGCCCTGACCGAGGCCGGGGCAAGGTAGGGAAGACAGGCTGGGAAGGGAACAAAAAAGGTATTATGTTAACCAGTAAACTTATCACTTACTGAAACTTGAAGAGAAACCTGAATAATGGCTTTTTATTGCAGTCTTCCGGGAGGCAAGCGGCTCACTGTCTCGCTTACTTTGTGCAGAATATCCTGATCAGTGGCGGGCTCTTTTCGAAGCCACTCCTCAAAAGCTTCTTTTCCAAGCGTTAACTGGCCCAGCTTTACCAGAAAACTTCGGGCACTGGACAGGGTGAGAAGATGATTGGATGCCAGCACATCGCCACTTCGAAAGTCGTCATAGGCATTATCCACAGCATCACGAAGACCGTTCAGATAGCTTCCGGCATCAGCAAACTCTGCCAGCAAACGATCTGTAGACTGTTTAGGGTGTTTAAGAATTTCTGTCTCAATACTGTTCAGAAAATCTTCTTGAGCATGCCCCTCCCCCGTATAAAAAGCTCTCTGATGCATCAGCTGCCGCACAGAAAAAATACCTTCCATAAAGGCTTCTGTTTTTCCTTCTTTCAGAGAAGACAAGGCTGTTTCCACCTTGCCTTTGATTTGCTCATCCAGTCGTGGAACAGCCCGGTTGGCCCAGTTCGAAGGTTTTAAGAGCGCCAATCGAAATTTGACCTCCTCCATCGTCATTCTTTTGATTCGTCTTTGGCCAAAACTACGCTTGAATGGACTGCTCTTGAGATGACCCAGCTTCCTTTTTAGCCCATCTGGAATGGTGACTTTAAAGCGTCCTTTCCAGCTGCCAGACTTTGGCTGAACCTGCTGAGGGTGAGCGTCCGTTGTATTTTGATACGCAGGCGTTTCGCCGACTTTCCTGACCATAGGATTAAGTTCCGATATTCACTGCTTATTTTTATCGGAAGGCAGGAAGAAAACTGTTATGAGCAGGAACTGCCTCCTGCTTATGAAAAAAGATCAGACCATCAAGCGAGAGAGATCAACACTGGCTACCACGTTACTCCACTGCTCTTCTGAACACCAGGGGACAACACCAAGGCAGGGTGCATGAATTGAGCGCTTAAGAGCTTCAACATTTTCCTGAAAACGGCTCATGTCGGGATCAACCTGATTGGCCACCCAGCCCGCCAACTGACAACCACTTTGCAAAATGGATTCGACGGTCAGCAGGGAATGACTGATACACCCCAGCTTCATTCCTACCACCAGAATCACCGGAAGATTCATCGTCTTGGCCAGATCTGCCAGCATTTCACGGTCGTTCAGGGGAACTCGCCAACCCCCTGCTCCTTCAATGAAGGAAAGATCATGACGGGTCATCAGTGCTCCACGGCAAAAGCCGGTCAAACGATCCACAGTGATACGCCGCCCTTCTTCCTGTGCCGCAATATGAGGTGCAATGGGAGGTGCAAAAAGCACCGGATTTACCTGTGAATAACTCAACTCGACATTCATGGCGCTCATCAGGTTCAGAGCATCATCATTTCTTGGTCCGTCCGGGGTCATGTCGGCACCCGCAGCCACCGGCTTCAGAGCCAGTGTTTTCAGCCCTCTGTTATTGGCAGCCTGCAGCATGGCACAGGTGACAAAGGTTTTCCCGGCATCCGTATCGGTGCCAGTGACAAAAAACGTTCTAGGCATCGGCAGGTTTTCTCAAGATCCCATACAACAGTTGATAAGACAGGGGGAGACCAGCATCCACCCGGAAGGACTCATACGCTTCTTGCAGTCTGGTCAAACGACCCCTGGTCATCAGACCGGATGGACGACCATGCACGGTATTCACCCCCAACGCTTTCAGCTCTCTCAACATCTGGAACAGCTCAGGATAGTAGACAGTTTCGGTCTGCTGTTTGAAAGATTGTGGCTTGAAGCCTGATTCAAGCGACCACAGCTTTTGCTGTTCAAAACTGTCAAAGCTATTGATATGAACATGACTGTCAACCTGTTGCCAGGCCTCTTTCAACTCCGCCATAGTGCCACTGGCCAGGCTGGAGAATACAAAGACCCCATCAGGTCGGAGTACCCGAAAAGTTTCCTCCAGTACAGTCTCAAATGAGCACCATTGAATAGCCAGACTGGAGAACACCAGGTCAACGCTTTCTGACTTAAACGGCAGTGATTCAATATCACCGGAACACCAGGACGCCGAGTCACACTGCGACCGGGCGAACTTAATCATGCCCATAGCCAGATCCAGCCCGGTAACATGAGAATCGGGGAAATGTCCGCAGAGCAAGGAAGTCTCACTACCCGTACCTGAACCCAGGTCCAATACATACTCCGGGCAAGTCCCGGTTGGCAGCCCCATCATGGCTCTGGCGGCCACACGTTTCTGAAGCACCGCAGCGGAGTCATAAGTGGTTGCAGCCCGACTGAAATTGGCAGCAACACTTTGTTTGTTGATGCGGGCTTCTGCCCCACAGTCAGCTGCTGTCAGCCTCGGTTGCATAAGCGGTTAACCTGATCTGCTACCTGTCTGATGGCACCGGAACCCTGATCGAGGAAAAAACAATGGCCGCCTGACATCATCAGAACTTTGTGGCCCGGGTAGTCCTGCTCAACTCTCACAGCGGTGCCAACGGGCACCAGGGCATCATCCCTGCCAAAGCAATGCAGCACCGGACAGCGGATATCAGCCAGCTGGGAACGAACGTCACTGGCACCCAAAAGGTTCAGCAATTGCAGAAGAATCGTGGATTCCAGATCAGCGTCCCGGCGAATCGCTCGTTGCAGATGTTTGGCGACGTCTTTTCGATTACTGTTGCCCATGCTGCAGAGCATTGAAAATTGCTCAACGGTTGCCACAGGATCTTCCTGCATACCGGCATAAAAACTGTCAAAGGTCTGGGGCAACATCGCTTCCGGCCAGTCCTGGTTTCTAACAAAGCAGGGGTTACAACCCAGCGTCACCAGACCAGCGACCTTGTCTGGATGCTGACTGGCGTAGATGGAAGCCAGAGTGCCTCCTAATGACCAGCCGACCAGAATGACGGGGGTGTCCAGCAAATGCATGTCCAGATAGTCCAGCAGTTGCCTCCAGTCGAAGGTTCTGCGCTCCCGAACCAAACCAGGCAGCTGTACCACAGATACTCTTCCATCGCCGTCCAAAGCACTCGCCAGAGGCTCCATAACAGTTGCAGGCATCGCCCAACCACTGACCAGAACAATGGGTAAACTCATGCTACTTCCTCCTGTAACGGGCGTACCGTTCTTTCCAGTGCATACAGTAACTGTTCTACATGTTGTTGTTTGTGAGCTGCACTGAAGGTAATGCGTAACCTTGAGGTTCTTTCAGGAACCGTGGGGGGACGAATGGCCGTCACCAGGATACCCCTTGCTGCCAGAGCGTCACTCATCGCCATAGCGGTATCAGCAGACCCGACAATAACAGGCTGAATGGGAGAGTGCGAGTCCATAAGTTTCAGTCCCATCTGCTGACACTCTTTTCTGAAGTATTTAACCAGCTTATTCAGATGTTCTCTTCGCCAACTCTGTTCCTTCAGAATTTGAAGACTGACTCTGGTTGCCTCTGCGATGGCCGGAGGCATTGAAGTGGTGTAAATGTAGGTTCGGGCAAACTGGATCAGAGTCTCAATCAGGGCTTCGCTCCCTGCAACGAAGGCACCTGCCGTACCAAAAGCTTTACCCAGAGTACCCACCAGAACCGGTAAGTCGCTCTGACCTAAAGAAAAATGTTCAGCAAGGCCTCCGCCGTTTTTACCCAGAACACCAAAGCCATGGGCGTCATCCACCATCAACCAGGCATCATGCCGATGAGCCAATTCCGATAACGCCTTCAGAGGAGCCAGATCACCGTCCATGCTGAAGACGCCATCGGTAACAATCAGCTTGCGCCGTCCATCGGTCCGGTTCAAACGGGTTTCGAGGTTGGCCAGATCCTTGTGAAGATATCGTTGAAACCTTGCCCCTGATAGCAATCCGGCATCCAGCAGAGAGGCATGATTAAGACGATCCTGAAACACCGCATCGTCTTTGCCTAAAAGGGCAGTGATGACTCCCAGATTCGCCATGTAACCATTGGAAAAGAGCAACACCCGCTCACGACCGGTGAACTCTGCCAGCTCTTCTTCCAGCTGATGATGTGCACGACTATGGCCGATTACCAGGTGGGAAGCACCGCCGCCTGTACCGTAATCAGCAGTAGCCTGAGCCATAGCAGCACTGATGTCCGGGTGATTAGCCAGACCCAGATAATCATTATTACAAAAAGCCAGATAAGACTTGCCATCCACTACCACTTCTGCCCCCTGAGGAACCTCAAGCGTCTTCCGTGTCCGGTAAAGGCCTTGAGCCCGGCGAGCCTGAAGGTCTTTCTCAAGGTCAAAAGCCATCAGGAAACCTGCTGACCCATGGCATCGTAATACTGCTCATTATTCAATTCATTGTTTAATAAAGCGTCCTGCTCGCTAAGAGGGCAGATGGCCCCCAGTGCCTGTTCTTCTTGCCCGGTGATGTCATCGCTGTTGATACCCAGCTTGTCGAAGAGTTGTCGGTCACGGCTCTCTGCGGGGTTGGCGGTCGTCAGCAGTTTGTCACCCAGAAAGATGGAGTTAGCGCCCGCCAGAAAAGCCAGAGCCTGCAGCTCATCACTCATGTTTTCACGACCGGCAGACAGGCGTACACAGGAGGCGGGCATCATAATCCTGGCAACGGCAATGGTACGGACAAAGTCGATACCGTCGACTGCTTCGACATCGGCCAGGGGCGTACCTTCAACACGAACCAGCATATTAACCGGCACACTTTCCGGATGTTTGGGCAGATTGGCCAACTGAATCAACATGCCGGCACGGTCTCTTTCTGTTTCCCCCAGACCTACAATGCCGCCACTGCAGATATTCATTCCCGCATCACGCACATGGGCGAGGGTATCAAGACGATCCGAGTAAGTTCGGGTAGTGATGATGCTGCCGTAAAACTCCGGCGAGGTATCCAGATTGTGGTTGTAATAATCGAGACCAGCCAGGGCCAGCTGTCCCGCCTGATCTTCGTTCAACATGCCCAGTGTCATACAGGTTTCCAGACCCATTTCCTTGACCCCTTTCACCATTTCCAGGATGTAAGGCATGTCTTTCTCAGGAGGGTTTTTCCAGGCAGCCCCCATGCAGAAGCGGGTTGCTCCGGAAGCCTTGGCCCGGCGGGCTTCTTCCAGAACCTTGCGCACTTCCATCAACTTTTCTTTGTCCAGACCGGTGTTGTAGTGACCACTCTGGGGACAATATTTACAGTCTTCCGGGCAGGCACCTGTCTTGATGGACAGTAGTGTACTAACCTGCACCCGGTTGGGATCAAAATGTTCTCTATGGGTCAGCTGAGCCTGAAAGATCAGATCATTGAACGGCATTTGGAACAGGGCTTCGACTTCGTCATAGGTCCAGTCATGGCGCAGTTGGCTGGAACATGAGTCCTTGATGCTTGTAGGGTTAGTCATGCTTTTCACTGATTCTTCCGGGCAGAAGCTCTCTGTTGTTAGTCAGGCCTGATATCAGAAATCAAGATTAAAAACAGAATCGATGATAATTAATTGAGACTATGCGTCAATTGTTAAAACGTAACAAGATTTACAAATGGTTAAATTTTAAACAACTCATTACCATGAGCTGTTTGCTGTGCAGAGCGGATACACCGATGAATCAGCCCGTCTGCAACCTTTGCATAAAGTCACTACCGGTTGCAGAAAAACACTGCCGGTCCTGCGGTATTCCTGTTTCACTTAATGCTCCGGACTCTTGCGCCCGCTGTCTCCAGAAAAAGCCTGTGTTCGACGCTTGTTATTCTGCCTTCAACTACGAATTTCCTGCTGACCATCTTCTCAAACAGATTAAACACCATCAGCAGCTGATCTACCTTCCTCCCGTGACCGATCAATTGAGCCGTAATCTGATTCACCACTATGATGGTCGAGAGTGGCCTCAGGCAATACTGCCGGTCCCGCTTCACAATAAGCGTCTTCGTACAAGAGGTTTCGATCAGGCACTGCTGCTCGCAAGGCAACTGGTGAAAAACCTTCAGCCCTATCAATCGATCAAATTGGAAACGGGACTCATTAAACGGCAGAAGCACACAGACCCTCAACAGGGTCTTAAGGCTTCAAAACGCAGGAGCAATATCAGGAATGCTTTCTCAATGACGGGCACGCCACACTATCAATATCTCGCTATAGTGGACGATGTTGTTACGACCGCAGAGACGGTCTCAGAAATCACCCGGCTACTGAAAAAGCAGGGCGTGGAACGTGTGGATATCTGGTGTCTGGCGAGAACACCTGACCACCGCTCATCTTCACCCGGGTAATGAAACACCTTCTGGCTGGCTGATCGTCCGGCCACTGTGCCCGAAAACTCAGGCAAACATGATGGGACTTCCGATTCTGAAACTATCGACTGACGTACTGCGTCATCACCCCTTGCCAGGCAGTCATATCCTGGTGGTTGAGAATGAACAGACCGGCTTTGCCGCTACTAAAAATCTAACATAATCTGTAATTATGTAGACTTATCTACGCCGTCACCGTGGATGCACGACGAATCGTGTCTAACTCCACTCTTGCGTAGGGTTTAACGTCGAGCTGTAACGTGTC
>NZ_JAGRPU010000047.1 GCF_024606225.1 Endozoicomonas sp. ISHI1 | reverse complement strand
GACACGTTACAGCTCGACGTTAAACCCTACGCAAGAGTGGAGTTAGACACGATTCGTCGTGCATCCACGGTGACGGCGTAGATAAGTCTACATAATTACAGATTATGTTAGATTTTTAGTAGCGGTAAAACGCCACCTTCACGACAATAGATGTTTAATTGCATCCTATCCCTTAAAATTCCCGTACATCTACCTTGAATAAAAAAAAGGGTGATTATTTATGAAACTCTTTACCTGTCTGGCCCTGCTTGCACTGGTCTCAGGCTGCACAGGAATTCCTGAACACGTAAAACCAGTAACACCTTTTGACATTGAAAGGTATATGGGCAAGTGGTACGAAATTGCCCGACTGGATCACTCCTTCGAGCGAGGCCTGAGTCAGGTCACTGCTGAGTACACCTTACAACTGGACGGTACCGTAAAAGTGACCAACTCTGGCTACTCTGAAAAAGACGATGAATACCGTCGGGCAAGAGGCACAGCAAAGTTCGCTCGACAAAGTGGTGAGGGCTATTTAAAAGTCTCTTTCTTTGGCCCCTTTTATGGCTCTTATGTTATCTTCGAACTGGACCAGAAGGGTTACCAGTACGCCTTTGTTAGCGGTTTTAATAGGGGTTATCTATGGTTTCTGTCCCGAACCCCTGAAATAAGCCAGGAGTTAAAAGAACGGTTTATCCAACAATCCGATAAGCTTGGATTTGACACTGACCAGTTAATCTGGGTCAAACAGTGACAGTCAGAAACTGCATTGCAAGGGCTTGCGAATGCTCCTTACAACTTTCTCAATTTCTCGGCTGGAAATGTAACCACGTATCTCAGCCAACCCTCACCCAGCGCCCGGAATTCAACGACAATGGATTATCTCTCCATGTTCAACAGACTGGACGATCCAAGCCGAATGGCAAGATATTTCGATGCAAAGGGAGCTGCGTTAGCAGCTGCACCGTCCATATCATCCAGTTGGCCAGTGTCGCACGACTGATGTCGACATTCAACCGTTTAAGGATGGATACCTGGCCGTATCGGTATAGAGGCAGCCGTACTTCGGACGAAGTTCAATAACCCTGCCTCTTCGTGCCGGAACAATATCCAGTTTTTCGCCGGCTTCTTCGCCAAGAACATGGAGTTCACCACCACAACGTCATACTGTTTATTTTCTTCGGGAATACCACCGAGGCCGCCTCCAAAAGCGGACCGATTAAAGGCACTCTCATGTTGTGATGATTTAATATCAACGTCCAACGCTTGACAACCAATATAACGAACACGAAATCATTATTTTAACAAGCATATTGTTATACTCTAAAGATTTATTAAAAGGGTCAGCTAATTTTTTATCTAAATAGTTATTAAAAGGATCAGCTAAACTTTTGTCTAAATAGTTATTTTTCATTCGTTGTTTATAGTAAATCTCAGAATCGTAAGTTAACATATTTGAAACCAGACCTGCCCCACCACTACCTCCATCACCAAAATCTTTTTTAAAGTTAAAATCTCTATAGCTATGTTTATATTTTTTATCAGATGTCATGAAGACAGCTCTGATTGTATATTCAGAACCATTGATTTCTTCCATATAAATACAAATCATAGAACCATTCTTTGATTTAAATCCTATTTTCTTATATCTAATCCCAGACTTTAACGTAATATCAGCTTTTTTATCAAAATAAAACAAACTTTTGCCATCTTCCCCTTCAGCAACATGCTTGAATATAGGATCATTAACATTGATATAAAAGGGAATAACTGATCCAATTTTATTACTAGCCAACAGTTGGGACAAGTGAAATATAACACCCCAATTCATAGCAAACAAAAACAAAAATGGATTTTCAATTTGTGATAAGTCAGGAGGTGATGAGAAAATACTTTCTCCATTTATTGTAACGTTATTAGTTTCCAAGTTAAAAGTAACAACTATGTGATCACCTGTCTCTGCTGCTCCCCTATAAGTCCAAAACCACTTCCTTTCAAAACCAGCACCAATGGCAGTTACGGAACAGAACATTAAAAACAAACACATTAGTTTTTCTTTCATTCGATTCGCCTATCTCTTGTCTTTTATACCTCCATGTAAGTTAGCTGACCTCCGGCAAAGCCGGAGGCTTATTCGGTGACGCCCTCAAAGGGTAAGGGCTTTTATTGCACCCCGGGGCGCGAGTCAAAACCAAGTTTTAGCTGAGCCCGTGTTTCATCATTTTTCTCCTGATTTCTGCTGAATTCTCGAGCCACATTTTGGTCAGGCTCTACTATGCTAACAAAATACCCTTGTACCCAGAAGTACTCCCCGGAAAAAGCCCTCTGCTTACCTTTGAAGTGTCTCGCAATAGCTATTACACAACTACCCTTCACATAACTAACAATACGGGAAACAGAATACTCCGGCGGAATGCGAACGCAAATATGAACGTGATCTCGCATCAAATACCCTCCCACAATTTCACTCCTTTTGCGTTTGGCAAGCTCATGAAAAAAATGTTCCCGGGAACTGGAAAATTTTTCAAACTTCCATAAACGACTTTTGCCGCTTTTTGGCAACAAAGGCAATGTGATACTTACAACCCCATCAAGTATGAGCCAGACTTTTGTAATCTGCCATAAATTAAACCTCTTGGTTCTTAGCAAAACCCTCGATGTCAGCTACCGAAGCCTCGGTATAACCTATGCCAGCCTCCACTGCATAGCCGTAGGTTCACCTTATGAATAATTAACTTTATGAATGCTCCAGAGTAGCAATATTATGAGCACAAGCCAGTATTGCTTGACTATTGTGTGCTGCATCACAACACAGCGTCTGCTTCAGTCGCCGAAGGTGGAGGGAGCTCAACTCGAATTAGCATGGCAGAGCTAGCGTCCACAACAAGAATGCCAGTTACCCGCCCCCCCTGCGCAAATCCATACCAGCACCACTGTCCTCCAGGTAGGCTTGTCATGTCACACCAACGGTCCCTGCAGCTAGTGAGCAGATCAGTGTTAGAGAAAGACGCGAACACGGAACACCTATCGCTACTGAATATCAAGTCGGAATCTTTAAAATATTCCGCTTAAGTATTGCGAAGTAGGTATTGTGGGTTTAGCGTTTACGGAGGTACACGGTCCCCGGGAAGACAGGTTATACATCCTGAATAAAAGACTAATAATTAAACAACCATTCATTGAGCCATCTAAGTGTCTCAGCATGAATTTTGCTGGTGGTTGCAAGTTCGGACTCTAAAAAGGTTAAGTCATCCAAGTCCCGGAGGTCAGTTTGACTTGAATCTACAAAGTCTAGCATTGGGATCAAAAGCTCGTGGGAGATTCGGTTTAAGTACTCAATGAGACCATTCACGAAAGGAAATTGCACAATGTATAATATATGAACATTTTTATAACCATACTTCATATAAATCTCATGAATGTCAGCCTCCCCTGAAATGCAAATCATTGACAATACTGAGAACAGAGTGAAAGCACGTATTGACCGAATGCACATAACTGCCGTCTGGTTAAAAAACAAGCAAAGTGGTGAGACGCCTGCCTCTGTTGGTCAGCAGTAAAACAGCAGTTGTCAAGACGGATATTTCAGAAACCAAGAAGAACAGGCATGAAGTATCATAACAGCTTTTCCAATAGTTGCTCAGGGTAATTTCCCCTCACCCGTTCCAGAGAGCCGTCGATCGTCATAATGGCGACTCCAGAACCAGAACGCTATCTTGCCGGACCAACTTGTTGTCATGATGTTCGCTCAACTTGCGGCGAGTCTCTGTTCACGATCTGGTCGAACCTCTGACGACTATGTCTGGAACTACGAGATGACCTGTCAGGGTGCACATTTTGTTGGCAGGATGAAGTCTTCTACTCTTGATGAAGTCCTTAGCACCCGCCCGAAGAGCAACAGAAGATTTCATCTTAAAAGATCAGATTATCAAACTCTCTTCTGAGAAGGGTAAAAAGGCCTGCCCAACGTATCTCTGACGGATCAAAACACTTCGATAGGAAGACGACAAAATCCTGATTTTTATCAGTAAAGACCTTGATCGGCATACACATCAGCTGGAGTTGTCCTGACTTTGTGCTTATCAGCCACGTGCAGTCCTGCAAAATACTCCTTGCAAAGCCAAACGATAGGGATGAATGTCGAAAGCTTAAGCGACATCATTCACCCTTTTTTTGGGTTTAAACATTCGAACAGCAGATATTTTTTTAAATTCGTTGATGTAGTGACGAGTTTTTTCCCAGTACTGTAAGCAAGCATATAGCTCACGTTTCGGTTGGAATTTGAGTGTCCAACACAATAGGGAAAGTTCACAGTCTCCAGATTTTTTTGTCATATTTAGCTGATCACATATAGACTGGATAAGGTTTTTGTATGGCTTTCGGTGCCTATATGTCGTTTATTTATGAAGCCAAAATATTACCCTATTACTTTAGAATACTAGTTACTCTAACTTTCACATTTTTAGATGTATGCCCCATCTGTATGGCGGGTACAGATATGGTTCCCCCCCCACCAACGCCCCCACCATCAGGAGGAGCATGCAACGGTAATGGTCGAGCCCCATACAACTGGCAACAGCGCTGGATCAGAGTTGGGGAACGAACATTTTATCTGCATGCCGAAGATGAAGAAATACTTCAGTTACTTTCGCAACAACTTGAGCAGCAGCGTAATGCAGGGGCGCTTCTCCCTGGTGGCATGAATTGGATTGCTAACCTTTATCCAAGTGAATGGATACCGCGACTAATAAGAAGACTGATGATACGCTATCCAAATGGAGTCACTATCTTTTCAGCCGGTGCCTGTTTTGCCGGAATGATAGCATATTGCAGATATAGAGGAATAAGTGGCCCGTTGAGTCCGTTACTACAAGGTGCAGGTTCAGCGGCTCTCGCACACATGATGTTTTTTGTAAATCTATGCCCTTCTTCATTGCAACGACCTTTAATAGTTGGTTCCGTAGGTGCCTCTGTAACTAATACGATTTGTAGAAATGCCCTTGCTTATCATCGCTCAATATTACAGTCACACAGGACTACAGTTCTATACCCCCAAGTTATTATTCTGGCAACACAGCAAGGTCAAAGTCAGATATTAAATTCTGATCAAGATATAATTGTACAAGCAAACGCAATCGATCCCGATGATGATCAGAATATTGATGATACGCAACATAGTTCGCTCCAAACTTCAAAAGGAGTACCGACAAACTGTCTGAGACGAGCATATCCTTGGCTCATGTCTCTTTTTTACCATCGATAATTGAATCTCAAGGAACATAACGAATCTCTAGAATCACTTCCTAAATATCATTTTAACTTCATTTACAAAAGATTTAAAAACTCCGGCTAAGTCGGTGGATGTGCGAAGCACCGGGAAGAACTGGTATTTTTTTAGTGCATCGTGAAAACCCACGTCCTATCGACATGGTCATGAATGGTTGCACGGCAAAATCATGAAAGTGCCTGCCCAGCAAGGACTTCAGCCAGATAGCGTGTACTCATAGCGGCTTTCTTTTGTTTTCTCTTCAGACCTGCTTTGAAGGTTTTCGTGTTGTTCAGTAGATTGACTGCAATATGTCTAAAGCCTGCTAGAATTTCTGCTCCGTCATTTCTTCGGATGCGACTCTCGTCTTCTCTCATCGCAAGGTGAGTAGGCCGTGGGAACTACCCCCACAGCCCCTCCTAGAACGGAACGTGAGCCTCTCGACTCATTCCGCTCCCGCTAAACCATCGATCCCCTCATCCCTGCCCGCCAATGGGCAAACAAATAGCTGTGAGATTTGGCAATGTTTTCCATAAACCTGCCCGCTCTCGTCTTTCGTCTCTGTAGCTTTTTGTACTTGTGCCTCGCCCACCAGATCAACGCTTTGTTAACCTGTCGGAAGACTCTGTAAAGCTCCGATCGATAGAAACAACCGTAGTAATTGATCCAACCCGACAGGATTGGATTAATCCATCTGGCTATTTCAACAAGACTTAAATCTGTTCGCTTACGGATACCCAACATCCTGATCTTCTTGATCATTGCCTTCTGCGCACCCCTACTAGCTGCTGGAGAGAAGCTGAGGAAAAGACTTTGTCGTTTCCTGTTCAGCACCCACCTCGGCCTGAAGGTGTAACTCAGAAAGTCAAAGCTGGTGTGTTGAGACTGCCCCTTACGAGAACCATCCTTGCAGTAGACAATTTTGGTCTTCTCAGGATGCAACTCAAGTCCACATTCTGCAAACCTGTCCCGTAGTGCCGACAGCATACCCTGAGCCTCTTCTTCACTTCGACAGTGCGCCAGCCCATCGTCTGCATACCTGCACCATTTCACATGCGGATAGTGCTTCTGCATCCATTTATCGAATACGTAATGGAGAAACAGATTTGCTAACACCGGACTGATAACACCTCCCTGAGGTGTGCCTTGTGTACGTTCTATACACTCACCACTCTCATTGATCATTGGCGCTTTCAGCCACCGCTCTACGTAGAGTAACAGCCATTTGCAGCGGGTGTGTTTGCTCACCGCCTTCATCAGCAATTCATGTGAAATGTTGTCGAACAGTCCTTTGATATCAAATTCCAGAACCCAGTCCTGATGCCAGCATCGTTTTCTTGTAACACGTATGGCATCAATTGCCGATTTACCCGGCCTGTACCCATAGGAATCCCTGAGAAAGAATGGTTCTACCAAAGGCTCAAAGTAGAGCTTGGCAACCATCTGGGCTATTCGGTCGGATATCGTTGGGATACCCAGTAACCGTTTTCCCCCTGACTTTTTGGGTATGGGGACCGCTTTGACAGCAGGAGGGAAGTAACTCCCTGCTGTCATGCGGTTCCAGATTTTGTATAGGTTGTTCTTTAAGTCTTTCTCAAACTCGGCCATTGACTCCCTGTCAATACCCGCTGCCCCTTTATTAGCTTTCACCAACTGATAGGCTTTGACGACTTGCCATTTGTCGATGTTGAATCGATGTGTACCTGTCACGATATCTCCTCCTGTTTTCGCAGTTGGATACCCGACAGATACCGTTTAACACTGCCCCTTCGCTCCATACTCATTACAAGTATTTCTACACTAATACGGGCAGTTCCGCCCCAGTGCCAGACATTGGTACTCTCACGCTTATCACTTTGATGACTTGCGTTTCTCCCTTGGCAGTCTGACGACTGGTTCCCACAGTTCCTGAGAGGAGCCTGGAATGAGATCACGCCCACTTTACACCGGACACCACTTACACGGCCTTCGGAGCAACCTGTAAATTGATCACCAACCTTAGACGCTGCTGGCTTTTGATGTCGAATCTCTGGTTTACGATGCGTCATCATGGGTTCGATAACTCGTCTTCTCATTCCTCACCTGCACACCTGATCGGTGCACGTCTCTTCAACGCTCACCACGAGCACTCTTAATGCACGCAGCTTGAAGTGGTTTGAAGCCGACTTCCGACAGTAGACTTCGGTGGGCCATACCACCATCTCCTCCCAAGCTTAGCCACAGTTCTGTTGCATTATCCTTATGCAGCCAGTCCGTGTGCCTGTGGCACACCATCGAGTTTCCAGTGAAGCTTATTCTCTATGTGCCAATGCTCCCGGCTGGCCTTACCCAATTGCTCAGCCGTTAGCTCGGCAGAGCTGATGTAGTAACGAATGCAGACATCATCCAAGCTCACCAGCTCACCCTCAATTTCTCTCGATGACAGTGCTATTCCCAGGGTTTTCAAACCCGGCCAGTCGAAGGAAAAATTCACAAACTCATCGAAGATATCACTCACAAAATACATCCGGCTTTCTGTGCGGCCATGGCCTGTTTCTCGAGTCATATAGCTATCACCTTGCCATTGGTTCAGCTTCTCCAAAGAGAAGTGATGATCGAAGGCTTTTTCAAGCTTGCCCTGATTGCCTTTGACCGCCAGCAGATAATCAGCCTCCTTTTCGACTATGGCCTGGGCTATATCTCGCTGACATCCCATGGCATCGAGTGTCACAAGACAACCCTTGATTTCCAAGAGCTTCAGGAGTTCGGGGATGGCGGTTATTTCATTAGATTTCTCTTCTGTTTTAAGTTGCCCCAGCACCACGTTATTGGCCGCGGAAAAAGCACTAATCATATGAATCGCACCGCGTTTTTTACCTTTATCGTTAGAACGTCTGAGCGTCTTGCCGTCGATGGCTATAACGTCTCCTTGAGAGACCTTGTGACAGGCATTCATCCAGTCAATAAAGCACTTCTGGAACCGCTTTGGGCTGATGGTGCTCACGACTCGCGCTATGGTGTCATTAGAAGGAATGCCTTCTTCAAAGTCACCATACTGCTTAAGCCAGTCGAGGCGTTCATGACCAAAGTCTTCGATTTCACCCCAGCCTTCTGCGCCGGCAATGACAGCACAGATGGTCAGAAAAAGGATGTCTGTTAGCTTGTGGCCGACTTTCCAAGCTTGGCGTGGGTCACTAATAATAGAGAGTTGTGAAATCAAATCGTGAGCATTCATGCTGAGGCCTTATCCTGTTGTGCAGGTATAAGACCATAGACGTATTAAAAAGAAAACAAATATAAGCTACAGGTCAATATTTTCAGGAGGTTTCATGATTTTTCCCTGTGAATGGTTGGCTTCGCCTGCCATGAACTACCCCTGCTACTCCTTATCTCTGAGTTGTCTCCACAACTACTAGACAAAGGAAGTAGCATGAGCAAATTTGAAAAGTTAACGCATGTCATCTGGCATTGCCAATACCGTATGGTTTGGGAATACAACACTGTCGTGGGCACGGCGGTCAATTCCAAGGTTCCCCTTTTCCTGCTCCCCAGCCAGATTATTGAGTACGATATTTGAAAGTACAGGCGGCAGAAGGCCATCTTGCGCTCTAAGGGTAGACATTAAGCTCAAAAAAGATTCATTTCCGGCGGCAGAACTCACCTTGAACAGCCAAAATAAATAAGGCGATGAAAAGTGGAACCAGTCTGTTTGGTAATGTCATTTTATCCCTTATGGTAAGTCTCTGCACTCACATACAAGGAAGCTCCTCGACTTCTGGGCAGATAATGCGAAACGTGAACACCCTGCACAAGATGTTTGTTCAGGGCGTACAAGATTAGATCTTTGTGCTGTGGGTGAGGCTTAATGTCTACTCTAAGATCTTGCGCTTGCTCTCATCCGGTTTGGTGGGGGTCATCCCACCGCATGGGTTTGGGTTGGTAGGTTCCTGATGACAGTTGCTGCCGAATCTTCGGCCAGTGCCGGTTTAGCAGGATAATCTGCAGTTGGCAGCATAGCCACTTGTTAGGTGATTTCAACCAGGGGAGTAGATATAGGTTGTGCAAAAGTGACGTGAACCAAAATTATTTCTCTTTGAAGAGCCATCTTTTATAAAGTCTAATGGAATTTTACTTTCATCAAGCACGTGGCTTGGTAGTCGTAATTTTCCATTTTCAACCAAGCATGACCTTACTGCCGAGAAATAATCATCCGAGTAATTCATAAATGAACACAAAGGTCCTTCATCAACAATTTCATCATATTTATTTAATATACTGAGATATTCAATTGCTCTTTTGTCTCCCCACTGTAATAAAACATCAGGTTTGATACTTGCCCGAATATCCAAAGTATCTATGTTTGAATGATCACAATAATCATTATTATGACCACAACCAAGCATTAAAGTAGAATGCTTGTCTGGATTCAATCCATTCAGAATCACAACACCATAGTTTTCAAAGGTGCTATTAAGCTCTTCATCGGAAACGAAAGTCTTTGTATCCAGCTTTTTTCCATTAGAATGAAGAGTAATGAAAAGATCTAATTCATCATAAGATTCCAGAAAGTTATTAACTTTTATCCTTTTAGCTTCATCACTGGCTGTTGGAGTGTTTCCTCCCGATAAGAATGTATATAAAGGATTACTTGGGTTATTCATCGCCTTGAAAATTAAATTTGCAACTTTCAATATTGATTCTTGATCATCTTTATCTGCTAATAAAACCCCCTTTTTAGATAGCCTCTCTGGTGTAATACAGAGATTTTTATATTTTTGCCCATCATGCAAACTTATTTCTTCAACCTTCCTGCTTTTCAGTTCCAATCCATAAAATGGTTCACTTTTTCTATGAGGAATAAGTTTTTCCTTAGAATTTTCATCACATTCGTTTTTTTGCTTTTTATCAGATAGCGATACATCTTCTGTATTAATTGAAGGTAGCTTTTTTCCTGCAATATTCATATTACTTATCTCATGCATTAATCTAACTTCATCTAACGTATGGTTCTGCTGTGCGATCAAGGCGCATCAGATGTAGGGGGGAGACCCCAGAAAGAACTGGTTGCATTTGCTATACTTGTTGTTAATGTGGATAAATTACTTTTCAGACAAAATAGATTGTAAAAAAGCCACAATTTCAGAAAAACTGACATCCATTCCAATAGACCTATAAAAGTCATGGAGATCTTGACTATTGAGAAAAATATTTAATATTTGTTCCATTAGAGATGTGATTTTTACTTTCAAATCTCTTACCTCCATTGATTCAAACGGATGTAGGTAATCACTCATACTTACACCATGTATAATAACTGTACTGAACTCCATTAACGCCGTAGAAAGTTCTTGAGATACATGTTCATGCAAGACTTGACTCATTGATTGCTGTAGATTTTGCAAAAGCACATCTTTAGCCGATGTTGCAGAAGCATTTAGCTTATAGTGAAGCACTGAAAAGCTCACCCTAAGTTCATCAATAACAATATTAAGCCTCAGAGAATGTTTCAAGGCTTCATGTTTTTTATACTCATCTGAGCTCGCTGGGAATGTTTTCTCTATGCTCTGATCAAAAAAATCCAATACTTTTTTCGTTTCAGACAGCATTTCAGCACGAAGTGCTATGGAATGTATAGCTATTAAAATCAACAAAAACCTTACAACCTTCATCACCGCTCTTCAACTGATGTAGAAATTCTAACTTGGCTCAAACCGAATAAAAGCCCATTTTAAGCGGTGCAAAGGCCACAAAGATCAATACCGCTGCTAACCGAAACACTTACGGCTCCGGCAACCCAACAGGAGCCTGACCGAGAATAGACTGCCCTTCACGGCAACTGTTCCTGCGTTGCTCTGGCTCTT
The DNA here is from genome assembly GCF_024606225.1 of Endozoicomonas sp. ISHI1. GTDB lineage: Bacteria > Pseudomonadota > Gammaproteobacteria > Pseudomonadales > Endozoicomonadaceae > Endozoicomonas_A. The sequence goes on along the minus strand of NZ_JAGRPU010000047.1, from coordinate 29,719 downwards.
GCATCCATGCAGTCGTGCGGCGGCGGTAATTTAGTCTGAAAGTCCACTTTCGTTCGTCAAATAGCTCGCTATTCTCCTCACAAAACCGAATTTTCATCCTCAATTTTCTGCCGTCTTGGCTACGTGGTCTCCCAGACGGGGCCATTGTCGGTCAGGCTCCCGGAAACCCAGGCAGGTTATCTCCTTGAGGCCAGAACAAAGTACAAAAACATCTGGCGCAAAAGCCCACGAATCGCTCTCCCTCTCAAACAACCATGGTAAATCTAGTCAAGGAACGCCAGATTAACAAGCAGCTCAGCATACATTGAACGACATTTTTCCTGCGAGCCTTGGGCTTGTTTCTCTGAAAGACTTATAGATCAGGTTTAGCTATCCTCGGTGAATCGCCCAGTGCGGACCCGCAGACCAAGGTGCTGCAGGGGCCGGAGGTTAGAGATCCCCGGCTAACCGATTTATACCTGTTTCAAAAACTAAGTATTTAGCTATAGCGTCTTTTTTTTCTGCGTGGAGGGTTGCACTCAGAGTCAGTGCTATCAGTCTCTGAACTTTCTTGTGTGGAGCTATCCGTTTCTAAACTTTCCGGATCTGAACTTTCCAGACCTGAACTTTCCGATTCTGGACTTTCTGAGTCTGAACTTTCTGGGCCTGAAGACGGATTGCTACACTCCATTTCACCAGTCATTACATTAAATTAGCAAAATGGGCAGGATGTTTTTTTAAACCATTTTGCGATGCATTCACGGTGAAATTTATGACCGTACTCAAAAGTGCGCAACTTTCCATCATTAATTATTTCTAAACAAATTTCCGTTCGAGGCAGTTAAACCGCTCTTTCACCTCATGTTTGAATTGACCATGTTCTTTGTCTTACTGGTCAAACCTTTGGTGCATTTCACCACGGGTTTGACCCAAAGCATCAACTGCGTCAGTCAGGGTGTTGCGAGTATGATCAATCTTTGTCGGCTGAGGTTTTGCTTTGGCACTCAATGGCATAACTTCAATCTATATAAGTGAAGGACACAGATTAGCAGAGATTAACGGCAAGACACTTAATCCGGATAGGGCAGAGCCTGACAGCTTTGATCCGTCCCACACATCTTAGCTCTGTAATGATCTTTAAGATAACGGCCTTCGTTCGACGGCTTAGTTGTTTGGCAGTCACTCTCAGTTTGGCCATTGCTATCTCAGCAAATGCGGAAGTTCGTCAACAGTCATACCATTAACGCCAGCGGCTCCTTTATTACCTTGAAGCTGCTAAGTACCGGTACCAGATTATTCCTCTCAAGTAGCCGCGCCATCACAGGTGAACAAAAGATGGATTTGGATTCAATCGGGTCTCCCGTTACCAGTTCCCCCCCTGGATAATCCAGAGACAACGACAGTTGTTTAACAACTGTCATCCGAAATCACTTCCCCGACAATTACTCTCCAATATCTGTTCAGACCTTCAGGGGCGAGATTCAACTACAATGCCTTCTGCTGACAAGGCAATGGATGGTCTGTTGCAGGAGCCATTTTCGGTCTTCTGTATTGCGGTCAAGCAGAATGATTCCTTTGTCAGATGCTCCCTCAACAAAATGCCGACCTCCCGATGTATGACACTTAACTTTCCTCGCGCAGACCCTGCCTCACGGCAACGCCCTTGCTCTTGCGCTAACCTCCGGCTCTGCGAATACCTGATCTTCACTTCTCAAGTTAAGTGCCATGCCCGGCACACGCGCCTGGTTCAGCCGCGCCGCCGACGTCGTCGGGTGGAGAGCAAAGCCCGGAACGAACTTGAATCATTTGTTATGTGGCGTTTTATGGTCTACTTTTGCGAGATTCATCAAAAAAGAAATCATAGAATCAATCTCAGGATCCATATATTATGGTATTTATTTACAAAGCGTTATTTATTCTTTCCGCGATAACTTTCAATCTTTTTATATTCAATGCTTCTGCTTCTGAGCAGATAAACTTTTTTATATGTTCAGCTAATGAAAATAAAAGTCAATATGCTGTTATTGAAAGAGAAACAATTGATAAGAAAATCTTTAATGATGACTTTGATAACAATTGGTCTGTAATTAATCAGCTTGCTCCGTTTTTTCTTGTCAGGGGCCATTACATTCCCAGCTCCTGTGAAATAGTTAATTTAAAAAACTTAACTAATGAATTTCCATATTTGAAAGATAGCATCAAGCGATATTTGACTTTAGAAGATAGTAAAGATAACAAGGAGCCATTAATAGTAGTATTGCCTACTCAATTGACCAATTCAGATTCTATTAATAAAGTTCGTCCAGCAATAATTGCTACGAGCCTTACCTTTGCAATTTTATGGGGGCTTGGTTCTTCATATTTAGCACCTGGCTGTTTAATGGTTTTTATAACCTGTGCATTCAGGCCTGAACAATGCCAGACAGTTTTGGAAAATTTTTCCGATTTCTTCTCTGAACTATGGACAAAAGCGACATCACGACAATCTACATCTATGTCAGGAACGGGACATAGATTGGGAAATTAGCCACATAAGGAGCCAGTAGAAAAATCAAAGAACAAAGCCGTAAAACTTGCGGCTCCTGTTATTAGCGAGTGCTGACCTTCAGACTCCCTGTTAATTTATAATTTTTCCACTCTGGCTTATGACCAGTCTGGGAACCGTTCAGAACACTGCAGGCGCTTCTGGCTGAGCAAGCAGTTTGCGCCTCTGGTAAAAGAACAGGTGCTGTTTGATATCGTGCTTTTTACCCCAGCCAGAGGCCGAAAGTCCGGATTTTTGCCAGTCGTTCATTCGTTCTTGCCAGACTAGCTGTTTTGTTTGCGCTCTATAGGTTTCATAGATCTTTCCGTTTTGAAACCTGAAGTATTAAGGGATATGGCTTTCTTTGTAATGTGGGGTTAATTTACCGTTTATGAACAAACGAAAAACGTGTGGTTGGAGTGAGGAGTACCTTTGTCACGTTCTTGGACTGGTTAAATAATGTTCATGCATTTGCCCTGGCCCCTTGACGGAGTTACGACTCACATGTGTTTGTTATGTTGCTACTGTTTGGCTCTCGACTGAACTAAAATGGTTGCTGAGAGTAACAGAGCCAAAGGTATAGCCAAGGGTTGTAAACCTTCTGAAATAAGTGGCTCATGGCGATAATGAGATATTTTTTTTGTAAACACGCCTTGTGCCGTATTGAAATCAAAATGCACCTCATTAGTTGATTTTTTGTATTTTATTTCTACAGGCTCGAATAAATACTCTCGAGCTTTAGTAATGGATAAACCCGGTCTGTCTCCAGCAGAATCAAAAATTATTAACTCACTATTGTCATTACAGCCACCACAACATTGACTATCAGATCTATCACTCCCCGGACGGTAGGGACATTGATCACAATTTACAGGTTGAGCTTTGATTGTCAACTGATTTTCATCGCCACTAAATCTAGTAACACGAAAAACAGGAGTTATTCCTTTATTAGAATTACTTAATTTAAGAGTTGGAATATCCAACCAAATAATTGAATTTTCTTTTAACTCAGATATTGCATAATTTAAGGAAACTCCAGAAAGTAAACAATTATCAATTAATAATGCAAAAAATGAAGTTTCTCCTAAATAAGGAAAACTTACTTGAGGACATAAACTCTGGTTGTCTGTAAATGAGAACTTTTCGGGATGATCCCACATTTCTGATTGAGGCATTGAGTTATCAGATGATTTACAACTAATTTGGCTGGTATTTATACCAGTTGTAACCTCTCCTTCAGCTATCAATGAATAACTATCATCTTGATTCTTAAATGTTGTCTGGAAAAAAGTAGTCAATGCGTGAGTGCTTTGCACTTGAATCAACGAACAAAGCAACACTGAATCCAGCAAGAAGGGGTGATGATGTATTGAGTTTTGATAAAACACAGCTAACCTCCTTTCCTTGAGCATTCAAGAAAATGGTCTATGCATAGACATATTAAGATATTTAGAGGATTTTGCCTGTATTTTTGCAACATAATCGGGATAGGGCATAGCATCACGACTCTGCTCACCGAGTAAAAGGAGCTACAAGTTGTAACTCCCCCCCCAGTCGAGTCGCCCAAGGGAACCTCCCCCTCAGCATCGGGTAGAAGGAGCTAAAAGTTATAACTCCAACCCCCTCAGATCCCAGCGTGCGGATTTCCCGCACCGGGCTCTTCGACATTTGACTTACAGCACTGCATTAATACGCAACTTCCAGAAGGGGGATTCTTATCTTCGGTTTCAGTAACGGCATAATCTGTTTAAGGCGATTGAATGCCTCCCAAGTCACCTTGCCCTTTCGGCTTCGCTTACTGAGCATCCTGCGCCAATATCTCTCCATAAACCGATACACCTTGCAAAGGCTATGAAAGTTCCCTTTCCGGTTGCGAGTACAGTAATGGGTGAATCCAAGGACATAGACCCCCCATCTTTGATCCCGAATTTTCAAACAGCAGCTTTGGTTACAGACCGGGAAGATCTGCACAAGATGCCGTGCAACAGGTTAAACGCTATATCAAACAGGGGCTGCATCAGGTAGTTGACGTTGATCTGAGTCAATTCTTTGATACTGTTAGCCATGATGTCCTTATGTCGAGAGTCTCTCGTAAGATTAACGACAAGCGCCTATTAAAACTGATAGGCCGCTACCTTCGTACTGGCGTCATGATTGATGGGCAATGCTACCCGACTCGGGTAGGTATGCCACAAGGCGGCCCTCTTTCGCCGCTAATGTCAAATGTACTTCTCGACGATCTGGACAAAGAACTGGAATACCGGGGTCATTGTTTCGCACGTTACTGTGATGATTTTGTGATACTCGTTGGCAGTCAACGATCAGGGGAGCGAGTGATGGATAGCATTACCCGTTACCTTGAACGAAGACTGAAATTAACGGTAAATCCAACCAAAAGCAAGGTGGTGAAAGCCACCAAGGCAGAGTTCCTGAGTTTCACCTTTACAGGTAAGAAAAATCCGGTGGACAGAGAAGAGCCTGCTCTGCTTCAGGCGGCAAGTCCTTTAACTCACCAGCCGCAGCTGGGGTGTATCAATGAGCTACCGTTTGCGAAAGCTTACCGAATATATCAGGGGCTGGATGGGTTACTTCAGAATAACCGAATATTACCGTCCTATATCGCTACTGGATCAATAGATACGTCGGCGTATTCGCTGCTGTTTTATCAAGCAGTGGCGTAAACCGAAAACCCGCTATCGAAATTTGGTCAGGTTGGGCGTTGATCACATCAAAGCCGCCGGGATCGCAATCAGTAGCAAAGGGTATTACCGGTTAAGCAAAACCTTTGCAACACAGCAGGCACTCAACGACAGTTACCTCGCACAACTTGGGCTTGTTTCGCTGAAAGACTTATGGATTAGGTTTCACTATCCTTGGTGAACCGCCCGGTGCGGACCCGCATGCCGGGTGGTTTGGGGAGAGCTGAAGAAAGATCAACTCTTACCCGATTAGCCATTACTCTCTCTCGCTCTACGACCAATTATCCAATGAGGGATAAATATTAAAATATCAATTATTACTACGATTAGAGATTTAATAAATGTCTGCATTGAACTTCTAGCTTCTACTTCAAGAGCTAATTTTCTTGCATCTTCTCTCTTTTTAGTAAGCTCTCCTTCTGGAGGTCTTTTTCCGGCTTCACCACAGCCTTCTTTACTATATTCTCCACATGAGGGTTTGATATTGTTCCAATATCTATCGTTATTGTTTAGACGCTTATAATCATGTGAAGACAAACCAAACTCTGGACTTACTACGCTAACTAAATTGTAAAGCATTATCCCAGATGTAACTGCAAAACATATGAGAGTTACAGAACATATAAGTAATGCGTAAATCTCAAGTATTGTTTTTCTCATTATTCTTCCTCAAGTTTATTCATATGCGAAAGGGCCAACGCCTGGTTTAGGTGCGCCGAAGGCGACACCTGGAACCAATTGGTACCTATTGAGCCTTCTCCCCAGCTTACTGAGTAAGCTAATAGGCGACCAAACCAAAAAAGGAGAAGACCCAATGAGATTCTACACCAACTCTCACCCTTACTACTGTGGTATTGATCTCCATGCCCGAATGCTCTTCGTTTGTATTCTTGATTAGCAAGGCGACACCTTGGTTCACCAGAAAATAGCGGCTGATCCATCAGCTCTTCAGGCCTTAATCGAACCTTATCAGAACAATATTGTAGTGGGTGTTGAATGTATGCATTGCTGGGCAACACAGCAGGCACTCAACGACATTTATCTTGCAAATATCGGGTTTGTCTCCCTGAAAGAGTCATGGATCAGGTTTCAGCATCCTCGGTGAACCGCCCGGTGCGGACCCGCATGCCGGGTGCTGTGGGGAGGGCTGGAGAAAGGCCAGCCCTTACCCGATTTAAGCGAGCATTTTTAGTTGATTGGCAGATATTCTGCATTGTGAGCGTGTTTTGTTTTATGTTTAAAGTAGAAAACTATACTGCTTCCAATGATGGTTATCTCGATAACCATTGCGGCTGATTGTGATAAATAATCCCATACTACAATTGAGACGTCTTGTGCAAAATATTGAGTTAATAACATTCCTACATTCAATCCATTTGCAATAACGTCGATGCAGGCCCAAGAAATATCTGATGCTTCTGGTTTTTGCCCTTTTTTACAACTTTTCCATGTATTTTGAACTAGTTGAACGAAGGGGCCCGCAATTGTTGCGACTGTAGATGTTACTGAGAATGTTGTCACTACAGGATTGCTCCATGCAGGAATAGAGCTGTTTTTGTTATTAACATCATTATCTAAATTAAAGCTATCAGGAGTAGTTCCTCCAACTGGTGTCTTATAAACAATTTGATAGGTATGATCCATTTTCTTTTGTATTTTATCTTGAAGCTTTAATCTGATTTCTTCCTCTGATATGATTTCCTGCTTACAGGAAACGTAATTTCCTTCAAGAAGGCTACATACATACTTCGTTGTTATTTCAATTACTTCAGAGCTAGACTCTTTTTCATCAGCACTTGCTTTTGCTATTAAACAAAGAAGAAATACTGCTGATAATAATTTATCTCTTAACATCCTAACACCTATTACGTAGTTTTGAATATACATGTTAGGACAAGTCAATGTGAATATAAGTCACTTTTATCTGTAACAATAGAGAAAGACTTTCTAACATAATCAATTCTACTGTATAAGCATGATGACTCAGATGCGCTTAACCTCAAAGCTGACGGGTAGCGGAACAGTCCCGTCAAGCGAGTTGTTAGGTGGCATGGCTATTTCTGAAGGTGGTTTACGATGATGGCGAGAGTTGCTAGTGGCACTGTTCGAAATGGACCTACCCACCGCTAAGAAATACCCACTCTGCTGATTATGGCCCATCATGCTGATTTGATTGGTCCTCGACCAAGCGGGTTGTTTTGAGTAGTACTCGGCTCCCAAAATTTCTTACGTTACATCATGGGGAAACAATGATGATAAGTACCGCTCAGAGAACTTACCATCATTGCAGATTGCTTAACTCAACTTAAGTTATGCTGCTTGCCAACTGGCCGTGATTACAGGATCGATTTGATTCCGAGTATCCTGTGACAGCTGAGCGTTGCCCGCAGGTGGAGCACTGAAACCAGCCATTGCAGTTACAAGGCTGTCAACCTTGTTTGCAAGAAGCACTGCATCATTGACACGAATCTCATCCAACTGCTGACTTGTATCGCGATACCAATCTTCAATGACAATGGCATCGTTGGAACCCACAACATCGATCAACAGATTATTGCCAGAACGCATCAGCCAGATATTCTCTTTGCTGATACCTTCCAGCTCCAGAACATCATGATCCGAAGCATTGGTACTCTGGTTATTCAACATATCCAGACCATCACCTGCAGCAAACCGGTACGTATCGTTACCCTCACCCCCCATCAGGTAGTCATTACCCTGCTTGCCTGTCAGTACATCATTTCCGTCAGAACCGTTCAGGATATTGCGCCCCTGGTTACCGGTCAGAATATTGCTCAGCTCATTGCCTGTTGCATTGATATTCTCCGAGCCAGAGAGTGTCAGATTCTCCAGATGATCACCCAGGGTATAGGAGACCGATGACATGACGGTATCTGTACCTTCATTCAGGCGTTCAACCAGTCGATCGGAGGTATTGTCAATGACGTAGATATCATTACCTTCGTTGCCCACCAGAGTGTCTATGCCACCCATGCCAGAGAGCAGGTTATTACCGGCATTACCCACAATGCGGTTATCCTGGTCATTACCTGTAGCCATCAGATGTTCATTGCCTGTCAGGGTCAAACTCTCAACCTCTGCATCAAGGGCATAGCTGACACTACTGATCACATGATCAAAACCACCGGCAACCAGTTCATTTACCTTATCGCCGATATCGTCAACGATATAGGTGTCGTCCCCGGTTCTGCCTGTCATATCATCAGCACCAGAACCTCCATCGATATAATTGCCTCCAGCGTCGCCGACCAGAGTATCATCCCCGTCGGTTACCAACCCATAAGGTTGGCTATTGGCAAAAATAAAATGATCTGCAGTCACACTGGCCGCTGTCGTATTAAAGAGGTTAACGAAGTACTCCTGCCCCGCATTATTGATAGTCAGGCGGGCAATCGCCAGTCCATTAATAACACTTTGAGTGACAGTAATATCCTGAAAGCCCCGGACACCCTCAAGCTGGCTCAAGTCAATCTTGTCACCATTGGCGTTCACATCAAAGTCGGCAATAAAGTTGGTCGATGACATTCTCATCACACCATTGGATGAACTCAAGCTGAGATTTTGAGAGCCTGTTTTATCCCTTGAAACAATATAAGTGTCTGAGCCTGAGCCTCCCAGCAACCCTGTTACTACATTGGCTCCCGTTGAAGAAAGGTCAATATTCCCCAAGTCACCATCAAGGTACAAGGTATCGTCACCGCCCTGACCCTGCAGAAGGTCGTCGCCATCACCTCCCTGCAACACATCATTGCCTTCTCCACCCAACAGGTTGTCTTGGCCGGAATCACCCAATAAACGATCATGACCGTCTTCACCAAGCAGCAGATCGTTTCCGCTTCCTCCAAAGAGCAAGTCATCACTGCCTCCTCCTTCCAGTCGGTCATTCCCCTGACCACCTTGTAGCCAATCCGTTCCCGGGGTGTTGGTGATATACTCACCATCAATGAAATCATTACCATCACCACCATCCAGAACATCATTGCCTGTCACAGCACCAATGGCATCGTTCCCCCCTTGTGCAAAATACGTCATATTGCCCAAACTATCGGGCAGCAGACCATTTTGAACATTATCATCACCCGTCCAGATCGTTGAATTTGCCAACATATCCAGATAGGCATCCAACAAGGATTCATCCGATATAAAGGTAAAGTCCTGCTCAGTAATATGGGCGACTTGCTGGTTCTTCATTTTCAGGACCACCATTGTGGAAGTCTGTGATGGTATCGACAGCACCTTCTTCCGGCTTGATGATGAAGAAGTCCTTACCGGTTCCTCCCGTTAAGGTATCATTACCCAAGCCACCAAACAGAATGTCATAACCGTCGCCACCTGACAGGGTGTCATTACCACGATAGCCCTTGAGCCAGTTCGAACCCGCATTACCAATAAGGGTGTCGTCTCCGCAAGGGAGGATATTCGCACCACGGTGGTATTGATTAATACCACGCCTCGAAAGGTCTTAGGTGGGCGAACACAGCTTGAAGTCTGCACCGGGGAGTCGCTTGCACTTATTGCTTGAATCCAGCCTCATCCATGGAATCCTAGCCCGGATTCAGACAGAGAGCCTGCTAGAGAGGGTTTTGCACGTCCTTCAGTGTTTTGATGAAAGTGGTGTTCATGATGATCTTCATCCTCTCATCATGAACGAAAGTGCTGGAGTTTACAGGCTCATTTCATGTTGGAAACTGGGTTCACCTTCAGGCTCAGTTCATATTGGAAGAGACTCGTACCCTTTCAGGCAAAGTTATATATAATTGTCAGAGATGAACATAAACGCTTCCGCTTAGCTCTGCGTTATACGTATACGACTTAGCAAGGATCACAAAAACAATATCTATTTTCCAATAAGGGGGTAAGTAATGGATCATAAAAGAATAAGAAAAAGATACACAAATCCGAATGATTTGCCATTTAAAAAATTGCCATTTTCAGAAAAACCATTTTCCAATAATTTGCATTTTGAAGAATTAGATAAAAGTGCTAAATATACAGGGACTGTATCATTAATAAGATTCTTCGATGATGACTCTTATAGTGTAGCTTTGACCTTATATTCGAAAAACAGTAATAATAACTCTTACGTACCTGTCGAAGATTTAAGCTTATCCGAAGCAAGTAAAAGTTATCTAATTGATGAGTTTTACAAGGTTAATGGTAAAGAAATTAACAGAATAAATGAACAGGAATTTATTTTTACACCTTATGCAAAATATAAAAATCTAAATGATTCTAAGTATGAGTTTGAACAAATATTAAGAACAATAGAGAAAGTGATTAAGAACTTTAGATTTTTAGAAGGCTATTATCTTTTTGATTGGAAGCCAAAAATTCCAGATTTTTGTATTAATGAGTCAAGCTTACTGCCTTTAGAAGACGCTCTAAATATAACTAAATTAATAGATTCATTTGTTTGTAGAGAACTTGCTGGGTTTGATAATGACTTATCTTTGTCTGGAGTTTTGGATGTTCGTATTGGAATTGGAAGTTTAAATAATAAATTCCATATTGTTTGTGAACCAGTAAATGTCGTTAGTTATGATGATTATGGAACAATAGATAAAGAAATAGTCCACTTTCATAAATTTGACACATACGAGGCTGCTGTCAAAGCATTAGATAAAGTTCAAGAAATACCAGATTTAAAATATTGGACAGAAATTCCACCATATGACTGGCCTTATGGCGTCACAATATCAGAGAAAAGCAAAAAAGCCGTATAATAACTGTTATATTCGGGAGCTCTCCCTACACAGGCATGCAGTTCCACATCGGGCGGTTCACCGAGGATACCCCGTGCTGTAACCAAAGTGAATAAGCACTGCCCTTAAAACCTGATCTTCTTGGAGGTTGAAGCCCACACCAATAGTAGTTTTCCAGGTTGACATCCACGGTGGACACATCGCTGAAACTGAACTTCTCAACGCCCGTCAGGAAGTCAGAGCCATCCCTGCCACTCACGGTATCAGTAACCCAGATGCCCTCGGAGGTTCGGGTAATTCGATAGTCTGAATAGCTGCCAGAAAACCTTGCGACATCCACACCTTCACCACCGTCAATACGGTCATCACCCTGACCGCCATTCAGTACATCATTACCGGCATCGCCCAACAGGATGTCGTCGTCCAGCCCACCTTCCAGAACGTCATTGCCTTCACCGCCACTCAAACGGTCTCGGCCACGATGCCCCCGCACAATATCATTGCCCTTGCCACCATAAACAGAGTCGTTGCCGTCCTCACCCGACAAGGCATCGTTTGCCAGGCCCCCAGAGATCACGTCATTTCCTTCGCCGCCCTTGATAAAGACGTTACTGCCACCGCCGCCAACGAAGATATCATTCCCCCGGCCACCTTCAACGACTTCTATCCCGGACTGGTGTAGGTTCAGGGTAACGCCTTTAGTACCCAGGACCTTGACAATATCAATGCCATCGCCACCCTGGATATTGTTCGGGTTATCATCACCGTCAATCAACAGAACATCGTCGCCTGCTCCGGCATTAAAGGAATCGGAACCGCCACCACCGGCCAGCCAGTTGGAATCGGCATCACCGATCAGCGTGTCATTGCCACGACCACCATAAGCCGAGTTAACGCCTTTGGCGACAACATCCACAGTTTCACCTGCGTCACCTGCCGCATAACTGCTGAAACCACTCTGGGAAGACACTTTCTTGCCATTTCCATCGGTGACAAAGGTATGTCCATCCGGATTGGAGAGGAAGTTAGCGGCAATGGCTTCCCGGGTTTTCAGCTCGCCATTCACATTCTGGACAAAATCGCCCCGTGCCAGTACCTCGTTACCATCCAGAATCTCCCCGGATTCTTCTTTGGCATTCAGGTTGACGGAAACAACACCAGCGTCTTCCAGGCTTTTCAGCTCACCTGCATCCGACACAGCATCGCCATCCGCATCCACCCAGACCTTGACAGAAGACCAGGCTGCATCCTGATTGTTGAACACACCATCACTGTTACTGTCCAGGGTTCTCAGTGCTTCAAAACCATTGGCATAAGGCGTTTCACCCGGGGCACCATCCTGCCCTTTGGCACCTTTGTAATACTCCGAAAACAGTTCACTGACATCATCAATTTTTCCATTGTTATTCAGATCAACAGCCAGCAGACCATCAGTAGGCGACACCCAACCCGACTGTTCCCTGATGCCATCATTATCAATATCAAAGAAGACATTCGCATGGTCGAAATGCTCCAGCTGAACACCATCGCCATTCAAATCCAGTACCAGAGGATCAATAAAGAGAGTATCGAACGCATTGCTCTGGGCGCTGTTCAGGGAGCCCAGGTCAAAGTCATCGAAGGTATCGAAGTTATAAAGGGGGTCTTGTTCCAGGGCAGAACCCAGACCATAGTCGAACTCCAGATTGAGGTTATGGTTACCGGGCCGTAATCCGTTACCGATGATATCGCCAATCAGGGTGTTGTGAATGCCGTTGTCGTTTACAATGCTGTCGGTAGAGAGCGCATACCAGTTACTGTCGTATTCCAGATACCCCTCACCAATCAGGCTGGATGACTGCTCTGGATCGAAATGCGAGTTTTCGGAAGTACCCTGGGTGGTGTGGGTGTCGATGTCGAGGAGGGAGTTGTCTACAGGGCCAGTGTATTCATTAATATTACTCAAGGCACCCTGAGTAATCTCATCAGTCTTGGTATTAACGTAGTAGGTTTCGCCAGTATCTGGATTGACAAACTCAACAAGCGTTCGTCCCTCGGTTTCAATAACTGTTGAAATATACTGATTATTTTTATGAACTCCGATGATTGACTCACTGGTCTCAGCAGTGCCAAACTGATCATTCAAGCTCAGTGGCTCACTGGTATCCAGAGGTTCTTTCGGTTGAACAGTGACAATAGATGCCTTGCCATTCTCATCGGTTATGGTGATAACTTTCACGCCGGTGGCGTTGTCAGTTTCAATACTGAGGTTAATATCTGTTGACTGTAATGGCTCATCGGTTATTGTAATGTTAGGGTCGTTTGAAATGACAAACACCGGGTCGGTGGGTGATTTTAGCTGGTTTGAAGATTCAGGTGAAGTTAGCGAGTTTGAAGCATCATCAAAATCACCTACAATGGTATCCCAGATGTGGCTACCTTCTTCTGGTCTCACCAGAGAATATGCACCGAGTGCTACTCCAACAGTTGTTGCGGCCAATGCAAAACCGACTGAGCCAGCTGCCATTGCAAACATGCCTGCAGTTCCAAGACCTAAGCCCAAAATGTCCTGGATTGTTGCATCACTTAATTTGTTGTCGTTATTTAACTCGCTATAAGCTTTTTCAACTATCGCAGGCACTTGGGCTATTAGAACAGCTATATTGGCTTTGCCTATCGTTTTGCCTGCAAGCTCAGCTGCATCAGCCATTGTAGCTAAGGCATCAAGCGCAGCTATCAAATCTGAACCTGCTTTGAGGTAGTCACCATCTGAATAACTGTCTGCGGCTGATGCAATTGAAGTTGAGGCTCCATGGCCTTGCAGTATTCGAACCGCAGCCTCAGCGTTACTGATCCCTATTGTTGACATATTCCTACCTATGGAATTTAATTGTTAGCATCAAAGAAAAAAATAGTAGACACAATGTGATATAGGCTAATAGTCTTGAAGGTTTTTTCAAGTACACATCCATGACATACTTTTCATTCAATAAATATTCGCTATTGCGATATATCTGGAAAACGAAGTCCTCATTTGACAAGTAATCTGCAACTATATATTTAATACATAAATAATCACCTCTTTTAATATCTAGCTGTTTTATTTTTGAAACAAGTTTTTTATCTATGACTCTAATAGTATTTTTTTCCTTATCCTTAAGCTCAATAAGCCAAGCAGATATACCTCTTTTGGAAGATGCCCAAAATGACTTGACCACCTTTCCACAAACCAAAGCTGCAGAATTATGATCACTTTCGGACCTGGTTATTTGACTAATGTAGCTATAACAAAAAACAATGCTAGCTGTAATCGCAATTCCAAGAAGCAATTGCTTGGCACTACTCATCTTTAGGTCAAAAGTTATTTTCATACAGGTATAGCCCATAGCAGCAACAATAAAAATAAGGGCAATAATAATTCGATGCTACTGCGTCAATTGAAAATACTTACCACCATTTTTCTTCACACCAAACAGCCCACTGTCTGGATAAAGCCTACTTTTCAAAAACCAGACGTAGCCCATGCTCAGTATTGAAAAGACAACGACCAAAGTGGTAAAAACTGGCACTTGCCCTATATCTTTGAATAAGCGGGGAAACTGGATAATGCCAAGGATAAGAAAAGCATTGTAGGCTGTTAAGCTATAGCGATAGAATCCAATAATAAACAGTACGGGCACAGCAATACTGATCAGACCAAAAAGGATAATGTTATGTCCTCCTAACAAGGCCCCCGTATTGAAACCAATCAGAGCTGCGATGCTTGCCTGAACGAACATTATAAGAATAAGCAGGTTATTCATTTTTTCATACTTCTGGCACAAGAAAGGATCAGGAAGTGCAGTTACCATTAAGGCCAGTTTTTTCTCTGGTAGGCCGTTATCCTGATATTTTTTGTAAATTTCACTTTTTCCCATACCTTTGTTGAGTAGTTCTTGCATTTCTTGTTTTACTTTTCTCTTCTTCATTCTCTCTACCTGTAACTGAATCAATAAAATAGACTGCCCAGAAAAAGGCTTTACCTTTCCCTGATGCTCTCCTGCTTAAACCTCAAAAGCGGACTCAAAAAGTATTCTATCAATCGCCGCTGCCCGGTTTTAATTTCCACAGCTACACTCATGCCAGGCGACAGATTCACTTTCCTTTTCTCTACCAGCATCCAGTCTTTCTCTATGTGAACACTGGCCAGGTACCGCAAGCCTTGCTTTTCATCGGGTACAGCGTCGTCGGAGATATTGATCAGCTCACCGCCAATCAGACCGTATTTGGTGAAGTTGAAGGTGTCGATTTTCACCTCTGCCCGCTGGCCTTCCTGCACAAAGCCGATATCTTTGTTCAGCACCCAGGCTTCAACTTCCATGGTTGCTTCTTTAGGTACGATCTGCATCAGTGCCTGTGCAGGCTGAACGACACCTCCAATAGTGTGTATCTGGAGTTGCTGCACTGTGCCGTCTATGGGCGAAACAATCTTCTGCTGGTCATGCAGTTCCTGGGCCTTGATGCTTTCCTGCTTCAGGCTGGTCAGCTGGCGACGAACCTGCTCCTGTTGATCCAGGCTCTCCCGGCGTTTCTGGGCATGGAGGCTGTGCAGCTGGTTTTGAGTCTCTTCCTGTTCTGCGACCAGCTGCTGAACCGTCGCTTTTTGTGCCTTGATATCTTCTTCCAGCTCTATGCGTTGCTGTTCCAGTTCGAGATACTGAACCCTTGAGCCGAAGTTCTTTTTGTAGAGCCCCTCCAGTGCCAGTGTTCGCTCTTCAATGATGGGTAAAATCCGCTGGAGCTTGCTGACGATAGCTTCAATAGTCCGCTGCTCAGCCACTTTACTCTTAAGCTGGCTCTTTAGGGTGTCTGAAGCCGTTAAGTAGTCTTTTATCTGCTGGGCAAGCAACTGTTCTTCAAAAGCCAGTGTTTCCTGTGACGGCGAGCCACTCGAGTACTGGTCAGCTGCCTTATATTGGGGTACCCGGATACTGTCCGGCTGGTCTTGGGCTGGTTGATCAAGATAACTAACAAACGCCCGTTGTCTGGCCAGTTGCAGCTCAAGAGCGATTATTTCTTTTTTCAGCCTGACCAGTTCTGCCTCGGTCACAATGCCAACCAGAGAAACCAGTGGATCGCCAGCTTTCACCTCATCGCCTTCCCGAACGTGAATGGCCTGTACTTCACCTATCACCATCGGCTGAATGGTTTTTACGCGCTCGCCCGGTACGATTTTGCCCTGTGCTGTGGCAACAATATCAATCCTGCCCACGCAAGCCCACACAATGGCTATTGTGAATAACAGGATGATGGTTTTTACAATTATTCGGCTGGTCGGGTTCGCCGGTGTTTCCTCCACTTCCAGAGCTGCCGGTAGAAATTGGCGTCGTGTATTGTGCAATGCTTCCTGTTTTTCTGTTCTGGTCAACAGGAACCTGGTCGCTTTTTCCCAAACTGGTCTGACCATCAGATAGCCTCCCGCAAACCATGTTGATGGGCATTCAGCCGGGCGTAATGTCCGCCTTGCTTAACCAGCTGATCATGAGCGCCTTCTTCCACAATACGACCTTTTTCCATGACAATGATGCGGTCAGCATCCCGCACAGTTGAAAGACGATGGGCAATAATAAAAACCGTCCTACCCTGGCTGATCCGCTTCATATTCTGTTGAATGATGTGTTCGGACTCATAATCCAGCGCACTGGTGGCCTCATCGAATATCAGAATTTTCGGATTGGTCAGTAATGCCCGAGCTATGGCAATACGCTGTTTCTGCCCACCAGAGAGGGTGCTGCCCTGTTCACCAACCTGAGTGTCATAACCTTCAGGCAATTCAAGAATAAAGTCATGGGCACCTGCCAGCTGGGCGGCAGCAGTGACCCGTTCAATAGAAGCACCCGAATCAGCCAGTGCTATGTTGTCGCGTACTGAGCGGTTAAACAGAAAGTTTTCCTGAAGCACCACGCCGACTTGCCTTCTCAACCAGGCGGGCTCGACTAACGCAAGGTCAATGCCATCGACCAATACTCGACCAGACTCAGGCACATAAAGTCGTTGTACCAGTTTGGTGAGTGTGCTTTTTCCTGAACCCGAGCGACCGACAATACCAATGACTTCACCCGGTTTGACGGCGATGGAGATGCCATTCAAGACAGCAGGACGATCGGGTTGATAGCGGAACGTGACATGTTCAAACTTGACAACTCCCTTCAGTGTTGGAAGTGTCGTACGATTTGGGTCATGTCCCGGTTCTGTGGGTGTATTCAGAACATCGCCCAGCCGCTGAACGGAAATACCTGCCTGCTGAAAGTCCTGCCAAAGTTGAACCAGTTTCAAAATAGGTGCACTCACTCTGCCTGCAATCATATTGAAGGCAATCAGCATACCGACCGATAGCTCACCATTGATCACCAGGGTGGCGCCAACCCAGAGAATCAGCACTGTGACTACCTTGTTAATTAGCCCTGCAAACTGGCTGGCAATATTACCCAGGTTCATCGCCCGGAACGAGGCAGAGACATAAGCTGCAAGCTGATCTTCCCAGACTCGTTGCATCTGAGGTTCAACCGCACTGCTTTTAATGGTTTCCATCCCGGTGACAGACTCCACCAGAAAGGACTGGTTTTCTGCGCCTCTCTTGAACTTTTCATTCAATCGGGCACGAAGAACAGGCGTTACTATCAGGGACAGAATGATATAGAAAGGAATAGAGCCGAGAACAATCCAGGTCAGTGTCGGGCTGTAGAAGTACATTACTACAAAGAAGATGATAGTAAACAACAGATCAATACACAGCGTCAGCGCAGAACCGGTAATAAACTCCCGAATTGTATCCAGCTCACGGACACGGGCTACCGTGTCACCGACTCTGCGGGCATGAAAAAAAGCAACGGGCAAGCGGAGCAGGTGATTAAAAAGCCGGGAACCCAGCACCACATCTACCCGATTGGTAGTATGGCTGAACACGTAGTTCCTGAGTCCATTCAGCACAATATCAAAGACTGACAGCACGAGCAGACCAAAAGCCAATACATCCAGTGTCGTTAGTGCCTGATTGACAAGAACCTTGTCGATAATGACCTGGAAGAACAGAGGCGTAATCAGGGCAAAGAGCTGAATAAAGAAGGATGCCAGCAGCACTTCATAAATCAGTTTTTTATGCTTGAGTATGGCCGGAATAAACCAGCTGAAGTCGAATTTTGCTATCCCCCCTGGTAGCAATGACCGTTTGGTGAATAGAAAGAGTTCACCAGTGAACAGGGTTTCCAGTACATCCAGTGATACCGTTTCAGGCCGGTCTTTCAAAGGGTCCTGGATCAGTGCTTTGCCATCATGAAAGCGGGCAATGATAAAGTAATGGCCATCAGAGTGACGGGCAATGGCGGGTAGAGGCAGATCTTGAAGTTTTTCACACTCAACTTCTGTACGACGAGCCTTGAGCTTTAAAAATTTTGCGGCCCTTAAAAGGTCTAACCCCTCAACAGGTCGATCGGAATCACCAAACTGGTGTTTGATCTGCTCCGGCTGAGCGGCCAATCCATGAAAACGGGCCAGCATCACCAGACAGGTCACTGCTGATTCCGAACTGCGTACACCATCCATCGGTGCGACTTCCTATAATTATTCTGTTCCTTGTGAGTTTGGATTGGATACTTTTAAGGCAGTGCGTGTCAAGATTTACCACTAAATGTCACCAAATGTTCATCAAAAGAAACAAATAACGAACGCTTTCAAGTAGAAGTGCCTTATGATTTGAATTCACTTACCTGCTTTCTGGTACTGGCTATTGAGGAAGGACTGGCAGGGTCAGAAGACAACTGTTATCGGATACATGGACGACAGATGACAGCCATTAAGCTATTTCTTCGG
Organism: Endozoicomonas sp. ISHI1; assembly: GCF_024606225.1. GTDB lineage: Bacteria > Pseudomonadota > Gammaproteobacteria > Pseudomonadales > Endozoicomonadaceae > Endozoicomonas_A. The sequence continues at coordinate 10,967 of NZ_JAGRPU010000047.1, read as the reverse complement.
CTTTGTGTTTTGAGTCCCATGTCGGCGACAGCACATGATCTCTATGACGTCATTTCAAAGCGACTTCGACGCTTGCATAGCATCGACTCCTACGAACCTTTCTATTTTGTGTTCACAGATCGCAATCAGAACCAGGACTACATAATGAATTGTTTTTTCAGTGATGCGTATGAGCTTTTTTACAACAACCTGTCATTGTTTGAAGAGTGGTTAAGTCAAGCTAAAGAAATAGAGCTGGTTCAAAAAACCGTCTTGGATGAGAGAGCATTTTTATGGTCGGTTTTTCTTACAGAGGCACAACAGCTTGAGCATGTTTTGTTCAATGAGAAACCAATCAGGCTGGAGCAACACCCATATATTAAAAAACTACGGGACAGAATGGATGAATATAAGAAATATGTTGGACCTTGAGCAGCGGTGTGGTCACCGGATAACAGCAGAGTGGGTGACTTTTTAACGGTAGAGGTGGTCAATCTGGACAGTGCAGCTAGCAATAATGAAGATAGCCACAGAACTGATAGGCTGATGTGCCGCCTACCATCGCGTTCCTGCTGCTAAGCCACATGGCCTTACCCGCCGGGCAAATGCAAGTTTCTTCCTGTTTATCGAAGGCAAAATCTTTCAGGGTGAAACGGTCCGAGGCGGTAGGCTTACCGTGTTTCTTTGCCAGGGCCGCCCGCTCCTTTTTGTGTTGAATCTTATAACGCCCAGCCTGATCAAAGTTCGGATCACGCTGACGAAACTGGTTGTCTGCAATATAGCCATCGACGTTCATAGCCAACAGCGACTCCAGGCTCTCCCGAGAGTGGAAGCCACTGTCGGCTACAATTTTGGCGGTAGTCAGTACATTGCGGTGTTTGAGCCATTCACAGTGAGCGTCAATCGCCTGCACCATGGGTATCAGAGTCGGTTGCTCAGCGCCGCTACCATAGGCTTCCCCGTGCATAATCACCTTATGCTTACTATCAACACCGGCCACACCGCAGTAGCCCTGGATCACGCCTTTGGAGGTTTTCATTTTGGCACTGTCGGGGTCGGTGACATAATGGCGAACATCTCCCTGCCGATCAGACTCAATTGATCACACACCATTAGCACCTGCATAAACAGCTGGGTAATCGGTCCCTTCAAGCGGCTGATAAATTCGGCGATGGTCGTATAGTGAGGCTGACTGTCGGCTGACAGTGCCATAAATACAATGTTCTCCCGACAGGCTTTTTCGATTTTACGACTGGAGGTGATCCCTCGGGAATAGGCGAACAACACCACCTTTAAAAGCATGGCTGGATCGTAGGTTAAACGACCGGTTTCATCATTGTTGTAATGCTCATGAAAGATCGAAGTATCGATTTCATGATCTACCAGGTAATTCAGCGTGTATTCAAAAGAGCCCGGCACCAGTTGTTCGGCAAGATTAACTGGTAATAACAGATTCTGACTGGTGTCGTACGGTTTAAAGCGAGACATAGTGCGGGTTTTAAGTCTTCTCAGGGGCTTGAGCGCTATTTTATCAGACAACACCGGCCAGGACAGGGCTTTTGAGGGTTTTTCTACAGCCTCAACGCTTGCGTGTAGCGCGCAGCCGAAGGCGTCGTCGGGTGGAGGGGTGAAGCCCCGGAACGAACTGGAAGCATTTGTTATGCGGCGGTTACCCTGAACGAAAATTTCTTTATAACTAATATGGCAGCTATTTAAGTATGAACTATATTAGAACCTACTTCTTGTTATGGTGTTTTCAAAACGAAATAAAATGAAACATTTTGGGCTTTTCACATCAACCTTACTGCTTTGCATTGTACTAAAATCTGAAGCAGGATTTGAAAGAATAATCATTAAATCTGACAAAATACCGGTACTTGAAATCACAGCCAAATATAATCATCAAGCATCCAGGACCAGAAATATAGTCCCCGATAAAATCATTGTCAGGTCATTACTATCAGATACAGTAAGAAGCAGGCTGGGGACACATCCCTTCTTTACAGCTCTAGAGAATTTTTCGCGTTCTTTGTACAGGACAGGAATTATGAGTATGACTGCTGAACGCGAATACTCTAAGAGTTTTACTTTGTCATTCGATAACGCACCTAGTTTATTGTTAAGAACGCCAGCTATTGACATGATGGATTGGCAAGTGGTTTTTTCTCATCTAAATCAAGACAATCTGCTTTATCAATCTGGTTATCAAATCCCAGGAGTTCATCCACTTATATTATTTTTCTCGTGTGATTTTTTGAATTATCTTGATCAGAATATTTTAACAGGAATCGCAGGCAGCCAAGCAATAAAGCACTTCTGGAACCGCTTTGGGCTGATGGTACTCACGACTCGCGCTATGGTGTCATTAGAAGGAATGCCTTCTTCAAAATCACCGTACTGCTTAAGCCAGTCCAGCCGTTCATGACCAAAGTCTTCGATTTCACCCCAGCCTTCTGCGCCGGCAATGACAGCACAGATGGTCAGAAAAAGGATGTCTGTTAGCTTGTGGCCGACTTTCCAGGCTTGGCGTGGGTCACTAATAATAGAGAGTTGTGAAATCAAATCGTGAGCATTCATGCTGAGGCCTTATCCTGTTGTGCAGGTATAAGACCATAGACGTATTAAAAAGAAAACAAATATAAGCTACAGGTCAATAATTTCAGGGGTTTTCATGATTTTTCCCTGGATAAGCATTTTCATGGCTGATACCATTTCAATGCAGTCGCAACAGCGCTGCGCGACTACGTTAAACGTGGCCGTGCTTTGGTGGTTACTGTGATAGACGTACTTGTCCAGTGCGGGAACACTGGGGCATTGCTTCTCAACATTGGCCACCTAACGGAGTGTGTGCCCACGCTCCGGGGAGTTTTCCAGCCGGGGCCGACTGTTCCCGCAGCCGGTTATCCTTGACTGAGAACTCCCAAACTTTTTATCTGCCGATAAGATTGTATGGCGTGACGGGCTTAGTATTTGAGCTAAATCACAGACGCCGGTTGAGGAAACCTAACGCCTGCGTGTGGGGCTGACGCCACAGGCGGCAGTCCCAGCCAGCTTGCTAGCGACACCACGCACTTGTTATGCGCTGGTTTATATGCGAGAAGCTTGAACTAAGGCTCTTGAAATCCATTGGTTGATACTTTGACCGCTAACCTGAGCTGCTGTTGCAATGGTTGCATGAAGTTCTGGTGGAATACGTAGCATCAATTTTCCAGAGTATGGTTTCTGAGGCTCTTTGCCCACAGAGGCACAAGTTTCGAGATAATCTTCAACTGCGTCGTGAAAAGCATCTTTTAATTCTGTTACTGACTCACCATGAAAACCAACTCGATCTTTAATGCCTGCAATATGACCAATAAAGCATTCATCATCGTCACTGTATTCTATGCTAGCTGCATAGCCTTTATATGTCATTGTGTTCATGGTTTAACTCCAATTCTAGTTAGAAAATCTCGTGTATCTTTAACCTGATAGGGCTTTGCCTCTTTTTTTGGGTGCGGTCTATGAAAAGTTCCGATTTCCCCATCTTTATGGAATCTTACACGTGACCCGCGCCCCTCGATAATATCAGCTCCGACAGCAATCAAGAGGGCTTCTATAGCCTTCCATTCCAACTGTTTTGGGGTTGGATCTTTGAATATCGCTGTGAGCGTTTTACGGTGTTTAGCATTCATAGAAGACACTATAGAGCATAGTATCATAAAATGGTATCAATGCTATGATTTATGATGAATCGAAGCGCATAACGCCTGCGTGTGGGGTGCCGCCCAGGCGGCATCCCAGACAGCTTGCTGCCGACACCACGCTTTTGTTAGGTTTTCGATTGTTTGAATGCCCCGGTGGCTGCCCACCGAGGACTTGGAATTAGAGTAAACCGATTTCGTGAAGAACCATTGTGCAGGCGGATACCGACATAATGATTCTATCTACACTGACGTTTACTCTGATTGCGATAAGCATTTTCATGGCTGATACCATTTCAATGCAGTCGCAACAGCGCTGCGCGACTACGTTAAACGTGGCCGTGCTTTGGTGGTTACTGTGATAGACGTACTTGTCCAGTGCGGGAACACTGGGGCATTGCTTCTCAACATTGGCCACCTAACGGAGTGTGTGCCCACGCTCCGGGGAGTTTTTCAGCCGGGGCCGACTGTTCCCGCAGCCGGTTATCCTTGACTGGGAACTCCCAAACTTTTTATCTGCCGATAAGATTGTATGGCGTGACGGGCTTAGTATTTGAGCTAATTCACAAACGCCGGTTGAGGAAACCTAACGCCAAAATCAGGTGCGCCGTAGGCGTCACCTGGATTTTTTTGTTATGTTGCTGTTGGGTGCTGGTAAATATGCCATATACCACCACGAAACTCTGTAGCTTTGCTAAAAACTGCACCTACAGATTCAGCAAGTTTTATAGATGGAATATTTTCTGAATTTATGAAGCTAATCAATGGCAAATTTGGTATGTGTTCTCTGCCAGCAACTTGCACTGCGATAGTTGCTTCCTTAGCGTAACCTTTACCCCAATATCTTGGAGCCAAAGCCCATTTTATTTCTGGCGCTGGCCAATCATTGGGATACCAGAAACCAACAGGCCCAAGGACTTTACCAGAATCCTTACTCACTACAGCATACGGCCCATATTTTCTGATTTGCCAATGACCGATCATACCGCACATAGTTCGCCAAGTTTCACCTTCAGTGAATTCCCGACCAGTTGTAAATTTTGTTGCAACAGTATCGGAATAATATTCATGAAGATCTCTCCAATCATCATCTTGGAATTGCCTGAGAATTAATCGCTCTGTTTCTAATTCAGAAGGTACAAGAAAATCCATCTACTTGATAACTCCTTTGATTGGATTGCAACATAACGCCTGTGTGTGGGGTGCCGCCACAGGCGGCATCCCAGACAGCTTGCTGCCGACACCACGCTTTTGTTAGGTTTTCGATTGTTTGAATGCCCCGGTGGCTGCCCACCGAGGACTTGGAATTAGAGTAAACCGATTTCGTGAAGAACCATTGTGCAGGCGGATACCGACATAATGATTCTATCTACACTGACGTTTACTCTGATTGCGATAAGCATTTTCATGGCTGATACCATTTCAATGCAGTCGCAACAGCGCTGCGCGACTACGTTAAACGTGGCCGTGCTTTGGTGGTTACTGTGATAGACGTACTTGTCCAGTGCGGGAACACTGGGGCATTGCTTCTCAACATTGGCCACCTAACGGAGTGTGTGCCCACGCTCCGGGGAGTTTTTCAGCCGGGGCCGACTGTTCCCGCAGCCGGTTATCCTTGACTGGGAACTCCCAAACTTTTTATCTGCCGATAAGATTGTATGGCGTGACGGGCTTAGTATTTGAGCTAAATCACAGACGCCGGTTGAGGGAACCTAACGCCATGCTGTGGGGCGCCGCACAGCGGCGTCCCAGCCCCTTTAGGGGCGACACCAGCAACTTGTTAGCATGGCAGCCCACCCGCAAGGGCAAATGGTGAATGATGCAGAGGATTAGCAGCCTTCTTGCTGAACTGATTGAAGCGCACAATCTCTGATATTTAAAAGCTTCCAGGCGATAAAGAAGCTGATGCAACTTTGAACTGGCATAGGGCCACTGAGCAAAAAGTACCGATAAACTGAAAACCAACGCTGACATGCCCAACGATACACCGCAGATTTTTCAGCGACAGACTTCACACCAGCAGACATGAATTGCTGAGAACTACTGAAAAGTTAGTGTAACAGTGTCTTTTTGCTGGGAGGTTCTAACTCGAAACCCACCATAGACAGTGAACCCAAAAACTCTTTTTGAAAACTGGTCTTTTCACAACCAGAAACTCTCTATTATTGCTGCCTGCTAACGCCTTTAGCAACGGCAGCCGAAGCGAAGCTTTGGCTGTCCAGCCCCGTAGGGGCGAGGTTGCCTAAACTTGTTAACTGTTGCCGAATGTACCGAGTAACCTATTTTTGTTTGTTTCGGATATTTCACAGAAATAAACCCCCATTGGTAAGAAGTCGAAATAGATTGGCATTAGGCGAAGTTTTTGAAGCCCCGGAACATATGGCTTGAATGCCATTTTAAGTTTAAGCCTGCCTCTTTTTATTACTAGTTCTTGCTCTGTGCTCTTTAATACTTTGATTTCAGATACAGGAGCATCGAGAAAGAAATTGATCTGCTGCCCCAATATTGGCGATATTTTATAGTATTGCTCTCCATTCTTTTCATAGAACTTTGAGTTGATCGATCCTAGTGCGATTTCTTCCATATCTATACAGTTAACGCCAAGTTAAGCGGCGGCGCATCTAGCGCCGTCCGGTGGAAGGGCGAAGCCCTGGAACGAACTTGAACTTTTTGTTATGCCTTTGCTGAGATTATCGCAGCTCTTGGAAGACTTCCGGGCACTGCTCTGCGATTCGCAAGAGGGCTTTTGCTGGACCTTGTGGACTTCGGCGACCTTGTTCCCAGTCTTGTATGGTTCTGATGCTAACGCCCATAAAACCAGCAAACGCTGATTGTGACAATTTTAGCTTTTTTCTAATCTCTTTAGCCGGAGATGGCTCTGAAAGAATAGATGTTTTCAATTCTTTTTCGCCTGACTTGAAGGCTTTTATCTCTTCTATACCATCAAGAATTTCCTGGCCTATATCTCTATCACGCATTTTCGATAGCCTCCGCAATTTTCTTCAGAATGTGACCGGGAACAGTGGCTTGCTCAGATTTGCTATAAATCGTTAACATCCAAATTTCATGGTCACTCTTCTTCCAGTAGTAAATTACCCGAACACCACCGCTTTTACCCTTACCTTCAGGTGCCCACCTTACTTTTCGTACACCACCACTACCACGAACAATATCACCAGATTCAGGCTTTTCCTGTAGGTGCCATTGCAACATCCTATACTCATCATCCGATAAATATTCAGATAGCAACTTGGTGAACTTGCTTGTTTCAATAAATATCATGAGTTAAAGTATACGGCATTGCCGTACTTTGTCAAATTTTCATATCTTCTTGAATTTCTTTAAGTTTGTACATGAGGCATAACGCCAAGATAAGCCGCGCAGCAACAGGCTGCGTCGGGTGGAGGGCGAAGCCTGGAACGTACTTTAGCGCCTTGTTATGTTTCGGTTGGTGTAGCCTTTGGTGATATCACTTTGTAATGCTCGAATTACAAATATTAATGGAACAAGATAGAACAAATAGCCTATGGCAAGAGAATACACAAAGCTGAAATCAAATGATTTATCAACGTAAAAAATAGCCATTAATATCAGAATTAAAAACGATAATCTGACAAGCAACTTTCGCATTAATTCTGAGCCTTTGAGTAATCCATAGCCGCCAACGATAAGCATTAATGCTATAAAGATCTGCATTAACACTGGCCAAATAATTGATATCGCTAGATCGCCAGATTCTCTGACCATTAAATTTCCAGCACCGCTGAGTACACTTAAGCTCCCTATAATCATGAAAAACCAGCTTACAACATGTACTCTTGTAGGTATTTCGTTACTCATAACATATCCTAGAAACATAACGCCATGCTGTGGGGCGCCGCACAGCGGCGTCCCAGCCCCTTCAGGGGCGACACCAGCAACTTGTTAGCATGGCAGCCCACCCGCAAGGACAAATGGTGAATGATGCAGAGGATTAGCAGCTTTCTTGCTGAACTGATTGAAGCGCACAATCTCTGATATTTAAAAGCTTCCAGGCGATAAAGAAGCTGATGCAACTTTGAACTGGCATAGGGCCACTGAGCAAAAAGTACCGATAAACTGAAAACCAACGCTGACATGCCCAACGATACACCGCAGATTTTTCAGCGACAGACTTCACACCAGCAGACATGTACTGCTGAGAACTACTGAAAAGTTAGTGTAACAGTGTCTTTTTGCTGGGAGGTTCTAACTCGAAACCCACCATAGACAGTGAACCCAAAAACTCTTTTTGAAAACTGGTCTTTTCACAACCAGAAATTCTCGATTATTGCTGCCTGCTAACGCTACCATCACCCGCCGGAGGTAGCTGTCACGCTTTTTGCCCTCGGCAAAAAGCGTGACAGCTGCCGGAGGTCGGGTGCATGGCCTTGTTAGCTTCTTCTAGTTGGTATTGACTAAACACTTTAATACCATTAGCTGTTAATAATGCTGCTGTAACGCCTGCACCATCAATTTTTGTTCCTGAAAAAGCACCATTATATATAGATGAACTCCCACATGAAGGACTAAAATCGGCCAGCACAGCAACCTTGATATGATTTTGTTTACACAGAGACAAGGCGTTATTCGCTCCAGTCAGAAATTTTTCGGTGACGTCTTCACCACTATTTTCAATTACTGAAATTCTTCCAGAAATAACATCATTTCCTTCACCGCCAGATATCTCAGCTGGAGCTCTTGGAATACTCATACCAGCACTTACTTCTGGACAAATTGAAACAACTCTACCGTCATCTATCCATTCTTGGAGAATTTCACTGTTGGTAGACAAAGAGTTGCCATCATAGCGAACTCTATCTCCTAGCAAGCAAGCGCTGACAAGTACTTGTTTCATGCACAATTCTCGATACTTTCCTGGAAGTTAACCTCAAAGCTGACGGGCGCACAGTATGTGCGTCCCGTTGAGCGTGTTGTTATATTTCATGGAGTTTGGGTAATGACAAAACTTGAAAAAATATGGATTGAGGAAAATGAAAGTAATGCTATTCGTATTGACTGGAATAACGACAGACATCAAAGAATAGAAATCAGAGGTGACAAGCCAGAAGATATAATAAAAGCTATGGATTTTGCTGTCAGATTACTTAAATCAGAGTTGAGGGATAGAGAAATATAACGCCGCATTAAGCCGCGCCGCCGCAGGCGGCGTCGGGTGGAGGTGCGAAGCACCAGAACGAACTTGAATGCTTTGTTATACGGCGTTCTTGATGGTTTTTAGGATAAACGCTACCCGATTTTTAACCGATGTTTTTGGAACTTCGATTGTTTTGTACCCATGAGCACTGTACCACTTGATTAGATCTGAGTTAACTTTATGTGATTCTTCGAAAGTTTGATCACGTTCGTTATCAGTTGCATAAATTTCTTCCCATGGAGGGAATACAAATACAAGAGGATTGTACTCATAAAATTCAATGTAATCCTTTAACTCAGAAGCATTTATCTTAGCTTCGTTATTGAGCATATATAATGAATCTAATATGCCTCGATCAAAGAATAATGTAGTGCTATCTTTATCATGTTTATCATATTTTTGAATGTCTGATTTCAAGCATTCGTAAGCAAATTCTTCAAGTTCTGGGCGAGGTGATAGCCCTTTAGATAATCTTTTTTTAATTATTTCTCTTGCCGTTTCTGATATAAAACAATATCCAAGCCGTTTGAGTTCTTCTAATGTTGTTGTTTTACCACCACCAGGACCACCTGTAAAAACAAATTTATTTTGCATTTTTAAATTATCACCAAATTTTAAATACTCTTGAATTTGGAATTAGCCGTATAACGCCGCCAACACGGGCGAGCAACTTGTTGCGAGTCCAGCACGCGCAGCGTGCATAAGTGCTTGGCCTTGTTAAAACGGGTCATCTGTTTTGGGGTAGTTTGCTAGTTGATGATTCTTACCGCAAGCCTTACATACTGCGCTTATATGCAGCTGATAATTTACCAAGTAAGTACATGCATTTATGAACTTGGGGAGAAAATAATATAAGAATGCAAAGACTATGAGGCCGCCTGGTACGGTTCTTTGTCCGAATATACCCCGATCACTAATAGAGCCATCCTCAACTGAGGAGACAAGTGATGCAGCGCCAGCCCAAGCAATAAGAAAGGCAATGCCTAGAAAGAAGCTAAGCAGCACAGTAAGACCGATGGAGTCAATTATGCTGGCCTTGTACTTTATTTTAGGTATAAGAATTTTATTGCAGCACTTTTTCATAAGAGTTTTAACGCCTGCTTCAGCCGCGCGCCGCAGGTGCGTCGGGTGGAGGGGCGAAGCCCCGGAACGAACTGGAAGCATTTGTTATATTTCAAATACCTCGGAAACCCATTCGCTGTTTATTTGCTGTGAAATTACCAAAGAGTTTGCTTGTTCACTGCTCTTTGATAAAAGCCCTTTGCTAGACCAGCTAGCACTTTTTCCAGTTGGCTCCCAACTACCTGTGTTTTGGTTATGGTTGGCTATTGTAACCAGCATTTCATGTTTTTTTGCGTAGGAAGCGAGCATATCCGTATCTGGGATATATCCATTTTCAGTGAAAAGAACCCCAGCTGCGTATACTGTTGCTCCTGCATTAGCGCAGGCACTAGCGTGATCAGGGTTATTTGTATCTGCACAAATAGCTAATGCAACCTTTTGATTTTGAACTTCTATGATTTTATAGTTTTTTCCGGGTTTGAAATATTTACATTCTCCTGAATGCAAATGGATTTTTGAATAAGATGAAATCTCACCATTTGGAGCAAAAATAATTGATCCAATTTCAGGCTCTTTAATTTTTATTAAAGGCGCACCGACTACCACAAAAATATCATTCTCAATAGCGGCTTTATGAAAGGTTGAAAGCCTTTTATCGTCAATGGTTAAAGCCTGTTTGCTTGCTATCTCAAGATCATAACCTGTTAAAGAAAGTTCTGGAAAAATAATAATTGAAACAGCGTTTTTATGAGCAAGAGAAATTGCCCTCATGTGCATTTCAATGTTTTTATCGATCTCTCCATCTTTAGAAGGAACCTGAGCTACAGCTATTTTGAAATTTTGCACATACTCTCCTTTGAAATATAACGCCATGCTGTGGGGCGCCGCACGGCGGCGTCCCAGCCCCTTTAGGGGCGACACCAGCAACTTGTTAGCATGGCAACCCACCCGCAAGGGCAAATGGTGAATGATGCAGAGGATTAGCAGCTTTCTTGCTGAACTGATTGAAGCGCACAATCTCTGATATTTAAAAGCTTCCAGGCGATAAAGAAGCTGATGCAACTTTGAAC
>NZ_JAGRPU010000046.1 GCF_024606225.1 Endozoicomonas sp. ISHI1 | reverse complement strand
GCCCATCAATTCAGACACGTCGTAGTAACGAGTTCCGCCTTTGGTCTTTCTGGCAGGAAGCAGCTCACCTGTACTTTCCCATTTTCGTAGTGTTACTGGGTCTGTACCAAGTAAACGAGCTGCCTCAGCTATCTTCACTAATCTCTTATCAATTCTTGAGATTATATTAGATAAATTTAGATTATAATAGATTATTGCGAACTGTTTTTAACCCCCCTTCCCTGAAAAAACAACTCCATTTTATTGGCGTTGAACTTTGCCGCTGTTAACTAAATTCGCTCAACAGCTTACCGAATTTGCCAGTGTGAACTAAATTCTCTCAACAACTTACCGAAACAGCCGTGAGCGATTAAAAGCTGCTTTCCCGTCTGGTCTGGACACCACTTTTCTAGCAGCCTGTCGGACTTAAGGCTGTCCTACTGCGGTTGCAATAAATTGGTCTAAAAATTCCTGCAATCCTCGCTACGGACGCTTAAGTCCGACAGGCTGCCAGGGAATAAAAGTACTCAGCCCTGAGGTAGTAGAATGACGCATGCTCGCCCCAATGCACTGAGCCTTGCAATGGCCTTTGCCATCAGCTCTTCCATCATTAATACACAGGCATTGGCTGATCGCAGGCTGCAAATAAAATCTATCGATATTCAGGGCAATGGACAGCCGGAGTTTACCCAGATTGAGGTCATGGTTAAGCCAACTTTAGGTCACGACCAGAAACCCATACCCAAATCCTTTACCACCACCTACCCTGATCAGACTCAAGCCAGAGCAGACTACGAGATTCCCTCTGAAGGCTTCACAGACATTCTTTCTGGCATTGAGGGTGGCGTTTCCAGTGTTGATCAGTTTGAAACCGACGAGAATGACGTTGCCCGGAAATACACCAAAGTCCTGAAGGTGGGTAATGAGGGGGTCTTCAAGTTTACCCATAATCTTGCAGATGAAGCATTGGTCATCCAAGTCAGAAACGGCATGACCCATCAGGATTCAATTAAGGCTGTTCGAAGTCAATCGGGTGACATCCAACCACTTGAACCGACAACGAAAGTCGCCAGCCCCGAACATCTGGCTGGGGTACTAAAAGGAGCCCATGAAAGAGCAGGAAGCCTTGGCGAAGCTGATCACTATGTTGCCCTTGCCACCATGAAAGTAGGCAAAGTTGAAGTGAACGAGCGTACTTTTATGCGCCTTATTGCTGCAGGCGATAAGCTCCCTGAACTGCAGCGACTGGGTCAGTCGCTCTTTGTCAATGATGAGGCTCTTTTCGCACTAGCCACCTCTGCCTATACCCAGGTTTATCTTCTGGGAGAAGGTTTACAAAAGGTAGCCCTGAATACTCTCGTGCTCTGCCATCAGCCTGTTGGCTATGTAGTCCACGTCGAGGATGTCACACAGGCTTATCCTGTGCCTGAGGGTTATCCAAAACTGGAAGTGACTGAGGCTCCGGGGGAGATTATTGTTTTCCGTGGTCAGAAGCAGAATCTGGCCGATATTGCTTTTGTGGAGAGCCTCTATAACCCCTGGAAAAAATTTGGCGGTAATGATAATAAGCACATTGCACAGGTTAAAAAAGACAAGGTCAAAAGCTACCAGTACGTTATTCGAAGCAGACAGATGGCGCTACTGGAGGGGTTCTCTAATGAGCTAGCCCTACAACACCATGCTGAACTTTTACATGATAAACTGGTGATGCTTGCTTACTATGAATCTATTCAGCAGGCATTAACCACTGCTGCTTCATATGGAACCGATGAATTTGAACTCACAGCAGAACACATCGGAGCCGTGTTATCGGTCATCACGCCAGGCTGGATGTTGGTTCAATTCGAAAAACTCTTCAGTTTCAAACCCGCACTCAGAGATCTTCTGACAAGTCGGCATTTTTTTCAGAATGTTCAAAAAGGTACAGACGTTATCAGCAAACTGATGCAGCGCTTTGCTTTCGGAGAAGACACAACGTTTGTTAAAAAAGCCATTGGTAACATGGCCCGACAGCATCTTGAATTGGAAAACACGCTGGAAGAGCCGCAGGGATCCGAGGCCTTTCAACAATATCTTCAGCAACAGAACACCAGAAAAGATGCTGAAAAAGCAACTGAAATCAAAGACCGCTACGCTACCATTGCCGCACATTTAAACATTCAGAATTTTAATAGCAATGAAGATGTTGATGCTCAACAAGAAAGCCTGCTTGCAAAAATTAAAACAATGATTGCCCAAAAAGAACTCCACTCTCACAGAATTCGAACAATAAATGAACAACAGGATCTGAAAAATTCTGACATCATCACCGCACCAGGCCAGTCCAAAGCCATGCCTGAAGTACTTGAGACACTTCGGGCCATGGAAAGAGTTTTGGGAGATAAGAGTCACATCGATGAAAGGGACGATGTGTATTTCAATCGTCAGCTCGTTTCTGAAGACATACATCTATACGTCAGTGAAGCCAGACAGCGGGAAGAGGCACAGGTCTGGATCATACTGCAAATGCTGGAAGACAGACTCAGCATCAGTGTCAGAATCGGTGAAAGTGATAGCAAAGCAGCAAAACTGGCAAGGGTTCGTGCACGACTTGATAGCGGTGATGTCTCAAAGGACGAGTTGGCTGACATGCACAGACTCCTCCGCGTTGCAACTGACAGACTCGCTCCGGAGGGAAGCCCGATGCAGATGGACGTCTTGGTCTCTGGCATTCGTGATCTTCTCAACTTTTTAATCGAAGAATCGGATCAAAGAGCCAGGAAACGACAGACAAATCATCTTATCGCCCTGGAGGACGCACTGAATATCTCCCCTCATGAAAATCCCGCTGCTAAAGAAAGAGAAAAAATGTTCATAGCTAAACTGGCCAGTGATCTGCAGATAGGGTTTGCTGACGATGCCAATCTGTTTGACCAGCAGCATGCTCTAAGAGACCGAATTCAGGAATTAAAGGAAGAAGTAAACGAAACTTATGACGATGAGGGTGTCAAAAGAATCAGAAATAATCAAATTGCTGATCAACTCAACATTAAGAACTATAGATATCACGCCACTATAAACGAGCAAAACAGTCTAATTAAAGCAAAACTTGAAGACTTGGACGAAGAAGTGTTCAAAGCGGGTCAGCCTGAGGTTGATGAGCGTATTGCAGCCATTGAAAATGAGCTGGACAGGCAAATGCCTCGCCTTGGACCTAAACCCCGATTCGTCCTTGATCGTGATGTTGCCACGGCAAGACGAGCAATTAAAGAAGCTGAAAGTGAGCTGGCAGCCATTTATCGCAATCTGAAAAGGCTTCGAGGTACAAGCCTGGTATATGAAGGGAACCCTGACGACCTCCAGGATGTCTCAGATGAAGAAAGCATGGTTCTCAAGCAGGGAATGAAAGAAGTTCAGATCGAGTTGGGTCTGGCTTCAAGTGACGAGCAAACCACTGAAGAGCGAGTGAAGAACATCAGGCATTTCCTGCTGGAATGCAGTGCAGAAAAACGAGATAAAATCCTTGAGGAACTGAGAGTCAAATCAAGTCTGAACATCCATATGATAAATGACCTTGGTTCAGAGGAAGCATCTGATTACTTAATTGCCATTGCACGCTATGCAGATTCTGCTGGTCAGTACGAAGTCGGCGAAGCATTAGGTAGACTGCTTCATAGCAGGAAAAGGTACATTCAGATCACAGACTTCCTGCGTGAACACGACGATGCGCTTCTTGAAGCCATCGAAAAAGACGTGGGTCTTAAACCAGCCCCTGCTGACACCCATGAACAACGGCTTAATGCCCTGAGAAAGAGACAGGTAGAATATGGTGGGAATGATGGTTATGGTGGCACTGTCCGGCATCTGATTCAGGAACAGGCAGATCTGCAAGATGAGATTGAGTTCAGAAAAGCAGACATTGAGAGAATGAAGCGAGTCCTGAAGGCTGCAGAGCAAGCCGTCGAAAGTGACTCTGGTCCCTTCCAGTACACGCCGGAACAGGTAATGGTTCTGAGCACTATCAACAATTTCATGCAGCAGCACCCTCTCAAAAAACAAGCTCTGGAAGCCGCCATTGGCCTGAAAGAAGCGGCAAGAGAAGGCGGCAAGAAAGCACCGTTGCTTTCGACTTTCGATTTTAACAATGAATTTGCAGCGATTCGCATGCAGGCACTGGTCGGGGATAAACTGACGATTGAACAGGCCAGTCGGATGGTGGACGTTTTCAAGAGCCTGAAGATCTTCCCGGAATCCCCCCTCATGCCTATGCAAGATCGACCCTGGAGTGCTATCAAAAATGTCGAGGAACTGGCGGGTTGGGCCTTGTACTACGTGGAAACAGGAGCCCAACAATACGACGACGTCATTCGCGACATGGGCAAAACAGCCATTCACTTCGTCGAGCATGAACAAGGGGGCCTGAAAGACTTCCCGGAATACTTCGCCAGCCATTCTGCCAGTGGTAACAGGATAATCACTTTGCTCCGTGAAGGTCTGATCAGCAGGGTTGAACTTGAGCACTACATAAAGGCCGTCAGAGGTGTCGGTGTTTATACGGCAATGGGCGAATTTGAACTCTTTGTTGGCAGCAAGCACGGTGTCCGTTTGCCCCAGTTCAGGAGGGTTGTCCAGATGCTGTCCGATAAGGGTGCTGAGGAATTTATGCAGAGCGCCTTTATTCCTGTGACCGTGACTGCAACCGGCCCGACAGGTATGAAAGAGTCTGTTGCCGGTATAAAAGAGTACGCAGCGGCTACCATCGCCAACTACGTGCTTGATGATATTGCCTTTGAAAATGGCCGCAGGACGGCAGCATTTCTGGCCAATGTTCAGGATACCCTGACACTTTATGTTAATGCTGCCGGCCTGTCTGAATCAGAGCTGATCAAGGCTATCCATGACACATTAATGCAGACTCATTCCGCAGCGGTTGAGTGGCAGCTCAATGATTACTGGGTCAAACCTTCAGCCTCTCTGTTACAGGCGTTTATCTGGTACTACTCCAACTACAATCCTCTACTGGTGACCCATACCGCTCCGGAGGCAGCCAGACTGTCTCTCTCGAACATGGCGTTCCTCTATCTTCTGGATCTGACCAACAGAGGTGATTACACACACAGACTGTTTACACCTTTCCAGCACTGGCTGGAACGCTATGGCGTTGATCTTGACCGAAACAGCCAATATGCCTATCACAGTGGCATTGAAAAAATATCTGAAGCAGGCGGGCTGGCCATGCCTTTGGGCAAGGCTGCTTCCTCAGTCATTCTGCTGAAAACCGGCACGATGCTGTTTGCCAGACAACACAACGCCAACCCCCGGATGTATTGCAGCATTTCCCGTCTGGTTCCCGAAATGGTGAAATCCATGGGTTCCGGACAAGGCGTTCAGGTACCGCTGCTGCACCGGGTGACACCACAAAAAGTAAAGACTTTGGCCTCGGCTACTGCCGGTCTGGTGCTGGGTCCGTTAGCCACTGTCGGAGCATACGCTCATGGTCTTATATCCCGGTTTACCTATGCTCAAACCTTCGAATTCGCTCTGGTGTCAAGTCTCGGTTTCGACTTCTTGATGAACGACAACAAGATACTCACTCAATGGCTGGGGGGACCTCTGGGACGAAGTCTTGACAAGCTTAATCGCTGGAGAGGCGCAGGTGAAACGGAATCTGACTATATGAAACGTACTGCCATTGCCACGCCTCAGCGCTTTAATGAAACGGATGAAGAGTATGCCAATCGTGTCAAAACAAACAACATGATGCATGGCTGGACGCGGAAAGAGAATTATCTTCAGTTCCGTGAACGCCGTGATCGCACCATGAAGATGTATGAGAATGGCTGGGAAAAATATTTCAGGGACAATATGCCTAAATGGTCATTCTCCCACGCAGAAAGTATTCCTTACTCTTACACACTGGGCATCTTCTACGATTGGCAACAGAGCGATGACAACAGAGCAACTGCAGCGCCAGAGGGCGCAGCCTTGAATACACCAACGGCTGATCAAAAGTTTGATCCTGATAAAAATGAGAATACCCGCAGCGAACTTTGATATCAGAAAACGGTGGATGATTCCTCCATAGCCATCCAAAAGAAATCGGTATAAAGGAATAAATACTGTTTTCTTTCAGATCGTGCTACCGATTAAACCCTTTTAGAAGCTATGAATGTCGCCCTTCCCCGAAAAAACCGCTCAATTTTATTGGCATTGAACTTTGCCTTTGTTAACTAAATTCGCTCAACAGCTTACCGAGTTTGCCACTATGAACTAAATTCTCTCTACAACTTAACGAAACAGCCATGAGCGATTAAAAAATAAAAGCCGCATCCCAGCCTGGTCTGGACATCACTTTTCACGGTAATAAAGTACTCAGCTCTGAGGTAGTAGGATGAGATATGCTCGCCCCGATGCAGTGAGCCTTGCAGTGGCCTTTGCCATCAGCTCTTCCATCATTGTTACACAGGCACTGGCCGATCGCAGGCTGCAGATAAAATCTATCGATATCGGGGGCAATGGACACAAGGAGTTTACCCAGAGTGAGGTTGTGATTCAGCCAACTTTAGGCCAAGACCAACAACCAATACCCAAATCCTTTACCACCACCTACTCTTATAAGCCTCAGGAAAGTAAGGACTCTGCCCTTCCTTCTATAGGCTTTACAGAAGTTCTTTATGGTATTAATGGTGACGTTTCCAGTGTTGATCAGTTTGAAACAAGCGAGGATGGTATTGCTCAGAAATATACCAAAGTCCTGAAGGTGGGTGATGAAGGATTCTTCAGGTTCACCCATAACCTTGAAGAAAAGGAACTGGTCATTGAAGTCAGAGGTGGAATGACCGATCAGGATTCAGTTAAGGCTGTTCGTGATCAATTGGTTGGCATCCAATCATTAGAGCTGTCAACGAAAATCGCCAACCCGGTACAACTGGCATTTTTGCTGGAGGGTGTCGGTGACAGGGCAGGAAACCTCGGCGCAAGTGATCACTATGTTCCCCTTGCCACCATTGAAGTAGAAAAAGTTGAAGTGAATGGGCGTACCTTCATGCGTCTTATCGCTTCGGGCGATCAGCCCCCTGCACTGCAACGTCTGGGTCAATCACTCTTTGTCAATGATGAAGCCCTGCTGGCGGCAGCCACCTCTGCCTATGTTCAGGTTCATGTCCTGGAAGGGGATATACAACAGCAGGCCCTTAATGATCTGTTGGCACACAGCAAACCTGTCGGCTATGTTGTTCACGTCGAGGATGACACACAGGTTTATCCTGTGCCTGAGGGCTATCCAAAGCTGGAAGTAGCAGAAGCTTCCGGAGAGGTTATTGTTTTCCATGGTCAGAATCCGAATCCCCATGATATCGCCTTTGTAGAAAACCTCCATAAACTTTGGTTAGAAGCCGGGGAGAATAACCCCGCTGCTGCTGCGACACGGGTTAAAAAACATAAGGTCAAAGGCTACCAGTTCGCCATTCTAAGCAGGCAGATGGCACTGTTGGAGGAGTTTGTTGCACGGCACGATGCCGGAGCTGGCAAAGATCAGCCGACGACGCTTACAGACCAGGATAAACTGGCAGTGCATGCGCTTTCCTACTACGAATTTCTTCAGCAGGCATTGTCCAGTGCCATGCCAGCTCAAGCAGTTGAATTTGAATTCACACCAGAGCATGTCAGAGCCAGTTCAACTGTCATCACACCAACCTGGTTGCAGATTCAACTCACAAAACACTTCAGCTTCAAGCCTGCACTTAAAGACCTCCTGATCAATCAGAATTTTGTTAACGGTATTATGAGTCATATACCCGTTGTCGACGAATCACAGCTCGATGTTTTTAACCACGACGAACAGTTTGCTGCCAAAGTCGTGAGCGACACGGCCAGACAAATGGTTGAGTGGGAAAGACAGCTGCAAGAGCACCTGGTCAAAAAAAGCGAACTGATCCGGGTTAAAAACCATTTAGAGCTTGTATCGGAGACAGCCAATGCCAGTGAAGAGGAAAAACTCAGAGCACTTCAACTTAAGCAACAGGCCGGGGATAAGCTCGCACTGATTCGTAAAGTGGCGAAAGAACTGGAAGAACAGTCACAGAAACTTCAGTATGAAGTCGAACGAATCCCGTATCTGCAACGACAACTCCTTGACGCCAGAGAAGAAGCCAGCATAGCTCACAACACTCAACTGGCAGAGGTGCTTGGTATTGACAACTGGGATGGTACCCAGCCAGCAGAAGAACAAGTCAGACTTATCAGAAAAAACATTCATGAAATGCACCAATCAGTGGCCGCAACATTTGCCGCAACAGGACAGCCTGGTCCTGAGGCTGTAAAAGCAAAACTGGCAGCCATTGAAGACCGGTTCGGTATTACTCCGGTGGATGAAAACGATCTGGTAGCCCGCTGTCAGTCCATTCAGCAGTACCAGCACCTGCAACAAAAGACAGAAATGACCGATGCTGGAATCCACAAACTTCTGACCAGGATTCAACATCGGCTCAGTCTGGACCAGGATATCGAAAAGGGTCCGGAAGTCCGTTCCCGGGCCATTCGAAAGCACCCGAAGCAGCAGGCAGCTCAGGCCGGTCAGGAACGTTTTCAGCAACAGACCATCAAAAAAGATACCAAAGATCGGGCTGAAAAAATTAAGACAATGAATGTCAAACAAGAAATCGCTGATCTGAGTGAGCTTAACGAGGGCATCGCAACAGAAGACATCAATGTCCTGAAGTCAACCATTCATACCACGCTTCTCAAGAATGCAGCACTGGAAGAACAACTGAAAGACATCAACACACCTGGTCAGTCCAAAGCCTTGCCTGAAGTTTTTGAGACACTTCGTGCCATGGAAAAAGCTCTGGGAGATAAGAGTCACATCAATGAAAGGGACGATGTGTATCTCAATCGTCAGCTCGTTTCTGAAGACATACGCTTATACGTCAGTGAAGCCAGACTGCGGCAAGAGGCACAGGTCTCGATCATACTGCAACTGCTGGAAGACAGACTCGGTATCAGAGTCAGAATCAGTGAAAGTGATGGCAAGGCAGCAAAACTGGCAAGGGTTCGTGCAAGACTTGATAGCGGTAATGTCTCAAATGACCAGTTGGCTGACATGGACAGGCTCCTCCGTGTTGCAACTGACAGACCCGCTCCGGAGGGGAGTCCGATGCAGGTGGACGTCTTACTCTCTGGCATTCATGATCTTCTCAACTCTTTAAACGAAGAATCGGATCAGCGAGCCAGAATACGACAGGCAATTTATCTTATCGATCTGGAGGTCGCACTGAATATCTTACATCATGAATATCCTGCCGCTAAAGAAAGAGGAAAAAATTTCATAGCTAAACTGGCCAGTGATCTGCAGATAGGGTTTGCAGACGATGCCAATCTGTTCGACCAGCAGCATGCTCTAAGAGACAGAATTAAGGAACTAATGAAAGAAGTAAACGAAACTTATGACGATGAGGGTGTCAAAAGAATCAGAAACAATCAAATGGCTGATCAACTCGAGCTTAGGGACTTTAGAGTTGATGCCGGTATAGACGAGCAGAACAGCCTGATTAAGGCAAAACTTGAACACTTGGATGAAGAAGTGTTTAAAGCCGGTCAGCCTGAGGTTGATGAGCGTATCGCAGCCATTGAAAATGAGCTGGACAGGCAAATGGCTCGCTTGGGGCCTAAGCCCCGATTTGTCCTTGATCGTGATGCCGCCACAGCCAGAGGAGCAATTAAAAATGCTGAAAATGAACTGGCAGCTATTCATCGCAACCTGAAAGAGCTTCGTGGCGAACACCTGATATTTGCGGGGAACCGTGCTGACCTCCAACATATCCCGGATAAAGAAAACGCAGCTCTCAACCAGAGAATGAAAGAAGCTCAGATCGAGTTAGGCCTGGCTGCAAGTGACGAGCAAACCACTGAAGAGCGACTGAAAGACATCAGGCATTTCCTGCTGGAATGCAGCGCAGAAAAACGAGATGAAATCCTTGAGGAACTGGGAATCAAATCAGGTCTGAATATCCAGATAACAGGTGACACCGGTCTGGAGGAAGCATCTGATTACTTGATTGCCATTGCACGCTATACAGATTCTGATGGTCAAAATAAATTCAGTGAAGCATTGGGTAAACTGCTTTACAACAGGAAAAAGTACGCTCAGCTCAGAGACTTACTGCGTGAACACGACAGAAAAAGTATGAATGTAGCCAATGCAATGACTGAAGAGGCTCTTGCACAAGCGGATATGATTCGCAAGCAAAAGGAGATCGAATTTGGAACCAGCGATGAGTTGATTAAAGCCTTACCCAATCTCGAAATAGCTCAGCTGTCTTTAGCCCTGAGCCGCAAAAGTGAGGCTTTATCCAATGCAAAACAAGACTTGGCGGATCATAATGCGCTTCTTGAAGCCACCGAAAAAGCTATGGGTCTTAAACCAGCTCCTGCTGACACCCATGAACAACGGCTTAATGCCCTGAGAAACAGACAGGTACAAATAGGTGGAAACGATGGCTATGGTGGCACTGTCAGACACCTGATTCAGGAACAGAATCATTTGCAAAATAATATTGAATACAGGAAAACAGACATTGAGAGAATGAAGGGAGTCCTGAAGGCAGCAGAGCAAGCCGTCGAGAGTGACCCTGGCCCCTTCCAGTACACGCCGAAACAGGTACAGGTTCTGAACACTATCCACGAGTTCACCCAGCAACATCCTCTCAAAAAACAAGCCCTGGAAGCTGCAATTGGCCTGAGAGAAGCAGCAGTTGCCAGCGGTAAGCAAACACTGTTGCTTCCGACTTTGCATTTTGACGATGGATTTGCTGCGATTCGCTTGCAGGCACAGATCGGAGACAAACTGACGTTTGAACAGGCCAGTCGGATGGTGGAAACTTTCAAGAGCCTGAAGGTCTTCCCGGAATCCACTCTCGAGCCAATAGCAGATCGACCTCAGAGTGCTCTCTCACATGTCCTGACTTTGTCGCTATGGGCCATCTATCAGACAAAAAAAGGGCCCCAACAATACGACGACCTGATTCGCGGCATGGGCAAAACATTCATTCACTTCGTCGAGCATGAACAAGGGGGCCTGAAAGGCTTCCCGGAATACTTCGCCAGCCATTCTGCCAGTGGTTACAATATAATCACTTTGCTCCGTGAAGGCCTGATCAGCAAAGTTGAACTTGAACACTACCTGAAGGCCGTCAGAGGTGCCGGTGTTTATACGGCAATGGGCGAATTTGAACACTTTATTGGCAGCAAACACGGTGTCCATGTGCCCCAGTTCAGGAAGCTCGTCCAGATGCTGTCCGATAAGGGTGCTGAGGAATTTATGCAGAGCGCCTTTATTCCTGTGACCCCGACTGCAACCGGCCCGACAGGTATGAAAGAGTCTGTTGCCGGTATGAAAGAGTATGCAGCAGCTGTCATCGCCAACTACGTGCTGGATGATATTGCCTTTGACAATGGCCGCAGGACGGCAGCATTTCTTGCCAATGTTCAGGATACCCTGACGCGTTACGCCAATGCTGCTGGCCTGTCTGAATCAGAGCTGATCAAGGCTATCCATGACACATTGATGCAGACTCATGCCGCAGCGGTTGAATGGCAGCT
This sequence comes from Endozoicomonas sp. ISHI1, assembly GCF_024606225.1. Taxonomy (GTDB): domain Bacteria; phylum Pseudomonadota; class Gammaproteobacteria; order Pseudomonadales; family Endozoicomonadaceae; genus Endozoicomonas_A. The sequence goes on along the minus strand of NZ_JAGRPU010000046.1, from coordinate 33,347 downwards.
CAATGATTACTGGGTAAAACCTTCAGCCTTTCTGGTTCAGCCTGTCACCTGGTACTACTCCAGCTACAAACCTCTGCTGGCAATCACTAACGCCCGGAATGCTGCCAAACTGTCCCTGTCAGGCATGGTGTTCCTCTACCTTCTGGACCTGACCAACAGGGGTGATTACACGCACAGAATACTCACACCTTTCCAGCACTGGCTGGAACACTATGGTGTTGATCTTGACCGCACCCACCAATATGCCTGCCACGACGGGATTGAACAAGTCTCTGAAGTGGGCGGGCTGGCCATGCCATTGGGCAAAGCTGCTTCTTCAGTCATTCTTCTGAGAATGGGCCCTGTGCTGTTTGCCAGACAGCACCATGCCAATCCTCAGATGTATCGCAGCATTTCCCGTCTGGTGCCTGAAATAGTGAAATCCATGGGTTCCGGACAAGGCGTTCAGGTACCGCTGCTGCACCGGGTGACACCACAAAAAGTGAAAACCCTGGCCTCGGCCACAGCCGGTCTGGTGCTGGGTCCGGTAGCCACTGTCGGAGCATACGCCCACGGCCTTATATCCGGGTTCACCTATGCTCAAACCTTCGGATTCGCTCTGGCATCCAGTCTCACTTTCGACTTTTTCATGAATGACAACAAAATGCTCACCCAATGGCTGGGCGGACCTATGGGCCGAAGTCTTGACAAGATCAACCGCTGGAGAGGCGTAGGTGAAACGCAAGATGATTATGTAAAACGCACCGCTATTGCCTCGCCTCAGCGCTTCAATGAAACCGATGAAGCCTATACAAACCGTGTTAAAGCAAGCGACGCGACGCATGGCTGGACTCGACATGAAAATTATCTGCAGTTTCGTGAACGCCGTGATCGCACAATGAAGATGTTTGAGAATAGCTGGGAGCAATACTTCAGGGACAATGTGCCCAGATGGTCGTTTTCTCATGCAGAAAGTATTCCTTACTCCTACACTCTGGGTGCTTTATTTGAATCAAGGGCTATAGCGGCTGAGGAAAACCCCGCAGCGGTGAAAGCAGCACCGGCTGGTCTCAAGGTTGAGAAGCTTCACCTTGATAAAGATAAGAAGACGCAGGACGAACTTTGAATTCTGTGAACTAAATTCGTACAAAAGCTTACCGGAACAGCCACGAGCGATTGACAGCCATAAACCATCGTAAGTTGCTTCCTCGCCAGGTATGACAATCACTTTTCACAGTAATAAAAGTATTCAGCTCTAAGGTTTTAAAATGTCAAACACCTGCCCCAATGCACTAAGTCTTGCAGTGGCGATTGCAATCAGCTCTTCCATCATGAGTACAGAGGCACAGGCCGTTCGCAAACTGAAGATATCTGCCTATATTCCGGGCAATGGAGGTTTTGAGTATACTCGTAGTGAGGTCATAGTTCAGCCAACTTTAGCTGATGACCAGCAGACAATACCCAAATCTATTACCACCACCTACCCTTATGAGCTTTCAGAAAGTACCGACTCTATCCCTCCCGGAGGTATGAGCTTTACAGAAATTCTTTATGGTATTGATGAAGGCGTTTCCAGTGTTGATCAGTTTGAAACAGACGAGAATGACGTTGCTCAGAAATATACCAAAGTTCTCAAGGTAGGTGATGAGGGCGTCTTCAGGTTTACCCATAACCTCGAGGAAAAGAAACTGGTCATTGAAGTCAGAGGCGGAATGACCGATCGGGATTCAGTTAAGGTTACTCGTCATCAATTATTTTGTTCATCATTAGAACCGTTAACGAAAATCGCCAGCCCCCAGCAACTGTCTGACGTTTTGAAAGCTGCCGGTGCAAGAGCAGGAAACCTCGGCTCAAGTGATCACTTCGTTGCCCTTGCCACCATTGAAGTTGAAAAAGTTGAAGTGAATGAGCGTACCTTCATGCGTCTTATCGCTTCGGGCGATCAGCCCCCTGAACTGCAACGTCTGGGTCAATCACTCTTTATCAATGATGAGGCTCTCCTGGCAGCTGCGGCCTCTGCCTACATCCAGGTTCATCTCCTGAAGGAGGACCTGCAACAGCAGGTGCTAAACGAACTATTGGCACACAACAAACCCGTCGGCTATGTTGTACACGTCGAGGATGACACACAGGTTTATCCTGTGCCTGCAGGTTATCCAAAGTTGGAAATAACAGAAGCTCCGGGGGAGGATATTGTTTTTCATGGTCAGATGCCAAATCCGGATGACGTCGCTTTTGTAGAAACCCTCTACAAACTCTGGGCAGAAGCTGGGGTTAATAATCGCGCCCCTGCAGGCATAACAGAGCTTCTCAAACATAAGATCAAAAGCTACGAGTTCGTCATCCGAAGCAGGCAGATGGCACTGCTGGAGGAGATTGTTGCACGACACGATATCGGCGTTAACAAAGATCAACCGACGATGCTTTCTAACGAAGATAAACTGGCGGTGCGTTCCCTTGCAAATTACGAATCCCTCCAGCAGGCATTGGCGCTGGCTACTCCAAATAAACCATATAAACGTCAATATGAGTTCACACTGGAACACATCAGAGCCGCTTCATCAGTCATCACGCAAACCCGGATGTATAAGCAACTCGAAGAACACTTTGGCTTCAAACCCGTACTTAAAAAACTTCTGATGAACCCACACTTTTTACAGCATATTCGGAAAGTGATACCCGTTGTCGGCGATATCAAACAAGCGCAGATCGATCCCGAAAAAGACGAAGAGTTTACTGCCAGAGTGATGACCGACATGACCAGACAGCTGCTTGAGTTATCCAGGAACCTGGAGAAGCTGCGGGCAAAACATGCCAGACCGGGCACACTTAACGAAAAATTAATTCGCGAAGCGGCAACAGAACTTGGTATTGATAACTGGGATGATATCCAGTCATCAGAAGAACAAGCCAAAATTTTCAGAAAGAAAATTCATGAAATCACGCAGGCGTTGGCTACAACCTTTGCTGCAACAGAACAGCCTGATTATGGAATTATAATGACAAAACTGGCAGCTCTTGAAAATCAGTTCGGTATGACTCCGGACAATGAAAACGATCTTGTTGCCCGCTTTCAGTCTGTTCAACAGCATATACAACATAAGACAGAACTGGCCGACGAGGAGGCTCCGGAGAGACTGGCCAACCTGGAAAGTAAGCTCGGCCTGATTCCTGACGACGAAGATGCCCCGCAAGTCCGTCACCAGGCCATTCTGCAGCACCTTGAACAGCAGAAAGCTCTGATCCAACAACACCTCCTTCAGAAAACCATCACAGAAGCTGGAAATGCAGCTGCAATCAAAGCTCGCTATGCAACCATTGCCGCAGATTTAAACATTAAAAATTTTGATACCAATGCAAATGTTGACGCTCAGCAAGAACAGCTGCTTCAGAAAATCAAGGCAATGGATATTCAAAAAGACATCCTGCTCCATACAATGAAGCAAATGTATGGTCAAGATCATTCTTACCCCGAGGCCAGGCAAAATGCTCTGGCAGAGATTCTTGGTATTAGACTGAGTGAAGACAGCACAGAAGAGAACCAGAACGTCCTGGAAAAATCAGTATTCAATATGTTCATCTATCTTGCAGGCTTCGAAAAAAAACTGGAAGACATCAGAACATCAAGCCTCCGTCCTAAAATACTTCGGAAGCTGACCGCTGTAGAAAAAACCCTGAACATGGTTGACCTCGATAGCGAGGGCGATGTGTATTATCGTCGTAACGCGATTTCTGAGAAAATTCAGACATACCTCTCAGAGGCCAGACAGCGGGCAGAGGAAGAGGCGCTGGATGTACTGAAAACCGCAGAAGAAATACTCGAGATCCAGGTCAGTGAAAGTGATAACAAACTGGAACGACTTGACAGGGTTCGTATAAAACTTGAAGACGATGATGTCATCGAAAAAATAACGGAGCATCAGTATCATGCCCTCTGGAGAGAAGATACCAAACCTGCTGATTACAAAAAAAGGAAAGGTAAACTTGAGAAGCTCCTGCTTTATTCTCATCTTACCCTTTATGTCGAACATGCAGATCAGCTAGCCAAAGGACGACAGAATCTGATGCTTCAGGCTTTAGAGGACGATCTGGGCATCGACAGGAGTGAAAATGCTGCTGCCAGGGAAAGGAACAAGGCTTTAATTGCTAAAGTGGCCGATAATCTGGAAGTAGAATTAGAAAAAGACGCCAGCGTGCAAAATCAGGTGGATGCCCTACTGGCCAGAATTTCGGAATTAAGGTTCAAAGTATTCCACCGCTATGAAGATGAAGGTTTATCAAGAGATACAAACAATGAAATTGCTCATCAACTCAACATTAAAGACTATAAAAATAATGCCTGTGTGGATGATCAGATCACTCTCATTGAAGAAACACTCGTAAAACTGACTCGAGAAATTCACAAAGTGGGTCAGCCTACCATTAATGAGCGTACCGCAGTCATTGAGAATGAGCTTGACAGGCAAATAGCTCAGCTGAAACTAAATCCCCGATACGTACTTGAACGTGAGGTAGCCAGAGCCAGGCTAGCAGTAAAAGAAGCTAAAAATGTCCTGGAGAAGACTAAACGCGATATGGATGCGTATCTCCAAGAGACCTCGGATGAAGACGACGTGGAGCTCAATCGGGCAATGAAACAATTTCAGAGCGAGCTGGGTCTGTCTGCAGGTGACGAGCAGTCCAATGAAGAGCGAGCAGAGGACATCATAAAACACCTGCTGGGATACAGTGTCGAAATACGGGATGAAATCATTAAGGAACAGGAAGCCAAAACAAATCTGCACATCTGGATAAATGGCGACCCCGCTTCGCTGGAAGAAGCTGATTACATTCTTGCTGTTAATGACCATTCAGATACCCAAGGTCGGGCAACCGATGAAGATGGAGTATGGGGTGAACTGCCTCTTACCAGAAAAAAGTACACTCAGGTCACGGAATTCCAGCGTGAGCACGACAGGGATAGCAGTCCCTTCCTGTACTCACCAAGAGAGGCAAAACTTCTGACCGATATCAAAGACTTCATGCAGCAGCACCCTCTCAAAAAACAAGCTATGGAAGCCGCAATTGGCCTGCGCGTAGCAACAATGGAGAGCGATAAGGGAATGACATTTCTTCCGGCTTTCAATTTTAACGATGAATTTGCATCCATTCGCGTACAGGCAAATGCCGACGACAAAGTGACATTTAAACAGGCCAGTCGGATTGTGGAAGTTTTTAAGAGCCTGAAGACCGCCTTTCCTAAATCCCCTGTCCAGCCCCCGTATGGTCAGCCCGAGGATGCACTGGATGAAGTTGATATTCTTGCGCTCAAGGCCATGGATGAGATGAAAATAGGATCCCAAGAATTCAAGGACGAAATTCGCGCCATGGGCAAAACAGACATTCACTTCGTCGAGCCTGAAACGGAGGATCTGGAAAGCTTCCCGGAATACTTCGCTAGCCATTCTGCCAGTGGTAACAAGATCATAGCTCTGCTGAGGGAAGGCGCGATCAGCAAGGCTGAACTTGAGAACTACTTAAAGGCTATCAGAGGTGTCGATGGATATCAGACAGTGGATGAATTTGAGCACTTCCTTGGTTATAAACACGGCGTCAACGTGCATCGCTTTAAAGTCGTTGTCCGGGCACTGTCCGATGAAGGAGCTGAGCAATTCATGCGGATTGCCTTTGCTCCTGTGACCGTGACCGCAACTTGTCCGGCGGGTATGAAAGAGTCCGTTGCCGGCATGAAAGAGTACGCAGCGGCTATCATCGCGAACTATGTGCTTGATGATATTGCCTTCGAAAATGGTCGCAGGTCGGCAGCATTTCTGGCCAATGTTCAGGATACCCTGGCACCCTACGCCAATGCCGTTGGCTTGTCTGAATCAGAGCTGCTCCAGGCTATCCATGACACATTAAAGCAGGCTCATGCCGCAGCGGTTGAACAGCAGCTCAATGACTACTGGGCCAAACCTTCAGCCTTCCTGTTACAGGCGGTCACCTGGTACTACTCCAGCTATAAACCTCTGCTGGTGGCCCATACCGCCTTGAAGGCTGGCTTGCTGTCGCTGTCAAACATGTGGTTCCTCTATCTTCTGGACCTGACCAACAGGGGTGATTACACGCACAGGATGCGCATACCTTTCCAGCACTGGTTGGAACACTACAGCTTTGATCTTGACCGAACCCAACACTATAAATTCCACAGTGAAATTGAACAACTTGCAGAGCTGGGCGGGCTGGCGATGCCATTCGGCAAGGCTGCTTCCTCAGTCGTTCTACTGAAAACCGGTTCCATGCTGTTTGCAAGACAGCACAACGCCAACCCCCGGATGTATCGCAGCATTTCCCGCCTGGTGCCCGAAATAGTGGCATCCATGAGTTCCGGGCAAGGCGTTCAGGTACCGCTGCTGCACCGGGTGACACCACAAAAAATAAAGACTCTGGCCTCGGCCACAGCCGGACTGGTGCTGGGTCCGGTAGCCACGGTCGGAGCATACGCCCACGGTCTGATATCAGGGTTTACCTACGCCCAAACCTTCGGATTCGCTCTGGCTTCGAGTCTCACTTACGATTTCTTTATGAACGACAACAAGATGCTTACTCAATGGCTGGGTGGCCCTCTGGGCCGGAGTCTTGACAAGATAAATCGCTGGACAGGCGTGGGTGAAACGGAATCTGACTATGTGAAACGTACCGCTATTGCCTCGCCTCAGCGCTTTAATGAAACCGATGAAGCCTATGCAAACCATGTTAAAGCAAGCAACATAATGCCTGGCTGGACTCGACATGAAAATTATCTGCAGTTCCGTGAACGCCGTGATCGCACAATGAAAATGTTTGAGAATAGCTGGGAGAAATACTTCAGGGACAATGTGCCTAAATGGTCGTTTTCTCATGCAGAAAGTATTCCTGACTCCTACACTCTGGGTGCTTTATTCGAGTCAAGGGCTGCAGCGGCTGACGAAAACCCTGCTGCGGTGAAAGCAGCAAGGACTGACCTTGAGGTTGAGAAGCTTCACCTTGATAAAGATAAGAATACCCGCCACGAACTTTGATACCAGACCTCGTTATTAAGGAATAAATACCCGGTTTCTTTCAGATCAGGCCATCGACTGAGCACTGTAAGAAGTTATGAATGCATTCCTTCCCTGAAAAAAATGCTCCATTTTACTGGCATTGGACTTTAATACTGTGAACTGAATTCGTTCAACAGCTTACCGGAACAGCCATGAGCCAAGTTGCTTCCTCGCCAGGAAGGGCAATCACTTTTCACAGCAATAAAAGTATTCAGCTCTGAGGTAGTAGAATGACAAATACCTGCCCCAATGCATTAAGCCTTGCAGTGGCCATTGCAATCAGCTCTTCCATCATGAGTACAGAAGCACTGGCCGTTCGCAAACTGGAGACAAAATCTGCCTATATTCCGGGCAGTAGAGGTGCTGAGTATACTCGTAGTGAAGTCATGGTTCAGCCAACTTTAGGTGATGACCAGCAGCCAGTACCCAAATCTGTTACCACCACCTACCCTTATGAGCCTTCACCTTCAGAAAGTCCCGATTATATCCCTACTATTATAAGCCTTACAGACATTCTTTATGGTATTGATGATGGCGTTTCCAGTGTTGATCAGTTTGAAACGGACGTGAATGGCGTTGCTCAGAAATATACCAAAGTTCTCAAGGTAGGTGATGAGGGCGTCTTCAGGTTTACCCACAACCTTGAGGAAAAGAAACTGGTCATTGAAGTCAGAGGCGGAATGACCGATCAGGATTCAGTAGAGTCTGCTCGCCGTCAATTAGTGTTCAGTTCATCATTATTAGAACCGTTAACGAAAATCACCAGCCCCATGCAACTGGCTGAATTACTGGAAGCTGCCAGTAACAGAGCAGGACACCTCGGTAAACGCGATCACTATGTTGCCCTTGCCACCATTGAAGTTGAAAAAGTTGCAGTGAATGGGCGTACCTTCATGCGCCTTATCGCTTCGGGCGATCAGCCCCCTGAACCGCAACGTCTGGGTCAATCACTCTTTGTCAATGATGAGGCTCTCCTGGCGGCTGCCGCCTCTGCCTACATCCAGGTTCATGTCCTGAAAGAGGATTTACAACAGCAGGCGCTTAACGAACTATTGGCACACAACAAACCCGTCGGCTATGTTGTACACGTCGAGGATGACACACAGTTTTATCCTGTGCCTGCGGGTTATCCTAAGTTGGAAATAGCAGAAGCTCCGGGAGAGGATATTGTTTTTCATGGTCAGATGCACAATCCGGGTGACGTCGCTCTTGTAGAAAACCTCTACAAACTCTGGGCAATAGCTGGGGTTAATAACCCCGCCCCTGCTGTCATAACATGGCTTCTCAGATATAAGATAAAAAACTACGAGTTCATCATTCGAAGCAGGCAGATGTCACTGCTGGAGGAGATTGTTGCGCGGCACGATGCTGGCATTGATAAAGATCAACCCACGATGCTTTCAGACGAAGACAAACTGGCGGTGCGTTCGCTTGCATACTACGAATCCCTTCAGCAGGCCTTGGCTCTGGCTACTCCAGATAACCCATGTGAACCAAGTGAATTTGAGTTCACACTGGAACACATCAGAGTCGCTTCATTAGTCATCACACCAACCCGGTTGCATAAGCAACTCGCAAAATACTTCAGCTTCAAGCCCGTGCTTAGAAATCTTCTGATGAACCCGCACTTTTTTCAGAATATTCGCAAAGTGATACCCGTTATCGGCGATATCAAACCAGCGGAGATCGATCCCGGAGTAGACGAAGAGTTTACTGCCAGAGTCATGACCGACATGGCCAGACAGCTGCTTGAGTTATCCGGAAACCTGGAGGAACTGCGGGCAAAACATGCCAGACCGGGCATCAGAACAGAAGCTGAAACAATAGCTGCGACCAAAGCTCTCGTTGCAACCATTGCCGCACATTTAAGCATTGAGGATTTTGATGACAATACAGATATTGACGATCAGCAAGAACGCCTGATTCAAAAACTGGAAACAATGAATGCTGAAGCGCAGAGTCTGCGTCAACAACTTAAGACTATGAGCATTCAACTCGATCAGGAAGATATTTACACCGATATTAGAAAAGGTGTCCTGGCTCAGGTTCTTGGTATTGATCCGAACGACAAGACCGCACTATCAGACCGCTCTGCCGTGGAGTCAGCTGTATATCACAAACTTATCAAGCTTAAATTTCTGGACACCTATGTGGATTACATAAGAACAGGCCACTCCGAAGTGATGCCTGAAGTCCTTGAGACATTGAGTGACGTGGAAAAAGCCCTTCAGATGAAAGCCCCTGATGAAAACGATGATGTGTACCTTCGTCGCCAAAGCATTTCTGAAGAGCTGCAGGAGTTCATCGCAAAAGCCAGACAACGGTCAGAGAAAAAGGCCCTTGACATACTGAAAGACATAGAAGGAATACTCGACATCAAAGTCAATGAAGAAGATGACAAAACAACAAGACTTATCAGGGTCCGAAGAATGTTTGACGGCGATGATCTCACAGATCATATGCTGGATAAGATAGATAACACCCTCTGGGCAGATGAAAACGCAGCTCTGGTCGGGAAAGGTCTTAAACTCGCCAGGCTTCTTGCGCATCTTCACTATAAAGTCGGAGGCCCTGAACCGGATAAGCAAGACAGAGAACAACAGACAGATCCGCTGGCAGAAGTAGAAGAAACACTCAACATCGCCTATGGAAAACGGAAGGACAGAGCAGCAAGACTTGCCATGGTTCTTAAAATAATGAACCACAATGACGCCGGAGAATACCTGCTGGGTGAGATAGAACAGGCCCTCTGGAAAGAAGACAGCAAAACGCTTGACGAGAGGGGTCTCAGACTCAGGAAGCTTGATGCGAGTCTTACTTATAAAGTCGAAGAACCGTACCACGATCAGCAGGTCAGAAAACGACAGACACGTTTGATTGCAGCCGTAGAGCACCAACTGAATATCCACCCTCTTGATTACGTTGCGGCTGTACAAAAAGTCAAGGCTTTCACAGCGAAACTGGCCAGTGATCTAATGATGAACTTTGACGAGGGTGCCAGCCTGTCTGACCGGAAGGATGCTTTAATAACCAGAATTCAGGCATTTCGGGATGAAGTCAACGAAGTCTATGAAGATGAAACAGTCAGGAGAGCGCGGAACAACGAGATAGCTCGTCAACTCAACATGGAAGACTATAAGGATGATGCCACTATAAACGACCAAAATAGTCGAATTAAAGCAAAACTCCAACAGCTGGACGAGGAAGTTATCAACACGATTCAGTCAGACGTTAATACGCGTATCACGGTCATTGAGAACGAGCTTGACAGGCATATGACACGCCTGGGGCCCAAGCCCCGATACGTCCTTGATCGTGAGGCAACCACAGCCAGACAAGCATTAGAAAAAGCTGAAAGTGAGTTGGTGACTGCTTATCGAAAGAATCGGGAACAGCCACGTCTGGAAGCAGCAATTGAAGCCAGGAAAGCAGACATTGAGAGAATGAAGTATGTCCTGAAGGCTGCCGAGCAAGCCGTCGAAAATGATGACGGTCCCTTCCAGTACACGCCGAGACAGGTAAAAGTTCTGACCGATATGCATGACTTCATCTATCAGCACGCTCTCAAGAAGCAGGCTCTGGAAGCTGCAATGGGTCTGGCAGCATCTGCAGCGAAAAGCGGTAAGGTCCCCCCCCTCCTTTCGACTTTCGATTTTGACGATGAATTTGCGCCCATTCGCCTGCAGGCAGCGGTCGGAAAAGATCTGACATTTCATCAGGCCAGTCGGATTGCAAGAGTCTTCAGGAACCTGATGAGGAGTTTCCCTCCCCACTCTTCCGAGCTTGTAGATGATCAGCCTCAGAGTATCCTGGAAGAGGTCCAGATTCTGGTGCAGAGAGTCAGAAATGAGATGGGTAAAGGGGCACTTCAATACGACGAAGTCATTAACGGCATGGGCAAAATAGCCATTCACTTCGTCAAGTATGAAGAAGATGACCTGAAAAGCTTCCTGGAATACCTGGCTACCCGTTCTGCCAGTGGTAACAAGATAATAGCTCTTCTGCATGAAGGTCTGATCAGCAAGGTTGAACTTGAGAATTACATAAAGGCCGTCAGAGGTGTTGATGGTTATCAGACAGTGGCTGAGTTTGAACACTTCCTTGGTTATATACACGGTGTCAAGGTGCCAGAGTTCAGGAAGGTTGTCCAGATGCTGTCCGATGAGGGTGCTGAGCAATTCATGCGCATTGCTTTTGCTCCTGTGACTGTGACCGCAACTGGCCCGGCGGGTATGAAAGAGTCTGTTGCCGGCATGAAAGAGTTCGCAGCAGCTATCATCGCCAACTACGTGCTTGATGATATTGCCTTTGAAAATGGCCGCAGGACGGCAGCATTTCTGGCCAACGTTCAGGATACCCTGGCACCTTATGCCAATGCGGCTGGCCTGTCTGAATCAGACCTGATCCAGGCTATCCATGACACATTGATGCAGGTTCATGCCGCAGCAGTTGAGCGACAGCTGCATGATTACTGGATCAAACCTTCAGCTTTTCTGGTACAGGCGGTCACCTGGTACTACTCCAGCTACAAACCTCTACTGATGACCCGGACCGCCCTGGAGGCTGCCAAAACTTCCCTCTCAAATATTGCGTTCCTTTACCTTCTGGACCTGACCAACAGGGGTGATTACACGCACAGGATGCTGACACCTTTCCAGCACTGGCTGGAACGCTTTGGCGTTGATCTTGACCGAACCGACCAATATGCCTACCACAGCGGAATTGAAAAAATCTCCGAAGTGGGTGGGCTGGCCATGCCATTGGGCAAGGCCGCTTCCTCAGTCATTCTGCTGAGAACCGGCTCTATGCTGTTTGCCAGACAGTGCCATGCCAATCCTCAGATGTATCGCAGCATTTTTCGTCTGGTGCCCGAAATAGTCAAATCCATGGGTTCCGGACAAGGGGTTCAGATACCGCTGCTGCACAGGATCACCCCCGAAAAAGTGAAAACCTTGGCCTCAGCCACAGCCGGTCTGGTGCTGGGCCCGGTAGCCACGGCCGGAGCATACGCCCAGGGTCTGATATCCGGGTTTACCTATGCTCAAACCTTCGGGTTCGCTCTGGCGTCGAGTCTCACTTTCGACTTCTTTATGAACGACAATAAGATGCTCACCCAATGGCTGGGTGGCCCCCTGGGTCGAAGCCTTGACAAGATCAATCGCTGGCGAGGCACGGGTGAAACGGAAGCTGACTATGTGAAACGTACTGCCATTGCCACGCCTCAGCGCTTCAATGAAACAAATGAAGAGTATGCCAACCGTGTTAAAGCAGACAACGTGATGTTCGGCTGGACGCGGAACGAGCATTATCAGCAGTTCCGTGAACGACGTGATCAGACCATGAAGATGTATAAGCATGGCTGGGAGAAATACTTCAGGGACAATGTGCCTAAATGGTCATTCTCCCATACAGAAAGTATTCCTTACTCTTACACCCTGGGTACCTTCTTCGAATGACAACATGTTCATGATAAGAGAAATACGCCTCAATCAAGCTTTCGATCCACGGCCATGAAACCAACACAGGCTGGTCTTGAGGCCTTCGATCTTGATGAAGCTCCGGGTAATAACTATAAGAATACCCACGGCGAACTTTGATATCAGGGACCAATAGGTCCCCCCATCATCGCCACCCAAAAGAAGCCAGTATGGAGAGGGATTCATACAGCTTTCTTTTGATCAGGCTACCGATTAACCCTTATCAGAAGGTATGAATGAATGTATTCCTTGCGTGAAAAAACAGTTCGAATGAATAACTCTCAGATAAACTCAGAAAAAGAGACACTTAACTGGCTGACTGACACTCTCTATGCCCTCGGGAAGCCAGAGCTATTAAAGTGTATATCTGTCAGAAAACTCTACTCTTCTGCTGTTCCGGCGGCCTCGTTCATGGCCATATTACTGGCGTTGGGCTTTGCCACTGTGAACCATGCAGACTGGAGTGATGCAGAGGAGGACGGCGATCAACCTTTCACTGAACAGTTCATAAATGAAGATGATGATTCAGGGATTCCGGAACCGGCTCCCGATGAACCGGACCTTGATGAAATGGAAGATCAGGGGGAGCTGGAAGGTTACGACCCCGAAGAGGCAGATTAGCTCCGGCTCCGACCCGGAGATTTTGTGTAAGAGCTCAAAACCTCTGGTGTGCACTGGGTTCTGGACAATTCAGTTGTCCTTTTTGAACTGAAGAGCGACCGAATTCATACAGTATCTCAACCCTGTGGGCTCAGGCCCGTCTGGGAATACATGCCCCAGATGCGCGTTGCAGGCAGAGCACACCACTTCTATCCGGTCCATACCCAGACTTTTGTCTTCAATGTATTTTACCGCCTCTTTATCCACTACTTCCCAGAAGCTGGGCCAACCACAACCTGCATCAAATTTAGTAGTGGATTCGAACAATATTTGATCACAACAGACACAGCTATAACGACCTTCACCATCAAAATGAACGTATTCACCAGAAAAAGGTCGCTCAGTACCCTTCTGCCGACAGACGTGATACTGCTCTTCGGTCAGCTCTTCCTGCCATTGGGCATCGGTTTTTTCAACTTTCATACCAACTCCAGCTTCCATAACGGAAATATCCGGGTTTAAGCCGTGCACTGTTGCCTTAAAGCGATCATAATGCCTGCCAGAGAGAACATTTTTTACCCGCTCTTGTCTATTTATAGTCAGGTTGATGATGTTCCGGAGAATCATATGACCTGACCCATAACAATCAAGGCACTGACACCACTCATTGATGGAACAATACTCAGGCTGCCCCGGATAACAGAATACAAAAAGACAATCGGCCTTTCATCGGCCACAGGAAAAAAACCATGAAGGATATTGAGAAGTCCCTGAAACTGGAAAACGTCTGCTACGAAATACGTGGTCCGGTATTGCGCGAAGCCAGAAGACTGGAAGAGGAAGGCCAACGTGTTCTGAAACTCAACACCGGCAACCCTGCACCTTTCGGCTTTGATGCACCTGAAGAGATTATTCAGGATGTCATTCTCAACCTTCCCAACTCCCAGGGCTATACCGACTCCAAAGGTTTGTTTTCGGCGCGCAAGGCTGTGATGCACTACTGTCAGCAGAAAGGTTTTCCCGGTGTCGAGCTGGAAGACATTTTTATCGGTAATGGCGTCAGCGAACTGGTCGTCATGGCCATGCAGGGCTTGCTGAATAACGGTGATGAAATTCTGATCCCGGCACCGGACTACCCCCTCTGGACTGCAGCTGCCAACCTTTCAGGAGGCAGAGCAGTTCACTACCTCTGTGACGAGCAATCTGACTGGTATCCGGACCTGAATGATATTCGCAGTAAAATCACCGCCAAGACCCGGGGCATTGTTGTCATCAACCCTAACAATCCTACGGGTGCCGTTTACCCACCTGAGCTGCTGCAGGAAATCATCAAGATTGCCCGCCAGCACAGCCTGATTGTTTTTGCTGACGAGATCTATGACAAGATTCTCTTTGACGGGACAGAGCACACGGCCATGGCTTCTCTGGCGGATGATGTGTTCATGATTTCATTCAACGGGCTCTCCAAGTCTTATCGTGCAGCCGGCTTTCGTTCTGGCTGGATGGTCGCCAGCGGTCCCAAACATAAAGCCAGAGATTATCTGGAAGGCCTGGAGATGCTGGCCTCCATGCGCCTGTGCTCGAACGTTCCTGCCCAGCACGCTATTCAAACAGCACTGGGGGGTTACCAGAGCATCAATGACCTCATACTTCCCGGCGGCAGACTTCTGGCACAGAGAGATGTGATCTATGAGCGCCTGAATCAGATACCCGGCGTCAGCTGCGTAAAACCCAGGGGAGCCCTTTATGTGTTCCCGAAACTGGACCCGAAAAAATATCCGATTCACGACGATGAACGGCTGGTACTGGACTTGCTGATTCAGGAAAAAATCCTGCTGGTGCAGGGTCGCGCCTTCAACTGGCCGAACCCGGACCATCTCAGGATTATTACCCTGCCCAGAGTTGAAGATCTGGAGATGGTGGGCGATAAACTTGAACGATTCCTTAGTAGGTACAAACAATAATAAAGAGTGTTCAGTCAACCCTGGCCGTTACACAACGGCCCATATGATACTGATCACAGGATTCTGGAAACCAACATTCTGAACATGGCTGACATTCACATCGACGATTTTTTTCATGACTGTGCCAAGACCCTGGTACATCTCTATAATGTCTTCCCAAGACAGACCTCTCTGTACGTCGACGACATTATTTCCCCCGAGCCAGTGGATGAATTCGGATTGCCCGGAAAACGGCATCAAGCCTGTTTTGACAGTTTTCTCTGGCTGGCACGGGAAGGTTATATACACTATGCCGAGAGAGTTCGAATGCAAGGGCTGGATCAGGTGGTTCTGACCGAAAAAAGTTTCCTCAGGCTCAGTATGCCAAGCCTGACGACCGAACTTGAAGACCTGCCAGAACCGATTCTTATGAAAAAGGGGACTCTGGGCTGGCAGTTTCGTGAAACATTAAAATCCGGGAGTACACACCAGCTAAACCAGCTCTGCCAGCAATTTTTTACTGATAAAGCCTGATGAACTGTAAACAACTGTAAAATGGCTGAATGAGGATTGAAATCCGAACTCTGCGCCTCCATATTCCCAGTGTCCAACCAGAAAAGGTAACCATTCGGTAATGAAAAGAATTCTGCTATTTCTATTAACCAACCTTGCTGTCATCGCAGTCGCCAGTATCACTCTTAACATCCTTGGCGTGGGTAGCTACATCACAGCCCAGGGACTCGATATGAAGTCGCTGCTGGCTTTCTGTGCAGTTTTCGGTTTTGCCGGTTCATTGGTTTCCCTGCTCCTTTCCAAAACCATGGCCAAGATGGGCACAGGCACCCAGATTATCGATCAACCCCGTACGGCCCAAGAGCGCTGGTTACTGGATACGGTTAAGGAACTCTCTGAAAAAGCCGGCATTGGCATGCCGGACGTGGGGATTTTCCCCT
Source organism: Endozoicomonas sp. ISHI1 (assembly GCF_024606225.1). Classification (GTDB taxonomy): domain Bacteria; phylum Pseudomonadota; class Gammaproteobacteria; order Pseudomonadales; family Endozoicomonadaceae; genus Endozoicomonas_A. The sequence goes on along the minus strand of NZ_JAGRPU010000046.1, from coordinate 17,334 downwards.
CTCCGGAAGCCAATGCTTTTGCCACCGGCTGGAACAAAAACGCCTCACTGGTTGCCGTGAGCCAGGGCCTGCTCGATCGCTTCAGCCCAAGAGAAGCAAGAGCCGTAATCGGTCACGAAATCGGTCACGTTGCCAACGGTGACATGGTGACGCTGGCACTGATTCAGGGAGTTGTGAACACCTTTGTGATGTTCTTCGCCCGCATCATCGGCTACGCCGTGGACAGCTTCCTCCGTCGTGACGAAGAAAGCAGTGGCCCGGGTATCGGCTTCTACGTCGTAAGTTTTATTGCCGAGATCGTGCTGGGTATTGCCGCCAGCGCTATTGTGATGTGGTTCTCTCGTAAACGTGAATTTCGTGCCGATGAAGCAGGTGCCGAGCTGGCAGGTCGTGGCGATATGATTGCCGCCCTGGAGAGACTGAGAGCTGAATACGACGCCCCTAGTGCAATGCCTGCCACCATGACGGCCTTCGGTATTCGCAAGAATGGCCAGGGTGGATTAGCCGCCCTGTTCTCAAGCCACCCTCCGCTTGAAGATCGAATTCAGTCTCTGCAATCCCATCGCTGATGAGATTTCTTGCTTTAAAAGGCTCGCTGACGCGGGCCTTTTTTTCTGAAAAACAAAACCGCAACAGCTCCAGACAAGAACAGGATTTTACTATGAAAGCACTGCTGCACTTCGCTTGTCAGCCATTAACGCAGAGAGCAAAGGCGGGATCAGCCCTCGGGTTCCGGGAACCTTTCCAGCTCTCCCATGCAGAGGATCTGTTTTAAGACGCTTGGTTGCCATCGGCAACAACCTCTTTTCTAAACCAGAGACCGGAGAATATTACTTTGGCTTCAGAGACAAGCTCTTTATAATAAGCTTTTATTTCTAATCCAGCTGCTTATATGCCTATTGAACATTCTGATCCCATCTGGGTTCTCAACAGCGAAAGCCTTGACCACTATTGCCAAAGGTGGCTTCAGCTGGATGCCATCGCACTGGATACCGAGTTTATTCGAACCGATACCTTTTACCCTATTCCCGGACTTATTCAGGTGGGTACCCGTGATAAGGTTTTCCTGATTGACCCGCTCAGCATTCAGGACTGGAGTTCCTTTGGCCGGGTTCTGCAATCTGAATCTGTTGTCAAAGTCCTTCACGCCTGCGGTGAAGATCTCGAAGTTTTCAATATTCTGACCGGTTGCCTACCTGTTGCATTGCTGGATACACAGCTTGCTGCAGCCTATGCAGGGCTGGGACATTCATTAAGCTATCAGAATCTGCTGAAAACGCTTCTGAAAGTTGACCTCCCAAAGGATGCTACTCGTTCAGACTGGCTTCAGCGTCCACTGACTGAAGCCCAGATCAGCTATGCCACACTTGATGTCGTGCATCTGCTGGAAGCGTACGAGCTATTACTCGAAAAACTGGAAGGCAAGCCTCAGTTGCAATGGCTCAAAGAGGATTGTGATGCCTTACTCACTTCGCCATTGTTCCCTATCCCCAACGAAATCTGGAAAGATGTCAAGCGTGCCTGGCAATTGCGGCCTCAACAGCTGGCGGTTTTACAAAACATCTGTGAATACCGTGAAATGGAAGCCCGAAAGAGTAATACACCACGCAACCGGATCATCCCCAAGGGATGCCTGTGGCCAATTGCCCGTTATATGCCAGACAATATGCGTTCACTCTCTTCCATTCAGGATATGAAACCCAAGACCCTGAGAAAATACGGCGAGGTTATTCTGAATCTGGTCAGACAAGCCAAAGACAGCCCGGAAGCTGACTATCCGGATCAACTCCCTGCTCCTCTGCCCAAAGCCGCCAGAAACTATAACAAACTGATCAAGGCCTGGGTGCATCACAAATCGGATGAGCTGGATATGCCTGTAGAGTTGTTATTCCCGGGCAAAATGTCCAACGCTCTCTTACGTCAGTGGCAGAGCAGTGGCCGTTTTTCGATACCAGAGAGCATTAAGGGCTGGCGACAGCAGGTAATTGCCGAGCCCTTAATTCTGGCACTGAAAGAGTACAAAGAAGACCAGAGATAACACAGGATACAAGTACCTGTTACTCTTCTGGTCCTGAGCATCTTCAAGATGGTATTGATATTATGTCTAAAGTCCTTGCCTCCATTTTCAAAAGTAGCAAACACAACGAAATGTACCTCTACGTTGACAAACGCAACCAGCTGGAGAAAATACCCGAAGCGCTTCATCAGGCCTTCGGTAAAGCCGTTCATGTAATGGATATTCTGCTGACACCCGAGCGCAAACTGGCCAGGGCTGACATTGAAAAAGTGATGTCCGAGCTTCAGGAAAAGGGTTTTTACCTACAGATGCCTCCAACCGAAGCAGACTATATTCAGCACCTTCCTGAAGAACTGCTGAGCTTTAACGACCCGGTATGAAAACAACGCTGTTCACTTAATTAGCACCTTAACGAGGGTTGATGATTTCATAGTGCTACATGAGCATTAAGAACTGCTTGTTGAAGAAGATTTCCTTCCATGTCATTTTGTCATCGGTTAACCCGCCGCAGGTGATTGAAATACGGACGTGAACATTGCACTTCAGATCATGCCCGGACATGTGCAGTACCTTTCCCTCCTGAGCCTGTGACAAGCAAAATCAATCACTTGACTTTGCATCATCAAGCTTTCGTTTTCGGTGTTGCCTTTTGTGATCCAACAGGGCTCTCGCGTTTGGCAGGGTCTTTTGGCACTCAGAGCAGGTACGCTCCGGGGTGTGATCTTTTCTTTTGTGATCCGACAGAGCTTGAGCGCTTGGCAGGGTCTTCTGACACTCAGGGCAGGTTTGCTCTCGGGTGTGCTTTTTTCTTTTGTGATCCGACAGGGCTTGAGCGTTTGGCAGGGTCTTCTGACACTCAGGGCAGGTTTGCTCCGGGGTGTGATCTCTTCTTTTGTGAACCGACAGGGCTCTCGCATTTGGCAGGGTCTTCCGGCACTCAGGGCAGGTTTGCTCTCCGCTGTGACATTGACTTTTGTGATCCGACAGGGCTCTCCCATTTCGCAGGATCTTCTGGCACTCAGGGCAGGTTTGCTCTCCGGTGTGATATTGACTTTTGTGATTCGAGAAGGCTTTAGCGTTTGGCAGGGTCTTCCGGCAATCAGGGCAGGTTTGCTTTGAGGTGTGATGTCTTCTCCTGTGATCCGACAGGGCTTGAGCATTTGGCAGGGTCTTCTGACACTCAGGGCAGGTTTGATCCAGGGTGTGATCTCTTCTCTTGTGATCCGACAGGGTTTTCATGCTTGGCAGGATCTTCTGACATTCAGGACAGGTTTTCTCTCCGGTGTGGTATTGCCTTTTGTGAGTGTCCAGTGAGGCTTGAGAGCCAAGTAATTTTTCACAGCCGGGGTGATCACATCGGTATTTTTTAGAGCCTGATTTCCTTTCTTTTTTCGCAGGAGGTGGATTGAATGTTAATGATGGACCGGTTGTGCTGTCAGCCCCTGAGACAATTGTCGGATCTTCAGCAGGACGGCTTACCGAGCAAGATTCCTGATCGCCTGTTGTCAAATGGACATATGTTTTGCAAGCGAAATAGTCATCTGATATTGAACGACACTGGGTATATGTGTAGGGAGCGAAGATACAGCGTCCTTGTCGATTACAACAGGGCTGTTCATGACAATTTTCGTCAAAGCTATGTCGAGAGTCGATGGGCCGGCCCGAATTTTCATCACTATGGTCGTCGTCGTATAGTGAATGCGATTTTTCTGAATGCATATTGAATGACTGACCATGAACCTCTGGCCCCGTTGTCCGGGAATAGTTACCGCCGCCCGTTCCGTACATTAAAGTAATGATCTGAAATTTGCTTCGCCCATAGGGTTTGTCACTGCTTAGCGTGCCTGAGCCTGAATATCCGTTTGTGCGGGTAAAGTGTGATGGTTCGTTTTGCATTGACATCCCATCGGTCATTGGCATTGCAGATAGTGTGCCCGGCTTAGTTTTTATAGAAAAACTCTGGCTGGTCGAAGCCCCATTCTGGTTAACCTCAACGATAAAGCGATAAGTCTGCAGCTCAACCGGGCAGACGAAAGGCACAAAGACCAATACGTGCAAGAGTAGACTTTTAATGATTCTATCCTTATTTTTTCTATGGATACGAGCAGTGAGGATAGACGAGAGGATAAGGGGCAAGAAACTAAAACAGAGTGGTTCATAGATTCTTTCATCTACGGCAAACGTGCTGAAATTTTACTGAAACGCCGATGTTTTATTCCTAACAACTGTCGTAAGATTTGGTTTTAGAAAAGCGATGAACTCAGGGATGAGCACAGAACTGTAAATGTGAAACCCGGGGTGACAAAACCATTATAGTTTTTCTAATACCAAAACAAGCTTTTCGCTAACTCCCTTCATGGCAGGCTGGTCATTGCAGTGCTATACATTCCGGTGCAAATGGTAGAGGTCAGTTAATGAGCCTGTACATTACGCCGGACGTCGTGAAAATGACGAAATATTTCCAATAGCGAATGAGGTCTCGGATGTTGATTTTTTTTAAGCTCGGGTCCAGGAGAGAGCCACAAAAAAACGAAACTGCCCACTCGATGGTCCGATCACTGCTTCTGTTAGTAACCATAATGTATGGGGAGTCGCTGCCCGCTCTGGGATTAGTCGGCTCAAGCCCGGTACCAGCGCATTTCCTCTCTACCAATATGCTGGCTGAACCTGAACAGCCCAACTCTCTGTCAGTTGAATTTATGCAGTTCGCCCTCAGCTTGTTCCAGCTACTACCGAATAAAAGTCCACTTGCGCCTCTCCCATTGCCTCCTCTACCGATTTGGCCAATAAAGCAAAAACACCGCATTGACCTGAAGGCTGTGTTACATGAATACCCAGAGAACCATTGCAAGGCACTGATCGCCTTGGGTGCTGCCGGGGAAGTTGATGACGACGAGCCACCTGACGGAAACAACCGGACTCCTGACCCAGAGCCCCAGCCTGACCTTAACCTCGTTCCTGACCCTGTTCAAAAATGCCTGCAACAAAAAAAACAATTGCTTCGAATCTTGCGAATTAAACGACTATGGTCAATTATAAAAGGCCAAACCATTCTGGCCCGGATAATGTCAGACCGGATCATGGTTATTGAAGCGGATCTACTTGATCTGGAAAGCTCAGACCCTGCCACGATGCATCCGGTTCTGATTCAGGCATTGCTGGCACAGAATGATCACGAACTCAGTGTTTACCGTGAGATCGTTTCTGGCAAATATTCTGGTCGTCAGGCGGATAACGGAGAAAAAGGTCAACCCTCCAGACAGGCCAATGCATCAATGACCGCAACAACAGGTCAGACTGGCCAATCCGGCCAGATGAGTGGAACCGCAGCCCATAACCAGGAAACCGGTTCGACAGGCGGCAGTGGTGATGGAGGCGATGACCCACTGAAACCCTCAGCTGAGCAGGATCAAGAAAATTCGGTTGTTACATGCTCAAGGTGTAACAATGCACTGAATACTCAGGAATTACGTCGTATAGCCGGTGATGCAGCTGCTTCAGTGTTTTTATGCGATAAGTGCCTGTCGGACACTCATGATAATAAAGGAGCTGGACGAACGCCGGAAGAAACAGAGCCTGATTCATCGGAACCTGTTCAGATAGAAAAGAATGGCCTGGATAAAAAGAGAAATACTTTGAAAGTCGTTGCTTCAGGAGCACCAGCGGACAAACTAAGAAAAAGGGCAAAAACTCAAGTTACAGATAACCCACTGGAAAAAGTAAAAGAAAATATCCATTACGAATTAACTGAGCAAGAGCTGGAAAAAGCGAAAACCCTGATGAAGGTATTCGAGAAAAAAAACATCACTGTCAAACACTCTTTTTACAGGCTACTTAGCCATGTAGAAAGAAGGTCTTTTAATGGCTTCTTCCGTAATGCGATCGTATTTTTTGAGCACCTTCATGAAACCGTCGAAAGTACCAGCATACTGACCAACATGCTGGAGAATAGAGAAGAACATATCCTTGATTTTGCCCAACGCAGTCAGGATGAACTCGAATATTTAGCGACTCTGGATGTATTGTCTTCCTTTGCGTCAATGAATAATGGCAAAAGCTTGCCCAAGCATGAGGAAGTGAAAGCGGTGCTGGGCTGGCGGGAATGGAAAGACAAAGATGGCAAGTTCAATATGAACTTGTTCCTCGCCCTCTCGTCTATGAACCGTGGCAGAGGCATGCTCAAACATAATGAGGTGATAGAGATACTGAGCTGGCCGGAATGGAGAGGCATAGATGGCAAGTTCAGTATTGAGCTGTTCCTTGCCTTCTCGTCTATGAATCATGGCAGAGGCATGCCCAAACATAATGAGGTAATAGAGATACTGAGCTGGCCGGAATGGAGAGGCAAGGATGGCAAGTTCAATAGGAAGTTGTTCAGCGCCCTCTCGTCTATGAATCATGGCAAAGGCATGCCCAAACAGAGTGAGGTGATAAAGGTACTGAGCTGGCCGGAATGGAAAGACAAGTATGGCGAGTTCAATATGGAGCTATTACACTCTTTCTCATTAATGTACTACACCAGACGTATGCCAAAATATGAGGAAGTGAAAGAGGTACTGAACTGGTCTGAATGGAGAGAAAAAAATGGTGAGTTCAGTATGGAGTGCTTCCGCGCCTTTTCTTCCATGAACAATGGTCAAGGCGTGCTCAAATATAAGGCAGTGAAACAAGTGATGGACTGGACAAGTTGCTGGACAGCCCCCAATCACCTACTCCTGCAAATTATGGCCAGGCTCTGGGCATCAGAAGGGCTACCTGCCATTGAGGAACTGCAATACCGGGAAACACAACTGAAAAAGAGCCTGTTTAGAGAATTCACTTCAGAAGACAGCGATTCAGATAATGAAAGAGCTGAAGAAGATGATAAATTCAATCACCAGATAAAAACGGTCGCTCTCTATCTCGCCACCCCTAAGCCGGGCTGGTCACTAAACTGGTCGGTTTTAAAACAATTTCTTGAAATACATGAAAACACTGAAACCGTTCTGATGCTGGAATCATTGATAAAGCTTCTGTCTTCTTATGGGGGAAAGGGCGTCGAGCGCTACCTTCAGACCAGCGAAAAGGATCGGATTTTTTTCTGGCATCATGCGGATAAAACCGTGCCTTTGCCCGTGTTAAATAAGGCAACGGCTTTGTTTTCTTCCGATGAAGACAGGGAGCGTTTTGTCTATTTCGCCAAGCGGCTGAAGTCATTGTCGGATGAGAGCCTCTGGGAACAGTATACAGTCCGGTTGCAACCACTGTCAGGGGTGCTGAGACTCGACTATATGCAAAGGCTCTACCTGGAAATCCTGCAACCCTTAACAAAGGATGATCAGTTGCTTTTTATGGATGCCAGCCATGCCCGGGCTATATTCGACCTGTTTCCTTCGTTGAGCGCCCTGCATAAACTCAGCAAAGAGCATTCCTCCCAATGGTTAAAAGGGCTGCTTGAAGCCTGCCTTGGGCTAAAAACCCATGACATTACCAAAGAAGGCATCCAGACACTCTTTGAAGCGCTACTCAAAACCCATAGCCTTCTGCCCCGGGATAACGATATCCCCGATCGCTTTCTGTCGGGGATGCGTGCTACCGACAACAATACCGTTGAGATACCTGTCTCTGGGCTTATCCCGTCAGGAGAAGGGCTGGCCCTGAGTTTTATTTCTATGCTGATGCGGAACCTTAAAGAAGTGTCCTTCACTGTCAGAGGACAGCGGCTTGAAGTTGAAGGGCTGCCTTTCGGTATTATGACCTACCGTTTTCCAATACCGCAGCTAAAAATACAGGATGAAAAAATTGAAATTAGCAACTGGTCAGAGCGACAGCTCAGGATTTTTTTGAAAATCATCAATGTACCTGAACACTATTATCTGACCGCAGAAGATTGGCAAAGGCGTTTAAAAGAGGATGACCCGGCATACCTCCAGAGGCACGAAGCCAGACTGGCCGCTAACAGAAGGCTGAAGGCAAGAGGCGATGTTGAAGAAGCTCTCCCCTCCAATCCCTTGCCTATTCATGTTTTGGCTACCCTGCTCAACAGAAGAATGGCCATCAAACCTGTCGTCTGGAAATCTCTTGACCACCATAAAGAGAGACTGCATAAATCCTTGCTTGGCAAACTGAGGGAAAGAATCGAAGCATCAGGTACAGAATGCCCCGATGAGATTAAAGCATCACTGTCCCAATACCTGGATAACGTTCAATCCGGGGCGGCTGAAGCCTGTGTGCCGTTAAGTGAACCAGAACCACAAAGCGTTAACCCGACAGATGACAAAAGAGAAAAACAGGCTTTTGGTCTTTTATGGTTAAAACTCAACCAGACAGAAGTTTTTGACATCGAAATACTGACATTACTGGACGGGTACAGGGATGAAATGGAGCTTATGCATATCGTTACCGCTCTTAAAAAAGCCAAAATCGATATCGATAACCACATAATGGAAGGATGGAGGCAACGGGCATGCGGCGAAATAAAGCTGTTAAAAAGGCGAGATCCTTTATTATCAGAGGTTGATCCTGATGTTTATCAGAGTTGTCAGGAACTAGAGTTGCTTGATCGGTGTGGAGTTATTTTATAAAAAAGATCTGTGTCGTATGATAAAAGCTTCTGAAAAAAAAACGTCAGCCAACTCCGTTCATGGCAAGTTCGCCGGTGCAGTGCTATGAAGTCTCGCGCAAACGTCAATCAATGGGCCCTATCCGAATGACGTATGAATTTTTCCAAAAGCGGATGGATTCACAGACGCTGATTTTATTAGCCTGAATCTATGAGACGCTCACAAAAAAACAAAACTGCCTTCTCAATGGTTCGATCACTGCTTCTGCTGGTGGCAATAATGTTTGGGGAGTCACTGCAAGCTTTGGAATGGATCGGCTCAAGCCCACTACCAGTACATTTCTTATATCCCTATCAGTTGGCCGAACCTGAACCGCCCGACCCTGTTCCGGCTGGGTTTATGAAATTCGCCTTCAGTTTACTGCGGCGGCTGCCAAATAATAGTCCTCTTCAGTCTCTCCAACTGCCTCCCCAAGCCATCTGGCCAATGAAGCCAACACTCCGCACTGAACTGTTGGCTATGCCCCCGGAAGTCCCCGATAACACTTCCAATAAGCTGAACACCATCGCCGCTGCCGGGGGAGATGATGGCGATAAGCCAACTGACAGAAATAACTGGAATCCTGACCCTGAGTCCCGGACTGACCTTGACCTTAATCTTGTTTCTGACCCTATTCAAAAATGCCTGCAACAAAAAAAGCAACTCCTTCAAATGTTGCGAATCAAACGACTATGGGCTATTACGACAGGGCAAACCACCCTGGCCCGGATATTGTCAAACCGGATCATGGTGATTGAAGCGGACCTTTTGGACCTGGAAAGATCAAACACCGCCAATATGCATCCGGTGCTGGTTCAGACACGGCTGGCAGAGAATGGTCGGGAACTCAGTGTTTACCTTGAGGTCACTTCTGACAAATATTCTGGCCGACAGGCGGCTAACAGGGAAAAGAGTCAATCCTCCCAAACGACCAAAGCATCAACGACCGAGACAAAAAGCCAGACTCGAAAATCCCATCAGGTTTCCCAAGCTGCTGCCCATAGAAAGGTCATTGGTTCGACAGTCGGCAATGGTCGTGGCGGCGATGATCCAATGGAACCCTCTGCTGCGCAGGATACCGCAAGTTCGGTTGTAACTTGTACCAAGTGTGGCAAGGCACTGAATCTACAGGAATTAAGACGTGTAGCCCATGAGGCAGCAGTTTCAGCACTGTTATGCAAAAGCTGCCTGTCGGGCACTCGAGGTAAAAAAAGAGCAAGACCACCGCGGCAAGAAACAGAGCCTGACTCATCAGAACCTGTTCAGAAAAAAAAGAAAGGCCCGGGTAGAAAGAGAAAAAATTCAAAAGCAACCAATGCACCACCGGCCAAAAAAAAGAAGCCGACAGGCACTCAGACCACCGATGGCCCATTGGAAAAAGTAAAGGCACATATCAAATACGAATTAAGTCAGGAAGAGCTGGAAAAAGCGCAAACCCTGATGGAGGTATTCAAGAAAAAAAACATCACGGTAAAGCCGACTTTTTATAAACTGCTTGGTTTCGTAGAGAGAAAGTCTTTTGATGGTTTTTTCGTTAATGCCACCACTTTTTTTGAGCACCTTTCTGAAAACTTCAAAAATACCGGCATGCTGACCAGCATGCTAAATAATAATAAAAAACATATCCGTAGTTTTGCAGAACGTAGCCAGAGTGAACTCCAATATTTAGCGAGTTTGAAGGTATTGACTTCCTTCTCGTCCATGAACAAAAGAAAAGGGGTGCCCGGACATAAGGAAGTGAAAGCAATTCTGGGCTGGCATGAATGGAAAGGCAAGGATGGCGAGTTCAATTCGGAACTGTTCCGCTCTTTTTCGTCCATGAATCATGGCAGAGGCATACTCAAACATGGTGAAGTGAGAGAGGTGCTGGGCTGGCCGGAATGGAAAGACAAAGATGGCGAGTTGAGTATCGAGCTGTTCCGCGCTTTCTCGTCCATGAATAGTAGTAAAGGCATGCTCAAACATGAGGAAGTGAAAGAAGTGCTGGGCTGGCCTGAATGGAAAGACAGTGATGGCAAGTTCAGTGTGGAGCTGTTCCGCACCTTCTCCTCTTTGAATAGCGGCAGAGGCATGCTTGAACATAAGGAAGTGAAAGAGGTGCTGGGTTGGCCCGAATGGAAAGGCAAGGATGGCGAGTTCAGTATGGAGCTATTGCGAGCCTTCTCGTCCATGAATCATAACAGAGGCATGCTGAAACATGAGGAAGTGAAAGAGCTGCTGGGCTGGCCGGAGTGGAAAGACAAGGACGGCGAGTTCAGTATAAAGTTGTTCCGTTCCTTCTCGTCCATGAACAGTAGCAAAGGCATGCCCAAATATAAGCAAGTCAAAGAGGTGCTGGGCTGGCCGGAATGGAAAGACAGGGATGGTGAGTTCAGTACAGAGCTTTTCCGCGCCTTCTCGTCCATGAATACAAGCAAAGGCATGCTCAAACATAAGGATGTGAAAGAGGTGCTGAGCTGGCCGGAATGGAAACACAAAGACGGCGAGTTCAGTATAGAGCTTTTCCGCGCTTTCGCGTCCATGAATAGTAGTAAAGGCATGCTCAACCATGAGGAAGTGAAAGATGTGCTGGACTGGCCGGAGTGGAAAGACAAGCATGGCGAGTTCTGTATGGAGCTGTTCCGCTCGGTCTCATCTATGTACGCAAAGAGAAGCCTGCCCGAACACATGGAAATAAAAGAAATGCTGGGCTGGCCGGAATGGAAAGACAAGGATGGCGAGTTCTTTATGGAGCTGTTCCGCGCTTTCTCGTCCATGAATAGTAGTAAAGGAATGCTCAAACATGAGGAAGTGAAAGAAGTGCTGGGCTGGCCGGAATGGAAAGACAGAGATGGCGAGTTCAGTATGGAGCTGTTCCGCGCCTTCTCGTCCATGAATCGTAGCCAGGGCAAGCTCAAACATGAGAAAGTGAAAGAGGTGCTGGGCTGGTCGGAATGGAAAGACAAGGATAACGAGTTCAATATACAGCTATTCCGCGCCTTCACGTCCTTGAATCATGGTCAGGGCATACTCAAACATGAGCAAGTGAAAGAGGTGCTGAACTGGCCGGAATGGAAACACAAGGATGACGATTTCGATATTGAGCTGTTCCGCGCCTTCTCGTCCATGAATCATTCCAAAGGTGTGCTCAAACATGAGAAAGTGAAAGAGATACTGAACTGGCCGGAATGGAAACACAAGGATGGCAAGTTCAATATGAAGTTGTTCCGCACTTTTTCGTCCATGAATTGTGACCAGGGCTTGCCCAAACACAAGCCTGTGAAAAAAGTGCTGGGCTGGATAGGTGACTACGGCCCTCCCAATCATTGGCTACTGCAAGTTATGACCAGACTCTGGAAATCAGCAGGGCTTCCTGCGGTTGAAGTACTGCAACATCAGGAAAGGCAACTGAAAGAATCGCTGTTTACAGAATTTACCGGAGAGCATTGCAACCCGAATAATGAAGCAGATGACGGATACAATGGCGATTCAGAGGGTGAAGAAGACAAATGCAATCGCCAGATAAAAACAGTCGCCCTTTATCTTTCCACACTTAAGCCAGACTGGTCACTAACATGGACGGTTTTAAAACAATTCTGCCAACTCCATGAAAAGACTAAAACGGTTCTGATGCTGGAATCATTGATAGGGCTTTTATCTTCTTCTGGTGGAAAAAGCGTCAGCCGCTACCTTCAGGCTAATCAACAGGATCGCCTTTTTTTGTGGCGTCATTCAATGAAAGCCGTGCCTTTGCACGTGTTAAATAAAGCCATGTTACTATCTGTTTCCGATGAAGACAGAGAGCGTTTTGTCTATTTTGCCAAGCGGCTGAAGTCATTGCCGAATCAAAGATTATGGGAGCAGTACTCAGTCCGGTTGCAACCATTGTCGGGGTTGCTGAAATTCGACTATATGCAAAGGCTCTACCTGAAAATCCTGCAACCCTTAACAAAGGATGATCAGCTGCGTTTTCTGAATGCCAGCCACGCCCGGGCTGTATTCGAGCTGTTTCCCTCGTTGAGCGCCCTGCAAAAACTCAGCGAAGGCCATTCCTCCCAATATCTAAAACAGCTGCTTGAAGCCTGCCTTCAACTAAAAACTCATGACGTCACTAAAGAAGGCATCCAGATAGTGTTTGAAGCGCTACTAGAAACCCATAGCCTTCTACCCTGGAATCAGGATATCCCCGATAACTTTCTTTCCGGTATGCGAAAAACCGACAACAACCACGTAGAGATACCTGTCTCTGGACTTATACCGTCAGGAGAACAGCTGGCCCTGAGCTATATCGCCGTGCTGATGCAGAATCTCAACGAGATGTCATTTACCGTTAAAGGGCACTGGCTTGAGGTTGAGGTGATGGATGACGGTGTTGAGATCTATCGTTATCCAATGCCACAGCTGAAAATACAGGATGAAAAAATGGCAATCAGTAACTGGTCAGAGGAGCAGTTCAGGTTTTTTTTGAAAATCACAGGGGTGTCTGAACAGTATTATTTGACAGCAGATCAATGGCAAAAGCGCTTAAACCCGGATGACCCGGTATGCATCCAAAGACACGAAGCCAGACTGGCCGCAAATAAAGCGCTGAACGCTAAAGGTGCAATTGAAACAGCCGCCTTCAGCCCCTTACCTGTTCATGTTCTGGCTACCCTGATCAAAAGAGGAATGGCCATCAAACCCATCGTCTGGAAATCCCTTGACCATCATAAAGAAAAACTGCCTGAATCCTTGCTTGGCAAACTGAAAGAAAGAATCGAAGTATCAGGTACAGAATGCCCCGATGAGGTTAAAGAATCACTGTCCCAATACCTGGATAGCGTTCAATCCGGTGCAGCTGAAGCCTGTGAGCCAATCAGCGAACCGGAACCGCAGAGCGTTAATCCAACGGACGAAAAAAGCGAAAAACAGGCGTTTGGCAGTTTATGGTTAAAGCTCAACCAGACAGAAGTTTTTGGCACCGAAATACTGACGTTACTGGACGAGTATAAGGATGAAATGGAGCTTATACATATAGTGACCGTCCTTAAAAAAGCCAAAATCAATATCTCTGACCACATACTTGAAGGGTGGATACAACGGGCATTCAGCGAAATAAAGCGGTTAAAAATGCTAGACCCTTTATTATCAGAGGTTGACCCTGATGTTTATGAGAGTTGTCAGGAATTAGATTTACTTGATGGGAGTGGGAGTACTTTATAAAAAGACCTGTGTCGTCTTACAGAATAGAAGCTTCTGAAAAAAAGCTTTTTACCAATTCTGTTCATGGTAGGCTCGCCATTTCGGTGCTATACAATCTGACGCAAACATCAATGAATGAGCCTGAGCCTTATGTCAAATGACGTACGAATTTGGCCCAATAGCGAATGGATTCACAGACGCTGATTTTTAAGTCTGGATCTATGAGACGCTCACAACAAAACAAAATTTTCTACTCAGTAGTTCGATCACTGCTTCTGCTAGTGACAATAATGTTCGGGGAATCGCTGCCTGCACTGGGACTCGTCGGCTCAAACCCGCTGCCAGCTCATTTCTTGTATGCCGGTAAGTTAGCTGAACCTGAACTGCCCAAGCCTCTTCGCGGGTGTCACAAAACGCTGGTTCCCATGCTTTCAGGCCCTGCGGATCCCAGCGGTGGGAATGAGTTGTTGCCCCTGCCCTTTTGGTCAATGAAGCCAACCCGCCACATTAACCTGTTGGCTATGTCCCCTGAAGTTCCGGAGAACACTTCCAATATGCTGATAGCCACGGGGGCTGCCGGGGGAGATGATGGCGATAAGCCACCTGACGGAAACCACTGGGATTCTCACCCGGAGCCCCAGCCTGACGTTCCCCTTGCTCTCAGCCCTGTTAAAAAATGCCTGCAACATAAAAGACAACTCCTTCGAATGTTACGCATTAAACGTCTATGGGCAACTATGACAGGCCAAACCACGCTGGCCCGGATTTTGTCAGACCGGATCATGGTGACTGAAGCGGATCTTCTGGATCTGGAAAGATCAGATCCCGACACGATGCATCCGGGGCTGATTGGGAGATGGTTGGCAGGGCATGATCAGGAACTCTGTGTTTACCGTGAGATCATTTCTGGCAAATATTCTGGCCGACAGGCGGGCACCAGGAAAAAGAATCAACCCTCCAGAATAATCAAAGCATCAACCACCTCGACAACAGGCCAGATGAGCGGAGCCGCTGCCCGTAAACAGACAACCGGTTCGGCGGGCGACAGTGGTGATGGAGACGATGAGTCACTGAAACCTTCAGCAGAGCAGGATACCAGAGGTTCGGTTGTCACTTGTTCGAAGTGTCACAAGCCACTGAATCAACAGGAATTAAGTCGGATAGCCAATGAAGCAGCCGTTTCAGCGTTTTTATGCAACAACTGCCTGGCGGGTACTCACGGTCAAAAAAGAGCAAGACAACCCCAGAAAGAAACAGAGCCGGATGCATCAGAACCTGATCAGAAAAAAAAGAAGGGCTCGGGCAGAAAGAGAAATCATTCAAAAACAGTTGTGGCAGGGGCTCCGGCCAAAAAAAGGAATCGGGCAGCCCCCCAGATCCCCGATGACCTATTGAAAAAAATGAAAGAAAGTATCCAATACGAATTAAGTAAGGAAGAGCTGGAAAAAGCACAAACCCTGATTGAGATATTCAAGAAAAAAAACATCAATGTAAAAGACACTTTTTATAAGCTTCTTTGTTTCGTTGAGAGAGAGTCTTTTAATGCTTTCTTCGATAATGCCGCAACTTTTTTTGGGCACCTTTCTGAAAACTTCAAAAATACAGGCATGCTAACCTGCATGCTAAATTGCACAAAAAAGCATATCCTCAGTTTCGCAAAGCGTAGCCAGTGTGAACTCGAATATTTAGCGAGTTTGGATATATTGACTTCCTTCTCGTCTATGAATAATGGCAAAGGTGTGCCCACACATGAGGAAGTGAAAGCAATACTGGGCTGGCCTGAATGGAAGGATAAGCGTGGTGAGTTCAACATGAAGTTGTTCCGCGCCTTCTCGTCAATGTGTAACACAAAAGGCTTGCCAAAACATGAGGAAGTGGCAGAGATACTGAGCTGGCCGGAGTGGCAAGAGGAGGATGGTGAGTTCAATATGGAGCTATTCCGATCCTTCTCGTCCATGTACAACGCAAGAGGCATGCTCAAACATGAGCATGTGAAAGAGGTTCTGGGCTGGCCCGAATGGAAAGACAAGGATCGCGAGTTCAGTATGGAGCTATTCCGCACCTTCTCGTCCATGAATCATGGCAAAGGCGTGCCCGAACATGAGCAAGTAAAAGAGGTACTGAGCTGGCCCGAATGGAAAGACAGGGATGGCCAATTCAACATGGAGCTGTTCCGCGCCTTCTCGTCCATCAACAGTAGCAAAGGCATGCTCAAACACGAGAAAGTGAAAGAAGTGCTGGGCTGGCCTGAATGGAAAAACAAAGATGGCCAATTCAACATGGAGCTGTTCCGCGCCTTCTCGTCCATGAACAGTAGCAAAGGCATACTCAAACATGAAGAAGTGAGAGAGGTACTGAACTGGCCGGAATGGAAAGACGCAGATCGCGAGTTCAGTATACAGCTATTCCGCGCTTTCTCGGGCATGAATCATACCAAAGGCGTGCCCAAACATGAGCAAGTGAAACAGCTGCTGGGTTGGCCTGAATGGAAAGACAAAGATGGCCAATTCAACATGGAGCGGTTCCGCGCCTTCTCGTCCATGAATAGTAGCAAAGGCATGCTCGACCATGAGGAAGTGAAAGAGGTGCTGGGTTGGCCTGAATGGAAAGACAAAGATGGCCAATTCAACATGGAGCTGTTTCGCGCCTTTTCGTCCATGAATAATGGTAAAGGCTTGCCAAAGCATAAGGAAGTGGAAGAAATACTGGGGTGGCCAGAATGGAAAGACAAGGATGATGAGTTCAATATGGAGCGGTTCCGCGCTTTCTCGTCCATGAATAATGGCCAGGGCGTGCTCAAACATCAGGAAGTGAAAGAGGTGCAGGGCTGGCTGGAATGGAAAGACAAAGATGGCCAATTCAACATCGAGCTGTTCCGCGCCCTGTCGTCCATGAATGCTAGCAGAGGCCTGCCCAAGCATGAGCAAGTGAAAGAGATGCTGGGCTGGCCTGAATGGAAAGACAAGAATGGTGAGTTCAGTACGGAGCTGTTCCACGCTTTCTCGTCCATGAATAATGGCAAAGGAATACCCAAACATGAGGAAGTCAAAGCAGTTCTGGGCTGGCCAGAATGGAAAGGCAAGGATGGCGAGTTCAATATGGAACGGTTCCGCGCTTTCTCGTCCATGAATAATGGCAAAGGAGTCCCCAAACATGAGGAAGTCAAAGCAGTGTCGGGCTGGCCAGAATGGAAAGACAAGGATGGCGAGTTCAATATGGAACGGTTCCACGCTTTCTCGTCCATGAATAATGGCCGGGGCGTGCCCAAATATGAGGAAGTGAAAAAAGTGATGGGTTGGACAAGCTTCGGGGATGTAACTAATCATCAGCTACTGCAAATTATGACCAGACTCTGGGCATCAGCAGGATCACCTGCTGTTGATATGCTGCAACACCAGGAAACACAACTGAAACAGTGGCTTTTTACAGGATCTAATGAAGAATGCAGAGATTCAGAGGATGAAGAGAGTGACAAATATAATCGGCAGATAAGAACTGTTGCTCTTTATCTTTCCACCTCTAAGCCAGACTGGTTACTCCATTGGGCGACTTTAAGAAAATTTCATCAATGCCATG
>NZ_JAGRPU010000045.1:17265-45315 GCF_024606225.1 Endozoicomonas sp. ISHI1 | reverse complement strand
TAAATGACAATCTCACTCTGTCTGACCGTGAGTGGCGGTGTCCAAAATGTAAAACTCTGCATGACAGAGATTACAGTGCGAGTTTGAACCTTGATAATTATGGTCGAGACACGTTACAGCTCGACGTGAAACCCTACGCAAGAGTGGAGTTAGACACGATTCGTCGTGCATCCACGGTGACGGCGTAGATAAGTCTACATAATTACAGATTATGTTAGATTTTTAGTAGCGGCCAGAAAGCAACCTGAACCATTAATTTTTTTTCAGCACCTGCCAGTGGATTGTCCTATTCTCACTGAGTTTGTCAGGACATAGGGTTGGCGGATGCTTCTCTTTTGCGGTTTACGGTCTGTGTTTTTGAATCTGATGCTGGTGACTTCCTGTTGGGGCAGTGTTGAGTCACTGGAGCGGAAAGTTCTCATAGATGTCCAGTACGACATTAACAGTCTCTATTTTGGTTATGTATTTGCCGAAGAATATAACAGGCTGTTTAAAGCCATAATGGTTTCAGTGCGTCAAGTCTATGACCGCTATGAGCAGGAACATTGGCCAGAAGGCCATTTTGCTCCAGACAATCAGACAGAAGCCCGACAGCTGCTGCTCACCAGACTTTTTCAGGAGGCCACCCGCCACACTATAGCGAACGTCACGGGTGGCTATGTTGTGGATGAGACTCACCCGGGCCGTCCCATGTTTCACCTCCTGCAGGCATTCAGTAATGCTCCGGCCATGGAAGAATCCCGGGATGTTAATCAGTGGTATCAAACCCAGCCGGTGTTGCTTCAGGGGGTTTTGGCTGAAGATCGTCGGGACTCCATGGAAAGCCTGATTGAGGAAGCTGTACTGAACAGTTTCAGAGCATTTCCGTCCAACCCACTTTCCCCGAAAGAGTTAGCCCGACAACTCGGTTTTATTCTGGTAGAAATGCAGGAGCTTTTTCTCCGTGGCAAGGGGCTCCGGTCTCTTGGCTACAAGGTCGAGCAGCAAAAACAGAACCCGGAGATTGCCAATGACCCTGCATTTATTCTTTATCTTTCCTTTTTGACTGAACGGTTTAATAGCCATGACACCCTCTGGCATACAGAGAGTCAGGAGAGCAAGTGGCGTCAGCAACCGGAAGACCTCTCGGCCCTGTTTATGGAAGCTGCCCATCGTGAAAATTATGGTATTGAATGGTATCAGCAGGTTCGCAGAATTCTGGATGGAGAAAAACCGGTCAGTGAAAAGCTGTTCAGGCAACACTTCTCGAGGGAAGATGAACTGGAAAGCTGGATCAAAACCGGGCTCAGCGTTCCGGTTGTCACGGTGATCAGCACCATGGTGGTGTATGTCAGGATTCTTTTATATGTATATGAAATGTTTTCGCCAAGGTTAAGAAGGGCTTTGTTAAATCGATTCATGTCAGCAAACCATTCATCGCTTTTTCAGCACCTGCCAGTGGGTTGTCCAATGCTGCCTGAATTTTTCAGGATATAGGGTTTGCCGATGGTTGTGTTTCGCAGTTTATTGTCCGTTTTTGTCAGCTTGATGCTGATAACGTGCTGCTGGGGCAGTGTTGAGTCACCCGAGCAAAAAGCGGTCAGGCTTGTCCGGATCCATCTCAACGATCTCTATTTGGATTATGTCTTTGCCGAAGAGAATGGGAGTCTGTTAAAAGCCATCATGGTTTCATTGAGGCAACTCTATGACCGCTACGAGCTGGATCAGTGGCTGGAAAATGACTCTGGATCAGGCAATCATACAGAAGCCCGACAGCATCTACTCACCAGAGTCGTCCAGCAGGCTACCCGCCACACCATTGCGAAAGTCATAGGTAACGATGAGGCAGATGACAGTTACCAGGATTGTTCTATGTTTCATCTCCTGCAAGCATTCGGCAGTGCTCCTGGCATGGAGGAATCCCGGGAGGTTGCTGATTGGTCCCAAGCCCGGCCTGTGATGCTTCAGGGGGTGGTGGCTGAAGATCGAACAGACTCCCTTGAGGAGCTGATTCAGCAAGCTGTACAGAACAGTTTCAGAGAGTTTCCTTCTAATCCGATTTCCAGGGAACAGTCAGCCCGGCAACTGGGTTTTATTTTGATGGAAATGCAGGAGCTTTTTCTCCGTGGCAAAGCGCTTCGTTCTCTAAGCCACAGCGTACACGATTTTGAACAGATACCGGCGATTGCCAGTGATCCTTCATTTAGTTTTTATCTTCCCTTTTTGACTGAACTGTTTAATAGCCATGACACCCTCTGGCATACAGAGCTTTCGGGGAGCAAATGGCGTCAGTATCAGGAAGACCTCTCCGCCCTGTTAATGGAAGCCGGTGATCGTGAAGATTATGGTATTGAACGGTACCGGCAGGTTCGCAGGATTCTGGATGGAGAAAAACGGGGCACGCAAGGCGACCAGGATGACGATGACTGGCAAGGCTGGATTGGAATTGGGCTCATAGGTCCGCTTTGTGTGATGGTCATCATCATGAAGGTCTATGTGGTGATCTATTTATGTGAAGAGGAACCGCCGTTTAGAGAACCTCAGAGAGGATAGGCTGCAAATGACGATAGGCAGAGAACCCGGCCTGATGTTCCAGCTTCAGTTGGGATTCTTCAGGCGACGATGGTTGTATTGGTTATGCCAGCCGGGATACAACAACTGTTTTTCCAGTTCAGGATCGGGAGGCTGGCTGGTAGTGATTATCTAATTTGTTAAATCGATTCATGTCAGCAAACCCTTTTCGTAATTGAAGGGCCCGCCCGTCTAAATTAATTGTTTTACCCAGTACTAGCCAGAGAATTGTCTTATACCACCTCAATTTTACAGGATATAGGGTTTGTCTATGGTTGTGTTTCGCAGTTTATTGTCTGTTTTTGTCAGCTTTATGTTGATAACGTGCTGCTGGGGCAGTGTTGAGTCACCCGAGCAAAAAGCTGTGAGGTATGCCCGGAGCAATCTCAATAGTCTCTATTTTTATTATGTTTTTGCCGAAGAGAATGAGAGTCTGTTGAAAGCCATCATGGTTTCATTAAGGCAAGTCCATGACCGCTACGAGCCGGATCAATGGCCGGAAACTGACTCTGGATCAGGCAATCAGACAGAAGCCCGACAGCAGCTACTCACCAGAGTTGTCCGGGAGGCTACCCGCCACACCATTGCGAAAGTCATTGGTAACGATGAGGCAGATGACAGTTACCAGGATTGTTCTATGTTTCATCTCCTGCAAGCATTCAGCAGTGCTCCTGACATGCAGGAATCCCGGGAGGTTGCTGATTGGTCCCAAACCCGGCCGGTGATGATTCAGGGGGTGGTGGCTGAAGATCGAACAGACTCCCTTGAGGAGCTGATTCAGCAAGCTGTACAGAACAGTTTCCGAGAGTTTCCGACTAATCCGATTTCCAGGGAACAGTCAGCCCGGCAACTGGGTTTTATTTTGATGGAAATGCAGGAGCTTTTTCTCCGTGGCAAGGCGCTTCGTTCTCTAAGCCACAAGGTAGACAGGTGGAAACAGATATCGGCGATTACCAGTGATCCTTTCTTTAGCTCTTTTTATCTTCCCTTTTTGACTGAACTGTTTAACAGCCATGACACCCTCTGGCATACAGAGCTTTCGGGGAGCAAATGGCGTCAGTATCAGGAAGACCTCTCCACCCTGTTTATGGAAGCCGGTGATCGTGAAGATTATGGTATTGAATGGTACCGGCAGGTTCGCAGGATTCTGGATGGAGAAAAACGGGTCACGCAAGGCGACCAGGATGACGATGACTGGCAAGGCTGGATTAGAATTGGGCTCATAGGTCCGCTTTGTGTGATGGTCATCATCATGACGATCTATGTGTTGATCTATTTATGTGAAGAGGTACCACCGTTTAGAGAACCTCAGAGAGGATAGGCTGGAAGGAACGACAGGCAGAGCATCTGACAAACTCCAGTGGCAAGATCCGAAAGGAGTATTTCAGTCAACGATTTCCGCAATGAAAGGGTCCGCAATGAAAGCGTCAGACGTTGTAAATTAATTGTTTTACTCTGCACCTGCCAGTCTACTGTCCTAAGCTTTCCGAATTTGTCAGGAAATGGGTGAGGTCAGGTGCTCCATTATCGCGCTTTATGGTCTGTGCTTTTCAGTCTGATGTTGGTGGCTTCCTGTTGGGGAAGTGTTGAGTCACCCGAGCAGAAGGCTCTCAGGCATGCCCGGAACAATCTGAACAGGCTCTATTTTGATTACGTCTTTGCAGAAGAAAATGAGGGGCTGTTAAAAGCCCTCATGGTTTCAGTTCGGCGAATCTATGAGCGGTATGAGCAGAACCAGTGGCTGGAAGATCACTCTGCACCAGACTATCAGCCAGAAGCT
The DNA here is from genome assembly GCF_024606225.1 of Endozoicomonas sp. ISHI1. Classification (GTDB taxonomy): domain Bacteria; phylum Pseudomonadota; class Gammaproteobacteria; order Pseudomonadales; family Endozoicomonadaceae; genus Endozoicomonas_A. The sequence continues at coordinate 40,985 of NZ_JAGRPU010000045.1, read as the reverse complement.
CGACAGCAGTTTCTTACCAGACTCATCCAGCAGGCTTCCCGCCATACTATTGCCAAAGTCACTGGTGACAATGATACGGATGACCGTTACCCGGACCGCCCCATGTTTCACCTCCTGCAGGCATTCAGTAGAGCTCCAGTCATGGAGGAAGCCCGGGATGTTATTGATTGGTACCGAACCCATCCGTTGCTGCTTCAGGGGGTCATAGCTGAAGACCGAATGGACTCCATGGAGGATCTGATTGCGGAGGCTGTGCAGAACAGTTTTAGAGAATTTCCGTCCAACCCGTTATCCCCGGAACAGTTAGGTCGGCAACTCGGCTTTATTCTGATAGAAATGCAGGAGCTTTTTCTTCGTGGCAAGGCGCTTCGTTCTCTTGGCTTCAAGGTGGACAGGCAAAAGCAGAACCCGGAGATTGCCAGAGACCCTGCATTTGTTCTTTACCTCTCCCTGCTGACTGAAGCCTTTAACAATCATCTCACTCTTTGGCGTACAGACAGCAAACGTCGTCACTATCAGGAAGATCTCGCCGCCCTGTTTATGAAAGCCGCCGATCGTGAAGATTATGGTAATGAGTGGTACCAGCAGGTTCGCAGAATTCTGGATGGTGAAAAGCCCGTGTCTTTTGCTCTGACACCGCCCGTTCAGAAGCCAGTCGTGCATCACTATCTGGATCTGGATCTGGATTACCATGATTGGGAACGCTGGTTTAAACTTGTGGCGAGCACTGTGATCGCCACGATAGGTATCACCTTGTTGGTGTGTGTGATAATCGCTGAGCATCAAACTAAATCGCGAAGGTTGGAATGGTTGCAAGAGAATAAGCTGCAAAGGAAGTTAGGCAGAGCACTCAACAAACCCTGGCGGAAAGATCCGAAAGGAAGGGACTGGAACCCCACCAGAAGGGACAGGGAGGAGGTCAGAGAAATCATTGAAGGCTTTGATCAAAAGGTTTGGAAAAATGTAATGATCAATGCCGGGGTTCTGAATCCCCTTTCTTGTGATATGGATCTGGATAATCTCTACATGCAGTGGTCGCTGACAGAGCTATACGGCTACTTGAGACAAGAAGAATATATCTTGACAAAAGAAGATAAAATAGGCCACGAAAGGGAGCAGCAAGAAGCGGCTGAAAGAGCCAGAACAGCCAGCCACACCGTAATAATACAGCAACAAAAAAAAGGGGAGACTTTATTCTTCTGCACTCCCAGCTACATTTGGGATTCTTCAGAAGGCGATGATGGCATTGGTTATTCGACCAGCTCGGGTACATCGACTACTTTTTCACTTCAGGATCGTGAGGCTAACTGGGATTGATTATTGAAGTAATGTATTTCAGTCAACCATTTCCGAATTTTAAGGTTCTGGCATTGTAAATTAATTGTTTTACTCCGCACCTGCCAGTCTACTGTCCTAAGCTTTCCGAATTTGTCAGGAAATGGGTGAGGTCAGGTGTTCCATTATCGCGCTTTATGGTTTGTGCTTTTCAGTCTGATGCTGGCGGCTTCCAGTTGGGGAAGTGTTGAGTCACCCGAGCAGAAGGCTCTCAGAAATGCCCGGAACAATCTGAACAGACTCTATTTTGATTACGTCTTTGCAGAAGAAAATGAAAGGCTGTTAAAAGCCCTCATGGTTTCAGTTCGGCGAATCTATGATCGCTATGGGCCAGATCAGTGGCTGGAAGATCACTCTGCATCAGACCATCAGACAGAAGCTCGACAGCAACTTCTTACCAGACTCGTCCGGCAGGCTACCCGCCATACTATTGCCAAAGTCACAGGTGACAATGATACGGATGAGAATGAGACGGATGACAGTTACCCGGACCGCCCCATGTTTCACCTCTTGCAGGCATTCAGTAATGCTCCAGTCATGGAGGAATCCCAAGACGTTCTTGATTGGTACCGAACCCGTCCGTTGCTGCTTCAGGGGGTCATAGCTGAAGACCGAATGGACTCTATGGAGGAGCTGATTGAGGAGGCTGTGCAGAACAGTTTCAGAGAATTTCCGTCCAACCCGCTATCCCGGGAACAGTTAGCCCGGCAACTCGGCTTTATTCTGTTAGAAATGCAGGAGCTTTTTCTCCGTGGCAAGGCGCTTCGTTCATTTAGTTTTAAGGTAGAGAAGCAAAAGCAGAACCCGGAGATTGCCAGAGACCCTGCATTTATTCTTTACCTGTCCAAGCTGACTGAAGCCTTTAACAATCATCCCACCCTTTGGCATACAGACAGCAAGCATCGTCACTATCAGGAAGGCCTCTCCGCCCTGTTTATGAAAGCCGCAGATCGTGAAGATTATGGTGATGAGTGGTACCAGCAAATTCGCAGAATTCTGAATGGTGAAAAGCCGGTCCTTGCCACTCCGCCAGCGCCCGTTCAAAAGCCTGTCGGGCATCATCCCTCGGATCTTGATGAACGGGAACGCTGGCTTAAACGTGTGTTAGGCATTCTGATAGCCGCAGAGGGCATAGCCATGGTGGCCGTGTTGGTATATTGGGTAATTGATGCATATAAAACGAAATCGCGAAGGCTGGAACGCTTGCAAGAGGATAAGCTGCAAAGGAAGTTAGGCCGGGCACTCAACAAACCCTGGCGGAAAGATCCGAAAGGAAGGGACTGGAAACCCACCGTAACGGACAGGGAGCAGGTCAGAGAGATCATCCAAGGGTTTGATCAAAAGGTTTGGAAAAATGTACTGATCAATGCCGGGGTTTTGAATCCCTTTTGCTGTAACATGGATCTGAATGATCTCTACATGCAGTGGTCGCTGACAGAGCTTTACGGTTATTTGAGGCAAGAAGAATATATCTTGACAAGAGAAGATAAAATACGGCGCGAAAGGGAGCAAGAGCTAAGAGAGCAAGAGCTAAGGGAGCGGGAAGAAGCGGCCAGAAGAGCCAGAGCAGCCACTTACACCGCAACAATCCATCAAAAAGAAAACAGGGAGACTTTATTTTCCCCCAATCCCAGCTTCATTTGGGACTCCTCAGATAGTGATGATGGCTTTGGTTCTACCAGCTGGGGTACACCAACTACTTTTTCAGTTCAGGGTCTGGAGGCTAGCTGGGATTGATTATTAAAGTGATGTATTTCAGTCAACAATTTCGGCAATTAAAGGGGCCGATAAGGGGGCTGACGTTGTAAATTAATTGTTTTACTCTGCACCTGCCGGTTTACTGTCCTATGCTTTCAGGATTTGTCAGGAAATGGGTTAGGTCAGGTGTTCCATTATCGCGCTTTATGGTCTGTGCTTTTCAGTCTGATGTTGGTGGCTTCCTGTTGGGGGAGTGTTGAGTCACCCGAACAGAAGGCTCTCAGAAATGCCCGGAACAATCTGAACAGACTTTATTTTGATTACGTCTTTGCAGAAGAAAATGAGAGGTTGCTAAAAGCCCTCATGGTTTCAGTTCGGCGAATCCATGACCGCTATGAGCAGGACTGGTGGCCGACAGTTCACTTTGCTCCAGACAATGAGGCAGAAGTGCGACAGCAGTTTCTTACCAGGCTTGTCCAGCAGGCTACCCGCCATACTATTACCAAAGTCACCGGTGACAATGATACGGATGACAGTTACCCGGACCGCCCCATGTTTCACCTCCTGCAGGCATTCAGCCGTGCTCCGGTCATGGAGGAATCCCGGGATGTTCTTGACTGGTACCGAACCCATCCGGTGCTGCTTCAGGGGGTCATAGCTGAAGACCGAATGGACTCCATGGAGGAGCTGATTGAGGAGGCTGTGCAGAACAGTTTCAGAGAGTTTCCGTCCAACCCGCTATCCCGGGAACAGTTAGCCCGGCAGCTCGGCTTTATTCTGGTAGAAATGCAGGAGCTTTTTCTCCGTGGCAAGGCGCTTCGTTCTCTTGGCTTCAAGGTGGACAAACAAAAGCAGAACCCGGAGATTGCCAGAGATCCTGCATTTATTCATTATCTTTCCTTTTTGACTGAGCTGTTTAACAGCCATTCCACCCTTTGGCACAAAGAGAGCCAACGTCGTCGTCATCAGGAAGACCTCTCCGCCCTTTTTATGGAAGCCGATAGTAAAGATTATGGTATTGAGTGGTACCGGCAGGTTCGCAGGATCCTGAAGGGTGACAAAGCGGTGCCTGTGACTCCGTCAACACCCGCTCAGCAACCGAACAAGCCTGAATACCGGGAAGAAGTAGTCGTATTGGCATTCTTTACTGCAGCAATGCTTGCGGCAGGTGGCATTTCGGGAGTCGTAGCCATCTGCAGGTTTTGTAAGGGCCTTATTGATTATGCCCGTCATTCCCAGAGTGCGAGCATGGCGGAGCATGCTGAGCAGGAGAGGGAGTTACAAAAAAAGTTAGGCAAAGCGCTCAACAAACCCGGGCGGAAAGATCCGAAAGCCAGGGACTGGAAACCCGGCAAAGAGGACTGGGAGGAGGTCAGGGACATTATGGAAGGCTACGATAGCGATACTGTGAACAGTGTACTGGTCGGTGCCGGGGCTATTGACCGCCCGCTATCTAACATGGATATGAATCTGCTCTATTCGCAGTTATCATTGACCGGTCTCTACGTTTACTTGAGGCAAGCAGAGTTTATCCAGACAGAAGAAGATAAAGAACGCCAAAAAATGGCGCAAGAAAGATTCGAAAAAATGGAGCAGGAAGAAGAGGCCAAGAGAGACAGAACCGCGACCTTTGCCGAAACCACTGAACTTCAGCAAGAGCACTCCACTTCCTACATTCACAGAAGCAGTGGTTTTTCCACTTGGGACACATCTTCCACTGAAACGGTCAGGCAGCGGGAGGCGACCCGGGACTGAATATGAGCGGTTCACCGGTCAACAATTTCCGCAATTAAAGAGCCTGCCCCTTGTCAATTTGCAGACTTTCCTTATCATGGTTGCTTCATCACGGAGATCCGCTCAGGAGCCTGACCGAGAATAGCGCCCGTAGCGAGGACGGCAGAAAATTGAGGATAAAAATTCGGTTTTGTGAGGAGAATAGCAAGCTATTTGACGAACAAAAGTGGATTTTTAGACCAATTTGCTGTCGCCGCAGCTATTCTCGGTCAGGCTCCTCAGGATCTCTGCACCCGTCCTGGTTCAGGACCCTTGGAATTGTTCAAGACATAAGGTTACGGAATTCACATGCTGGATCCCAAATACGTTCGCAGCAACCTCAATGAAGTGGCTGCCTTGCTTCGTAAAAAGCATTTCGAGCTGGATGTAGAACGACTGAACGCTCTGGAAGAGCGTCGCAAGTCCCTGCAGATTCACACCGAACAGCTTCAGAGCGAACGTAAGTCCGGGTCGAAGGAGTTCGGCAAGATTAAATCCCGGGGCGGTGATATCTCCGAACTCAAAGCGCGTATGGACCAGCTTTCTGTCGAGGTGAGAGAATCTGAACAAGAACTGTCAGCTTTGCAGGCAGAACTGAATGACTTGTTGCTGGGGATTCCCAACCTGCCCCATGAGTCGGTACCGGAAGGTGCTGATGAAGAAGACAATGTCGAAGTGCGTCGTTGGGGTACCCCGACGGATTTCCAGTTTGAGATCAAGGATCACGTGGATCTGGGTGAGCCTCTGGGTCTGGATTTTGAAACCGGCACCAAACTCTCTGGCGCACGCTTTACACTGATGCGTGGTGGCATTGCCCGACTGCATCGTGCCCTGGCTCAGTTTATGCTGGATGTGCAGGTTGAAGAACACGGCTATGAAGAGGTGAATACCCCGGCCCTGGTGCATGACACCGCTCTGCTGGGTACTGGTCAGCTGCCAAAATTCAGTGATGATCTGTTCAAAACGGAATGTGCTGAAGCTGAGAAACCCTTCTACCTGATTCCAACGTCTGAAGTGACCTTGACCAACGTAGTGCGTGAAAGCATTCTGGATACAGCTGAACTGCCACTGAAACTGACGGCTCATTCCTGCTGCTTCCGCAGCGAAGCAGGTAGCCATGGTCGTGATACCCGTGGTCTGATTCGCCAGCATCAGTTTGAAAAAGTGGAAATGGTTCAGGTGGTGCATCCGGAGAAGTCTTTTGAGGCACTGGAAGAGATGACCGGTCACGCTGAGGCTATTCTCCGGAAGCTGGGTCTGCCTTATCGTGTTGTCGCGCTCTGCGGTGGTGATCTTGGCTTTGGTGCTACCAAAACTTATGATCTGGAAGTGTGGCTGCCAGGTCAGGGCAAGTACCGTGAAATTTCTTCTGTCAGTAACTGTCTGGACTTCCAGGCTCGCCGTATGCTGGCCCGTTTCCGTAATCCGGAAACCGGCAAGCCGGAATTGCTGCATACCCTGAATGGTTCAGGTCTTGCGGTAGGCAGAACGCTGGTGGCTGTTCTGGAAAATTATCAGAATGAAGATGGTTCCATTAGAATTCCCCAAGTGCTTCAGCCTTACATGGGCGCGGTCACCGTTCTGGCCCGGTAATTCTCTTTGGGAACTGGCTTGGTTCAGAGCACCTTCAGGTGCTCTGGGTCGCGGGCTCCGAAACCAGGTTTTTCAACCAGCGTCTTGAGAATACCCGCAGGAGCACCATCAGGGCCTTGGACAGCTCTTCAAACAGACTGAAAATAAACACCAGATACAAGGGCAGTCCCCAGTATGCGGCGAGCCAGGCCATGGGGATACCAATCCCCCACATGGCAAAGGTGCTGATGATAGCGGTGGCTCTGACATCTCCCCCACTTCTCAGCAGGCCGATAATCCCCATCAGGTTGATTACCCGGATACACAAGCCAACACTGGCTACGATCATAGCCTCCTGGGCCATGGTCATGGTGGAGCCTTCAAACTTTCCGAACAGGGTCACCACATCCGTCCGGAAAACGATCAACAGAGTACCAATAACCAGCGCAATAAAGGGTGACATGATTAGCATGATCCAGCCTTGTCGCCAGGCTTTCTCAAAATGCCGGGCTCCCAATTCCTGACCCAGAATGATTGAGCCCCCCACACCGAATCCGATAAACAGTGAAATCAGGATGGCCTCAATGGAGGAGATGGCTGACATGATAGCTAATTCATTCACCCCAATACTGGCGTAGATGATGCTGTATATGATAAGGCCAAAAGCCCAGGAGCCATCCTGAAGTGCTATGGGAACACTGACTTTGAAATAGCGAACCAGTTCCGTCTTTTTCATACCCAGTTCAGCATCCCGTTTTTCGGGAATAAGATGGCTTCTGAATTGTTTGATGTACCTGAGTAGAAGGGCGGTCTGGAGAAATCTGGACAAGGTCGTCCCCCAGGCTGATCCGGCAACGCCCAGTTCCGGAAATCCAAAGTGGCCAAAAATCAGCACGTAGTTCAGGAAGACATTCACCAGAATGGCATAAAAGCCAATTCGGGTAGGTGTTCTGGCATCGCCAGACGCTCTCATTGCGGCTTCCAGAGGTACGACAATCGCCGTGCAGATAATGGAAGGAGCGGTAATCAGCAGGTATTCAATGGCCAGCCGGGTCAATTCCGGGTCTCCGGTTGAAAGGCCAATCACCACATCAGGCAACAGTATGTAGAAAGCTACGAAAGGTATCGTGACGAATACCGAGGTTAGTAGCGACTGTACCAGAGTTCTTCGCAAGCCCGCAGTATCGCCCGAGCCTATAAACTGGGAGGCCAGAATACTCATACCGCTACCCAGAGAGGCAGTCAGAATCAGGTTAAAGAAAAAGATTCGGTTACCCAGACCCACCGCTGCAACGGCCGTTTCACCCAGCTGGCCGACCATCAAAATATCGATGAGCCCGAGCACGGAAAACATCATGGATTGCAGGGAAACAGGCAGAGCGAGGTGCCAGAGTTTACGGAAAAACTCCCTGTCCGCACTAACACTCACTGAAGCGGATTTATTCATGCGGTTCCTGATAAAGAGGGTATGAGACTGTTCGGGATTCAGTCTTGAGTTATTCGGCGTAGATTATACGAACTAAAGTACTGCTCATCTGCCAGGGAATACCGAAACTACAGGGGGCATTGAGCTTTAAGGCTTTTAGAGTGCAGAGTGCTGAAAGAGCATAAGAGCATGTTAGAACTGTTCTGCTTTCTGGATGGAATAAGCATCAAATTTATTCTTATCAGAGCGAAAGTATTCACTGGTATAATAACGCCGGACAATGAGAGAGGAATGGGTTCAGGTTCGGTTGAGCCGCTCAGGAACCGTTTCCCGTGAACAATAATGATAACTGTAAGAGAGTCGTCCGAGTGGATTATTTGCCATTATTCCTCGAAGTTCGTGATCGTCCCTGTCTGTTGGTTGGGGGAGGGGACATCGCGTTGCGTAAAGCCAGGCTGCTGTCTGATGCGGGGGCAATGATTCAACTGGTAGCTCCCGAGATTCACCCGGACTTGATGACTTTGATCAATGCCGGAGATCATCACGTTCGGCAGAAAGTCTTTGAACCTTCTGATCTGGACGGCGTTTGTCTTGTTATTGCTGCCACTGATGAGCCTCAAGTGAACTCAGAAGTCGCCCGGCAGGCCAAGCTGCAAAACCTGTTCGTCAACGTAGTCGATGACGCCCAATCCGGTAATGCCGTGATGCCTTCTATTGTTGATCGCTCTCCTGTTATGGTGGCTTTCTCAACGGGAGGCAAAGCACCTGTCCTGGCCCGTATGTTGCGGCAGCAGTTGGAAGCCATTTTGCCGGCTGGCTATGGTCGGCTGGCTGAAATGGCCGGCCAGTTTCGTTCAAAGGTCTCTCAGAAGTTCAGCCGTATCAATGATCGCAGGTATTTCTGGGAGCGTGTGTTGACCGGGAATGCTGCTGAAAAAGCCATTTCCGGTGATGTAGAAGCAGCCCGATGTTTAATGGAAGAAGCACTGGCCTGCTCTGAGCCGGTGACGACAGGAGAAGTCTATCTCGTCGGTGGTGGGCCGGGTGACCCGGACTTGCTGACCTTCAAAGCACTGAGATTGATGCAGCAGGCTGATGTCGTGTTGCATGACCGACTGGTTTCGGAACAAGTGTTGTCACTTTGTCGCCGGGATGCGGATTACATTTATGTGGGCAAGAAGCGTGACCGGCACACCCGCCCTCAGGAAGAAATTAACCAGTTACTGGTCGATCTGGCCAAAGAAGGTAAGCGGGTGTTGCGTCTGAAAGGGGGAGATCCGTTTATTTTTGGTCGGGGAGGTGAAGAGATTGACACCCTGGCTGAAGAGAATATTCCTTTTCAGGTGGTGCCGGGTATTACCGCTGCATCCGGTTGTGCCAGTTATGCCGGCATTCCTCTGACCCACCGGGATCATGCTCAGTCTGTACGCTTTGTAACCGGTCATCTTAAAGACGACAGCTATGACCTGAACTGGCACGAAATGGCTGACCCTTCCCAGACTCTGGTGTTTTACATGGGGCTGATGGGGTTGCCAAGAATCTGTGAAGAGTTGCATAAACACGGGCGTAGTCCAGACACACCCATTGCTCTGATTGAGAAGGGAACCACTCAGAAACAAAGGGTATTCACCGGGTCTCTGGAGACCATCAGCAGTATTGTTGAAGGGAACGCTGTAACGGCTCCTACCCTGATAATTGTTGGTGATGTGGTACAGCTCCACGACAAGTTGAAATGGTTTAATCCAGAAACTAATTAAACTGCTTACTTGCAGCCTGTCGGACTTAAGGCTGCCCTACTGCGGTTGCAATAAATTGGTCTAAAGATTCCTGCTTCTTCGTCAAATAGCTCGCTATTCTCCTCAGAAGCAGAAATTTTTATCCTCAATTTCTTGCAATCCTCGCTACGGACGCATAAGTCCGACAGGCTGCTTGCACTTCCTCAACACTATGGGCCGAAGAATGATCGGTTTACAGTATGCTGGATATACCTTTCAGGTTCCCACGCCGAAGTATGGGAACCAGAGTTTTGCCAAGGCCTTTTCAAGCCGGAGAGGTTAAGAGTCATAGAGATGACAATATAGCCAGAGTGGTTATTACGCCTATAGCAGAAGTCACTGCGGCTTTACGCGCTGATGAAGTGGGAACAACTGTCGTATTTATACTTGATGGAGTGGGGAGTGATATTGTATTTGATGAATTGGAGAGTGATGTTGTGCTTGATGAGTTGGTGGTCACAACTGTGCTTATATTCGATGCATCGAGGAACGCATTACTACCCGCAATGAAACCAGAGAATGTATTGACTTTCTGGCAGACTTCCGTGGCAAAGTAGAACTGACCCAAGAGGTTGACCAGTCCGGTGCAGGCAGTGGCTGGGGAATCATTTATGGCGGTCCAGATATTCACGGTTGTTTGAGTGGGAATTGGCCAGACATCAGGTGAACTCATGACTTTTTCGCACAATCTTTGTTTAGTCATGTCATCCAGCGTTATGTGGGCTGCTATCAAACTGAACCGTTCCAGCGGCTGCCACCAGGGTCTGATTGCCCGCAGGTGGTTACAAACCAGGTTCAGAGCAACTTGTCCACTGATGGTTAAAGCGGTCTGTGTTGTTTTGATCTGATTGCCAATCAGGTAAAAAAGAGGAAATCTTGTTTCGTTTTCTGTGGTTCCTACAAAAACGAATCCGCCTTTGCGAACAGGGTCGAGATTTGTAATACCATGATTGGAAATGTCTACCGTGTTTTTGAAGACATCCATGCTGGCTTTGGGACCCAGTCTGAACTCTCCCGCCTCCGCCATATCGCCCTGGAATGTATTCCCAATAACAGCTAACAGACCTGACCTGTTCCTGATGGCAGGAAGATTAATGAGTATTCCCTGGTCAGGAATAACATCAGCAATCAGACGACTTTGAAGCGTAGTGTACTTTTTACCAATGATCGTGTTGTTGGCGAACTCCAAACCCGGACCTCGGTGCCAATAAAAGACCGATAAATTCAGAGGTTCCTTGCAGTCAAGGTTAACTGCGGCCCGGCTGGGAATATGAAATACGTTCTCTTCTAAAATCAGTCGCCGGTTGTAGCATTCTGCGTAAATAATGGACTCAACTGATGGAAAGTTATTCTCTCGAGTTGGACTGAAAGTAACGTGTCGTATATTACTGCTTCTTCTTTCTCCAAACCGGAAGTTATCGGGAGCTCCAACCCTGACCATGTACCTGACCATATATCCTGGCCGATCCCTGATAATAATTTCATAACCTTCATCAGCAGCTCCTATGATGTCCTGGCCGTCTTTCAAACGAATCTCGTCGTCGATAAAGTACTCGACCGTGGTTTTCACTGGCACAGGGCTTGCGGATGAAGAAGGCATCACTGTCGTGCTGTTTGACTGAACTACCGGGTTAGAGGTCGTATTCGTATTGACGGAAGCGCCAGCAGGGAAAGAGATGTTAGCAGGAGTAGGGGCATAGACAGAGACAGAGGCAGAGGCTGAGACAGAGGAAGTGACAAGGCTGGGGGTACTGGGGGTAGGGACGGTTTCCGAGGAGAGCAGGATGACGGTGTTCTCAGGAATCCGTTCTACCAACTTGTTTAGATTCTCTGTCGGATTGGCTTTTAGAATAATGCACTGTCGATTGTAAATAAGATCGCTATAAAGGCTTATTTGCCTGTCAACCCCCATTGACTGGGGTGAAAGATGTTCGCACAATTCTGTAGAGAGGGGGGGCTGAGTAGAGGGGCTTACGCTTGTAGATTGAGCCTGTAAGCTCAGAGCCTGTAGGAGGAGTATAGGAGTGATTAAACGGGCTAAATAACATTGCAGTTTGATCATGTTCAGAACTCCCGGTCAGGCCCCTAGATAGGAAGCCTAGTCGCTGCATTTCTACTTATCCATTAATACGAATAAGATGTTGCGAGGAAACAGGTGGACTATGCCGTCTCCTTCTCTCCATTATTTTGAGTCACCTCATGAAATAACCAAGTCGCCTACCCGAAAAATCCAGTGGATTGCCTGTCGGCAACCACTGATTAAGAGGGTTAAGTGCTTTTTCCCAGAATTCCGGTTCTGACTCCTGAGCCACTCATAGAGCCCGTTCCTTAGCTAACTGGTTATAAATTCAACAACACAGCCAGGGAGGCCATGACACCCAGAGCAGTGCTTATGGTCGTTGCATCTACAGATGATACAGTGGAGATCCTGTCGGAGCTGGACTTCGTAACAATAATGGTCACTGTCGGGCAGATACTAATGACTGTCGGGCAGTGGTGTGTAAAGTCAAAGAAGAACGTACCTACAAAGTTGGTCATTCCACTCAAAGGGGCTGCTGTGGAATTGTTGATGGCCGACCAGGTATTCACAATATGACAGTATGTGGGTGGACTGATTGATGCGCTAATTACGGTTGGACTCACGCATTTTTCGCACTCACCTGCCAAAGGCAGTGGATTAAGGGCTGTGACGTTTTTTAGTTGAGCGTGTTGCCATGGATTGACTGCCTGCAGGAAGTTACAAGCCAGAGCCAGTGCGATCAGTGCCTCAATACTTATAGCGGTGTCTGTTACGCGGATCTGATTGCCTGCCAGATTAAAGCGAGGAGGTTTTGCACCAGTATCTGTAATGCCAGTAAGAATAAAACCACCTTTTTGAGTTTGTTGACCACGAAGATCAAGATGTGTCCCGCCTGAGTTGTCAATGTCGATCGTGTTTCTGAAAATATCGATACTGGTTCCGGCTCCAAGACTAATCTTACCCACATCTGCCATCCTGCCTTGGAATCTGTTATCAACAATAGCGATTTTCTGTGACTGATTATAGATGGCAGGAAGAATAATATTTATCCCATACAAGGAGGTAATGTTGTGTGGTCCTGCGCTGAAAGTTTCACCTATTATCATGTTATCCGCAAACTGCAGGCCAGGGCCTGTGCGCTCGTCATCAGCAGATGCATCCAGAGATTTTCTGCAATCAAGTTCAACTCCGTACCAGTCAGGAAGATAGAATAGGTTGTTGGCCACAATCAGTCTGTGGTTATAGCAATATGCGAGAATAATACTTTTAATGGGTCTGTGGCCATCAGGTTCAGATGGCTGAAAAGTGATGTGTTTTATATGATTGTCTCTCGTTTCTCCAAAATGGAAGTCGCTTCTGTTTCCATGTCTGATCATGAACTGCTCTTTAAAACCTGTGGAAAGTGTGGTCACGATTTCAAAACCCTTATCAGCAGCCCCAATAATGTCCTGACCAGCCTTTAAGATTATTTCACTGTCAATGAAGTAACTAACCGGGGTTTTACCTGTCACAGGGTTAACGGATGGGGAAGGTGGCACTCCTTGGGGAGTGCTGGAAGAGAGTAGTATCACGGTGTTTTCAGGAATCTGACTGATCAATCTGGCAGTATCTACTGTGGGGTCTGCATTAAGAACAATGCACTGTCGTCCGCGAACAAGGCGACTATACTCGTCTAGCCGTTGGCGAACCCCCATCGTTTGTTCTGAAAGAGACTCGCACGATACCGTCGGATAGGGTGTTGAAGCTGTCGGGGATGTTGTTGAAGGTTGAAACGTCTGAGCCTCTGTAGAGAGAGCCTGTAACAGAAATACAGGGGCGATTAACCTAGCCAGATAACGTTGCAGCTTGAGCATTTTCAGGATTCCCTGGAATAGTCTATTGGAATCCTGGACGCTGCATTCAAAATTAGCCATAAGCCTGTGCTACCGTCTCAGTTCACATAATCTCAGGTTATAGATTCAACAATACAGTCAGAGTGGCCATGAAACCCAGAGCAGTTGTCATGACTGATGCAGTGGTGATCTCGTCAGTATTATTAAGCACTCTACTATGATGGGTAGCAGTCGGCATAGGGAGTGTCGGGCAGACTGCTGCGTCAAAGATGATCGGACCGTCGAAGTTTTCCAGTCCACTCAAAGGCGTCGCTGTGGAATGAGTGATGGCAGTCCAGGTATTCACAATCTGGTGGCAGGGTGTCATGGGAGTGGTAGCATTTGAGCCTGGGAGTTTTTTGCATTCATCTGCCATTGATAATGGATCAATGGCTTTCAGACTGTAGTAACTATTAATTTGATTCCAGAGATTAACGGCCCGAAACTGATTACATGCCAGTGTCACCGCAAGATGTCTATTGATGTTTATAGCGGTTGAAGTCAGTTGGATGTGGTTGCCAGCAAAATTAAAGAGAGGAGGTTCTGCACTGGTATTTCTGAGACCCAAAAGAGCAAAGGCCCCTCTTCGAAACTGTCGATTTAAATGAACTTCAGAACGAGTCCTGCCTGTATTGTTAATGTCGATAGTGTTTCTGAAGAGATCTGCATTACTTCCGGCTCCAATCGTAAACTCAGCCACTTCAGAGACTTTGCCCCTGAATGTGTTCTCAACAATAGCGATCTGTTTTGACTGTCTCTCGATGTTAGGAACACTAACAAATAATGCTTCCGTGGGAATCACGTCGTTGTTTAATGCCCTCAGGGTTTCACCTACGAAGGTGTTATGGGCTAAATGAATGCTTGGGCCCGGGCGCAAATTATTGGCAGATGCATCCAGGGCCTCTCGGCAAGAAAAGTAAACCGCAGCCCAGGTTGGAAGGTGGAATACGTTGTTTTCTATAATCAGTCTCCGGTTATAACATTGTGCGTAAATAGCAGAGTAAGTTGCATTGCGGGCATTTGCCTGAGTTGGCCGGAAAGTAACGTGTTTTATGTGATTGTCTCTTGCTTTTCCAAACTGGAAGTCATCACTGACTCCAACCCCGATCATATATCTCTCAGTAAAACCAGGATGCAGAGCGATGACGATTTCAAAACCATCATCAGCAGCCCCGATAATGTCCTGACCTTCCTTTAAAAAAATATTATCACTAATCAGGTAACCAACAGAGGTTTTACCCGTTACAGGCGTCACAGTTGGAGAAGTGGTTCTGGAGGACAGCAGGATAACGGTATTTTCTGGTATCCGTTTTATCGACTCACTCAAATCATCAGCGGGCTTGGCGCTGAGAACAACGCACTGCCGTCCACGAACAAGCTCATTATACTGTTGTAGTCGTTGCATGACCCCCCTCGATTCTCCGGAAAGAGAACCGCAAGATACTGTTGGAAGAGGCGTCAAAGTAGCAGGTGCGCTGGTCGAGGTCTGAGCCTGCAGAACCAGCGCCTGAAACAGGAATAAAGGAGCTATCAACCGGATCAAATTACGATGAGGCTTCGACATATTCAGAACTTCCGGGAAAGCCTGAGAAGAAATCCTAGTCCACGTATCTGTAGCTATCCATTAATATCGTGAATATATTTCAAGAAAATCAGACGTTCACAGGCCGGGAGCATGGGAACCATAGTGTTATGACAGCCTCTTTAAAACGTGAGAAATGGGTTCAGGTCACCGAATGAATAACAGGCTCAGTGTGGTCATGATACCCAAAGCGGTCGTCGCGGAGGTTCTTCCCGCTGACGAACTGGTAATATCATCAGTGACGTTTTGACACTCAAACAAAATGAGAATTTCATCAGTGTCGTTTTGACCCGCTGGTGTCGAGCTAATAACAGCAGGGGGTGAAGTGACTGTCGGGCAGATTGATGGGTCAAAGTAGAACTGACCCTCAAGGTTAGTCAGTCCGCTGATAGCAGTAACCGAAGAGTCATTGATGGCCGTCCAGATATTGACAATCTGGCAAAGTGTTGGTGGAAGGGTTGTCATGCCAACGTTTGAACTCAGGGCGTTATTGCACTCACCGGCCAGTGGTAATGGATTCATGGCTTTCAGGCTGTATTTTTGTTGCTTTTGTCGCCACGGACTGACTGCCTGCAGATGGTTGCAAGCCAGAGTTAGCTCAATCTGTGCCTCGACACTTATAGCGGTATCTGATACTTCGATCTGATTGCCCACCAGATTAAATTGAGGAGGTTCTGCATTGGTATCTGTATGACCAATCAAACCGAACCCTCCTGTTCGTTGAACTTCTCCTCTAATAATTTCCCGAGATGTCTTGCCAGTATTGTTGATGGCGACAGTGTTTCTGAAGATGTCCATATGGCCTCCGGGTCCAAGAATAAATTCACCCGCCTCTGCCATCTTTCCCTGGAATGTGTTCTCGATAACAGCGAGTTCCGCTGTCTGGTTTTTGATGTTTGGAAGTTGAATAAATATCCCTCTTAAGGGTATGAAGGTGACTTTAGACTCGCGGATGGTTTCCCCCTTGACCGTGTTATTGACGAACTTCAGGCCAGGACCACTGCGTAGACCACTCGCCGATGCATCCAGAGATCTATAGCAATCAATTCTCACTCCGATCCAGTTTGGAAGATGAAATACGTTGTTTTCTATAATCAGTCTCCGGCTATAGCATTTCCCAAAAAAAATAGAATGAATAGGGTTGTAACCCTTAGGTTCAATTGGCCAGAAAGTAAGGTGGCCTATATAGCTGTCTTTTATTTCACCAAACTGAAAAGTGCTTCTTTTTCCAACCACGATCATATATTGATCCAGGAAATTTTCGCCAGGCGAAATGACGATTTCAAAACCGTCATCAGCAGCCCCAAAAATATCCTGACCGTCTTTCAAAACTATTTCACTATCAATAAAGTAGTTAATCAGGATTTTACCTGTCGCAGAGGTAACAGACGAAGAAGGCTTCACTGTAGGGGGCGTCATGGAATGGGTCGTCCTGGAGGGGGGCGTCCTGGTAGGGGGCGTCCTGGAAGAAAGCAGTATCACGGTGTTTTCCGGAACCCGTTCGATCAATTGAGCTAAATCCTCTGTCGGGTCGGCATAGAGAACAATACATTGTCGTCCACGGACAAGTTCGCTGTATTGGTTTAGCCGTTTATGAACCCCTGTCGTATTTCCTGCAAGAGTCTTGCATGGCACTGTTGCAGCGGGTGATGTAGAAAAAGGGGCGACAAATTGAGTTGTGTTCTGAGCCTGAAGGCCAGGGGGCTGTGAAAGAAGCAGAAGAGCGAACAACTGGGCCAAATGACGCATCAAAATAATCATTTACAGGACTCCCGGGAATATCTTGACTGGCATCCTGGCATTTATACGTATCCATTAAGGACGTGAAAATATTTCAGGAAAATCACATGTTCACACGCCGGGATCATGGGAACCAAAGCGTTGCAACAGCTTCTTTAAACGGGAGAAACTCTGGTTATTGAATCAATAATAAGTTCAGTGTGGTCATGATACCCAAAGCGGTCGTCGTGGCGGTTGTACCCGTAATAACAACAGAGTGTGAAGGGGCTGCCTGGCAGATGGCCGGGTCAAAGTAGAGCTGACCCTCGAGGTTGGTCAGTCCTTTTAAGGCAGTAGCCGGGGAGGCATCAATGGCCGTCCAGGAATTCACAATCGGACAGAGTGCAGATGGATGGCTGGTTGTGCCAACGCTTGAACTCAGGGATTTTTTGCACTGGTCTGCCAGAGATAATGGATCAACGGCTTTAAGGCTGTATCGATGTTTTTCCTGTCGCCAGGGTTTGACTGCCTGCAGGTAGTTGCAGGCCAGGGCCAGTTTCATTTGTCCATCGATATTGATGGCTGTATTTCTTACACGGATTTGATTGCCAGCCAGGTTGAAGAGAGGAGGTTCGGCATTTGAATCGGTAATACCCTTGAAAGCGAAACCATTTTTTTGCATACGATGTCCCATTTGCACTTCATGAGCGTTTGTGCCTCTATTATCGACGTCGATTCTGTTTCTGAAAATATTGATGCTGCTTCCTGGCCCAAGAGTGAACTTTCCCACTTCTGATATCTTGTCCTGAAATATGTTGTCAATAATAGCGAGCTTCTGTGACTGATGCTTGATGTCAGGATGATGAATAGTAACCGCTTCCGTTGGAATAAGTTCTCTGCCTCCCTGGCTATAGCTTTTGCCTTTTACTGTGTTGTGGGCAAACAGCAGGCCCGGCCCGGTGCGCATATCATTGGCCGACGCATCCAGAGATTGACTGCAATCAAGTCTGACTCCACTGTCTTTCGGAAGATGAAAGACGTTGTTTTCTATAATCAGTCTCCGGTTATAGCATTTCCCGAAAACAGTAGAGTGAATGGGTCTGAGGCCCTTAGGCCCTGTTGGCCGAAAAGTTATGTGTCTTATATTGTTGTCTTTTGTTTCTCCAAACCGAAAGTTACTGGTGTCTCCAACTCTTACCATAAATTGATCTGTATAACTTCCGTCAGGCATGATGACGACTTCGAAACCGTTGTCTGCTGCCCCGATAATATCCTGACCGTCTTTCAAAATTATCTCACTGCCAATCAGGTAATTAACAGGGGTTTTACCCACCACCGGGGTAACGGAAAAAGAAGGTTTCATGGTGGTGGTCGTCCCGGAGGAGAGCAGTATCACGGTGTTATCACCAAGCCGATTGATCAATTGAGCCAGATCCCCTTTCGGGTCGGCACTAAGAACAATACATTGTCGTCCGCGTACCAGTTCACTGTATTGGTTTAGCCGTCGCTGAACCCCTGAAGTCTGACTGGTAAGGTTGTCGCACAATACCGTCGTTGGCGGCAGGGTTGTCTGAGCCGGCCTTGTGTATTGAGTCGTGTTCTGAGTCGTGTTCTGAGCTTCCGGACTCAGAACCTGTAACAGGTATAGAGGAGCGACTAATTGAGCTAAATGATGATGCAACTTAATCATTTTCAGGACTCCCATGAAAATGCTGACCTGAATCCTAGCCTATGAACTTATACCTATCTATTAAGGATGTTAAAACATGTCCGGAATATCGCTGGCTGCTGTTTTTGAGGCAGCTTCTTTATAGCGCAGAGGCGAGTTCAGGTTACAGATTCAACAACAGGGCCAGTGTGGTCATAATTCCCAAAGCGGTCATAGTGACGGTTGTGCCCTTAATAGCAGCAGAGATTCTGGTTGAAGTGCTTGTCTGGCAACTGGCTGAGTTAAAGTAGAACTGCCCCTCGAGGTTGGTCAGACCACTGATAGTACCCGCAGGAGAACCATTGGTAGGCGTCCAGGTATTGACAATCTTACAGAATGCAGATTGTGGTTTAGTGGCTCTTTGGTGAAATCTCAGGGGCTTTTTGCAATCGCCTGCCAGAGGGAATGGATCAATGGCGATCAGGCTGTATTTATGTTGTTCTTGTCGCCAGGGTTTGACTGCCTGCAGGTGATTGCAGGGCAAAGCCAGTTTAAGTTCTCCATCGATATTAATGGCTGTATTTTTTACGCTGATCCGATTGCCTGCCACATTGAAGAGAGGGGGTTCGGCATCGGAATCGGAATCGGCATCGGCATCGGCATATTCATCGGTAAGACCCGCGAGAGCGAAGCCATGTTTATGTGCACTGTGTCCCATGATCCATTCGTGATAGGTTGTGCCACTATTATCGACGTCGATAATGTTTCTGAAGATATTCATGCGGCTTCCGGATCCAAGAGTGAAATGTCCCACTTCTGATATCTTGCCTTGGAATACGTTGTCAATAACAGTGAGCTTCTCTGACTGATGCTTGATCCCGGGATAAGAAACAGCTAATGCTTCCAATGGAATAAAGTCTAAGTTGCTTATCAGGCTGTAGCTTTCGCCTTTAAATGCGTTATTGGCAAACAGCAGGCCCGGTCCGGTGCGTAAATTATTGGCCGATGCATCCAGGGTTCCTCTGCATTCAAGTCTGACTCCGATCGATTCTGTAAGATGGAATACGTTGTTTTCCATAATCAGTCTCCGGTTATGGCATTCTCCATAAACAATAGAGTTAACGCGTTTAAGTGTATGGCCTTCAGGGCTATTGTCACGGAAAGTTATGTGTCTTATGTTGCTGTCTTTTGTTTCTGCAAACTTAAAGTCGACGTAGTCTCCAACTCTGAGCATATATCGATTTGAATAACTTTTATCGGGCATGATGACGACCTCGAAACCATCATCAGCAGCCCCAATAATATCCTGACCGTTCTTTAAAAGTATTTCACTGCCAACAAAGTAATTTACGGGGGTTTTACCTGCCACCGTAGCAACGGAAGGAGAAGGCGTCATGGTAGTGGTTGTGCTGGAGGAGAGCAGTATCACGGTGTCGTCTGGAAGCCCGTTGATCAATTGAGCTAAATCCTTTGTCGGATCGGCACTGAGAACAACACATTGTCGCCCGCGAACCAGTTCGCTGTATTGGCTCAGCCGTTGCCGGACCCCTGAGGGCTGCCCGATAAGGCTGTCGCATAATACTTTTGTCGGGTAGGTTGTACCAGAAGGCGTTGTGGGTTTAACTGCGTTCTGAGCTCCCAGACTCAGAACCTGTAACAGGAATAGCGGAGCGATTAGCTGAGCTAAATGATAATGCAACTTAATCACTTTCAGGACTCACATGAAAATGTCAACCTGAATCCTAGCAGCCTGTCGGACTTAAGGCTGTCCTACTGCGGTTGCAATAAATTGGTCTAAAAATTCCTGCTTCTTCGTCAAATAGCTCGCTATTCTCCTCAGAAGCAGAAATTTTTATCCTCAATTTCTTGCAATCCTCGCTACGGACGCTTAAGTCCGACAGGCTGCTAGCCTATGAATTTATACCTACCTGTTAACGTCGTTAAAACATGACCGGAAAATCGCGCTGGCTGCTGTTTTTGGGGCAGCTTCTGTATACCGGAGAGGTGAGTTCAGGTTATAGATTCAACAACAGGGTCAGTGTGGTGATGACACCCAAAGCGGTAGTCACTTCGGTTGTACCCGCCGAGGTTGTGGTGGTCATAACATCAGAAGGCAAAGCGACTGTCGGGCAGGCTTTCGAGTCAAAGTAGAACTGACCCTCAACGTTGGAAAGTCCATATAAAGGTGTAACGATGGTTGTCCAGGTATTCAGAATCCGGGAGGTTGACGGTGGGCTGGTAGTTGCCATGGCATCGGTTGAATTCACGGATCCTTCACACTCACCTTCCAGTGGCAATGGATCGGCAGCTTTCAGGCTGTATTTTTGTTGAGTTTGTCGCCACGGAGCGAGTCCCTCCAGCTGGTTGCAGGCCAGGGCCAGTTCAAGTTGTGCCTCGACATGTATAGCTGCATCTCTAACGCGGATCTGATTGCCTGCCAGATTGAAGAGAGGAGGCTCTGCAGTGGTATTACGAATACCCGTCAGCGTGAAAGCATTTTTTGGTATGTATCTTGACATCAAATATTCACGATAGGTTGTGCCTGTATTGTCAATGTCGATTGTGTTTCTGAAGATATCAATATGGCTTCCGGGTCCAAGAGTCAAGTCTCCCACTTCTGACATCTTGCCCCGGAAGGTGTTGTCAACAATAGCGATTTGCTGTGACTGATGCTTGATTCTGGCAATAGAAACAAACAGCCCATTCAGTGGAATAAAGTTACCAGCTGAAACGTTAAAGCGTTCGCCTTTTACCGTGTTATTAGCGAACAGCAGGCCCGGCCCGGTGCGCAGATCATTGGCCGATGCATCCAGAGGTTGTCTGCAATCAAGTCTAACCCCATAATTGTTAGGGAGATGAAATACGTTGTTTTCTATAATCAGTCTCCGGTTATAACAAGTTGCTGAAACAATTCTTTCAATGGATCGTGAGCCATCAGGTCTGGTTGGCCATAAAGTTACGTGTCTTATATTGCTGTCTTTTGTTTCTCTGAAATTAAAGTCACGGCGGTCTCCTACGATGACCATATATCTATCTGAATAACTTCTGCCAGGCATGATGACGACTTCGAAACCGTTATCAGCAGCCCCGATAATATCCTGACCGTTCTTCAAGACTATTTGACTGCCAATGAGGTAATTAACAGGGGTTTTGCCCGTCAACGGGGTAACGGATGGAGAAGGCTTCATCGTAGGGACCATGTAGGAGGAGAGCAGTATCACCGTATCTTGCGGAAGCCGATTGATCAGCTCCGCTAAATCCTCTGTTGGGTCGGCATTGAGAACAACGCATTGACGCCCGCGAACCAGTTCACTGTATTGTTTTAGCCGTTGCTGAACCCCCGTCGTATTTCCTGGAAGAGTTTCGCATAATACCGTTAGCGGGGATGTTGTAGAAGAAGGGGAAACAGGTTGAGTTGTGTTCTGGGCTTGAAGGTTGAGAGTCTGTAAGAGAAGTACAGCAGCGACCAAACGGGCCAGACAACGCCGCAAAATAATCATTTTCCAGACTCCCGAGTATACGTCGACAGAAATCCTAGTCCATGCGTTTGTGTGCATCCATTAATGTCT
Organism: Endozoicomonas sp. ISHI1; assembly: GCF_024606225.1. GTDB lineage: Bacteria > Pseudomonadota > Gammaproteobacteria > Pseudomonadales > Endozoicomonadaceae > Endozoicomonas_A. The sequence goes on along the minus strand of NZ_JAGRPU010000045.1, from coordinate 18,997 downwards.
TAAGAATATTTCAAGAACATCGCTGGCTACTTTTGCAACAGCTTCCTTAAACCGGAGCAACGGGCACAGGCTACTGATTCAGCAACAGGGCCAGAGTGGTCATGATACTCAGAGCGGTCGTCGCTGCAGTTGCAAGGGCTGATGAAGTGGCGATATCGTCATCGCCAGTGTCGCTGGTACTGTTAATAACAGCAGAGGGCGAAGCGACTGTCGGGCAGATGGCCGGGTCAAAGTAGAACTGACCCTCGAGGTTGCTCAGTCCACTTACATAATTAGCCGGGGAAGCTTCGACGGCTCTCCAGCTATTCACGATCTGACAGAGTGCAGGTGGACGGGTAGTTGCCATGCCAACGGTTGAACTCAGGGATCTTTTGCACTCGCGCGCCAGAGGTAAGGGATCAACGGCTTTCAGGCTGTATTGATGTTGTTCCTGCCGCCAGGGGTGGATTCCCTCCATGTGGTTGCAAGCCATGGCCAGTTTCACTCGACCCAAGATATCTATTGCTGTATTTCTAACGAGGATTCTATTGCCCGCAAGGTTAAAGAGAGGAGGTTCTGCATCGGCATCGGTAATACCTTCGAACGTGATACCACTTTTTTTAATGCTACGTCCCATCATATATTCACGGTAGGTTGTGCCCGTATTGTCAATGTCGATCCTGTTTCTGAAGATATCGATACTGCTTCCGGGCCCGGGAGAAAACTCTACCGCTTCTGACAGCTTGCCCTGGAATGTGTTATCAATAATAGCGACTCTCTGTGACTGATTCTTGATGGTTGGAGTAATAACAACGACCGCTTCCATTGGAATAAGATCTGTGCCCCCCACGTTGAAAGTTTCAGCTTTAAACGTATTATTAGCGATCAGCAGGCCGGGGCCTGAGCGTGAATCACTGATCGATGCATCCAGGGGTTGTCTGCAATCAAGCTTGACGCCGACCCAGTCAGGCAGGTGTAACACGTTATGTGCTATGATCAGACTCTGGTTATAGCACCATGCTGAAACAAGAGCGTTAGTGCGTCGGCGGCCTTTAGGTTGATTGGGCCGAAACGTTATGTGTCTTATATTGTTGTCTTTTGTTTCTCCAAATATAGAGTTACCTGAATCTCCAACAACGATCATATTGTACGCTCTATAGCTTTCGTCAAGCATGATGACGATTTCGAAACCGTCATCAGCAGCCCCGATAATGTCCTGACCCTCTTTCAAAACTATTTCACCGTGAATAAGGTAATTAACAGGTGTTTTACCCGACACCGGGGTAACGGAAGAAGAAGGCGTCATTGTAGGAACCGAAGTAGGAACCGAATTGGAAGAGAGCAGGATCACGATGTCTTCCGGAAGCCCATTGATTAATTGAGCCAGATCCTCAGCCGGGTCGGCAGTGAGAACAATACATCGTCGTCCGCGAACAAGGTTACTGTATTGATTTAGTCGACGCTGAACCCCACCTGTCGTCTGCCCTGTCAGGGTGTCGCATAATACTATTGGAGAAGCCGTTGTTTGAGAGGGGGTTGTCTGAGTAGGGGTTGTCTGAGCAGAGGTTGTTTTAGCAGCGGTTGTTTTAGCAGCGGTTGTTTTAGCAGAGGTTGTTTTAGCAGCGGTTGTTTTAGCAGCGGTTGTTTTAGCAGCGGTTGTTTTAGCAGCGGTTGTTTTAGCAGCGGTTGTTTTAGCAGCGGTTGTTTTAGCAGCGGTTGTTTTAGCAGCGGTTGTTTTAGCAGCGGTTGTTTT
>NZ_JAGRPU010000045.1:0-17168 GCF_024606225.1 Endozoicomonas sp. ISHI1 | reverse complement strand
TTTAGCAGTGGTTGTTTTAGCAGTGGTTGTTTTAGCAGTGGTTGTTTTAGCAGTGGTTGTTTTAGCAGCGGTTGTTTTAGCAGCGGTTGTTTTAGCAGCGGTTGTTTTAGCAGTGGTTGTTTGAGCAGCGGTTGTTTTAGCAGTGGTTGTTTGAGCAGCGGTTGTTTTAGCAGCGGTTGTTTTAGCAGAGGTTGTTTTAGCAGCGGTTGTTTTAGCAGAGGTTGTTTTAGCAGAGGTTGTTTTAGCAGCGGTTGTTTGAGCAGAGGTTGTTTGAGCAGAGGTTGTTTGAGTCGCGTTCTGAGCTTCCAGATTCAGAGTCTGCAGGAGGAACAGAGGAGCGATTAACTGAGCTAAATAACCCTGCAACTTAATCATTTTCAGGACTCCCGGGCAAGTGTCGATAGGAAGCCTAGTCTATGTATTTATACCGATCCATTAATATCTTTAAAATATTTCAGGATAATCGTTGGTTACCTTTGTGGCAGCATCTTTAAACCGCAGAGGTGAGTTGAGGTTATCGATTTAACGACAGGGCCAGAGCGGTCATAAAGAGTGATCGTGACACCCAGCAGTTGTCACGACCGTTGCATCTGCTGATGAATGGGAGACCGCTGCCACTCGCAGTGGAGTGATTGATGGCCGTCCTGGTATTTAAATGTAGGCTGAGGGTATTGATCACGCCCGGGTCTCCCGGGTAAAACAGCCTGGGTTCAATATTTATGAGACAACAATGTCGCCAGGGTGGTTATAACCCCCAAACCCGTCGTGACTGCGCTTGCGCCTGCTGATGAAGTGGGGGCTATACGGCTTCTGTTGTAAGTCGTGACGTCATCGTAAGTTTTGATGTTACTGTACGCCGCGAGGTCACTGTATGTGGTGACGGTATCGTAAATCGTGCTGATACTGGATGGCGTCTTGGTAATCGTAAAATTATAGGGTGCAGCGACCGCATGACAGACTTCTGAGTCAAACAAGAACTGGCCTTCGACGTTGAACAGTCCACTGCAAGCGGTGGCACTGGAGCCATTCATGGCCGTCCAGGTGTTCACGATCCGGCTGATTGGATAGGGATTGGGTGTTGACATGACAACGGTTGCGTTCGGGCTTGGCATAACAGCGGTTGAGTTTAGAGTTGGCATAACAGCGGTTGCGTCCGGAGTTGGTATGACAACGGATGAACTCATTAGTCTATTGCACTTATCTGTCAGTGATGATGGATCAACAGCTTTCAACCTGAATTGTGGTCGAAGTTGCTGCCACGGACTCACTGCCTGCAGGTGATTACAAGCCAAGGCCAGTTCAAGGCGTGCACTGACGATTAGAGCTGTTGCTGTTACCTGAATCTGATTGCCTGCCAGATTAAAGAGAGGAGGCCTACCGCTATAGGCAGGACCTGAGAGAGCGAACCCGCCCCGTAGTGATTGCCCTGCAGCAACTAAATTGCGAAAGGTAATACCGATATTGGAAATGTTGACCTTGTTTCCGAAGACATCTAAACGGCTTCCGGGTCCAAGAATAAATTCACCTGCCTCTGCTATTTTTCCCAGGAATGTGTTCCCGATAACAGCAAGCCTCTGTGACAGGTTATGGATAAAAGGGAGGTTAATGTATATCCCTTTTTCAGGAATTGAGCTGCCTGCCCACGATGGAATAATGACACCTCCAAGCGTATTGTTGGCGAACCGCAAGCCCGGGCCCGGGTTCACGCTATTGGTATACAGTGGTGCTACGCAGTTAAGGTAAACCGCACTCACAAAAGGCACATAGAATACGTTGTCTTCTACAATCAGTCTCCGGTTAAAGCACTCTGCGGAGATGGTGACGTTAACTGAACTTTTGTACTTAGGTCCCGTAGGCAGGAAAGTAATGTGTCTTATATGACTGTCTCTTGTTTCTGAAAACTGGAAACTTTTATCGGATCCAACCTTGACCATAGTATGAATGACACGATCTTTGCGATTCGTGATGATGATATCAAAGCCGTCATCGGGAGCTCCAATAATGTCCTGACCGTCCTGCAAAACGATTGCACTACTAATAAAGTAGTTAATTGGGGTGTTACCCGACCCGGGGGGCTTGGGTGGAATCGTCGTGTGGGAAGAGAGCAGTATAACGGTGTTCTCTGGAATCCGTTCTATCAACTTATTTAAATTCTCTGTCGGGTCGGCACTGAAAACAACGCACTGTCGTCCGCGAACCAGATGTCTGTATTGTTTCAGCTGCCGCTCGACGCCAGCAGTCTGTCCTGTAAGAGAGTTGCATGATACCGGTTGAGGGGGAGAGGTGGTTGGAGGCCGAGTCGTCTGAGCTTGCAGGTTCAAAGCCTGGAACAGAAATACAGGCACGATTAATCTGGTTAAATGATGCAGTGGCTTGATCATTTTCCGGACTCCAAAGAATTCAAGATAGGAAGCCTGGACGCTGCCCTGGTACTTATCCATTAATATGATTGGGATGCATTGAGAGAATAGATGAATCCTTTCTGTCTATCCTTTCTTTAGTATTTTTGATCGTTCCCATGTTGTTACCTACAGAGCCTGAAAACATGGGAACAGGAGTCTGGCAAAGCTATTTTAAACTATTTAATGCACAACAGAGCCAGAGCGCTCAGCACAACCGTAGCAGCAATTAGTTCTTTGGCTCTCGATGATGAATAGGGGGCTGTATTGATATCAAAAGACTTTTTAGTATAGGGATGTGTACTGGAAGTAGAGTGCGGAGTGACTGTCTGGCAGTGGTCTTTTTCAAAGAAGAAAAGCCCTTCGAAGTTGACTAATCCAGTGCAGGCAGTATCCGAGGAATATTTTGTGCCAGTCCAGGTGTTGGCAAGCTGACTGCTTGTATAAGGAGTTGGTACGATAACGTTTGAACCCGGAACGTTTTGGCACTTTTCCATTATCTCTTCAAATGTTGCTGGTATTGATTTCAAGAGGAATTGTGGTTGGGGTTGCCACCACGAATTGAACCCCTGCAGGTGGTTACACGCCAGAACCAGTTCAAGCTGACCGTTGACAGTGACAGCTGTTGCTGTCACTCGAATCTGATTGCCAGCCAGATTAAAGAGAGGAGGTTTTGCATTGATATCGGTATGGCCTATTAGATCGAAACCACCTTTGCGAACCGCCGGGCGTCCTATTCTGCCGTAATTGGTAATGTCGACGGTGTTTTTGAAGATCTCCATACGAGATTCCGGACCAAGTCTGAAGACACCCGCTTCTGCCATTTTGCCCCGGAATGTGTTGCCCGCAACAACTAATCTCTTTTCCTGATGCCTGATGGCGGGCAGATTAATAGATATACCTTTCTCTGGAACAAGTGTTTTGGTCAAACTTTTGAAGCTCGTGCCTATGAGCGTGTTATTGGCGAACAGCAGGCCCGGACCGGGGCGCGTAGCATCGGAAGATGCATCGAGAGATTGCTTGCAATCAAAGTCAAGTGCGGCCTTGACAGGAAGATGAAATACATTTTCTTCTAAAATGAGTTTTCGGTTATAGCACTCTGAGAAAACAATGGAGTCGATTGAGAGGTGTTTATTCTCTCGAGTTGGCCGGAAGGTAATGTGTCTTATGTGGCTGTCTCTTGTTTCGCCAAACTGGAAGTTATCAGTGGTTCCTACCTTGATTAAATGTTTGTCTGTAAATCCTGGCCGATCCCTGATGACAATGTCAAAGCCGTCATCAGCAGCACCTATAATGACCTGCCCATCTTTCAAACGTATTTCACTGCCAATAAAGTATTCAACCGGGGTCTTGTCAGGTGCAGGGGAAATGGCTGGAGAAGGCGTTGTCACTGCAGGGTCAGTTTTGGAGGAGAGCAGTATCACGGTGTTTTCAGGAAGCCGGTTGATCAACTGATCTAAATCTTCCGTCGGGTTGGCACTGAGAACAAAGCACTGTCTTCCAGGAACAAGGTGACTGTACTGGAGTAGCCGCTGCTGAACCCCCCTCGTATGCCCTGCAAGAGAATTGCACGATACCGTTGGAGGAGCTGTTGTAGAGTGTGAGGTTGCGATTGCGATTGCGATTGGAGATTGAGCCGTCGTCCGGGCTTGTAAACTCAGAGCTTGTGACAGGAATAAAGGGATAATTAGCCGGGTTAGATAATGCTTTAAATTTATCATTTTCAGAACTTCCAAAAATTGTAGATTAGGAAGCCTAGACACTGTATTTATACTTATCCATCAATATCACTCGTTTTTTGCTCTGGGATCCTGAAATGCCTGGGATGATGTATGGGTTCCCAAGCTGGCGGCCTGTCGGACTTGAGCGTCCGACGAGGATTGCTGGAAATTTTTTATTTTATTGCAACCGCATGGCGCATGGATGCAGGAGCCAGAGCAACGCAGGAGCAGTGGCCGCGCAGGACAGCCTTAAGTCCGACAGGCTGCCAGAGTCCGAAAACCACAGGTTTGAATAAGTCTCCTTTGCATGGGAATGCATACTATCGAAGAGATGAATTCGTTCAGGTTATAGATTCAACAATATGAATAGACCAGCCATGACAGCCAAAGGGGTAGCGACTGAAGTTGAACCTGTTGACGGCGCGGGGATCTCTGTCGTGCTGTTAACAGGAGCAAGAGGCAGAGAAATTGTCTGGCAGACTTCTGATTCAAAGAAGAATTGGCCTTCGAAGTTGACCAGTCCGCTACAGGCAGTGGCGAGGGAGCTATTTATTGCCTTCCAGGTACTTGCAAAACGGCTGCCTGCATCCGGAGTTGACATGACAACCGTTGAATTTGGTGTGAGGGTTGACATAGCATGCGTTGGATTTGGAGTGAAGGTTGTCATGACAACCGTTGGATTTGATGTGTGTGTTGGCATAACAGCGGTTGAGCTCACACTGCCACTGCACACTTCCGCCGCTTTTCCCAAGGGTACCGGAAGTGCCTTCAGGACGAATTGTTTTTGGGGTTGCCACCAGGGATTAACTGCCTGCAGGTGGTTACAGGCAAAGGTCAGGCCGAGCTGTCCCCTGACGGTTATGGCGGTTCGTGTTACCTTGATCTGATTGCCAGCCAGGAAAAAAGCAGGTGGGACTCCTATGGACTCTGTCGGCCCTGCCAGAACGAACCCCCCTTTGCGAACAGAGTCGCGGGTGGTGTTGCCGGCATTGGAAATGTTGATAGTGTTTTTGAAAACATTGATACTGGACCCGGCCCCAATTTTGAACTCAGCCGCTTCTGCCATGTTGCCTTCGAAACTGTTCCCAATAATCGATATTCGCTCTGACTGGTTCACGATGGCAGGAAGATTAATAAATATCCCTTGATTCGGAATAAAATAGGGGAAAATTTTGTCGTCAATCGAGTTGTACCTTTCACCTATGACCCTGTTATTAGCGAATTCCATGCATGGACCCTTGGGCCGGTCCTTATCAGAGGCAACCGTAAATTCCTTGCAATCAAGAGTGACGGCGGCCTTAACAGGCAGATAGAATACGTTATCCTCTATAACCAGTTTCCGGTTGAAGCACTCTGCAAAAACAATGGAATCAATGGGGACGCGTTTATTATTTCGTGTTGGCTTGAAAGTAATGTGTCTTATATGGCTGTTTTTCGTTTCTTTTGGCTTGAATTGCTCAGTACTTCCGACCCTGAGTATATGCTTGTGTTGAAAATCTGGCCGATCCCTGATGACGATTTCAAAACCCTCATCAGCCGCTCCGATAATGTCCTGACCATTCTTCAAAACTATTACACTGTCAACAGAATACTCAACCGGAGTTTTAGCGGGTGCGGGGACAACGGATGAGGAAGGCATCACGACTGAAGAAGCCGCTGGGGATGGAGCAGGCGCCATAGATGAAGAGGGCGTCACTCCGGCAGAAGTCCCGGAGGAGAGCAAAATAACGGTGTTCTCAGGAGTTTGTTTTACCAACTCAGCCAAATCCTCTGCCGGGTCGGCACGGAGAATAACGCACCGTCGTCCTTTAACAAGTTTTCCATACTGGGTCAGCCGTTTCTGAACCCCTTCCGCCTGACCCGTAAGAGAGTCGCACAATGACGTCGGAAGGCTCGCTGTAGAAATGGTTGTCGGCGTCTGAGCCTCAACAATCAGAGCGTGTAACAGGAATACTGGGGCGATGAATCCGGCCAAAAAATGCTGCAGCTTGATCATGTTCTGGACTCCCGGCAAATGTCGATAGGAAGCCTAGACGCTGTATTTATACTTATCCATTAATCTGTATCAAGAAAAAAGACCGGTTTTCCTGTTTATCGCTTTTTCGATAGATTTGCCTGGGGTTAGCTCTGATTTTTCAGACGTTAAAAGGCTTACAGAGAGGCATTTTTAGCATAGTGCTCAATATGTTTTGTGAATTTGTCATGCCGATCCAGAAATGAACTATAGGCATGTTTGGCAGGAAGAGTGATGACTTCGCCAGTATGGGACAGACCACTGATAAACTTTCCTGCGAGAGTCACCGGGTCTTTGCTGATAGTGTAATGGGTGACTTTCTCATGAGCACTGGCCAGGTTTTCTCTGGGAATGTCCGATAAGGCTGCGCGACTGAGCTCTGCGCTTGAGAAGCAAACGGCTTCGATGGGGGGCTCCATGGAAAGCGCTGCGTAGCTTGCTTCTGCTCCCCCCTTGGAATGGCCGTTAAGTTTCAGAGAAAAAGGTTCGCCTTCAGGCGTTACAGGCATATTTTTCATAATATTGGCGGTCAGGGCTTTGGCTTGTTTATAACTGTCGGGGATGCCTGTTCCCAGGAGATTCTTGATATTGGCTTGCCATTGCTTGCCTGAAAACCGGATGTTTTTTCTGGAACGTTCGAGGAGCTCTCCTGCAGCGAGTCCGGATGTTGTACCGCCAAAGACCAGGCGGACTTCTTTAAGCTCAGGATTGGTAAGAACGTAAGCTGTGAGTCCTGTTTTCTTGTCATACAGGAATCCGGGTTCCTCGGTGCTTAAGGTCAATCCCGTCCCATCGGATATCTGTTTTGCTATCTCCTCAGAGGGTTGCCAGTGAGCAGCAAAATCCTCTTTTTCCGGTTTGTGAATCTCTCCGGCTGCACTGATTTTTTCCAGGGAGCGGTGATAGGGGTAAGCGGCCAGTTGGGCATCAATGGCCATAGATCTGAGCGCTTTGGGATCTGTGGGAGGTTTGCTGTTGGTGGCCAGTTTTCTGATTTCCCGCTGTTCGAGTTTTTTATGGGGGGTGGTTTTCAAAGCCGCCTTTTGGGGAGAATATTTGCCCACAGACTTGGAAAGTTTGACTTTCCAGCGTCCAAACAGGCCGGTTTTCTGCGACTGTTCGAATTTTTTTTCAGAGACAGGGTTGAATTGAGGGGCTTGTGTTTCGAGTCTGGATCTATCCATGATGGCTTTATTCTCGTATCTGTTATGAAGCCTTTCATTACAAAGGCTATCGCAAAAGTGCTGCGCTTAACTGATACAGCGCAAGAAAGTGACTCAGCTTTGTTTGCTGCTGTGTCACCCTCTTAAGTCTGGAAAGCATAAGTAATCTCTCTCAGTATAGGGGGCGGATGAAAAGACCGGAAACACTGCCCACTCCTCATCGGGTCAGTCAAGTATACGGTAAAGGTTCCAACTATGGACCCAGCCTTCAGGATTGGTGGAGTAGAAGCCACCAATATCAGGGTTGACGAGTGTTACCCGGGAAGGGTGGAGAACAGGGATCAGTGGTAATTCTTTGGCCAGAATGGCTTCAGCATTCTGATAGTTTGGTAAACGGGCCACAGCGGTTTTCTTGCTCGCAGCCAGTGAGAGTTCCCTGAGATAGGCTGGATCCCTGAAAGGGCCAAACAATTGACTTTCGGTCAGGGGGGTCAGGAAAGCCGTAGCATCATTGTAATCGGCTAACCATTCATACCATGCCAGTTCGAAGTCTCCTTTGGATATCCGCTCCAGGTAACTATCCCATTCTTCATTCTTACTGCTCAGGGAGGTGCCCAGTGTGCTGTTAATCTGATGGCAGATCTCTGGCAGAACATCCAGAGAGTTGTACCTGGGGCTGGATAATATAGTCAGCTTTATATCACTCCCTTTAATACCTGATTCTGCCAGTAACTTAATGGCTTGTTCGTTACGATCCGGGTTGTCCAACAGTTTTTTGCAGTTGGCTGGGTCTGGATTAAAGTCCCGTGTATGAGGAGGCACGAAACTGCAGGCTGGTGTGGTACGACTGTGAGGGAATATCTTTTTGACCAGTGTATCCCGGTCAATTGCCATCGATAGAGCCTGTCTTGCTTTTATGTTTTGCAGGGCTTTCACTTTGGGGCTGACTATCAGGCTGGCGGTGGATAGAACCTGGTCTTCAAACACAGACACAGGGTGCTTTTTCTTTAACTCCCCAATATGCAGCGCTGGCAACTGAGCCGTTACATCCAGTGAGTGGTTTTCAAATTCTTCTACCTGACGATGGACTGATGGAATAACCTGATAATTGATCTGTTTCAGGTCACTACTCAGATGACGGAAGTAATGGGGGTTGCTGATTAATTTAATACGGGTTTGCGGAATTACCTGATCAATCCGGAAGTGACCGTTGGTGACCGGAATGGTTGAGGCGTCGTCTTTGAGATTAATCTTATGGACAGGGAGAAAGCTGGGGAAGGTCATCAAGTCCAGAAAGTAAGGTGCAGGCTGATCCAGATCGATGATGAGTTTATTTTCGTATGCCCTGACCGCCAGTGCCTCGGGTTTGCCATTGAGAGCCTGTTCGGCTCCTGTAATTTTCGCGGCTTTCAAGTACCAGCGGTAGGTGGCTCGGCGTTCAGGGTCGGCCAGTGCCCTGAAGCTACGGACAAAGTCTTCAGCCGTGAGGGCACTGCCATCGGACCATTTCAGATTTTCCCTGATGATAAAGGTGTACCGGATGCCATCAGGATCGCGTTCAACATTGCTGGCAACGCCGGGCACGGGTTCACCGTTTTTGTTCTGTACCATTAAACCTTCAAAAACATCTTTGAGCACCTGGGCACCGGGAGAACCGCCGAAATAGTGAGGGTGCAGGGATTTAGGGCTAGCCAGCAGACCTCTTTCCAGAGGCTGAGACAGGCAAGGCATGGAAACACTGCAGGCCAACAGTAAGCAGGTCGGGGTACATTGAGCTTTTCGCAGCCAACTGCGGATTCTGAATCTAAAGAGCTTGGTAAAGGGCATTGAGGTGATCAGATCAAAAAACTACACGAGTCTTTTATATAGCTTATTCATATGGCTTCTGCCGAAAAAAAGTCAGAAAGACGCATGCAGTCTTCTATTCCTGAGGCTGCATTCGGCATCAGAACAAGGGCTTTTTTAGGGGGTATCCTGAACCAATGGCTGGACCTTATTATTACTACTTAGAAGGGTTAGATCAACGCTTACGGCCTTTGAACAGTTGGACTGAATGAGCTCAGGTCAAAAGTCAACAACATTGCCAAAGTGATCATGGATCAAACTTTATGAAAAAGTGGCTGTCAGAGCGTTACTGATTCATTTTACCTTTCTCGGGGCAGAAGCCATTGTTCTGGCCCGCATCAACAGGCTTGCGTTTTCGATGCGTTCTTTTATGGTCCGACAGGGCTTGACCATTCCTGCAAAGCTTCCCGCAGGGGCGCGGCTGGCCATCCTCTGAGACCAGGGTCACGTCACAAACCCTTTGCCCGGTGTGGCATTTGCTTTTGTGAGCCGACAAAACTTTGCTATTCTTGCAGACCTTCCCGCATGGCCGCGGCTGGCCATCCTTTCCGGCTACGGTTGCGCCACAGGTTTGCTGCGCGGTGTGTTCTTTTCTTTTGTGATTTGACAGGGCTTGAACATTTTTGCAGACCTTTCCGCAAGGCCGTGGCTGACCATGCCCTGAGACTACGCTCACATCACAGACTCTTTGCTCAGTATGGTATTGGCTTTTGTGAGCCGATAGACATTGGACATTTTTGTAAACCTTTCCGCATGGTCGCCGCTGGCCATCCTTTCCGACCAGGATAACGTCACAGATTCTTTGCCCGGTATGGCATTGTCTTTTGTGAACCGATAGAGCTAAGGCACTCTTGTAGGCCTTTCCGCACGGCCGTGGCGGAACATGCACTCCGACCAGAATCACGTCGCAGACTCTTGGCCCGGTGTGGTATTGATTTTTGTGAGCCGACAAAGCTTTTATATTCTTAAAAATCTGCCCGCAGGTTTGCGCCCGGCCACCTTGTGAGACTATCTTCACCTCGCAGGTTTGTTGCCCGCTGTGGTATTGGTATTTATGAGTCGCCAGAGTTTGAGCATTCTTGAAGACTTTCCCGCACGGCTGCGGCTGACCATTCCCACCGACCACAGTCACTTTACAGGCTCGTTGTCCGCTGTGCTCTGTGGCTTGTATTGCGTCTGGCTGTGAAAGATGCGGCTGGCCCTGGCACAATCGGGTTGATTCGGTTGCTGTTTGTTGTGTTTCTGAATGGCTGAGTGTCAGGGAAGCTTCGATTTCTTCAAAAGGCTTCTCTGGGTCGAGCCATTCATCGATCTGTGCAAAATCATCAGAGGTGAACGAAAAATTCTCCGGTATTTCGATCTCATCCATGGCGGTATCATTTAAGTGGTTCTCGCTATTGGTCGGTGAGTCAAAATTCCATGGGGGCTGGATATCAGCAATATCAATCCCTATCTGTAAAGGTGAGATGGGTTGGGGGTGTGCAGCGATCTCAGGATCAATGGATGTTGCTCCTGATGGTCGGAACTGACAAACGCCATAACAGGGATGGACGAAACAATTTAAACCTAAAGTATGCGAGTGTCGTTGAGGGTCTCTGTTATCCCCGCCTGAGCCAGAACGCTCGAGACAGGTGAAAAAGCGTGTAGAATAGCAGGTTGTCCCCGGGGTTCCCTGGCAGGATGACCCTGAGGCCGGGTCTTGTGGTGGGTTATCTCCGGAAGCCGCCATCATAGTGGTGGTCACAAACGGGCAATCTCCCTTTGTCAGCATAAGCCAACTGACAAGGACAACTATTTCTATAGTTAGCCGTGAATAACATGAAAAAAGAACGGAGCTTAAATGGACATTTCTGGCTGTCAGAATCAGCTCGTAAGCAACCCGATTAACTCTGTAACTGCTAACCCTGTGTCGTTTGTCATCGGGCGGCAAACCTGATCCCGGCTCGATCATAAAACGTCCTGTCAATGGTTCGGCCTGACAAACGACAGACGACAACAGTAGAAACAGCAGCAACAGATGTTTGGCATAGAGTGGGTGTTTAATAATTCTATCCTTGCATTCTGGTTGACGGAGAGGAAGGATAGATGATGCCGGAGCAAACTTCATGAAAGAGTGGCTGCCAGATCGTTACTGATTCACTTTACCTTTCTTGGGGCTTAAGCCATTGTTCTGGTTCGCATCAGCAGGCTTGCGTTTTCGATGCGTTCTTTTATGGTCCGACAGGGCTTGAGTATTTTTGTAGACCTTTCTGTACGGCCGTGGCTGTCCATGCTCTCCGGCTTCGCTCATATTAAAAACTTTTTGCCCGCTTTGGTATTGGTTTTTGTGAGCTGAGAAAGTGTTTTTATTGACTCACCTGAATCCTTTTCCGGGTTGGCACGCAGAGCAGTGTGCTGTCGTCCGTTAACAAGGGTTTTAGAATGGTTCAGTCGCTGCTGAACTCCTATTGTCTGAACTGAAAATACCGACGGAGTTAAAATTTGGTTGGCTCATCTGGACCTGAAAAAGCTGATAGTTAGTACCACCAAAGCCAGTAGTTGAAAAATCCAGAATAAAGGTAGAAAGCCGAACGACTCGATTAATACTCCATCTTTATTGATGTATGCACCGATAGCATGGTATGCGACCAGACAGCCTATGCCGCATAAACTCAAAAGAATACTTAGCTTGTATTTGTGGAAAAAGTTCATCAAAACCTCAATGCTCTGGCTTTTGGGTGTTTAAGCGTCTGCTCAGAAAACTAACTCTGGCTATTGGATTTATTATCAAGACAGTACATCTACTCCTTAAGCATAGGGTCGTATGATTCAAAAGATGTGTTACGGTTGAGTTGAACAGGGTATCCCGTTCAACGCTGACCCACAGAGCCAGCATTCGAAATGAATGCTGGCAGGGGGAATGAGAAAGCTTAGCTTAGGGCAGCTTCCATTCGGTCAAGGGCTTTTTTCAGGGCTTCATCGCTGGTGGCATAGGAAAGACGCATACAGCCCTCCATGCCAAAGGCTGAACCCGGCACCAGGGCAACGCCTTTTTCCAGCAGCATTTCTGCCAGCTGGGTGTCTTTTTCAAGGCCCAGCTTCTGCATGGCTTCGCTGAAGTCAGGGAAGGTGTAAAATGTACCGTCACTTTCAATGGTGGTAACACCTGGCAGCTTCTTCAGACGACTTACGACATAGTCATGACGCTTTTTGAAAGAGACCAGCATCTCCTTTACGCACTCCTGAGAGCCGGCCAGAGCTTCAGTAGCGGCAGCCTGAGCAACAGAGCAGGGGTTGGAGGTGCTCTGGGACTGAATCTTTTTCATGTTCTTGATCAGCCAGGCGGGACCACCGGCATAACCAATACGCCATCCGGTCATGGAGTAAGCCTTGGAGACACCGTTCAGAACAATAGCTCTGTCGTACAGTTCCGGACAGGCCATCAGGATGTTACAGAATGGCTCATCGCTCCAGAGGATGTGCTCGTACATGTCATCGGTAGCCACCATAACATGAGGGTGCTTCAGCAAAACAGCGGCCAGACCTTCCAGCTCTTTACGGGTGTAGGCGGTACCGGAAGGGTTGGACGGGCTGTTCAGAACAACCAGTTTGGTTTTTGGGGTAATGGCTGCTTCAAGCAGCTCCGGAGTCAGTTTGAAACGGTTCTCCAGGCTGCCCTTGACGATCACCGGGACACCTTCAGCAATCGTCACCATATCCGGGTAGGAAACCCAGTAAGGGGCAGGGATAATGACCTCATCCCCTTTGTTGATCAGCGCCAGACAGAGATTGAAGAAGCTCTGTTTACCACCGGAGGAAACCAGAATCTGGTCTGGCGCGTATTCGTGACCATTGTCGCGCCTGAACTTGTTAATAATGGCCTGTTTCAGTTCTACAGTACCGTCAACGGCAGTGTACTTGGTTTTTCCTTCGTTAATAGCCTTGATCGCAGCTGCCTTGATGTGATCAGGAGTATCGAAGTCGGGTTCACCGGCACCCAGGCCAATAATGTCTTGACCGGCAGCGCGAAGTTCAGCGGCACGGGCAGTGACTGCCATGGTAGGTGATGGTTTGACCATCTGAACGCGGTGGGAAGGTTGACCAGTCACGATGTTCCTCGTTAATCGTTAGTGAACTACTCGCCCCTGAAGGGAGCGGGATTGCGCCTCAGTTTCGTTCAAACCCGTATGAAATCAGACAGGCTCCTGGCGCACTTCTAAGCCAGACCCCTGACTGACACTGATTCCGGTGTGAACTCTATAAGATTGACAAGCAGACTTGCCGGGGAATCATGCATCAGCAATGGGCATAATACACAAGCCCTCTTCACTGCGCCATCTGAAAACCGAAACTCTGTTTGTATTTTTGTGACGCGCCGTTTTTGCCTGCTTTTTCTGATTAAGTGCAGTGTTCTCAGGCTGCATTTAAGGTCCGGGGCTGTTTATAATCAACGATGGTTTTAAAAGCTTCTGCCAGTGGATACATATGGGAAAGTCATTCAAGGTATCATCAAAATTCCAGCCTTCCGGGGATCAGCCTGAAGCTATTGAAAAGCTGCTGGCGGGCATTCATTCGGGACTGGCCTGCCAGACATTGCTCGGGGTGACCGGTTCAGGAAAAACCTTCACTATTGCCAATGTCATTGAAAAGCTGCAGAGACCCGCCATTATAATGGCCCATAACAAGACCCTGGCTGCGCAATTGTATGGCGAATTCAAGGAGTTTTTTCCCGACAATGCGGTTGAGTACTTTGTTTCCTACTACGACTACTATCAGCCTGAGGCGTACGTACCCAGCTCAGACACCTTTATCGAGAAAGATGCCTCGGTGAATGAGCACATAGAGCAGATGAGGCTTTCTGCCACCAAAGCGTTAATGGAGAGGGACGACGCGATTATTGTTGCGACGGTTTCAGCAATTTACGGTCTGGGTGATCCTAAGTCGTACTTGAAGATGATGCTGCATATCTCCCGGGGTGAAATAATTAACCAGCGGGAAGTTCTGCGCAGGCTGGCTGAGCTGCAGTACACTCGCAACGATACGGAATTGAAAAGGGCAACTTACCGGGTGCGCGGAGACGTCATTGATATCTTCCCGGCAGAATCTGAAAAAGAAGCCGTCAGGCTGGAGCTGTTTGATGAAGAGGTAGAAGAGATCAGTGTCTTTGATCCTCTGACCGGCGAAGTGCTCAGAAAACTGCCCAGGGTGACTATCTATCCCAAGACTCACTATGTGACACCACGGCAGACTATTCTCGAGGCCACAGAAACTATTAAAGAAGAATTGGTTGAACGTCTGGAAGTGCTCAGAAACAACAATAAACTGGTGGAGGCACAACGTCTGGAGCAAAGGGTTAAGTACGACGTGGAGATGATGCTGGAGCTGGGGTACTGCACCGGCATCGAAAACTATTCCCGCTATCTGTCCGGTACCCGGCCCGGCGAAGCACCTCCCACACTGTTTGATTATATTCCTGATAATGCCTTGTGTGTGATTGATGAATCACACGTCACAGTACCCCAGGTGGGTGGAATGTATAAAGGCGATCGCTCTCGTAAAGAGACGCTTGTAGAATATGGCTTCAGACTGCCTTCGGCGCTGGATAACCGACCCCTGAAATTTGAAGAGTGGGAGGGACGACGCCCGCAAACTATTTTTGTTTCTGCGACTCCCGGCCCATATGAAGCGGAACATCAGGGGCAGATAGTGGATCAGGTGGTTCGACCTACCGGGCTCGTTGATCCGGAGATTGAAGTTCGTCCTGCCACGACTCAGGTGGATGATTTGTTTACTGAGCTTAATAAAACAGTGGCTAAAGGCGACAGAGTCCTGGTGACCACCCTGACCAAGCGTATGGCGGAAGATTTAACCGATTACCTCCATGAAAACGGTGTTCGCTGCCGCTATCTGCACTCTGGAATTGATACTGTAGAGAGGGTTGAGATCATACGTGACCTGCGGATAGGTACTTTTGACGTGCTAGTGGGCATTAACCTGTTAAGGGAAGGTCTGGATATGCCGGAAGTATCTCTGGTGGCCATTCTCGATGCCGATAAGGAAGGCTTTCTCCGTTCCGACCGCTCCCTGATACAAACCATTGGTCGTGCAGCACGTAATGTCAACGGTAAGGCCATTCTTTATGCCGACAAAATAACGGGCTCAATGCAGCGGGCGATCGATGAAACCGAACGTCGTCGTAATAAACAGCTTGCCTACAACGAAGAGCATGGCATTACACCGAAGAGTGTCCATAAGTCGGTGTCGGATATTCTTGAGGGCGCAGTCATTCCCGGCAAGAAGAAAGGGCAACCCAGTCGTAAGGTGGCAGAACCAAAAGCGGATTATCACCCTGAACTGTCGGCTCAGGAACTGGCTAAAACGATCAAGACGCTGGAAGACAGGATGATGGAGCATGCCCGCAACCTGGAGTTTGAAGAAGCGGCAGCCGTCCGTGATCAGGTGGCCAAACTCAGGGATCGGGTATTGAAATGACTTTAGCCTTTAACGAAGCCTGTGAGAAAAACGAACAGCTTTAGCCCCAATACGCACTCAAACTAAAAGGCCGGGCAGCCTGATTATAGTTTTCGCACCAACAGGCCATCCCGGTCTTTGAAAGGATAACCAGACTGCCTGACAGAGACCGTGTAGGGGGATTGACCGATATTAATGGATAAAATTCTTAGAAAAAGCCTCAACATGACCCATCGCACCGGGCAGTTTGCAATGTTGGCCTGAAGCGGCCTGTAATTCAGCAATGAGCATCTCTCTACCATTATCTATAAATATTTCTTTTACCGGGAAGTTGGGGGTATTAAAGCTGGCCAGCAACGTTTTACCAACATAGACACTGAATCGTTTAGAAGGGCCTTTGACAGACCAGTGTAAATTAACTTTTCCATCAATAGCACTTGCAGCTTTGTTGACTGAGATGATGTTGTTGGTGCTTTTTTTCTTATTTGAAACCATAGCCTGAGTTATTTGAAAATATTGTGGCTGATTGAAAAGTGTCAACATTAAAGACTGCCCTGTATCAGGATCAAAGAAAGAAATCTTGATTTCATTGCTCCCACTTTTTATGCCAGAGCTGATAGTCAACAGCCCCGTCTCAGCATAAAATTCATTAGCAGTCAGACTTTTAGGTTTATCAACTGTAGAAATTATCTTGCCATTGCATGAGTTGCTTTTAATCTGTTGATGACGCTTTAATTTTCCATTAACCGATTTGCTTTTCGTCACTGTACTGCTAGTGCTCGTAAAGGTAGAAACTTCTATATGAATACCGCTTTTTCCAAATTTTTTTGTTATTTCTTCAAGGTCAAATGATTGTGCGTTACCGGTGCTGACACCGGAAGTAAAAACAAAAAGAAATAGAATGGCAGTTTTTAGATAAGATTTTTTATTAATTAATAACATTTTTTTCTCCTAATCAGTTTTTTTGGTATAAAAATATAACCTCTTCGAGTCACTCTGCCTGAGGCGTTGGCTTACGAAACGTCATTGATCTTGAGTGGTACAGATGTATCACTTATTAGATTTGAGTTGAAAAACAAGAAATAGTTCAAAATCCCAAATCAGAGAGCATTGATTAATCCTCAGTCCTTAAAAAAACTAATCGGTTCAGGATTCATCCAGAGTAGCCAAGCGCTTATATCTGCGCTGCTTTAACAGGGGAAACAGCTGTTCGTAATCTGTTGTCAGATATTCATCGGGACAACAATATGAACGTTTTTTGTACAGAGGATTGAGCGGGTTTTAGCTATATACATGCTTTGCTTTGTATGTATTTTGATCATTTTCGGGTCCAGCCAGGCGTTTGATTTTCTATCAGATAAATCGGGCATCGGGGCTTGCATTTTTCAGCTGCGTTGATAACATACGCAGCAGCTTCAGGCGGTTAGCTCAGCTGGTTAGAGCGTTACGTTGACATCGTAAAGGTCGCTGGTTCGACTCCAGTACCGCCTACCATATAAGTGATTGATTTCACTAAAGAAAAGCCCATTTTTTCACAGTGGGCTTTTTTTGCGTCGTAAAAAAATCGTAAAAAAAT
>NZ_JAGRPU010000044.1 GCF_024606225.1 Endozoicomonas sp. ISHI1 | reverse complement strand
GTCAGTTCGTACTGACGGGTCAGCCCAACAGGGCGCTGCTCACTGTCGGGCACTGTCCCGGTGTTTATCCCAAAGCGCTGCCGCACCTGCTGGCGCAATGCTGACAGCGATGCGCCGCCGCCCTCAAGAGCCTTCAACAGACTGGCACCGAACAGGCTTGTCAGGGTTTCCCGGAAAATGAACGGCCTGACACTCTCCCTGTCCCCTGTGCCCAACAGTAACCGGGCACGGCTGCTGTCTTCTGCGCTGATTTCGACACGGCTGTCCACCAACGGCCAGTGAGGTCTGGGGGTGACTTTCATCTTAAAAGAGCTGCCATCGGGAATGCCCGACGCTTTGATAGGGCTCACAAGCCCCTGAAGCAGGTTCGCTAAACGTGGCGCTGCCAGTTCCCGGGCAATGTATTGAATGTCTTTTTGTAACGGCTGTTCGCCAATGGTGCCCTTGCGTTGCATCCTGCGATAGTGCTCCATTTGGATAAACAGCCTGATTTCCACAAGACCGTCTGGCCAGCCATCGGGAAGTTGCAGGCGAAAGACCCGTTTGCGGTCACCTTCATTGTGGGTCAGTGAGTAGCCGGGCCCCTGTTCGGAAAAGGCCAGGTCATCCCGGCGACCCAGCCTGATCACCTGTTGCCCGTCCCGGGTCTGAACCGAGGCCTGGTGACGGCCCAGCCCGGTATCAGGGATGACATTCAGGGTCTCCCTGCCGGGGCCCGGAGGCAGTGGTTGACGCTTTTGCAGGACATCAAGCCATTCATTGGCTCTCAGGGCATTGGTTCGCAACCCGGCCGGGTCGGCGATTTTCACAGCCTTGAGCCGCCTGTGGAAAAAATACTCCGCCAGCAGCGGCTCAGCGCCGGACAGTGATGGCTTCCTGAACAGCCCAAGCAGGGAGTTCTCCAGCTTGCCGACCTGGTTCGGGGACAGGGGGGACAGGGTATGCTTGATGGCATCCCGGTAATAATCCGGGTTAGCCGACGCGGGAGCCTGCTGAAGTTCAGCCTGAAAAGCCACTGCATGCTGGCGGGTAGGCGACTCTTGTCTCAACAGCGCAAGGAAACCGGTAAGCTGATCCCCTGACAGGTTAGACAGGACACCCTTATGATTTTCAACGGCAATAAGATGCTGGTTGCCCAGCCGGGTGATCTTTTGCCGACCGCGGCTGGTCAGGGCCAGGGTTTTCCGGCTACCAGTGGAGACGGGCACATGACCGTTGGAATCCTCATCAAGGGGAAGCTGTCCGGGACGGGTCCATTCATTGCGCACAGCCCGGGCATTCGTCAGACGCTCTACGGCACCGCTCAACCGCGTCAACATCCGTTGTCGATCTGTCGCCGTGAAGACGTCGCCCCGCTGGTCTTTCAGGGCGTGGGTCAGCACATCCCCAAGCTGCCCGGCCAGGTTGTCGATCCCGGCCAGTGCCCTCAGCTCATTGGCTTTAAGCACAGATACGACCGCATCCACCGGGTCAGCCAGAAGTCTCGTCTGTGAAGTCACCTGACCCTGGCTGAGCAGCTCATTCCAGGCCACCTGCGTCAGCAGTGAGCGGAGGTTGCCCAGCCTCGAACGATGGGTGCCGGGTAAACGGTCAACGAATTGATTGCAATAATACTGCACCCGCCGGAACAGTGAGCGGGTGTTCTTGTTCCCCTCCAGTCGATCAAAGCCGGACAGTGGGTCAGCAACGGCTTTATAGGCAATCCGGACTTGCTGACGGGTTCCCTCGGTGGTGATCCCACCCGCGGTAGTGACCGTCTGAAGCGTTTCGGGAGCGGAGGCAGTGGCCTGAACGGGCAGCAGGCCGAATGACTCACGTAGCCGGTTTTCCAGTTGCAGCAGCGTCCGGTCTCCGGTGATTTTTTCTCCCTGCCACCATCTCATGGCGATGGCCGCTGAGCTTTGGTCAGTCACGGCCAGCGCTGCCCGATAGACATCTTTCAGGAAAAGGGCCAGTGCCCCCAGGTAATTACTGTTGGAGTGGCGTTGTCCGGCCAGTCCTGCCGGGTCAACCTGCAGCACCACGAGCCGTTTACCACTGGTGTCCCCGCTGCCGGAGGGTCGATAAGGGATCACCCGGTCAGGGACGGTCTGACTGTCGAGCCTGACCACCAGCCTGAGTGCATCGGAGGGCTTCATGCC
Source organism: Endozoicomonas sp. ISHI1 (assembly GCF_024606225.1). Classification (GTDB taxonomy): domain Bacteria; phylum Pseudomonadota; class Gammaproteobacteria; order Pseudomonadales; family Endozoicomonadaceae; genus Endozoicomonas_A. Next base: position 43,331 of record NZ_JAGRPU010000044.1, on the reverse strand, counting down.
GGGCAGCAGTTTGCTGTCCAGCTCAGTCATGCTAGCGGGTTGGGTGTAGCTGTCGGGGGCCCCCAGGACATTGACCAGCCGCTGCCCGGCAGGGCTGGCAACAAAGGCTCTCAGCTCTGACAGCAGCTGTTCGGCCTGGTTCGCCAGCGGCTTGCCGGAGCGGTAGTCGGCAGGGAGAATCACGGCTATCCTGCCCCTGGTGCCTGTCAGCGTTTGTAGCTCGGCACTGTCAGCGGACAGCCGGTGATTTTCCCGGCGGGCGGCGACCAGCTGGTCTGCCAGTGGTTCCGTCGGGTTGAGTTTGAACAGCCCGTTTGAATCTGAGGCTGCGTTGTCCAGTTTTAAACCATAAACCATTTGGCCATGGTCGTTTTTCTCCAGCACCGGGGTCAAGGCTTCCCCAGTGCTGTCGTAAGAAACTAACAACTTGTCGCCGGGCTGCAGCCTGACGGCAGAGAAGTTGTCATTATTTTTCGGGCTGAGCTGGAAAACCTCGCCGCTGGAACGTTTGACTGCCACGAAGGTCGTAGTGGCGTCTTTGGCTGGAATCACACGTTCAAGTTGGGAGCCGTCGTTAGTGTCGATACTGTTATGAATCGAAGCCTCGTCGCCCAGGGGGGTGGCTATGATGTCAGTGCCTGAGCGTCTGAGCACCCTGTGCAGCTTATCGTTGTAGGTCAGGAACTCAACGGTATAGTAAGGTTTGCCGGTATCGGTGTTATTGATATCGCCACTGGCAATGTTAACAACGGGGCGTTGTGCCAGATTGTCAGTCAATAGCAGACGAACCCCGCATCCCCCGACTCCACGGCGGCAGCGTTTTTTGCCCGACGCACTTGGATCCTTGATCCCCGTCTTCACCCCGTCGGCAGACTCAACCAGCCGGTATGTCGATGGCACAAAACCGGCAGCATCGGTTACCGGGGCTGGCGGGCTGGGTGTTGTTTTTAGTGAGCCTATGTAGTTAACCAGTTCGGGCTGATCAGGGATCTGGCGACTCAGAACATCCTTCAGTAATTCGACCTGCTGATGAGTGAATGCCTCCCTGAAGCGGGCTCTGCCATCATCAGGCAAGTTCTGGTCAAACTCACGCAATGCTCTGGCAAAGGCTTCAACACTCGGGTCATCCTGGTGCGGCAGAATGTTTTCAAAGAGCTTTTCAAGGCTCAATGAGAGTAATTCAGGCGGCTGGGTGAACAGCCATATCATCGCCTTTCTAACGTCTTCCTGACTGGTGGGTGACCTAATGGAGCCAAAATGATGTTCAAGCGTATCCCGGCTCAGCGCCGCAGTCAGTGGAACCCATTGGTAAGCAGGGTCAAAACCGACGGAATCGCCCAGTTGCCCCAGTTGTCCCGCCTGCTCAGGCCAGCCAGACCGAAACAGTGCGGCATCAACCGGCTCTATACTCTTGGCCAGACTCAGGGCATACAGCTGGCCGACGATCCTGTCGAAGAATCTGTGGTTTAGCGAAGGGTTATCCTTCATTCCAAGCTCAATGGTGACCGCCTTATCCCCGACCAGCAGCCGGGATGCCTGCAGGAGAAGTTGGGGATTTAACTGCCAGTGAAGAGGCCGGCCCGCACTCAGGTCAAGCGAGCGCTCCTTTTGGAATTGTTGACGATAGTTTTCCGGTTCCAGATCACTGAAAATTTTAACAAACTGCTCGACATCATTCCGGAAACGGTCTGGTGCCAGCTGACCATCCTGTATGGCTTGCCTGTAAAGTTTGCTGCTGTGGCGCGTATCCAGAAACGACCCGGGAAACCGGTCACTGTGTGACCCGGTCAGTAGCATCTGTTGCGGAAGTCTGAGCGATGTGGCCTGTTCAGTGACCGGCAACAGGGAGCCGGGCTGTAGATCGAACCTGTTCCCCTCTTCGGTCTCCAGCGTGAAGCCATGGTTTCCGTCTGTGAGCGATTCCAGACTCCTGATGCGAAAATCCGTCGGAGTCCCGGTTTGATCACCCTGACTGATCTGCCTGTTCACGTCGTCTAGCTGCATTTCGGTAAGAGCACGGGCCAGCTGCCTGACATCTGCCTCCGAATTCTGCGAGCGATATTGACTCAGTGCTTCCACCACTGTGAAACGCTGCAATTTCGGTAATGAGGAAAAGCGCCTCGAAAACCACGGCCAGTCGGCGGTATCCACTCTGGACACAGCTAATTCAAGAAATGCACGGGTAACGTCTTGATCACGCCCCAGCTGGTCCGGTTTCAACGCCAGCCTGAGAGGGCCCGTGAGGTGATCGGGCCCTGCCGGTGTTTGGCGATACAGCTGCTCCATACTGCTGCTTTGAACCGGCAGAGTGACGTCCAGAAGGTAACGGCCATTGGCGTCTCTGGAGACATCTCTGGAGACAAGTCGCGTTGCGCTGTCCTCTGACATCTGCCCGGTCCAGAGTGCCTGGTATTTTCCGTCATTGGCCAGGGGCAGCGAGTAGGAGTCAGGCAGCGAAGCGGGCAATAGCCCGGCGCCGTTGGCAAGGCGGTAATCCAGAGCCGTCCCCAGCAGGTCTTTGATCCTGACACCCGCTTGCGGGTCCGGGTCACCGTCTACCTGCTGTGCAAGATCCGTGAGTTCCACTACCAGATCATCAGTGACTTGTTGCAGGCCAACACGGTTGATGTAGTGACTGAGGGTGGTCACGGCACTGTCGGAAAGGTAGGTATGGATACCGTCTGCCAGCCTTGTCCCCGGAAACAGGACTTTCCCGGGCTGGTCGTCCCCCGACAGCCGGAACAACAACAGAGTCAACATCGACCTTAACTGGGCATGGGTTGCCTCATTACCGCCTGAGGCCTGGGCGACCACTTTCACGAACCGGTCGGCGGCGTGCAGGCTGGCCAGCAGCCGCTCCTTCCCGGGGCTGTCTCTGGTAGCTAACAGTATGGGGAACAACGACTTGTCCAAATCCTCAAAGGGAAACCTCAGGGTAATCCCGGTGTCTTGCTTATCGGTGATTGTTGTCTGCCAGATGCTCATCTGGTCAGCAACAAAAGGAGGCGTCCGTTCTCTTAAATACTGGTCAAAGTCCGAGTGAAAAGATTGGGTATTGGGCGGGTGAGGCAGCGTCGAGATAATTTTATCCAGTGCGTAAAACGTTGCTTCCAAATGAGCCCTGTTGGTGTTCTGGTCACTGAGGGAAAGGGGCGGCGTTACCAGTTGCAAACCCGGGTAAAGTCCGGGGCCAAGCCATTTCAGGGTGGTTAAAGGTGCATCATTGATTTTTTCCGGGCTCAGGCGCACCTGGCTGTGCGCCCCGGCGGGTCTGTGGACTGTATGGGTTATTTTTTCAAAGATTAACCGGCCAAGGGCGCTGTCTTCTTTTACGGTCTTTGTGTCAGCAAGTTGCTGGTGAAAAGCCCAGACTAAATCCCGGTTGTTGACCGGGCCAGACAACGCCGAAACCGTTTTATCCAGTGCCTGAAAAGCGGCGTCCAGAAAAGACCGTTGCCCGTCCAGCTCATCCAGGGAAAGCGGGCCCGTTATCAGTTGCACGCCTGATCGACTGTCGGCAACCAGCCATTTAAGGGTGATTAAAGGTGCACCATTGATGTTTGTGGGGCTTCTGGCTATCAGACTTTCCGTCCTGGCAGGTTTGTCGATGATGTAGGTTTTTTCAAGGACTATCCGACCGGATGCGCGGTCCTCTTGAAGATTAAGATCCACTGTGTTGGCAAGCTGCACCAGGGGAGCAAGTCCCATTTGCTGGCGAACCGTTCTTTCAATGCTGCTAACGTCCGGGGAGGCAGGCTGACTGCCGCCGTTCAGATCGTAGCCGGATTGAACCAGGTTGGTAAACACTGGAATCAGGCTGGACAAACTGTTTTTTGGACTGACAGCAGCATCGGAGGTAATAACCACTCTCTTGTCAGTATGTAATAGCGAAACAGTGATTTGCTGCTTTCCGGCATCTGCTTCCGTTGCATCAACTATCAGGTGCTGATAGGGATGGCGAGGGTCGGAAGCCGCTTTGAATGTCTTTCGGTAATCCTGGCCCAGAGGCGTTTTCAGGAACTTCTTAATACCATCGAACAATAAAAAAAGATGATCCGCTCCGGCATGACGGAAGTAATCAGGGGTGACTCTTAATAAGATTAACTTGCTAATCCTGAGTTCCTGAGGACCCCCGTTTAAATCACGGTTACTATAAAACCGGTCAAAATCCCCTGACTCTGCCATTGAATTCAGTTCGTTAATCAGGGGGGTACTCTTCACCTTGAGGGACGTTTTCAGAAAAGTGTACCCACCACTTCCGATAGCCTGCCGCAGAACCAGGCCCGCCTGAAAATCCGGCAGATTCCTGTGCGTCTTCACCAGTGCCGAGGCAAAACTGTCTACAGATATCAGGGGGTTCAGAAGATGGTAGTTCCGAATCCGTTGAAAAGCCTCTGTCAGCCCGTCCTGATCATGCCGGGCTGACAACCGGTAGAGAATCCCGGCGAAATCATCGACCGACCCGGAAGCAAACTGCCAGTCGTGATCGCTCGTGCCGATGCCATCGATAAACTGTCTGAACAGGTGGGCTTTCTGGTCTGGAAAAGCGGCCAGCGCCAGTCCTGTGGTCAGGCCATAGCGACGACCCGTGGTGGTTGCTGACAACCCCCAGATTGTCCGCAAGTCCTTTTGAGCCTGACCGAGAGCCGCCACATCGGGATGGTTTATCAGGGCCATGCCGAACAACTTGCCTATAGCGATAGACCTGCGGTTATCAAAAGTCTTGTCTTTTATGCCCACTGTCAGAGTCGGTGGATCGCCGTCCAGACGACTCTGGTACAGGTACTGTTGGGGCTCAAGGATAATGGTAATTTCCCCGAACAGACGACCCAGAGACAATCCGAACTCAGCAAGTCTGTCACCCGAGCCAAGAATCGGTATAACAAAACCTTCGCCACCAGAAACTTTGTTACCAGAAAGCAAGTCCACCAGATGATAGAGCCCGGCGGGCAGGTTGTAGCGTGCCAACTGTTGCCAGACGGCCACAAGCAGGGGATGGCTGTGAGTGGTTCTCGCAGGAGGTTGGTGATCCCAGCTGGTCATCCCTTGGAGGTTAACATCCACGGGCACTATTTTTTGCAACTGTGCCAGGGTGTCCCAGGCTAATCCTGACTGCCCGCCTGTTATTGTCCTGAGACGGGCAGTCAGCAGCAACTGGCCCAGAATGTCCTGTCCTGCTGTGCCCTGCTCTGTCTGGTGATAGCTGACGAAGGAGTGGATGACATGCTCCAGCTTTGCCGGATCCAGTTGACCTAGTCGGCTGATGATGGAGTGCTTCACCCAGTCCCTGTATTGCGCGGTTTCGTTTTCAGAGGCAATGAGGAATTGGGCCCTGATAAAAAAGATCTTGTCAACGTCCGGATCTGCACCGAGTAAACCCGGGTTCTGAACGGACTTTATCAGTGCAGTCGTGAAAAGGTCGGGAGGCTCAAAACCCATCCTGCTGAGAGCAGGCCAGGGCTCCCGAACCTCCAGAACGCCGAGGTAACGGACTTCATTCTCTTCATTGAAATAAGAAGTGATACCCCGACTTGAGGCTGGATTTATGGCATCTTTGTAACCCAGTTTCGATGCTTTGTTTTTGCCTTGCGGTAATTCGAAAAAATCTCCGGCATCAATTAAGGGAACAGTCATCTGCCCATGTTCGATACGGTAATCCAACAGGTCGATAAACAGCAATTTTAATCTGGCTTCCAGTTTTTGTTCGGGAACCTTCCACTCTCTGCCCAACCCTTCAGCCCTGGATCCCATTGTGGCCAGCTCACTGACCGTTTGCTGCATCAACGAACTAAAAGCTTGCCAGCTGTAATCCCGGATGGCCGACTTGAGTTGTGTGGCATCCAAATCAGAGATGACCGTCATTAAAAAATCGCCGGTACCCAGCCTCAGTAATCCTTCAAGTTGAGTAATGGGTGTGTTTGCAGTCCCGATCTTACCCCTATAAAATTTGTCGGTTGAACTGTCTAATGCCTGCTTGTACAAATGAATGGTAAGCATGGATTTCAGTAAGTCAGAATTCAGATTCAGTGTTTCTGAAATGAGAGAGGCTTTATACTGGCTCAACTGAAAAACGTCCCTTAATATGTCACTTTTTCTCGGAGCTATAAGACAGGGAATATAAGATGTTATATCCCAAAGCATGCTAAGTTCGACGCCAATGTTAACCTGAACATGAGGAGGTAACGACCCGACCCCTATCGCCTCAGGCAGCAATGAAACTTTAGTGTTTTTAAAATCATTAAAGCTGGTTAAACGGAAATCTTTTAATTGATCATTGGGGTCATTGCCAAGTAGCTCGTCATTATAAGCCTGAACTAAATCGCTAACGGTAGAACCACCCTCAGGTATTTTTGCTAAAGCAGAGGCCATCGTATTGGTCGCACGAAATAACGCCGAGGATTCACTGAGATAAACCGAGAGAGCTAAGGGGCCGGTAATGACTTCAATGATAGAGCGAAGTTTATTTGAATCAGTAGACACGAGCATATTAGTATAAATTCGGCTAATACGCTCACCAGGAGGAAATTTAGTATACGCCAGTTCTACTCTCGATTCAGCATCGACATCTGTGACATCATACTCTATTTCAAGACCGATCCGTCCTTTATGAGTGTCTACAGGGATATCCGAAGTTTCTATATTTTTTTGTAGTTCCTCAACACCAAATTCATGCAGAATTCTTTTTCGAATGCTTTGTGAATCGCTGCTGACCCCTTTCAACAGATTGGATGCAACCACATAACGAACTATCAGGTTTGATAAAGTGTGATGTTGTTCAACCAGCATTTTGCCTTCGGTGACATACTGGCCCGGATCCATTTTCAGGACACAACCGGCATTATTGATCAGAACCGGTTCCGGCGTTTCTGTAGCGGCTGAACCGGGAGGAATAATGACCAGTAATAGCCGGACAGAGTCGGGTATTTTGATCTGATCGAAGCCTGTACCGGCAGAACCATCAATAACACCCTGATTCACCAGAGTCTGGAGGTTGCCAAAGACCTGGCTCCGTTTTTTCGCCAGGGTGTTGGAAAAACCCCTGAAATCAGAGGTAGTTCTGAGCCATCGAAGGGTTTTGATAATCTTATTTTGTACTGAAAACAAGTAATCTGAAGGAGCATTCTTTTCCAGAGCATGTTTGATCAACCGGGCAGGGAACAAGATCGCGATCTTTGACTGTGAGCCCTGACCGCCATAGGAAACCGGTGTCACTTCAATGATAATTCCGGGACTGTTCTCCTTTATTCCTTTGCTATAGACGTCCATGTAATGAGAAGGGATTGTGCCCGTGTACGGAGTTTTGTCTGGCGGGTTTTCCATATTACCCAGATCTAATAATAATCTGCCCCTGTTTTTGGCGGGTAAACGAGAGTTGGTTAGTCGTTTTTTCAATGTCCGGTAATCCGATGCCTTCAACTGCAGCGCAGACAGCAGTTCCGAATCCCGCATCTGTTTCCAGAAATCTGTGTGTACCTGAACCAGAGCCTCTACAAAAGTATCAACAAAGGTCGTCGGCTCTACTGCAAGGTGGCGAAAAACGTTTCTGACCGAACGGGCGAGATTCTTTTCCCGAAACAATACCTCCAGTGCATGCTGGAAATCATCTACATCGCCCCGGGCAAACTGAAGATCGCGATCATCACTGTCAAGGATCAGTGTCTGGTAAAGCTGATCTCTTGTTTCCGGTAACTGCCGCAGTGTCAGACTCTTGTCAAAACTGTATTCACCATCAGGATCATCACGGTAATCCGTTTGCCATATCTCCATGGCCCTGACGATATCGCGTGGGGCTGCATAATCTGACCGCAGTTGCAGGAACAGCGCCATCCCGTAGGATTGGGCTATCACCCGGGCCAGGCGGGTATCAGACGAATCTGGTCGTACATCTGACAGTCCAACCTGGATGATGACAGGCCTCTCTAATTCCCATTGCAAGACATTCACCTGACTGTCCGCGATCAAACGGTTGTGCTCCAGCCGAAGATCAAGAACCGGACTTTTTTTCTTAATACCAGTCTCTATCTCCCATTTGCGCCAGGCCATAAGGCTATCGATGAGTTCATTAGGTCTGTCGAAATAACGAATCACAGCCTCAAGCTTTTCAGGCATTCCGCCCAGTTGCACCAGCTCACGCAACTGAGAGCGATAGGCACGATCCTCAATGGTTGAGAAAAAAAATGGCGAACGAGCGCCCAGGGTGATTCGCGAGCGAGAATGGATATCCTGTCCGAAGGGCAGCAAAGGGTCCAGGGAAACCCGGCGTTCAAAGCTTTCCGGAGGCGGGAGCACGACGACCATGGTATTGCTATCGGGGAGCCGGGAGGATAATTCTGCGATCAGGAGCTTCTCCTGCATATCGGGTGTGCGACCGCTCTCCAGGGCCATCACTGCGCGGCTCACCAGGCGAAACAACAGTTTTCGCATCAGGCTTGGAGCAATCTCATACTGCGTGTCGACGCTATTAATTTCAGTGGCCAGTGTGACCAGATCAACCTGCGTCAGTCGGTTAATTTTTTCAATGAGCCACTGTTCTGGCAGGTAGTACTTTGAGTGGTGGGAATAGGCTGACTGAATGGTATTAATCAGCGTCCGGGCCGTATCCTCCGTCAGCGGACCTGAGGACTGAAGCATAAACAGGATATTGCGCAGATTATCCGGAAAAGCTGCGCTATTAGTCTCTGGCACGTCCACCAGAACATAAGTTGCGCCCGAAGGATCGGTGACAACAGGCAGGTATTGGTTGTTGTCTCCAGCAAAAGCCTCGCTATTAGCCAGGGACATGGGATCAGTAAAGCTGACAGTGTTATAGGGGGGATGCTTCAGCCTTTTGTCAATCCCGAGCGAAAGGCTTTTTTGAAACGACTTTCTCTGTTCATTCCTTTTCAAGGTGTTCAGTTTCGGTGCTTTTTGATCTGCTTTGTCCCCCAGAAAGTGACCCAATAACTCGTTCAGGGACTTGATATACCGCTGACCCAGGTTGGAAAAGTCATTTCGTTTATGGGCATAGAGCGCAGAAAGGTCATCTTTTCCTAATACAGAAACCATCAGGTCAGGGCTGGAAACCCTGAACGGGTTTATATCATTGCCACCGGGTGCCACAATCTCCTGCAAAGACCCTAGCAGCTGGCGAGTAAACAGCGCTGTTATCCCATCAGATGGTGGTTTTGTGACTTGCCAGGCCAGATCATACCCCGCCTGCTGAGCCCGGAAAAAATTCTCTTGCGCAAAGCGATTGCCGTAGGCCAGCAGGCCAACCCCCGAAAATGGGTCCCCGATTGACTCTGCACGGACAAAGGCGCTCATATGAAGCGCTCTTGGTGCCCCGGCCTGTGCAGAAGGCAGTTCGGCATTGGCCACCGGCAACGGCATCAACCGGTAAGGAGAAAAGTCATCACTGGTGAGTTGTTGCAACCGACGGTTGTATTGCTCAATCAGTTCGGAGAGTGGCTGTCTGCCACCGTTTTCGATAAACGTACTCACCAGTAAACGTCTGGCCTGTTCGAAAGAACGGTCATCGTCGGGACCCAAGCGCACATAATCCCTGCCGCGGGGTAAAGCGGGCAAGTCCCGGAGTTTTGTCACCAGCCCTTCTTCAACAGGGACCTGACGGGCCATCAACTGCCCCCGTTCGTCCTTTTCAAGCACCAGCTTGACGCGAGGGTCTGACTGTGACCACAGGACATTGCCGTTGGCGGGCAGGGTGCCCGTCCATTTGCGCCCCAATACATCCACCGCCACCAGTGCATTACGGATCGTGATGCGTTTTGTCCGGATTTCAGCGAACAGTTTTCTGGCGAAATCTTCTACGGGGTAATGCTCTCCGCTGGCATCAGCGCCACAACCCACGACACTGACAGTGTGGACAAAGCGGCCGGCGGTGACGTGCTTGAGCACCTCGGCCAGTTGACCGACGGTCTTTCCGCCCAGGAGAAACGAGTTGGAACCGGCCTCTTCTCCCTGAACTTTACTGCCGTGACCCACAACAATAATACGGGTGTCGTCTTTAAGAAAATCAGCTTGCAATGCCTCCAGTTTAATGTCGAGACTTGTCTCCGTATCAATCAGGGTTCCATCAGGCTTTAGTCGTATAAGTCGGCTAAAATCGGGCTGGTATTTTTTCTTCAGATATAGGCTGGCTTTGGCTTCATTCTCGCTGTTACCCAGCTGGATAATAATCTGGTTTTTATAACGGCTGTCATGCTCAGCGGTCAGGGCATAACGCACGGTTTTATCAGCTTCAGGCACCCAGCTTCTGGTGCTTTCATCAGTATCTTCACTGACTAAATCAATCTTTGCTAATGGATTAACCTGCATGAAAAATTGTCTTAATTCACGATGACGCAAATCCTTTCTTGCAAAAAAATCAGACAAATAACGACCGGAGACTGTAAGAAACGGCTGCACTCCGGATATAAAAACCGTCGATCTGGATTGATTCAGTATTCCATCTTGCCGATAATTTAAAACGGCGTAGGTGACTTCTCGATAATCGTCGAATTCATTGGCGATTGATTCTGCCATTTTATGTATATCAGTATCAGATTTTTTCAATGAGCTATCATTGTTGAAACGTTCAATTAATTGATGTCGTCGTATAATATATTGCTTAACTGCCTTGAGAGCTTCAGTATCTTGTGGTGCGATAATAAGATTGTTGTTGCAATGGGTTGATCCCAAATAGGTTAAATAAAATTCCACTGAACCAGGAATAACCCTGAGCGATTCTGGAAAAACGAAAAGCGGCTTGTCGTTGTGATTAACGATGGCTTCTTTAATAGCCTTAATAAAAACAGGGTGCTCTTCTTTTATTTCGTTAAATATTTTCTCTATTTCTGGATCAGGTGTTCTGTTAGAAAACAGTTGTTCCGGCCCTGGCTCAGCAAAATACTCCATAATCATATGGTTAATTAACTGGTCCGGTTTGACTTTAAATGAAGTTTCTTGCGGAATGTTAATGTGTTTAAACAATTCGTCATTATGAGAAGGCAATGTATCGACATCCAGGTAGACACCCCCCTCATTTTTAATCAGCAGTTCTATCCTTACCAAATCAGAGGCTGCGGCTAAAATCCCCCTCAGCCCAAGTTCTTTCACGTACCACTGTTTCGGGCTGGCTTCATCGTCTGGCTGCCAGAGTGTATTGATATCTGCCAGCCTGAATTTTTCGGATTCAGGGTTGCCCTGAAGCCTGGCTATCTCATTGGTGAACTCCGTGAATTGCTTCAGGCTTTCTTCCTGTATTGTCTCTAATTCGCTTTGATCCACAGCCAAATGCTTGACTAAAAATGCCTTTGCCATGTCGTCGAAGGTTTTGCCCTCAGCGATGCCTTTTTTTATGGTGCTATAGGCCAGATCCTGCAGCTGATTAACACGTTCCACAAATTCATCACTGGCATTTTCTGCTGTCAGGAATGATTCGGGTATTTTTTCAGCGGCAACAGCCTTATGTATTTCCCGGGCAAGCACGGGTGCCAGAAACGACTGCGGGTCGTACCAAAGCGTTAATGGCCAGGAATTCGTCTTAGCCCAGACCTTGAGATAGTCCTTAACACCTTCGTTGAGACGACCAATCCAGATAAAGTGAAGATTTTTGGGTACTTCGGCCAGTGCATCCAGCAGGTACTGGTTTATGGTCGCGGCAAGGTGGGAGACGGCAGCGCCCCCGGCAAGAATTTTGGGCAGGTTTTCCTGCATCCGATAGACAAGGCCGTATTTTTTAAGGGCGGACCCCTCCTGGCGAAGTCGATCAAATTCTGCGATTTTTTCCTCTAGCGATTCTAAATCATCCGAACTGAGAGCACCCAGATGCGACTTAAGGCTTAACCTGAACATCTCCGGGGTCGGTATTGCATTATCGGGATTAACCGGCCCCAGCAGCCCGCTGTTCTGTGACAACACAGAAGGCATTTGTCGTAGTCCAGCGTCAGCTTCAACATACGGGGCTTCAGGCAAGCGTTCGACCGTGACTTTACCATCACTGGTGCGAAATGCTTTCAGCCTGTCAGGCCTGTCGTCCAGTGACCAGGTGACCAGACCCGTGTCTGCAAGCAGGCCAACCCACAGACGCCCCCAGATGTCGACCCTCAAAAGACCGTCACGGGCAGTTACTGTGCGGGTTCTTGTCGCTTTCAGGGTGTCTTTCAGGTATTGGCTGACAAGCCCGTTGTGATCAATGGCTGAGCCAATCAGGTTAACGGTTTTAACCGGGGTATCGCCGATCAATTCATTGATTTTTGTTGACAGGTCTGACGCGGTTTGTCCGCCCAGGGTAAACTCCCCGTTCCCGGACTGACCCAGTCCAACGACATGAATTCGGCTATCACCGTCCAGAAATCCGCGAATGTCGGCATGATTAACCCTTGCGCCAGTCTCACCATCTGACCAATAACCGCTCTCCATAACCAGCCAGCGGATTGAGTTATAACTATCTCCCGTTGGTTGGCGGTTTTTATATTTGCGAAACAGGTAACGGCTGGCCTTGCTGATCGGGTTATCGTCGCCAGACGCCATCTGGATAACCAGTTGTTGACTGTATTGGCCAGGCTTTTGCGGATCTGTGTTGAAATAGCGTGTGATCGTGTTTTCCTGGTCCCGGGCAGCTGCCGCTTTGCTGGAAAGGGTAAAGCGTTCCCCGGCAGAAAATCGAAGAGCATCCAGCAAAGCGTCGTAGCCTTGCCGACTCATTGCAGTATTGCTTTGCTTCAGGGCGAGATCACCATTCAGGATTTGATGCCCTTCCACAAACTCTGACACCCCTCCGAATCGATAATAAACCAATTCCGTATAACTGAGATCATGACTGACTAAAAACGTTTTTTTATGATTGGCAGCGTTCAAATTTTTCAGTTCGGACAACCCAAATTGATCAATCATTTCATATTGCGATGTAAGGGTGTTTATAGCCAACTCCATGGCTCGGTTGCCGACCGGTGTGCTGCCCAATGTAGCCGCAAAAAATAAACCTGGATGGTTTTTCGATGGCAGGTAGATCTCACCGGGAATGACCTTGATTTTTCCCAGGGGCTCAAACCGTTGCGAGGGAGCAGCACTGGCCAAACGCTGCTCGATATCGCTCTTTAACCGGGGGTATTGTTTACCCAGCCAGGCGAGATCGTCTGAAACCTTTTGTTTAATGGCAGCATCCTGGTCATCAGCACGGAACTCTTTGCCAAGCCCCTGGATGACCAGCTGTGTCTGTACCGCCTTTACCCTGCTCAAATCGGTTTCGCTGACGCCGGAATAATCAATACCCTTGAAAAGATCCTTATTCAATGCAGGCGAAAGCGACGTATCAGAATAAGCACCACCGAGAGTGCCCATCACCCTCATTTTCACCAGTGCGCTGGCTGCGGGCTGATGACCGCGCAAGCCCAGCTCCCTGAAGTAGTATTTGCTGGCCTTCTGGCCCTCTTCCCCGTAGGCACTGGTCCAGACTTCATTAATATCTTTGAGGGAAAACTTTGCCCTCGGATAAGAAGCCTTTATCTGCTCTGTAAATTGCCGGTAGGATTCCAGCATTTGGGCTTTTTTATCGTCAAGGTCCGTCGTATCGTTGAGGTGCTCTACCAGAAAGTCTTTTACCGCCTGATCAAACGGCTGGCCCTGTGCCATTTTTGACTCTATGGCTTGCCAGGCCTCATCTTGTAGCCTCATCAGCTCTTTCAGTAAATCCGATTCAAAATCAGATGGATTACCGGGGTCGGATCGACGGGTCAATTGAGTTGTCACTGACCGTTTAAGAGCTTCCGCAAGCTCACTGGCGAGCATTGCATTCGGGTCATACCAGAGGTTTATTTGTAAACCGGACTCTGCATTGGCCAAAATCCATGACCGTATACGCTTCAGCTCCTCATCGGTTGGGTTAACGCTGACAAAATGTAGTCTTGCAGGAACTGACTTCATGCTGCGTTCAAGCCAGCTCTTGATGTCTGCAGCCAGTTTCGTAAATTTTTCGCCGGTTGCCTGCGGGTGTTTGTCGATCAGGGTGGTGAGTTTGTCGTAGAGCCCCAAGACCAAAGGAAAGGTTAACGGAGCATTGGCACTGCGAATGCCATCAACTTTTTTAAAAGCCGCGACCAGGATTCTAAAACGTTGACTCAAGCCTTCGTTCGCGGCGAGTTGATAGCGTAATAACGGCACAAATTCTTTTTGGAATGTCCTGGAGCCGGGAATCAGTGAGTCGATTAATGTCGGGTCTGGGCTTTCAGCAGGATCAGGGTCAGGATCGGCACGGCGAACCCTGTGTCTTGCCGCCGGTTTGGGCATTTCGGGATACCTGCGCAGTGAGGGCGGCTGAAAACGGTCATCCGTTGGCATTCTGCCAATGGAATTCAGTTGCAGACGATAGGTGCCATTGCCGTCAGGCTCTGCCGTCAGTTCCAGGTGACGTCCCAGGGCACCATACCCGGTCACCGCCAGGCGCACGGATGTGTTGTTGTCTGTCGCTGTCGTTTGATTAAACCTGACCTGTATGGGCAGGGTTTCTTTGACCATTACCTGACGGGGGTCTACTACGGGTAACGGTTTGCTGTCCTGTCCCGGATAATGCTTTGGCAAGCCAAGGTCGGTACGAATCCGGTTTTTAGCCGCATCGGCATCTTCTTCTGGTGCCATTCCAAGCGCCAGCCGCAATGCCTCCCCTAGCTGGTAAAAGAACGAAAGATGGCCTGACAGCCATCCGGAACCGTAGGGGGTGTCTCCCCAGCCCGGATCAAAATCAATGAGCGTGAAGGTGCCGTTATTGAGGGGCTGGTTAACGGTGGCAACGTCTGTCCGGTTACCCGGAGCCTGGTCATGGGTGGTGTCATTTTTCAAACCATGCCGGGTGGGCAGATAAGTCATTGGGCCGGACTCACCGCCGGGGAACGCGCCATCGTGACCGGGAATGATCAGGCTGACATAGTCTCCGGGGATCGTCCTGTTACGCTCGTCAGGGGGCAGTTGCAGCAAGCGAAGGTTGTGAAGATCGCCAAGGGTGTCGGGCCTTATCGGGGTCGTTGCGTTGCCCAACTGTCTCCGCAATTCGTCCGTATTGTTCACCCGGCGTCTGAACAGATCGCTGGCGTCCACCAGTTGGCGCAGATCACTGGCGATAGTTTGGTCAGTGGCATCGGCCAGGTAGTCCGGCGTCAGGTAAACCCCTATCCGGTCATTCAGGGCTGTGAGGGTAAAGAACCGGCCCCGGACACTGCTGGTGGTGTTGCCAGGAAGCGATGCCTGTTCCGTTTCGGTCAGGCCATCGTATTCACCCTGTTGTGCTTTATCATTTTTTTTGAGTCGTCCAAGGTTTTCCAGGGCTGGATTGTCAGGGTTTTTAGCGGTCAGCCAGTCCAGGCTGTCATCAAGAGCCCTGCGGAAAAACCATTGTTCACTGCGCAATGGTTGTTCGGCGTAAACTGCTTCGATGGCCTTGAGCAAATCCGCCATTTCCCTGGCTGTACGGTGACTCTCTGTCAACGGTTGCTGCTCTCTCATAACGCGGGTAAGGGCTGGGGCCAGCCCATCGTTTTGATAAAGTTCGCGGACCGCATCCACAAAGTCTTCCGCAGTGCCACCCCGCTTCCTGAGGTTATGGCGTTGGCCTGCCACCAATATCTGGTAAAGATCACCTGATTGTTTTGGCCATTGCCGGGCCTGGTAACGTTCATCCAGCCCGTAATACGGTTGCAGCGCTTCCAGCCTGTTGCCAGTGATACCCCAGAGCTGCTCAATACCGGCCACAGCCAGGGTATTGTTCTCAAGAGTCTTTCGCCATGCCGGCACCAGCAAGGCCGAGAGTCCCTGCGCCAGAGCCTCGTCAGAGTGTCGGGAAAAATCCGCCGCTCCCAGACGAACCAGGGGCTGACTGTCGTTTGTGAAGGTCGCGTCACTGTCAAGGAATGATCTTTCGGGTTCTGCCCTGATAACAGGGATCTTGAGGTCCGGTTCTGCCGGATCACTGGTGACCTGAAGTCCGTGCAGAAAGGCCAGCAACTGCTCATTAAAGCCACCGTACAGAAACAGTCCGGCCAATTTCTCAAGGTCAAAAACCAGCCGCCGGAGAGTCTGTGCCGGACCCTGGTAACCGAGCGAATGATAGCCTTCCACGTCAAGGGTGATGTCAACCAGCTGCAGTGGCGGAGCCGCGTCTCCCTGGGGGTATACCCTGACACCTATTTCTGATCCCTGAACGTGGGTACGGTAACCTTTGCCAAAAGCGGGAAAGGCCATTGTCTTGTTGATGCGTAAAAGGGGCGCAGCGGGTGTGAAGGCAAAATAATCGTTGGGCACTGGCTCGGTGACATTGCCCGATGCAGGGATTGCCTCGCTTTTAAGCATGGCAAGCGTTTCACCAAGGTGGTTTCTGGAATGCCAGTGATAAGCCTGGAGTCTGGCACTCAGGGGGGTAGGGGGCTTGTCAGGAGGTTGTGAGTCATTGAACAGGCCGGGAAGCAAAGTCCTCAGCCTATGGTGTGAAACCGGAGATAATTTCTGATTCAACCATTTGGCGGCCAGCGTTTCAGCGATAAAGCTGAGCTGTGTCTGGTTGGCGATGGTATTCTCTTTGGCACCATCTTGCCGTGCCTGAAATTCTGACCAGAAGGCATTGGGGTCACAGGCCTCATAAACGACCATTGCCATGTGATTCAGCAACGTGGCAACGAGCGGGTCCGCTCCGGGAGCATCGGTTAAAGTGGCGGGTTTGCCAGAAGCCGGGGGTAATGGTGACGAATTGATGATCGATTGCCCGATTAACAGGGTGACATCCTCATCGTCATAAAAGATGTTCTGGCTCAGCCAGTCAGAGTCAGCAAAGATAATGCGGATATTCCGGTGTATGTGGTGGGGAAATAAACCTGACTGTTCTATTAACCGGAAGGCTCTGTCAATGGCTGTCTTGACAGCACCGATATGCTCAGGCGTGGCAAAAGCTGAACCCGGTCTGGCCCGATCCATCGACAGAGTGATTTTAAAAATATCCGTGTCAACCATGGCCGAGTAAAACCAGCCATCGCTGGTCTCAAGCCACTGTCTTTCGGGAGGACGACTGGGAGGATTCGTATCAGTTTGATTGGCTGGCATACGGGAAGCTCTCCGGAATTAACAGGTTATTTGATTACCTTCCCCCTTCCTTGCGGCGTTCAATGACTGGATTGATGAAGACTTGAGCTTTGGTTAGAATAAGTCAATTGACATTCACGTCTGACCCATCGTTGTCAAAGGTTGCGGGGTTGTCAGGTTTTGCGTCATGTTATGGCCTGTCGACGGCACAAACGACGGGCTCTCGCCACTGCGATTGCCTGACAGGGCATTGATCTCTTGAACCAGGCGCTGGTAGTGTCGATTCAGTTCCGTGTTATTCAGGTTAGCCGCTGCTTGCCGATTACTCTCCTCTAGACTGTTAGTGTCGTTTTTGTTAGCGCCAAGGCCGCTCAGGTAATTGAACAGTCGTTGACCTGCGCGAGTGATTCTGTTCAGAAAGCCCGGGGCTTCCTCGTCTCCACTGTTATTGTCTCCACCGTTGCTGTCGCCGCTGTCACCGACAGCCATTGCATCGCCTGTGGTGCTCACTTTCGCAAGTACCTCGTTCATGTTGAGCACCCTGTTATTGACGATCAGGCGTTCAATGGTTTCGCCTTCCTTACTGAAAAAATTCGGCACCCGAAGGCTCTGGGTGGAATTTATTGGTTTTGTGCTATTTTCGCCGTGCTTCAGCAGTCCATCATTCGTCAGGATAGTCAGGATCAGGTCCCCACCCGCTTTTTGATAGTGCAGTTTCTGGCAGGGGTGGGTTACCACTTCCAGCTGGTCAGCCGTGCCTGTGGTATTTGACAAAAACCATTGGCCGCTGTTACCAGTGCCATCGTCAGCAAAGCGGTAAATGGCACTCTTCTCATCAATGACATACTGATGTCCGGGGACTGCTCGCTGGAAAAGTGCATAACCAGACTCTAGTTGTTTAAGGATGAACTCCTTGCCATCCAGAACACCGTCATCCAGTTCCAGGCTGTCTGGCCAGTCATTGGCATAGACGCGGTGTGGGTTCTGCCAGCTGCCTATCCTTACCAGGGGGTTCACACCGGATGCCATCATTTTTATGCCATCAGGCGATGGGAGACGTCGGTCAATGATCAGTTTATCAACGGCGTGGCAGTTCAGCGTCCGTATTTTTTCGGCTGGCTTGAGGGCCTGCGTTGCCAAAACAGGCTGGCCATCCCGGTAGAGGGTTAGAAAACCACGGTCATCTATTGTCATGGCCAGATGTTGGCGGGGGGAGGTGAAAAATGGTCTAACCCTGTCATGAAAGATCCTCTCGCCATCCGTTAGCCTGATCTCCAATCCCCTGTTTTTCAGGCTCAACCTGATGGCATCAGCGCCGTCAGCCCCGGCAAAATGAATGAGTGAGCCCCAGGCGCGGGAAGGCAAGCTCCGGTGAACCCAGCCCGCCAGTATAAAACTGCCGCCAGTGACCGGAGGGGGCATCAGGCGTGACAAACCGGCTGGACAACGAGGCTGGTCACCACTGTCAGTTGCGTCAGTGGCATTGTGCGGAGCCAGCGAACGCCAGCTGGCTGCCTGCAGATTGGTGAGACTGGCACCACCCAGGTGAACCCGGTTAAATGAAGAGGGGGCAAAAAATATCTTCACCGTCCCGGTTTTCTCTGCACTTTCCAGCGCACCCTCCAGCTCGAGACTGACCAGGTTACTACCGAGGCCGGGGTGTACGCTGGCGCCACTGCTTTTGATGTGGAAAATATCGTTTCCCGACTCACCAAACAGCCCGGCTCCCGGCTTGACTGTACCGGAGATGAAGAACAGGTCATCACCCGGCCCGCCCCGCACCGGTGCCGTAACATTGTCAAGCTGGTAAATGTTATCCAGCCGATTGTCTTCAGCCAGCCTCGAGTAATAGTAACTCCAAAGTTTTTCGCTGGTCAGCACATTAGTTCCATTGTTGGCCGGATCAACCGTTACCAGACGCCAGAAATGCTCTGCCAGACTGTTGATAAAGAGCCCGGTGGCCAGACTTTTATCGTTGCGCAGACAACGGGGAACGTGTCGTAAATTGAGGGTGAAAAATAACTGGCTGTCGTCCAGAACCTCCAGATGGGTATAATTTTCGGTCAGCCGCCAGTCCAGTTTTTCGGGTTGTACCCCATGCAATATCAGGGTATTCCCGTTGTCCCGGTCAATGATTCGGGTGCCATTGGCCTGCCGGTGAATAACGTAAATGTCGGGACCCAGGTTGCCGGAAAGAAGGTCAGGCCCCAGGTTCGCCACCATCCGGTCAGCTTTCCGACTGCCATAATGCCTGTTGTGTCCGGGTCCTCCTATGGTGGTGGTGATTGAGGTTCTGTTGCTGTTGCCCTTTATGCTTGTAGCGTAAATATTGAACCTGTCATTTCCGCCTCCGCCATTGACGGCAAGGCCGGCCTGGGCCGGAATGTTGAAAATATCGCTGGTTTCCGGGCCATTGATAATCTCAAAGTTTCTGAAAATTGACGCCCATGTGTCATAGGTGTTCCGCGACCCGGTTGACCTGAGTGTATAGAATAAACGACCTTTGCTGTTTGTATCGGGAGAGCAGGGAGTTACATTCTTTGCAGGACACGAGAGCCTCACTGAGTCCCGGTCCACAAACAGGTTAAGCCGGACCAATTCCGGAGCCGTGACTGCCCGGCTCAAATCCAGCGTATCTTTGCCCGGGCCCCCGTTTAAATGGGTAAACGCCGGTAGCTTCAGCATGAAAAGTGTGTCATCCCCGCCCCTGCCATTAAAGTTGCGGAGGGAACCTCTGGACACATAAATGTTGTCTTTATCATCACCGGAAAGTCTTATCCTGCCATACCCGGTGTCCTCCAGGACAAAGTTGTTGACCGTTAAGCTATGCTTCAGGTCAACCTTCACATCACGACTCATGGGCAATTGAAAGAGCAGCGTATTGGCGCCGTTGCCCCCGTCCAGAGAGGTTCCGGTTTGCCAGAGCGCGTTAATGATCACCCGGTCGTCTCCGTCCCCCATGCTCACCTTGTCCAGGCCACCCCCGGTGCTGAAAATATCCGTACCATTGCTGCCAAAGTAAGTATCATCTCCCGGAGTCCCGGCAATCTGGTCGATCGCATTGAACACCGTCTGGTGATAACGCCAACTGCCTGTTTCGCTGGTATTCCGCCATCGGGTCTGTACGATGCCCTCCGTGACATTGACGGTCATCCCATCCAGTTGATACGTTGAGAGGGTGACCTTAACGCTGAGCCCCCTGGATCTTCGTTTCAGGAGCCGGGTACCATAAACACTACCAAGATTGTCGTGTATTAGCAGATTGTGTCCCTTCTCATCAGTAATAACGGTGGAATTACCCAGGCCGACAATAAATATGTTATTGCCTCCCATGTCCCTGAGCCTGTCATCTCCTCCCATGCCACGCAATACGTTATCTGCGGACGGGTTACCCGTCAGCTGGTCATTGCCCGGGCCGCCAATAATGACGGGGATGCCAGAGTGTCGACCTGAAGACAGGTCAAGGTAAACCGTCGGCATAATCACAGAACTGTTGTATGCGGCGGAGATACCGCATTTATCACGAAAAGGCTTATCAAAGGTATAATCCATCTCCAGCATGTCCAGGGTTTCGGACATTGGCTGACCGGGGAACAGTTCGCTCCATGTATACGGATCACTCCATTTCAGCAACGGTGCGTTCAATTGAAGCGACGGACTCGATTTCAGCAACTCTCTATGACCAAGTCCAAATAGTTTTTGGTCGCTGTGTTGTTGTCTGCGACCGTCTGCATCGGTTTGAACCAATTTTAAAGCCATTGTGTGCCATGGTCTTAAAAAGCCAATACCATACTTCTTCATGAGTTGGGTTGCGCCTTCCAGGAGCACCCGCTGTTGACCCAGCTCCAGGGTCAGCCTGCGTAAAAAACCACTCTGTGGGGTGCATATGGAAGAGGTGAAACCAAGCTCAATCACCAGCCTGATATTATTGCTTTCCTGACTGCCAATCCTGTGCAGGCCCGCGCCAAGGGTTTTTCCCTCGTTGGCAAGGCTCGCCAGCTCAGCCTCTTTGCGCCATTTAGCCCGGGGGAATTCACCGACAGGTTTTTCAGGGTAGCGATTTAATAAGGCCAGCATCTCCTCTGTTGAAAAGGTGTAGTCCTCCGCTACCCTTTTGACACTGCAGGCTTCTGTGCCTGAATTAATATGAGCCGAGAGAGTGGTGTTCCTCAGGCTTGTCAGGGCCTCAGTCATTGACAGGGAAGGGGGGGTGCCTGCCACGTCCTCCCAGTAAAAAATGCAGGGATTGGCTTGTACTGTTTCGAAATGACGTAAACCGCGAGTGTGAAAGTCAAGGGTCACTTTCTGCCCCGGTATTTGATGGCTAAAAAACAGGCGCAGGCTCTTGTCAAAAGGATTGATGGTCAAACTGACCTTACGAGCGTCATGGCACGATTCACCTGATTTTTTCCAACGGATGACCAGCACGGGCCATTTTCCTGTCGGAGGCTCCTGGCGTTTATGGATATGAATCCGGTGGTTACCGAGATCGCTGCCACGACGCAGCAAGAGGGTATCGGCATGGGTACCCGTATACACCTCGTGCCTTCCCTCACCCAGCAACACCGTGTTAAAGCCGCTGCGCAACCGAACCCTGGTTCTTCCGCCGTTTGCGGCCACGGTGTCGTTCCCGCCCCGGACATCCAGGGTATTGGTGCCATTGGTGATCACGAAAACGGTATTACTGTGGTCTCCCTGAATGGTGTCATTACCCGGGGAACCCTGGATGACCTCCACATCTTCCAGCTGCTCTCCTTCCAGCAAGCTAAACCGGTTCCGGTGGGTGAGGTCCAGCTTAAGACCCTTTTTTCTGAGACGGTAAGAAACGGTGTCCCTGCCAGGACCTCCATGGACCTCGTTCAAGCCATCGCCCAACAACGCCAGATCATTACCCGAACCCAGGTATATCCAGTTCCTCCCGGTGCCGTTGCCGGCATTGACAAAATCGTTTCCGCCCAGGGTAAAGGCTATATTTTTACCCCCCCTGAAATAAATGTTGTTGGGCTGCTCAGTTCCGGTCACTATCAGACCCTGCTTCGACCCCATCACATTTTCAATACTGTTAATCGGCCCTCCGGTTTCCAGAAGCTGACAGAGGGTTGTGTAAAATAAGGTGGGCTCATTGGGTCTGTCCCTTTGGCTGCGCACTCTCAGTCCATTCTTGCTAAAGTAGTACAAATCCCCGGTTTCTGAACCCTCGTTTTTTGATAGCAGGTAAACGCCCTGATCCGAAAGATAGGCATAGCCTGTTCGTGTATTTCCTCTCCAGTTCTGGTCGGTTCTATACCTGACTTTACCAATTTTAAAGTATTTCCGATGGCCGTATTTATCAGAGACCCTTGCTACTTTTGTGTGCTTTTTGTCATACCCCATCAGCAAAGTTTCATGGATCAATTTTTGGTGAATCACTTTACGCGTGTAGTCAGCTTTTATAACCGCCAGCGGGGCAATGTAGAATAGGTTTGGGTGCAGATCTACATCGATACCGTTGCGTTTATTGAAATCAAAGTCGCGCCCATCATACGAACGTCCTATGCCAAAGAGTCCGAAAAGCTCTGTTTGAGATGTTTCATTGCCATCTGGCGAAAAGCGCAAAAGATTATGGTACTTCAGGTATTCAGCAAAACGGCTGCTCCAGCGTCCGGTTTGCAGGTCAGCCTTGAATAATGCGACGGAGTTCGTCTGGCTAAGACGATAGTAATGCGTACCCACTATGTGTCGGCCGCCGAAGCGGATAGATCGGGGAACCTTGATCTCGCGTGGCATAATCAGGGTGTCATTGCCTGATCCGCCGATAATAATTGCCGTGCCTATACCCGGATCAAGCCGGTCATCTCCTTCACCGCCATCTTGTTTGACATATCCAAGGCCATGGATGAGAGTGTCGTCATCGAGGCCGCCGAGCTGCAGCTGGCCGTTAATGATGGTGTCCCTGCCCGGTCCGCCATAGCCGATCCCGAGATATTTTGGCAGATGAAGCAAGTCGTTGCCACGACCGCCATGGGCCTCCCCTGACTTGCCAATCCAGATATGATCACGACCAGGACCCCCTTTCGCCTTCCCTGTCTTTTCAATCCGGATAACATCATTGCCGTCAGAGCCTTCTGCGAGACCTTCCTTAAGAAACAGCCGGTCATGGCCTGATCCGCCATAGAGCTCCCCCTCGTCAATGATCAGGGTGTCATCGCCACCGAAACCATAAAATATCTTGTAGCCTTTCCTGCCCAGCATGAAGTCCGCCTCCTTCGTCCCCATCTCTGTGTGGTGCCGCTTCTGAAAGTCCAGAAAGGCAAGGCCTTTTTTTGTCCCGGACAGTGACCTTTTCCGGGATATCAACAGTTCTTCAAGGTTTTCCTCATACTTTCTCTGCTTAAGAAACTGGCCGGCATCGGCGTGGTACTCAAACCTTGAATATCCTTTTTCCTCAAAGGATTTGGCCATGTTGTTAATGTATTGATCGAAGCCATCGCTGGCCAGCAAGGCGTCAAAATCCTGGTAGGCATTGTTGGGTGGCATGCATTCTGCGATAGCGGTGATCACGAAGCCGAGCATAATGTTGATCAGGTCAACAACCATTCCCAGCTTTGGAGCGACAAAGTCCAGTAACATGCTCAGAGTATCAAGCACCATCGAAACCTTAGTCAGGGCTATCATTGTCTCGTAATAGCCCACCTGTTTAGTGTTGCCGGCCTTTTTTGCCTCGTCTTTGGCCATGTAGAGAGAGATTGTGGTAATTATGGAACCGGTCAAGGAAATGACATTACCGATAACCGGCGCCGTCATGGCCGTGACCCTTGAGGCTTTTGCTAATTTTGAGGTTTGCTTCAGGGCATCAAGAGCCGGGTCCGCTGCATCGGCCACCTTGATAAGGTGTTTGCTTTTGTCAGTCAGCAGCCACTGGGCGGTCAAGCCCAGGTTATAGATTGCGCCGCCGATCGTCAGGCCTGCCCCGGCATAGGTCAGGTCTCTGGTTTTATCAGACAGTGCATCTCCGTATTTCTCCAGGTTTTTAAGGGTCTGAATACCACCGGCAAGGCCCACCGCGGACATCCCCACGCCGAAAGCCATTTTGGTACGAATGTACCTTTTGCTATTCGCAAATTTCCCGAGCGCATTGCTAAATTTGCGCCACTTGCTCTTCAACTTGCCTGACCGTATATCTCCCGGATCAGCGCCATCCCCGCCAGGTTGGCCCCGGGTCCTGAGCTGCTCCATGAATTCCTGATTGCCAAGCAGCTTTTCCTTTACATAGCGGGTGTCGTCGGCACTGTAGCCTGATTCATTGAGCAAAGTGACTACCCGGTCAATGGCTTTTTCTGGCGTCAGTCCCTGCCGTTCCCGAAGCGCCTGCCGGAAGAGGATAATAAGCTTTCTGCGGAACTCCGGGGTGTCCATAAGGTCTTCGGTGGCCACCGCCGCAAAGCGCGTCTGTTCCAGCAGCAGTAAGGCGTCTGCCAGCAAACCTTTGTCACCGGCGGCCAGCCTGACATGGTTAAAGCGGTCACTGAACTCAATGTCATCCAGGTGTCCGCTAACCCGATCCATCAGGGCCATCACGGTCCTGATCTTGCCGGAGCCGTCGCAAAGCACGCAGTCCGGGGCTGGCAACCTTGCTGCCTGACCGTCTGGCAAACCGGCCTTGTCCAGATTCAGCAGAGCCCTTCGGAAATCACGGTCGCTCACATCAACGATGCCGGCCATCTGGCTCATATCGATATCGCTTCTGAGTGCGGCAACGCTGTCGGCAACGTTCTGGCGAATCTCCCCGGCCAGAATGCGGGCTTCGGAGGTGCCCTGCTGGTTCAGTTTGTCTGCCAATCCGATAAAGCTGGTCAGGCGATCCAGCAGGCCGGAGAGCGTCAGCTTGCCCTCTTTAACCATGAACTCGCTGATCAGCACATCCGGCGGCAGGCTGTCCACACCTTCTGGCAGTCTGATCCGCTTCTGTTGCAGGGCCAGGAATGATTTTGTCTGATCCTCCGGTTTCAGCCCCTGCAGCAAAGCCAGTGCTGCCGCCGCTGTCAGCGGGCTGGCAGCACCGTTGCCCAGCACCAATGTGCGTTGGGCAGGCATTAGGTAGGAAGCATCGGCGGTGATTGAGGGATCGGTGAACACCTGAACCGTCAGGCCGCCAAAAGTCACTGAAAATTCCCTTTTCCCGGCCAGGTTCAATAACCCGTTGAGCCGCTGATAAAGCTCGGGGGAGATCCTGTCAGGCGGGGAACTCAGCGCACTGACCTCTGCCATAAGCAATTTCCCGGCCATGGCCTCGGCCAGATCTCCCGGGATGGCGGACTGCCGGGCATATTGCAGGAAATTCCCTGCAAACCGCTGCCGGGTGGCGTTGTCCATCTTGTCAATGACGGCATTAATCTGACCGGTAGCGTCAATGTCCTTAAATTCAGTAGCATCATAAAAGCGCGACAGCTGTGACAGGTAAGCCCGTGTGCCCGAAGCGTTTTCACCGGGGTTAAGGGGTTGCCGTAACAGCTTCTTCAGGCCATCCTGTGACTGGGATGACATGACCGGGAAAGGATTGCCGGGACCCGCCGGGGTGATTTTTATATAACGACTGTCACCGTCCGACATGACGACATGACGAGGACTGCTGGCGAGGGTTTTAATGGTCTTATCCTGCCCCGGTAAAGCTTGAACAGACGATTGGCCGTCATTGTCCCGGCGGTAAACCCACTGCACAGGCAACTGGAACGGCTTCCCGACTTGCTCTCGCAGTTTTACTGCCTCATTGAATACGGTGTGCACATCTTGTTTCATATTGGCCAGCTGGCCAGTGTTAAAATGCTTCCAACCCAGCCCCCGGGCAACTTCGGCACAGGCCCCCTCCAAGGCGGCGGCCAGGTTTTTTTCCGTTGCCAAAATCCCGCGTGGAAGAAGATTCAGAATTTTGATGGCATCAATGTCGCTGTAAGGCAGTATGGACGCTACTGCATCGGCCAATCCCGCGTGTATCTGGCTGGTTGGCTGGCCGTTGCTCCCCAGAACCTGGTCCATCTTCCAGTAGATAAAATGAACCAGCAGGGACTTCAGGTAATCGCTGATAACGGGCCTTAGTCGGTAATGTTTGAGAAGGGCCTTTTTCCGTTGTGACAGTAAGTTTTCCGCTGCTGCCCGGCTTAACCTGAGCAGAGTGGAGTCGAGCAGGGATTCCAGGCCGGAACCGACA
Organism: Endozoicomonas sp. ISHI1; assembly: GCF_024606225.1. GTDB lineage: Bacteria > Pseudomonadota > Gammaproteobacteria > Pseudomonadales > Endozoicomonadaceae > Endozoicomonas_A. The sequence goes on along the minus strand of NZ_JAGRPU010000044.1, from coordinate 17,107 downwards.
CTCCACAACCCCCGGTAATCGGCGTTGACCATTGCAGAGCCAGGGAGCAGAGGGCGATAGGTGGCGATGGTATTATCAAATGGGCGATTCAGGGGAACAGCGGCTACCGGATTTTTCTCATTGAGTACCTTGTTGAAAAGAGTGCGGTCACTGTCACTGATCGCCACCTCTCCTTTTGAAAGCAGTTCCGATATTGCCTTGACTCTATTGCTATCATGGCGCCTCAAATATTGCAGCGCCCGGCGGTAATCCGCTTCAGTACCCTCAGCCAGCTGCAAGTTATGATGGCCTTTGACCAGACGCTGATAAAGGCTTGTTTCTGAAGGATGATCAGCCGTCAGGGTCAGTGCGTATTGGCGGGTCAGTCCAAGGGGGCGCTGCTCACCGTCAGGTATGGTCCCGGTGTTTATCCCAAAGCGCTGCCGCACCTGCTGGCGCAATGCTGACAGTGACCCTCCACCGCTCTCAAGGGCTTTCAACAGACTGGCACCGAACAGGCTTGTCAGGGTTTCCCGGAAAATGAACGGCTTGATACTCTCCCCGTCCCGCGTGCCCAGCAGTAACCGGGCATGACTGTTGTCTTCCGCGCTGATTTCGACACGGCTGTCTACCAAAGGCCAGTGAGGCCTGAGGCTGACTTTCACCCTAAAGGAGCTGCCATCGGGAATGCCCGACGCTTTGATCGGGCTCACAAGCCCTTGTAGCAGGTTTGCTAAACGTGGCGCTCTCATTCCCCGGGCAATGCGTTGAATGTCTTTTTGTAACGGCTGTTCGCCAATGGTGCCCTCACGTTGCATCCTGCGATAGTCATCCATTTGAACAACCAGCCTGATCGGCACAAGACGGTCAGGCCAGCCATCGGGAAGTTGCAAGCGAAAGACCCGCTTGTTGTCACCTTCGCTGCGGATCAGGGAGTAGCCGGAACCCTGGTCGGAAAAGCTCAGATCATCCCGGCGACCCAGCCTGATCACCTGTTGCCCGCCCTTGGTCTGAACCGAGGCCTGGTGACGACCCAGTTCGTTATCGGGGATGACATTCAGGGTCTCCCGGCCGGGGCCCGGAGGCAGTGGCGGACGCTGTTGCAGGAGATCAAGCCATTCATTGGCCCTCAGGGCATGGTTACGCAACCCGGCCGGATCGGCAGTTTCCATAGCCTTGAGCCGCTTGTGGAAAAAATACTCCGCCAGCAGCGGCTCAGCGCCAGTCAGGGATGGCTTCCTGAACAACCCGAGAAGGGAGTTCTCCAGATTGCCCGTCTGGTCCGTGGTCAGCGGTGACAGGATACGCTTGATGGCATCCCGGTAATAATCCGGGTTAGCCGACGCGGGCGCCCGCTGAAGCTCAGCCTGCAAAGCAGTTGCATGCTGGCTGGCAGGCGGCTCCTGTCTTAACAGTGCAAGGAAACCGGTAAGCTCATCCCCTGACAGTGTGGACAGGGCACCCTTCTGATTTTCAACAGCAATGAGATGCTGGTCTCCCATCCGGGTTATCTTTTGCCGATCGGGGCTGGTCAGGGCCAGGGTTTTCCGGCTACCCGTGGAGACCGGCACATGACCGTTGGCAACCTCATCGAGGGGAAGCTGTCCGGGACGGGTCCATTCATTGCGCACAGCCCGGGCATTCGTCAGACGCTCTACGGCACCGCTCAACCGCGTCAACATCCGTTGTCGGTCTGTCGCTGTGAAGACGTCGCCCCGCTGGTCTTTCAGGGCGTGGGTCAGCACATCCCCAAGCTGCCCGGCCAGGTTGTCGATCCCGGCCAGTGCCCTCAGCTCATTGGCGTTAAGCACAGATACGACCGCATCCACCGGGTCAGCCAGAAGTCTCGTCTGTGAAGTCACCTGATTCTGGCTGACCAGCTCATTCCAGGCCACTTGCGCCAGCAGTGAGCGGAGGTTGCCCAGCCTTGAACGATGGGCACCGGGTAACAGGTCAATTAATCGGTTGCAACGATACTGTACCCGCTGGAACAGTGACCGGGTGTTCTCATCCCCCACCAGTCCACCAAAGCCGGACAGCGGGTCAGCAAGGGCTTTGTAGGCAATCCGGACTTGCTGGCCGGTTTTCACGGTGGTTATCCCGCCTGCTGTAGTGACTGTCTGAACCGTTGCGGGGGCGGAGGCAGTGGTCTGGGCGGGCAGCAGGCCAAATGACGCCCGAAGCTGGTTTTCCAGTTGCAGCAGCGTCCGGTCACCGGTGGGCTTTTCCCCCTGCCACCATCTCATGGCAATGGCTGGTGAACTCTGGTCAGTCACGGCCAGTGCTGCCCGATATAAATCCTTCAGGAACAGAGCCAGTGCCCCCAGGTAATTACTGTTGGAGTGGCGTTGTCCGGCCAGCACCGCCGGGTCAACCTGCAGCACCACGAGCCGCTTACCACTGGCGTCCCCGCTGCCGGAGGGTCGATAAGGGATCACCCGGTCAGGGACGGTCTGACTGTCGAGCCTGACCACCAGTCTGAGCTCATCGGAGGGCTTCATGCCGGGCAGCAGTTTGCTGTCCAGCTCAGTCATGCTAGCGGGTTGGGTGTAGCTGTCGGGGGCCCCCAGGACATTGACCAGCCGCTGCCCGGCTGGGCTGGCAACAAAGGCTCTCAGCTCTGACAGCAGCCGTTGGGCCTGGTTTGCCAGCGGCTGGCCGGAGCGGTAGTCGGCAGGGAGAATCACGGCTATCCTGCCCCTGGTACCTGCCAGCGTTTGTAGCTCGGCACTGTCAGCGGACAGCCGATGATTTTCCCGATTCGCATTGGCCAACTGATTTTGTAGCGGTTGCGAAGGGTCGAGTAAGAACACCCCGTGAGATTCCGATGCTGCGTTGTCCAGTCTTACGCCATAAACCATTTTGCCATGGACGTTTTTTTCCAACACCGGGGTCGAAGTTTCCCCAGTGCTGTCGTAAGACACTAACAATCTGTCACCGGACTGCAGCCTGATGGCACGGTAGTTGTCATTATTTTTCGGGCTGAGCTGGAAAACCTCGCCACTGGAACGCTTGACTGCCATGAGCGTCGTAGTGACGCCCCCGGCCGGAATGACACGCTCAAGCAGCGATCCGCCAGTAGCGTCGATACTGTCATGAATCGAAGCCTCGTCGCCCAAGGGGGTGGCTATGATGTCAGTGCCTGAGCGTCTGAGCACCTTGTGCAGCTTATCGTTGTATGTAAGGAACTCAACCGTGTAATAAGGTTTGTCAGTATCGGTGTTATTGATATCGCCACTGGCAATGTTGACAATGGGGCGTTGTGCCAGATTGTCCGTCAATAGCAGACGAACCCCGCATTCCCCGACGCCACGGCGGCAGCGTTTATTGCCCGACGTATTTGGGTCCTTGATGCCAACCTTCATCCCGCCGGCTGACTCAACCAGCCGGTACGCTGATGAACCAAACCCCGCTGTCGCTGTGACCGGGGCTTGCGAGGTGAGAGGGGTTTTCAGCGTGCCTATGTCATTGGCCAGTTCCTGCTGGTCAGGGGCCAGGCGGGTCAGAACCTGCTCCAGCAATTCGACCTGCTGATGGGTGAGCACCCCCCTGAACAGTACCCTGTCATCGTCGGGTAAGTTCCGGTCAAACTCACGCAATGCTTTGGCAAAGGTTTCGATATCCGGGTCATCCCGGTGCGCCTGAATGGAATCAAAGACCTTGTCAAAATGCTGTGGGAGTAATTCAGATTTCCGGGTGAACAGCCAGATCATGGCGTTTTTAAAGTCGCCCTGGCTGGCAGGTAATCGAATCGGGCCAAATTGACGTTCAAGTGCATTCCGGTGGTTGCCTGCCAGTTGGGTATAGAGGGTATTGGTCCGGTGCTGCGTCTCTGTCAGGGAAACCCATTGGTAGGCAGAGTCAAAACCAACGGAATTGCCCAGTTGCCCCAGTTGTGCCGCCTGCTCTGGCCAGCCAGACCGAAACAGTGCGGCATCAACCGCCTCTATACTCTTGGCCAGACTCAGGGCATACAGCTGGCCCAGGGTCTTGTCGAAGAATTCGTGGCTCAGCGAAGGGTTATCCTTCATCCCAAGCTCTATGGTGATCGCCTTATCCCCGACCAGTAACCGGGACGCCTGCAGGGGATGTCGGGGATTTAACTGCCAGTGGACAGGCCGTCCCGCACTCAGGTCAAGGGAGCGCTTCTGTTGGAATTCCTGGCGATAGCTCTCTGGTTCCAGATCACTGAAAATTTTAACAAACCGTTCGACATCATTCCGGTAGCGGTCTGGTGCCAGCTGACCGTCCTGCATGGCTTGTCTATAGAATCTGCTGCTGTGGCGCGTATCGAGAAACGACCCGGGAAACCGTTCGCTGTGTGAACCGGTCAGTAGCATCTGTTGCGGATCCGGTCTGAGTGATGGGGCTTGTTCAGTTACCGGCAACAGGGAACCGGCCTTTAGACGGAGTTTGTTCCCCTGATCGTTTTCCAGCATGAAGTCATGGCTATCGCCTGTGACTGACTCCAGACTCTTGATGCGGAAAATGGCTGGCGTCTCAGGATTGTCACCCTGAATCATCTGCTCTTTTATGGCAGTGAGCTGGATTTCGGTGAGGGCACGGGCCAGCTGTTTGACATCTGCCTCTGGTGTTTCCGGATGCTGCGAGCGATATTGACCCAGCGCCTCCACCACTTTGAAACGCCGCAATTCCGGCAATGAGGAAAACTGCTTCGAAAACCACGACCAGTCGGCTTTACCGACTTTGGACATCGCCAGTTCAAGAAACGCACGGGTGACCTCTTGGTCATGGCCCAGCCAGTCCGGTTTTAACGCCAGCTTGAGATGGCCCATGAGGTGATTGGACGCTGCTGCTTCCCGGTTAAAAAGGCGCTCCAGATTGCCACTTTGACCCGGCAGGTTGACGTCCAGAAGATAACGGAAATCCGGATAATCAGGATCATCGACCTTAAGGTAGTGACCATTGCCTCCTCTGGAGACAGCTTGTGTTTCGCTGTCCTTTGACATCAGGCCGGTCCAGAGTTCCCGGTACTTTTTGTCGCCCTCCAGGGGCAGCGAGTAGAATTCCGACAGCTTGGCGGGCAACAGCAAGGCTCCGGTGAAACGGCGGTAAGGCAGAGCCGTTCCCAGGAGGCCTTTGATCCTGACACCTGCCAGTGGGTCCGGGGCACCGGGTACCTGCTGTGCAAGATCCGTCAGTTTCGCTGTCAGATCGTCAGTGAGCTTTTGCAGGCCAACGCTGTTGATGTGGTCATCGAGTTTGATAACGGCCCTGTCGGAAAGGAAGGTATGAATGCAGTCTGCCAGCCTTAGCCCCGGGAACAGGTTTTTCTCACTTGGATCGCTCCTTGAGAGCCGGTACAACATCAGGGTAAACAGCGACTTTAAATCGGCACGGGCTGTCGCGTCACCGCCTGAAGTTCGGGCAACAGCCTCCACGAACCGGTCGGCGGCCTGCAGGCTGGCCAGCAACCGCTCCCCCTCGGGGCTGTCACTGTCAGCAAAGAGCGCAGCCACCACCGGCTTGCCAAGGTCGCCAAAGGCAAGCCTCGGGATGATTCCGGTGTCTGCCTCGCCGGTGGTTTTTGTTTGCCAGATTGTGGTCGGTTCAACGGGCAGATCGCCATAAACATAGCGCAGTCCTTCACCAAAATATTTGCGAAAGCTCCAGACCAGGTCATAGTCGTCGAGCGACTGTGGCAGCTTCGAGATCACTTTACCCAGTGCGTAAAAATTTGCTTCCAGCTTAGACCGGTTCTCGTCCAGCTGATTCGGGGAAAGTGGGGTTGTTATGAGTTGCAATCCCGGCCGTTCTGGGTCACTCAGCCAGTTCGTTTTGATTAACGGCATGTTGAGTAGCGTAAACGATCCGGAGTTGGGCACTCCGTAGGCTATGTTTTCAAAGATTAACCGGCCCAGTGCGCTGTCTTTTTTTACCGTCTCTGTATTGGCGAGCTGTCTGTGAAAATTCCGGATTAAATCCCAGTTTTTAACCGGACCAGACAAGGCCGCGACTGTTTTATCCAGTGCCTGAAAAGCGGCATCCAGAAAAGACCGGTGCTGGTTCAGCTGCTCCGGGGACAGCGGCGCTGAAACCAGTTGCAAGCCCGGCTGATTGCCGACACTTAGCCATCTCAGGGTGATTAAAGGCGAACCGTTGACGTCTGTCGGGCTTTTGACCTGCAGGTTTTCCGTTTTGGCAAGCTTGTCGATAGCGAAGGTTTTTTCGAGGACTATCCGGCCTGATGGACTGAATGAAGAAGACAATGGGCTGGTAAGCTGCACCAGCGGTGCAAACCCCATTTGCTGGCGAACCCTTCTTTCAATGTCGTCAACGTCAGGCTGACTGATGCCCGCCTGCCTGTAGCCGGATTGAACCATGGCAGTAAACACTGGAATCAGGCTGGATAAACCGGTCTTTTGTCTGGTGGAGGCGTCAGGGTTAATAACGATTTGTTTGCCAGACAGAAATAATGAAACAATGACTTGTTGCTTGCCAGTAGCCGTTTTCGGGGCATTAAGTAACAGACTCTCAGCAGGACCGGTGGATTTGGAAGCATCTGTTATTTTTTTCAGGTAATCTTTGCCCAAAGGCGTAGCCAGAAAGTCCCTGATACCATCGAATAATACAACATACTCCGTTCCAGCATAACGGAGGTAGTCAGGGGTCAAACTTAATTGTATATTCTTGTTAATTTCGAGAATTGGATAGCCATCTTTTGAATAGTTACTAAAATGCTCATCCAGAGCACTAACCTCTACTATTGCATTCAGTCCATCAATTAATGATGGGCTTCTCTCCTTCAGGGTCTGCTTCAGAAAAGTGATTTCGTCTGTCCTGATGGCCTGACGCAGAACCAGGCCTGCCCGGTAATCCGGCAGATTCCCGTGTGTCTTCACCAGAGCCGAGGCAAAGTTATCCAGAGATACCCCAGGGTGTTGACGACGGTATTTCAAAACCCGTTTAACCGCCTCTGTCAGCCCGTCCTGATCATGCCGGGCGGATAACCAGTAGAGAACCCGGGCGAAATCGTCCACCGACCCGGTAGCAAACTGCCAATTGTGATCGGTGCTACTGAGGCCATTAACAAGCTGTGTATAGAGGGGGGGCTGGTCTGGAAAAGCGCCCAGTGCCAGTCCTGTGGTCAGGCCATAGCGACGGCCTGTGGTGGTTGCCGACAATCCCCAGATGGCCCGCAAGTCCTTTTGAGCTTTACCGAGAGCGACCACATCGGGATGGTTTAACAGGGCTAGTCCGAACAACTTTCCTATAGCGATAGCTTTGTGGTGATCAAAAGTCGTGTCTTTTGTTCCCACCGTCAGGGCCGGTGGATTGCTGTCCAGACGACTCTGGTACAGGTATTGTTTGGGGTCAAGGGTAAGGGGTACCTCCCGGTACAGACGACCCAGAAGCAGGCCGTGCCTGGAAAGTCTGTCTCCTGACTCAAGAATCGGTCTAACCAAATCTTCGCCAGCAGAAAACAAGTCGACAAGTTTATAGAGCCCGGCGGGCAGGTTGAATTGTGCCAGCTTTTTCCAGCGGGCGACGAGCAGGGCATGGTTGTCAGTGGTAGTCGCAGGAAGCTGGTGTTCCCAGCTGGTCACCCGGTGAAGTTTAAAATTGACGGGCACTATTTTTTGCAACCGCGCCAGGGTGTCCCAGGATGATCCTGACTGCCCGCCAGTTATTGCCCTGAGCCTGGCAGTCAGTAGCAAATTGCTCAGTTTGCCATGTCCTGCTGTGTTCTGTGCTGCCTGGTGAAAGATGAGGTAGGAGCGGGTAACATGCTCCAGCTTTGTCTGGTCGAGCTGACCCAGCCGGTTGAGGATGGATTGCTTCACCCAGTTCTGGTACGTCACGGTTCCGGTGTCAGTAGCGAGCATGGATAGGGCTCTTTTAAAAAAGATCCCGTCAACGTCCGGGTCTGCTCCCAGTAGACCCGGGTTCTGAACTGACTTTATTATCGCAGTCGTCAAAGTGTCGGGAGGGCCAAAAGCGATCTTTCTGAGTGCAGGCCAGGGTTCGCGAACCTCAATGGTGGCGAGGTAATGGACTTGACCTTGTTCATCGATATAACGACTGACACTTTGTCTTGTCTGTGGAGCCTGGGCATCAACGTAACCAATCAGCTTTTTTTTGTTGTTGCCTTCCGGCAAATAGAAAAAATCTGAGTACGGATCGATGGGGACAGGTATCCTTCCATGTTTAACACGGTAATCCAACATATCGCTGAACAGCATTTCTAACCTGACTCGTAGTTGCTGTTTGGGTGCTGTCCAGATTCTGCCAGCCCCTTCAGCTTCGGCTGCCATTTTAGCCAGCTCATCGACCGTTTCTTGCATCAATGAAGTAAAGGCTTTCCAGCTATATTCCTGGATGGCTGACTTAAGTTGGGCGGCTTCCAAATCAGAGATGACCGTCATTAAAAAATCAGCGGTACCCAGTCTCAGTAATCCTTCAAGTTGAGTGATGGGAGAGTCTTTAGGACCTATTTTCCCCATCATGAAATCTTTGGTTGAACTGTCTAATGTCTGCTTATATAAATGAGCGGTAAAGGTCGATCTCAGTAGGTCGGAGTTCAGATCCAGTTTTTCTAAAATTTTATCAGCCTCATACTGGCACCGCTCAAAAACGCCTCTTAAAAAATGAGTTCTTTTAGGGACCATAAGAGAGGGAATATAGGACGTTGTATCCCCAATACTGCTAAGTTCGACCCCAAAATTGACCTGAAGATGATAAGGTAATGGCGTTATCCCTTTAACACTGGGCCTCAATGAGATTTTAGGATTTACATCTGTAAACTTGAATAACCTGTATTCTTTTAAATCATCTGTGGGATTCTTACCGAGCAGCTTGTCGTTATAAGCTTTAACTATATTGTGTACAGTTAAATCACTCTCAGGTGGTTCCACTAAAACAGCGGCTATCGTATTGGTAGCACGAAATAGAGCTGAGGATGCAGTTGAATAAACTGAGAGAGGTTCTGGTCCGGTAACGATTTCAATGACAGAGAGACCATAATTGTCATCTGTCGTTATAGACAGCTTATTATAATCAGGGTTAAATAGCTTACGTTTATCATATTCTGTATATGCAAGCCTCTTTCTCGGTGCGAAATCCACGGTTGTGTCATCGTACTCTATTTCAAGACCGATTCGCCCTTTATGAATGTCTTCAGGGATTTCTGGAGATTTTATACTGTCTTGTAATCTCTTAGCGCTGTCTACGCCCAGTTCATGCAGGATGTTTTTTTGAATGGTTTCAGTATTACTGCTGATTCCTTTCAACTGATTTGTTGCAACAATAAAATCGGTGATCAGGCCTGATAAAGCATAATATTGCAAAACCGGATGTCTGACTGTGCTGAAAGTCTGGCTCGGATCAATTTTCAGGACAGAACCGGCATTGTTGACCAGAACCGGTTTTGCATCGGCTGAACCAGGAGGAGTGACGACCAGTAATAGCCGGACAGAGTCGGGTATTTTGACTTGGTTGAAGCCGCTACCGGCAGAACCATCAATAAGCCCTTTGTCCACCAGAGTCTGGAGGTTTCCAAAGACCTGGCTTCGTCCTTCATTCAAGGCACTGGAAAAGGCCTTGTATTTAGTGGTGGTTCTGAGCCATCGAAGCGTTTTGGTAACGGTCTCCTCCAATGACTGCATATCATTGTCAGGGACATCGTTTTCCCGGGCATATTTGAGATATTCGGCAGAGAACAGGATCGCGATCCTGGACTTCAAGCTACTATCGTCGTAGGAACCCGGTGGAACTTCTCTGAGAGCTCCGGGACTGTTCGGCGTGATTTTTTTGCCATGGGCATTCCCGGCATTAGAAGGTGTTCTGCCAGTGGCCGGACTTTGGTCTGGTGGGCTTTTCATAGAACCTATATCCAGCAATAACCTGTCTCTGTCTTCAGCGGGTAAACCGGAACTGGATATTCGTTGTTCCAACATCTGGTAATCCGCTTTCTGCAATTGCAGCGCAGACCGCAGATTTGAGTCCTGCATTTGTTTCCAGAAATCGGTGTGCAACTTAACCAGACCCTGCACAAAGGCATCAGCAGACGTCGTCGGCTTCATTTCAAGGAAGTTAATAACGGTTCTCACCGAAGCGGCCAGACGCTTTTCCCGAAACAATACGTCCAGAGCCCAATGGAAATGATCCGCAGTACCCCGAGCAAACTTAAGCCCGCAGTCATGACTGTCACGGACCAGCAGCTGGTAGACCGGATCACTGTTGGCGGGTAATTGCCGCATGGTCAGAGCGTTGTCAAAACCGTAACGGCCAGCGCTGTAATACTGGTAATTTATTTGCCATATAGCCAAAGCCCTGTCGATATCGGGACGGGCTGCCTGCCTTGCTTGCAGTTGCAGGAGCAGAGCCAGCCCATAGGAACCGGTCATCACCCGGGCCAGGCGACGATCAGACGATCCTGGTCGTACATCCGACAGCCCGACCTGAATGATGACCGGCTCATTTTGTTGCCATCGCCGGACAATCATCCGACTGTCCGCAATCAACCGGCTGGATTCCAGCCGTAGATCCACGATCGGCCTTATCGCCTCCAAATTATTCTCTGTCTGCCATTTATGCCAGGCCAGAAGGCTATCGATGAATTCATTGGGTCGGTTAAAATAATGCAGCACGCCATTGAGTTGTCTTGGTATGCCATTCAGTGTTGCCAGCTCACGCAGCTGGGAACGATAGGCACTATTATCAATGGCCGTAAGAAAAAAGGGTGAACGAACCCCCAGCACGATCCGTGACGAAGAATGTTGATTCTGGTTGAAGGGCAGGGAAGGATCCAGGTAAACCACGCGTTCGCGGTTATCCGGAAGCGGGATCCTGAGACCGCTGTTGTTATCGGGAAGCCGGTTGGATAGCTCCGCAATCAGCAGCTTCTGCTGGCGATCCGGCGTGCCTCCGCTTTCCAGGGTGTTCACTACGCTGCCCACCAGACGCAACAACAACTTTTGTGTCAGGCTCCGGGCTGCCTTATGTTCCGTGTCGATGTTATCCATTTCAGTGGCCAGTGTGACCACATCATTCAGAGCCAGTCGGGTGATTTTTTCATCGAGCCGCTGCTCAACCAGGAAGGGGGAGTGACGGGAATAGGCTGTCTCAATCGTGTTGATCAGTGTCTGGGCAGTGGCTTGCTCCAGGGGACCCGAGGACTGTAGCATCAACAGGACATTGCGCAGATTATCCGGAAACGCCGCGCTGTGAATCTCTGGCACGTTCACCAGAACATAAGTTCCGCCCCGGGGGTCTGTGACAACGGGCAGGTTGTCTTTATAAGAAGCCTCTTCAACAAAAGCTTGCGACACTGGATCAGTAAAGCTGACAGTGCCATCCGGTTGCTGCTTCAGCCTTTTTTTAACCCCAAGGGAAAGGCTATGTTGGAACAATTTTCTGTGTGCACTCCTTTTCCTGGCGTTCAGTCTTGGCACTTTTTTTTCTGCCAGTTTGTCCGCCAGACAGTGACCCAATAACGCTCTCAGCGACCTGACATACTGCTGGCCCAATTCGGAAAAGTCATTTCGTACCTTTTGGGAATAGAGCGCAGAGAGGTCATCTTTTCCCAATACAGAAACCAGCAGGTCAGGGCTGGAGACCCGGAACGGGTCTATGTCATTGCCACCGGGTGCGACAATGTCCTGCAGGGACCTGAGCAAGTGATGGGTAAACAGTGTTGCCATCGCATCGGAAGGTGGGCTTGTGACCTGCCGGGCCAGTTGGTGCCCCGCTTGCTGGGTCTGGAAAAAAATCGCCTGCCTGAACCGATCACCATAGGCCAGTAACCCAACCCCCGACAACGGGTCACCGATTGAGTCGGCACGGACAAAGGCACTCATGTGACGCTCTGTTGGTATTCTGGCCTGTGCAAGAGGCAGTTCGGCATCGGCAACCGGTAAAGGCATCAACCGGTAAGGGGAAAAGTAATCGCCGGTGAGTTGTTGCAGCCGACGGTTATAATCCTCAGTCAGGTCGGAGAGTTTGTGTTTGTCGCCGGTTTCGATAATCCTGTTCAGGAGCAGGCTTCTGGCCTGGTCGGAATGACGATCATTCTCGCGGTTCAGGAGGACATAATCCCTGCCGGGGGGAAAAGAAGGTAAATTCCGGAGTTTTTTCACCAGCCCTTGTTCAACCGGAAGCTTACGGGCTATTAACTGCCCCTGTTCATCTTTTTCAAGCACCAGCTTGACGCGATGGTCTGACTGTGACCACAGGACATTGCCGTCAGCGGGCAGGGAGCCGGTCCATTTGCGGCCAAGCCCATCCACTGCTACCAGAGCGTTACGGACAGTGATCCGCCTGGTCCGGATTTCGCCAAACAGTTTCCTGGCGAAATCTTCCACGGGGTAGTGCTCCCCGCTGGCATCGGCGCCACAGCCCACCACACTGACGGTGTCGACAAACCGATCGCCGGTTATGCGCTTGAGCACATCGGCCAGTTGCTCAACGGTTTTCCCGGCCAGGAGAAAGTTGTCGGGACCCGTCTTTTTACGAAAAATGCCGAAACCGGTCTTTTGACCCTGAACTTTGCTACCATGGCCAACAACAATAAGGCGTGTGTCGTCTTTAAGGAAGTCAGCCTGCATTGCCTTAAGCTTGACGTTATTGCCTGTTTCCGGATTAATCAGGGTGCCATCAGGCTCCAGTCGTATCAGTCGGCTGAAATCGGGCTGGTATTTTTTCTTCAGGTATAAGCTGGCTTTGGCTTCATTCTCGCTGTTACCGAGCTGGAGAATAATCTGGTTTTTATAACGGCTGTCTTGCTCAGCGTTCAGGGCATAACGTACGATTTTATCAGTATCGGCGACCCAGCTACTGGCCTGTTGATCCGTATCCAAACTGACTAAATCAATCTTTGCTAATGGATTAATTTGTGTGAAATAGTTTTTTCTTTGGTCATTAGAAAGATCCTCCCCTGAAAGAAAATCAGTGAAATATTTCTTGATAACTCTACTGATCAAATGTGGTCCTGATAATTCCACCGTCGATCCGGATCCATGCAGTATTCCATCACTTCGATAGCTGACTAAATAAGCGGCGGATTTTTTACTGATTCCCAATTCATTGGCCACTGATTTTATCGTTTCAATGATATCGGAACTATAAAGCTTTAATGGTTTATCTATATCTAAACGTTCAATCAGCTTATGGCGCTTTATCATTTCTCGCTTGATTGACACGAGAACTTCACTGTCACGTGGCGCGATAATTAAACTATTCCTGGGTTTGATGACTTCATCAAAGAGTAAGGTCAATTCTGCTGAGCCAGGAATAACCTTGAGCGACTTTGGAAAAACAAAACGAGGCACTTTTTTGTAATGAGCTATGGCTCTTTTAACCGCCTTAATATAATCAGGGTGTTTTTCCTTTAAATTGTCATATGCCCCCTGTACTTCCGGGTCAGGTGCCCTCTTGGAAAAGAGTTGTTCTGGCCCTGGCTCACCAAAATACTCCATAAGCATATGATTAACTAAAGACTCCCGTACACCTGTAAGCGAAATATCTGTCGGAGTTTCAATGCTTTTAAGCATGTCCCTATTATAAAAAGGCAGTGAGTCGACATCCAGATAGACACCGCCTCCTGTTTTATCTCTGGCAAGTATTTCTACTCTTACCAAATCCGATGCTGCCGCTAAAACCCCCCTCAGCCCAAGTTCTTTCTCGTACCACTTTTTTAGACTTGCTTCGTCGTTTTTCTGCCAAAGTGTATTGATATCTGCCAGCTTGAACCCCCCTGACTCAGGGTTACCCTGAAGTTTGGCTATCTCATTGGCAAACTCCCTGTATTGCTTCAGGCTTTCTTCTTGTATTTTCTCTAATTCGCTTTGATCCATACCCAAATGGTTGACTAAAAACACCTTTGCCATGTCGTCGAAGGTTTTGCCCCGGGCGATGCCTTTTTTTACAGTGTTATAGGCCAGATCTTGTAGATGATAAAAACGTGCCAAAAATTCATCTTTGGTATGTTCTTCTGTCAGTAATGTCTCGGGTATTTTCTCAACGGCAACAGCCTTATGTATTTGTCGGGCAAGAAACAGTGCTAAAAGCGCTTGCGGATCATGCCAAAGGGTCAGGGGCCAGTCGGAAACCTGTGAAACCCAGATCTTGATATACCTTTTAACATTATCGTTGAGACTGCCAATCCAGACAGCATGAAGCTCTTTAGGTACCTCGACCAGAGCATCGTGCAGGTACTCGTTTATTGTGGCGGCCAGGTGGGCGGCTACGGATCTTCCTCCGGTAAGAGTTCCGGGCAGGTTTTGCTGCATGCTATAGACGAGGAAGTATTTTTCAAGGGCGGTTCCCTTACGGCGAAGTGGGTCAAATTGAGCGATTTTCCTTTCCAGCGCGGCAACGTCATTCGAGCTTATCACACCCTGCAGATGCGGCTTCAGACTGCGATCGAATATTTCCGGGGTTGGCACCAGATCATCGGGATTGACGGGCCCCAGCAACCCGCTGTTCTCTGACAACACAGCGGGCAGCTGACGGAGTCCGGTGGCACCTTCAGTCAACCGGTCTTTTTCGGACATGCGTTCGACGGTGGTATCGCCGTTACTCATGCGAAGCGCTTTCAGCTGGTCAGAGCTGTCGGCGACTGACCATGTCACCAGCCCTGTGTCAGAGAGCAGGCCAACCCACAGACGCCCCCAGATATCGACTCTCAACAGACCGTCACGGGCGGTCACTGTCCGGGTTTTTGTCGCTTTCAGGATGTCTTTCAGGTATTGACTAACAAGCCCGTTGTGATCGATACCTGAGCCTATCAGGTTAACGGTTTTAACCGGGGCATTACCGATCAATTCATTGATTTTTGTTGACAGGTCTGGTGCACTTTGCCCGCTCAGGGTAAATTCCCCGTCTTTGGCTTCACCCAGGCCTACCACATGAATTCGGCTATCACCGTCCAGCAGTTTGCCAATATCGGCACGGTTGACCTTGGCGCCGGTCTCGCCATCTGACCAATCACCGTTGTCAATGATCAGCCAACGGATTGAGTGATCAGTTTGTTGATGATTTTTATATTTGCGAAACAGGTAACGGCTGGCCTTGCTGATAGGGTTATCATCGACAGTCTCCATTTGGAGAACCAGTTGATGACTGTATTGGTTTTTGCTCTGCGGATCCGTTTTTATATAGCTTGTGATATCTTTTTCGTGTCTCCAGATAGCTTCTGCCTCGCTGGAAATGGTATAGCGTTTCCCGGGAGACAACTGAAGAGTATCAAGCATAGCTCGATAGCCTCGACTCCAACCCATTGCAGTCTTGCTTTCCTCTAGTGCGTTATCGCCATTCAGTATTTCATGGCCTTTCGCGAACTTCCATATACCTCCGTATCGATAAAAAACCAATTCCGGGGAACGAAATTTTTTTTTGGTTAAAGATGTTTTTGTATCACGGGCGTCTTTCCAATCTGTCACCTCAGATAATTTAAATTGATCAATCTTCCGGTGATCTGATAAAAGGCTGTTTTGGGCCACCTTCATGGTCAGGTCGCCCTGTGATGCTGCGATAAATAAACCCGGACTGTTTTCCGATGGCAGTTCAATCTCACCGGGAATAATTTTAATTTTTCCCAGAGGCTTAAACAGTTGCGAGGGATCGGCACTCGCTACACGCTGCTCGCTGTCTCTCTTTAACCGGGCGTATTTTTTACCGAACCAGGTGAGATCGTCTGAAACCCACTGTTCTACGGCAGGATCCAGGTCATCAGGAAGGAATTTGCCAAGTCTTTGGATGACCAGCTGGGTCTGTACTGCCTTTACCCTGTCCCAATGCTTTTCGCTGACACCTGAATAATCAATATTCTTGAAAAGATCCTCATGAATGGCTGGCGAAAGGAACGTATCAGAATAAACACCACCAAGAGTGCCAATCACCCTGTTTTTCACCAGTGCACTGGCCGCAGGTTTGTTTCCACGCAACCCCAGCTCCCTGAGATAGTACTTTCTGGCCTCCTGACCCTCTTCCCCATAGGTACTGGTCCAGACCTCATTAATATCTTTGAAGGAAAACTTCGCACTTGGGTAAGAAGACTTTATCTGCTCTGTAAATTGCCGGTAGGATTCCAGCGTCCGGGCTTTTTTACCGTCAATGTCCGTCTTATTGAGGTGGTCCACCAGAAAGTCCTTTACCGCCTGATCAAACGGCTGGCCCTGTGCCATTTTTGACTCTATGGCTTTCCAGGCCTCATCTTGTAACCTCATGAATCCTTTCAGTAAATCCGATTCAAAATCAGACGGATTACCGGGACTGGGTTTATTGGTTAATTCACTGGTCACTGCTTCTTTGAGGGCTTCCCCAAGCAGAGAGGCGAGCATTGCCTGCGGGTCGTACCAGAGGTTTATTTGTAAATCGGACTTTGAATTCGCCGCAATCCATAACCGGATACGATTCAGCTCCCTGACCGTTGGATCAACGCTGACAAAATGCAGTGTTTCAGGGATAGATTTCATGCTGATTTCAAACCAGCTCCGGATGTCTGTAGCCAGTTTCGCAAATTTTTCGCTGGTTTCCAGCGGGTGATGGCCGATCAGGGTGATGAGTTTGTCGTAGACCTCCATTACGGAAATAAAGGTTGATGGAGTAGTCCTGTGGCGAAAGCTATCAAGCGCCGTAAAAGCCGTGAGCAGGCTTTCAAAACGTTTGTTCAGGTCTGCGTTTACGGTGAGTTGATAGTGCAATAACGGCGCAAATTCCTTATGGAATGTCCCGGAGTCAGGAATCAGTTGGTCAATTAATTTTGAGTCTGAACCTTCACCAGGATCAGAATCAGCACGGCGAACCCTGTGTCTTGCCGCCGGTTTGGGCATTTCGGGATACCAGCGCAGTGAGGGCGGCTGAAGACGATCATCCGTTGGCATTCTACCAATGGACGCCAGTTGCAGACGATAGATGCCATTGCCGTCAGGCTCTGCCGTCAGTTCCAGGTGACGTCCCAGGGCGCCATACCCGCTCACCGCCAGACGCACGGATTGGTTGCTGTCTGTCACTGTCGTTTGATTAAACCTTACCCGCATTGGCAGGGTTTCTTTGACCATCACCTGACGGGGGTCTACTACGGGTAACGGTTTTCTGTCCTGTCCCGGATAATGCTTTGGCAAACCAAGGTCAGTACGAATCCGGTTTTTGATTGCGTTGGCATCCT
>NZ_JAGRPU010000043.1 GCF_024606225.1 Endozoicomonas sp. ISHI1 | reverse complement strand
GTTTATATCACAGAGGAGAGCAAACCTGTCTTGAGTGCCAGAAGACCCTGTCAAACGCTCAAGCCCTTTCGAATCACAAAAGAAAAAATCACACCCCAGAGCAAATCTGTCCTGAGTGCCAGAAGACCTTGCCAAACGCTCAAGCCCTGTCGACTCACAAAAGAAAAGATCATACAGGAGAGCAAACCTGCCCTGAGTGCCTGAAGACCCTGTCAAACGCTCAAGCCCTGTCGAATCACAAAAGAAAAAATCACACCCCGGAGCAAATCTGTCCTGAGTGCCAGAAGACCCTGCCAAACGCTCAAGCCCTGTCAGAACACAAAAGAAAAGATCATACCGGAGAGCAAATCTGCCCTGAGTGCCAGAAGACTCTGCCAAACGCTCGGGCCCTGTCGGTTCACAAAAGTTTATATCACACCGGACAGCAAACCTGCTCTGAGTGCCAGAAGACCCTGCCAAGCGCTCAAGCCCTGTCAGATCACAAAAGAAAAGATCATACCGGAGAGCAAACCTGTCCTGAGTGCCAGAAGAACCTGCCAAACGCTCAAGCCCTGTCGGCTCACAAAAGAAAAGATCATAGCAGAGAGCAAACCTGCCCTGAGTGCCAGAAGACCCTGCCAAACGCTCAAGCCCTGTCGGCTCACAAAAGAAAAGATCACAGCGGAGAGCAAACCTGCCCTGAGTGCCAGAAGATCCTGCCAAACGCTCAAACCCTGTCGGCTCACAAAAGAAAAGATCACACCCCAGAGCAAACCTGCCTTGAGTGCCAGAAGATCCTGCCAAATGTTCAAGCCCTGTCGGTTCACAAAAGAAAAGATCACAGCGGAGAGCAAACCTGCCCTGAGTGCCAGAAGACCCTGACAAGCGCGAAAAGCCTGTCGGTTCACAAAAGTCGATATCACACCGGAGAGCAAACCTGCCCTGAGTGCCAGAAGATCCTGCCAAACGCTCAAGCCCTGTACAATCACAAAAGAAAAGATCACACCCCAGAGCAAACCTGCCTTGAGTGCCAGAAGATCCTGCCAAATGTTCAAGCCCTGTCGGTTCACAAAAGTCTATATCACACCGGAGAGCAAACCTGCCCTGAGTGCCAGAAGACCCTGTCAAACGCTCAAGCCCTGTCAGTTCACAAAAGAAAAGATCATACCGGAGAGCAAACCTGCCCTGATTGCCAGAAGACCCTGCCAAACGCTCAAGCCCTGTTGAATCACAAAAGAAAAGATCATACCGGAGAACAAACCTGCCCTGAGTGCCAGAAGACCCTGCCAAACGCGAAAGCCCTGTCGGCTCACAAAAGTCAATATCACAGCGGAGAGCAAACCTGCCCTGAGTGCCAGAAGACCCTGCCAAGTAATCAAGCCCTGTCGGCTCATAAAAGAAAAGATCACACCCCGGAACAAACCTGTCCTGAGTGCCAGAAGATCCTGCCAAACACTCAAGCCCTGTCGAATCATAAAAGGCAACACCGAAAACGAAAGCTTGATGATGCAAAGTCAAGTGATTGATTTCAGCTTGTCATAGGCTCAAGAGGGAAAGGAATTACAAACGTTTGGGCATGAGCTGAAGTGCAATGTTCACGTCCATCTGTCTATTACCCGGGGCAGGTTAACCGATGACAAAAAGACATGGAAGGACGTCTTCTTTAGCAAGCAGGTATTAATGCCCATGCGGCACCAGGAAACCACCAACTTGATGGGTTCGGGAATATTTTTTAATGGGCGTATGTCTTCGGTCTGAATTTGCAGGATTCATAAGATCCTTATCGTTTGATGAAACCTTCTGTCAGGCACGTACGCTCCTTATTCTCTGGTCTATCCTCACTGCTCCTATCCATAGAAAACAAAGGATAGAACCATTAAAAGTCTACTCTTGCACGTATTGGTCTTTGTGCCTTTTGTCTGTCCGGTTGAGCCGCAGACTTACCGTTTTATCG
The DNA here is from genome assembly GCF_024606225.1 of Endozoicomonas sp. ISHI1. Taxonomy (GTDB): domain Bacteria; phylum Pseudomonadota; class Gammaproteobacteria; order Pseudomonadales; family Endozoicomonadaceae; genus Endozoicomonas_A. Next base: position 44,140 of record NZ_JAGRPU010000043.1, on the reverse strand, counting down.
TTGAGGTTAACCAGAATGGGGCTTCGACAAGCCAGAATTTTTTTATCAAAACTGAGCCGTGCACATTATCTGCAATGCCAATGACCGATGGGAGGCCGATGCAAAACCAATCATCAAACATTACCCGCACAAACGGATATTCAGGGTCAGGCATACCAACCGATGACAAACCCTGTAGACGAAACAAACTTCAGATCATCACTTTGATGCACGGAACGGGAGGAGGGAACTATTCCCGGACAATGGAGCAAGAGGATCATGGTCAGTCATTCAATAGACATTCAGAAAAATCGCATTATCTATACGACAACAGCCATAATGATAAAAACTCGGGCCAGCCCACCGACGCCCGACATAGCCTTGACGAAAATTGTCATGAACAGCCCTGTTGTCATCGACAAGGACGCTGTATCTTCGCTCCCTCTACAAGTATCCAGTGTCGTTCAACCTCAGACGACTCTTTCGCTTGGAGAACAGATGACTATTTGCAAACGGGCGATCAGGAATCTGGCTCGGTAAGCCATCCCGCTGAAGGTCCGACAGTCATCTCAGGAGCTGACAGCACAACCGGTCCATCATTAACATTAAATCCACCTCCTGCGAAAAAACAAAGGAAGGCAGGCTCCAAAAAATACCGATGTGATCACCCCGGCTGTGAAAAATCACTTGGCTTTCGAGGCTTATTGAACTCTCACAAAAGAAAAGAGCACACTCCAGAGCAAACCTGCCCTGAGTGCCAGAAGACCCTGCCAAACACTCAAGTCCTGTCGGCCTACAAAAGAAAAGATCACACCCCAGAGCAAACCTGCCTCGAGTGCCAGAAGATCCTGCCAAACGCTCAAGCCCTGTCAGATCACAAAAGAAAAGATCACACCCCAGAGCAAACCTGCCCTGAGTGCCAGAAGATCCTGCCAAACGCGAAAGCCCTGTCCGAACACAAAAGTCGATATCACACTGGGGAGCAAACCTGCCCTGAGTGCCAGAAGATCCTGCCAAACGCGAGAGCCCTGTCGGCTCACAAAAGAAAAGATCATACAGGAGAGCAAACCTGCCCTGAGTGCCAGAAGACCCTGTTAAACGCTCAAGCCCTGTCGTATCACAAAAGTCAATATCATACAGGAGAGCAAACCTGCCCCAAGTGCCAGATGGCCCTGCCAAACAATAAAGCCCTGTCGGTTCACAAAAGAAAAGAGCACACCTCAGAGCAAACCTGCCCTGAGTGCCAGAAGACCCTGCCAGACACTAAAGCCCTGTCGGCTCACAAAAGAAAAGATCACACCCCAGAGCAAACCTGCCCTGACTGCCAGAAGACCCTGCCAAACGCGAAAGCCTTGTCGGATCACAAAAGAAAAGATCACAGCGGAGAGCAAACTTGCCCGGAGTGCCAGAAGAGCCTGCCAAACGCCAAATCCCTGTCGACTCACAAAAGAAAAGAGCATACCGGAGAACAAAACTGCCCTGAGTGCCAGAAGATCCTGCCAAATGCTCAAGCCCTGTCGACTCACAAAAGAAAAGAGCATACCGGAGAACAAAACTGCCCTGAGTGCCAGAAGACCCTGCCAAATGCTCAAGCCCTGTCGACTCACAAAAGAAAAGACCACACCCCAGAGCAAACCTGCCCTGAGTGCCAGAAGACCCTGTCAAACGCTCAAGCCCTGTCGCTTCACAAAAGTCGATATCACACCGGAGAGCAAACCTGCCCTGAGTGCCAGAAGAATTTGCCAAACGCTCAAGCCCTGTCGAATCATAAAAGGCAACACCGAAAACGAAAGCTTGATGATGCAAAGTCAAGTGATTGATTTCTGCTTGTCATAGGCTCAAGAGGGAAAGGAATTACAAACGTTTGGGCATGAGCTGAAGTGCAATGTTCACGTCCATCTGTCTATTACCCGGGGCAGATTAACCGATGACAAAAAGACATGGAAGGACGTCTTCTTTAGCAAGCAGGTCTTAATGCCCATGTGGCACCAGGAAATCACCAACTTGATGGGTTCGGGAATATTTTTTAATGGGCGTATGTCTTCGGTCTGAATTTGCAGGATTCATAAGATCCTTATCGTTTGATGAAACCTTCTGTCAGGCAGGCACGCTCCTTATTCTCTGGTCTATCCTCACTGCTCCTATCCATAGAAAACAAAGGATAGAACCATTAAAAGTCTACTCTTGCACGTATTGGTCTTTGTGCCTTTTGTCTGTCCGGTTGAGCCGCAGACTTACCGTTTTATCGTTGAGGTTAACCAGAATGGGGTTTCGACAAGCCAGAATTTTTTTATAAAAACTGAGCCGTGCACATTATCTGCAATGCCAATGACCGATGGGAGGCCGATGCAAAACCAACCATCAAACATTACCCGCACAAACGGATATTCAGGGTCAGGCATACCAACCGATGACAAACCCTGTAGACGAAACAAACTTCAGATCATCACTTTGATGCACGGAACGGGAGGAGGGAACTATGCCCGGACAACGGGGCAAGAGGATCATGGTCAGTCATTCAATAGACATTCAGAGAAATCGCATTATCTATACGACAACAGCCATAATGATAAAAACTCGGGCCAGCCCACCGACGCCCGACATAGCCTTGACGAAAATTGTCATGAACAGCCCTGTTGTCATCGACAAGGACGCTGTATCTTCGCTCCCTCCAAAAGTAGCCGGTATCGTTCGACCTCAGATGAATCTTTCGCTTGCAGAACAGATCTCTGTCTGGAATTGGGCTCGGTAAGCCATCCTGCTGAAGCTCGGACAGTTGTCTCAGACGCTGACAGCACAACCGGTCCATCATTAACATTAAATCCACCTCCTGCTCAAAAACAAAGGAAGACAGGCTCCAAAAAATACCGATGTGATCACCCCGGCTGTGAAAAAACACTTGGCTCTCAAGCCTCATTGAGCACTCACAAAAGGCAATATCACACCAGAGAGCAAACCTGCCCTGAGTGCCAGAAGACTCTGCCAAACGCTCACGCCCTGTCGGTTCACAAAAGAAAAGATCACAGCGGAGAGCAATCCTGCCCTGAGTGCCAGAAGACCCTGCCAAACGCTCAAGCCCTGTCGGTTCACAAAAGTCTATATCACACCGGAGAGCAAACCTGCCCTGAGTGCCAGAAGACCCTGCCAAACGCTCAAGCCCTGTCTGATCATAAAAGAAAAGATCATACCGGAGAGCAGACCTGTCCTGAGTGCCAGAAGACCCTGCCAAACGCTCAAGCCCTGTCGGCTCACAAAAGAAAAGATCACAGCGGAGAGCAAGCCTGCCCTGAGTGCCAGAAGACCCTGCCAAACGCTCAAGCCCTGTACAATCACAAAAGAAAACATCACACCCCAGAGCAAACCTGCCTTGAGTGCCAGAAGATCCTGTCAAATGCTCAAGCCCTGTCGGTTCACAAAAGAAAAGACCACACCCCAGAGCAAACCTGCCCTGAGTGCCAGAAGATCCTGTCAAATGCTCAAGCCCTGTCGCTTCACAAAAGTCGATATCACACCGGAGAGCAAACCTGCCCTGAGTGCCAAAAGACTCTGTCAAACGCTCAAGCCCTGTCAGTTCACAAAAGAAAAGATCATACCGGAGAGCAAACCTGCCCTGATTGCCAGAAGACCCTGCCAAATGCTCAAGCCCTGTCAGATCACAAAAGAAAAGATCATACCGGAGAACGAACCTGCCCTGAGTGCCAGAAGACCCTGCCAAACGCGAAAGCCCTTGCGGCTCACAAAAGTCAATATCACAGCGGAGAGCAAACCTGCCCTGAGTGCCAGAAGACTCTGCCAAACGCTCACGCCCTGTCGAATCACAAAAGAAAAGATCACACCTCGGAACAAACCTGTCCTGAGTGCCAGAAGATCCTGCCAAACACTCAAGCCCTGTCGAATCATAAAAGGCAACACCGAAAACGAAAGCTTGATGATGCAAAGTCAAGTGATTGATTTCTGCTTGTCATAGGCTCAAGAGAGAAAGGAATTACAAACGTTTGGGCATGAGCTGAAATGCAATGTTCACGTCCATCTGTCTATTACCCGGGGCAGGTTAACCGATGACAAAAAGACATGGAAGGACGTCTTCTTTAGCAAGCAGGTCTTAATGCCCATGCGGCACCAGGAAATCACCAACTTGATAAGTTTGGGAATATTTTTTAATGGGCGTATGTCTTCGGTCTGAATCTGCAGGATTCATAAGATCCTTATCGTTTGATGAAACCTTCTGTCAGGCAGACACGCCCCTTATTCTCTGGTCTATCCTCACTGCTCCTATCCATAGAAAACAAAGGATAGAACCATTAAAAGTCTACTCTTGCACGTATTGGTCTTTGTGCCTTTTGTCTGTCCGGTTGAGCCGCAGACTTACCGTTTTATCGTTGAGGTTAACCAGAATGGGGCTTCGACAAGCCAGAATTTTTTTATAAAAACTGAGCCGTGCACATTATCTGCAATGCCAATGACCGATGGGAGGCCGATGCAAAACCAACCATCAAACATTACCCGCACAAACGGATATTCAGGGTCAGGCATACCAACCGATGACAAACCCTGTAGACGAAACAAACTTCAGATCATCACTTTGATGTACGGAACGGGAGGAGGTAACTATTCCCGGACAACGGGGCAAGAGGATCATGGTCAGTCATTCAATAGACATTCAGAAAAATCGCATTTTCTATACGACAATGAACATAATGATGAAAATTCGGGTCAGCCCACCGACTCCCGGCATAGCCTTGACGAAAATTGCCATGAACAGCCCTGTTGTCATCGACAAGGACGCTGTATCTTTGCTCCCTCTACAAGTATCCAGTGTCGTTCAACCTCAGACGACTCTTTCGCTTGCGGAACAGATCTCTGTCTGAAAACGGGCTCGGTAAGCCATCCTGCTGAAGCTCGGACAGTTGTCTCAGACGCTGACAGCACAACCGGTCCATCATTAACATTAAATCCACCTCCTGCTAAAAAACAAAGGAAGACAGGCTCCAAAAAATACCGATGTGATCACCCCGGCTGTGAAAAAACACTTGGCTCTCAAGCCTCATTGAGCACTCACAAGAGGCAATATCACACCAGAGAGCAAACCTGCCCTGAGTGCCAGAAGACCCTGCCAAACGCGAAAGCCCTGTCCGAACACAAAAGTCGATATCACACCGGAGAGCAAGCCTGCCCTGAGTGCCAGAAGACCCTGTTAAACGCTCAAACCCTGTCGTATCACAAAAGTCAATATCATACCGGAGAGCAAACCTGCCCCGAGTGCCAGATGGCCCTGCCAAACAATAAAGCCCTGTCGGTTCACAAAAGAAAAGAGCACACCTCAGAGCAAACCTGCCCTGAGTGCCAGAAGACCCTGCCAGACACTAAAGCCCTGTCGGCTCACAAAAGAAAAGATCACACCCCAGAGCAAACCTGCCCTGAATGCCAGAAGACCCTGCCAAACGCTCAAGCCCTGTCGGCTCACAAAAGTCAATATCACACCGGTGAGCAAACCTGCCCTGAGTGCCAGAAGACCCTGCCAAACGCGAAAACCCTGTCGGCTCACAAAAGAAAAGATCACAGCGGAGAGAAAACCTGTCCTAAGTGCCAGAAGACCCTGCCAGACCCTCAAGCTCTGTCAGAGCATAAAAGAAAAGCTCATACCGGAGAGCAAACCTGCCCTGAGTGCCAGAAGACCCTGCCAAACGTGAAAGCCCTGTCGGATCACAAAAGAAAATATCATACCCCAGAGCAAACCTGCCCTGATTGCCAGAAGACCCTGCCAAACGCGCAAGCCCTGTCGGCTCACAAAAGAAAAGATCACAGCGGAAAGCAAACCTGCCCTGAGTGCCAGAAGATCCTGCCAAACGCTCAAGCCCTGTCGCATCACAAAAGAAAAGATCACAGCGGACAGCAAACCTGCCCCGGGTGCCTGAAGACCCTGCCAAACGCTCAAGCCCTGTCGGCTCACAAAAGAAAAGATCATAGCGGAGAGCAAACCTGCCGTGAGTGCCAGAAGACCCTGCCAAGCGCTCAAGCCCTGTCAGATCACAAAAGAAAAGACCATACCGGAGAGCAAACCTGCCCTGATTGCCAGAAGACCCTGCCAAACGCGAAAGCCCTGTCGGATCACAAAAGAAAAGATCACAGCGGAGAGCAAACCTGCCCTGATTGCCAGAAGACCCTGCCAAACGCTCAAGCCCTGTCAGATCACAAAAGAAAAGATCATACCGGAGAGCAAACCTGCCCTGAGTGCCAGAAGATCCTGCCAAACGCTCAAGCCCTGTCGATTCACAAAAGAAAAGATCACAGCGGAGAGCAAACCTGCCCTGAGTGCCAGAAGACCCTGCCAAACGTTCAAGCCCTGTCGGCTCACAAAAGAAAAGATCACAGCGTAGAGCAAACCTGCCCTGAGTGCCAGAAGACCCTGCCAAACGCGAAAGCCCTGTCGGATCACAAAAGAAAAGATCACAGCGGAGAGCAAACCTGCCCTGAGTGCCAGAAGACCCTGCCAAACGCGAAAGCCCTGTCGGATCACAAAAGAAAAGATCACAGCGGAGAGCAAACCTGCCCTGAGTGCCAGAAGACCCTGTCAAATGCTCAAGTCCTGTCGGCTCACAAAAGTCAATATCACACCGGACAGCAAACCTGCCCTAAGTGCCAGAAGACCCTGCCAAACGCGAAAGCTCTGACGAATCACAAAAGAAAAGATCACACCCCAGAGCAAAACTGCCCTGAGTGCCAGAAGACCCTGCCAAACGCTCAAGTCCTGTCGAATCACAAAAGAAAAGATCACACCCCGGAACAAACCTGCCCTGAGTGCCAGAAGACCCTGCCAAACGCTCAAGCCCTGTCGAATCATAAAAGGCAACACCGAAAACGAAAGCTTGATGATGCAAAGTCAAGTGATTGATTTCTGCTTGTCATAGGCTCAAGAGGGAAAGGAATTACAAACGTTTGGGCATGAGCTGAAGTGCAATGTTCACGTCCATCTGTCTATTACCTGGGGCAGGTTAACCGATGACAAAAAGACATGGAAGGACGTCTTCTTTAGCAAGCAGGTCTTAATGCCCATGTGGCACCAGGAAATCACCAACTTGATGGGTTCGGGAATATTTTTTAATGGGCATATGTCTTCGGTCTGAATTTGCAGGATTCATAAGATCCTTATCGTTTGATGAAACCTTCTGTCAGGCAGGCACGCTCCTTATTCTCTGGTCTATCCTCACTGCTCCTATCCATAGAAAACAAAGGATAGAACCATTAAAAGTCTACTCTTGCACGTATTGGTCTTTGTGCCTTTTGTCTGTCCGGTTGAGCCGCAGACTTACCGTTTTATCGTTGAGGTTAACCAGAATGGGGTTTCGACAAGCCAGAATTTTTTTATAAAAACTGAGCCGTGCACATTATCTGCAATGCCAATGACCGATGGGAGGCCGATGCAAAACCAACCATCAAACATTACCCGCACAAACGGATATTCAGGGTCAGGCATACCAACCGATGACAAACCCTGTAGACGAAACAAACTTCAGATCATCACTTTGATGCACGGAACGGGAGGAGGGAACTATTCCCGGACAATGGAGCAAGAGGATCATGGTCAGTCATTCAATAGACATTCAGAGAAATCGCATTATCTATACGACAACAGCCATAATGATAAAAACTCGGGCCAGCCCACCGACGCCCGACATAGCCTTGACGAAAATTGTCATGAACAGCCCTGTTGTCATCGACAAGGACGCTGTATCTTTGCTCCTTCTGCAAGTATCCAGTGTCGTTCAACCTCAGACGACTCTTTCGCTTGGAGAACCAAGGTCTATTTGGAAACGGGCGATCAGGAATCTGGCTCGGTAAGCCATCCTGCTGAAGGTCCGACAGTCATCTCAGGCGCTGACAGCACAACCGGTCCATCATTAACATTAAATCCGCCTCCTGCGAAAAAACAAAGGAAGGCAGGCTCCAAAAAATACCGATGTGATCACCCCGGCTGTGAAAAATCACTTGGCTCTCAAGCCTCATTGAAGACTCACAAAAATCAATATCACACCGGAGAGCCAACCTGCCCTGAGTGCCAGAAGACTCTGCCAAACGCGATAGCCCTGTGGAATCACAAAAGAAAAAAACACACCCCGGAACAAACCTGCCCTGAGTGCCAGAAGCCCCTGCCAGACGCGAAAGCCCTGACGGATCACAAAAGAAAAGATCATACCGGAGAGCAAACCTGTCCTGAGTGCCAGAAGACCCTGCCAAACGCCAAAGCCCTGTCGGTTCACAAAAGTTTATATCACACCGGAGAGCAAACCTGCCCTGAGTGCCAGAAGACCCTGCCAAACGCGAAAGCCCTGTCCGAACACAAAAGTCGATATCACACCGGAGAGCACGCCTGCCCTGAGTGCCAGAAGATCCTACTAAACGCGAGAGCCCTGTCGGCTCACAAAAGAAAAGATCACACCTCAGTGCAAGCCTGCCCTGAGTGCCAGAAGACCCTGTTAAACGCTCAAGCCCTGTCGTATCACAAAAGTCAATATCATACCGGAGAGCAAACCTGCCCCGAGTGCCAGATGGTCCTGCCAAACAATAAAGCCCTGTCGGTTCACAAAAGAAAAGAGCACACCTCAGAGCAAACCTGCCCTGAGTGCCAGAAGACTTTGCCAGACACTAAAGCCCTGTCGGCACACAAAAGAAAAGATCACACCCCAGAGCAAACCTGCCCTGAATGCCAGAAGACCCTGCCAAACGCTCAAGCCCTGTCGGCTCACAAAAGTCAATATCACACCGGAGAGCAAACCTGCCCTGAGTGCCAGAAGACCCTGCCAAACGCTCAAGCCCTGTCAGAACACAAAAGAAAATATCATACCCCAGAGCAAATCTGCCCTGAGTGCCAGAAGACTCTGCCAAACGCTCGGGCCCTGTCGGTTCACAAAAGTTTATATCACACCGGAAAGCAAACCTGCCCTGAGTGCCAGAAGACCCTGCCAAGCGCTCAAGCCATGTCAGATCACAAAAGAAAAGATCATACCCCAGAGCAAACCTGCCCTGATTGCCAGAAGACCCTGCCAAACGCTCAAGCCCTGTCGGCTCACAAAAGTTTATATCACACCGGAGAGCAAACCTGCCCTGAGTGCCAGAAGATCCTGCCAAACGCTCAAGCCCTGTCGCATCACAAAAGAAAAGATCACAGCGGAGAGCAAACCTGCCCTGATTGCCAGAAGACCCTGCCAAACGCGAAAGCCTTGTCGGATCACAAAAGAAAAGATCACAGCGGAGAGCAAACCTGCCCTGAGTGCCAGAAGACCCTGCCAAACGCTCAAGCCCTGTTGAATCACAAAAGAAAAGATCATACCGGAGAACAAACCTGCCCTGAGTGCCAGAAGACCCTGCCAAATGCTCAAGCACTGACGACTCACAAAAGTCAATATCACACTGGAGAGCAAACCTGCCCTGAGTGCCAGAAGACTCTGCCAAACGCTCAAGCCCTGTCGGTTCACAAAAGAAAAGATCATACAGGAGAGCAAACCTGCCCTGAGTGCCAGAAGAGCCTGTCAAACGCGAAATCCTTGTCGGATCACAAAAGGCAACACCGAAAACGAAAGTTTTATGATGCACAGTCAAGTGATTGATTTCTGCTTGTCATAGGCTCAGGAGGGCAAGCTGATCTTTGATGGCCATGTGGCACTACGAAATCATCAACCTGCTTTGACTGTGCCATGAAAGGCTCGCCCCTGGCAGGCATGTTTGCTATGGATGGGAGAATCCATGAACCACTCTGTTTTAGTTTATTGCCCCTTATTCTCTCGTCTATCCTCACTGCTCCTATCCATAGAAAACAAAGGATAGAACCATTAAAAGTCTACTCTTGCACGTATTGGTCTTTGTGCCTTTTGTCTGTCCGGTTGAGCCGCAGACTTACCGTTTTATCGTTGAGGTTAACCAGAATGGGGCTTCGACAAGCCAGAATTTTTTTATAAAAACTGAGCCGGGCACATTATCTGCGATGCCAATGACCGATGGGAGGCCGATGCAAAACCAACTATCAAACATTACCCGCACAAACGGATATTCAGGGTCAGGCATACCAACCGATGACAAACCCTGTAGACGAAACAAACTTCAGATCATCACTTTGATGCACGGAACGGGAGGAGGTAACTATTCCCGGACAACGGGGCAAGAGGATCATGGTCAGTCATTCAATAGACATTCAGAGAAATCGCATTATCTATACGACAACAGCCATAATGATGAAAATTCGGGCCAGCCCACCGACGCCCGACATAGCCTTGACAAAAATTGTCATGAACAGCCCTGTTGTCAGCGACAAGGACGCTGTATCTTTGCTCCCTCCACAAGTATCCGGTGTCGTTCAACCTCAGATGACTCTTTCGCTTGCAGAACAGATGGCTATTTGCAAACGGGCGATCAGGAATTGGGCTCGGTAAGTCATCCTGCTGAAGCTCAGACAGTTGTCTCAGACGCTGACAGCACAACCGGTCCATCATTAACATTAAATCCACCTCCTGCTAAAAAACAAAGGAAGACAGGCTCCAAAAAATACCGATGTGATCACCCCGGCTGTGAAAAAACACTTGGCTCTCAAGCCTCATTGAGCACTCACAAAAGGCAATATCACACCGGAGAGCAAACCTGTCCTGAGTGCCAGAAGACTCTGCCAAACGCGATAGCCCTGTGGAATCACAAAAGTAAAAAACACACCCCGGAACAAACCTGCCCTGAGTGCCAGAAGCCCCTGCCAGACGCGAAAGCCCTGACGGATCACAAAAGAAAAGATCATACCGGAGAGCAAGCCTGCCCTGAGTGCCAGAAGACCCTGCCAAACGCCAAAGCCCTGTCGGTTCACAAAAGTTTATATCACACCGGAGAGCAAACCTGCCCTAAGTGCCAGAAGACTCTGCCAAACTCTCAAGCCCTGTCGGATCATAAAAGAAAGGATCACACCCCGGAGCAAACCTGCCCTGAGTGCCAAAAGCCCCTGCCAAACGCGAAAGCCCTGTCGGCTCACAGAAGCCAATATCACACCGGAGAGCAAACCTGCCCTAAGTGCCAGAAGACCCTGCCAAACGCTCAAGCCCTGACGTCTCACAAAAGAAAAGATCACACTGGAGAGCAAACCTGCCCTGAGTGCCAGAAGACCCTGCCAAACACGAAAGCCCTGTCGGCTCACAAAAGTCAATATCACAGAGGAGAGCAAACCTGCCCTGAATGCCAGAAGACCCTGCCAAACGTAAAAGCCCTGTCGAATCATAAAAGTCAATATCACAGAGGAGAGCAAACCTGCCCTGAATGCCAGAAGACCCTGCCAAACGCAAAAGCCCTGTCGAATCATAAAAGTCAATATCACAGCGGAGAGCAAACCTGCCCTGAGTGCCAGAAGACCCTGCCAAACGCTCCAGCCCTGTCGGCTCACAAAAGTCAATATCACACCGGAGAGCAAACCTGCCCTGAGTGCGAGAAGACCTTGCCAAACGCGAAAGCCCTGTCGGATCACAAAAGTCAATATCATACCGGAGAGCGAACCTGCTCTGCGTGCCAGAAGACCCTGCGAAACGCTCAAGCCCTGAAAGCTCACAAAAGAAAATATCACACTGTAGAGCGAACCTGCCCTGAGTGCCAGAAGACCTTGCCAAACGCGAAAGCCCTGTCGGATCACAAAAGTCAATATCATACCGGAGAGCGAACCTGCTCTGCGTGCCAGAAGACCCTGCCAAACGTTCAAGCCCTGTCGGATCACAGAAGGCAACACCGAAAACGAAAGCTTGATGACGCAAAGTCAAGTGATTGATGCCTGCTTGTCACAGGCTCAGAGGAGAAGGGCACTGCACACGTTCGGTTATGATCTCAATCGCAATGTTCACGCCCATCGGTCTATCACCTGCGGCGGGTTAACAGATGACAAATCTCGTCTATCCTCACTGCTCCTATCCGCAGAAAACAGAGGATAGAACCATTAAAAGCCTACTCTTGCACGTATTGGTCTTTGTACCTTTTGTCTGCCCGGTTGAGCCGCAGTCCTATCGTTTTATCGTTGAGGTTAACCAGAATAGGGCTTCGACCAGCCATAGTTTTTCTATAAACACTGAGCCGGGCACATTATCTGCGATGCCAATGAACGATGGGAGGCCGGTGCAAAACGAACCATCACACATTACCCGCGCAAACGGATATTCAGGGCCACGCACGCCTTGCGATGACAAACCCTGTCGGCGAAACAAATTTCAGATTATCACTTTGATGTACGGAACGGGCGGCGGCAACTATTCCCGGATAACGGGGCCAGAGGATCATGGTCAGTCATTCAGTGGGCATTCAGAAAAATCGCATTATCTATACGACAACGAACATAATGATGAAAATTCGGGCCGACCTACTGACTCCCGACATAGCCTTGACGAAAGTTGCTATGAACAGCCCTGTTGTCATCGACAAGGACGCTGTATCTTCGCTCCCTCTAGAAGTATTCAGTGTCGTTCAACCTCAGACGACTCTTTCGTTTGCAGAACAGATGTCTGTTTGCAAACAGGCGATCAGGAATCTGGCTTGGTAAGCCATCCTGAAGAAACTTCAACAGTGGTCTCGGGAGCTGACAGCACAATCGGCCCATCATTAACATCAAATCCACCTCCTGCGAAAAAACAAAGGAAGGCAGGCTCCAAAAAATACCGATGTGATCACCCCGGCTGTGAAAAATTACTTGGCTCTCAGGGCTCATTGAGATCTCACAAAAGTCAATATCACACTGGAGAGCAAAGCTGCCCTCAGTGCCAGAAAACCCTGCCAAACGCTCAAGCCCTGTCGGTTCACAAAAGAAAATATCATACGCCAGAGCAAACCTGCCCTGAGTGCCAGAAGATCCTGCCAAACGCTCAAGCGCTGTCGACTCACAAAAGAAAAGATCACACTGGGGAGCAAACCTGCCCTGAGTGCCAGAAGACCCTGCCAAACGCTCCAGCGCTGTCGCATCATAAAAGAAAAGAGCACACCCCAGAGCAAACCTGCGCTGAGTGCCAGAAGATCCTGCCAAACACTGAAGCCCTGTCGGATCACAAAAGAAAGTACCACACCCCAGAGCAAACCTGCCCTGAGTGCCAGAAGACCCTGCCAAACGCGAGAGCACTGTTGGTTCACAAAAGAAAAGATCACACCCCGGAGCAAACCTGTCCTGAGTGTCAGAAGACCCAGCCGAACACTCAAGCCCTGTCGGTTCACAAAAGTCTATATCACACCGGGGAGAAAACCTGCCCTGAGTGCCAGAAAATCCTGCCAAATGCGAATGCCCTGTCAGATCATAAAAGAAAAGATCATACCGGAGAGCAAACCTGCCCTGAATGCCAGAAGACTCTGCCAAACGCTCCGGCCCTGTCGGTTCACAGAAGTAAATATCACACCGGAGAGCAAACCTGCCCTGAGTGCCAGAAGACCCTGCCAAATGCTCAAGCCCTGACGTCTCACAAAAGAAGAGATCACACTGGAGAGCAAATCTGCCCCGAGTGCCAGAAGACCCTGCCAAACGCGAAAGCCCTGTCGAATCACAACAGTCAACATCATAGCGGAGAGCAAACCTGCCCTGAGTGCCGGAAGATCCTGCCAAATGCGAGAGCCCTGTCGGATCACAGAAGGCAACACCGAAAACGAAAGCTTGATGATGTACAGTCAAGTGATTGATGTCTTCTTGTCACAGGCTGAAGAGAGAAAGGTACTGCATACGTCTGGGCATGATCTGAAGTGCAATGTATATGTCCATCTGTTTATCACCTGCGGCGGGTTAACCGATGACAAATCTCGTCTATCCTCATTGCTCCTGGCCATAGAAAACAAAGGATAGAACCATTAAAAGTCTACTCTTGCACGTATTGGTGTTTGTGCCTTTCATCTGCCCGGTTGAGCCGCAGGCTTACCATTTTATCGTTGAGGTTAACCAGAATGGGGTTTCGACAAGCCAGAGTTTTTCTGTAAAAAACGAGCCGGGCACATTATCTGCGATGCCAATGACCGATTGGGGGCCGATGCAAAACGAACCATCACACATTACCTGCACAAACGGATATCCAGAGTCGGGCTCACCGCCTGATGACAAACACTGTAGGCGAAATAAATTTCAGATCATCACTTTGATGAACGGAGCGGGCGGCGGTAACTATTCCCGGACAACGGAGCCAGAAGATCATGGTCAGTCATTCAATAGTCATTCAGAAAAATCGTATTATCTATACGACAACGACCATAATGATGAAAATTCAGGTCGGCCCACGGACTCCCGACATAGCCTTGATGAAAATTGCCATGAACAGCCCTGTTGTCATCGACGAGGACGCTGTATCTTCGCTCCATCAACAACTATCCGGTGTTCAACCTCAGACGACTCTTTCGCTTGCAGAGCAGATGTCTATTGGCAAACAGGCGATCAGGAATCTGGCCCGGTAAGCCATCCTGCCGGAGCTCCGGCAGTTGTCTCGGGAGCTGACAGTACAACCGGTCCATCATTAAAATTTAATCCGCCTTCTGCGAAAAAACAAAGAAAGGCAGGCTCCAAAAAATACCGATGTGATCACCCCGGCTGTGAAAAATCATTTAGCTCTCAAGCCTCACGGACTACTCACAAAAGTAAATATCACACCGGAAAGCGAAACTGCCCTGAGTGCCAGAAGACCCTGCCCAACGTTCAAGCTCTGTCGAATCACAAGAGAAAAGATCACACCCCAGAGCAAACCTGCTCTGAGTGCCAGAAGATCCTGCCAAACGTTCAAGCCCTGACGGCTCACAAAAGTCAATATCACACCGGAGGGCGGATCTGTCCTGAGTGCCAGAAGATCCTGCCAAACATTCAAGCCCTGTCGGATCACAAAAGAAAAGATCACACCCCAGAGCAAACTTGCCCTGAGTGCCAGAAGATCCTGCCAAACGCTCAAGCTCTGTCGGCTCACAGAAGAAAAGATCACACCCCAGAGCAAACCTGCCCTGAGTGCCAGAAGACCCTGCCAAATGCTAAAGCGCTATCGAATCACAAAAGAAAAGATCACACCCCGGAGCAAACCTGTCCTGAGTGCCAGAAGATCCTGCCAAACGTTCAAGCCTTGTCGGTTCACAAAAGTCAATATCACACCGGAGAGCAAACCTGCCCTGAGTGCCAGAAGACCCTGCCAAACGCTCAAGCCCTGTCGGTTCACAAAAGAAAAGATCACACCCCGGAGCAAACCTGCTCTGAGTGCCAGAAGACCCTGCCAAACGCTCAAGCCCTGTCGGTTCACAGAAGTCAATATCACACCCCGGAGCAAACCTGCCCTGAGTGCCAGAAGATCCTGCCCAACTTGAAAGCCCTGGCGGATCACAGAAGGCAACAACGAAAACGAAAGCTTTGTAATGTACAGTCAAGTGATTGATTTCTGCTTGTCACAGGCTCAGAAGGGCAAGGCAGTGCACACGTCTGTGCGTGATCTGAAGTACAAGATTCCTACAGATCCAGCACGGTGAGACTCATTTCATATCGGAGAGTACTGGTCATATTGAAAAGTACCTCATTGGCAGAGTGAAACTCAGCAACTATATTCACAGTCTCATTAAAATAATTAATCTGTCTTATGGTGTACAGAGCCTTAAGGATATTGATGTTCCTGCCACTGGCCACACTGGTTTGGTGGGGCCCTGCTCAGGCTGCAATGGACGAAAAGCCGGGTGTGTCTTTTTGTCATGAAACTCTGTTGCTGATTTTTCTGAATCCCTTGCTCAATGCCTATCTGCCTGCTGATTCCAGCCTGAAGCTAAAAGCGGTCCAGACCAGGGACTCAAGCTTTGTTGACAGGGCTTCTGAACCGGTTGAGGCTAATAGTCTGATCTCTCTTTACAGCATCCTGCCAGGAATTTTGCAGTGGGGTGTCGCTGTAAGCCGAATCGGTGAAATGAGCAGATCTACCGATAGCGGACTGGGTCATGAAGAAGACGATGACGGTATGGAAGAGGACGCTTCTCAGTCAGTTATGCCTGTTTCGACTGGGGGGGATGATCACAATGAGAATAATGGCGATGAGCGCAAGGATAAGTCTGAAGATAAAAAGAATCCTTGTCTGTGTTGGCATTGTCAGAAAAACGGGGTCTCCTGGCAATACTCCTGTTGTCGCAGAGGTCTCTGTGAAGACTGTTATCAGCGCTTTGGAGCCTCACCTGCCAAGTGTCCATGCTGTGGCAAGAAAAGAAGGCCCGGAATTCACTGTAATCTGTGTCCTGTTGATTATGAGGCGATGGAACTCGATCAGCAGGGTGTCAGGGAACATCTTACTGCGCAGCATCTGCAACAGCGATGCGTAGGCGTTGTCAATGAATTTTGCCATCATTGTAATCATACGGAAGTATTACAACTTCCTCTGCAACAACTCCTGAATACTCTGTCATCACACTGTTATGCTTTCTGTTTCGAATCCTGTTTTACTATTTTGACAGCAGAGACAGACAACACCGCTCATTTTGAGGCCTCACATCGGGAGCGGGCCGGATGTCCGTTATTTGAATGCCCATTTAATGAGTCTGACGACATCCGGCCTACTGCTTCGCATATGAATGAACATTTGCAATACAGATGTGGTTTTTGTTTTGAGACCATCAGTAACCAGCAAGCCCTGCAAACCCATCTGGCTACTCATATTGATTCATATCGATGCGGCTCCTGTCTGGGTGATGAGGGGGAGGGGTCCCTGCTTCGGTTGATTCTGATGGGAGGCCGTCTTCAACAGTTCGGGAATGCGAATTTTACGGTTGATCTGCCACTGGGGTCGCAACAAGAACTGATTAATCACTGGGCGTTTTTCCACTGTCAGATCAGCTGCCCGCTATGCTCTCACACTCTGCAAGGTTGTGATAATGTGAGCATGCAGGAGCATATCGATAGTGTCTGCTCAAGAGTCGATTGCCTCTCCGGCCCGGAACAGAAGCGGGAGCTCTAATCTTGACGACGAGTTTCAGGATGATCCAGACGGTTAATCAGACACTGTTGCCTACCTCACCATTCCAATAAACTGCAATACAGCTCCATTAGGATGGTGTATATATTGAAGCCCGGTAAATCCCTGTGTCTGAAAAGTATTCTTCATGCGGTTCACTATCGGGTAACGCACCTTGGTCAGCAACTTGCCGGAAAGTTTGTCGTAGAAAAGAATATCCAGTCTCTGCATACTCTGTTGAACGGATACTCTGAAAGCTGGAAATTCATTGAACTCCATAGGTTGATTTCGAGAAGAGGGGTTCAGCATCAGTGGCAGCGTGACCGCATATCCCCTGGTACCCGGATCTTCCTGAAAATAAAAGTTCAAAGCCGCTTCCTGTGCGTTGGTCTGGGTCAGTGGCAAAATGAGCAGGACGAAGAAGCTGGCCAGTCCCAGAGTGATCCTTTTCATCAGGGTTCCTTTCATCAGAGTCTCTGCAAATATGTCTCGACAGCAAGGTAGAAAACATAAGGTGCGCCGTTCTACATATATGGTCAGATGGGCATAAGTGCCTGTTCTGAATCTTTGAATCCACCATGTCGAATAATGATGTATTAGTCTGCAGGAAATAATCTTAATCAGAAACAGGCCCGGGACCTGCTCCTTCTGTTTTACAGCGCCATTACGCCCGGTATGAGAAAGAGCAATGCTGCATTGACGATAGAAAGAACAATGCTCATGATCAGCGCCCAGCCAAAGTTTTTAATGTTGAAACTGTCCATAAAGTAATCAACGATCATCAGCATCAGGGCATTCAGTACCAAAGAAAATAAACCCAGAGTCAGGATGGTGATGGGCAGCGTCAGGAAAAACAGAATCGGTTTGACAAAGGTATTGACCACTGTCAGCAGGATCGATACCAGCAGCGCACTGCCATAATTTTCAATGTCTACACCTTTGAGGATTCTGGCGGTGATGAAAACAGCCAGACCGTTGATGAGGAAGTACAGAATCAGACTCAGCATGGCAGACACTCTCCAGATGGCTTCAACGTTTTGTGCACTTTATACCATCCTGAAGTCAAAGGTAGAAAAACAAGTGGTCGTTGCTCCACACTTTAGCGAACTTCTCAGTTCAGTATTAAATAGCACTAAAGTACTGTTCAAATCGACTTGTATATGTAAAATACCCGAGTCTTGTAGGCAAATGAAATGACCTTCTGTTGAAGGCCGAATAAAACGATAAAAAGCGAGATACTGTTCTGCTTTGGCAGCCTATTTCACATTATAAAAACTGGTAGTGACTGAGTTCCGGGCAAACCGGAACCCTGGAGTGAAAAATAATGAAAAAAATAATGGTATTTCTGACGTTTATGCTGGCTTTTAGCACCAGCCTGTTTGCTGCTGATACAGAGCTTTGGCAAGAGTCTACCCTGAACGAAATCATTGAGCGCAAAACCCTGCGTGTTGGTATGGAAGCAGGCTACATGCCTTTTGAAATGACCAACAAACGTGGTGATATTGTTGGTTTTGATGTGGACATTGCCCGTCAGATGGCCAAAGCCATGGGCGTCGAGCTGGAACTGGTCAACACTGCATGGGATGGAATCATTCCTGCCCTGCTGACCGGCAAGTTTGACATCATTATGTCCGGCATGACCCTGACGCCACAACGTAACCTGCAGATCAACTTTGCCCAGCCTTACATTGTCGTAGGTCAAAGCATCCTGCTGCGTAAGGGCCTGGAAGGTGAAATCAAGAGCTACAAGGATCTGAATAACAAGAAGTACACCGTGGCTACCAAGCTGGGTACTACCGGTGAACAGGCAACCAAGCGTTACTTGAGTAAAGCCAGTATCCGTCTGTTTGAAACGGAAGCCGATGGTGCTCTGGAAGTCGCCAATGGCAAAGCAGATGCTTTCGTATACGACTTTCCATTCAATGCGATTTACTCCAGCCAGAATGAAGGCAAGCTGACTCATCTGGACACTGCCTTCACTCATGAGCCTCTGGCCTGGGGTATTCGTAAAGGAGATCCTGACTTCGAAAACTGGTTGAATAACTTTATGAGTCAAATCAAGGCCGATGGCACCTACGATAAGATTTATGCCAAGTGGTTCGAAAGCTCCGAATGGCAGAAGACTCTGAACTAAGTGCTGAGCAGTAAACCCGTAGCCGGCCGTCCGTTGCAAATGGAAAAACAGCCGAACCAGGTTCTGTGGAACCTGGTCTTCGGTGTGTTATTGCTGCTGATGGGCGTGGGTATCTACAAGTCAAGTCAGTCGATTGATTATATCTGGCGCTGGGAGCGCATTCCTCAATACGTCTTCTACAAGGCAGAAAATCCACTCAGAGCAGAATTCGACGGTACGGTTGCAACTAACGACAGTGGGCAACTGGTCCTGGTGAATGACTTTAATGACTCAGAGCAGACTGTTATTAAAGGATTTTCCGACGTTCAGGTTTATGACGGTGATCTGGTCTTTGAAGGCGATCTGCTGGCCGTCAGTTATGAATGGAAAGCCGGGCCCATAGCCAATGGTCTGGTGATGACCATCAAGCTGTCGCTGGTCTCCATTGTCTTTGCCATTCTCCTGGGGGTGATTTCAGGACTGGCGAGAATTTCTCCCAATCCGGCGTTGAGAAATCTCTCGATACTCTACGTCGAGGTCATTCGTGGCACCCCGCTGCTGGTGCAAATTTTCATTGTTTATTTCTTTATTGGCACGGTTCTTCATCTGGATCGTTTCACAGCGGGCGTTGCGGCGCTGTCGATTTTCACTGGTGCCTACATTGCAGAGATTATTCGAGCCGGTATTGAGTCGATCAATAAAGGTCAGATGGAAGCCGGACGCAGTCTTGGAATGAGCCGGGGTGATACCTTGCGATATATCATCCTGCCCCAGGCTTTCAAACGGGTTCTGCCACCGTTGGCCGGTCAGTTTATCAACTTGATCAAGGACTCTTCACTGGTTTCGGTTATTTCTCTGACTGATCTGACCAAAGCCGGTCGGGAAACGGTCAGCAGTACCTTCAGTCCCTTTGAAGTCTGGTTCACGGTTGCGGCACTTTACCTGGTGCTGACCGGTATCCTGTCGTATGTCGTCAGAAGGATGGAGGTGAAGTATGCCGCAAGAAGCTGACGCTATTATCACCGTGACAGATATTCACAAGGTCTACCCAAATGGTGTTCACGCCCTGAAGAATGTCAGTCAGACCATCAGGGAAGGGGAAGTGGTGGTCGTGGTTGGGCCCAGTGGTTCAGGCAAATCAACTTTTCTGCGTACCCTGAATCAGCTGGAAACTATCAATGCCGGTGAAATCGTTGTGGACGGAATCTCCCTGACCACTCCCGGAGATGTCAATAAACTGAGGGAAGAAGTGGGGATGGTCTTCCAGTCCTTCAACCTGTTTCCTCACCTGAGTGTACTGGACAATATCTGTCTGGCGCCCATGAAAGTTCGTGGTATCTCCAGAAACGATGCAGAAGACCGGGCAGTAGAGCTGCTGGCCAAAGTCGGCCTGTCTGACAAAGCCGGGAGTTTTCCACCTCAGTTATCGGGCGGTCAGCAGCAACGTGTAGCCATAGCTCGGGCATTAGCTATGCAGCCGAAGATCATGTTGTTTGATGAGCCGACTTCTGCACTGGACCCGGAAATGGTCGGTGAGGTTCTGGAAGTTATGAAACAACTGGCTCGTTCAGGTATGACCATGGTTGTGGTGACTCATGAAATGGGCTTTGCCCGCGAAGTAGCCGACCGGGTTCTGTTCATGGAGTCTGGTGAACTGTTAGAAGACAGTGTTCCTGATAGCTTCTTTGATAATCCAGACAGTGAACGCCTGCAGTCCTTTCTGAGTCAGGTGATTTAAGTCATAACCAGGTTTTGGAAGACATGGCTTTTTGGGTCAAAACCATGTCTTTCCTTGAAGCATGACTACCTGTGCGGGTAATGAAGAGCCAGTACTGATAAAGCACCCAGTGGCAGCCAGGCGGAAGCAACGATCCGACTTGATTCAGAGGACATGCATCTGCAGGTGCTCTTGCCATCAACCCAGCTTACCAGCGCATCTCTCCATGTGCCCCCCTGTTCATGGCAAACGGGAAGCTTGCTGTTTTGATGTGAATTACCCCCCGGGCACACATAGTAGTAGTATCTGGCGCAACCTTGCCAATTTTCATGGTTGCCAGAGCTATCCAGATGCGCTTGCCAAACAGTCTTGCCATTTTCATCGGTGTCAGGGGCGCATTCCTGACCCCAGGGTGATTCAGATTCACAGTCATCGCGGCTCTGGCACAGGGGTTCAACAACATTCAGTGTGTGCCACACAGCATCAACAAAC
Organism: Endozoicomonas sp. ISHI1; assembly: GCF_024606225.1. Lineage (GTDB taxonomy): Bacteria > Pseudomonadota > Gammaproteobacteria > Pseudomonadales > Endozoicomonadaceae > Endozoicomonas_A. The sequence continues at coordinate 22,908 of NZ_JAGRPU010000043.1, read as the reverse complement.
CAGATGCGTTGGGTCTTCTGATCGACTTCGAGACCTGCAATCTGGCTTGCGGGTGTTTGAATACTGCCAATGTAGGTATGGTTTCCTGAAGTGTCCAGGCGAATAGCATGGATCTTTCCAGTATCAGAATCGCTGACAAACAGCTTACTATCAGAAATGACCAGACCGCTGGGACTTTTTAGTTCAAGTCCGGCGACACTGAGCTCAGTAAAGCGGGCGCCTGATATTTTGGAGTAAGCGGCGTATTTTTCACGCCATTCATCTCTGTGCTTTACATCACCTGCTACCGTCCCGCTATCAGTATCAAGAACGTTGATCACGCCTCCTGCAGGATTGGCCACGAACAGGTATCTGTCGAATCTGGCCATGTGTCCGGGAACAAGATTACGTCCCGTCTTTTTATACATGGTTGTATTTTCATACCGATAGAGATAGGCATAGCTATGCTCATGCCCACCATATCCATGGGTGCGGGTAATATTGGTGTACACAATACTTCCATATTTAGAGTCAGGGCCGACGTCCCATGACCAAAAACCGGCTTCCCGGCCTTCCCAGGTGATGCCCATTGAGAAGGGCTCTTGATGAACCATGTCGATGTGGGAACCATAAGGCTTTTCTTTAAGATTATCTGGAAAAAAATTATTGTTTTGAATAGCGAATGTTTTAAGGTTGTTTGCCCAAAGAGAAGGTCCCATAAAGTCCGAGCAGGTTCGCTGGGTGAAATACTCTCCCATAAAGGCAGATGCCGTATAATCATTACAGCTCCCACCTGTGGTAGCAAATGTTCCGGTCTTGCTTAAATTATGAACCTTCTGCCCTTTAAATTCGGGGACATCACCCAAGGTGGGTGAGCCACCAAAGGCGATATCTGTGGGTCGGTGCATGAAATGGCAGGAAGCCAGGTCGCGACGATGTTCAGGCTCGTATGAAGCCTTGACACCGGGACAGTAAAAGATGCTTATGCTGTCATCGGCACTGTTCAAGACAAAGAGCTGACCTCTTGCATTGGGGTTTTCTGCCACAGCGACAGGCTTGTTCAGGCTCCCGACTCTGGAACTTCCCCATTGGCGAATAGAAGGACCGAACCGGCCATTTTTCAGTTTGGGTCCGAACTCCGGTATACAATCGTTTGCAACATCTGAAGCGTTACAACGTTTATCGACAGGACAGCGACCATATCCGGCAGATGCCCCGTCGGGTTTAACAATGAGAGAACAATCAGCAAACTCAGATCTGGCCGGTGTCGCATTGATCAATAGTGACAGGGTCGCGAAGGTTAGAAAAAACAACAACCGTTGTGAAACTAAACCTGATTTTATAAGTTGAGGATTTATATAATTCATGAAGCACACTCCCGTTAAGAGGTTTGATCGCTAAGTTGCTAAATCACAGTAGCTTGCTTCGGAATAGTTGCCAGTCACTCCTCAGAATCTTCTTTAATCGGGCTATCTTGTAGGAAATGTTTTTTGTAAGGCATGGCCTTCCGAGTGAAGACCATACCCTTTATTTAAGCGTCCTGGCGCAAGTGGTCAATGACTGCGAACATGGCATTGAGATTGGCGGCTCCCAGAGCCTGACTTCTTTCAGGGCTCCAGCCCTGGTACTCATCCGGTGAGTCCACTGTGTCCTTGAAAGGCATTTCCAGAGTCATTGATAAACAATCGAAGCGTTCAGCCAGGGCTGCAGTGCAAACCGTCATGTTGGCCTTGCCGGGTTCATCTTTTGGATAACCGAATTCTGTCTGGAAATCCGGGCTGGCCTGAACCAGGGCCTGCAGATAGTTTTCGGTTAAAGCATTGAGTCGATCGGTCCAGGAAGGAATGCCTTCAGCCGCTGCAATAAAATTGTAGGGCAGGGCTTCGTCACCGTGGACATCCAGAGCCAGGTCGACACCAGTCTCATCCATTTTGTTCCTTACCAGCAGCACTTCAGGGCTTCTTTCCGGGGTGGGGGCAGCCCACTCCCGGTTCAAATTGGCACCACAGGCATTACTGCGCAGGTAACCACGACGGCTGCCGTCTGGATTCATGTTGGGCACGACGTAGAAAACGGCTTTTTTCAACAGTTCACGAGCAACCGGGCAGGCAGGGTCCAGCAGTCGCTGAAGGAAGCCTTCCATCCACCATTCCGCCATGGTTTCACCGGGGTGTTGTCGGGCAATGACCCAGCATGTGCGCTTGCCTTCGCCAGCACCAATTTTTAACAGGTCCATGGGTTGCCCGTCCAGGGTGTCTCCCAGGGTTTCCGTCTGGACAATGGCCGATTGCTGAGCCCAGGCAATCAGGTCATGATGGCGTTCCATGGAGTAGGGGGCAAAATAAGCGTAATAGACCGTATTACATTCGGGAGTGTGCTGAATGGTCAGTTTTTCACCGTCGTAAGCGGTATCGACACGGAACCAGTGCTCTCTGTCATAGGAGGCAACCGCTCGGTAATCGATCCAGCCTTTTGCGTAGGATGATTCCGGGGCATTATTCAGATGCATAGTCAGGGGTTGACCTTCAGCGCCTCCGACCCGGTAGTAAAACCACTGATAAAACCCGGAATTAACGTCTTTGTTGATTTCCAGCTGAATATGCTCCGGATTGTCCTTGTTGATAACCCTGATGTTACCGCCATCAAACTGGCTGGAGATATGGAGTGATGTCATGAACTTTCTTTACTTCTTTCAATGATTCGCGGCTACGCTAACCTATCAGGTGTGAAAAATATACCTTTCGGGATGTGTGTTTGTACCTTGCGAGATATCCTTGTTTCTATCGGGCCATCGAAGCATTAGAATGCCGCCGCCTGTCAGTTTCATTCATTAACAGGGGGTTTTTGATTGTTTTTCGGATTACGAGGGTAGGTAAGTGGAATGTCGTCTCGGATGCGGTGCCTGTTGTATAGCACCTTCAATTTCTTCTGCTATACCGGGTATGCCTGAAGGCAAGCCCGCCGGGGTTCGTTGTGTTCAGCTTGATGACAATAATCTTTGCAAAATCTTTGGTCAGTCTGACCGTCCTGAAGTTTGTTCTGGTTTCAAGGCAGACAGAGCTGTGTGTGGTCAGAAAAACTCTGTTGCCCTAAGTAATTTGATAGCGCTGGAAACGCTGACCGGCTGAAGGTGGTCAGGCTCAGTTAATCAGCTCTACATCGGGTAACGGGTATTCATCCACCACCACTTTTTCAATGGCGGGCATGACTTCTGCTTTGCCCTTAACCACTGTTTTACCGTTCTGGTTGACCACCTTCGTGGAGAGGGTTGCCCGCTTGCGACGTTCATTAAGGTCTACCACTTCCAGTTCAACGGTAACTGTGTCACCAATTTTGACAGGACGCATGAACCTGACTTCCTGTGACAGGTAAATTCCGCCGGGTCCGGGCAGCTTTGTTGCGAGGGCGCAGGAGATTAGAGAGGAGGTCCACATTCCGTGAGCAATCCGTCCCTCAAACTGGGTGGTGGCGGCAAAATCCTTGTCCAGATGTACCGGGTTGGTATCACCGGACACTTTGGCGAACAGCAGAAGATCCTGTTCGGTCAGTGTTCGGGTCAGAGTTTCTTTATCCCCGATTTTTAGCTCATCAAACGGGGTGTTTTCCAGTTTACGCATTATCATTGGCCCTTAGAGGCAAAATAACAAAAAAGGGCGGCAGTAAATACTGCCGACTGAAAATCCATTAATGCCCTGAGAGACTTTTTGTGATCAGGGCTCTGTAACCATTGGAATGGTGTCATTCACTGAAGAGCATTCATTGCTCCTGATTGTTTGATCAATCCATTGTAACAGGCGTTGTGTCACTTGCTGAGAATTCGTTTCATGCAACATTTCGTGACGGCCTTCAGGATAAAGGCTCAGTGTGACATTTTTTAAACCGGCTTTCCGTAATGCTTTGGTAAGTTTCTGTTGTCCTTCCGGAGCGCTGACCGGATCTTTTTCACCGCCCATGACCAGAACAGGCAGCTCCGATTCAATCTGTTTAAGGTGGTGGCAGGCTCTGATGTGGAGCAACCCCCTGAAGAGATCGTGCCACAGTTGATTGCTGCAGTGGAAACCACAGAGTTCATCGGCGATGTAGTCATCCACCGCATCCGGGTCTCTGCTGAGCCAGTCGAACTCAGTTCGATTTGGCTTGAATTGGCGGTTGTAGCTGGAGAAGGTCAATTGCCTGATCAGTGGGCTTATGCCTTTCTTGCCTTGTCGGCGGCATTCAACTTTGGCTATTAGCAGGCCAGCTTCCAGTAACAGTCTGGGAGCATAATTTGAGCCGGAGAGAATAGCGCCTGCCAGCCTGGGAGTATGTTGGACCAGATAGCTCTGAAGAATGTAGCTCCCCATACTGTGACCCATAAGGATCAGCGGGACGCCGGGCAATTTTTTCTGGATAAACTCAACAACGGTTGCCAGATCATCCACCACTTTATGCCAGCCACGCTGCCTGGCGAAATAGCCTTCACCATTTTGCTCAATACAGGCACCGTGCCCTCTGTGATCATGAGCGAAGACAATGTAGCCTGCCTGATTCAGTTCTGTGGCAAAAGAACGGTAACGCTGTCCATATTCCGCCATGCCATGGCTGATGTGAACAATGCCTTTGCGGTTGACGCATTCCGGAAGGTGATTCCAACAATAGAGAGGAATGTTATGGTCGTCGCTTTTCAGTGTGTAAATTTTCATGCCGTGGAGCTGCTCTGGTTATTGTTGAAATTCTGCTCTTTAGCCTTGGGTATTGGGTAAGTCCCTTTATCTGGTAGGCGGAGTAGGGCGGTTCAAGACTTGTCTCGTATAGTCACTAAACATCTTATGGCAAAAATGAAACAATTAGTAAATGATTTAAGGTTTTTTTCAACCGGCTCTCTATCGGGGAAACTGAAAAGCAAGCATCTGACCGGCTTCAAAGTGTCTGAACAGATTGAATTTCGGGAGGCATTGCCGACCACTGATCCCGGTAAGATTTTTTGTCGTTAATTACGTGATGCAGAGTTGAGAAAACGAGAGCTTTAAATACCTGGCCCGCCGGTCAGCCTCCTAGAAAAGAAAAACGGATATCAAGGCTCAGAGCGAGTATAATCGCGCGTTTTGATTGAAATGCATTTTCCGGGAGATATGAGTGTCCGGCCACTCACAGAAGAAAGCACTGTATGACGCTCTGGACCAATGCATGGTCAGGGATCGTTTTCCCATTCGCAGGCAGATTCAGAGACTGAAAACCAGCGATCAGGCGGCGATGGATAAGCTGCAGGAAAGAATCGCTTTTTCCACTTCCAGAGTTGAGGAAAGGCAACAGGCTGTTCCTGAGATTGAATACGATGAGGCGCTGCCAGTGGTAGCCCGTCGTGATGAGATCCGTGAAGCGATTGAAAAACATCAGGTCGTTGTTATTGCGGGTGAAACAGGTTCCGGCAAAACCACCCAGATTCCGAAAATCTGTCTGGAAGCCGGTCGGGGCATTGTTGGTCAGATAGGCCACACTCAGCCGAGAAGACTGGCAGCGCGTTCAGTCGCCAGCCGGATAGCGCAGGAGCTGAAAGTGCCTGTGGGTGAACAGGTAGGCTACCAGGTTCGATTCACTGATCATGGCAATCAGAATACCCTGATTAAACTGATGACCGATGGTATTTTGCTGGCAGAGATTCAGAATGATCGTTTCCTCAACCGCTACGATACCCTCATTATTGATGAAGCCCATGAGCGCAGCCTGAATATTGATTTCCTGCTGGGTTATCTGAAAATTCTGTTACCCAAAAGACCCGATTTGAAGTTGATTATCACTTCGGCCACCATCGATGTTGAGCGGTTCTCAAAGCATTTTGACCATGCGCCTGTCATTGAGGTGTCTGGCCGAACCTATCCCGTCGATGTCAATTATCGCCCCCTGGAAGATCTGGAACTGGAAGGTCGGGATGCGGACCTGAGGGCTCAGCAGGGCATACTGTCCTGTCTGCGAGATATAGAAGCGCTCGAACGTTCACGCAATGGCGGACGTCTGGGGGATGTGCTGGTATTTCTCAGCGGTGAGCGGGAAATCCGGGAAACCAACAAGTTCCTCAAGGACGCCCGGCTGGCCCATACCGAGATTCTCCCTCTTTATGCCCGCCTTTCTGCGGCAGAACAAAACCGCATTTTTCAGCCTCATGGCGGTGGTCGAAGAGTTATCCTGTCCACCAACGTAGCGGAAACCTCCCTGACCGTACCGGGGATTCGATACGTTATTGACCCGGGTACGGCAAGAATTAGCCGTTACAGTGTCCGTTCGAAAGTTCAACGGCTACCCATTGAGCCGATATCCCGGGCCTCGGCCAATCAGCGAAAAGGTCGATGTGGTCGTGTAGCAGAAGGTATTTGCTACCGACTTTATTCTGAAGAAGACTTTCTGGGACGTCCTGAATTTACCGATGCCGAAATTCTCAGAACCAATCTGGCGGCGGTTATTTTGCAGATGCTCCGGTTGGGGTTGGGTGATATTGCTGCCTTTCCTTTTGTCGATGCGCCGGATACCAAGGCGATCAACGATGGTTTTAAGCTGTTGCAGGAGCTGGGTGCCGTCACCGAAAAACGTCGTATGACTCGCATCGGTCAGCAGATTTCCAGATTGCCGGTTGATCCCCGAATGGCCCGAATGCTGGTGGAAGCCGATAAAAACCGTGCTCTTGGCGAATTGCTGGTCATCACCAGTGCTCTGGCGATTCAAGACCCAAGAGAGCGACCGGCAGAGAAAAAGCAGGCTGCTGATCAGCGACACCGTGAACATTATCACGACGACTCGGATTTTATGAGTCTGGTTCAGCTCTGGAATACCTATGAAGAGCAGCGTCAGCAGCTGTCCCAGAACCAGTTGCGTAAATATTGCAAACAGCAGTTCCTGTCGTTTATGAGAATGCGTGAGTGGCGGGATCTGCACCGGCAATTAGCGCTGGCCTGTAAAGAGGTCGGTCTGAAAGTGAATGATGACGAAGCGAGTTATGCGGATATTCATAAATCCCTGCTGGCGGGTTTGCTTTCTCATCTGGGCAGCAAAGACGATGACGGGGATTATCTGGGTGCGCGTAACCGTCGCTTTTATATCTTCCCGTCATCAACACTGAATAAGCGCAAGCCCAAGTGGCTGATGACGGCTGAGCTGGTGGAAACCTCCAGACTGTTTGCCCGCACCAATGCCAAAATTGAGCCTCAGTGGATTGAGCCGCTGGCGGGTCATCTGGTCAAAAAAAATTATTTTGAACCCCACTGGGAGAAGAAAAGAGCTCAGGTGCTGGCGTTTGAGCAGGTGACTCTTTACGGCCTGATTATTGTGGGTCGTCGTCGGGTCGGTTATGGCGCTATTGACCCCGTGGTAGCCCGTGAGATTTTTATCCGGGAAGCTCTGGTAGAGGGGCATTATCAGTCAAAGGGCAAGTTCCAGTCCCACAACCTGTCGTTGATTCAGGAAGTGGATGAACTGGAAGCCAAGTCTCGACGCAGAGATATTCTGGTAGACCCGGAAACCCTTTATCAGTTCTACGATGAAAAGCTGCCCGCCAATATCCACAACGGAGCGGGTTTTGAAAAGTGGCGTAAGGAAGCTGAGAAACAGGATGCTCAGCGGTTGTACCTCACCAAAGAGTATCTGATGAGGCACGACGCAGGTGAGGTAACTGAGAACAAATACCCGGATTGTTTCCGCTGGGACGGACTGGAGCTACCACTGTCGTATCATTTTGAACCAGGTGCCCCGGACGATGGGGTGACGCTGACATTACCGGTACAGGCTCTGAGATTGTTGCCTAAACACCGGTTGGAATGGCTGGTGCCCGGTATGCTTTACGACAAGTGTGTCGCCCTGGTCAGAGCCTTGCCCAAGGCGGTGCGCAAAAACTTTGTCCCGGTACCGGATTATATTCGGGGCGCTATGGAGTCTATGTCTGTCTGCGATGAACCCCTGACCGATATACTGGGACATCACCTGCATCGTATGTCCGGTGTGCGTATTCTGGATGAGCACTGGGATAGCCATGATCTGCCCGATCATTTGCAGATGAACTTCCGGCTGATGGATGAGAACGGCAAGCTGCTTGGACAGGGCCGTGATCTGACCAGACTCAAAGAACAGTTTGGTCGGGAGTCTGAAGACAGTATGCGCAGACTCACGGACAGTTCATTGGAGCAGGAAGGCCTGAAAGACTGGACTTGTGGTGAGCTGCCGGAAGAAATAACCCGTAAAGTGGGTGGTCTGGTACTTAAAACCTATCCGGCTCTGGTGGATCAGAACAGTTCAGTGGCCGTGAAACTGTTTGAAGACAAGGCCATGGCTGAAGCCACTCACCGCATGGGTGTGACTCGCCTGTTGCAGTTCAAACTGTCCAGCCAGTTGAAGTTTGCCTTGACGAAAATGACGCATCTGAAACAGGTGAAGCTGCTGGCCACAGGCATCATGCAAGCCAGGGTACTGGAGGCGGATCTTCAGGCGTTCCTCATTTCAGAGGTGTTTGTTGGTGATCCTGCCCTGTCATCTGCCAATAAGGGGCCAAGAGATGAAGCAGCTTTCAACGCTCTGATTGAAGAGCGAAAAGACCAGCTGGTGCCTTTTGCGCAAGAGGTGGATAACTTGCTGTTTGAGATTTTTCAGAAAGCTCACAACATCAGTAAACAACTGAAGGGCAACCTATCCTTTGACCGGGCTTTTTCACTGTCCGATATCAAACAGCATCTGGGTCAGCTGATCTATCCCGGTTTTCTCTGTGATGCCGGCATTGAGTGGCTCAGGCACTATCCAAGATTCCTCGAAGGCATTGAGGTAAGACAGGAGAAACTGCCTGCCCAGGTCAACAAAGACAGGGCCTGGTCAGAGGAGCTGGCTACCCTTTTTAAGGCTTGGGAAAAACGTAAAGCCATTCATGAGAAGCATAAAATGGTGGATGAAAACCTGATGCTTTACCGCTGGATGCTGGAAGAGTATCGCGTCTCACTATTTGCCCAGAAACTGGGAACCCGTTTCCCGGTATCCGACAAACGTCTGAGGAAGCTCTGGCAAGAGGTTCAGGAAATCTGATAAAAGTCGTTAACTCATAGTGACACGGATTGGCAGGGAGGCTATGTCCATGAAAAACCTTTTGAAGGGGGCTGTTTTCATTTTGGCTATTCTGGGGCTCGGGTTTACTGTTGCCAACGAAATGGATCTTTTTGAAGAACAGAATAATACTGATTCTGCGCAGTTCGACTTCGGCGAAGAAGATCTGCATCAGAATGAAACGACTTCATACCCGGAGCAGGACTTTGAATCAGAAGGCGAGGTCGAATATGAGGTCGAAGACAGAGAGTACGATGATGACGAATACAATGATGATTCTGACGAGGATGAAAGCGTTATAGAAGAGGGCTATTAGTTCTAGCAGCCTGTCGGACTTAAAGCTGTCCTACTGCGGTTGCAATAAATTGGTCTAAAAATTCCTGCTTCTTCGTCAAATAGCTCGCTATTCTCCTCAGAAGCAGAAATTTTTATCCTCAATTTCTTGTAATCCTCGCTACGGACGCTTAAGTCCGACAGGCTGCTAGCCCTTCTTAAGGATCGATCATCAAGTATCGATTTTACTAAAAGCGTGTAGCGTTCACCATGCGGCTGCAGTAAAGAGGTACAATGAAATCAGAAAAGCGAATGCTGGCGAATTGGGGGGAGGGCTTGCCTCACTGGCAAGATACTCGAGGTTGTTCGCACTTGCTATATTCACGGTCAGGGACGACTTCCATACCAGAGAGCTTCCTTCCTCGGGAAATGCTTCAAAGATATAAACATCACCATTATTATATCTTGGTCGCAGAATAACCAAATGCTGATCCCCACTCTGACATAGCCAGCTATTGATGATTTCACCTTCATCGCCCAACTGGTTAATAACACTGTTAGTCTCGCAAAGTGCAACAATGGGAAACGCTGATTCCTTGTTAATTTGCAGATTCTGATTCTCGTTATGGCGAACATTCCAGACGAGTTGAAAGGGTTGTTTAATTGAATCACTAAAATCTGTTGGGGCAGTTGTTGGATAAGTTGTTATCACAGGGTAAGTCGTTGTCTCAGTGTCATTCCCTGTCTCAGAATAAGCCGTTGTTTCAGAATGAGTCGTTGTTTCAGGATAAGTCGTTGTTTCAGGATAAGTCGTTGTTTCAGATTCTTTGACGGGTTCGACATACACCATAAGTCGCATGTTATGGGATCGGCAATGACCGCCTTCACGGTTATCGAGTGAAGATTTAGTACCATTTGCTGTGGATATAAAATAGTAGGAATGACCTGGCAAATAGACTCTCGAATCGACAGCACCGTATTCAGTAAATAGTACCCTGTGGAAACGAATAAGAGCAGGTGTATCGCATTTTCTCAAAAGCAAACTTGAAGACTTGGTGATATTTACTTTACATTGTTCATAGTCGGCTTTATCGACTTGCCAAAGGTTATCATACATTTCGTCAGGATTTTTAAAGTGCTCGCTGGGCTTTAGATAAATGGCAACATTACCACAAACAAAATATGTCACTGATCGAGGCAGTACGGATAAGCTTTCATTTACATTTTTTGAAAATGCATCAATAGTCCACATGATTGAAGGGTTGTGGCCTGCTTGAGCTTTAGCCAGATGGAGTAGCAAGACGAGACCGACTAAGTTGACTTTCATACATTTTCTCCACGACACATAGAAAGATATATGGAACATAAGAGCCACCTGAGCATTTTTTTAAACACCCGACTCTATAGCATCACATTGGCTTGTGTGCCACGGTAAAATAGCAGACTTTCAGAGCACTAAAGATTCGGTTAAGTCGTGAACTTTTAGTGAAAAGACAAAAGACATGGGTAGGCAGGAATTTCTGCTACTTTTGTTTCTGAGCTGTAATGGAGAAAAAATATGAAGCCTGTTTTATTTGGACTCGCACTGTTATTCCATCTTTTGTCGGTATGTTATGCGGTTGATGAATACGAAAGCATTTTTTGGGATCCGGATTTGTTTTCGCATGAGGTGAATACAACCCTGTATGTAAGGCTAAATGCAAAGATAAATGTTATCTGTCCGAGCATTGACATTGTTGTAAAGCATCGGGGCAAAGATCGACAAGTCTCTACAACGTACGAAAATGTATGGTTGGCCTTCAATAAAACGAGCTATGATAATTGTCGGATAGATAAAAAGTATGATCCTAAAGCAGTCCTTTACCTATGCCCTGATCCTACAAAATTGAATAAAATTCCACTGATCTTTCGTAGTCGTTCTAGCGCACCTCCTAGCACTCCGACTTTATTTGAAGGGGGAAAAGATTACTATTTGATATCCACATCTGATGGCACTGAGTCTTCAATCCACCGTAGTGAAGGTGGGCGTTGCCATACACGTAATATGCGTGTCAGGATTCATGTCTGTGAAGCAAAAATGTCTGATAGCCTTGATCCCAACTGCCGTAGAATACTTGATCCCAAATCAAATATTTGTCCTGCAACCGATCCTGTTGCTGAACCTTATCATTTAACGACTCATGCTCCCGTGACGACTCTTGCTCCTGTAACGACTCCTGCTCCTACCAATATTTCCGAAATCTATAATGACACTGACTCTGATACCGAAACGTTTACCACAACAATGGCTGAAACGGTTAATGCAAGGGCGACTGAAACGACTTCAGCCGGGTATAATCATCCATTGCCACGACCTGTTGAGTTAGTGTGGGTGATTGGCTACAACCAGTCTCAAACCGAACATATTTCTGAAGCAGCGAATCATTCGTTGGTGGCGCTTTGTGAAGAGACCAACAGTAAGGTCAGTTTGCTGAACGACAGGGGAACCATTGTTGATAGCTGGTTATGCCAGCATGCAGGCGAGCGTCTGGTGATTCTCAAACCCGAATATCGCAGTGATGACGTTTATCTGTTTGAGGCATTACCCGGGTATGGCAGCGTGAGGCCATGGAAATCGGTCCTGACTGTCAATGTAGACAATGTGGGTAGCGTCAGGCAACGCTTTATCAGTAACGCAGACTCCCTCTATCACCTGCCTGGATTTGCTCTTTTGGCCTCAATGTATTTTATTGCTGCAAGCCTACACTGACAGGCTTAAGAATCGTCCCCTGCCCGATCATTTGCAGACGAACTTGCGGCTGATGGATGAGAAGTGCAAGGGGCCGTGACCTGACCAGTCTTAAATAGCGTTCACCACACGCTTACAGTAAAGAGATACAATGAAATCAGAAAAGCAAGTGCTGGCGAGCGGGGAGATGGGGTTGCCTCACTTGCAAGATACTCAAGGTTATTCGCACTTGCTATATTCACGGTCAGGGACGATTTCCATACCAGCGAGCTTCCTTCCTCGGGAAATGCTTCAAAGATATAAACATCACCATTATTATATTTTGGTCTTAGAATGACCAAGTGCTGATCCCCACTCTGACATAGCCAGCTATTGAGAGTTTCACCTTCGTCACCCAGCTGGTTAATGACACTGTTAGTTTTGCAAAGCGCAACGATCGGAAATTCTGAGTCCTTGTTAATTTGCAGGTTCTGATTCTCGTTATGGCGAATATTCCAGACGAGTTCAAAAGGTTGTTTAATTGAACGACTATGAACTGTTGGAGCAGTTGCTGGATAAGTTGTTGTAACAGGGTAAGTCGTTGTCTCGGTGTAATTCACTGTTTCACTGTGATTCCCTTTCCCGGTATAAATCCTTTTTTCAGGATAAGTTGTTGTTTCAGGATAAGTTGTTGTTTCAGGATAGGTCGTTGTTTCAGGATAGGTCGTTGTTTCAGGCTTTTTATCACTGCATTCGGGATCATTGACTTTACAAACATACACCGCAAGTCGCATGTTATGAGATCGGCAATGACCGCCATCAAGGTCATCGAGTGAAGACTTGGCACCATTCGCTGTGGATATAAAATAGTAGGAATGACCTTTTTTATAGACTGGAAGATTACCGGCAGCATAATCTCTAAAGATTGCCCTGTGTGTGGATATTTGAAACGGATCTTTGCATTTTTTTAAAAGTAAACTTGTAGACTTGCTGATATCCACTTTACATTGGTCGTAGTCAGCTCTATCGACTTGCCACAGGTTGTCATATAGCTCGCTGGGATTTTTATGAATCTCACTCGGCTTTAGATAAATGACACTATTATAACAAACAAAATAGACTATTGATTCATACTTTAGGGATAAGCTTTTATTCACATTTTTTGAAAATGCTTCAGTCATCCAAAATATTGAAGGGTTGTGAATATTTGCATGAGCCTCAACCAGCTGGAGTAGTATGGCGAGTCCCAGTAAGTTGACTACAACGGACTTTCTCCAGGAAACGCGGAAAGACAAATGGAGCATAACAGTCACCTGACTTTTTTAAACACACAACTGTATAGCATTACATTGGCTGGCGCGCCCCGGTAATTGCATGAATATTGCCAAACAGAGGTTTGAGCGATAATCGACGTTTATTGAGGCATGATTGTTCTGTAGTAGCGGCATTTGGATTGCCGTAAGTGAGCAATTCTCGCTAAATAATCTAAAACCTCCAATAGCCGCTCCTTTAGTGCACCAAAGGTTCGGTTAAATCGTGAACTTTTAGCGAAAAGAAAAAAGGCATGGATTGGCAGAAATTTCTGCTATTTTTGTTCCTGAGCTGTACTGGAGAAAAGAACATGAAGTCTGTTTTATTCGGATTCGTATTGTTATTGCAACTGTCGCCAGTGTGCTATGGGCGTGTTCATTACGAAAGCATTTTTTGGGAACCGGATTTATTTTCGCACGAGGTGAATACAACCCTATACATGACTCCAAATTCAGAGATAAAGATTATTTGCCCAAGTCTTAAACTTGTTGTAAGGAAACGATTTAAAGATCGACAATACTATGCAACCTTCGAAAATTTATGGATATCCCACAACAAAACGAGCTACGATAACTGTCGGATAGATAAAAAGTATGAGCCTAATGCAGGTCTTTATCGATGCGATAATCCAGGGATTGTTGATCATATGTCACTGACTTTTCCTAAACGTCTTAATAAAATTATCCCGGAAGGGGGTAAAGATTACTATTTGATATCCACATCCGATGGCTCGGAGACTTCAATCGAGCGCAGTGAAGGTGGAAATTGCCTTACACATAATATGCGCATCAGGGTTCACTTCTGTAAACTACCTGGTGACCCCGATCCCAACTGCCGTGGACCATTTGATCCCAAGTCAAATATTTGTCCTGCAACCGGCCCTTGTCATGGAACGACTGATGTTCCTGAAGCGACTCCTGTTCCTGTTCCTGTTCCTGTTCCTGCTACTGTTTCTGAGACCTATGATTACATTGACGCTGATGCCGAAGTGTTTAGCGAAACAGTCATTGTAAGGACTTCAGGCGGGTATGATTATTCACTGCCACGACCCATTGAGTTAGTGTGGTCGATCGGCCACAACCAGACTCAAACCAAACATATTTCTGAAGCAGATAATCACCCGCTGGTCGTACTTTGTGAAGCGCCCAACAGCAAGGTCAGTCTGCTGAATGAGAAAGGAACCATTGTTGATAGCTGGTTATGTCAGCATGCAGGCGAGCGTCTGGTGATTCTCAAACCCGAATACCGGAATGGCGACGTTTATTTGTTCGAGGCACTACCCGATAATGCCAGTCCGAGGCAATGGAAATCGACCCTGACTGTCAATATAGGCAGTGTAGCTAGCGTCAGGCAAGGCCTTATCAGTAAAGCAAACTCCATTAATAACCTGCCGGGATTTGCCCTTTTGGTCTCAATGTATCTTATGGCTGCAAGTGCACTCTGAAATATTTAAGAGTCGTCCCAGACTCTTAAATAGTGGTGCCAGCGTTTTATTGGGATGAATTATAGCGTCATAAAACCTTCTTTTTCTTGTCACCTCCAAGAAATATTTTCAGCCCAATATACTCACCCGCAGTTAATAAAAAAACAGCCATGAGGGTCTTGCAGCCATGCTTCTAAGTCTGGCGAGGCGGCAAGGACTCTCGGATTGTAAATGATAAAAAATGCCGACACACCGTTCCTTAGAACGAATGAATAAATACTAAAACACAGTATAAATGGAGTTTTTTAATGAAACGTAAACCTGTTTCTCTGGCGGTAGCCGCTGTTGTTGCGGGTCTGACCCTCTCTTCTGCCCATGCTGGTGTCGTCAAGACAGAAGGTGAAGATATAATCGTCAGCACCAAGAATGGTGGTCTTGCGCTGAAAACAGAAGACGGCGCTTTTTCTTTCAAGGTGAGCGGCAAGTTACAGTGGGACTATGCAAGCCTCGATGATCTTTATGTTGCAGACAGTGGTAATGACGCTGAAGCCCGTAAAGGCTATATTCGTCGTGCCGAGATTGGTTTCAGTGGTAAGGCGTACACTGATTGGAAATACAAGCTCAAGCTGAAAACCAAAAGCGACGACTCAATTGAATTGGATGATGCCAAAATCAGTTATGTTGGCTTCAAACCTGTCGAAGTGACTTTGGGTCGCTGGGGTCGTGACTATGGACTGGAAAATACTGTCAGCTCTTCCTGGATTATGGCCATTGAGCGTCCCATGATGTATGACTTCCTGCAAGGCGATGAAGGTAATGACTACGGTATTCAGGTAGCAACCGGTGGTGATAACTATACCGCCGTGTTTGGTATTCATCATGATGGACAGGCGGAAGAAGATAAGCCAGAAGTAGAACGGACTGCCAGTTATGTCTTGCGTGCTACCTATGCCCCCATCATGAATGATGACATGCTGCTTCATCTGGGTCTGAACTATTACAACAAGAATCCGGATGGTGGTTCTGATGTTGAGTTAGAGTCCTCCTTAGGCGCTAAAAAAGGTGCAGACAGGACTGTAACGGTCGCAAACGTTGATAAAGATTCTGAGTATGTTCTGGAGTTGGCGGGGCAGTTCCAATCACTCCAGCTTCAGGGTGAATATGCAGTGAGAGACATGAAGTCTAAAAACGCTAACAGCGACGCTAAAGTTTCCGGCTACTATGGACAGATTTCTTACATGCTGGATGGTGGCAAGCGCACTTATAAAGAAGGTGCTTTTGGTAAGCCAACCGGTGGTCAGTGGGAAGTGTTTGCACGTTACACTCAGGCTACTATCGACCAGGATAGTGTGAGTGATGATCTTGAGCTGAAAACCACTACTTTGGGCGTGAACTACTTTGCGACCAAGAATATCCGTGCCAGCCTGAACTATGTTCAAGGCAAAACCAATGAAAACATTGAAAATGATAAGGGAAGCGCTATCGTAAGCCGCCTGCAATACGTGTTCTGATCCCCAGTCAGTTCCTTTGTGTATGAACTTGGCCCTGTTTTGCAGGGCCTTTTTGATGGTGCCGTAAATGGCGCTGTTCCGGAAGCTATAACAACTGCCGACAGTCAAGCTTCTTCCACACCTTTGTTATCCAGTGGTGGGGCATCCGGCAGGGTAGTGCCTGAGCGCCTTTTTCGGGAATGCACGATTGAGCCAGATCAGTGAACATTTCGTCGACCTCTGACTCAGTATTGTCCCGGTTTTCTTCACCCGGCAATGCATTAATTCGATCCGCGCCCAAAATGCTTTTCTGCCCTGAGCATTAGGGCACAGACATGTTTGCAGTTGAACTGTATGGGGCAGGTGCAGGTACCTGATACAGCATCTTCAGCAGGATCATCCGGATAAGGGTTCAGCTCAATATCGACCAGATAGACCCTGCCTTCTGAACCTTTGACTTGCCCACTTAGAATGCCTGTCTCATCATCTAATTCCAGTGAAATAACCTTATTTCGACGAAAGTAATCAACTCCTCGCTGGGCAGTTTTGGCTCTGAACAGGTCAATGAGGTCGGGATTCAGTGAGTGCATAAAGTCCTGACGGGAAAAGGTAAAAGTGTGAGCATAGCAGTCAGTAGGGTTTCGGACCTGGCAGGGATAGTGTTTCGGTCATGGATAGATAAAAGGAATTCCCGTTAATCTTTTCGGCTTCAGTGCCTGAAAACCAGCAATTTGTCACAGAAGGTGCCATAGAAAGTGCGGTAAAATCAGAGAGATCAGCTTTTGATGGATAGAATGCTCTGTTTATTACAGCAAACGATCCATGAATAGGGCTATTTCACGTCATATTTTGTAAAAAAAACGAAAAATGAATTAAAGTGACGAAGAAATTTGACGAAATAGAATTTTAGACCTTAAATGAATTAATAAGAGTTTGCTTATTGCGATTCATATTATTTCAAGGCTGTTTATTTTCATTGCGTTGATGACAAGGAAAGTCGTTACAATGGATGCAGCAGATCAGGTATTGATCATAGAAGACTCTCAGCAGCGCCGACATGATCTAGGTACCATTATTGAGTTTATGGGGTATCGTACCAGAGCGGTCAGTTCCGCCTACTGGGAAGATGCTATCAGGGAATCCGACAAAAATGGTTTCTGTGCGCTTTTTCTTGGAGACTTTCTCCAGGCAGAAAGTTCAATGCAGGGGATGATCGCCCGCATACAGAACTGGAGTGGCGGGGTTCCCGTCATTCGCATAGCCGACCCGATTCCTGAAAACCTTCAATCTTCTCTACGCAGACAGATTATTGCCCGCATTGACTGGCCCTGCAATCGTTCGCAGTTACTCTCTTGCCTGCATTACGGTCAGGTGTATCGCGAGCAATGGCGTCAACTTCATCAGACCGGCATGAACCAGCAGGTAGAACTGTTCCGTGGGCTGGTGGGTAAAAGTGACAAAGTCCGTAAAGTTCGTGCTTCCATGGCGCAGGTGGCCAACCGTGACGTCAATGTTATGGTGACCGGTGAGTCAGGAACTGGCAAAGAACTGGTGGCCAGAAATCTGCACGACCACTCCCATCGTCGGGATATGCCTTTTGTGCCGGTAAACTGTGGTGCCATTCCTAATGAATTGCTGGAAAGTGAACTGTTTGGCCATGAGAAAGGTTCTTTTACCGGTGCGGTAAGCTCAAGAAAAGGACGGTTTGAACTGGCACAGGGGGGCACACTGTTTCTTGACGAAATTGGTGACATGCCGCTGCACATGCAGGTTAAGTTGCTCAGGGTTCTACAGGAACGCACTATTGAAAGAGTAGGTGGTTCGGAGCAGATTTCCGTGGATGTCAGAATCATAGCGGCTACCCATAAAAACCTTTCTGAAATGATTGAGTCTGGTGAGTTCAGGGAAGACCTGTACTACCGGTTGAACGTATTTCCCATTGAAATGCCGGCGCTAAGGGATCGTCCGGAAGATATTCCTCTGATCCTCAATGAGTTGGTTAGCGCAATGGAAAAACAGAGTCGTGGCTCCATTCGTCTTAGTTCTGCTGCCATTTTATCGCTGTGCCGTCATGACTGGCCAGGTAACGTCAGGGAAATGTCCAATTTGTTGGAAAGACTGGCGATCATGTACCCATACGGTGTCGTAGGTGTTCAGGATTTGCCGCAGAATTTTCGTCATATGGAAGCTATTTCTGATGATGACGGTGTTGCCGAGTTGTTCCCGGACAGTATTCAACCTGCAGGGCCTGGAAAAGTCGATGATTTAGCGATCCTTCCTGTGGGCGGGCTGAATCTAAAGGAATTTTTGACCCGGCTGGAAAAAAGTCTGATTCAGCAAGCTTTGAGTGACTGCAACAGCGTTGTGGCCAGAGCGGCTGACAAACTTCAGATTCGCCGAACAACTCTGGTTGAGAAAATGAGAAAGTATGGTCTTCATCGTTATGAAGAAACCATGCGTTAATCAGCTCGTTTCAAAAAAATGGCTGTCAGCGTGAGCTGATAGCCATTTTTTTTGTCTGCACTTTCCCTGTCATCATATCGACTCTGTTACGGTTTCGTCTTCTTCTGAAAAAAGTAGTCGAGAACGTTTTTGTTTTTTGAAATCCTGAAAATTTTATTTGATAGCTGTCTTTCTTTTTTTACTTAAAAGAAGGTCGTTTTTATGGTTCGTTAAATGATCAGTGACTTTGATTTATTTGGCACTTTCTTTCGTTCGGGTAAGTTTTTTTCAGTTTGTTAAAACTAACTTTCTTTTGTCGTTTTTTGAATTTTCCATTTTTAATCTTTATTAAGTCAGTTAAATAGCACTTTTTACTTTTCTATAAATTTTTATGCGACAGCAATACGTCACTATAAAATGACAGTGTCAAATAACTTTCTTTTTATTTTTCAATAAAACGACGATTGATTTATTTTGTTGAGAGTGATCTTGACTCTGTCAAAAAAGTAACGTGTCGGGGATTCGGCTGGTTAAAAAAAATATCAATAAAAACAGTTTGTTATGGAGTTTGGTTGAGGTCTGGTCAAAATAATGCCGCGTCAGTGATATGGCTATGCCTGAAAAACAGGCATTTTAAAAAATTGGCACGGCTCTTGTTATTAATAAGGTACAGGCAGTAAAAAATAAAAAACGTTTTTGATTCCAGATCTTGTGCAGTAATCACTTAAAAGAAGCTGAAAGCCATGAACTCATCAACAAAACAAATTATTGCAGTTGCGGGGTGTAAAGGTGGAGTAGGTAAAACATTAGTTGCAGTCAATCTCGCACTGGCTCTTACAAACAACGGTAGACGTGTTGTTCTAATGGATGGAAACCTTGCTGTTCCTGATGTCGGAATAAGTCTTGGGCTTGAGAAGAAGCTGGATATGACTCACTTCGATGCCAGCGACTCTTTTTCAAGTTTTATTCAGGATGGCCCTCAGGGTCTGAAGGTGTTGTCGCCAAAAGGGGAGCCTATCTGGCGGGAGACCGTAGAAACCGGTCATGCTGTCCGAATGATAGAAAGCCTGGAGTCACTGGCCCCCACTCTGGATACCCTCGTCATTGATACCGCACCCGGACTGGCTCCGGACAATGTAGCTCTTATTCAGGCAGCGGGAGAAATTCTTATCGTCATCAATCAGGAGGTTGTGTCACTGCTGGATGCTGTGAGGATGATCCGTATGCTTTATAGAATATACGGTGTTCGTCGTTTTGGAGTGATTGTAAATGCCGTCAGTAACCGTCGGTACGGTTCGAACCAGTTTGAAAGACTGCAATCCTACTTGAGTGATGAAGTAGAAATTATTCTCCGTTATCTGGGGGCGATTCCATTCGACAAGGCTGTCGCAGAATCGCTCACCCGTCAGCAGGCTCTGCTGCAAGTCAATCCGGATTGCCGGGCTTCGAAAGCTATTTCCCGTATTGCTCATCAGATAATGGCGATACCGGTTACACCGCCAAGGGGTCGTATCGAATTCTTCTTACCAACAAGAATAAAAGAGAGGGTATAAGCATGGATGCTACAGCACAGGAAGTGCAGGCTACGAAAGCCAATCAGGAAAAGAGTCAGAAACTGATTCAAACCGAAATGGTTGAAACTCATAAGGCTCTGGTAAAAAGAATTGCAAACCACCTGGCCGCCAGAATGCCAGCCAGCGTTCAGATCGATGACCTTGTTCAATCAGGTATGATCGGTTTGCTGGAAGCTGCCTCAAAGTACGATGCCAGTAAAGGTGCCAGTTTCGAAACATTTGCCGGCATCCGTATTCGTGGTGCCATGTTGGATGAAATCCGAAAAGGTGACTGGGGACCAAGATCCGTTTACAGAAACAGTCGCAAAGTGACTGAGGCTATTCAGAAGGTTGAAGCCCGCCTGGGAAGAGACGCCAGAGACTTCGAAGTGGCCCGGGAGCTGGAGGTCAATCTGGATGAATTCTACACCATTCTCAGTGACCTTCGTGGTTGTCGACTGTTCAGTTTTGAAGAACTGTTCGACAGCGAAGAGTCCAGAATGCAGGCCCGTTCTGGAGACCGCGGCCCATCGGCCGATATTCAGGAAGAGAAGTTCAAGTATGCCCTTGTAGAAGCTATAGAGAAGTTGCCCGAGCGGGAAAAGCTGGTCCTGATGCTCTATTACGATGAGGAGATGAATCTCAAGGAAATTGGCAAGGTTCTGGGCGTCAGCGAGTCCAGAGTCAGTCAGATTCACTCCCAGGCAGCTGTCAGATTGAGAGCCAAGCTCCATCACTGGTTAGGTTAAACCTCCAGTGTACCCAGAGGGGCCCTTGAGTATGGGGGCCCCAAGCTCTGAAATAAGTATTTTTGTTTCTATCCAAGGTCATTGTTTCTCCAAACCCTGTGGCTGGAATGTACGCAGGCCCTTGCTCCACATACTTTTTTATTGAGTGGTTTTTATCAAGTAGTTTTTATTAAGCAGTCTTATAACGGACCTGTATTAAAATGAAATGGAATTCTTATCTTGCGGCGTGCTTTCTGGCCCTTTCCTCTTGTTTCTTGTCCGCACAAGAAGCGCCAGTCAATATTAAAAACGTGGTTACCATTAATACCCATCAGGCCAAGCGCCTTCATGAGCTGGGAGCCCTGTTTATAGATGTGAGGCCATATCAACAGTGGGAATGGGGGCATATTGAGCGGTCTCAAAGTCTGGATCTCAGGGCTGGCTTCAGACAGCTGTTTATGCCTGGTGCTCTGGATAAGAAAACGCCCATCGTCATCTATGGCAACAGCACTTACCACATGAGGGGAGCGATCGCGAGTTACCTTGCTGCACTCTGGGGTTACAAGAGAGTGTTTTTTTTCAGGGATGGCTACTTTTCCTGGTTGGCACTTGATTACCCGGTGACGCTTCAATCAGACTTGGGAACAGAAGAAATAATCGGCTGGAAGCCAGAAAAGAAAAAGATTGAAGATATGAGCAATTTACAGACATTCCCGGCAATGATGAAGTAAGTCATTTTCAGCTAGCTTTCGGGCTCAATCACTTCAGGCGCTCGCAGAGCCGGGAATCATTCAGCTTGAGTTAATAAGCTTGCAGTTATACCTGCTGGCGAGTACCCACACTCTCTTTTATATCAAGATTCGTTACGAAATTGTCCCCCCTACAAAGGCAATTGCTCTGCCGGTATCTATCCGAATCGAACTTTTATCCTGTCTGAAGGTCAAATCTACGTATAAGCAAATGATTTCAATGCAGTCCTTTAGATCACGGGAAGGAGAATGACTATGGATGGTCAAGTTGGTGGAGATATAAACAAACTCTCTCTTGTTAGTGACGTGACTCATAGTTATCTACAGGGTAGTGACATACCAGCCGAGAAGAGAGCAAAGCTGGATTCATCGTCAAAGAGGGTAGAAATCTGCGATAAGTTAACCTCCAAACTCACTCTATCATCAACTCCGATTGCATCGCCTGACAGAGCGAGAAGCCTATCCGCAATAGATTCCCCGCTCCGAAAAGTCCCTCATTCCTTCGATTTTCGTTTTGTCACCAGTGATGACGAGGTACGACAGCTTTTAGTGGCCCGGACCGGCGAGGGACAATGTGATGTCACGCTTATCTCCCACCCCGATGACCTCTCACAGGCTAATCTGTTGAGCCGGTTGAGCATTTCTGACGACGGTTGCCACGTTCTGGGTTCAGGCAAGCTGTTTGAAAGTCCAAAGCCACTCACCCTGGTGATAGATATCCGCGAACTCACCAGTGAGGAGCTGCCAAAATTTAACGACCTACTGGACCCGGATAACCCCTGCCTGTACGACAAAGTCAGCCAAAAGAAAAGCCCACTGGGAGAGCATGTTGCTTTAATGGTTTTGGCAGATCCTGCACAGTTGGCATCGGTTGGCCCGACTGATGGCGCTCCGGGTGCTGATTTTTGGCGGCGAATTAATCGGCCGGGAAATACCTGGCAGTTCAACGCACAGACCGGTAGTGACCAGGCGATGAAGATCAACGAGGTTCCTCCGGTATTGGCTGAACTCCCCGGTGTCGAAGGCAACGTGGATGATGACCATACCGTTCTCATTGACTGTCACTTGCACAGTCACTGGCGACACTTACTGCTGGGCGGTCCCGGAGTAGATCAACAGGGGCGAATTCAGCACATCCCCGGCAGGCTTGAGTCATTAAGGGCCGGACAGCGGGTGATTCTGAAAGGAGCCAACTGGCAGGA
>NZ_JAGRPU010000042.1 GCF_024606225.1 Endozoicomonas sp. ISHI1 | reverse complement strand
CTCCGGTTTCACACCATAGGCTGAAGACTTTGCTTCCCGGCCTGTTCAATGACCCACAACCTCCTGACAAGCCCCCTACCCCGCTGAGTGCCAGACTCCAGGCTTATCACTGGCATTCCAGAAACCACCTTGGACAAACGCTTGCCAGGCTCAAAACCGAAGTAACCCCCTCATCAGGCAATATCACAAGCGAAGCAATCCCGTCATCAGGCAATTTCACGAGCGAAGCAACCCCTTCATCGGGCAATGTCACCGGGCCAGTGCCCAATGATTATTTTGCCTTCACTCCCGTTGCGCCCCTTTTACGCATCAACGAGACAATGTCGGCCTTTCCCGCTTTTGGCAAAGGTTACCGTACCTACGTTCAGGGATCAGAAATAGGTGTCAGGGTATACCCCCAAGGAGACGCGGCTCCGCCACTGCAGCTGGTTGACATCACCCTTGACGTCGAAGGCTATCATTCGCTCGGTTACCAGAGTCCGGCACAGACTCTCCGGCGGCTGGTTTTTGACCTTGAGAAATTGGCCGGACTGTTTCTGTACGGTGGTTTTAACGAGCAGTTGCTGGCCTTTCTGCACGGACTTCAGGTCGCCAGTGACCCGGCAGAACCGGACCTCAAGATCCCTGTTATCAAGGCAGAACCCGAAAGATCATTCCTTGACAGTGACGCGACCTTCACAAACGGCAGTCTGCCCCTGGTTCGTCTGGGAGCGGCGGATTTTTCCCGACACTCTGACGAGGCTCTGGCCCACGGACTCTCGGCCTTGCTGGTGCCTGTATGGCGAAAGACTCTTGAGAACAATACCCTGGCTGTGGCCGGTATCGAGCAGCTCTGGGGGATCACTGACAACAAGCTGGAAGTGCTGCAACCGTATTATGGGCTGGATGAACGTTATCAGGCCCGGCAATGGCCAAAACAATCAGGTGATCTTTACCAGATATTAGTGACAGGCCAACGCCATAATCTCAGGAAACGGGGTGGCACTGCGGAAGACTTTGTGGATGCTGTTCACGAACTTTATCAAAACGATGGGCTGGCCCCAGCGCTTACCCGCGTTATGAGAAAGCAGCAACCTTTGACAGAGAGTAACCGTACAGCCGGGGAAATGGCGGATTTGCTCAAAGCCATCAAAACAGTTTACGACAAACAACCATTGCGCAGTGAACAATGGTTTTTCCGCAGAGCTCTTGATAACAGCCTGGACTGGCTGACCGCCAGAGACTCCAGCAATCCGGTCCTGACAAACCTTCGGCAACTGAAAAAAAATGACACGGTACAACAGGATGAATACGATGGTCTGACCGAGCTGCAAACGCCGCTCCCTGACAACGCCACCAGCAGCGTCCGGGGCAGGTTCTTTACCCTCACAGCCCTGGATGACCGGATAGGGGTTTACCTGACGCCGGACTACCTGGCCGATGCCACTAACCAGACCCTCGCCAGTGACCTGCGCCAACTGGTGGACGCCAGCGATCTTTTCAGGCGCCGGGTGAACAATACCGACGAGTTCCGGAGACAGCTGGGCAACACAACGACTCCGATAAGACCCGACACCCTGGGCGATATACACGACCGTGGTTTACTGAAAATCCCCAACGGTGAACGCAACAGAACGATTCCCGGAGACTATGTCAGCCTGATAATCCCCGGTCACGATGGCGCATTCCCCGGCAGTGATTCCGGCCCACTGACCTATCTACCCATTCGTCATGGTGTGGAAAATGACACTGTCCATGACCATGCTCCGGGTAACCGGACAGACATTGCGCCCGTTAACCAGACCCTCAATAACGGCACCTTCACGCTCATTCATTTTGATCCGGGCCGGGGAGACATTCCCTTCGGTTCCGGGTGGCTGTCAGCCTGTATTCCATTCTTTTACCAGTTACAGAAGGCATTACAGCTGGCACTTGGCATAGCGCCGCAAGAGGATGCCAACGCAATCAAAAACCGGATTCGTACTGACCTTGGTTTGCCAAAGCATTATCCGGGACAGGACAGAAAACCGTTACCCGTAGTAGACCCCCGTCAGGTGATGGTCAAAGAAACCCTGCCCGTACAGGTAAGGTTTAATCAAACGACAGTGACAGACAGCAACCAATCCGTGCGTCTGGCGGTGAGCGGGTATGGTGCCCTGGGGCGTCACCTGGAACTGACAGCAGAGCCTGACGGGAGTGGCACCTATCGTCTGCAACTGAATTCCATTGGCAGTATGCCAACAGATGACCGTCTTCAGCCGCCCTCACTGCCCTGGTATCCCGAAATGCCCAAACCGGCGGCAAGACACAGGGTTCGCCGTGCTGATTCTGATCCTGCTGAAGGTTCAGACTCGAAATTAATCGACCGACTGATTCCTGACTCCAGAACCTTCCGTAAGGAATTTGCGCCGTTATTACGCTATCAACTCGCCATGAACGGAGACCTGAACGCACGTTTTCATGACCTGCTCATGTCTTTTATGAAGCTTGATAGCTTTCGCTATAAGATTACTCCATCAACCTTTACTTCAGTACTGGAGGTCTACGACAAACTCAACACCCTGATCGGCCATCACCCGCTGGAAACCAGCGAAAAATTTGCGAAACTGGCTACAGACATCCGGAGCTGGTTTAAAATCAGCATGAAATCTATCCCTGAAACACTGCATTTTGTCAGCGTTGGCCCAACGGTCAGGGATCTGAATAGTGTCCGGTTATGGATTGCGGCGAACTCAAACTCCGATTTACAAATAAACCTCTGGTATGACCCGCAGGCAATGCTTGCCTCTCTGCTTGGGGAAGCCCTCAAAGAAGCAGTGACCAGTGAATTAACCAATAAACCCGGTCCCGGTAATCCGTCTGATTTTGAATTGGATTTACTGAAAGGACTCATGAGGTTACAAGATGAGGCTTGGAAAGCCATAGAGTCAAAAATGACAGAGGGCCAGCCGTTTGATCAGTCGGTGAAGGACTTTCTGGTAGAACACCTCAAACATAAGACGGACATTGACGGTAAAAAAGCCCAAATGCTGGAATCTTACCGGCAATTTACACAGCAGATAAAGTCTTCTTACCCAAGTGCGAAGTTTTCCTTCAAAGATATTAATGAGGTCTGGACCAGTACCTATGGGGAAGAGGGTCAGGAGGCCAGAAAGTACTATCTCAGGGAGCTGGGCCTGCGTGGTAATAAACCTGCAGCCATTGCACTGGTGAAAAGCAGAGTGATTGGCACTCTCGGAGGTGTTTATTCTGATACGCTCATTTCGCCAGCCATTCATGAGGATCTTTTCAAGGATATTGATTATTCAGATGTCAGCGAAACGGATTGGGACAGGGTAAAGGCAGTACAGACCCAGCTGGTCATCCAAAAGCTTGGCAAATTCCTTCCTGATGACCTGGATCCTGCCATAGAACAATGGGTTTCAGACGATCTCACCTGGTTCGGTGAACAATACACCCCGTTAAAGAGCAAGACTGAGCAGCGTGTGGCGAGTGCCGATCCCTCGCAACTGTTTGACCCTCTGGGAAAAGTTAAAATTATTCCCGGTGAGATTGACCTGACATTGGAAAGCAATCCAGGTTTATTTTTCGCAGCATCACAGGGCGACCTGACCATGAAGATGGTCCAAAACAGCCTTTTATCAGATCACCAGAAGATTGATCAATTTAAATTATCTGAGGTGACAGATTGGAAAGCCGCCCTGGATACAAAAACATCTTTAACCAAACAAAGATTTCGTTCCCCGCCATTGGCTTTTTATCGATACGGAGGTATATGGAAGCTTGCGGAAGGCTATGAAATACTGAATGGCGATGAAGCACTGCAGGAAAGCAAGATTGCAGTAGATTGGAGTCGAGGCTACCGAGCGTTGCTTGATACTCTTGAATTGTCTCTCGGGAAACGCTTTTCCTCTTCCAGCGAGGCAGTAGCTATCTGGGTGCACGAAAAAGATGTCACAAGCTATATAAAAACGGATCCGCAGAGCAAAAGCCAATACAGTCATCAACTGGTTCTCCAAATGGAGACTGGCGATGATAACCCTATCAGCAAGGCCAGCCGTTACCTGTTTCGCAAATATAAAAATCATCAACAAACTGATCAGTCAATTCGTTGGCTGGTCATTGACAACGATGATTGGTCAGATGGCGAGACCGGCGCCAAGGTCAACCATGCCGATATTGGCAAACTGCTGGACGATGATAGCCGAATTCATGTGGTAGGCCTGGGTGAATCCGAAAACGGGGAATTTACCCTGAGCGGGCAAAGTGCACCAGACCTGTCAACAAAAATCAATGAATTGATCGGTAATACCCCGGTTAAAACGGTTAACCTGATAGGCTCAGGTATCGATCACAACGGGCTTGTTAGCCAATACCTGAAAGACATCCTGAAAGCGACAAAAACCCGGACAGTGACCGCCCGTGACGGTCTGTTGAGAGTCGATATCTGGGGGCGTCTGTGGGTTGGCCTGCTCTCTGACACAGGGCTGGTGACATGGTCAGTCGCCGACAGCTCTGACCAGCTGAAAGCGCTTCGCATGAGTAACGGCGATACCACCGTCGAGCGCATGTCCGAAAAAGACAGGTTGACTGAAGGTGCCACCGGACTCCGTCAGCTGCCCGCTGTGTTGTCAGAGAACAGCGGGTTGCTGGGGCCCGTCAATCCCGATGATCTGGTGCCAACCCCGGAAATATTCGAGCGCAGTCTGAAGCCACATCTGCAGGGTGTGATAAGCTCGAATGACGTTGCCGCGCTGGAAAGGAAAATCGCTCAATTTGACCCACTTCGCCGTAAGGGAACCGCCCTTGAAAAATACTTCCTTGTCTATAGCATGCAGCAAAACCTGCCCGGAACTCTTACCGGAGGAAGATCCGTAGCCGCCCACCTGGCCGCCACAATAAACGAGTACCTGCACGATGCTCTGGTCGAGGTACCTAAAGAGCTTCATGCTGTCTGGATTGGCAGTCTCAACGACAATGTCAAAAGGTATATCAAGATCTGGGTTTCACAGGTTTCCGACTGGCCCCTGACCCTTTGGCATGATCCGCAAGCGATTTTAGCACTGTTTCTTGCCCGACAAGTATATAAGGCTGTTGCCGCTGAGAAAATACCCGAAACAATACAGACAAAAGAACGTAGCAAAAAAGAATTTTTGGCACGTTTACATCATCTACAAGATCTGGCCTATAACACTATAAAAAAAGGCATCGCCCGGGGCAAAACCTTCGACGACATGGCAAAGGTGTTTTTAGTCAACCATTTGGGTATGGATCAAAGCGAATTAGAGAAAATACAAGAAGAAAGCCTGAAGCAATTCAGGGAGTTCGCCAATGAGGTGGCTAAACTTCAGGGTAATCCCGAGTCCGGGGGATTCAAGTTGGCAGATATCAATACACTTTGGCAGGCAAACGACAAGATTAGTCTAAAAAAGTGGTACGAGAAAGAACTTGGTTTGAGGGGAATTTTAGCGGCAGCATCGGATTTGGTGAGAGTGGAAATACTTGCCAGAGAAAACACAGGAGGGGGCGTCTATCTGGATGTCGACTCACTGCCTTTTTATAATAGGGACATGCTTAAAAGCATTGAAACTCCGACAGATATTTCGCTTACAGGTGCAGGGAAGTCTTTAGTTAATCATATGCTTATGGAGTATTTTGGTGAGCCAGGGCCGGAACAACTCTTTTCCAAGGGGGCACCCAAACCGGAAGTACAGAGGGCATATGACAATTTACAGAAAAAATACCCTGATTATATTAAGGCGGTTAAAGAAGCCATAGCTCATTACAAAAAAGAGCCTCGTTTCGTTTTTCCAAAGTCGCTCAAGGCTATTCCTGGTTCAGCAGAATTGACCTTAATATTTGATGAAGTCATCAAACCCAGGAATAGTTTGATTATCGCGCCACGAGACAGTGAAGTTCTCGTTTCAATCAAGCGAGAAATGATTAAGCGCCATGAGCTGATTGAACGTTTAGATATAGATAAACCATTAAAACTTTATAGTTCCGATATCACTGAAACGATAAAATCAGTGGCCAATGAATTGGGAATCAGTAAAAACACCGCCGGTTATTTAATTAGCTATCGAAATGATGGAATACTGTATGGATCCGGATCGACGCTAGCATTATCAGGGCCAAATTTGATTAGTGAGGTCATCAAGAAATATTTCACTGATTTTTATTCAGGGGAGGATCTTTCTGATGACCAAAAAAAATCCTATTTCACGCAAATTAATCCATTAGCAAAGATTGATTTAGTGAGTACGGATACGGATCAACAGTCCAGTAGCTGGCTCGCCGATTCTGATAAAACTGTGCGTTATGCCCTGAACGCTGAGCAAGACAGCCGTTACAAAAACCAGATTATTCTCCAGCTGGGTAACACCGGGAATCAAGCCAAAGCCAGCTTATACCTGAAGAATAAATACCAGCCCGATTTCAGCCGACTGATGCGACTGGAGCCTGATGGCACTTTGATTGATCCGGAAACAGGCAATAACATCAATCTTAAGACATTGCAGGCCAACTTTCTTAAAGACGACACACGACTTATTATTGTTGGCCATGGTAGAAAAATTCAAGATCAAAAGACCGGTTCCGACAAGTTTGTCCTGACCGGGAAAACAGTTGAGCAACTGGCCGATGTGCTCAAGCGCGTAACCGGCGGTCGGTTTGTCCACACCATCAGTGTCCTGGGCTGCGGCACCAACGCCATCGGTGAGCATTACCCTGTAGAAGATTTCGCCAGAAAACTCTTTGGTGAAATCCGGACAAAACGAATCACTGTCCGTAATGCCATAGTGATGGTGGATGGCTTTGGCCGCAAATGGACCGGCACCCTGCCCGCTGAGGGCAATGTCCTGTGGTCACAGTCAGACCACCGCGTCAAACTGGTGCTTGAAAAGGATGAACAGGGGCAGTTAATAGCCCGTCATCTTCCGGTTGAAGAAGGACTGGTGAAAAAACTCCGGAATTTGCCCGCTTTGCCCCCCTTCAGGGATTACATGCGTCTGGGTATCAAGGATAAAGATGCTTTCGACCAGGCCAGAAATTTACTGCTTAATACGCTTAGTGAAAAAGATAACAGGCTGCCACTCTCCGAACTGATTGAGCAATACAACCGTCGGCTGCAACAACTCACCGGTGATGACTTTTCCCCTTACCGGTTGATGCCGTTGCCGGTGGCCGATGCCGAACTGCCTTCTGCACAGGCCGGGGCACCAAGAGCGCTTCATATGAGCGCCTTTGTCCGTGCAGACTCAATCGGGGATCCGTTGTCGGGGGTTGGTCTGCTGGCCTATGGCGATCGCTTTGCGCAAAAGAATTTTTTCCGGACCCAACAGGCGGGGTATCAGCTGGCACAGGAAGTCGCAAACCCGCCATCCGACGCCATGGCAACACTGTTTACCCGCCTGCTGCTTGGATCTTTGCAGGACATTGTGGCACCCGGTGGCAACGACATAGACCCATTCCGGGTCTCCGGCTCTGACCTGCTGGTTTCTGTATTGGGAAAAGACGACCTGTTTGCCCTCCATGCCCAACAGTTAAAAAATGACTTTTCCGAATTGGGCCAGCAGTATGTCAGGAATCTGAGAGACTTATTGGGTCACTCTCTGGCAGAAAA
Organism: Endozoicomonas sp. ISHI1; assembly: GCF_024606225.1. Lineage (GTDB taxonomy): Bacteria > Pseudomonadota > Gammaproteobacteria > Pseudomonadales > Endozoicomonadaceae > Endozoicomonas_A. The sequence goes on along the minus strand of NZ_JAGRPU010000042.1, from coordinate 40,493 downwards.
AAAAGTAACGAGACTGAACGCCATAAAAAGGAGTGAACAGAGAAGTTTGCTTCAATACACACTTTCGCTTGGGGTTAACATAAGGCTGAAACGCCAACCGGATGGCACTGTCAGTTTTACTGATCCTGCGTCTCTGGCTTTTAGCGGAAAAGCTTTTGATGGTGACAAACACAACAAATACCTGCCTGTTGTCGCTGATCCTTCGGGTGGAACTTATGTTTTGCTGGACGTGCCAGAGAGTAACAGCGCGGCTTTTTCGGATAATCTGCGCAACATCCTGTTTATGCTTCAGTCCTCAGCTCCGCTGGATCAGCGTAATGCCCTGACGCTGATCAGTACGATTGAGCTGGCCTATTCTCATCACGTACCTTCACTGATAGAGCCGCGCCTCGAAGAAAAAATAGCCCGACTGGCGCTGGCTGATGTGGTCACACTGGCCACTGAAATAAATGACATCGACACGGAGTCTAAGTCTGCCCGAAGCCTGATGCAAAAACTGTTGTTCCGTCTGATGCGCAGCGAAGCGATCACCCTGGAAAAGCTGGGTGAACCAGATCTCCAGCAGAGGCTCCTGATTGCAGAATTATCTGTCCGGTTCCCCGACGACGACAACACCATTGTCGTCAGGTTTCCGCCTCCGGAAAGCTTTGAACGCCGGGTTAGCCTGGACCCTTCCCTGTCCTTCGACGAAGATCGCCATAATTCCCGGCAAACCATTCTTGGGGCTCGTTCGCCATTTCTTTTCTCGACCATCAAGGACAGTGCCTATCGCTCTCAGCTGCGCGAGCTGGTGCAACTCGATGGACTGCCTGAAAAAATTGAAGTTGTGCTTGATTATCTCGACGGACCTAATGAATTCATCGATAGCCTCATAGCTTGGCACAAATGGCAGATAGAGAATGATTTTGAATCAGAAATTCCGGGCATTCATATTCGCCCGGAACGCGATCGGCTGATCGCAGACAGCTGGCTGACTGTTGGGCAATTGTGGGGAAAGAAGCCTGTCATCATCGAGCTTGGACTATCGGATGTACGACAAAATTCGTCTGCCTCCCGTCTGGGCCGGGTAATGGCCCAATCTTACGGGCTGGCTCTGCTCCTGAAACTGCGAGCATCGGTAGCAACCGCAGCTGAAATCGTCAGGGCTATGGAGATATGGCAAACGGATTTCCATAATGATCCTGATGGTGATTACGGTTTTGATAACGTTCTGAAACTACGGCAGGTGCCCGAAGACAGCGATCCACTTTATAAGACGATCGTTGTTTATAGTGATAACCGTGAGCTTAAGTTTGCCCAGGGTTCTGTGGATGATTTCCGGCAGGCACTGGGCGTATTGTTTCAGGAAAAGCGTCTGGCCGTTCCGGTCAGAAACGTTTTTCGTTCTCTCGAAGCGGAGCCGGGGACCGCTGTTGGTAATTTTGCACAGGGCCTGGTTGAGCTACACACAGATTTCTGGAAACAGATGCTGGATTCAGAACTGCGGTCTGCGCTGCAGCTGCAGCAATCGGATTACCAGTTGTTGAAAAATCGAATAACCAGCACTGGTTTACCCGCCGAAGTCAAGGACAGTTTATTGTCAGATCTGGGTGATATGGAAAACCCGCCAGACAAAACTCCGTACACTGGCACAATTTCTTCTCATTACCTGGACGTCTATAACAAAGGAATAAAGAAGAACAGTCCCGGAATTATTAGCGAAGTGGCACCGGGTTCCTATGGCGATAAAGGCTCGGCGTCAAAGATCGCGATCCTGTTTTCTGGCCGGTTTATCAAATATGTTATGGAAAACAATGTTCCTTCAAAAGACCTGTTTTTGTTGCACAGTGATATTATCAGAACACTTCGATGGCTCAGAACCACCCCTGAGTTCAAGGCTTTTTCCGAGGCGTTGAAGGAAGGGCAAAACCAGACCTTTGGCGATCTCCAGACTCTGGTGAACCGGGGCGTTATTGATAGCTCCGTCGGCACAGGCTTCGACCAGGTCAAAATACCTAACTCTGTCCGGCTACTACTGGTCATAACTCCTCCCGGTTCATCCAGCATAACTGCGCCGGAGCCGGTTCTGGTCAAAAATACCGGTTGTGTCCTGAAAATTGACCCAAGCCAGTATTTCACCGAAGGCAAAATTCTGGCTCAACAATATCACACTTTATCAAGCCTGATGGCTCGGTATATTGTTGCAGCAAATCTGTTGAAAGGCGTCAGCAGGGATTCTGAAACCATTCGGAAAAGCATTCTGGATGAACTTGACATTAAAAAATTACCAGAAAACATAAAAGCTCCAGCTATCCCTGTAGACACTTATAAAGGACAGATCGGTCTTGAAATAGAGTACTCTCTCACAAGTGTGGATACTGAATCGAGAGTAGACCTGGCGTACACTAAATTCACTTCTGATGAACGTGTTAGCCCTGATTATCATGATTTGGCCCTGACTACTGATTCAGCCAGGCATGGCTCTGTCATTGAAATCGTTACCGGACCAAAACCTCTCCGGGATTATCTAAGTGAATCCTCAGCTTTATTTCGTGCTACCAATATATTGCACTCTGGTTTAGCAAAAATACCTGAGAGTGGTATTACCGTAAGCGATTTCGTTCAAGCTTATAATAACGAGCTACTTGAAAATGATCCAAAAGATGATTTAAAAAAGTTCAGGCTAATCAACAATCCTCAATATGAAAATAATAAAATCTCATTATTGCCCAAGGCAAGAGGGAAGAAGCCACTACGCTATCATGTTCAGGTCAACATTGGGGTCGATCTCAGTGGGATTGGGGATATAACATCCTGGATTGGTTCTCTTATTGCCCCAAGCAAAAGAAGTTTCTTAAGGCAATTTTTTCAGTGGTGCCAGTATAAGGCCTTTGTCATTTCAGAAAGACTGAATCTGAATTCTGATTTACTGAAGTCCATGTTTACCATTCATTTGTTCAAGCAGGCATTAGACAGTTCAACCGAAGACTTTTTAAGAGGGAAACTGGGTGTTAAAAACTCACCGATCACTAATCTTGAAGGATTATTGAGGCTGGGTACCGCTGATTTTTTAATGACGGTCATCTCTGATTTGGATGCCACCCAACTCAAGTCAGCTATCCGGGATTCCGGTTGGCAAGCTTTTACTTCGTTGATGCAGGAAACGGTCGATGAGCTGTCCAAAATAGGATCTGAGGCTGAAGGGTTGGGCAGAGAATGGAAGGCGCCCAAACAGCAGCTGGAAGCCAGGTTAAAATTGCTGTTTATCGACCTGTTGGATTACCGGATCGAACAAGGAAGGAAGCCTCTCCCCGCTATTGCTGACTCAGATTTTTTCGAATTACCACAAGTCAAAAACAAAGTATCAAGGCTGGGTTACAGCGATATCATAAACCCAGGGTCAAGACAACGTGTCTCTCTTTATTTCAATGAAGAGAATCAAGTCCGTTACCTCGGCATCGTCGAGGTTCGGGAGCCCTTGTCTAATATCAAAAGGATGGGTTTTGCCCCTCCCGACGTTTTAACAACTGCAATAATAAAGTCCGCTCAGAATCCGGGTTTACTCGGTGCAGATCCGGACGTCAACTTAATCTTTTTTAAAAGAAACCAACACCTGATCACCCTTGACACCGGAACTGCCCATTACAAGGACTGGGTCAAGCAGTCCATCCTCAGTCGGCTGGGTCAACTGGACCCGGCAAAGCTGGAGCATGTCACCCGCTCCTACATCAGCTATCACCAGACACAACAGGGCACAGCGGGACAGGACGCTCTGGGCCAGTTGCTGCTGGCTGCCCGTCTCAGGGCTATAACAGGTGGGCAGTCAGGCTCAGCCTGGGACACCCTGGCGCAGTTGCAAAAAATAGTGTCTGTGGATGTTAACCTTCAACGGGTGACCGGCTGGGATCACCAGCCTCCTGCGACAACGACTGAACCCCATGCCCCGCCTGTGGCGACCTGGCAAAAGCTGGCACGGTACAACCTGCCCGCCGAACTTTATAAACTTCTGGATTTGTTTTCCGGTGGCGAAGGTTTTGTTAAACCGATTCTTGGCTCGGGAGAAATACTTTCCGGGCGCGGGATGTCTCTGGGTCGTTTGTATCACGAAATAACCATTACCCTTGAACACGAACAGTACTTGTACCAGAGCCGTCTTGACGGCGATCCACCGACTCTGACGGTGGGCATAAAAGATACGACTTTTGATAACCCTAAGGCTATCGCTATTGGAAAGTTGTTCGGCACAGCCCTGCTAAACCATCCCGATGTGAAGGCTCTCAGTGAGGCTCAAAAGGACTTGCGGGCGACCTGGGGATTGTCGGCATCCACCAAGGGCGGTCGTTATGGCCTGACCACAGGACTAGCGCTGACTGCTTTTCCAGGTCAGAAAGACCGCCTGTACACACGGTTTATTGATGGCATCGACAAAACCGATCACAACTGGCAGTTTGCTTCCGGGTCGGTTGCGGATTTCGCCGAGGTTCTCTACTCGTTGTCCACCCGGCATGATCAGGATGAACTGACGGAAGCTTTTCAACGGGTTCGGAACTACCACCGTCTGAACCCCTTGGTATCTCTGGACACTTTTACTTCGGCACTGGTGGAGACACACAGGAATCTGCCGGATTTTCAGGCGGGTCTGACTCTGCGGCAGGCTATCGGAAGTGGTGGGTACACTTTTCTGAAAACGTCCCTCAAGGTGAAGAGTACCCCCTTAATCAACGAACTGAATTCAATGGCAGAGTCGGGGGATTTTGACCGGTTTTATAGTAACCGTGATTTAAACGGGGGGCCTCAGGAACTCAGGATTGGCAAGTTAATCCTGTTAAGAGTCACCCCTGATTACTTCCGTCATGCCGGAGCGGATCATCTTTTTTTATTGTTCGATGGTATTAAGAAGTTCCTGAAAACGCCCCTGGGCCAGGATTACCGGAAGGCATTCAAAGCGGCTTCAGCCCCCCACCATCCCTATCAGCACTTGATAGTTGATGCACCGAAAGCAGGTGCCGGAAAGCAGCAAATCGTTGTTTCGCTATTAGATACTGACAAGAGAGTGGTTATTACCCCCGATGCGGCTGTCAGTCCAAAAACCAGTTTGTCCAGCCTGATTCCAGTGTTTACCAAACTGGTTCAATCCGGCTACGATCTGAACGGCGGCAGTCAGTCTGCCTCCCCGGACGTTAACACCATTGAACGCATGGTTCGTCAGCAAATGGGACTCGCTCCCCTGATCCGGCTTGCCACCACCGGGAATCTCAAACAAGACAGTGTATCTGGCCGGATAGCCCTTGAAAAAACCTACATCATCGACAAACCTGCCAGGTCGGAAAGTCTGATAGCCAGAAGCCCCACAGACATCAATGGTGCACCTTTAATCACCCTTAAATGGCTGAATGAAGACAGTCAGTCAGGCCTGCAACTGATAACGGCCCCGCTTTCCCTGGATGAGCTGGACGGGCAACGGTCTTTTCTGGACGCCGCTTTTCAGGCACTGGATAAAACGGCCTCGGCATTGCCTGGCCCGGTTAACAACCGGGATTTAGTCTGGGCCTTTCACCAGCAACTTGCCAACACAAAGACCGTAAAAGAAGACAGCGCCCTGGGCCGGTTAATCTTTGAAAAAATAACCCATACAGTCCACAGACCCGCCGGGTCGCACAGCCAGGTGCGCCTGAGCCCGGAAAAAATTAATGATGTACCTTTAACCACCCTGAAATGGCTTGGCCCCGGACTTCACCCGGGTTTGCAACTGGTAACGCCACCCCTTTCCCTCAGTGACCGGGACACCAACAAGGATCGTTTGGAAGCAACGTTTTACGCACTGGATAAAATTATCTCGACGCTGCCTCACCCCCCCAATGACCGATCTTTTCACTCGAACTTTGACCAGTATTTTAAAGACCGGCTGCCCCCTTTTGTTGATGACGAGGTGAAAATCTGGCAGACAACCATCACCGGTAAAACAGACACCTGGATCACCATAGGATTTCCCTTTGGGGATCTGGACAAGTCCTTGCTCCCCGTACTGTTAGCTACCAGAGACAGCCCCGGGAAGGAGCGGCTGCTGGCCAGCCTGCACGCCGCCGACCGGTTCGTGAAGGCGGTCGCTCAGGCCTCAGGCGGTAATGAGGCAACCCATGCCCAGTTAAGATCGATGTTGACTCTGTTGTTGTTCCGACTGTCAGGGGACGACCAGCCCGGGAAAGTCCTGTTTCCGGGGACAAGGCTGGCAGACGGTATCCATACCTACCTTTCCGACAATGCCGTGACCACCCTCAGTCACTACATCAACCGTGTTGGCCTGCAACAAGTCACTGACGATCTGACCGCAGAACTCACGGATCTTGCACAACAGGTAGACGGCGACCCAGACCCGCGAGCGGGTGTCAGGATCAAAGACCTGCTGGGGACAGCTCTGGATTACCGCCTTGCCAACGGCGCCGGGCTATTGCCCGCTTCGCTGCCTGACTCCTACTCGCTGCCCCTGGCCAATGACGGAAAATACCGGGCACTCTGGACCGGGCAGATGTCAGAGGACAGCGCAACGCGATTTGTCTCCAGAGAGGTCTCCAGAGACGCCAATGGCCGTTACCTTCTGGACGTCACTCTGCCGGTTCAAAGCAGCAGTATGGAGCAGCTGTATCGCCAAAATCCAGCAGGGCCCGATCACCTCACGGGCCCTCTCAAGCTGGCGCTGAAACCAAACCAGCTGGGGCGTGATCAAGACGTTACCCGTGCGTTTCTTGAATTAGCTGTGTCCAGAGTGGATACCGCCGACTGGCCGTGGTTTTCGAGGCGCTTTTCCTCATTACCGGAATTGCGGCGTTTCACAGTGGTGGAAGCACTGGATCAATACCGCTCCCGGTATCCGGAGGCAGATGTCAGTGAGCTGGCCCGTGCCCTTACCAAAATCCAGCTAGCCGAAGTGAACAGGCAGATCAGTCAGGATGATCAAACCGGGACGCCAGCGGTTTTTCGCATCAGGAGTCTGGAATCGCTGGCAGACAAGAGCACGCTGACAACCGATCAGGGCAACAAGATCCATTTTCAGGCCGGCTCACTGCTACCAATGACTGAAAAGGCCGCAACGCAGAGGCTGGATCGGCAACAGATCTTTCTGACAGGATCACACAGTGACCGGTTTCCCGGGGCGTTTCTGGATACGCGCCACAGCAGCAAACTCTACAGGCAAGCCATGCAGGATGACCTGCTGGCACCAGACCGCTACCGGGATGATGTTGAGCTGTTTATCAAAATTTTCAGTGACCTGGAACCGGAACACTATCGCCAACAATTCCAAAAGGCGCGCCCGCTTGACCTGAGTGCGGGCCGACCTCTCCACTGGCAGTTAAATCCCCATATTCAGCTACAGGAGTCCCGGTTGCTGGTCGGGGATACGGCGATCACCATTGAGCTTGGGATGAAGGATAACCCTTCGCTGACCCACAGGTTCCTCGACACCATTGTCGGGCAGCTCTATGCCCTGGGTCTGGCCAAGAGTACAGAGGCGGTTGATGCCGCACTGTTCAAGTCTGGCTGGCCAGAGGAGGCGGGACGATTGGGGCAGCTGGGCTATTCCGTCGGTTTTGACCCTGCCTACCAATGGGTTTCCCTGACCGGGGCGCAAAACCGGGCCAACACCCTTTATACCCATTTGGCAGGCCGCCACCGGGATGCGCTTGAACGTCATTTTGACCCGGTTGGGTTACCCGCCAGCCAGGAAGACTTTAAAAAGGCCATGATCTGGCTGTTCACCCGGAAGTCTGAATTACTCTCATTGAGCTTTGCTGAGGTCTTTGACTACATTCGCGGGCACCGGGATGATCCGGATATCGAAACCTTTGCCAGAGCCTTGCGTGAGTTTGACCGGAAGTTACCCGATGATGACAGGGCCCTGTTCAGGGGGGTGCTCACCGGTCAGCAAGTCGAATGGCTGGAAGACGCTCTGACCCGTCAGGCCCCTGACCAGCGTGAACTGGTTGACTATATAGGCACACTTAAAACCTCTCCCGCCTCGCAAGCTCCGGTAACAGGGAGTGCGGGGTTCAGTTCATCGCCCTACCGGCTGGTTCAATCTGCCAGCGGCGGGTTCAAGATTGTCATCAAGGACAGGGATGCGCCAGAGAATAAGCGCTGTCGGCGTGGGGTCGGGGGATGTGCGACCCGGCTGCTATTAGCAGACAATCTGGCACAACGGCCCATTTCGACCATTGACAGTGGCGATATCGATAACACCGATACCGACAAAACGTATTACACAATTGAGTTCCTCACCCACAACGACAAGCTGCACAAGGTGCTCAGGCGCTCAGGCACTGACATCATAGCCACCCCTCTGGGCGACGAGGCTTCGATTCATGACAGTATCGACGCTACCGGCGGCTCCCAACCTGAACGTGTGATTCCGGCCAGGGACGCCACTACGACGCTCATGGCAGTCAAACGTTCCAGCGGCGAGGTTTTCCAGCTCAGCCCGGAAAATAATGGCAACTACCGCGCCATCAGGCTGTTGCAAAGCGACAGGTTGTTAACGGCTTACGAGAGCACCGGGGAAACCTTGACCCCGGTGCTGGAGAAAAACGACCATGGCCAAATGGTTTATGGCGTAAAACTGAACAACGCAGCGTCAGAATCTCACGAGGTGTTCATTCTCGACCCATCGCAACCGCTGCAGGATCAGCTGGCCGACGCAAACCGGGAAAATCATCGGCTGTCCGCTGACAGTGCCGAGCTACAAACGCTGGCAGGCACCAAGGGCAGGATAGCCGTGATTCTTTCTGCCACCTACCGCCACGGTCAGACGCTGGCAAACCAGGCTGAAACGCTCCTGTCAGAGCTGAGAGCCTTTATTGCCAGCCCTGCCGGGCAGCGGCTGATCAATGTCCTGTGGTTCCCCGACAGTTACGCCAAACCCGCCAGCATGACTGAGCTGGACAGCAAGCTGCTGTCTGGTATGGAGCCCCCCGCCCCTCTGAGGTTGGTGGTCAGGCTCGACAGCCAGACCGTCCCTGACCGGGTGATCCCTTATCGTCCCACCGGCAGCGGGGACGCCAGTGGTAAAAGGCTCGTGGTGCTGCAGGTTGACCCGGCGGTACTGGCCGGACAACGCCACTCCAACAGTAATTACCTGGGGGCTCTGGCCCTGGTCCTGAAGGATTTATATCGGGCAGCACTGGCCGTGACTGACCAGAGTTCACCAGCCATTGCCATGAGATGGTGGCAAGGGGAAAAGCCCACCGGTGACCGGACGCTGCTGCAACTGGAAAACCAGCTTCGGGCGTCATTTGGCCTTCTGCCCGTTCAGGCCACTGCCTCCGCTCCCGCAACGGTTCAGACAGTCACTACCCCGGGTGGGATAACCACCGTGAAAACCGGCCAGCAAGTCCGGATTGCCTATAAAGCCCTTGCTGACCCGCTGTCCGGCTTTGGTGGACTGGTGGGGGATGAGAACACCCGGTCACTGTTCCAGCGGGTACAGTATTATTGCAACCGATTAATTGACCCGTTACCCGGTGCCCATCGTTCAGGGCTGGGAAACCTCCGCTCACTGTTAACGCAGGTGGCCTGGAATGAGCTGGTCAGCCGGGGACAGGTGACTTCTCAGACCCGACTGCTGGCTGACCCGGTGGATGCCGTCGTCTCTGTGCTCAGCGATGATGAACTGAAGGCACTGGCCGGGATCGACAAACTCGCCGGGCAGCTTGGCGATGCCGTGACGAACGCCCTGAAAGACCAGCGGGGCGACGTCTTCACGGCGACAGACCGACAACGGATGTTGACGCGGTTGAGCGGTGCCGTAAAGCGTCTGACGAATGCCCGGGCTGTGCGCAATGAATGGCCCCGTCCGGGACAACTTCCCCTTGGTGAGGATTCCAACGGTCATGTGCCGGTCTCCACGGGTAGCCGGAAAACCCTGGCCCTGACCAGCCGCGGTCGGCAAAAGATCACCCGGCTGGGCAACCAGCATCTTATTGCCGTTGAAAATCATAAGAGTGTCCTGTCTAACCTGTCTGGGGATCAGCTTACCGGTTTCCTTGCGCTGTTGAGACAAGAGTCGCCTACCCGCCAGCATGCAGCGGCTTTTCAGGCTGAACTTCAGCGGGCTCCCGCGTCGGCTAGCCCGGATTATTACCGGGATGCCATCAAGCGTACCCTGTCACCCCTGTCCCCGGACCAGGTCGGCAAGCTGGAGAACTCCCTTCTCGGGTTGTTCAGGCAGTCATCACTGTCCGGCGCTGAGCCACTGCTGGCGGAGTATTTTTTCCATAAGCGGCTCAAGGAGTTGAAAACCGCCGACCCGGCCGGGTTGCGGACCAATGCCCTGAGAGCCAATGAATGGCTTGATGTCCTGCAAAAGCGTCCGCCACTGCCTCCGGGCCCCGGCAGGAAGACCCCGAATGTCATCCTCGATAATGGACTGGGCCGTCACCAGGCCTCCGTTCAGACCCGGGACGGGCAACAGGCGATCAGGTTGGGTCGCCGGGATGACCTGGCCTTTTCCAAACAAGGTTCTGGCTACTCCCTGATCCGCAGCGAAGGTGACAAAAAGCGGGTCTTTCGCCTGCAACTTCCCGATGGCTGGCCTGACCGTCTTGTGCCGATCAGGCTGGTTGTTCAAATGGATGACTATCGCAGGATGCAACGCGAGGGCACCATTGGCGAACAGCTGTTACAAAAAGACATTCAACGCATTGCCCGGGGAATGAGAACGCCACGTTTAGCAAACCTGCTACAGGGGCTTGTGAGCCCCATCAAAGCGTCGGGCATTCCCGATGGCAGCTCCTTTAGGGTGAAAGTCAGCCTCAGGCCTCACTGGCCTTTGGTAGACAGCCGTGTCGAAATCAGCGCGGAAGACAACAGTCATGCCCGGTTACTGCTGGGCACGCGGGACGGGGAGAGTATCAAGCCGTTCATTTTCCGGGAAACCCTGACAAGCCTGTTCGGCGCCAGTCTGTTGAAAGCCCTTGAGAGCGGTGGAGGGTCACTGTCAGCATTGCGCCAGCAGGTGCGGCAGCGCTTTGGGATAAACACCGGGACCATACCTGACGGTGAGCAGCGCCCCCTTGGACTGACCCGCCAATACGCACTGACCCTGACGGCTGATCATCCTTCAAAAACAAGCCTTTATCAGCGTCTGGTCAAAGGCCATCATAACTTGCAGCTGGCTGAGGGTACTGAAGCGGATTACCGCCGGGCGCTGCAATATTTAAGGCGCCATGACAGCGATAAAGTGAAGGCAACATCGGAACTCCTGTCAAAAGGAGAAGTGGCGATCAGTGTCAGTGACCGCACTCTTTTCAATAAGGTCATCAATGAGAAAAATCCGGTACCCGCCGTTCCCTCGGGTCGCCAATTTGATAATACCATCGCCACCTATAGCCCTCTGCTCCCTGCCTCTGTCATGGTCGATGTTGATTACCGGGCATGGTCGAGAGTCGGTTCCGGCCTGGAATCCCTGCTTGACTCCACTCTGCTTGGCTTAAGCCGGGCAGCAGCTGAAAACTTGCTGTCACAACAAAAAGAGAACCTTGCCAAATATTACCCACAGAGGCTCATTGCCAGCGATTACCTGAAGTCGCTGCTGGTTCATTTTATCTACTGGAAGATGGATCAGGTCCTGGGGAGCAACGGCCAGCCAGCCAGCCAGATACACCAGGGAGTGACCGATGCAGTCACGGCCATACTGCCCGACAGCGACATCCGTGTCATCAAAAAACTTAATGCTCTTTCAGGTGGGATTTCGAAACCGGAAAACACTTGGGTCGACTCATTGGAAAAGGCCTGTACTGAGGTTGCCCGGGGGCTGGAATGGGAGCGTTTTGATACTGGCCTGCTGGTCAATATCAATCAGGATGTACGCACCCTGTTCAATGAGGCTGTAAAACTGCGAGAGCAAGTCGGAAGGCCCTTCCAGTTGCCTGTTAACCAGCAGTCGGCGGCCGTTGAGCCAGCGTCTGTGCAGGCTTTACCGGGGCAGGATGAGACCATTGCAACCCTCGCCAGCAGTCCTCGCCGTGTCGTCATGACAGACGGTGACAGCCGTTATATAAAAATCACCCCGGCGGGCCCGGGCAATCCTTTCCCGACTCTGTCATCCCAGTCACAGGAAGGTCTGAAGAAGCTGTTACGGCAACCCCTTAATCCGGGTGAAAACGCTTCGGGCACACAGGCTTACCTGTCACAGCTGGCGGACTCTTATGATGCTTTCGATGAGCTTAAGGCCATTGACGCTACCGGTCAGATTAATGCCGTTATTGACAAGATGAACACGGCCACCCGGCAGCGCTTTGCCAGGGAATTCCTGCAATATACCCGGCAGTCAGCCATCCCGGCAGACCTGGCAGAGACCATAGCCGGGAAATTGCTTATGGCAGAGGTCAGCGCACTGACTTCCCTGCCTGACAGGATTTCCCCAGAGCTTTATCAGCGGCTCAACGGGCTACTGAACCTGGCCGGAAAAAGGGAATTTTCAGTGACCTTTGGCGGCCTGACGGTTCAGGTGTTCACCGATCCCTCAATCACCGCCGATGCCTCCTACCTGATGCCTGCCCAACGCACACTGGTGCTGGGCAATGGCACTGCCAGCCCGCTGACCGCAGCGGCTGCACTGGCCTTACTGCAAGCGGGTAAAGCACTGACACCGGAAGATCAGGCAAAATCATTCCTCGCCCTGCAACAGAGGCGGATCAGACTGCCAAAGGATGTGGACAGCCTGTCGCCGGATGTGCTGGTCAGCGAGTTCATGGTTAAACAGGGCAAGCTGACGCTCTCCGGCCTGCTGGAACGGCTGACCAGTTTTATCGCGCTGGCGGACAGACTGAACCGGGAGGGTTCCTCCGAAGCCCGCCTTCTGGCCGGGGAGATTCGCCAGAAGGTTGCTGACAGCGTTGCCGCACTCAGGAGCGGTATTGATGTTGGCCGGATGGCGGGCCTCGTTGATATCAGCGACCGCGATTTCGACAAGGCCCTGCAGAATCTGGACAAGGCCGGTTTGCCAGACGGCCAGGCAGCAAGACTGCCCGCCCCGGAGTGCGTGCTTTGCAACGGCTCCGGATCGGCCAGGACCATAATGGCCCTGATGGATCGGGTCAGCGGGCACCTGGATGACATTGAGGTCAGTGACCGCTTCAACAGGGTCAGGCAGGCTGCCGGAGACAAAGGGTTGCTGGCAGACGCCTTCCTGCTACTGGAACAGGGACGCTTTGCGGCGGTGGCCACTGAAGACCCTCTGGACACCCCGGAGTTCCGCAAAAAGCTTCTTGACCTCTTCCGGCAGACACTTCGGGAACGGCAGGGGCTGACGCCAGAGCAAGCCATTGACCGGGTGGTCACTTTGCTCAATGACTCGGGCTACAGTGCCGACGACACCCGCTATTTAAAGGGAAAGCTGCTTGGCAACCGGGAATTCATGGAACAGCTCAGGACCGGCGGGGATGGTGCTGATCCGAACGATATCAGATCAGGCAAGCCGAAGAGTAAGTGGCAAAAATTTACCAACACGCTCGGGAAAATCAGCAATAGCAAAAAATACGTGCGCTCCAGAAGGGCTTACGGCTCGGGGATGTCCGTGGCTGGCCTTGTCAGTGGTATTCAGACCCTCGAAAACCTGGAGAAATACGGAGACGCACTGTCTGATGAAACCAGGAACCTGGCCTATGCCGGGGCAGGTCTGTCGATTGGCGGCTCAGTTTACAGTGCGGCCATGACCGCCCATTGGCTGCTGAGCGGCAGCAAACGCATTGGCAAAGCCGTTACAACAGGCACCACCACTCTCAAGACCATGAAGACCACCACCAGAGCCTCAAGGGCCTCAAGGTTCGCGACCACAATGGTGCCGGGATTTGGCAATGCCATTAGCATTGCCAGTGCCGCGGTTTCGATAGCCGCATCTGAAAAGTCCGCAGAAGAAGCAAGAAAGAGTGGCAACCATGCTCAGGTCGGTTATCACAGGGTCATGATAGCCCTGAGTGCGATTTCCATTGGCCTTGATGTACTGGGTTTGGCGCTGGACTTTATCTGTCCCAAGCTGGGTATTCTCGTAGACCTGATCAGCGAGATACTCGGTTGGATTCAGACCGCCATCGCAGAATGTATGCCGCCCAACAATGCCTACCAGGAGTTCGAGGCAATACTGGCCAGCGATGGCTTCAATCAATACATTGACGACATGGCCGGGTCCTTTGAAGAAAAAGGATTTTCAAGGTTTGAGTACCACGCCGATGCCACTGAGTTTCTTGACCAGAGAAAGTTTGAGGAAAACCTGGAAGAACTGTTGATATCCCGGAAAAGATCACTGTCCGGGACCAAAAAAGGCCTTGCCTTTCTGGACTCGACCAACCGGAAACTAGCAAAGGCAGGGACAAAATTGGCAGACCATATGGTGGGCAAGAAAGGCTTCAAGATATTTTATGGTTTAGGTGGCAATGACACCCTGGTCGCTGACGAGGGGGAGCTCCATGGCGGATCAGGCCATGACCAGCTGATCCTTGAGACAGGTGAAGCATACGGGGGCAGGGACAATGATGTTATCCGGATTAAAAAGACCGGGAAAGCGTATGGAGGGCCTGGTGATGACGATATCTGGATTGGCGAGTCAGGGAAGGCCTATGGCGGTAGAGGCAACGATGTCCTGCGTCTGCCCCATGAGGGGGTCGGCTATGGCGGACCGGGCAACGACACCCTCATTAACGGCAGGCTACAGGACGGTGGCTCCGGTCATGATCTTCTCCTGGATGACCTTGGCCGTATCAAACAGGTTGGTGGTGCAGGCAATGACCGGTTTAAACCGGGTATAGGTCGGGGGATCATTATCGGGGGACCTGGCAATGACACCCTGATTATGCCAACCGAGATCAAGATTCCTAAAACTAACTTCTTTGGCGGCTTTCTGGAAACGGGTATGAAGTACTTTCACCTTCGCCAGACCGACTCCGTCGCATTATTCGAGGTTCACCTGCGAAGCGGACAATGGCGTAGCCGTTTTGCTGAATACCTGGAATACCACAATCTTAAACGCCATGCACCGGATGGCAGGGAAACGCCGGGAGGCGCTATTTTCAGTCTCTTTGGCGTACCGGATAATGGTTTTGATATCAACCCACGCCACAACTACCCTGAGAGCGATCTTTACCCAAACAAACTTTATATTGCCTCGCTGTCAGAGATAAGAGCGGACTACCAACGTAAAGAAATTCACAAAAGATTGATCTCCGAACGTGTGCTGACGGGTTATGACGAAAAGCACACGAACGTAAAACGGGTCTCTGATAAATACGGCCATCAGGAATACTTTGACGTGGGCGAAGTTTTTTTTAAACACGCCTATCACTGGGGAGGGCCCACACAAGAAGGCCATATGTATTTATCAACAGCAGGCCTTTACCTGCTATCAAACGGGGATTTGTACTATTTCAGCGAGCGTGGACTGAGGGAGCGCAGCCGAAGGGAGAAAGTCAATGAGTCCAGTGTATTTTACACAACCCTGTGTCAGCTATTGGAAACCGGGGGGACCGTTACCGGCATTGAAACGGTGGTGGGGTCAGAGCAGGGTCTGAGGGCGATCGGGACGTTTCAGCCTGACAACATTTATTTCAATAGTGGTAAAAATGAGGCCTTTACCCTGGGCGGGAACGATTTTGTCCATGCCGGCAATGGCACCGGGATTAACTGGATACACCTGGGATCCGGTGATGACCTGGCATTGTTGGGTGATGGCTTGAACGAGGTCCATGGAGGCCCCGGCACGGACACCGTGTCTTACCGTCTCAGGAAAAAAGGTCTTAAACTGGACCTCACCCACCGGAACCTCTATGGCCTACAGCCAGCAGAGCAGCTGACAGAGGTGGAGGTCATCCAGGGTTCCCCGGGCAATGACACCCTCCTGGGAGACCACCGTAATACCGTTTTCGTGGTCACCAATGGCACCAATACCCTGGATGTCCGGGGCGGCAACGACACCGTGACCGCCAACGGCGGAAAAACGTCTGTCCGGTTACGCAGTGGCTTTAACACGGTATTACTGGGTGAGGGCAGGCACGAGGTATACACAGGCACTCATTCGGACACCCTCTGGCTGCGTCGTGGCAGCGATCTTGGCAACCACCGCATTCACGGTCATAAACACCAGAAGCCGCCAACAGGAAAATGGCCCGTGCTGGTCATCCGTTGGGAAAAATCGGGTGAATCGTGCCGTGACCCTCAAAAGGCCAGTTTGACCATCAATTCTTTTGACGAGAGCCTGAATCTGTTTTTTAGCCCTGAAATAGCGCGTCAGAGCGTCACCCTTGACTTTCACACTGATGGTTTACGTCATTTCGAAACAGTACAAGCCAACCCCGGTATCCTTTATTGGGAGCAAGCGGCAGGCAACCCCCCTTCCCTGCCAATGACCGAGGCCCTGACCCACCTGAGGAACAGTACTCTCTCGATTTATCTTGATTCAGACAGGGAACCCTGCCAGGTCAAAAAGAGAGTGGAGGACTACACCTTTTCCACAGGGGAGATGCTGGCATTCTTAAATCGCTATCCTGAAAAACCCTTAGGTGAATTCCCCCCGGCCAAATGGCGTGACGAAGCTGAACTGAAGAGCCTTGCCGATGAGGGAAAAAACCTGGGCGCCGGCCTGCACCGGATTGGCAGCCGGGAAAGCAACAATGTCAGGCTGGAGATTGAGTTTCGTTTCGACTCTTCCACATGCACCCCCCGCAGTGGTGTTTTACGCAAGCTGACCCTGAAGCCGGGCGAACAGCAGGTGCTCTTTGAAGGCGTAGCCCCTCTCATGAAGAAGTATCTGCACCCGGTTGAGAACGGTCCTCTCGTTCTCTCTTCAAGACCACGGCACATACTGACTTTAAAACTGGTTAAAACCCATGCAGACGGTCGCAGACAACATCACGGTCGCCATACGGTATCAGAGTTAAAACCGGTCTCAAAAAAATGGGCCGAACTGTTCCCCGGTCAGCCAATGGCACAAGCCCTGACCATGCTTGAGATACGTCATACCTTTGACAGGGACACGACTTTTCTTAGGCTATGCAAGACCTCCAAGGCATTCAGCAGCTCTGTGGTTTTACCGGCTGTTCACCTTGACTTGTCATCAGCCTCACACTCTGGCATCCCCATCGTTGTCGGCGGCCCGGGCAATGACCGGCTAACAGGCAACCCCTTCACAGATAATGTATTGCTTGGCATGGGGGGGCGTGACATTTTGAAGGATATGGGAGGGAATAACCAGTTCATTGTCGGCATGGGCAATACCACCGTTATTGCTGCCAATGAGGGACACAACCAGTTAATACACGACAAGTCTTCTGTATTTTACGATGTCCGGCTCCTGCGGAAAGGCTCCAGAAGTATCAGTATCAAAGTCGCCTCAACCTATCAACTGGATGGGATGACCGTCAACGTCACGGAGGGGATCGCACAGACCCGATGGCGAAATACTGACGTAACGGACAGCTGGCGTTATCACCAGACGGTATTCAAAGGGATCGACCAGATTGCCGGGACTTCGGGCGATGATACTTTCTTTGGCAGCAATGGTACGGATATTTTCAGCACCGGGGGCGGCCTGGACAAGGTGAGCATGGGGGACGGAGACGACCGGATCATCCTTAACGCCCCCTGGCAAAATGGCACCTTCCTGGACGGGGGCGGCGGCGCCAATACGCTGCTCTTTAAATGGCCCGTTAGTGATGATGTAACGGTTGACCTGAAGGAAGGTTTAACGGTCAGGAACCTTATCCTGGAGGACACCGGAGATGACCACAACCTGCTATTTTCCGGTGATGATGACGCTGACATTTATGTGTCCAGAGGTTCCCTCTTTAAATTTGATGGCAGAGGGGGGGATGATTACCTTTTCCTGCTAAAGCTGCCGGCGTTTATCCACTTGGACGGTGGCCCGGGAAAAGACACAATCGACTTCAGCCAGGCAACCCTTGCCCCGGAATTTGTCCGGCTCCGGCTGTCTGTGGATCTGGTCCCGGCGAGTCCCTCGTGTCCTCCGAACGGCTCGCTGCCCTGCCCTTTGGATACTCACATCGAAGGGGGTTGGTCTTTTACCCTCAGATCATCCGAATCGCAGGGCACCTATGACACATTTCCGTCCGTTATCAAGAACTTTGAGATTATCAAAGGCCCGGCCAGCAACGATATTTTCACCATTCCGGCCCTCGCTGGCCTTGTCTTTGATGGCGGAGACGGTGATGACCGGTTCGATATTTACGATACACGCATCAAGCGCAACAGCAACAGCACCTCAATCACCACCACCATAGGAGGACCCGGGCACAACAGGCATTATGGCAGTCGGAAAGCTGACCGGATGGTGGCGAACCTGGGGCCTGACCTTCTTTCCGGCAAACTGGGCCCGGATATTTACGTTATCCACCGGCAGGCCAATGGCACCCGAATCATTGACCGGGACAACGGGAATAGCCTGATATTGCACGGGGTACAACCCGAAAAACTGGACTGGCAGCTGACCAGAAATTATGCCCACCTGAAGGTTCTGAATAACGGTCAGTTATTTTTCACCATCAATTTACGGCACGTTCCCCGTTGTGTACGTCATGATGGCAGTCTGGCCACCGGGCACTTTATCGACAGACTGGCAGAGCATTTCTGGCGTCTGGTAACGGTTGATCCGGCCAACAATGGAACTAATGTGCTGACCAGCAAAAAACTTCGGAATTACTATTACTCCAGGCTGGCGGGTGACAAACGGCTGGACAACACTTACCGGCTGGAAAATGTCACGGCACCGGTGCGGGGCGGGCCAGGTAATGACGTGTTCTTCATTTCTGGTACTGTCAAGCCGGGGGTTGGGCTGTTCGGGGATTCGGGAAATGATATTTTCCACCTCAAAAGCAGTGGTGCCAGTGTACACCCCGGCCCCGGCAATAACCTTGTTAGCCTGGAGCTGAAGAATGCAGAGGAAAGTACAGAAAAAAATGAAACAGTAAAGATATTCTTTGCTCGCTCTTCGTTTAACCGGGTTCACCTGAGCGGTGTCAACCTCATCGATTTGCAGGCAGCAAGCTGGCGTTCGCCGAATACACAGCATGCCACGGGCAGAAGTGATCAGGCTCACTGTCCGGCAGGTTTGAAGCGCCTGATGCCCCCTCCGGTTACCGGCGGCAGCTTTATCCTGGCGGCCCGGGTGCGACGGATCTTCCCCCCCGACAGTCGAGCACCAGCCGAGGTCAAACTGATTCATTTTGCCGGGGCTGACGGCTCCGATGCCATCAGCTTGAACCTGAAGAGACATGACGGACTGGAGATCAGGCTAACGCATGGTACCAGTGTCTTTCACAGCAGGGTCAAGCAATTTTTCACCTCTCCTCGTCAACACCTGGCCATGACCATAGATGACAGTGGGTTTCTAACCATCTACCGGGATGGCCAGGCTGTTTACGCGGCGCAGGCCCTCAAGCCACCCAGGAAAGTTCGGGGGCAGAACTGTTATGTCGTTGACATACCAAAGCCGACGGTTAACCAAACCAATGATGTGGCCGTTGATCAACTGATCATCAACCAGCATCTCCCATCGCCTGAAGGCATAAAAATGATGGCATCCGGTGCGAACCCTCTGGTGAGGATTGGCAGCTGGCGCAACCCTCACCTTGTCTATGCCAATGATTGGCCGGACAGCCTGGAGCTGGACGACGGGGCTCTGGATGACAAGACGTTTATTGATAAACGGCTGGGGTCTGGTTATTCATTGCTACAGAAAACGGTTCCCGGACATCAGTATGTAATGGATGAAAAGAGCTCCATTTACCGCTTTGCTGACAATGGTATCCATAACGGTGGCCAATGGTATTTATCAAATGCCACTGGCAAAGCTGACCAGCTCGAAGTTGAAACCCATCCCTGCCAGACGTTGCACTATCAGAAAGCGGGTGAGGATCTGATCCTGACTATCGCACCGAATGATAGCCTGCTGAAGAACAGAAAAAATGGCACAGCGCCGGCAGATTCGTCCCGACAGAAGCACCTTTGGGTGCTGGATTTTTTCAGCGAGGAAGGCGAGACCATTGAGCGCCTGATCGTCAATAACAAGGTGTTGAGTAAGAGCGACGTTCTTGCCAAAGTGGATGCCAAAGTGGACACCCCACAGCCACGTAGCAAGCGCTCACTGAATGAGAACATTACAGAGAGTGAATTGGCCGTGGCCGACAGAGTCGATGGAGGTAATGAAACTCTACCCTTTCTGAACAGGATCATTCGCACGGGGCAACGGCTGCTGAATTACCTGAGCAGTCTGACCGGAGGTGAGCAAAACGACGTTGAAGCAGGCAAGGCAGAAACTGAACGACACGTGACAGCTAGACTGAAGAATACGGAAATGAACCGACACTACCAGCGTCTGGTGCAGGAAATCAGTACCCTGTCGGGCAATCGCAGTGGCGAGAACTTGTCTTTTGTACCGTCAGCAAGCCATAAAACGACACAAAACCTGACGACTCCGCAACCTTTGACTAGGATAAGCGCTGGCTGATAGCACTTATACGAGCGGCGAACGGTAGATTGTATGTAAGACTGAATGAAACGCTGCAGGGTGGTTTAATCAGCCCAGTCCCGAACAACTCGCCAGTTTCGGAGAGCTTACCCTATGCCTGCCAATCGAACTGATACGATTCCTCCCAATCCTCCTCCCGAACGACAGTGGCTTGAGACCAGCGATGGCTGGTTTTACTCCGCCATTGTTGACACAGATACTTTTAAAATCGGTCTGTCGATGAATCGACCGGGCTCGGCTTTTGCCACGCCTGCGTACATCAGTACCGTCAGGACAGCCATTGACAGGGCCTTCTGGTTGATTGAGCAGTCAGGTTTATTTCCGCACCACATACACCGGAATGTCAGCATTATCTTTTCTGACTCTGACTTAGCGGGTCAGAATGTTTTTTATGACGATGATGGTGTCACTTTGTTAATCGGGCAATCGATCATCAATCCATCATCATTACCCCAGACTTCTGGCAAACCCGCCAGTCTGGCAGAGACTCCCGGAGTTGACCGGCTTGTTGCCACTTTGCTGAATCACATGGCAATAGTCGTTTATGAGGCTTGTGATCCCAATGCCTTCTGGTCAGAATTTCAGGCACGGCATGATGGTGTCGAAGAGAGTGATGCTACAGAGAATGGTAGCGGTTTTATCCAGTCTCCCATTACCCATCCTGATGACGCGGTTTCCACTGTCGCCACTGAAACACAGCTCGGTTTTATCGCTGAAACGCTGGCTGCCAAGTGGTTGAATCAGAAATTATCTCCGGCTTCACGTCATTGGCTGGAGGTTTTGCTTCCCGGTCTGTTCAAAGCCTCACCCCCCGACAAGCCCCCTACCCCCCTGAGTGCCAGACTCAGGGCTTATCACTGGCATTCCAAAAACCACCTTAATCGAACGCTTGCCGGGCTCAAAACAGAGCCGAGCTTTTCATCAGGCAATGTTACAAGCGAAGCAACCCCTTCATCAGGCAATGTCACCGGGCCAGTGCCTGACAATTATTTTGCCTTCACGCCCGTCGCACCGCTTTTACGCATCAACGAGACAATGGCCTTTCCCGCTTTTGGCACAGGTTACTGTACCCGCGTACAGGGAACGGAAATAGGTGTCAGGGTTTACCCCCAGGGGGACGCAGCTCCACCACTGCGGCTGGTCGACATAACCCTTGACGTGGAAAGCTATCAATCACTGGCTTACAAGGATCCAACACAAACTCTCCAGCGGCTGGTTTTTGACCTTGAGACATTAGCCGGACTGTTTCTATACGGTGGTTTTAACGAACAGTTGCTGGCCTTTCTTCACGGACTTCAGGATGCCAGTGATCCGGTGGGATCGACAAACCCCGATCACAAGATTCCTCTGATCAAGGCAGAGTCCGACCGATTATTCATTGACAGTGACGCAACTTTCACAAACGGCAGCCAACCACTGGTTCGCCTGGGGTTGGCCGATCTTTCCCGGCACTCTGCCGAGGCGCTTGGGCGCGGACTGTCGGCCCTGCTGATACCAACATGGCGAGAGACCCTGACGGACAATCCCGTGGCTGTGGCCGGTATCGAGCAGCTGTGGGGGATCACTGGCAACAGGCTGGAAGCGTTGCAACCGAATTATGGATTGGATGAACGTTATCAGGCCCGGCAATGGCCACAACAGTCAGGTGTTGTCTACCAGCGACTGGTGGCAGGTCAGCGCCATAACCTCAGGAAACGGGGCGGCACTGCGAGAGACTTTGTTGATGCCGTCCGCGAACTGTATCTGGATGACGGGCTGGCGTCAGCACTTGCCAGAGTCATGGAAGACCAGCAACCATTGACGGAGAGTACCGTTACAGCTGGGGAAATGGCGGACTTGCTCCAGGCCATCATCATGGTTTACAACGAGCAATCATTGCGCAGTGAACAATGGGCTTTCCGCAGGGCTATTGATGACAGCCTGGACTGGCTGACCGCTAAAGACCCTGACAATCCGGCCCTGGCAAACCTTAAGCGACTCAAAAGAAATGATGAGGCACAACAGGATGGCTACGATGGCCTGACCGAAATGGAACCGGTGCCGTTCTTTGACAACACCACCAGCAGCATCCGGGGCCGGTTCTTTACCCTCACGGCTCTGGGTGACTGGATAGGGGTTTACCTGTCGCCGGACTACCTGACCGGTTCCAGTAACGAAACCATCGTCAGTGACCTGCGCCGACTGGTGGACGCCAGCGACCTGTTCAGGCATCGGTTGAACAATACCAACGAGTTCCAGAGGCTGTCGGGCAATGTAACCTCCCCAATAAGGCCCAACACCCTTGGCGATATTCACGACATTGGTTTGCTGGAAGTGCCCCCTGAAGAACGGAACAGGACGATTCCGGGAGAGTATGTCAGCCTGATCATCCCCGGTCACAATGGCGCGTCTCCCGGCGGTAAATCCGGCCCACTGGCCTACCTGCTCACCCGACATGGTGCGGAAAATGACACCGTCCATGACCCTGCCACAGAGAACCGGACTGCCCTTGCACCCGTCAACCAAACCGTCAATAACGGCACCTTCACGCTCATCCATTTTGATCCGGGCTGGGGGGGCGTGCCCTTTGGTGCCGGATGGCTGTCAGACCATGTTTCGTTCTTTTTTCAGTTAAAGAAAGCATTCCAACTGGCACTCGGCATAAAGCCGGAAGAGGATGCCAACAGGATCAAAAACCGGATTCGTACTGAGCTCGGTTTGCCACGGGACTATTCTGAAAACTATCCCGGACAGAACAGATTAGCCGTAGTAGACCCCCGTCAGGTAATGATCAAAGAAGCCCTGCCCGTACAGGTAAGGTTTAATCAAACGACAGCGACAGACACCAGCAAATCCGTGCGCCTGGCGGTGACCGGATATGGCTCACTGGGACGTCATCTGGAACTGACGGCAGAGCCTGACAAAAACGGCACCTATCGTCTGCAACTGGCTTCCATTGGCAGGATGACAACGAATGATGGTCTTCAGCCACCCCCACTGCATGAGTATCCGGAAATGACCAAACCGGTGGGAAGACACAGGGTTCGCCGTGCCGATCCTGATCCTGCTGAGGGCTCAGACTCGAAATTAATCGACAAACTGATTCCTGACGCCAAGACGTTCCATATGGAATATGCAGCGATATTACAGTACCAACGCATCCTGAACGCAGATTTGAACAGACGTTTTGAAGACCTGTTCTCATCTTTTATGAGCCTTGATAGTTCTCGCCATGGGAATGCTCCATCAACCTTTGCTTCGGCATTAAGGGTCTACGAAAAACTCACCGACCTGATCGGGAACCACCCTCAGGAAACCGGCGTAAAATTTGCGAAACTGGCTACAGACATCCGGAGCTGGTTTGAAAGCAATATGAAGTCAGTCCCTCCACGGCTGCATTTTGTTAGCGTTAACCCAACCGATGGGGAGCTGAATTATATCCGGTCATGGATTTTAGCAAATTCAGAGTCCGTTTTAAGAATAAACCTCTGGCATGACCCGAATGCAATGCTCGCCGGTGTGCTCGCCGAAGCTCTTAAAGAATCTGTGACCAGTAAATTGACCGGTCAGTCCGATCCCGGTAATCCATCTGATTTTGAATCGGATTTACTGAAAGAACTGATGAGGTTACAAGATGAGGCCTGGAAAGCCATAGAGCCAAAAATGGCAAGTGGCCAGCTGTTTGATCAGGCGGCGAAGGATTTTCTGATAGACCATCTCAAATACAAGACGGACATTGACAAACAAAAAGCCCAAACGCTGGAATCCTTCCGGCAATTTGAAAAGGAAATAACGTCTTCTTACCCCGGGGCCAAGTTTTCCCTCAAAGATATTAATGAGCTCTGGACCAGTGCCTACGGGGAAGATGGTCAGAAAGCCAAAAAGCACTATTACAGGGAACTGGGATTGCGTGGTCATCAGCCTGCGGCCAACGCACTGGTGAAAATCAAGGTGATTAGCACTCTCGGTGGTCTTTATTCTGATACGTCGCTTTCGCCTGCATTGAATGAGGATCTTTTCAAGGGTATTGATTATTCAGGCGTCAGCAAAGCAGATTGGGACAGGGTAAAGACATTACAGACACAGCTGGTCATCCAAAGGCTTGGCAAAGAATTCCTTCCTGATAATCAGGACCCTGCCATTAAACAGAAAGTTTCAGAAGATATCGCCTGGTTCGGTGAAAAATACCCTGGGTTGAAGAGCGACATTGAACAGCTTGTGGCAAATGCTGATCCCTCTCAACTGTTTAAGCCTTTGGGAAAAGTTAAAGTCATGCCCTACCAGGCCTACGTGCCATCAGAAAAAAATCCGGGTTTATTTTTCGCGGCAAGACCGGGCAACCCAACCATAGAGTTAGCTTATGACACCCTCTTATCACAATTCGAAGAGGTTGATCGATTTAAAGTGTCCGGTTTGACGAATTGGAATGCTGCCAGACTCAGAGAAACATTTTTAATCGGGGAAAGGATTGCTGACGCGGCATTGGCTTATTACCGAATCGGAGGTGTACGAGAGTTTGCGAAAGGCTATCGAATCCTGAATGGCGATAACGCACTGCAGGAAAGCAAGATTGCAATGAGTTGGACTGCAGGCTACAAAGCTTTGCTGGCTGCTCTGCAATTGTCTCCCGGAGATCACTTTACCCTTTCTAGCGAAGCGGCTGCTGCCCGGGATCAGGAAAATGATATCAGACGCTATATAAACACAGATCCCCGGAAGCATAGCCAATACCGTCAACAACTGGTTATCCAGATGGGGTCTGGCGATGATAACCCTATTAGCAAGGCCAGCCGTTACCTGTTTCGCAAATATAAAAATCGCCAACAAACGGGAGGCAGTGAGCCTTCAGTCCGTTGGCTGGTCATTGAGAACGATGATTGGTCAGATGGCGAGACGGGCGCAAAGATCAATAGTGCCGATATTGGCAAACTGCTGGGCGATGATAGCCGAATTCATGTGGTAGGCCTGGGTGAATCCAAAGACGGGGAATTTACCCTGGGCGGGCAAACCGCGTCAGACCTGTCAAAAAAAATTAATGAATTGATCGGTGATACCCCGGTTAAAACCATTAACCTGGTTGGCTCAGGTGTCGATCACGACGGGCTTGTCAGCCAATACCTGAAAGATATCCTGAAAGCGACAAAAACCCGGACAGTGACCGCCCGTGACGGTCTTTTGAGAGTCGATATCTGGGGACGTCTGTGGGTTGGCCTGCTTTCAGAGACGGGTCTGGTGACCTGGTCACTGGCCGACAAACCTGACAAGCTCAAAGCACTTCGCATCAGTAACGGTGACATCACCGTCGAAAGATTGCCTAAAAAAGACCAGTTTGCTGAAGGTGCTATTGGACTGCGGGAGCTGCCCTCTGCGCTGTTACAAAACAGTGGCTTGCTGGGGCCCGTTAATCCCGATCATGCAATACCGACTCTGGAGATGTTCAGGCGCAGCCTTAAGCCGCATCTGGGAGCTCTCAGTTCAGATGATTTAAAATCGCTGGAGAAAAAAATTGCACAATTTGACCGGTTTCGCCAAGAGGGGACTGCCCTTAAAAAATACGCCCTTGTCTATCGCATGCAGGAAAACCTGCCCGGTACTGCTCTTGGAAAAGCAGTCGTCTCGCACCTGGTCGCCACAATAAAACAGTACCTGCTGGACGCTTTGGTCGAGGTACCCAAAAAGCTTCACACTATCTGGATTGGTCCTCTCAAAAAAGGTGTTGTAGACGATCTCAAGATCTGGGCTTCACAGGTTCCCTCCTGGTCTTTGACGCTCTGGCACGATCCACAAGCGTTTTTAGCGCCCATACTTACCCGGGAAATACTTAAGGCTGTTGCCGCTGAGAAAATACCCGAATCATTCCTGAAAAAAGAAAATACCAGGGTTGAATTTGTGGAACGTGTTAATCAGCTGCAAGATCTGGCTTATAGCACTATAAAAAAAGGCATCGCCCGGGGTAAAACCTTCGACGACATGGCAAAAGCGTTTTTAGTTAACCATTTGGGTATGGATCGAAGCGAGTTAGAGAAAATACAAGAAGAAAGCCCGAAGCAACTCAGGACGTTTGCCGACGAGCTGGCCAAACTTAAGAGCAACCCTGATTCCGGTAAATTCAGGCTGGCAGATATCAATACACTCTGGCAGGCAGGCAATGAAGCCAGCCTGAGAAAGTGGTACGTGAAAGAACTTGGGCAAAGGGGGATTTTAGCCGCAGCAGCAGATTTGGTAAGAGTGGAAGTTCTTGCCAGAGACAAGGAAGGAGGGGGTGTCTATTTGGATGTTGATATACTACCTGCTTTTAACAAGGAATTGTTTAAACACATTAAATTTCCGAAATATTTTTTATTTGGCGGCGAGCTGATTGGTCCGGGTTACCCCGTTAACCATGCAATTATTAACTATCTTGCCCAGAAAGGGCCGGAACAGCTGTTTTTTGGCAGGACACCTGATCCGGAAGAAGAGAAATACTACGACAGAATAAAGGAAGAATACCCTGATTTAATAAAAGCTATTGAAGAAGCTATAGCCAATCACGGCAAAAAACCTCTTTTTGTCTTTCAAGATTCGCTCAGGGTTATTCCTGGTTCAGTGGAAATAAAATCAAGGTATGAAAAAAAGATACATCTCAACAATAACTTAATTATCGCGCCACCTGACAGCGAGGTTCTCGAGGCAGTTAAGAAAAATATTATAAAACGTTATCAATTGATTGAACGTTTAAATCTCGACAACCCACTAAGAGTTTCTAATACCGATATAAATAAAACTGCAAAATTAATCGCCAGGGAATTGAATATTGATCAGAAAATCGCCCACAGTTTTTTTAATTATCGTAAAGATGGAATACTGCCACATTCCAGATCAACAATGTATATATCCGGGGTGAATGGATTTCAAACAGTCTCCGCGAATTATTTGTCTGCTTTTTTTTCAAGGAAAGACCTTTTTGGTTTTGAACCAAAATCCTATTTCATGCAAATCAATCCATTAGCAAAGATTGATTTAATCAGTGACGATACTGATGAAAGCCCCAGTAGCTGGATACCCGGAACTGATAAAACCGAGCGTTATGCCCTGACCTCTGAGCAAGACAGCCGTTATAAAAACCAGGTCATTCTTCAACTGGGTGACAGCGACAATGAAACCAGTGCCAGCCTTTATCTGGCCAACAAATACCAACCCGATTTCAGCCAACTTATACGACTAAAGTCTGATGGAACCCCGATTGATCCGAAGACAGGACACGACATTGAGCTTGAGGCATTGCAAGCTGATTTTCTTAAAGACGACACCCGCATTATTGTAGTTGGCCACGGCAGTAAGGTTCAGGGCGAAAAGTCCGGTTCCGACCAGTTTTTGCTGGGCGGGAAGACGGTTGAGCAACTGGCCGATGTGCTAAAGCGATTAACCAGCGGTCGGTTTGTCCATACCGTCAGTTTGGTGGGCTGTGGTGCTGATGCCAGTGGGGAGCATTACCCCGTAGAAGTTTTCGCCAGAAAGCTGTTTGGTGAAATCCGGACAAAACGAATCAGTGTCCGTAACGCCCTGGTGGCGGTTGATGAGCTTGGGCGCAAATGGACCGGCACCGTGCCCGTTGATGGCGATGTCCTGTGGTCACAGTCAGACCATCGCGTCAAGCTGGTACTTGAGAAAGACGAACAGGGGCAGTTAATGGCCCGCCAGCTTCCGGTTACAGAAGGGCTGGTGAAAAAACTCCGGAACTTGCCCGCTTTGCCCCGCGGCAGGGATTATGTGCGCTTGGGTATCGATCGTGACGATGCTTTCGACCGGGCCAGAAATTTACTGCTTAGTACGTTTATCGAAAACAATAACAGGCTGCCACTCTCCGACCTGATTGAGCAATACAACCGTCGACTGCAACAACACACCGGTGATGACTTTTCCCCTTACCAGTTGATGCCGTTGCCGGTTGCCGATGCCGAGCGGTCTCTTACACAGGCCAGGATACCAACAGAGCGTCACATGAGCGCCTTTGTCCGTGCAGACTCAATCGGAGACCCGTTGTCTGGAGTTGGCCTGCTGGCCTATGGCGACCGCTTTGCGCAGGAGAATTTTTTCCGAATCCAGCAGGCGGGCTATCAGCTGGCCCGTAACGTTAAAAGCCTGCCATTAGACGCGATGGCAGCATTGTTCACTCGTCTGCTGCTTGGGTCTTTGCAGGACATTGTGGCACCCGGTGGCAATGACATAAACCCGTTCAGGGTCTCCGGCCCTGACCTGCTGGTTTCTACATTGGCAAAAGATGACCTGTTTGCCCTCCATGCCCAACAGTTAAAAAATGACTTTTCCGAATTGGGCCAACGATATGTCAGGACTCTGAGAGAGTTATCAGGTCAATGGCTGGCGGACAAACTGGCAGAAAAAAAAGTACCGAGACTGAACGCCAGAATAAGGAGTGAACAGAGAAGGTGGTTTCAAAACACACTTTCGCTTGGGATTAACAGAAGGCTGAAGCGCCAAACGGATGGCACTGTCAGTTTTACGGATCCACTGTCCCCGTCTTTTAATGGAGGGACTTTTAATGAAGACAAGCGCAACCGATACCTACCTGTTGTCAGCGATCCTTCAGGCGCAACTTATGTTCTGCTGGACGTGCCAGAGAGTAACAGCGCCGCTTTTTCGGATAATCTGCGCAATATCCTGTTTATGCTTCAGTCCTCAGGTCCGCTGACGCAGCGTACTGCCCGGACACTGATCAATACGATTGAGTCAGCCTATACCCATCACAACCCCTCGTTGGTTAAACAGCAGCTCAGCGAAAAAATTGCCCTGTTTGCGCCGACTGATGTGGTCACACTGGCCACCGAAATGAATAACATCGACGGGGACTACGGGGACTACGGGGACTATAAGGTTGCCCGAAGCCTGATACGAAGATTGTTGATGAGTCTGGCCATCAACACAGTAACCGTTCTGGCCAGCGGTCGCAGACCGGATCTCCGGCAGAGGCTGCTGATCGCGGAATTGTTCAGCCGGCTCTCCGAAGACATCAACCCCATCAGGCTCCCAACCACGGAAAACCGCGAGTACCTGATTTACCTGGACCCTTTCACGCCCTTCTTCCAGGATTACCGGTTTCCCTCGCAGACCGTTCTGGGGGTTGATTCACCCTTTCTTATCACGCCCATTAATCACAGTGCCTATCGCTCCCAGATGCGTGAACTGACGCTACTGGAAGCAGTGCCACAAGCGCTACATGATGTGCTTCGTTATTTCAACGGACCTAATGAATTCATCGATAGCCTCCTGGCCTGGCGCAAATGGGAGAAAGAGAGTGGTTTCGGGGCAACAAAGGCGGTCGTTAATATTCGGCTGGATTCCGACCGGTTGATCGCAGACAGTTGGGTGATGGTCGATCAATGGCAAGAAAGTGAGCCTGTCAACATCCTGGTCGGACTGTCGGATGTACGACCAGCCTCGTCAGATACCCGTCTGGCCCGGGTGATGACCCAATCCTACGGGCTGGCTCTGTTCCTGCAACTGAGAGCATCGGTAGCAACCCCACCCGTTATCGTCAGGGCCATGGAGATATGGAAGACGGAATACCGTAATGATCCTGATGGTCATTACGCTTTTGACAACGGTCTGAAACTACGCCGGATACCGAACGACAGCGATCCGCTTTACCGGATACTGATCCTTAATATTGATGACCGTGAGTTCAGGTTTGCCCAAGGAACGGTGGATGATTTCCAGCGGGCACTGGACGTACTGTTTCAGGAAAAGCGTCTGGCCGTTTCGGTCAGAAACGTTATTCGTTCCCTTGAAGCGAAGCCGGAGATCGCTGTTGGTACTTTTGCACAGGGCCTGGTTAAGGTACACACAGATTTCT
Organism: Endozoicomonas sp. ISHI1; assembly: GCF_024606225.1. Taxonomy (GTDB): domain Bacteria; phylum Pseudomonadota; class Gammaproteobacteria; order Pseudomonadales; family Endozoicomonadaceae; genus Endozoicomonas_A. The sequence continues at coordinate 10,161 of NZ_JAGRPU010000042.1, read as the reverse complement.
GGAAACAGATGCTGGATTCGGAACTGCGTTCTGCGCTGCAGTTGCAGGAAGCGGATTACCGGATGTTGAAAAAACGAATAGCCAGCTCTGGTTTACTCGCCAAAGTCAGGAGCAGGTTATTGTCAGATTTTGGTGATATGCAAACCCCGCCAGACAAAACTCACTACACTGGCAGAACGTCTTCCCGTTACATAGACGTCTATGGCAAAGAGATAAAAGAGAACAGTCCCGGAATTATTAGCGAAGTGACACCGGGCACCTATGGCGATAAAGGTTCGGAGTCAAAAGTCGCGATCTTGTTCTCTGCCCGGTTTATCAAACAGGTTCTGGAAAACGATGTCACTGCAAATGATATGAAGTCATTGCATGAGACTATTATCAAAACGCTTCGATGGCTCAGAACCACCTCTAAATTCAAGGCTTTTTCCGATGCGTTGATGGCAGGACAGAGCCAAATCTTTGGAGACCTCCAGACTCTGGTGAATCAGGGTGTTATTGATGGTTCTGTCGGCAGCGGCTTCGACCAGGTCAAAATACCTGGCTCTGTCCGGCTATTACTGGTCATCACTCCTCCCGGTTCATCCGGAACTACTCCGGCAGAACCGGTTCTGATTAACAATGCCGGTTGTGTCCTGAAAATTGATCCGGGCCAGTATGTCACCGAAGGCAAAATGCCCGTTGAACAATATCGCACTTTATCAGGCCTGATCGCTCGTTATATTGTTTCAACCAATCTGTTGGCAGGAATCAACAGCGATTCTGAAAGCATTCGGAAAAGAATTCTGCGTGATCTTGACGTTGACGATGTTAAGCGATTACAAGAGGGTATCAAAGTTCCGGATATCCCCTTAGACATTTATAAAGGACGGATCGGTCTTGAAATAGAGTATGCTGACACAAGTGTGGATGCTGAATCGAGAAATATGCTTGCGTCCAGTAAATCTTCACCTAACACGCTTTCTCTCACTGATTATGCTGATCTGACTCTATCTAGCGAAGATCCTCCTGATCCGACTACAACCAACGATAAACGCCGCGGTGACTCAATCGTTGAAATCATTACCGGACCAGAACCTCTCCGGGATTATCTAAGTGAGTCCTCAGCTTTATTTCGTGCTACCAATACGATGGCCTCTGTATTGGCAAACATACCTGAGAGTGGCTATACCGTAGGCGATTTAGTTAAGGCTTATAATGACGAGCTAATTGGAAATAATCCCAAAGGTAATTTAAAAAAATTCAAGTTATCCAGCGACCATAGATTTGAAAACAGTAAAGTCTCATTGCTGCCCGGGGTAAAAAGGACATCACCGTTATCTCACCATGTTCAGGTCAATATCGGGGTCGATCTTGGCGAGATTGGGGCTATAACATCCTATATTCCCTGTCTTATGGCTCCGAGGAAAAGTGACCCATTAAGAGACGTTTTTCAGTGGAGCCAGTACAAGGCCTATGTCATTACAAAAAAACTGAATCTGAATTCTGATTTACTGAAGTCCATGTTGACCATTCATTTGTACAAGCAGGTATTAGACAGTTCAACCGACGTTTTTTTCAGGGATAAACTGGGAACCGAAAACACACCCATCACTCAACTTGAAGGATTACTGAGACTGGGTACCGCTGATTTTTTAATGACGGTCATCTCTGATCTGGATGCCGCACAACTTAAGTCAGCCATCCGGGATTCCGGTTGGCAAGCCTTTAGTTCTTTGATGCAGGAAACAGTCAATGAGCTGGCGATAATAGGGTCCAGGGCTGAAGGGTTGGGCAGACAGTGGAAGGTGCCCAGACAGCAACTGGAAGCCAGGATAGAATTGCTGTTTATCGACCTGTTGGATTACCGTACCGAACATGGGAGGATGCCTATCCTCTCTCTTGATGGCTCAGATTTTTTCGAATTACCGCAACACAAAAACAAAGGACCGACACTGGGTTACAAAGATGCCATAAACCCACCGTCAAGACGAATTGTCTCTCTTTATTTCAATGAAGAGGATGAAGTCCGTTACCTCGGCACCCTTGAGGTTCGTGAACCCTGGCCTGAACTCAAAAGGATCGCTTTTGCTCCACCCAACCTTTCAGTGACTGCGATAATAAAGTCCGTTCAGAACCCGGGTTTACTGGGAGCTAACCCGGAAACTGACCTGGTCTTTTTTAAAAGAGCCCAATCCATCCTCACCTCTGAAACTGAAACCACGCACTACAGGGACTGGGTGAAGCAGTCCATCCTCAGTCGGCTGGGTCAACTGGACCCGGCAAAGCTGGAGCATGTCACCCGCTCCTACATCAGCTATCACCAGACACAACAGGGCACAGCGGGACAGGACGCTCTGGGCCAGTTGCTGCTGGCTGCCCGTCTCAGGGCTATAACAGGTGGGCAGTCAGGCTCAGCCTGGGACACCCTGGCGCAGTTGCAAAAAATAGTGCCTGTGGATGTTAACCTTCAACGGGTAACCGGCTGGGATCACCAGCCTCCTGCGGCAACGACTGAAACCCATGCCCCGCCTGTGGCGACCTGGCAAAAGCTTGCACGGTACAACCTGCCCGCCGAACTTTATAAACTTCTGGATTTGTTTTCCGGTGGCGAAGGTTTTGTTAAACCGATTCTTGGCTCGGGAGAAATACTTTCCGGGCGCGGGATGTCTCTGGGTCGTTTGTATCACGAAATAATCATTACCCTTGAGCACGAACAGTACCTGTACCAGAGTCGTCTGGACGGCGATCCACCGACTCTGACGGTGGGCATAAAAGACACGACTTTTGATAACCCTAAGGCTATCGCTATTGGAAAGTTGTTCGGCACAGCCCTGCTAAACCATCCCGATGTGAAGGCTCTCAGTGAGGCTCAAAAGGACTTGCGGGCGACCTGGGGATTGTCGGCATCCACCACAGGCCGTCGTTATGGCCTGACCACAGGACTGGCGCTGGCTGCTTTTCCAGGTCAGAAAGACCGCCTGTACACACGGTTTATTGATGGCATCGGCACGAGCGATCACAACTGGCAGTTTGCTACCGGGTCGGTTGCGGATTTCGCCGAGGTTCTCTACTCGTTGTCCACCCGGCATGATCAGGATGAACTGACAGAAGCTTTTCAACGGGTTCGTAACTACCATCGTCTGAACCCCTTGGTATCTCTGGACACTTTTACTTCGGCACTGGTGGAGACCCACAGGAATCTGCCGGATTTTCAGGCGGGTCTGACTCTGCGGCAGGCGATCGGAAGTGGTGGGTACACTTTTCTGAAAACGTCCCTCAAGGTGAAGAGTACCCCCCTGATTAACGAACTGAATTCAATGGCAGAGTCAGGGGATTTTGACCGGTTTTATAGTAACCGTGATTTAAACGGGGGTCCTCAGGAACTCAGGATTGGCAAGTTAATCCTGTTAAGGGTCACCCCTGATTACTTCCGTCATGCCGGAGCGGATCATCTTTTTTTATTGTTCGATGGTATTAAGAAGTTCCTGAAAACGCCTCTGGGCCAGGATTACCGGAAAACATTCAAAGCGGCTTCCCCCCCCCACCATCCCTATCAGCACTTGATAGTTGATGCACCGAAAGCAGGTGCCGGAAAGCAGCAAATCGTTGTTTCGCTATCAGATACTGACAAGAGAGTGGTTATTACCCCCGATGCGGCTGTCAGTCCAAAAACCAGTTTGTCCAGCCTGATTCCAGTGTTTACCAACCTGGTTCAATCCGGCTACGATCTGAACGGCGGCAGTCAGCCTGCCTCCCCGGACGTTAACACCATTGAACGCATGGTTCGTCAGCAAATGGGACTCGCTCCCCTGATCCGGCTTGCCACCACCGGGAATCTCAAACAAGACAGTGTATCTGGCCGGATAGTCCTTGAAAAAACCTACATCATCGACAAACCTGCCAGGTCGGAAAGTCTGATAGCCAGAAGCCCCACAGACATCAATGGTGCACCTTTAATCACCCTTAAATGGCTGAACGAAGACAGTCAGTCAGGCCTGCAACTGATAACGGCCCCGCTTTCCCCGGATGAGCTGGACGGGCAACGGTCTTTTCTGGACGCCGCTTTTCAGGCACTGGATAAAACGGCCTCGACATTGCCTGGCCCGGTTAACAACCGGGATTTAGTCTGGGCCTTTCACCAGCAACTTGCCAACACAAAGACCGTAAAAGAAGACAGCGCCCCGGGCCGGTTAATCTTTGAAAAAATAACCCATACAGTCCACAGACCCGCCGGGTCGCACAGCCAGGTGCGCCTGAGCCCGGAAAAAATCAATGATGTACCTTTAACCACCCTGAAATGGCTTGGCCCCGGACTTCACCCGGGTTTGCAACTGGTAACGCCACCCCTTTCCCTCAGTGACCGGGACACCAACAAGGATCGTTTGGAAGCAACGTTTTACGCACTGGATAAAATTATCTCGACGCTGCCTCACCCCCCCAATGACCGATCTTTTCACTCGAACTTTGACCAGTATTTTAAAGACCGGCTGCCCCCTTTTGTTGATGACGGGGTGAAAATCTGGCAGACAACCATCACCGGTAAAACAGACACCGGGATCACCATAAGATTTCCCTTTGGGGATCTGGACAAGTCCTTGCTTCCCATACTGTTAGCTGCCAGAGACAGCCCCGGGAAGGAGCGGCTGCTGGCCAGCCTGCACGCCGCCGACCGGTTCGTGAAGGCGGTCGCTCAGGCCTCAGGCGGTAATGAGGCAACCCATGCCCAGTTAAGATCGATGTTGACTCTGTTGTTGTTCCGACTGTCGGGGGACGACCAGCCCGGGAAAGTCCTGTTTCCGGGGACAAGGCTGGCAGACGGTATCCATACCTACCTTTCCGACAGTGCCGTGACCACCCTCAGTCACTACATCAACCGTGTTGGCCTGCAACAAGTCACTGATGATCTGGTAGTGGAACTCACGGATCTTGCACAGCAGGTAGACGGCGACCCGGACCCGCGAGCGGGTGTCAGGATCAAAGACCTGCTGGGGACAGCTCTGGATTACCGCCTTGCCAACGGCGCCGGGCTATTGCCCGCTTCGCTGCCAGACTCCTACTCCCTGCCCCTGGCCAATGACGGAAAATACCGGGCACTCTGGACCGGGCAGATGTCAGAGGACAGCGCAACGCGACTTGTCTCCAGAGATGTCTCCAGAGACGCCAATGGCCGTTACCTTCTGGACGTCACTCTGCCGGTTCAAAGCAGCAGTATGGAGCAGCTGTATCGCCAAAAACCGGCAGGGCCCGATCACCTCACGGGCCCTCTCAAGCTGGCGCTGAAACCAAACCAGCTGGGGCGTGATCAAGACGTTACCCGTGCGTTTCTTGAATTAGCTGTGTCCAGAGTGGATACCGCCGACTGGCCGTGGTTTTCGAGGCGCTTTTCCTCATTACCGGAATTGCGGCGTTTCACAGTGGTGGAAGCACTGGATCAATACCGCTCCCGGTATCCGGAGGCAGATGTCAGGCAGCTGGCCCGTGCTCTTACCGAAATGCAGCTAGACGAAGTGAACAGGCAGATCAGTCAGGCTGATCAAACCGGGACTCCGACGGTTTTTCGCATCAGGAGTCTGGAATTGCTGGCAGACAAGAGCACGCTGACAACCGATCAGGGCAACAAGATCCATTTTCAGGCCGGCTCACTGCTACCAATGACTGAAAAGGCCGCAACGCAGAGGCTGGATCGGCAACAGATCTTTCTGACAGGATCACACAGTGACCGGTTTCCCGGGGCGTTTCTGGATACGCGTCACAGCAGCAAACTTTACAGGCAAGCCATACAGGATGGCCAGCTGGCACCAGACCGTTACCGGAATGATGTCGAGCAGTTTGTTAAAATTTTCAGTGATCTGGAGCCAGAAAGCTATCGCCAACAATTCCAAAAGGAACGCCCGCTTGACCTGAGTGCGGGCCGACCTCTCCACTGGCAGTTAAATCCCCATATTCAGCTACAGGCGTCCCGGTTGCTGGTCGGGGATACGGCGATCACCATTGAGCTTGGGATGAAGGATAACCCTTCGCTGACCCACAGGTTCCTCGACACCATTGTCGGGCAGCTCTACGCCCTGGGTCTGGCCAAGAGTACAGAGGCGGTTGATGCCGCACTGTTCAAGTCTGGCTGGCCAGAGGAGGCGGGACGATTGGGGCAGCTGGGCTATTCCGTCGGTTTTGACCCTGCCTACCAATGGGTTTCCCTGACCGGGGCGCAAAACCGGGCCAATACCCTTTATACCCATTTGGCAGGCCGCCACCGGGATGCGCTTGAACGTCATTTTGACCCGGTTGGATTACCCGCCAGCCAGGAAGACTTTAAAAAGGCCATGATCTGGCTGTTCACCCGGAAGTCTGAATTACTCTCATTGAGCTTTGCTGAGGTCTTTGACTACATCCGGGGGCACCGGGATGATCCGGATATCGAAACCTTTGCCAGAGCATTGCGTGAGTTTGACCGGAAGTTACCCGATGATGACAGGGCTCTGTTCAGGGGGGTGCTCACCGGTCAGCAAGTCGAATGGCTGGAAGACGCTCTGACCCGTCAGGCCCCTGACCAGCGTGAACTGGTTGACTATATAGGCACACTTAAAACCTCTCCCACCTCGCAAGCTCCGGTAACAGGGAGTGCGGGATTCAGTTCATCGCCCTACCGGCTGGTTCAATCTGCCGGCAGGTTCAAGATTGTCATCAAGGACAGGGATGCGCCAGAGAATAAGCGCTGTCGGCGTGGGGTCGGGGGATGCGCGACCCGGCTGCTATTAGCAGACAATCTGGCACAACGGCCCATTTCGACCATTGACAGTGGCGATATCGATAACACCGATACGGGCAAAACGTATTACACAGTTGAGTTCCTCACCCACAACGACAAGCTGCACAAGGTGCTCAGGCGCTCAGGCTCCGACATCATAGCCACCCCCCTGGGCGACGAGGCTTCGATTCATGACAGTATCGACGCTACCGGCGGCTCCCAACCTGAACGTGTGATTCCGGCCAGGGACGCCACTACGACGCTCATGGCAGTCAAACGTTCCAGCGGCGAGGTTTTCCAGCTCAGCCCGGAAAATAATGGCAACTACCGCGCCATCAGGCTGTTGCAAAGCGACAGGTTGTTAACGGCTTACGACAGCACCGGGGAAACCTTGACCCCGGTGCTGGAGAAAAACGTCCATGGCCAAATGGTTTATGGCATAAAACTGAGCAATGCAGCCTCAGATTCAAACAGTCTGTTCAAACTCAACCCGGCGGAACCGCTGGCAAACCAGCTGGTCGCTGCCCGCCGTGAAAATCATCGGCTGTTAGCTGGCAGTTCCGAGCTACAAACGCTGGCAGGCACCAAGGGCAGGATAGCCGTGATTCTTCCTGCCACCTACCGCCGCGGTCAAACGCTGGCAAACCAGGCTGAAATACTCCTGTCAGAGCTGAGAGCCTTTATTGCCAGCCCTGCCGGGCAGCGGCTGATCAATGTCCTGTGGTTCCCCGACAGTTACACCCAACCTGCCAGCATGACTGAGCTGGACGGCAAGCTGCTGCCCGGCATGAAGCCCTCTGATGCGCTCAGGCTGGTGATCAGGCTTGGCAAAGAACCTTCTGACCGGGTAATCCCTTATCGACCCTCCGGCAGCGGGGTCGCCAGTGGTAAGCGGCTCGTGGTGCTGAAGGTTGACCCGGCGGCACTGGCCGGACAACGCCACTCCAACAGTAATTACCTGGGGGCTCTGGCCCTGGTCCTGAAGGATTTATATCGGGCAGCACTGGCCGTGACTGACCAGAGTTCACCAGCCATTGCCATGAGATGGTGGCAAGGGGAAAAGCCCACCGGTGACCGGACGCTGCTGCAACTGGAAAACCAGCTTCGGGCGTCATTTGGCCTTCTGCCCGTTCAGGCCACTGCCTCCGCTCCCGCAACGGTTCAGACAGTCACTACCCCGGGTGGGATAACCACCGTGAAAACCGGCCAGCAAGTCCGGATTGCCTATAAAGCCCTTGCTGACCCGCTGTCCGGCTTTGGTGGACTGGTGGGGGATGAGAACACCCGGTCACTGTTCCAGCGGGTACAGTATTATTGCAACCGATTAATTGACCAGTTATCCGGTGCCAATCGTTCGGGGCTGGAAAACCTCCGCTCAATGCTGACGCAAGTGGCCTGGAATGAGCTGGTCAGCCGGGGACAGGTAACTTCTCAGACCCGACTTCTGGCTGACCCGGTGGATGCGGTCGTATCTGTGCTCAACAACAATGAGCTGAAGGCACTGGCCGGAATCAACAACCTGGCCAAACAGCTTGGAGATGTGCTGACCAACACCCTGAAAGACCGACGGGGTGACGTCTTCACGGCAACAGAACAACAACGGATGCTGACCCGGTTAGGCGGTGCCGTAAAGCGTCTGACGAATGCCCGGGCCGTGCGCAGTGAATGGACCCGTCCGGGACAACTTCCCCTTGGTGAGGATTCCAACGGTCATGTGCCGGTCTCCACTGGTAGCCGGAAAACCCTGGCCCTGACCAGCCCTGGTCGGCAAAAGATCACCCGGCTGGGTGATCAGCATCTCATTGCCATTGAAAGTCAAAAAGGTCCCCTGTCAACCCTGACAGGGGATCAGCTTGCAGGTTTCCTGACGCTGCTAAGACAGGAACCGCCTGCCAGCCAGCATGCAGCCGCTTTGCAGGCTGAACTTCAGCGGGCACCCGCGTCGGCTAACCCGGATTATTACCGGGACGCGATCAAGCGTACCCTGTCACCGCTGTCATCAGAGCTGGCGGGCAAGCTGGAAGACTCCCTGCTCGGGCTGTTAAGGAAGCCATCACTGTCCGGCGCTGAGCCGCTGCTGGCGGAGTATTTTTTCCACAGGCGGCTCAAGGCTGTGAAAATCGCCGACCCGGCCGGGTTGCGAACCAATGCCCTGAGAGCCAATGAATGGCTTGATGTCCTGCAAAAGCGTCCGCCACTGCCTCCGGGCCCCGGCAGGAAGACCCCGAATGTCATCCCCGATAATGGACTGGGCCGTCACCAGGCCTCCGTTCAGACCCGGGACGGGCAACAGGCGATCAGGTTGGGTCGCCGGGATGACCTGGCCTTTTCCAAACAAGGTTCTGGCTACTCCCTGATCCGCAGCGAAGGTGATCACAAGCCGGTCTTTCGCCTGCAACTTCCCGATGATTGGCCAGACCATCTTTTGCCCACCAGGTTGGTTGTCCATATGGGGCACTATCGCAGGACGCAACGCAGGGGCACGATTGGCAAACAACAATTACAAAAAGACCTTCAACACATTGCCCGGGAAATGGGGACGCCACGTTTAGCAAACCTTCTTCAGGGACTTGTGAAACCCATCAAAGCGTCGGGCATTTCCGATGGCAGTTCTTTTGAGGTGAGAGTCATTCCCCAGCCTCTCTGGTCGTTGGTGGACAGCCGTGTCGAGATCAGCGCAGAAGACAGCGGCCATGCCCGGTTACTGCTGGGCACAAGGGACAGGGAGAGTGTCAGGCCGTTCATTTTCCGGGAAACCCTGACAAGCCTGTTCGGTGCCAGTCTGTTGAAGGCTTTTGAGGGCGGCGGCGCATCGCTGTCAGCATTGCGCCAGCAGGTGCGGCAGCGCTTTGGGATAAACACCGGGACAGTGCCCGACAGTGAGCAGCGCCCTGTTGGGCTGACCCGTCAGTACGAACTGACTCTGGCGGCTGCTCATCCTTCAAAAACAAGCCTCTATCAGCGGCTGGTCAAAGGCCATCATAACCTGGAGCTGGCTGAGGGGACTGAAGCGGATTACCGCCGGGCGCTGCAATATTTAAGACGCCATGACAGCGATAAAGTGAAGGCAACATCGGAACTGCTTTCTAAAGGAGAGGTGGCGATCAGTAACAGTGACCGCACTCTTTTTAACAAGGTTCTCAGTGAGAAAAATCCGGTACCCGCCGTTCCCTCGGGTCGCCAATTTGATAATACCGTCGCCACCTATAGCCCTCTGCCTCCTGCCTCTGTCATGGTCGATGTTGATTACCGGGCATGGTCGAGAGTCGGTTCCGGCCTGGAATCCCTGCTCGACTCCACCCTGCTTGGGTTAAGCCGGGCAGCAGCTGAAAACTTGCTGTCACAACAAAAAGAGAACCTTGCCAAATCTCACCAACTAAGGCTCGTTGCCAGCGATTACCTGAAATCGCTACTGGTTCATTTTATTTACTGGAAGA
>NZ_JAGRPU010000041.1 GCF_024606225.1 Endozoicomonas sp. ISHI1 | reverse complement strand
CCAGATTAATCGCTGGACAGGCGTGGGGGAAACGCAAGATAAATATGTGAAACGTACAGCTATTGCTTCGCCTCAACACTATGGTGAAACCGATGAAGACTATGCAAACCGTGTTAAAGCCAACAACGCGATGTATGGCTGGACCCGGAACGAGCATTATCTTCAGTTCCGTGAACGACGTGATCGCACCATGGCAACGTATGAAAATGGCTGGGAGAAATATTTCAGGGAAATTATGCCCAAATGGTCTTTTTCCCATGCAGAAAGTATTCCTTACTTCTACACTTTTGGTGCCTTCCACGAGTAGCAGCAGGGCGATAGTAGAAAACGCCTGTTAATGACAAGAGGAATCTCCATCAATCAAGCTTTTTGACTGCCATCTCTGGCGACCAAATTAAAGCTGATGAGAAGTGGGACAAGTAGGAAAGCTATGGTGAATTAATCACGCAACAAACAACTAACATGATTACCAGACAGTTGACTAATGAAACACCAGTGCTGGCGTCAAGTGTAACCTTTCCTTCTGAGCCCACAGAGACTGCTCCGGTAGAAAAGCCTTGAAGCTACTCAGATAAGCAATTGACAGCCGTAAGCGATTAATAAGTCGCTTCCTCCCCCGGTGTGGCAATCGCTTTTCACAGTAATAAAAATACCCAGCCTCGAGGTAATACCATGACACATGCCCGCCCCAATGCATTAAGCCTTGCAGTAGCAGTTGCCATCAGCTCCTCCATCATGGCTACAGACGCACTGGCCGATCGCAAGCTGCAGACAAAATCTGTCGATATTTCGGGCAATGAACAGGTAGAGTTTACCCAGAGCGAGGTCATCGTTAAGCCAACTCTGGATGATGACTCGCAGCCAATACCTAAATCCTTTACCACTACCTATCCTGACCAGACCGAAGTCAGAGCAGGCTATGACATTCCTTCTGAAGGCTTCACAGACGTCCTTTCTGGCATCGAGGGTGGCGTTTCCAGTGTTGATCAGTTTGAAACAGACGAGAATGACGTTGCTCTGAAGTACACCAAAGTCCTGAAGGTAGGTAATGAAGGGGTCTTCAGGTTTACCCATAACCTTGCAGAAGAGAAACTGCTTATCGAAGTCAGAGACAGTATGACCCATCAGGATTCAATTGAGACTGTTTGCGCTCAATCAGGAGACACCTGGACATTAGAACCGTTTACTGGAATGGCCAGCCCCGTTAATCTGGTGGGAGTGCTGAAAGGTGCGAATAAAATAGCAGGAAAGCTTGGCGGAGCCGATAGCTATGTTGCCCTTGCCACCCTTGAGGTAGACAAGGTTGAAGTGAACGGGCGCACTTTCATGCGTTTTATCGCAGCAGGTGATCAGCCTCCTGAGTTAAAGCGACTGGGTCAATCGCTTTTTGTCAATGATGATGCGCTTTTCGCAGCGGCCACCTCTGCCTATACCCGGGTTCATGTTCTCGGGAAAGATCTACAACGGGGAGCTCTGGAGGATTTTTTGTCATACCATCAACCCGTCGGCTATGTTGTACACGTCGAGGATGAGACCCAGGCTTATGCTGTACCTGCTGGTTATCCAAAACTGGAAGTGACTGAGACTCCGGGAGATATTATTGTTTTCCGTGGTCAGAAACAGAACCCCACCGATATCGCTCTCGTTGAAGGGCTCCGTGACGTCTGGGAGGGGCATATCGGTTATGATCATAAGTACACGGCAAAGGTTAAAAAAGACAAAGTCAAAAGCTACCGGTACATCATTCGAAGCAGGCAGATGACGATACTGGAGGGTTTATCTGCAAAGCACGATGCCGGACTCGACATCGGTGAAGAATACGATGATAAGGTAGTAGAGCTTGCATTCTTTGAAAATCTTCAGCAGGCATTGGCCAGTGCTACTTCAGATGGAGCAGATGAAGTCGAATTCACAATGACACACGTCAGTTTCACTTCGCAGTACATCACGCCAACCTGGCTGCATATTCAACTGTTAAGACACTTCGGCTTCAAACCTGTTCTTAGAAATTTCCTGACTAACCGGCACCTTGTTCAGACTATTCACGAAGTTGCGCCCTTTCGCACCAATCCGTATGGCGGTGATTTTAATGATCCTTTTGATGATTCTTCCGGCCAGAACGAGGGCTTTGTGGCCAAAGTGATCGGCGACTTTGTCGGGCAGCTACTGGAGATAGAAAACCAGTTAGAGAACCTCAGGACAACAGAGGCATTGCTCGCAAAGCAAAATGAATTGACAGAGCACACACTGGCATCAGCCTCTCAAAGTATCAGGCAAAGCTTGAGAATGTCGGAACTTGCTCAAAAACTTATATCAATCACTGACCGGGAACAAGGTCAGCGTCAACAACCTGAGACAATTGCAGGTTCGGAAGAAGAAATTGATCGAAGACCAGCCCACCCCGAAACCATGCCTGAAGTACTTGAGAAACTGACTGCAGTGGAAAAAGCCCTAAAGATGGATGGACTCAATAGCAAGGACGATGTGTATCATCGTCGTAACGCCATTTCTGAGAACATTCACTCATACGCAACAAAAGCCATAGAAGAGGCAGAACAGGAGGCTCTGGATACACTGGAAAGAGTAGAAGAAATATTAGAAATCGAAGTTAACAAAGAGGATAACAAAGTAACAAGACTTAACAGAGTTCGCCATATATTTGACTGTGAAATCCCGGAATACATGCTTCGTGAGATGGAAGCTTTCATCTGGAAAATAGACATGGAGTGGAGCAACGACGAGAAAGCAAGAGCCTGGAACCTTCGAGATTTTCTTGACCTTTATGTCGACGACCCGCTACCGGATGCGCGTGTTTTAAGACAACAGGAAAGGATGCTTGAAGCTGTAGAAAACGAGCTGAACATCGACAAGAGTGAAAACCCTGCTGCTAAAGAAAGAGGCAAGGATACAGTTGCAGAACTGGCTTTAGTTCTGAAAGTAGAATTTGACAAAGGTACCAGCCTGAAGCACCAGAAGAATGCCCTAAAAAGCAAAATTCAGGCATTAGACAAAGAAGCAAACGACATCCATGGCAGTAAAGATTTCAGAAGAGAGAGAAACAATAAAATTGCTCGTCAACTCAACATTAACTGCGAGCGTTGTTTCAATGAGGAGGATAAGATCGGGCTCATTGAAGCAAAACTCCGGTGGCTGGATAGAGGCGTTGATATGGCGGGTCGGCCATACGTTGATGAGCGTATTGCCGCCATTGAGAATGAGCTTGACCGACAAATCGCCCGGGGATCTGAACCCCGATACATTCCTGAACCAGAGGTAGCCACTGACAAACCAGCCCTGGAGGCTACCGGGGAAGAGGTAGCCACTGACAAACCATCCCTGGAGGCTACCGGGGAAGAGGTAGCCACTGACAAACCATCCCTGGAGGCTACCGGGGAAGAGGTAGCCACTGACAAACCAGCCCTGAAGGCTACCGGGGAAGAGGTCGAAAATAAAGGTGGTTCCTTCCAGTACACGCCGGAACAGGCAGAAGTTTTGTACGCTATCCACCTATACGCACAGCAGCACCCTCTCAAACGACAGGCCCTGCAAGTCGCAAATGGTCTGGCCGAATTAGCCGTAATGCACGGTAAGGCAATACCCGACCTTCCGACTTACGATTTTGACGATGAATTTGCATCGTTGCGCTTGCATGTACAGGTTGGAGACAAACTGTCGTTTGATCAGACCAGTCGAATCGTGCAAATCTTCAGGGACCTGAAGACAATCTTCCCTGAATACCTCGACGAGCCCTGCCCTCTGCAAGAAATCCAGACACTAGTGCACAGGGCCAGAAATGAGATGGGATCCGGGGCTGAAGAATACGACAAAGAAATTTTCGGCATGGGCAAATCAGCGATTCGCTTAATCGGGGATGAACCGACTCTGAAAAGCTTCCGGGAATACTTCGCTACCCGTTCTGCCAGCGGTAACAGGATCATAACTCTGCTGCAAGAAGGCCTGATCAGCAAGGTTGAACTTTGGAACTACATAGAGGCCGTCAGAGGAATTGATGACTATCAGACAGTGAATGAATTTGAACACTTCCTTGGCTACAAACACAGCGTCAAGTTGACTCACTTCAAGGCCGCTCTCCGGACGCTGTCCAACAGGGGTGCCGGGGAATTCATTCTGCATATTTTTCCTGCTGTGACTGCCCCGGCGGCTATGAAAGTGTCTGTTGCTGGCATGAAAGAGTACGCAGCTGCGGTCATCGCCAACTACGTCCTTGATGATATTGCCTTTAATAACGGCCGCAGGACGGCAGCATTCCTGGCCAATGTTCAGGATACTATGGCACCTTATGCTAACGCCGCTGGCGTGTCTGAATCTGAGCTGATCAAGGCTATCCATGACACCTTGATGCAGGCTCAGACCGCAGCGGTTGAGCATCAGCTCAATGATTACTGGGTCAAACCTTCAGCCTTTCTGGTACAAGCGGTCACCTGGTTCTTCTCCAGCTTCAAACCTCTGCTGACGACCCATACCGTCTGGCAGGCTGTCAGGCTATCCCTCACAAACATGCATCACCTCTATCTTCTGGATCTGACCAACAGGGGCGATTACATGCACAGGATGATCATACCTTTCCAGCACTGGATGGAGCGCTATGGTGTGGATCTTGACCGAACCAGGCAATATGCCTACCACGGAAGAATTGAAGGTTTCTCTGAGATCGGCGGTCTTGTAATGCCATTGGGTAAGGCCGCTTCCTCAGTCATTCTGCTGAAAACCGGCTCTCTGCTGTTTGCCAGACAGTACAATGCCAACCCCCGGATGTATCGCAGCATCTCCCGTCTGGTGCCCGAAATGGTGAAATCCATGGCTTCCGGACAAGGGGTTCAGGTACCCCTGCTACACAGAATCACACCAGAAAAAGTCAAAACCCTGGCCTCTGCCACGGCCGGAATGGTGCTGGGACCGGTAACCACTGTCGGAGCATACGCCCACGGTCTGTTATCCGGGTTTACCTATGCTCAAACCTTCGGATTCGCTCTGGCGTCGAGTCTCACTTTCGACTTCTTCATGAACGACAACAAGATGCTCACTCAATGGCTGGGCGGACCTCTGGGCCGCAGTCTTGACAAAATTAATCGCTGGCGGGGCGTGGGTGAAAGGAAGAATGAGTATTTGCAACGTACCGCTATCACTTTGCCTCAGGGCTTCAGTGAAACCGATGAAGAATATGCAAGCCGTGTTATAGCAAACAACACACTGTATGGCTGGTCCCGACAGGAAAATTATCTGCAGTTCCGTGAGGATCGTGATCGCACCATGAAGATGTACGAGCATGGCTGGGAAAAATACTTCAGGGACAATGTACCTAAATGGTCATTCTCCCATGCAGAAAGTATTCCTTACTTCTACACTTTTGGTGCCTTCTACAAGTGGCAAAAGGGCGATAATAATAAGAAAGCATCTGTTTACGATGAGAGAAATCACTCACAATCAAGCAGACCCTTGAAGCTACCCAAATAAGCAATTGACAGCCATGAGCGATGAAAAGTCGCTTCCTCTCCCGGTATGGCAATCGCTTTTCACGGTAACAAAAAATACTCAGCTCCGAGGTAGCAGAATGACAAATGCCCGCCCCAATGCATTGAGCCTTGCAGTGGCAATTGTAATCAGCTCTTCCATCATTACTGCAGACGCACTGGCCACCCGCAGGCTGCAGACAAAATCTGTCGATATTTCTGGCAATGAACAGATGGAGTTTACCCAGAATGAGGTCATCGTTAAGCCCACTTTAGATGATGACTCGCAGCCAATACCCAAATCCTTTACCACCACCTACCCTGATCAGGCTGAAGTCAGAGCGGGCTATGACGTTCCTTCTGAAGGCTTCACAGACATTCTTTCTGGCATTGAGGGTGGCGTTTCCAGTGTTGATCAGTTTGAAACCGACGAGAATGACGTTGCCCGGAAATACACCAAAGTCCTGAAGGTGGGTAATGAGGGGGTCTTCAGGTTCACCCATGATCTTGAAGGAAAAGAACTGGTCATTGAAGTCAGGGGCGGAATGATCCATCAGGATTCAATTGGGGCTGTTCGCGCTCAACTGGGCGACGCTCAAACATTAGAACCGTTTACGAACGTTGCCAGCCCTGAACATCTGATCGGAGTGCTGAAAGGTGCGAATGAAAGGGCAGGAAACCTTGGCCAGGTTGATCACTATGTTGCCCTTGCCACCCTAAAAACAGTCAAGGTTGAAGTGAAAGGGCGCACCTTCATGCGTCTCATCGTTTCCGGTGATCAGCCCCCTGCATTGGAGCGCCTGGGTCAATCGCTCTTTGTCAACGATGAGGCGCTTTTCGCAGCAGCTACCTCTGCCTACACCCAGGTTCATCTACTGGGGAAAGAGTTACAACAGGAGGCTCTGGATGATCTGTTGTCATACCATAAACCCGTTGGCTATGTTGTACACACCGAGGATGAGACACAGGCTTATCCTGTACCTGATGATTATCCAAAACTGGAAGTGACTGAGGCTCCGGGAGAGATTATTGTTTTCCGTGGCCAGAAGCAGAACCCCGCCGACATCGCTTTTGTGAAAGCTCTCGCTGACACCTGGCGGAATGAATTTGGCAACAACGCCCCCCCTCCTGAAGCAACAGCATGGGTTAAAAAAGACAAGGTCAAAAGCTACCAGTACGTCATTCAAAGCAATCAGATGGCAATACTGGAAGAGTTAGCTGCGCAACAAAATACTGAACTTATTGGAAGTGGACAAACGACATTTGCATACGATGGTAAACTGGCGAAGCTTGAATACTATGAATATCTTCAGCAGGCATTGACCTATGCTACTCCAGATACAGCAGATGAATTTGAATTCACAGCACCGCACGTCAGATTCGCTTCGTCGATCATCACGCCAACCTGGGTGCATATTCAACTCGCAGAGCGCTTTCGCTTCAAACCCGTACTTAGAAATTTTCTGACTGACCGGAATTTTATCCAAAATATACATAAAGTTATACCCGCTACCAGCAAAATGCCTGGCGACCCTTCTGGCAATTCATTTGACAAAGACGGAAGCTTTGCTTCCAGAGTCATTGGTGACTCTGCCGGGCAGCTGCTTGAGATGGAAACCAGACTGGAAAAGCTGCTGGCAAGAGAGGCCGAACTCACCGCGCTAAGCAAAGCATTTCAACACAGAACGACAACGCTCATGAGCGGTATTGAGGAAAAACTGAGACTAGTCCAAATCAATCAGCAAGTTGTCAATGAGCTTAAAAAGATTAATCAAGAGCTGGAAGAGAAAAAAGACCTGATTGGCCAACTTGAGCAGGAGAACAAACGAATCCCCGAGCTGGTAAAACAACTTAATGCTGCCGGAGCAAAAGCGACAAACACTCGCAACAGTGAACTGGCAACAGAGCTCGGTATTGACAAATGGGATGATGCCCAGCCCCAAGAGGAACAAGCCAGACTCATCAGTATAAAAATTCATGAAATCAACCAGGTGCATGCTCATCAGCAGCATATGCGTCAACAACTTAATAAAATGGACGATCAACGCGAAATAGAGAATTCTTACACCAGGACCAGAAAAAAAGCTCTGGCATCGGTTCTTGGTATTGACCTGAGTGAAGACACCACACTGGAAGATCGCCCCACCCTCGAATCAACAGTCAATTACAAGCTCTTCAAACTTAAAGAGCTGGAACAAGAACTGAAAGACATCAGAACACCAGGCCACCCCGAAGCCAGGCCTGAAGTACTTGGAAAACTGACTGCTGTGGAAAATATTCTGAATATAGATAACCTCGATACAGAGAACGATGTTTATTACCGTCGTGACGCCATTTCTAAAGAAATTCAGACATACATCACAGAAACCAGACAGCGGGTAGAGGAAGAAGCTCTGGAGATGCTGGTAGCCGTAGAAAAAGCACTCGAGATCAATGTCAATGAGGGTGATGACAAAGCAACAAGACTTGACAGGATTGAAATAAAAATTAATAACGATGATATCTCAGAGTCCATGCTGGATACGATAGAACAAATTCCCTGGAAAGCTTACACCGCAGTTGCTCAAAAGACAGTTGCTCAAAAAAGAACCAGTAAATACGATAAGCTAATCAGACTTACCTTTTATATCGAAGCTGCGGATTGGCGAGTCGTAAGACAACAGGAAAGGCTGCTTAAAGATATAGAGGACAGGCTGCAGATCTACCCCATTGTAAACGATGCGGCAAAAGAAAGAGGCAAGACTTTCCTTGCTAAACTGGCCAGCGATCTGGAAGTAGTATTTGAAAACGACGTTCACCTCAACGACAACAAGAATGTTATTTACTGCAAAATTTCGGAATTAATGGGTGAGGTAGAAGAAACCCATGGCGATGAAGTGTTCAGAAGGGCCAGAAACAATGAAATTGCTCATCAACTCAACATTGAGGACTATAGAGATGACGCCGGTATAGAAGACCAAAACATTCTAATTAAAAAAAAACTCGAACAGCTGGAAGAAAAAGTTTTCAAAGCAGGTGTTTCTGAGGTTAATGAGCATATCACAGCCATTGACAATGAACTTGACAGGCAAATGGCTCGCCTGGACCCCAAACCCCGGTACGTTCTTGATCGTGAAGTAGCCACAGTCAGGGAAGCAATAGAAGAAGCTGAAAGTGAGCAGAAGACAGCTAAGCAAAAGCTGGATGCTATTCGTGTCAAACAATATTTATTTACCGGCCCCCCAGCTGTACACGAAAGTATCTCGGATGGAGACGACATAGTTCTCAATCGGGCAATGAAACAAGTTCAAATAAGGCTGGGTCTGACTGCAGATGACGAGCAAACCCTTCAAGAGCGAGTAGAGGACGTCAATGATTTTCTGGAAGAACACGGTATACAAAGACGAGAGGAAATCTTTAAGAAACTGAAAACCAAAATAAATCTTAATGTTCAGATTAGAGATGACCTCAGTTTACAGGAAGAAGCTGATGACTTTATCGATACTTTGGCTTATGTAGATACTCTTGTTCGGGAAGCAAGCGATGAAGTCTATAGCGAATTGGGTGAACAGATTTTAATCAGACAAAAGCATTTTCGGATCACGGAATTCCTGCGTGAGCACTACAGGAAAATTATGGCAGTGACCAATGCACGGCTTGAACAGAGAGATGCAAAAGAGAATCTGGATCGTAAAAAACAGGAGATTGAAGATCCCGGACACATTGATGAGCAGGCTAAAGCCGCACATGAAAAGGAAATGGACGCACTGGGTTTAGTCCTGAAGCAAAAAAGTGAAGCTGTATCAAAAGCAAAAGAGGCTCTGGCGGATTATCGTAAAGCAGCTCTTAACACCGTCGAAGAAGCCGTGGGTCTCAAACCAGACGCTACTGATACTCATGAACAACGGATTAATGCCCTGAGAAACAAACGGTTACAACTGGGCAGTGATGATGTTATTGGCAGCAAGGCCCAACAACTGATTCATAAACAGGCTCATCTGGAAGGTGAGATTAAAGTCAGAGAAGCCGCCATTGAGAGAATGAAGGGAGTCCTGAAAGCGGCAGAGAAAGCCGTCGAAGATGACGACGGTCCCTTCCAGTACACGCCGAGGCAGGCAAAAGTTCGGGCCGCTATGGACGACTTCATGCAGGAGCACCCTCTCAAGCAGCAAGCTCTGGAAACCGCCATCGGTCTGGCAGGATTGGCAGCAGAAAGCGGTAATGCAATACCAACCCTTACGACTTTTGATTTTAACGATGAATTTGCACCGATTCGTTTGCAGGCAATGGTTGGAGAGCATCTGACGTTTGATCAGGCCAGTCGGATTGTGACAGTCTTCAAAAATCTGAAGACGCACTACCAGGGCTTTCGGATTGTGACAATCTCCGAGAGACTGAAGACGCACTACCCGCCCCACTACAATGTCGAACTTGAAGGAGATCTGTCTCTGAATATCCTGGAAAAAGTCCAGGAGCTGGTTTACTGGGCCAGGAATGAGATGAAAACCGGGGCTCAACAATACGACAACGAAATTAATGGCATAGCCAAAAGGGCTATTCAGTTCGTCGAGCATGAACCGGGAGACCTGAAAAGCTTCTCGGAATACTTCGCGACTCGTTCTGCCAGTGGTAAAAAGATTATTGATCTGCTGCGTGAAGGTCTGATCTGCAAGGTTGAACTTGAGAACTACGTGAAAGCGGTCAGAGGTGTCGATGGTTATCAGACAGTGGATGAATTTGAGCACTTCCTTGGCTACCGCCACGGGGTCAATGTGCGTCACTTCAAAAAGGTTGTTCAAATGCTGTCTGACGAGGGTGCAGAGGAATTCATGCACAGTGCCTTCACTCCTGTCATCGTAACCGCCACTGGCCCGGCAGGTATGAAAGAGTCTGTTGCTGGCATGAAAGAATACGCAGCTGCAGTCATCGCCAACTATGTTCTTGACGATATTGCCTTTGATAACGGCCGCAGGACGGTGGCCTTCCTGGCCAATGTTCAGGATACTCTGGCACCTTATGCTAATGCCGTTGGCGTGTCTGAATCAGAGCTGATCAGGGCTATCCATAACACCTTGATGCAGGCTCATGCCGCAGCGGTTGAGCATCAGCTCAATGATTATTGGGTCAAACCTTCAGCCTCTCTGATACGGCACGTCATCTGGTTCCTCTCCAACTACAAACCTCTGCTGGCCACCCATACCGTCGAGGAGGCCATCAGGCTGTCTGACTCAAACGTGGCGTTCCTTCTTCTACTGGATCTGACCAACCGGGGTGATTACGCGCACAGAGCGTTCATACCTTTCCAGCACTGGTTGGAACGCTATGGTGTTGATCTTGACCGCACCGGCCAATATGCCTACCACACCAACATTGAAAAAATCTCTGAATTGGGCGGGCTGGCCATGCCATTGGGCAGGGCCGCATCTTCGGTCATTCTTCTGAGAACCGGCTCTCTGCTGTTTGCCAGGCAGTACAACGCCAACCCCCGGATGTATCGCAGCATTTCCCGTCTGGTGCCTGAAATGGTGAAATCCATGGCTTCCGGACAAGGGGTTCAGGTACCGCTGCTGCACAGGATCACACCAGAAAAAGTGAATACTCTGGCCTCTGCCACAGCCGGCCTCGTGCTGGGGCCGGTAGCCACGGTCGGAGCATACGCTCACGGTCTTTTATCCGGGTTTACCTACGCTCAAACTTTCGGATTCGCTCTGGCGTCGAGTCTCACTTTCGACTTCTTTATGAACGACAACAAAATGCTCACTCAATGGCTGGGTGGCCCCCTGGGCCGCAGTCTTGACAGGATCAACCGCTGGAGAGGCACGGGCGAAACGGAGTCTGACTATATGAAACGTACTGCCATTGCCACGCCCCAACGCTTCAATGAAACGGATGAAGAACATACCAACCGTGTTAAAGCAAACAACATGATGTATGGCTGGACACGAAACGAGAATTATCTTCAGTTTCGTGAACGACGTGATCGCACCATAAAGATGTACGAACATGGCTGGGAAAAATACTTCAGGGACAATGTGCCTAAATGGTCATTCTCCCATGCAGAAAGCATTCCGTACTCCTACACTCTGGGTGTCTTCTATGAGTGGCAAATGGGGGATGATCAGAAAGTTCATGGTCATCAAGGAAAATAACCCCTCAATCAGGATTTCTACCGGAAACAATGACCCGCTGACAGCCACGAGCGATTAGAAGTCTCTTCCTCGCCTGCTGTGGTAATCACTTTTCACCGTAATAAAAGTAATCAGCTCTGAGGTAGTAGAATGAGAAAATTTCGTCCCAATGCATTAAGCCTTGCCGTAGCCATTGCCATCAGTTCTTCCATCATTGTCACACAGGCACTGGCCGATCGCAGGTTGCAGACAAAATCTATCGATATTACAGACAATGGACCTGTGGAGTTTACCCGGAGTGAGAGCATTGTTCGGCCAACGTTAGGTGATGACCAGCAGCCAATACCCGGATCTTTCACAACCACCTACTCTTATCAGGCTCAAGTCAGTGCAGGTTATGTCATTCCTGCTAAAGGTTTTACAGATATTCTTTCTGATTTCTGCGGGGGTGTTTCCAGCGTTGATCTGTTTGAAACAGACGAAAATGACGTTGCCCGAAAATACATTAAAGTCCTGAAGGTGGGTGATGAGGAAGTCTTCAGGTTTACCCATAATCTTGAAGAAAAGGAACTGGTCATTGAAGTCAGAAGCGGAATGACTGATCGGGACTCAGTTGAGGCTGTTCGCTCTCAGTTGGCTGGCATGGAATCATTGGAACCGTTAACGAAAATTGCCAGCCACACTCAACTGTTCTGGCTGCTGGAAGGTGCTGAGGAGAGAGCGGGAAACCTCGGCAAAAGTGATCACTATGTTTCCCTGGCTACCATTGAAGTCGACAAGGTTGAAGTGAATGGGCGTACCTTCATGCGTCTTATCTCAGGGGGTGATCAGCCCCCCGAACTGCAACGTCTGGGTCAATCACTCTTTGTCAATGATGAGGCTCTCCTGGCAGCAGCCACCTCGGCCTACATCCAGGTTCATATCCTCAGAGAGAATATACAACAGCAGGCTCTTAATGAACTATTGGCATACAGTAAACCCGTCGGATATGTTGTGCATGTCAAGGATGACAAACAGGTTTATCCTGTGCCTGCAGGTTATCCAATGCTGAAAGTAGAGGAAGCTCCGGGAGAGGTTATTGTTTTCTATGGTCAGATGCAGAATCCCCATGATATTGCTTTTGTAGAAAGCCTGCATAAGCACTGGGAAGAAGATAAGAGTAGTAACTCTGCCCCGGCATTAACGACACACGTTAAAAAATACAAGCTCGAAAGCTACCTGTACATCATTCGAAGCAGGCAGATGGAAATGCTGGAGGAGTTTACCGGGAGGCTCGACGCCGCTGCTGACACAGATCAACCCACAACACTTTCAAATGAAGACAAACTGACGATGCGTGCGCTTGCATTCTATGAATCTCTCCGGCAGGCATTGACCAGTGCTATTCCACATGGAGCAGATGAATTTGAGTTCACACTGGAACACATCAGAGTCGTTTCTTCAGTCATCACGCCAATCTGGATGCATAATCAACTCGTAAAACACTTCAGTTTCAAACCCGTATTTAGAAATCTTCTGATTAACCCGCACTTTGTTCAGAATATTCAGAAAGTGATACCCGTTATCAGCCATATCAACAAGCTGCAGATCGACACTTCCCGGGAAGACGGAGAGTTTGCTTCCAAAGTCATGAGCGATATGATGAACAGACAGCTGTCAGAGTTTAACA
Source organism: Endozoicomonas sp. ISHI1 (assembly GCF_024606225.1). GTDB lineage: Bacteria > Pseudomonadota > Gammaproteobacteria > Pseudomonadales > Endozoicomonadaceae > Endozoicomonas_A. The sequence goes on along the minus strand of NZ_JAGRPU010000041.1, from coordinate 38,442 downwards.
ACGATCTGGAGAGGTTGCGGGTAAAAGAGGCCAAACTCGTCGAGCTAAACGAAAAATTACTTTACGCAACGGAACAAGCCGAAGAAACAAAGGCCATTGCCGTTCGTAGTCATGAGGAAAAACTGAGAGACAGGCAACGCTACGAAAATTCGCTTGCACTGTTAAGTGTCGAGCTGAAAGATCTGGAGAATCAGAATCAGAAAATACGGGATGCAGTCCATCGGATTCCATCACAGGTAAAACAAGTCCTTGGTGCCAGAACAGATGCCAAAATCGCTCATAACGCTCAAATGGCAGGGGATTTTGCTACTAATAACCAGGATGATAGCCTGCTACCCCAAGATCAAGACGAACTCCCCGGAAGAAAACTTCTTGAGAACATCATTGCACTGACCAAATTACCTGGGGCAAAACCACCTGATAGAGAAATCTTCAAAGCAATACTAGCCTTCCCTGAAGGCCTGCCCGGTATAACTCCGGTCAATGAAAACGATCTGGTTGCCCGCTTTCAGTCCACTCAACAGCAACCGGAAGAAGATGCGGATTCACCCGTTGGGCAAGAACTACCCGTCGTTGGACAGATCGGTCGGAGTCCCGTCAACGAAGCTGATCTGGAAGCCCGTCAAAAAGCCATTCAACAACACTCCGGAGAGAAAGCTCAGGTCGCTCGACAACATCCTCAGCAACGAAGCTTCAGAACAGATACTACAAGAGAAGCTGAAATCAAATCCCATCATGCAACCATTGCCGCACGCTTACACATTTGGAATTTTGACAACAATGCAGATGTTTTCGTTCAACATGAACGCCTGATTCAAAAAATCAATACGATTAATGATAAAAAAGGACGTCTGCGTCAACAACTTGAGGCCATCAATGCTCAGCAAGAACAACCGCCTCAGAGAGTTCAGAGAAGCAGAGATGCTCGCACCTCCTCTAAATCTAACACTGAAGAGGATCTAACAGTTACTCTTGGTGTTGAGCTGAATGATAACACCACTCCCGAAGAACTCGACGCCGTGGAAGTGGCAATAAACATGACGCTCTTCGAGCTTGAAAGGCTGAAAGAAATAATGGATCGAACACTGGCTCCCAAAACCAGGCCTGAAATACTCAGTACACTGACAAGCGTGGAAAAAATTCTGGAGGACGACCGTCTCAGTTATGAGGACGACGTGTATCTTCATCGCCAGATCATTTCTGAAGACTTGCAGAAGTACATCATAAATGCCAAAGAGCGCCTGGAGAAAAACGCCCTGATCATACTGGAAGGCTCAGAAAAATTATTCAACATCGACATCAATGAAGGTGATGACAAAGCAGCAAGACTTGAGAGGATTCACAAAAGGCTTGATGGCGATGATATCTCAGCTGACGACCTGGATGAGATGGACAAGATCATCTGGAGCGATTACAGCACGGCTTGGGAAGATCTGAGAGGAAGGGATTTCAGGCTCGAAACGATTCATCAGTGCCTTAGATCTGAAGTCGAAGTATCAGAAGAGCGAGTCAAAAATGAACAGGCACATTATCTTTCGGCTATAGAACGGGCGCTGGAAATCAACCCTCGTAGAAGCGTTGCCGCTATAGAAAAAAGCAAGGCTTTTACTACTAAACTAGCCAATGATATGCAGGTAGAGTTTGAAAAGGATGTTAGCCTGAATGAGCAGAAGCGTATTCTGGTATCGAGAGCCTGGGCATTATTGTACGAGGTACTTGGAACCTACGAAGATGAAAGTGTCAAAAGAGACAGAAACAATGAAATAGCCCATCAACTCAACATTGAGGGCTATGAGGATCATGCCGCTATTGACGACCAGATTCGTCTAATTAGACATAAACTCTTGCGCTTCGGTACTGAAATTTATGAAGCGGGCCAGCTCGATGTTAATGGACGTGTCAAAGCCATTGAGGATGAGCTTGACAGGCAAATGGCTCCCCTGGGACCAAAACCCCGATTCGCTCTTGATCGTGAGCTGGCTGAAGCCAGACGGGCACTACAAGAAGCTGAAAGTGAGCAGAAGACGGCTAATAAAAAACTGAATGATATTCGTCGCATACAATTGGCAATCTGGCAGAGTCTTGCCGACCTCATGGCTGTCCCGGATGATGGCGCTGAGGGTGAACTGGCTTTGACCAGGAAAAAGTACAATCATGTCACAAAATTCCTGCGTGAGTACGACGGGAAAAGTACGCAACAGGCCCACGCCCTGCTTGAAGAGGCTGTTGCACAGGAGAATCTGGAAGCCGTTCCTGACACCACTGAAAAAGCCGTGGGTCTTAAACCAGAACCTGCCGACACCAGTACACAACAGGTTGATGCCCTGAGAAACAAACAGGCACAACCGGGCGGTCATGATGCTAGCAAGATCCAGCAACTGATTCAGGAAGAGTGCCGTCTGGAAGGTGAGATTGAAGTCAGGAAAGCAGACATTGAGAGAATGAAGGATGTCCTTATAGCTGCCGAGGAAGCCGTCAAAAATGATGACGGTCCCTTTCAGTGCACGCCGAGGCAGGCAAAAGTTCTGGACGCCATCCACACATTCACGCAGCAGCACTCTCTCAAGAAACAAGCCCTGGAAGCCGCAATAGGTCTGGCAGAATTAGCCGTAGAAAGTGGTGAGGACATACCCGACTTTACGACTTTCGATTTTGACGAAGAATTTGCACCGGTCCACCTGCGGGCATTGGTCGGAGACACTCTGACGTTTGATCAGGCCAATCGGATTGTGACAGTCTTCAAGAGTCTGAAGACGACCTTCCCGGCCCCCGCTTTCGAATCTGTAGAAAATCAGCCTTCGAATGTGCTGAGAAACATCCAGCAGCTGATGTACAGGGCCAGGGATGAGTTGCAAAGCGGAGCTAAACAATACGACGACGAAATTCTCGGCATGGGCAAAACAGCCATTCACTACGTCGATTATGAGCCGGGGAACCTGAACAGCTTCTCCGAATACTTAGCTGCCCGTTATGCCAGTGGTAACAAGATCATCGCTCTGCTACGTGAAGGTCTGATCAGCAAGGTTGAACTTCAGAACTATATTAAGGCTATCAGAGGCGTCGCCGGATATCAGACAGTGGATGAATTTGAACACTTTCTTGGCTACAGATACGGCGTCAATGTGATTCACTTCAGTGCCGTTGTCGATATGCTGTCCGATAAGGGTGCTGAAGAATTCATGGAGAATGCCTTTACTCCTGTGACTGTGACCGCGACTGGCCCAGCAGGTATGAAAGAGTCTGTCGTCGGCATGAAAGAGTATGCAGCTGCCGTCATCGCCAACTACGTTCTTGACGATATCGCCTTTGAAAATGGCCGCAAGACAGCAGCATTCCTGACCAATATTCAGGACACGCTGACACCTTATGCCAATACTGCCGGCATCTCAGAATCAGACCTGATCAAGGTTATCCATGACACGTTGATGCGGGCTCACGCCGCAGCGATTGAGCGGCAGCTGAATGATTACTGGATCAAGCCTTCAGCCTTTCTGGTACAAGCTGTCACCTGGTACTACTCCAGCTACAAACCTCTACTGGTGACCCAAACCGCCATGGAGGCTGCCAACCTGTCCCTCTCAAACACGGCGTTCCTCTATCTTCTGGATCTGACGAGCCGGGGTGATTACACCCACAGAATGCTCACACCTTTCCAGCACTGGCTGGAACGCTATGGTTTTGATCTTGACCGAACCGGGCAATATGCCTACCACAGTGGCATTGAAAAAGTCACTGAAGTGGGCGGGCTGGCAATGCCACTGGGCAAGGCCGCGTCCTCAGTCATTCTGCTGAGAACCGGCTCTATGCTGTTTGCCAGACAGTACAACGCCAACCCGCATATGTATCGCAGTATTTCCCGTCTGGTTCCCGAAATGTTGAAATCCATGGCTACCGGACATGGCGTTCAGGTACCACTGCTGCACAGGATCACACCAGAAAAAGTGAAAATACTGGCCTCTGCCACAGCCGGCCTCGTGCTGGGACCGGTAGCCACGGTCGGAGCATATGCCCACGGTCTTTTATCCGGATTTACCTACGCTCAAACCTTCGGATTCGCTCTGGCGTCGAGTCTCACTTTCGACTTCTTCATGAACGACAACAAGATGCTCACTCAGTGGCTGGGAGGACCTCTGGGCCGCAGTCTTGACAGGATTAATCGTTGGAGAGGCGGAGGTGAAACAGAATCTGACTATGTGAAACGTACTGCCATTGCTACGCCTCAACACTTCAATGAAACGGACGAAGAGTATGCCAGCCGTATTAAAACAAACAACATTATAAATGGCTGGACACGGAACGAGAATTATCTTCAGTTCCGCGAACGTCGTGATCGCACCATGAAGATGTATGAGCATGGCTGGGAGAAATACTTTAGGGACAATGTGCCTAAATGGTCATTCTCCCACGCAAAAAGTATTCCTTACTCTTACACTCTGGGTACCTTCTACGAATGGCAACAAAGTGGTGACAGGACAGCCATGAGCAATTGACAGCCATGGGTGATTAACCGTTGCTCCCTCGCCTGGTGTGGACCTCACTTTTCACAGTGACAAAAGTACTCAGCTCTGAGGTAATAGAATGACATGTGCCCGCCCCAATGCATTAAGTCTTGCAGTGGCCGTAGCCATCAGCTCTTCCATCACTGTCACACAGGTACTGGCCGATCGCAGGCTGCTGACAAAGTCTGTCGATATTCAGAGCAATGGACAGGCGGTGTATATCCTGAGTGAGGTTGTGGTTCAGCCAACTTTGGGTGATAACCAGCAGCCAATACCCAAATCCATTACAACTACCTACCCTGATCAGACTGAAGTCAATGCGGGTTACGACGTTCCTTCTGAAGGCTTCACAGACGTTCTTTCTGGCATCGGGGGCGGCGTTTCCATGGTTGATCAGTTTGAAACAAGCAAGGATGACGTTGCCAGGAAGTACACCAAAGTCCTGAAGGTCGGTAATGAGGGGGTATTCAAGTTCACCCAGAACCTTGCAGAAAAGGTGCTGGTCATTGAAGTCAGAGACGGAATGATCCATCAGAATTCAATTGCGGCTGTTCGAGCTCAGTCAGGTGATGTACAACCCTTAGAACCGCTAACAAAAATCGCCAATCCCGAACATCTGGCCGGAGTGCTGAAAGGTGCGCATGAAAGAGCAGGAAACCTGGGCGAAGCTGATAACTACGTTGTCCTTGCCACCATTGAAGTAGACGAAGTTGAAGTAAGAGGGCGCACTTTCATGCGTCTTATCGCTTCCGGTGATCAGCCTCCTGAATTGAGGCGTCTGGGTCAATCGCTCTTTGTCAACGATGAAGTTTTACTTGCAGCAGCCACCTCTGCTTACACCCAGGTTCATGTTCTGGGGGAAGATTTACAACAGCAAGCTCTGAATGATCTCTTGTCATACCATCAGCCCGTCGGCTATGTTGTACACGTTAGAGATGAAAGACAGGCTTATCCAATGCCTGTTGGTTATCCAAAACTGGAAGTAACTGAGGCCCGGGGGGAAATTATTGTTTTCCGCGGTCAGAAACAGAACCCGACCGACATCGCTTTTGTGGAACGCCTCAACAGCTTCCAGGAAGAAAATAACCCTAATAACCCCACTCCCGCCGTAGCACAGGTAAAAAAAGACAAGGTCAAAAGCTACCAGTATGTCATTCGAAGCAGGCAGATGGCGCTACTGGAGGGGTTTGCTGAACGGTTGGATTGTTGCCGCGGTGCTGGTCTTGGCACATTAGAACTGAGTGCGCTTGCAGACTATGAATCTATCCAGCAGGCACTGACCATTGCCAGTTCAGATCAAGCAGATGAATTTGATTTCACAATAGGGCACATCAGGGTCGCTTCGTCGTTCTTCACACCAACCTTGTTTCATAATCAACTCGAAAAACACTTCAGCTTCAAACCCGTACTTAGAAATCTTCTGGCTAACCCGATCTTTATTAAGAACATTCAGCCAGTGATACTCTCGATGAGTGATACTAGCCAAACGAAGGCCAAAACGTCTGAGCATGACGAAGCGTTTATTTCCAACGTTATGAGAGAGACCTCCAGAAAGCTGATTGAAGTAGAAACTCAACTGATAGCGCAGGAGGCAAATGAAAGAGAACTCATCCAGCTCAGAAACCTGTTAAAACTCACTTCGGAGGAAGCTAATTGCAGTGAAAAGGAAAATCCGATAGCACTTTTGTTCTGTCAAGAATATGAGAATCAACTTGCAAACACTCGAATAGTAATTGTAAGAATGCAAAACCAGCTGGAGAAGCTAAAGCAGGAAGTAAAAAGAATTCCAAAGTTGCAACCAATGAGTGACGCCAGAGAAGAGTCCAGAAAAGCTTACAACACTCAACGGGCAGCAAACCTTGGTATTGTTGACTGGGATGATACCCAGCCACTCGGAGAACAACTCAGACATATCGAAAAAAAAATTCATCAAATTCACCAGATGACGGTCGCAACAATTATTGCAAAAGGAAAGCCTCTGCAACAAAAGGCAGACCCCATCGCAGAGGAGATCCGACTGGCCAGCATTGAAAATCAACTCGGTCTGATTCCGAACAACGAAAATGACCTGGAAGCCCGACACAAAGCCATTCTGCAGCTCTTTAAGCCGCATGCGCCTGAGGTCGTTTATCCGCCAGCTCAGCATCTACAAGAGCAGGCAGTCAAACGAATTTCAGAGCTGGAACAACAATTTCGTGATGCCAGAGCAGATGCTACAAAAGTTCGCAACACTCAAATAGCAGCAGAGCTTGGTATTGATGACTGGGATGATACCCAGCCACCCGAAGAACAAGCCAGTCTCATTAGACATGAAATCAAACAACTGGTTGCCGCAACCGGACAGCCAGTTGAAGAAGCTGTAAAAGCAAAACCAGCGGCCATTGGCGGCAAGCGCGATATTACGTCGATCAATGAAGGCGACCCGGATATCCTTCAGCCCATTAAACGGCACCTGCAACAAAAGGAAGAACTAACCGATCGGTTAATCCAGAATAATATGGCTTTAATTGATTATCGGTTCGGTATAATCACGGAAGACGCGAGCGATCGAATAATCCAGAATAATCTGGCGTACATTGAAGGTCAGCTTGGTCTGGTCCCGGTTGACGAAAAAGACCCGGGGATGCGTTGCCGGACCATTCAGCAACACATTAGGACACAGGACGCTCAGATCGAAAAAGAACTGGCAGAACGGAGTCACTGGATACAGAACCTTCAGAAAGAAGTCGATCGTACTCCCATTCTGAAAAAAGAAGTTCGTGAAGCGATAGCAGCAACATCGATTTCCGCAACGCCAGTTACCGCAACACCAGTTACCGCAACACCAGTTACCGCAACATCGATTACCAGATCAGGACAACCCGGGGAAGAAGCTTTAAAAGAAAAACTGGCGGCCACTGTCAGCAAGCAGGGTATTACTCCTGTCAATGAAAACAAACTGGATACCTGCTGTCGAAACATTCAACACCACCTGCAACAAAAGGCAGAACTAACCGATCGGTTAATGCAGAATATTCTGGCTAACACTGAAGGTCAGTCTGGTCTGGTTCCGGATAATGAAAAGAACCCGGAAGTCCGTTGCCAGAACATTCAGCAGCACCTTAAGTTGCGGGAAGTGCAGATCGATCAGCAATATCTTCAGCAACAGAGCACCAGAACAGATGCTAAAAATGAACCTGATATCAAAGCCCGCTATGCAACCATTGCCGCGCATTTAAACATTCAGAACTTTGATAGCAATGCAGATATTGACGCCCAACAAGAACGCCTGATTAAAAAACTTAAGAAAATAAATGCCCAGGGGCAACGTCTGCGTCAAAAACTTTATAAAATGCGCAAACAACGCGATATGGAGCATTCTTACACCAGGCTCAGGAAAAATGCTGTGGCGGCGATTCTTGATATCAAGCTGAGTGAAGACACCACACTGGAAGACCGCGACACCCTGGAGTCAACAGTACATGCCAAGCTCTTCAAACTTAAAGAGCTGGAAAAACAACTGCATGACATCCAAACACCAGGCCACCCCAAAGCCATGCCTGAAGTTCTTGAGACACTGAGTGCCGTAGAAAAAGCCCTTGAGATGAGTGACGTTGATGAAAACGATGGTGTGTATCTCCGTCGCGAGGATATTTCTGACAGCATGCAGGCATTCATCACAAAAGCCAGTGAGCGGGCAGAGGAAGAGGCCCTGGAAATACTGTCAGCCACAGAACAGGTGTTCAACATTAAAATCAATAGAGGTGATAACAAAGCAGCAAGACTTGCCAGGGTTCGTACAAGGCTTGATGCTGATGATGTCCCGGAGTACATGCTGGACAAGATATATAATATTGTCACACAAGAAAACCGCAGACTTGAGTACATGAAGAGTCTCAAACCCGAGAGCCCTCTTACAGATATTACCCTTTCTTATCCGAAAAAAGGGAGCCCGGAATGGCTCAGTATACTTCGCAGGCGCCTCACCTATAAAGTCGAAGAGGTCGATGAGCAAGCCAGTGAAAAACAGACAGGTTATCTTGCAGCTATAGAAGACAAGCTCAGGATATATCCTCATGAAAACGTTGCAGCCAGAGAAAGAAGCATGGCGTTCACTGCTGAGCTGGCCAGTAAGCTGCAGGTAGCGTTTGAGAAGGATGCCACCCTGCCTGACCGGAAGTATGCCCTAAGAGTCAAAATCAGTGAGTTACTGGACGAAGTGAGCAAAGACTGTGATGAAGAAGTTGCCAGAAGAGCCTGGAACAATGAAATGGCTCATCAACTCAACATTGGGGACTATAAAGACGATGCCACTATCGACGACCAGAACAGTCTGATTGAAAAAAAACTCCAGGCGCTGGATGAAGAAGTTTTTAATGCGGGTCAGCCTGACATTAACGAGCGCATCGCAGTCATTGAGAATGAGCTTGACAGGCAAGTGGCCCGGCTGGGGCCAAAACCCCGATACGTACTTGATCGTGAGGTAGCCAGGGCCAGACGAGTAGTAGCAGAAGCTGAAAGTGAGCTGGCAAGTGTTCATCACCAGTTGAATACTCTTCGTGGCAAAGGCCATGAAAAACTGAGAGCCAGAGCAGGTCTTAACATCCAGGGGGATGACCTCGGTACAGAGGAAGAAGCTGATTATTTTATTTCCAATGCAGCCTTTAAAGATCGTCAGGGACAGGACGAATTCGATGAAGCACTGGGTGAGCTGCCTTTAACCAGAAAAAAGTACGCTCAGGTCACGGAATTTCTGCATGAGCACGACATGAAAAGTATAGATTTAACCTGTGCAATGGCTGATGAGGATCTCGCAGAAGCGGCTCTGATTTGTAAAATACATGAGAATATTTTTAGTACCATCGATGATTTGGCTGAACCCTTACCAGGACAAATAACTGAGCTGTTTTTAGCCCTGAGGCATAAAAGAGAAGCTGTATCCAATGCAAAACAAGATCTGGCAGATTATCAAGCGCTTATTGGAGCCACTGAAAAAGCCGTGGGTATTAAACCCGCCCCTGCTGACAACTATGAACATCGGGTTAATGCCCTGCGAAACAGGCAACTACAATTGGGCGGCAATGATGCTACTGGTGGCGACATCGGGCGACTGACTCAGGAACAGGCTCGCTTGGAAAGTGAGATTGAAACCAGGAAAGCAGACATTGAGAGAATGAAGGAACTCCGGAAGGCTGCAGAAAAATCCGTCGAAAATGACGGTGGTCCCTTTCAGTTCACGCCGAGACAGGTCAAAGTTCTGACCGATATACGCGACTTCATGCAGCAGCACTCTCTCAAGAAACAAGCTCTGGAAGCTGCAATGGGTCTTGCAGAATTAGCTGTAGAAAGCGGTAAGGCAATGCCCTGCTTCACGACCTTCGATTTTGACGATGAACTTGCACCGGTCCGACTGCGGACACTGGTCGGAGAAAGTCTGACGTTTGATCAGGCCAACCGGATTGTAAAAGTCTTCAAACGCCTGAAAACGATCTTCCCGCTCCCCTCTTCCGAGCCTGTGGAAGGTCAACCTCTGAATGTTCTGGCTAAAGTCCAGAGGCTGGTTTTCAGAGCCAGGAATCAGCTGCAAAATGGGGCTCAGGAATACGATGAGGTCATTTACGGCATGGGCAAAACAGCCACTCATTACGTCGAGCATGAACCAGAGGACCTGAAAAGTTTTTCGGAATTCGTCACTACCCATTTTGCCAGTGGTCACAAGATTATCGCCCTGATGCGTGAAGGCCTGATCAGCAAGACTGAGATTGAGCACTACATGAAGGCCGTCAGAGGTGTCGACGGATATCAGACAGTGGATGAATTTGAGCACTTCCTTGGTTATAAACAGGGCGTCAGGGTGCCTGAGTTCAGGAAGGTTGTCCAGATGCTGTCCGACACAGGTGTTGAAGAATTCATGCAGAGTGCCTTTGCGCCTGTGCCCGTGATCACTGGCCCGGCGGGCATGAAAGTGTCTGTTGCCGGTATGAAAGAGTACGCAGCTGCGGTCATCGCCAACTACGTGCTTGACGATATTGCCTTTGAAAATGGCCGCAGGACGACAGCATTCCTGGCCAATATTGAGGATACCCTGACACCTTATGCCAATGCAGCTGGCGTATCTGAATCAGAACTGATCAAGGCTATCCATGACACATTAATGCAGACTCATGCCGCAGCGGTTGAGCGACAGCTGAATGACTACTGGGTCAAACCTTCAGCCTTCCTGTTACAGGGAGTCACCTGGTACTACTCCAGCTACAAACCTCTACTGGTGACCCAGACCGCCACGGAGGCTGCCAGACTGTCCCTCTCAAACATAGCATTCCTCTATCTTCTGGACCTGACCAACCGGGGCGATTACACGCACAGGATGCCCACACCTTTCCGGCACTGGCTGGGGCGCTATGGTGTTGATCCTGACCGAACCGGGCAATATGCCTACCACACCGGCATTGAAAAAATCTCTGAAGTGGGCGGGCTGGTCATGCCATTGGGCAAGGCAGCTTCCTCAGTCATTCTGCTGAAAACCGGCTCTCTGCTGTTTGCCAGACAATACAACGCCAATCCCCGGATGTATCGCAGCATTTTCCGCCTGGTTCCCGACATGTTGCAATCCATGGCTTCCAGACAAGGGGTTCAGGTGCCACTGCTGCACAGGATCACATCAGAAAAAGTGAAAATCCTGGCCTCTGCCACAGCCGGTCTGGTGCTGGGTCCGGTAGCCACGGCCGGAGCATACGCCTACGGTCTGGTATCCGGGTTTACCTACGCTCAAACCTTCGGATTTGCTCTGGCGTCGAGTCTCAGTTTCGACTTTTTCATGAACAACAACAAGATGCTCACTCAATGGCTGGGCGGACCTCTGGGCCGCAGTCTCGACAAGATCAACCGCTGGAGAGGTGCAGGTGAAACGGAAGCGGACTATGTGAAGCGTACTGCCATTGCCACGCCTCAGCGCTTCAATGAAACGGATGAAGGGTATGCCAATCGTGTTAAGGCAAACAAAATGATGCACGGCTGGACAAGGAACGAGAATTTTCTTCAGTTCCGTGAACGACGTGATCGCACCATGAAAATGTACGAGAGAGGCTGGGAGAAATACTTCAGGGACAATGTGCCTGAATGGTCTTTCTCCCACGCAGAAAGTATTCCTTATTCTTACACCCTGGGTGCATTCTTCGAGTCAGGAATTGCAGCACCGAAGGAAAGCCTTCCCTGAAAAAAAACTCAATGTTACTGGCGTTGAACTTTTGCCACTGTGAACTAAATTCACTCAACAGCTTACCGGAACAGCCATAAGCAATTAACAGCCATGAGCGAATAGAAGTCGCTTCCTCGCCTGCTATGGCAATCACTGTGCACGGTAATAAAAGTACTCAGCTCCAAGGTAACAGAATGACACATGCCCGCCCCAATGCCATAAGCCTTGCAGTGGCTATTGCCATCAGCACTTCCATCATTAGTACAGAGGCACTGGCCGGTTTCAGGCTGGAGACAAAATCTGTCGATATTCCGGTCAATGGACATGTGGAGTTTACCCAGAGCGAGATCATAGTTCAGCCAACTTTAGGTGATGATCTGCAGCCAATACCCAAATCCATTACCACCACCTACCCTGACCAGACTCAAGTCAGAGCAGACTATCACGTTCCTTCTGAAGGCTTCACAGACGCGCTTTCTGGCATCGGTGTTGGCGTTTCCAGTGTTGATCTGTTTGAAACAGACGAGAATGATGTTGCTCAGAAGTACACCAAAGTCCTCAAGGTCGGTAATGAGGGAGTCTTCAGATTCACCCATAACCTTGCAGAAAAGAAACTGGTCATTGAAGTCAGAGAAGGAATGACGAGTCAGGATTCAATAAAGGCTGTTCGTCATCAATCAGGTGACATCGAACCATTGGAACCGTTAACGAAAATCGCCAGCCCCAAACGGCTGGTCGGAGTACTGAAAGGAGCCAATGAAAGAGCAGGAAGCCTTGGCGAAGTTGATCGCTATGTCGCCCTTGCCACCATTAAAGTAGACAAAATTGAAGTGAACGGGCGCACCTTTATGCTTCTTATGACTACAGGCGATCAGACTCCTGAACTGCAACGTCTGGGTCAATCGCTCTTCATCAATGATGAAGTGCTTTTGGCAGCAGCCACCTCTGCCTACACCCAGGTTCATGTTCTGGAGGAAGGTTTACAACAGAAAGCCCTGAATGATCTGTTGTCATACTATAAACCTGTCAGCTATGTTGAACACATCGAGGGTGAGACACAGACTTATCCTGTGCCTGCGGGTTATCCAAAACTGGAAGTGACCGGGGCTACGGGAGAAGCTATTGTTTTCCATCATCTGAAACAGAATCCGACCGACCTCGCTTTTGTGGAAGGCCTCTATAAACTCCTGGTAAAAGATTTCGCTAATAACCCCATTCCTTCAACAACCACACAGGTAAAAAAAGATAAGGTCAAAGGCTACCAGTACGTCATTCGAAACAGGCAAATGGAACTGCTGGAGGAGTTAGCTGTACAGCAAGATGCTCTACTTAGCAAAGCTAAACTGATTACGCTGACATACTATGAATCTATCCAGCAGGCATTAACCAGCGCTACTCCAGACAAAGCCGATGAATTTGAATTCACAACAGCACACATCAGATTGGCTTTATCAGTTGCCACGCCAACCTGGATGCATTCTCAACTGGTAAAATACTTCGGTTTCAAACCCGTCATTAAAAATTTTCTGACCAGTCAGCTCTTTATTCAGAATATTCAGCAAGTGGTAGCCGTTCTAAGCGGTATCAACGAAGCGCAGATCGATGCTCTTGGGGAGAACAAAAAGTTTGCTTCCAAAGTCACGGGCGACATGGCCGGACAGCTGATTGAGATAGAAAGCGAGCTGAAAGAGCAGCAACAGACAACAGAACTCAAACTCGTCCAGCTCAGAAAGGAGATGAAACTCTTAACGGAGACAATTGTTGATAGTCACCAGAAAATATACAGATCACTTCAGCTCAGGCAACGAGTTGAGAATGAGTTTCTACAGACTCTTAAAGTGATGGCAGGACTGCAACAGCTGTCACATAAACTTCAGCAGGAAGTCGAAGGCATTCCAAGGCTGGAACAACAAGTTCTTGATGCCAGAGCAGATGCCACAATAGCTCGCAACATTCAAATGGCGGCGGAGCTTGGTATTGACAACTGGGATGATACCCAGCCACTGGCAGAACAAGCCAGAATCATCAGAAAAAAAACGAATGAAATCTACAGAGCGGTGTCTGCAACAGAGCCCGCAAAAGGACAGTCCGATGAGGCTCTGAATACAAAATTGGCAGCCATTGAAGGCCATTTCGGTATTACTCCGATCGATGAAAATGATCGGGTTGCCCGCATTGAGTCCATTCAACAGCTTGTGCAACTAAGGGCAGAACTAGCCTTTAAGCCCTACCACGAACTGTCCGCTATCATTGGAGATCGGCCCGTTCCGCCCCCGGTTAGTGAAAATCAACTGCGAGCCCTTTGCCTCACTATTTTGGACTACGATGTCCAGCAATACAATATACAGCAGCAACTTGAGGCCTTTCAGCACCAACTGGCGAATCAACAAGAGCAAGAAAAACAGCAAAACCGGTTACAGAAACTTCAGCAGGAAGTCGAACAAATTCCAAAGCTGGAACAACCCGTTCGTGATGCCAGAGCAGGTGCCAAAATAGCTCGCAACATCCAAATGGCAGCAGAGCTTGGAATTGATAACTGGGATGATACCCAGCCACTGGAAGAGCAAGCCAGGCTCATCAGCCTGAAAACTCAGGAAATCAAGCAGGTAGCCGAGGTCGATCAGGAATATCTTCAGCAACAGAGCACCGGAACAGAAGCTCAAAAAATAGCTGCAACCATTGCCGCGCATTTAAACATCAAGGATTTTGATCGCGGTGCAGATATTGAGACTCAACAAAAACTTCTGATTCAGAGCATTCAGAAACTGAATGCTCAACGCGAAACATTGGACGTTCATCAAGAACGGATCCTTCAGAGAGTTCAGGAACTGAATGCTCAAAGCGATATTGACATAACTTACGACAAACTCATGCGAAATGCTTTGGCAGTGCTTTATGGTAAGAAACAGCCTGAAGACAGCACATTGGGGGATCAGATCACACTGATAGAAGCAATACATGAGAATGTAAACAAGCTTGCCAGTATGGAAGAAGAACTGGAAGACATCAGAACACCGGGGCACCCCATAACCAGGCCCGAAGTACTTGATAAACTAAGTGTCGTCGAAGAAGCACTGGAAATGGGTGATCCCGACAGCGAAGACGATGAGTATTACCGTCGTCAGGCCATTTCCGGGAGGATGCAGACAGCCATCACAGAAGCCAGACAGAAGGCTCAGGAAGAGACGCAGAATCTGCTGAAAACCGTAGAAGCAATGCTCAAAATCGAAGTCAATGAAGGAGATGACAAGGCAAAACGACTTGACAGGATTCTTACCAGACTTGACAGCGATGATGTCACCGAAAAAATGCTGGATGATATAAATAATGCACTCTGGGAAGAAGACTTCACCACTGAATACGAAAAAAGAAAAGTTAAACTTGACAGGCTTCACTGGCGCCTGAGCCTCTATGTCGAAGACGAGGATTTTCGAATCACAAGACAACAGGAACAGATGCTTATAGCTGTAGAGGACGCGCTGCTTATCGACAAGAGGGAAAACATTGCTGCCAAGGAAAGAGCCAGAGACCTGGTTGCTAAACTGGCCGATGATCTGAAAATAGAATTTGAAAAAGATGCCAGCCTGAATGAACAGAGGGTTGTTCTAAGAGCCGGATTTCGGACATTAAATTCCGAACTGAGCAAACCCTATGATGATGAAGGCATCATAAGAGAAAGAAATAATGAAATGGCATTGCGCCTTGTCATTCTGGACTATAAAGAGGATGCCCCTGCAGATGATCAGATCAATCTCATTAAAGAAACACTCGAACAGCGGTATATAGCCGTTTTTAAAGCGTGTCAGCCTATGGTTGAAGAGCGTATTGCAGCCATTGAGAATGAGCTTGACAGGCAAATGGCTCGCCTGGGACCTAAACCCCGATACGTTCTTGATCGTGAGCTAGCCAGAGCCAGAGAAGACACAGAAGAAGCTGAAAAGGAACTGGAGGAACTTCATCGCAAACTGGATGCTATTCATCTTAAACAAGTGGTATTAGCAGAGTCTGCTGACGTCCCCCCCGACAGGGATAAAATCATTAAGGCTCTCAATGGGGCAATCAAACACATTCATGCCAGGTTGGGCCTGAGTCAGGCTGATAATCAAATCCTTGAAGACTTATTAAACGACATCGAACGTTATTTTCAGAAAAGCAAATACTATTCACAAAGCGAAGTTGGCGTCATTCAACAGCTGTGGACTACCGTTAGTGTTACGAAAATCCCTTTTGAGTTTGACCGTGATAACCATTTAAATGTAGGCAATTACATTAATGCCATCAGAGAATATGCAGCCTCCCATGATCGAAATGAAGGCGATGAAGCATTGGGTGAACTGCCCGAAACCAGGAAAAAGTACACTCAGATCACGAAATTCCTGCATGAGCACGAGGCGAGAGAAATGGCATTGGCCTATGCACAAGATGAACAAAAGCAAACACAACTGGAGCTGAACAGTAAAAATCAGGCGATAGAGCACTCCAAAGGCATCGATCCGAAAACCAAAACCAAACTTGAGCAAGATAGAGAAGTGCTGGATTTAGTCCTGAGACAGAAAAAAGCAAAAACATCAAAAGCACAAGAAGCTCTGAAGGCCCATGAAGCGAATCTTGCAGCCATTGAAGACGACATAGGTCATAAGCCAGACCCTGCTGCCCGCTTTGCTGACCGGGTGGAAGCCGTGAAAAACAAACAGTTACAACTGGGTGGGAACGATGGCACTGGCGGCAAGATCCTGCAACTGACCCAAAAAAAGAAAAGTCTAAAAAGTGAAGTAGAAGGCAAAAAAGCGGAATTAGAGATATTAAGGGAAGCTCTGAGGGCTGCAGAGTATGCCGTTGAAAACGAGGGTGGTCCCTTCCAGTACACGCCGAAACAGGTAAAAATACTGGCCGATTTGCACGCCTTCATACGGGCGCATCCTCTCAAGAAACAGGCTCTGGAAGCTGTCATTGGTCTGGCAAAGTCAGCAGAACTGAGCGGTAAGCCAATACCCAATCTACTGGCTTTTGACTTGGACGATGAATTTGCACCGATTCGCTTACAGGCAGAGGTTGGGGACGATCTGACGTTTAATCAGGCCAGTCGGATGGTGGAAGTCTTCAAGAATCTGAAGACAATGCAATTCACGTTTGAGCCTCTGGAAGATCAGTCTCAGAATCCTTTGGAAGCAGTCCAGAAGCTGGCGGACAGGGCAAGAACTCACATTAAAAGCGGGCCACAACAATACGACGATGAAATCCTCGGCATGGGCGAAGCCGCTATTCACTTCGTCGAGCATGAACCGGGGGACCTGAAGAGCTTCTCGGAATATTTCGCTACCTATTCTGCCAGTGGCAACAGGATCGTCGCTCTGCTGCGTGAAGGTCTGATCAGCAAGTTTGAACTTGAAAACTACATGAAGGCCGTCAGAGGTGTCGACGGATATCAGACAGTGGATGAATTTGAGCACTTCCTGGGTTATAAACAGGGCGTCAGGGTGCCTGAGTTCAGGAAGGTTGTCCGGATGCTGTCCGACAAGGGTTTTGAGGAATTTATTCAGAATGCCTTTACTCCTGTGACCATGACCGCCACCAGCCCGGCAGGTATGAAAGAGTCTGTTGCCGGCATGAAAGAGTACGCTGCTGCGGTCATCGCCAACTACGTTCTTGACGATATTGCCTTTGATAACGGCCGCAGGACGGCAGCATTCCTGACCAATGTTCAGGATACCCTGACACCTTATGCCAATGCTGCTGGCATGCCTGAAACAGCCCTGATCAAGATTATCCATGACACATTGATGCAGGCTCATGCCGCAGCGGTTGAGCGACAGCTCAATGACTACTGGGTTAAACCTTCAGCCTTTCTGGCACAGGCGGTCACCTGGTACTTCTCCAGCTACAAACCTTTACTGGTGACCCGGACCGCTCTGGAGGCTGTCAGTCAGTCCCTCTCAAACATGGCGTTCCTCTACCTTCTGGACCTGACCAACAGGGGCGATTACACGCACAGGATGCTCACACCCTTCCAGCACTGGCTGGAACGCTACAGTGTTGATCCTGACCGAACCCGCCAATATGCCTACCACAGTGGCATTGAAAAAATCTCTGAAGTGGGTGGGCTGGCAATGCCATTAGGCAAGGCCGCTTCCTCAGCCATTCTGCTGAGAACCGGCTCCATGCTGTTTGCCCGACAATACAACGCCAACCCGCATATGTATCACAGTATTTCCCGTCTGGTTCCCGAAATGTTGAAATCCATGGCTACCGGGCAAGGAGTTCAGGTACCACTGCTGCACAGGATCACACCAGAAAAAGTGAAAACCCTGGCCTCGGCCACAGCCGGTCTCGTGCTGGGTCCGGTAGCCACGGCCGGAACGTACGCCCACGGTCTGGTATCCGGGTTTACCTATGCGCAAACCTTCGGATTCGCCCTGGTGTCGAGTCTCGGTTTCGACTTTTTTATGAACGACAACAAGATCCTCACTCAGTGGCTGGGCGGACCTCTGGGCCGGAGTCTTGACAAACTTAATCGCTGGAGAGGCGTAGGTGAAACGGAATCTGAGTATGTGAAACGCACTGCCATTGCCACGCCTCAGCACTTCAATGAAACGGATGAAGAGTATGACAACCGTGTTAAAACAAACAACATGACACATGGCTGGATGCGTAAGGAAAATTATCTTCAGTTCCGTGAACGACGTGATCGCACCATGAAGATGTATGAGCATGGCTGGGAAAAATACTTCAGGGACAATGTACCTAAATGGTCATTCTCCCACGCAGACAGTATTCCTTACTCTTACACTCTGGGTACCTTCTACGAATGGCAGAACAGCGGTAATAGCAGAGCCACCGGGTCTATATTTTATTGGCACTGAACTTTGCCACTGTTCATTAAATTCGCTCAATAGCTTACCGGTTTTGCCACCGTGAACTAAATTCACTCGGCAGCCTACCGGAGCAACCATGGGCGATTAACAGCCATGAACAGTTAAAAGTCGCTTCTTCGCCCGGTGTGGCAATCAACTTCCACGTTAATAAAAGTGCTCAACTCTGAGGTAATAGAATGAGAAATGCTCGTCCTAATGCATTGAGCCTTGCAGTGGCCATTGCCATCAGCTCTTCCATCCTAAGTACACAGGCACTGGCCGCTCGCAAGCTGCAGACAAAATCTGCTGATATTCTGGACAATGGACATGCGGAGTTTACCCAGAGTGAGGTCATGGTTCGGCCAACTTTAGATCTTGACGAGCAGCCAATACCTAAATCCTTTACAACCACCTACAATTATCGGCCTCTGAAAAATGAGGACTCTACCCTTCCCTTGAGCTTTACAGAAATTCTTTATGGTATTGACGGTGCCGTTTCCAGTGTTGATCAGTTTGAAACAGACAAGAATGGCGTTGCTCAGAAATACACCAAAGACCTGTACGTGGGCGATGAGGGTGTCTTCAGGTTCACTCATAACCTTGCAGAAAAGAAACTGGTCATTGAAGTCAGAGGCGGAATGACTGATAAGGACGTAGTCAGGGTTGTTCGTGGTCAATCAAGTGGCATTCTGTCATTAGAACCGATGACGAAAATCGCCGGACCCGGAGAACTGGCTGACGTGCTGGACATTGTCGCTACCCTGGCAGGAAGCCTCGGCGCAGACGATCACTATGTTCCCCTTGCCACCATTGAAGTTGAAAAAGTTGCCGTGAATGGGCGTACCTTCATGCGTCTTATCGCTTCGGGCGATCAGCCCCCTGAACTGCAGCAACTGGGTCAATCACTCTTTGTCAATGATGAGGCACTTCTGGCGGCAGCCACCTCTGCCTATATCCAGGTTCATCTTCTTGGAGAGGATTTACAACAGCAGGCTCTTGACGAACTGTTGGCACACTGCAAACCCATCGGCTACGTTGTCGCCGGGGACTTACAACAGCAAGTTGTTAATGAACGGTCGGCACACAGCAAACCCGTCGGCCATGTTGCATACGCAGAGGACGAGACAGCGCTTTATCCTGTGCCTGCAGGTTATCCAAAGCTGATAGTAGCAAAAGCTCCGGGGGAGATTATTGTTTTTCATGGTCAGAAGCCAAATCCCGATGATATCGCTTTTGTAGAAAACCTCTATAAACTCTGGGTCGAAGCTGAGGGTAATACCCCCGCCCCTGCTACAACATGGATTCAAAAAGACAATATCAAAGGCTATCAATACGCCATTCGAAGCAGGCAGATGGTACTGCTGGAGGAGTTTGTTACACGGTACGATGCCGGAGTTAACAAAGATCAACCGATGATGCTTACAGACGAAGACAAACTGGCTGTGCGTGCGCTTTCATACTACGAATTTCTCCAGCAGGCATTGACCAGTGCCACCCCGGCTCAGGAAGCTAACTTTGAATTCACACTGGAACACATCAGAGCCGCTTCCTCTGTCATCACGCCAACCTGGTTGCAGATTCAACTCGCAAAACACTTCAGCTTCAAGCCTGCACTTAGAGATCTTCTGATCAATCAGAATTTTGTTAAGGGTATTATGAGTCTTGTACCCGTTGTCGACGAATCACAGCTCAATGTTTTTAACCACGACGAACAGTTTGCTGCCAAAGTCGTGAGGGACATGGCCAGAAAAATAGTTAAGTGGGAAAGACAGCTGCAAGAGCACCTCGCAACAAAAAGCGAACTCATCCGGGTTAAAAACCAGTTAAAGCTTATATCGGAGACAGTCACTACCAGTGAAGAGCAAAAACTCAGAGCACTTCAACTCAGGCAACACGCTGAGGATGAGCTCGCACTGATTCGTAAAGTGGTGAAAGAACTGGAAGATCAGTCACAAAAACTTCAGCATGAAGTCGAACGAATCCCGTATCTGCAACAACAAATCCGTGATGTCAGGGAAGAAGCCAGTATAGCCTACAAGACTCAACTGGCAGAGATGCTTGGTATTGATAACTGGGATGATACCCAGCCACCGGAAGAACAAATCAGGCTTATCAGAAAAAAAATTCATGAAATCAATCAATCAGTGGCCGCAGCAGGACAGCCTGGTCCTGAAGCTCTGAAAGCACAACTGGCAGCCATTGAAGGCCAGTTCGGTATTACTCCGGTCGATGAAAACGATCTGGGTGCCCGCTGTAAGTCCATTCAACAGTATATGCAACATACGACTGAAGCGACCGATCAGGAGGAGGCCTCGCACAGACTGGCTATCGTTGAAAGTCAACTCGGTCTGGTCCCGCTCAACAAAGATGACCTGAAGGCCCGTCATCGGACCATTCAGCAGCATCTTGAACTTCAAAAAATGCTGGAACAAGAAAAAAAGAGGCTAACGAAATTTCAGCAGGAAGTCACTCGAATGCCAACGCTGATAAAAGACATTCGTGCTTCCCTGGCAGAAATCAGAGATGAGTACAATACCCAACTGGCCAATGAACTGGGTATTGATAACTGGGATGGTAGCAAGCCACCAGAAGAACAAGCCAGACTCATCAGAAAGGGCATTCATGAAATCAAAAGATCGGTTGCCGCGACAGATGCCGCAACAGATGCCGCGATAGAACAGTCTCGGGAAGAAGCCGTAAAAACAAAATTGGCAGACATTGAAAAGCAGATCGATATTACTCCAGACAATGAAAACGATCTCGGTGCCCGCTATGAGTTCATTAAACTCTGCCTGCAAGAGCAAATGCTTCAACAGACAGAGCTGATTGATGCTGTAGTCCGCAATCGTCTGAATAACATTCAACGTCAGCTCGGTTTGGTCCCGGATGTCGACACGGAGCCGGAAGCCCGATGCCGGGCCATTCAGCAGCACCTGAAGCAGTGGGCAACTGAGGATCAGAAACGTTTTCAGCAACTGAGCATCACAAAAGATACGAAAGATGCCACTGGAATCAGAGCCCGCTATGCAACCCTTGCCGCAGTCTTGAACATTCCGAATTTTGATGGCAAAGCTGATATTGACGCTCAGCAAGAACGCCTGCTTGAAAAAATTAAGACAATAAATGTTCAAATACAAATCCTGAATCAAAAACTTGCGATAACGGATGCCCAAAAAGAAATCCTGCATCGCAGAATTCAGACAATATATGAACAACAGGATATAGAGAATTCTCACACCAAAGCCAGAATATCTGCTCTTGCAGCGATCCTTGGCCTTGATCCTGGTGAGCAGAATGAAGGCATCGCGACAGCAAACCTCAATGCCCTGGAGTCAAGTGTTTATAACTCGCTTCTCAAGAATGCTGCACTGGAAGAAGAACTGAAAGACATCAACACACCAGGCCACCCCAAAGCCATGCCTGAAGTACTTCGGACACTCAGTGCCGTGGGAAAAGCTATGGGGAGAAAGAGTCACTTCAGCAATAAGGACGATGTGTATTTTCAACGTCAGGTCATTTCTGAAGACATTCGTCTATACATCAGAGAAGCCAGACAGCAATCAGAGAAAGAGGCCCGGTTCACACTGCAAACTCTGGAAGCAATACTCAAGATCAAAAGCAATGAAGTTGACAACAAAGCAACAAGGCTGGAAAGGATTCTTACAAGGCTTGATAGCGGTGATGTCTCAAATTACGAGCTGAGCAACATGGACAACTTCATCTGGTGGAAAAGTGAGAGGCCAGATATTAAAAAGAACCTGGAGAGAGATCTGAACGCGGGCCTCCTGAGGGATGATTTCGTACTTTCCAGAATTCGCGATCGTCTCAAATTTTTAGTCGAAGAATCGGATCAGCAAGCCAGAGAACAACAGGCCAATTATCTTGCCGCTCTGGAGAAAGAGCTAAATATCTACCCTCATGAAAACCCTGCTACCAAAGAAAAAAGAAAAATTTTTCTGGCTAAACTGGCTAGTGATTTACAGATAGGGTTTGCAGACGGTGCCAATCTGTCCCACCAGCAGCAGGCTCTAAGAAACAAAATTCAGGAATTAATAAGGGAACAAGTCAACGAAATCTATGACGATGAAGATCTCAAAAGAATCAGAAACAATATAATCGCTGATCAACTGAAGATTGAGAACTATAAAGGTCTAGCCAGCACAGACGAACAGAACAGTCTAATTAAGGCAAAACTTGAACATCTGAATGAAGAACTGTTCAAAGCGGGTCAGTCCGAGGTTGATGAACGTATCGCAGCCATTGAAAATGAGCTGGAAAGGCAAATGGCTCGCCTGGGGCCTAAGCCCCGGTTCGCCCTTGATCGTGATGTCGCCATGACCAAACGAGTCATTAAAAAAGCCGAAAGTGAGCTGTCAGGGGTTCATAGAAAGCTGAATAATATTCGTCGCAAACAAGTGGTCTATGTGAGTCGAACCGATGTCTACCCTGCTGTCACGGACGAAGACGAAAAGACTCTCAATCGAGCCATTAAACAAATCCAGATCGATTACGACCTGCCTGCAGGCGAAGAACAAACCACTGAAGAGCGAGTAGACGACATCAGGCACTTCCTGCGGGGAGACGGCACTGATAGACGAGATGAAGTCCTGGAGAAACTGGAAGCTGCCATCAAAAATCTTAACCTTCAGATACATGGTTACGTCGGATTAATGGAAGAAGATGATTTCTTTATTGCCATTACATCCCATACAAATACTAACGACCAGGACGAAGCCGGTTACGCATTGGGTGAACTGCCTTTAACCAGGCAAAAATACAGTCAGGTCAACCACTTCCTGCGTTTGCACGACTGGAAAAGTATGGAGGTCACTCTTGCACAGCGTGAAGAAACTAAAGTAAAAGAGAGTCTGGCTCTGAAAAAAGAGGAGCATCCTCCTTCCGGGGACATCGATGAGGAGGCTGAAGCCCTTCATAATAACGAAATAGCTATGCTGAAGTCAGAATTGGAGCATAAAAGTCAAGCTGTAGCAGAAGCGAAAAATGCTCTGGCAGGTCTTAAAGGGACTCTTGCAACCACTGAAGAAGCCGTGGAGCTTCAACCAGACTCTTCGGACACCTATGAGCACCGGGTTAATGCCCTGAGAAACAAACAGGTACAACTGGGCGGTGATGATGGTACTGGCGGCAAGATCCGGCAACTGATTCAGGAACAGGCTGATCTGCAAGCTGAGATTGAAACCAGGGAAGCAGGCATTCAGAGAATGAAAGAGGCCCTGAAGGCTGCAGAGGAAGCCGTCGAAAGTGACGGTGGTCCCTTCCAGTACACTCCGAAACAGGCAAAAGTTCTGCAGGCTATCCACAAATTCACGCAGCAGCACTCTCTCAAAAAGCAAGCTCTTGAAGCCGCAATTGGCCTGTCAGAAGTGGCAAGAAAAAGCGGTGGAATAACACCATTGCTTGAGACTTTCAATTTTGACGATGAATTTGCAGCGATTCGCATGCAGGCACTGATCGGAGACAAACTGACTTTTAAACAGGCCAGTCGGATTGTGGAAGTTTTCAGGAGCCTGAAGGCGACCTTCCCTGAATCCTCTCCCGAGCCTGTTGGAGATCAACCCGGGAATGCCCTCAAAGAAATCCAGATTCTTACGCGCAGGGCCAGGCTTGAACTAGCGACAGGGGCACAAGAATACGACGACGAAATTCGCGGCATGGGCAAAGCAGGCATTCACCACGTCAACTATGAACCAAAGGATCTGAAGAGCTTCTCGGAATACTTCGCTACCCGTTCTGCCAGTGGTAACAGGATCATCACTCTGCTGCATGAAGGTCTGATCAGCAAGGTTGAACTTGAGAACTACATGAAGGTCGTCAGAGAAATCGATGGATATCAGACAGTGGCTGAATTTGAACATTTCCTTGCCCACAAACACGGCGTCAATGTGCCACTCTTCAGGGCTAATGTCCAGATGCTATCCGACAAGGGTGTAGAGGAATTCATGCAGAGCACCTTTACTCCTGTGACTGTGACCGCCACTGGTCCAGCGGGTATGAAAGAGTCTGTTGCCGGCATGAAGGAGTACGCCGCTGCGGTCATCGCCAACTACGTTCTTGACGATATTGCCTTTGAAAACGGCCGCAAGACGGCAGCATTCCTGACTCATGTTCAAGATACCCTGACGCCTTATGCCAATGCTGTCGGCGTGTCTGAATCAGAACTGATCAAGGCCATCCACAGCACATTGATGCAGGCTCATGCCGCAGCGGTTGAGCGAGAGCTCAATGATTACTGGGTCAAACCTTCAGCCTCTCTGGCACAGATTGTCACCTGGTACTTCTCCAGCTACAAACCTCTGCTGGTGGCTCATAATGTACTGGATGCCACCATGCTATCGCTGTCAAACATGTCGTTCCTCTATCTTCTGGACCTGACCAACAGAGGTGATTACACGCACAGGATGCTCACGCCTTTCCAGCACTGGTTGGAACGCTATAGTGATGATCTTGACCGAACGCGCCAGTACGGTTTCCACAGTGAAATTGAACAACTCTCCGAAGTGGGTGGGCTGCTGATGCCATTGGGCAAGGCCGCTTCTTCGGTCATACTGCTGAAAACCGGCTCGCTTCTGTTCGCCAGGCAGCACAACGCCAACCCCCGGATGTATCGCAGCATTTTCCGCCTGGTGCCCGAAATAGTGAAATCCATGACCACCGGACAAGGGGTTCAGGTACCGCTGCTGCACAGAATCACACCTGAAAAAGTGAAAACCCTGGCCTCCGCCACAGCCGGTCTTGTGCTCGGTCCGGTAGCCACTGTCGGAGCGTACGCCCACGGTCTGGTATCCGGGTTTACCTACGCTCAAACCTTCGGATTCGCTCTGGCGTCGAGCCTTACTTTCGACTTCTTCATGAATGACAACAAAATGCTCACCCAATGGCTGGGCGGACCTCTGGGCCGAAGTCTTGACAAGATCAACCGCTGGAGAGGTGTGGGTGAAACGGAAGCGAACTATGTGAAACGTACTGCCATTGCCACGCCACAACGCTTTAATGAAACAGATGAAGAGTATTCAAAGCGTGTTAAGGCAAAGGACATGATGCATGGCTGGACGCGGAACGAGAATTATCTTCAGTTCCGCGAACGACGTGATCGCACCATGAGGATGTATGAGCATGGCTGGGAGAAATACTTCAGGGAAAATGTGCCTGAATGGTCATTCTCCCACGCAGATAGTATTCCTTACTCCTGCACTCTGGGTGTTTTCTTCGGATCAAGGACTGCAGCACCTGAAACCGCAACCGTGAAAATAGTACTGACTGATCAAAAGATTGAGAAGTCCGATCCTGATCAAGATAAGAATACCCGCAACGAACTTTGATATCAGAAAATAGTGGATGATCCCTTCATAGCCACCCAAAAGAAACCGGTATAAAGCAATACATACTGGTTTCTTTCAGACCATACCATCGATTAAACCCTGTCAGAGGCTATCTTGGAAGCTATGTTAGAAGCCATGAATGCACTCCTTCTCTGAAAAAAACAACTCAATTTTGCTGGCGTTGAACTTTTGCCACTGTGGACTAGATTGTCTCAACAGCATGGTAAAACAGCCATGAGCGATTAAATTAGAAGTTGCTTTCTCGCCCGGTGTAAGCATTACTTTTCACGGCAATAAAAGTATTCAGCTCTGAGGTAGAAGAATGACACATCCCCGCCTCAATGCATTAAGCCTTGCAGTGGCTGTTGCCATCAACTCTTCCATCGCTGCTTCACAGGCACTGGCCGATCGGAGGCTGCAGATAAAATCTGTCGATATTCCGGGCAGTGGACGTGGGGAGTTTACCCACAGTGAAGTCATGGTTCGGCCAACTTTAGGTCACGACCAGCAACCAATCCCCAAATCCTTTACCACCACCTACCCTGATCAGGCGGTAGCCAGAGCAGGCTATGACGTTCCCTCTGAAGGCTTCACAGATGTTCTTTCTGGCATCGATGAGGGTGTTTCCAGTGTTGATCAGTTTGAAACAGACGAGCATGGGGTTGCTCAGAAATACACCAAAATTCTAAAGGTCGGTAATGAGGGAGTCTTCAGGTTCACCCATAACCTTGAAGACAGCAAACTGATCATTGAAGTCAGAGACGGAATGACCAGTCAGGATTCAGTCGAGGCTGTTTGTAGTCAATCAGGTGACATCCAACCATTAGAACCATTAACGAAAGTCGCCAACCCCAAACAGCTGGTCGCAATACTGAAAGGAGCCAATAAAAGAGCAGGAAGCCTGGGCGAAATTGATCACTATGTTGCCCTTGCCGCCATTGAAGTAGACAAAGTTGAAGTCAACGGGCGCACCTTTATGCGTCTTATCGCCGCGGGCGATCAACCTCTGGAACTGAAGCATCTGGGGCAATCGCTCTTTGTCAATGATGAGGCTCTTTTTGCAGCGGCCACCACGGCCTATACCCGGGTTCATGTTCTGAAGGAAGACTTACAACAGATGGCCCTGACTAATCTGTTGTCCTACCTTAAACCCGTTGGCTATGTTGTACACGCAGAGGATGAGACACAGGCTTATCCTGTACCTGCTGGCTATCCAAAACTGGCAGTGAATGAAGCTCCGGGGGAGATTATTGTCTTCCGTGGTCAGAAACAGAATCCCAGCGATATCGCCTTTGTGCAAATGGGTCTGTACCACCTCCTGGAAGAATTTTATGGCTTCCCACCCGCTACTGAAACAATAACAAAGATCAAAACAGACAAGGTCAAAAGCTACCAGTACGTCATTCGAAACAGGCAAACGGCGTTACTGGAGGAGTTAGCTGCACAGCACAATGCCGGACTTAACGAAGATGGACTGACGACTCGATCATACGAAGATATACTGGTGACGCTTGCGTACTATGAGTCTTTTCAGCAGGCATTGACCAGTGCTACTCAAGATAGTGCTACTCAAGATAGTGCTACTCAAGATAGTGCTACTCAAGGTGTCGCAGATGAATTTGAATTCTCAATAGGGCACGTCAGAGTCGCTTCGTCGGTCATGACGCCAACCTGGATGTATAATCAACTCTTAAAACACTTCGGCTTCAAACCTGAACTTAA
The DNA here is from genome assembly GCF_024606225.1 of Endozoicomonas sp. ISHI1. Classification (GTDB taxonomy): domain Bacteria; phylum Pseudomonadota; class Gammaproteobacteria; order Pseudomonadales; family Endozoicomonadaceae; genus Endozoicomonas_A. The sequence goes on along the minus strand of NZ_JAGRPU010000041.1, from coordinate 10,853 downwards.
AGATCTGCTGTCTAACCGGCATTTTGTTCAGAATATTCATGAATTGGTACCCATTGTCACCAAAGCCTACGGCGTTTCTCCTCCCGAAGACGGAAGCTTTGCTTCCAAAGTCATTGGCGACTTTGCCGGACAGACGTTTGAAATGGCAAGCAAGCAGGATCCGGAAGTCCGTTCCCGGGCCATTCAGCAGTACCTGAAGCGGCAGATCCCTGGCCTTGATCTGAGTGAGCAGAATGAAGGCATCACGACAGAAGACCACAATGCTCTGAAGGCAAGACTTTATAATACGCTTCTCAAGAATGCAGCGCTGGAAGAAGAACTGAAAGACATCCGCACACCAGGCCACCCCAAAGCCATGCCTGAAGTGCTTCGGATACTTCGTGCCGCAGCAAGAGTTTTGGGGAAAAAGAATCGCCTCAATGATAAGGACGATGTGTATTTCCAACGTCAGGTCATTGCTATTCTTATGCATCTGTGCATCAGAGAAGCCAGACGGGTGTCAGAGTTAAAGGCCCGGATCAAACTGCAAGTGCTGGAAAAAATACTCACCATCAAAATCAATAAAGGTGATGACAAAGCAACAAGACTGCAAAGGATCCGTGCAAAGATTGATGGCGGTGATGTCTCATATCACGAGCTGAGTGGGATGTACATGATCTTACGGCCGGGACCAGCCCTGGAGGCAGATCTGCCGGAGGCGGATATCGTACTCTCAGATATTCATGATCGTCTCAACTCCGTAGTCGAAGAATCGGATCAGCGAGCCGAAGAACAACAACTAAATTATCTTACCGCTCTTGAGATGGAACTAAATATCTCCCCTCATGAAAACCCTGCTGCTCAAGAAAGAGGCAAAATTTTCATGGCTCAACTGGCCAGAGCTTTACAGCTGGGATTTGCAGATGATGCCAACCTTTTCGACCAGCAGCATGTTTTAAGAGACAGAATCCAGGAATTAATGGAAGAAGTAAACGAATTTTATGACGATGAAGGTGCCAAGAGAATCAAAAACAATCAAATTGCCGATCAACTCAACATTAAGAACTACAGATATCACGGCAGTATAGACGAGCAAAACAGTCTGATTGAGGCAAAACTTGAACATCTGGATGAAGAAGTGTTTAAAGCGGGTCAGCCTGATGTTGATGAGCGTATCGCAGCCATTGAACATGAGCTGGACAAGCAAATGGCTCGTCTGGGTCCTAAGCCCCGGTTCGACCTTCATCGTGATGTCGCCAGGGCCAAACGAGCCATTAAAAAAGCTGAAAGTAATCAGTCAGGTGTTCATCGAAAACTGAATAATATTCGTCGCAAACAAGTGGTCTATGTGAGTCGTACCGACGTCTACCCTGCTATCACGGACGAAGACGAAAAGACTCTCAATCAGGCCATTAAACAAATCCAGATCGATTACGACCTGCCTGCAGACGACGGGCAAACCACTGAAGAGCGAGTAGACGACATCAGACATTTCCTGAGGGGAGACGGCGCTGAGAGACGGGATGAAGTCCTCGAGAAACTGGAAGCTGCCAGTAAACATCTTAACCTTCAGATACAAGGTGACCCCGGATTAATGGAGGAAGCAGATTACTTTATTGCTATTGCTTCCCATACAAATTCTAATGACCCGGACGAAGCCCATTACGCATTGGGTGAACTGCCTTTAACCAGGCAAAAGTACACTCGGGTCAAAGACTTCCTGCGTGTGCACGACAGGAAAAGTATGGAGTTAACTCATGCACTGCGTGAAGAAACTAATGTAAAAGAGCATCTGGCTCTTAAAAAAAAGGAGAACACCCCTTCTGGAGAGATCGATGAGAAGGCTGAAGCCCTGCATAATAACGAAATAGCTATGCTGAACTCAGACCTGGAGCATAAAAGTCAGGCTGTAGCAGAAACGAAAAAAGCTCTGGAGGATCTTAAAGAGATACTTGAATCCACTGAACAAGCCGTGGGGCTTCAACCAGACTCTTCTGACACCTATGAAGACCGGGTTAATGCCCTGAGAAACAAACAGATACAACTGGGCGGTAATGAGGGTACTGGCGGCATGATCCGGCAACTGATTCAGAAACAGGCTCATCTACAAGGTGAGATTGAAATCAGGAAAGCAGACATTGAGAGAATGAAGGAGGATCTGAAGGCTGCAGAGGAAGCCGTCGAAAGTGACATTGGCCCCTTCCAGTTCACTCCGAAGCAGGCAAAAGTTCTGAACGCTATCCACAAACTCATACAGCAGCACCCTCTTAAAAAACAAGCTCTGGAAGCCGCAATAGGTCTGGCAGAGTTAGCAGAAGAAAGCGTTAAAACAACATCATTTCTTGCGAGTTTCGATTTTGACGATGAATTTGCACCGATTCGCCTGCAGGCAATAATCGGAGAAAAACTGACATTTACACAAGCCAGTCGGATTGTGGAAGTTTTTAAGTGCCTGAAGGCGGTCTCACCGGAATCTCAACCTCTGATAGTTCTCAAAGAAGTGCATATTCTGTCGAACAAGGCCAGACGTCTGATGGCAACAGGGGCACAGGAATATGACGACAAAATTCTCGGTATGGGCAAAGCAGGCATTCACCACTTCGGGTATGAACCAAAAGACCTGAAAAGCTTCTCAGAATACTTCACTACCCATTCTGCCAGTGGTAACACGATCATTGCTCTGCTGGGTGAAGGTCTGATCAGCAAGATTGAACTTGAAAACTATATAAAGGCCGTCAGAGGTGTCGATGGATATCAGACAGTGGATGAATTTGAGCACCTCCTTGGCTACAGACACTGCGTCAATTTGCCTCAGTTCAATAAGGTTGTGCAAATGCTGTCCGACAAGGGTACTGAGAAATTCATGCAGAGTGCCTTCACTCCTGTAACCGTGAGCGCCAATGGCCCGGCGGGTATGAAAGAGTCTGTTGCCGGCATGAAAGAGTACGCAGCTGCGGTCATTGCCAACTACTTTCTTGACGATATTGCCTTTGAAAATGGCCGCAGAACGGCAGCATTCCTGACCAATATTCAGAATACCCTGACACCTTATGCCAATGCCGTTGGCCTGTCTGAATCAGACCTGATCAAAGCTATCCATGGCACATTGATGCAGGCTCATGCCGCAGCGGTTGAGCGACAGTTCAATAATTACTGGGTCAAACCTTCAGCGTCCCTGGCACAGATTGTCACCTGGTACTTCTCCAGCTACAAACCTCTGCTGGTGGCCCATACCACCCCGGAGGCTGCCATACTATCCCTGTCAAACATGTCGTTCCTCTATCTTCTGGACCTGACCAACAGGGGTGATTACACGCACAGGATGCTCACACCTTTCCAGCACTGGCTGGAACGCTACGGTGTTGATCTTGACCGAACGCGCCAGTACGCCTTCCACCGTAAAATTGAACAACTCTCTGAAGTGGGTGGGCTGGCGATGCCATTGGGCAAGGCCGCTTCCTCAGTCATTCTGCTGAGAACCGGCACCATGCTATTCGCCAGACAACACAACGCCAACCCCCGGATGTATCGCAGCATTTCCCGTCTGGTTCCCGAAATAGTGAAATCCATGGCTTCCAGACAAGGAGTTCGGATGCCACTGCTTCACAGAATCACACCAGAAAAAGTGAAAACTCTGGCTTCTGCCACAGCCGGTCTGGTGCTGGGCCCGGTAGCCACTGTCGGATCATACGCCCACGGTCTTTTATTCGGGTTTACCTATGCTCAAACCTTCGGATTCGCTCTGGCGTCAAGTCTCACTTTCGACTTCTTCATGAACGACAACAAAATGCTTACTCAGTGGCTGGGTGGACCTCTGGGCCGGGGTCTTGACAAGCTTAATCGCTGGAGACGTGTGGGTGAAACGGAATCTGACTATGTAAAACGTACTGCCATTGCCACGCCTCAGCGCTTCAAAGAAACGGATGAAGAGTATGCCAACCGTATTAAAACAAACAACATGATAAATGGCTGGATGCGGAACGAGATGCGTGGCTGGACACGAAACGAGAATTATCTTCAGTTCCGTGAACGACGTGACCGCACCATGAAGATGTACGAGCATGGCTGGGAGAAATACTTCAGGGACAATGTACCTAAATGGTCATTCTTCCACGCAGAAAGTATTCCTTACTCTTACACTTTGGGCACCTTCTACGAGTGGAAAAACAGTGCTGACAGGACAGCCAATTGACAGCCATGGACGATTAACCGTTGCTTACTCGTCTGGTGTGAACATCACTTTTTCCGGTGACAAAAGTACTCAGCTCTGAGGTAACAGAATGACAAGTGCTCGTCCCAATGCATTATGTCTTGCAGTGGCAGTTGCCATCAGCTCTTCCATCATTGGTACACAGGCACTGGCCGATCGCAGGCTGCAGACAAAATCTGCCGTTATTCCGGGCAATGGATATGCGGAGTTTATCCAGAGTGAGGTCATGCTTCAGCCAACTTTAGGTCTTAACGAACAGCCAATAGCCAAATCCTCTACAACCACTTACCCTTATGAGCCTCGAAGAAGTGAGGGCTATGACCTTCCTTCTACGAGCTTTACAGAAGTTCTCTACAGTATTCATGGTGGCGTTTCCACTGTTGATCAGTTTGAAACAGACGAGGATAACGTTGCTCAGAAATACACCAAAGTTCTGAAAGTGGGTGGTGAGGGCGTCTTCAGGTTCACCCATAACCTTGAAGAAAAGGAACTGCTTATTGAAGTCAGAGACGGAATGACCGATCAGGATTCAGTTGAGGCCATCCGTTATCAAGTACTATGCATCCAGGCACTAGAACCATTTACTAAAATCGCCAGCCCCGAGCAACTGGCTACTGTGCTGGAAGTTGCCAGCGACAGAGCAGGAAACCTCGGAACAAACGATCACTACGTCGCTCTTGCCACCATTGAAGTTGAAAAGGTTGAAGTCAATGGGCGTACCTTCATGCGTCTTATCGCTTTAGACGATCAGCCCCCTGAACTGCAACGTTTGGGTCAATCACTCTTTGTCAATGATGAGGCTCTCCTGGCGGCAGCCACTTCTGCCTATATGCAGGTTCATGTCCTGGAAGAAAATTTACAACAGCAGGCCCTTAATGATCTGTTAGCACACAGCAAACCTGTCGGCTATGTTGTTCACGTCGAGGATGACACGCGGGTTTATCCAGCGCCTGCAGGTTACCCAAAGCTGGAAGTAAAAGAAGCTCCCGGGGAGGTTATTGTTTTCCGAGGCCAGAAGCCGAATCCCGATGATATCGCTTTTGTAGAAAACCTCTATAAATTCTGGGTAGAAGCTGAGACTAATACCCCCGCCCCTGCTGCAACATGGGTTAAAAAGTACAGGGTCAAAAGCTACCAGTACGCCATTCGGAGCAGGCAGATGGCACTGCTGGAGGGGTTTGCTGCGCGGCACGACGCCGGAGTCAACAAAGATCAACCGACAACGCTTACAGACGAAGATAAATTGGCAGTGCTTGCGCTTTCATACTACGAATGTCTCCAGTTGGCATTGTCCATTGCCACTCCAGCTCAGGCAGTCGAATTTGAATTCACACCAGAGCATGTCAGAGCCGCTTCGTCTGTCATCACGCCAACCTGGTTGCAGATTCAACTCGCCAAACACTTCAGTTTCAAACCCGCACTCAAAGAGCTTCTGATCAGTCAGAATTTCGTTAAGGGTATTATGAATCTTATACCCGTCGTCGACGAATCACAGCTCGATGTTTTTAACCACAACGAACAGTTTGCTGCCAAAGTTGTGAGCAACATGGCCAGACAAACGGTTGAGTGGGAAAGACAGCTGCAAGAGCACATCGCAACAAAAAGCGAACTCATCCGGGTTAAAAACCAATTAGAGCTTATATCGGAGACAGCTACTGCCAATGAAAAGAAAAAACACAGAGCACTTGGGCTCAAGCAACAAGTTGAAGATGACCTCGTACTGATTCGTAAAGTGCTGAAAAAACTGGAAGAGCAGTCACAGAAACTTCAGTATAAAGTCGAACGAATCCAGTATCTGCAACAACACCTCCATGATGCCATAAAAGAAACCGGTATGGTTTACAACACACAACTGGCAGAGATGCTTGGTATTGATTACTGGGATGATAGCCAGCCACCAGAAGAACAAGCAAGACTGATCATAAAGAGAATTCATGAAATCAAAAGATCGGTTGCTGTAACAGATGCCGTAATAGAACAGCCTCTGGAAGAAGCTGTGAAAACAAAAATGGCCGACATTGAAAAGCAGCTCGATATTACTCCAAACAATGAAAACGATCTCAATGCACGTTATCAGTCCATCCTGCATTACCTGCAACAGCAGCTGCAACAACAGACAGAACGGATTGATGCTGTAATCCACAATCGCCTGGCCAAGATTCAACACCAGCTCGATCTGATCCCGGATATCGACAAGGAGCCTGAAGTCCGTTCCCTGACCATTCAGCAGTACACGAAGCAGAAGGCAGCTCAGGTCAATCAGGAAGGGTTTCTGCAACCGAGCCAAACAATAAATGAACAAGAGGACATAAAGAGTTCTTACACCAGGGCCAGAAAATCTGCGCTGGCAGCGACTTCCGCCCCTGATTCGAGTGAACTGAATCAAGACATCACGACAGAAGACCTCAATGCCCTGAAGTCAATGGTTTACAACACGCTTCTCAAGAATGCAGCATTGGAAGAAGAACTGAAAGACATCAGCATACCATGCCATTCAAAAGCCATGCCTGAAGTACTTGAGACACTCCGTGCTGCGGGAAAAGCTCTGGGGAGGAAGAGTCACCTTAGAGAAAAGGACGATGTGTATTTTCAACGTCAGGTCATTTCTGAAGACATGCGACTATATATCAGAGAAGCCAGGCAGCAATCAGAGGAAGAGGCCTGGTTCACACTGCAATCCCTGGAAGCAATACTCAAGATCGAAATCAATGAAGGGGACGACAAAGCAACAAGACTGGAAAGGGTTCTTACAAGGCTTGATAGCGGTGATGTTCCAAATGACGAGCTGAGTAAGATGGAAAACTTCGTCTGGTGGGAAGCTGACAGACCAGACCTGGAGAAGCATCTGGAAAGAGATCTGAAGGCGGGGCTGGTGGGGGTGGATATCATACTCTTTGGTATTCGTGATCGTCTCAAATTTATAGTCGAAGAATCTGATCAGCGAGCCAGAGAACGACAGGCACATTATCTTACCGCTATGGAGAAGGCGCTAAATATCCACCCTCATGTAAATCCTGCTGCCAAAGAAAAAGGAAAAATCTTCATAGCTAAACTGGCCGGTGATCTGCAGATAGGGTTTGCAGACGATGCCAATCTGTCCGACCAGCAGCATGCTCTAAGAAAGAAAATTCGGGAATTAATGGAAGAAGTAATCGAAACTTATGACGATGAAGGTGCCAAGAGAATCAGAAACAATCAAATTGCTGTTCAACTCAAGATTAAGGGCTATAAAAGTCATGCCGGTATAGACGAGCAGAACTGTCTAATTGAGGAAAAACTTGAACATCTGGATGTAGAAGTGCTTAAAGCGGGTCAGCCCGAGGTTGATGAGCGTATCGCAGCCATTGAAAATGAACTGGACAGGCAAATGGCTCGCCTGGGGCATAAGCCCCGATTCGCCCTTGATCGTGATGTCGCGATGGCCAGGCGAGCCATTAAAAAAGCTGAAAGTGAACTGGCGGGTGTTTATCACAGATTGAAGACTCTTCGTGGCAAAAACGTAGTATTGGCGTTGAACCGTGCTGATCTCCGACATATCTCGGATAAAGAAAAAACAGCTCTCAATCAAGGAATGAAAGATGTTCAGATCGGGTTGGGTCTGGCTGCAGTTGATGAGCAAACCCCTGAAGAGCGAATGAGGGACATCAAGCACTTCCTGCTGGAATGCAGTGCAGAAAAACGAGATGAAGTCCTTGAGGAAATCAGAACCAAATCAAATCTGAACATCCGGACTGGTGACCTCGGATTGAAGGAAGAATCTGATTACTTTATTGCCATTGCAGCCTACGCAAATTCTGATGTTCAGAACCAATCCGATGAAGCATTGGGTGAAGTGATTTTAACCTGGAAAAAGTACACTCAGATCGCACAATTCTTGCGTGAGCACGACAGGAAGAGTATGGAAGTGACCCTTGCAAGGCTTGAAGAGAGAAATTTACAAGAGAATCTGGATCGAAAAAAACAGGAAGTTATCGATTTTGAAGACTACGATAAGCAGGCTAAAACCGTATATGAAAACGAAATGGTCAGGCTGAATTTGGCCCTGGAGCAAACAAGTGATGCTGTATCAAAAGCAGAAGTCGCTCTGACGGAATTTCAAAACGTGGCTCTTGACGCCACTGAAGAAGCCGTGGGTCTTAAACCAGACGCCAATGACACCCACGAACAACGGCTTAATGCCCTGAGAAACAAACAGCTACAATTGGGCGGGAATGATGGTTTTGGCGGCAGGATCCGAAAACTGATTCAGGAACAGGTTCATCTGCAAGATGAGATTAAAAGCAGGAAAGCATACATTGAGAGAATGAAGATAGTCCTGAAGGCTGCAGAGGAAGCCATCCAAAGTGACGGCGGTCCCTTCCAATACACGCCGAAACAGGCAAAAGTTCTGAACGCTATCCAAAAATTCACACAGCAGCACCCTCTTAAAAAGCAAGCCCTGGACGCTGCAATTGGACTGACAGTAGTTGCAAGAGAAAGCGGTAAGGCCATACCATTGCTGACGACTTTCGATTTTGACGATGAATTTGCACCGATTCGCATGCGGGCACTGGCCGGAAACCATCTGAGGTTTGATCAGGCCAGTCGGATTGTGGAAATTTTCAAAAGCCTGAGGACATCCTCATCGGAATCTCAACCTCCGAGAGTTCTCAAAGAAGTCCAGATTCTGTCGTACCGCGCCAGGCAAGAGATAGCAACAGGGGCACAAGAATACGACGACGAAATTCTCGGCATGGGCAAAGCAGGCATTCACTACGTCGAGTATGAACCAAAGGACCTGAAAAGCTTCCCGGAATACTTCGCTGCCCGTTCTGCCAGCGGTAACAGGATCATCGCTCTGCTGCGTGAAGGTCTGATCAGCAAGGTTGAACTTGAGCACCACATGAAGGCCGTCAGAGGTGTCGATGGTTATCAGACAGTGACTGAATTTGAGCACTTTCTTGGTTATAAACATGGCGTCAAGGTGACTGAGTTCAGGAAGGTTGTCCAGATGCTGTCCGACGAGGGTACTGAGGAATTCATGCAAAGTGCCTTTACTCCTGTGACCGTGACCGCCACTGGCCCGGCAGGCATGAAAGAGTCTGTTGCCGGCATGCAAGAGTACGCTACTGCGCTCATCGCCAACTACGTTCTTGACGATGTTGCCTTTGATAACGGTCGCAGGACTCTGGCATTCCTGACCCATGCTCAGGATACTCTGGCACCTTATGCCCATGCTGTTGGCCTGTCTGAATCAGACCTGATCGAGATCATCCATGGTACATTGATGCAGGCTCATGCTACAGCGGTTGAGCGACAGCTCAATGATTACTGGATCAAACCTTCAGCCTCTCTGGCACAGATTGCCACCTGGTACTTTTCCAGCTACAAACCTCTGCTGGTGGCTCATAATGTGTTGCAGGCTACCATGCTATCACTGTCAAACATGTCGCTGCTCTATCTTCTGGACCTGACCAACAGGGGTGACTACACGCACAGGATGCTCATACCTTTCCAGCACTGGCTGGAACACTATGGTGTTGATCTTGACCGGGCGCGCCAGTACACCTTCCACAGTGAAATGGAACAACTCTCTGAAGTGGGTGGGCTGGCGATGCCATTGGGCAAGGTCGCCTCTTCAGTCATTCTGCTGAGAACCGGCACCATGCTGTTTGCCAGACAACACAACGCCAACCCCCGGATGTATCACAGCATTTCCCGTCTGGTTCCCGAAATGGTGAAATCCATGGGTTCCGGACAAGGATTTCAGGTACCACTGCTGCACCGGATAACGCCACAAAAAGTAAAGACTCTGGCCTCGGCCACAGCCGGTCTGGTGCTGGGTCCGGTAGCCACCGTCGGAGCATACACCCATGGTCTTATATCCGGGTTTACCTATGCTCAAACCTTCGGATTCGCTCTGGCATCCAGTCTCACTTTCGACTTCTTCATGAACGACAACAAGATGCTCGCTCAATGGCTGGGCGGACCTCTGGGCCGCGGTCTTGACAAGATCAATCGCTGGACAGCCGTGGGCGAAACGGAATCTGACTATGTAAAACGAACTGCCATTGCCACGCCTCAACGCTTCAGTGAAACGGAAGAAGAGTATGCCAACCGTGTTAAAGCCAACCATATGATGCATGGCTGGACGCGGAAAGAGAATTATCTTCAGTTCCGTGAACGACGCGATCACACCGTGAAGATGTATGAAAATGGCTGGGAGAGATACTTCAGGGAAAATGTGCCTAAATGGTCATTCTCTCACGCAGAAAGTATTCCTTACTCTTACACACTGGGCATCTTCTACGATTGGCAACAGAGCGGTGACAACAGAGCGACTGCAGCGCCAGAGGCCGCAGCCGTGAATACACCACTGGCTGATCAGGAGTTTGATAAGTTTAATCCTGGTAAAAATGAGAATACCCGCAACGAACTTTGATATCAGAAAACAGTGGATGATCCCTCCATAGCCATCCAAAAGAAATCGGTATAAAGCTATAGATAGTGATTTCTTTCAGATCGTGCTACCGATTAAGCCCTGTTAGAAGTTATGAATGCCGCTACTAAAAATCTAACATAATCTGTAATTATGTAGACTTATCTACGCCGTCACCGTGGATGCACGACGAATCGTGTCTAACTCCACTCTTGCGTAGGGTTTAACGTCGAGCTGTAACGTGTC
>NZ_JAGRPU010000040.1 GCF_024606225.1 Endozoicomonas sp. ISHI1 | reverse complement strand
GAGACACGTTACAGCTCGACGTTAAACCCTACGCAAGAGTGGAGTTAGACACGATTCGTCGTGCATCCACGGTGACGGCGTAGATAAGTCTACATAATTACAGATTATGTTAGATTTTTAGTAGCGGCACTTTTCCATTGGCTATCAGTCTAAGCAGAACGCAAACGACGGCCAAACTGACGACAATAGTCGCCCCGCCAGGGAAATCATAAAGGCTTGATAACATTAGCCCCAGAGTCAGACCTGCTAATCCTGCCAGATAACCTGAAGTAAGCGCTTTTTTACCAGATAGCTGATTGACCGCCAGAGCAGGCATAATCAAGGCGCTGAACACCAGATAGACACCCACCATTTTGACGCTGAGTGTCACCATCACGGCAAAGATCGGATAAAAAAGCTTGCCATCAAGGATGTCTGGTCTAATGATTGTCACTGCAAGAAATGCCAGACTGGCCAGACCCGGAACCACCATATCTTGCCAGCCAAGCCAGAGGATATGACCGTTCAGTGCCTTGGAAATATGTTCAGCTCCGTGTGGATCACTGGCCATAAGCAGCGTGATAGAAACCGCAGAGACCACATAAATGCAGCCAATAATGGCCTCCAGCTCTTTCTCTGTATACCTCGCCAGCCATGCAATCAGGCCAGCACCACTGATGGAAAAGACAAAGGGCATTAAGGCCCCTAATCCTGTGGAGCTGGTGTGGGAATTGTGGCTGTGAGCCTGGGTCATAGTAAGGATATGAGCGACGATAGCGCCCATAGCCGCAATCTGGGCAATGGCCAGGTCCATGAATATAATGCCACGCCCCAGAACCTGTCGTCCCAGAACCAGATGAGTACTGAAAACGATGATGCCTGCCACCAGGGCAGGCAAGATTATTGAAAGAAAAGCCCATTCCATTATGAATTATCCGGACTGCCTGTCACTTTCAGTAGCTTTTGAATGAGATCGTCATACAAGCTAATCAGATCTACACTTTGTTCGCTGCCGCCGATCGTCATGGGCAACTCTTTGGCAGGCACACCGGCTCTCTGACTTAACCAGTCCGCACCTTTTTTGTCTTGATAGGAGGCGAATATGATGGCATCGATAGACGTCTTTTTAGAAAGCTCCAACAAGGATGCCAGATGTCTGCTTGAGGGTGGCAGGCCGGGTTTGGGTTCCAGGTCACCAACAACATTCACGCCCAGCCATTCCAGCAGATAGTCAAAGTTGCTGTGATAAGTGACCAGGTTTTTACCTTTCAGTGGAGCTGCTACCTTTTCCCAGCGCTCGATGTTGGCCTCCCATCTTTCTGAGAACTTTTTGGCGTTTGCTTTGTATTGATCTCTGTTCCCGGGGTCAAGCTCTGCCATGCGTTCTGCCAGTGCCCGGGTGACTTTCTCTACTCGGTAAGGATCAAGATGCAGGTGAGGATTTCCTTCCGGGTGAACATCACCCATGGTTGGGTCTACCTTCTCAAGCTTACCGATGGTTTCCACCTGATCAGCCGCAAAGAACAGCCCTTTGTCTCCGGTCTGGACTTTTGGATTGGCTGACTTCATCTGCAGAACCGGGAGCCAACCGATTTCCAGCTCAGCACCTGAGCAAACGACTATGTCAGCCTTCCTCATTTTCGAGATCAGTCCAGGACGAGCCTGAATATGGTGAGGGTCCTGTCGGGCAGTCGTTGCTGTGTAAACCTTTGCTTCAGGTGCAATCGCTTCTGACAATGCCGCCCACTCCGGCTCACAGGCAAAAACGGTCAATGCCCCATGACTGGATACTGGAAAGGCAAGAGCGAATGCCAGCAACAGTTTAGAAAGTATGCGCATCGTGAGCTCCAAGGGACATGACATACTGAAGGGTCACGATGTTGTTGTTGGTGTTTTCGAAACCGTCGCCGGTCTGATGGGTATATTGCAGTCTGACTGTGGAGAAGTGTGAATAACTCCAGGACACCATAAGTTCAGTTTCTTGCAGGTTTTTCTCATCAAAATGATCGCCGTGGGCTTCGTAGCCTTTGAACTCACCGTAACGGGCACCCACTGCCCATTGAGGCGTCATCTGATAAACGCTGCTCAGGTAGAAGCCTTCATTTTTTTCATTAGCCTCGATGGTATCGCTGAGATCCCGTGTTTGTAGATATTCCCCTGTCAGGGTCAGACTGCGGTACTTATAGTTGCCATCAGGAGCCCACTTCCACACGGCATCGGCAATATAAGTGTTCTTGCCGGTAAACCGGGCGTCATGAGAGTGGTTGTGGCCCTCATCTTCTTCATGTCCGTGATCTTCATGGTTTTCGTGCTCATGATCATGACTACTGATGTTGGCACCGTTGTCATTCCTGAGATAGCTCAGACCCAGCTGCCAGCTGTGCTCTTCATTAAAATCACCGCCAATTTTGGTGAAGGCGGTGTAAACTCCCACTGACTTTGGATCGGTTAAATCTGCAGCCTGCATCTTTTCACCGCTGAAAGCTTCGGTACCGATCGTCCAGAACGTATCGGTAGGCATTACATAACTCAGGCGAACACCGTCGTCATAATAATGTGACCCCAGCATTGCCCGGTAAGCAGCAGGTCTTTCAACAAATGAATCCGTGTGGGCGTGTTGACCGTTCAGGTAGCCGATATCAGACAGGAATCGACCAGCCCGAACGCTCAAACCACCGGGAAGAGCCAGAGTCTGGATGAATGCCTCTTCTGTTTCGAACTCGGTTTTGCCATCGTGCTCATGCACTACACCGGTGAACTTGCCATAGAAAAGATCATCAATACCCGCGCTGACACCCAATTCAGTATGACCCAGTCCAAAGCCCTTATCGTATTCGCTCAGAGCGCTGTCGGCTGACTTGTAATGGCCGTCCAGAATAAGGCTGAAGTTTGGACTGAACCCTTCAGCATTCGCGGTTGCAGAGGCTGCCACCAGAATCAGCGCTTCTGCCATTCGGCGGCATGCCCATCTTTTGCGAGTAGCTTTTTTACAGGCAGTTGCAAGGGTGGGTTGGGGATGGAAGTCAGTGGAAATGACTGGCGAGTTGACTTCAGGCACAGATGGCTCCTAATGCGTAAATGATCGCTGCGTTGGGTGCAATAAATGTAGTCGACATTTGTCAGCTTTGTAAATGTTATAACATAACGAATTTAGATTGTTAACAAAATACGAAATAGATGCTTGGCTGAAGGACGACTTATCTGTCAGTGGCTGTCTACGAATGGCTATGGCACCATGTACTTCCCCTCACTGATAACGACAAAGGTGAGTGAAGGGAAGAGAGCAAGAAAATTAGAAAAATTGGTTTTATTTACTTGAAAAGACCTTTCAGAGCGTCTTTCAAGTGTCCGGCTTTTTTCTCAATCTCTTTTTCCAGACGCTTTTTCACTTCCTGTCTGGCCAGTGAAGCAATAGTGTCGGCCAGACGCTCGGTGTCAACGCCACACTCCTGCTGGCCTAGCTTGCCCTGGCAACGAACCGGCCAGGTGACGTTGACGTAGTCTTCGTTAACCACGCAAGCTGGATCGCTATCAGGAGCACGGTCGCCACTGATGTTCAGGCCCAAATGATAATCCAGAGTCTGTTTGACCAGATTGATATTACCGTCACCTTTGAGGTTCAGGTTGGTCAGGGCAGCAGTCAGGTCTTTATTGCTGGCTACCCCGTTGCTAATGGTGAAACTGCCTCTAAGCTGGGTGAACCGGGTGGTATGACCCCAGTCTTTTTTCTGCAGATCCTGCTTGCGAATCCTGGCAATTCCCTCGCACACCATCTTGTCAAAGTTAGCCTCAGTAAAGGCCCCCTGATCGACTTTGAAGTCGATCTTACCGTTCAGGTTACTGGTCAGAACACTTTGTAGCTGGCCATGGGTCGTCAGGCTCATGTCTGCATTCACTTTACCCTCAATAGACTTCAGCGCCGGTATAGGCTGGGCCAAAGCCTGCAGGTTGATACCTTTCAGGTTTGCTGTTGTCTGAACGTCGGGATCACCTTTCTTGCGAACATCGAGTTTGCCGTCCAGATCAATGCTCCCGTCATAAAAGCCGGAAGTTAGCTTGATATCCTGGCGCCCTTTCAGGGCTGTGAGCTGGACTGAAGGCTGATTAAAAATGAGTTTTGCAACGGTCAGGGAAGTCAGCCCCAAAGAGCCTTTGATGTTCAGAGGACGCAGGGTGTCTTCCGGAATCAGTGGCAGCTCCTGATTTGGCTGAAGTGCTTTTGCAGTGTCTGATGCAACGGTTGGGGGCTCTGTGCTCTGAACACCTTCTGATTTTTCTTCTTTGGATGCTGTCTCTTCATTAGTTGGTGGCAGATAGCGATCCAGGTTCAGATCACCGCCCTTGAACTGAAAGGTCATGTCCTGTTGTTCCAGATTTCCGATTTTGAAAAAGCCATCGATGTTGAAACCATCCAGCGTCAGATCCAGCTTGTCCGCAGAGAAACTATTACCATCGGTGCTAAAGCTGCTCTTGAAAGCCATCTGAGTCATTGCCCCGGGATCTGCCATGGGCGGGAGCAGGATCTTGATCTCTTTTAGAAACTTGCCCGGATTGAATTGAGTGACATCGAGGTGACCTTTCACCATCAGTGGTTTTTGCTGAATATTCAAAGAGCCAACAATTTGCAGGGTTTCGGCGCTTTCCCCAACAAGGTTCTCTTCTGCCGGGCTGGCGGAGATATTGAGATCTTTCAGATCATAAGTGCCGTCTTTAAGGTTGAATTTCAGAACGCCACTGATGCCAGTCATCAGCGTCAGATCCGGTTCACCGCTTCTAATGCGCGCTTTCAGATTGAAGTCAAAAGGCTCATTGTTGCGAACTGCCCCGGTTTCCAATCCCGCCTGATCAACCAGATAGGTTTTGCCTGTGCTCTTGTCGTTGTAACGGATCACCAATCCTTCAACGGTGACATGGGCAATATCCAGCTCCAGAGGAGCAGATTCGGTTTTACCTTCGGGCGTTATAACGGTTGTGGTCACTGTTGCTGTCGGTTGGCTGGCTGCATTTTTGGAAACTTCCCAGTTGCCTTGGCCAGACTCATTTTTGACCAGGTTGAGCTCTAGCCCTATCAGTCTGGCTGTTTGCATCTCTACTTTTTTGCTTAACAACGGTAGCAGTTTAACGCTGACTTCCGCTTTACCCAGTTCAGCCAGATCGGAGTTGTCTGCACCTTTTACATTCACCTGCTCGAGGGAAAGTCCCAGCCAGGGAAAGACCGACCAGTCAATGGGGCCGTCAATCGTGAGTGTCAGGCCTGTGTTGTCATAAACCAGTTTGGAAATGTCATCCCGGTAATTGTTGGGATCAATCACTTTTGGAAGAATCAGGGCAGCGGCAACCACAAGAATAATGATGCCAGCCACCACAGAGGCGATGAGTTTAATTGCACGATTCATGGGAGACCTCGGGATCTCAGGGTACAAAGTGTTGTTATTGCTTGTTCAGGGTAGTGTACAGCAAGTGTTTGAGGAGTTGGCAAGGGGGATGAAAATATTGTTTCCTAACTCTCCCGGGCCTGAAGTTTCTTGAGGGATTTCACCGAGCGGGTCCAAGGGTAGAGAACCTGAACAGCGTCTTTCAGTTGGGGTGAATTAAGAACAGCCAGAGCCTCTTTACTGCTGCTGAACTGACCTTGCAGAAGAACATACCAGTCTTTCTGATTTTTACGGTATCGGGCAGTGACAGCAGATCTCAATTCAGGGAATCGTTTCTTCAGCTTCTCAATGGCTTCCGGCTTGTTGGCTGCAAACCACTGGATAGTGTAGCTGTTACCCGTTCCGCTGAAGACCGACCCCTTTGGCTGGGTAACTATCTGGGAGTGAATCTGCTGAGCCCTTTCTGGCTTAGCTGATATGAGACTTTTTAGTTCATTAACTGATCGGACTCTGGGGTACAGACGTGTAGAAATACGCGCCAGCTCCGGGTTGGAAAGTGCCCTTTTAGCCTGACCTTTGCTGGTATAGGGGGAGCCTACGAGCAAAAACCAGTCTTGTCGTCCTTTTCGGTAGTGTATGATCTGGGCGTCACTCAACTGTGCATAGCGCCTGCGGACTCTTTCGAGAGTATCTCTTCGGGTTCCAGCCAGCCACTGGATAGCGTAACTGTTTGGGGAGGCTCCGAGGATGCTCTGTTTGGCAGGCTCTCGGTACTCTCTGGTTTCTTTTGGACGACGGTATTCGTTGATCTCTTTCCGGGCTGAATAAGCTGAATAGCTGTCCTGTTGGTGGCTCTGTTGGTGGCTCTGTTGGTAGTGCTTTCTTGCTTGGAAACGATCCGCTTCAGGCATCGTCCGGGCATAACGTTGTGTACTCGAAGTGCTGTAATTCAAATCCAGTGCTTCCTCATCGTAATAGGGGTCGGACTGATAGGAAGATCCAAATATTGGCTCAGAAGTCTGGTAAGGGTCAGTGTTGTAGTCCCGATAGGTTTCTGCTGGTTGCACCTTTGGGTAGGCGGGCGCGATACTGGCAAACAAACGATTATTATCCGGCTTAAGAGGATCATTATCTGCATAACGCTGTTCGTTAAATGGCTGTGAGGGGCCGCCGGGAGCTCTGAGTTCTCCCGGCATAATCAGGTTGAGCTTCTGAATGCTGGCCAGAGAGCGTGTCCAGGGATAGAGCTTGTCGGTCAGCAACAACCGGGGAGGGCTGTTGAGGGCTGTCATCGCTGACTGGCTATCTCTGAAAGGTCCGTCCAGCAATACAAACCAATCTTTGTTGTTGCGCTGATAGCGAACAATCGTCGCCTGTTGCAGAACCGGGAAACGACGCTGCAAATCCCTTAATGGCTCTTCGGTATGTGTTGCAAGCCACTGAATAACAAAGCTCCCGTGTTCCGAACTCAGCAGTTCGTTGATGCTTTGCCGGGGTTGCTGTTTCGGAGTCGTCTGTTGGTTGGGATTGGCGTAGTTATCTCGCCGTTGATAGTCAGGCTGCACTGACGTCCGCGAGGAGTCGATTTCTGGCTCGGCTCTGGCAGGCTGATATTGATTCTGAGGAATCGTTTCCGGATACCCATTGTTTCTATCTGAAGCAGAATACGCAGCGGTTTCCAGAGGTTGTTCGTAACGATCTGTCTGGCTGCTTCTGCATAGCCAGTCGCTGTTAGGTCCTGAGCGACAATCCCACGATGAACTCAGTGCCAGAGGTTTTGGAGGCAATAAGAGAGCGTCCGCTGAAACAGCGATCAGTGTCGTCAGGGAAGCAACGACTCCCAGCCTGAGCGTTTTGTCCTTAAACAGCACTTGAGCAGACATGAATCAGATCCTTCTGACCATTGCTTTTAAAAAATCAGATATGTGAATTAATTGCAAGTGTTGTGATGAATTAATTTTTTAAATGCCAAATGTTGTATGACCCATTGAACTGGAAGCAGCGAACTCAATGAATGGGCAACCGCATGCTATGGCATGTTTTTCAGCGACTATTATGAGGTGTGGTTGTTTGCCTGACGCTGGTTGGGGGGGTTATCTGCCTATGCCGTTTGGATGTCTGAGGAACAGGTTATGGAGATAATGGGTACTTTTAGGGTAATGTCATATCAACGATGGTTGGCGGTGGGTTTTTGTCTGGTTTTGCCCATCTCTTCGTGGGCTTTGGATTCGTCATGTTTCCCCGGGGTCGATAGCCGTCAAAAGCAATATCTGGTGGCTTCTGGCACGCTGATACTGGAAGCAGCCCGGGAGAAAAAGCTGAACAAAGATGAGGTTGAGTTTCCTGTCTGGGTCAGTGGTTATCAGCGGGGTTGGTTTGTCAGGGTCGTTGAAAAATCACCAACCAGAACCGTTTTGGGTGTTACCCCGAAAGAAGGGACGTTATTCAATGGCTTGTTGCTGGCATCATCCGATCAGCAGATCCGCAGTCTGGATCGCACTGAAACCCTGAACTGCAGGGTCTTGATGAATGTCAGACAACTCAAGAGCATGACTGGTGGTCACCTACCCGAGCAAGGGCAAATCTGGATATATGTCGTCAAGCCTGGAAATATCAAGAAAGCGGTGGGCAAATACCCTATTCAACAGTCGGATGTTGATAATTTCCTTACCGGCTGTCTGGAGCAGTCCAAGATATTTTCACTGCCTCAGTTTTCTGAACAGTGTGTGGATTTTACGGTAGGCTGGTCGGAGGACTGGGCCAATGACCGTGAAAGACCTTCCGGTGGCAGGCTTGTACAGAACAAGCGAAAGCAGATTGACAGGCTGCTCGAGAGGCTTGAAGGTGACCTTTTCGACAAAGTACGAGATGAATAGCTCGCCTGCTTCGGAGCTGCTCCGTATAATAGCCGGGTTTTGGTCCGGGAGTCGGCAGGCATTCAGGTTAGAATGGTCTTAATCAGAGTCTGGCATTATTAACAACGGGTCAGACTCCATGCACAGAATAGATACAATCGGAGATTATCATGGCTGAGCGCAAGGCCAGTGTTGAAAGAAATACGCTGGAGACCCAGATCAGGGTTGATATCAATCTGGATGGTAATGGCAAGGGCCAGTTCGACACAGGTGTTCCCTTTCTTGATCATATGATGGACCAGATTGCCCGTCATGGCATGATTGATCTCGACGTCAAGGCTGTGGGCGACAACGACATTGATGACCACCATACCGTAGAAGATATCGGTATTACCCTGGGTCAGGCGTTCACCAAAGCCATTGGTGACAAGAAAGGCCTGACCCGCTACGGCCACTCCTATGTACCGCTGGACGAGGCGCTTTCCAGAGTGGTCATCGATTTTTCCGGACGTCCCGGTCTTGAGTTTAATGTTGATTTTACCCGGGCCATGATTGGCAAGTTCGATGTTGACCTGTTCTATGAATTCTTCCAGGGCTTTGTTAATCACGCCAATGTGACACTGCACATTGATAATCTGCGAGGTCGCAATGCTCACCATCAGATAGAAACGGTCTTCAAGGCTTTCGGCCGGGCACTGAGAATGGCATTGGAACTGGATCCCCGCATGGCTGGCCAGATGCCGTCCACCAAAGGTTCGCTTTAATCAACAGCGAAAAAGCAGCCATGAGCGAAACAAATAAACTGTCCGGTGAGTTAAAAGAATGAAGACCGTTGCAGTCATCGATTATGGGATGGGTAACCTTCACTCTGCCAGTAAAGCTCTGGAACACGTGGCCAGCAGCGATACCTGTGTCAAGGTGACTTCTGACCCGAAAATTATACAGCAGGCAGATCATGTAGTACTTCCCGGCGTCGGGGCTATCCGTGACTGCATGGCAGAAATTCGTGCCAAAGGCGTGGATGATGTAGTGCGGGAAGTGGTCGAAAGTCAGCGCCCGCTTCTGGGTATCTGCGTTGGTATGCAGGTCATGCTGAATCACAGCGAAGAGAATGGTGGCGTTGACTGCCTGGGTCTGATGCCCGGGCGAGTAAAATTTTTTGGCAAGGGGCTGGTGGATGAGAGTGGAGATAAACTGAAAGTCCCCCACATGGGCTGGAGCCCGGTTCAGCAACATCGTGACCATGCCCTCTGGAAAGGCATCGAAGATAACGCCCGCTTCTATTTTGTCCACAGCTATCATGCTCATGCGAACGACGATGGGATGGCCGTCGGTCGTTGTCACTACAGTGTTGATTTTGATGTGGCTTTAGCACGGGACAATATTTTTGCGGTGCAGTTTCACCCTGAGAAAAGCGCTGACAGTGGCCTGAAACTGCTTGAGAACTTTTTGAACTGGAATCCATAGAGAGGGGCTCGACACTTTAAAAACGTTCGAGTCAAAAAAAATGGACATAGACGCTTTACAACCATTTATGAAGAAGCCCGATTCCAATGAAAAGAATTGGGCGGTCTTCTCCCATATCCTGACTTTATTTGGCTGTGTCCTGCCGGGCATGAACATATTGATCCCTTTTCTGATCTGGTATCAGAAAAAAGATCAGTCTGCGTTTATTGCCCATCATGCTAAAGAGTCTTTGAATTTCCAGATTACCGTGATGCTGGTGATTGCGATCTGGGGATTACTGAATGCCGTTCTGATCGGACTGCTCTTTCTTCCCCTGATTCCGTTTGCAGTGGTTTTTGCCCTGATTTTTGTGATCCGGGCCAGCATGAAAGCCAGCAGCGGAGATGAGTATAGATATCCGGTATGCCTGCGTCTGGTCAGCCTTTAATCGGTTCAATGCAGAAAATAGAGAGGCCGTTCAATGGGCTTAGCGAAAAGAATTATTCCCTGTCTTGATGTTGATAACGGCAGAGTGGTGAAAGGCGTTCAGTTTCTTGATATCCGTGATGCCGGTGACCCTGTTGAGGTGGCTCGTCGGTACAACGAAGAAGGTGCTGACGAGATCACCTTTCTGGATATCACTGCCAGCCACGAAGACCGCGACACCATGGTTCATACGGTTGAGCGCATGGCCAGTGAAGTGTTTATCCCTCTCACAGTCGGTGGCGGCATTCGCAAGGTGGAAGATATTCGTACCATGCTTAATGCCGGTGCCGACAAAGTTAGTATTAATACGGCGGCTGTCTTTAACCCTGAGTTTGTTCAGGAAGCTGCTGATCGTTTTGGTAGCCAGTGCATTGTTGTTGCCATCGATGCCAAGAAGGTCAGCCTGTCAGACGAGCCTGATCGCTGGGAAATCTTTACCCATGGTGGCCGAAAGCCAACCGGGTTGGATGCCATTAAGTGGGCGAAGAAAATGGAACAGCTGGGAGCCGGGGAAATTCTGCTGACCAGCATGGATCAGGATGGCGTGAAAAACGGTTACGACATTGGTGTGACCCGAGCCATTTCCGATGCCCTGGAAATACCTGTGATTGCTTCAGGTGGTGCGGGAAACCTGGATCATCTGGTTGAGGCTGTAAAAGCAGGCAAGGCCGATGCAGTGCTGGCGGCGAGTATTTTTCACTTTGGTGAATACTCTATCCCGGAAGCCAAGGCCTACATGGCCAGGCATGGCATTGAAATGAGAGTCTGAAGTGCTTACAACATTATTTTCCCAAAAACAGTCATCAGTGCGACGAGCAACACGATTAACGGTTGCTCTGCCTTCGTCGTAGAATCATGGGCGGTTGTGCTTGACTCATCAGCACCCATTTTTATCTTGAAGGTGGCCGAGTTGTACTGACCATCGGGTAATACACTGGGCAGTGAATAAAACGGATTAGTTAAGATATTGTAAACATCACGGTCAACTGATTTTACTCTCAACCGGGTGTTTAAAATCCATTCGTTTTGGATTTGTTGCAATCGACCCGGAAACTGTTGACCACCAAGAATCGAAGTCAGTGCAAAATAAGTATATTCAGTGATCATACAACTGTAGTCACAGCTTTCATCTTCATAAGTGAACCAGGCGTTTGCAGGGTAACTGTCCGGGATGTTATCAAACCGACCACCACGAGCTTTGTCCATAGCATCGGCAATCAATGAACCATGTTGCTCACCCAGAGCTTCAGGATAAACTTTGCTATAGCCAAGACGGGTGATCAAATGTAGAACCTCTTCGAGAGCGCCATCAAATACGCCTCTGGCTGCGCCATTTGGGTGAGTTTCGCTTGCTTTCAGGTCTTGCAGATTGGTCAGCTTCTTATTATTTCCGACTTTATTCCGCACGGGCTGTAGCTCGGAATCGTCAGCTATCATGGTCAGAGTGGCTTTTTGTGCAACTAAGCTATCAAGCACTGGCTGATTATCGACAACACCATCATCATTGTTATCGAGATATTCAGCCATGATTCTCGCAGCATGAAGCAGTTTCTCATCGGGCACTTTTTCCGTGCCCCGAACTTTAATACCAAACACCGTCGTGTATTTTGGAAATACTATATCCAGGATTTGTTGGTTTTCAGTGGTCGGAGTCAGGGTAAGTGTTGTCGTCTGCGTCGTGTTGTCTGAGTAATTACCGCTGCTGTAGGCGTATGAGTTCAAGCTAATGGCGATAGCTATCGCTGTTTTAACTAGGGTTAGATTGGGCTTCATAATCCCTCCAAACGAACGACAGGTTTACAACTCCAGCTCCCGGCTGATGTCATAAGCTTCCTGCTGAATGACTTCCTGCTGTTCAGCAGGCAGTCCGGTGATCTCCACAATATCCTCACCCTGTTCACTGATTTTTATTTCGGGCTCTCCGGCAGGTAGCCAGTTGAGCTGGTCACGGAACATGTGAATACCTTCCGAACCCGGCAGGCTTGCCAGCATCAGGGCATTACTGGCGGCACTGTCGGATTGTGAGGGGTGTTCTGTATCGGGGAAATCAGCGATGCCATCACTGACACAGATTCCCAACCCAATCTCCAGCGCAGCAATGTTCTGCTCGCCAACGACTCTGTTAAGGCTTTGAATCAACAGGGCACAACTCAAGGCGTCCACAGCAAAGGAGGCACTTTCAAGACTGGAGAAACGAATATACCCGGTGCCATCAGGTGTGTAACTTAACTCTCCCTGATACTGTTGAGCGGCGTGTTTCAGAGCTTCGTTTTGCGTCTCAATAATGTGCATCAGATCATGGGGAGCCAGCAGTTGCCGTAATCGGGGCATGTTTTTGTTACGAACACTGACAATGGCTGAGACTTCCTCTTTTTCCTCTTCCACGGGTTCCGGTTCAACAGAATCCATCAGTTTTTCAGTGAGCTGCTTTTCCACAAAGCCAGAGAGTCGCAGTATTTCGTTTCTGCAGGAGACGGGATTGGTAGGGGATTGCAGAATAGAATGCAACTGTCTTTCAATCAGGTTGAGCCGGAAAGTGATGCCGGAGGCGAAAAAGTAGAGCAACAGCAAGCCACTGACCAGAAGAATGATACTGACAGTAATGATCAGTGTCAGCGCATCACCGGGGTGTTGGGTCAGTAACCCTTTATCCAGTTGCAGACGGACATAACCTGCGATCACGTCCTGATAATGTATGGGTGACGAATAGGTTTCACCTTTCTCGCCGACCTGGTCACTTTCTGAAGAGGCTATTTCACGATTATCAATGCTGTAAATGGCGGCCTTGGCGACATAGGGATTCTGCACCAGCTGCCCCAGCAGTACGTTGAGACTGAGACGGTCTCCTGTGACCAGCATATCAGTGGCGGCACTGGCTGTCTGGGCACTCAGCAGGTTTCCGATCGAGTCAGCCTGATGACGGCTGGTGGACTCCAGTTCGCTGCTGACCAGAAAGACGGTAGACAGCGTCAGGGCTGTGAACAGCAGACCAAACATCAGTAACAGTTGCTGGCGAAGAGACAGGGCTGCTGATTGTCTGGCAAACAGGGTGATGATTTTTTTCGGCAATGACAAGGCCGAACCTCCTGGGGTGTTATGTCGGGGGATTTTTGCAAAGACGACGGTGTGGTTAAATCTGACCGCCCACGCCTTTAAATTTTTCCACGAAATCAGCCATTTTCTGGAATACTGACTGTTTTTTGGCTTTGTATTGCGGGTTCAGTGGGCTCATTTTGGGAAGAGTGGCATTCAGGTCAGTACCGTTCTCGCTGGCGTATTCCCGTTTCAATGAACTACTGATGTAGCGTCTGGCTGCATCGTCGTTTAACTCTTCAGAGCGGATAAGCTCTTCGGCCTTGCGTTTTTGTTCAGCCTGCGCGAACGTGAAGAAGGCATCAATGATGCTGGCTTTATCTCCGATGTTATCCAGGTCGGTCTGGTTGATAAAATCAACAATCAGACTTTCCTTGGCACGGTTCCCGAGACTGGCACGAATAAGACGACGGACTTCTTCAATCAAGTCGGCTTTGTTTTTATTCTTTTTGTTGTGCTCAAAAATCAGTTCCAGGATGTAGTCAAGGTTGATTTCCTGAGATTTCAGAAGGTCCACTTCAAAGATAACATCGTCCCAGTCGATGCTGGATTCTTCTTTTTGGTTGGCGGCTTTCTCACGACGTAGCCAGTCACGGGTATCGTTGTAAGTTGAGCGATAATCCTGGATTAACCGCTCAGAAGGCACCTCGATAGCCTGCATGGCTGCCAGGTCATCGTCGTTCAGATAGTATTTGGCTTTAAACGCCTCGACGGTCTCAGGATTATCCATATCCACAGTTTGTAAGGCTTTCAAACCTGCAAACTCGTCGTAGTTTTGCAGCACATTCTCAACGCGCAGGTATTCACCAAAGAGTTTTGCGAAGTCTTTTTTATCCTGCTCTTTGATAATTTCATCAGGCTTTGGAAAGCGTCTTTGCAGTTCTGCGACAACCTCCAGATAGCCACGGCGAGCTTCGCCTGTGGTGAGATCGGTAAAGCCTTCCATGTACTCTTTGTAGCTCTTCTCCAACACGACGTTTTTGGTGTTCTTATCACCAAACAGCGTGATAGCGTCGATCGTTGGCTGCTCAAGATCACGGAAGGTGACGATATTACCAAAGGTCTTGGTGGCATCATAAATCCGGTTGGTACGGGAATAGGCTTGCATCAAACCGTGATAACGCAGGTTTTTGTCAACAAACAAGGTGTTTAACCTGGGGGCATCAAAACCCGTCAGGAACATACCGACAACGATCAGCAGGTCGACTTCCTGTTTTTTTACCCGTTGGGCAAGATCACGGTAATAGTTTTGAAAGCCTCTGCTATCGACACCAAAATTGGTTTTAAAGTGGGTGTTATAGTCAGCAATAGCGGCGCTCAGAAACTCTTTGGCACTGCTGTCCATGGCGGAGACTTCGAAGCTTTCATCAACAATATCCCCGACGGCATCCTGTTCTTCATTGGCTGCAAAAGAGAAGATAGTGGCCACTTTAAGGTGCTTTTTGCCCGGTTGTTCCTGATGGTCTTTATTCTGTAGGGTTCTGAAGCTTTCGTAGTAAGCTTTGGCCGCATCCACACTGCTGACGGCAAACATGGCATTGAAGCCTGCACCACCGGCTTGCAGTCGGTGAGTCTTTTGCCTGAAGTTATTCAGTATGTACCGGGAGATTTCAGTAATACGTTCCGGATGCAAAAAGGCCTGCTTGTTTTCAGCGGCGGTGAGCTTCTGCTCATCCGTTTCTTTTTCAAGGTTTCTGAACTGTGGTCGTACATCGTTGTAGTCCACTTTAAACTTCAGCACTTTTTCGTCGCGTATCGCATCGGTGATGACATAAGAGTGTAATTCCCGGCCAAACACGCTTGCTGTCGTGTCTGCGCCCAGCGCATTTTGCGGGAAGATCGGCGTGCCGGTAAAACCAAATTGATAGTATTTTTTAAACTTCGTCTTCAGGTTCCTTTGCGCTTCACCAAACTGGCTGCGATGGGCTTCGTCAAAAATAAACACGACCTGTTGTTGATAGACAGGCAGATGGCTCTCGCTTTTGATCAGGTTGTTCAGCTTTTGAATGGTAGTCACAATAATTTTGTTGTCGTCTTTAGCGAGGTTGCGTTTTAAACCTGCTGTGCTGTCTGAGCCGTTTACGCTGTCGGGTGAGAAGCGCTGGTACTCTTTCATGGTCTGATAATCGAGGTCTTTACGGTCTACCACAAAAAAGACCTTATCAATAAAATCCTGCTTAGTGGCCAGACGGGCGGCTTTAAAGCTGGTTAAGGTCTTGCCAGAACCGGTGGTGTGCCAGATATAGCCGTCACTCTCGGTGTTACTCCAGTTTTTGCCCTGATAGGAACTTCTGATTTTCCACAAAATGCGCTCGGTGGCGGCAATCTGGTAGGGGCGCATGACCAGCAAGGTATTGCTGACATCGAAAACACAATAGTGCAGCAGTACCCTGAGCAATGTGTTTTTCTGAAAGAAGGTGGCGGTAAAATCCTTCAGGTCTTTAATCAGGGTGTTATCGGATTTCGCCCAGTTCATGGTGAAATCGAAGCTGTTTTTATTGCGCTGGGTAGTATTGGCGAAGTAACGGGTGTCGGTACCGTTGGAAATCACAAACAGCTGCAGGTACTTATAGAGCGAGTTCTCGGCATTAAAGCTCTCCTTGCTGTAGCGATGCACCTGGTTAAAGGCTTCCCGAATGGCAATGCCGCGCTTTTTCAGCTCAATCTGCACCAGCGGTAAGCCATTCACCAGAAGGGTGACATCATAGCGGTTGGCCTGGGTGCCGGTTTGTTGAAACTGTTTGATCACCTGCACTTTGTTGCGGGCGACATTCTGTTTATCCAGCAGGTAGATGTTTTTGATATGGCCATCGTCAAACACAAAATCAAAAATGTGGTCGTCATGAACCTTGCGGGTTTTATCAATGATGGTGTCGCTGGGATTGTCCAGATACTGTTCGACAAACCGGAGCCACTCGCCATCCTGAAACCTGACGTTATTCAGTGTCTGCAACTGCTCACGGACGTTCACCAGCATTTTTTCGGGCGTGTTCAAGCCTGCTACATAAACGTAAGTCATTTGTCAAAATCAGAACGATTAAAGCGCCAAAGCAGTCACTGGATCAAATAAGGGCACTACCGAAAATGGAACTACCGGATCACGATGAACTCTGATTCACTGTTGCCGTCTGGCGGTTTTGCAACAGACAACAATCAATTACCTCTCCGTAGTTCAGTGATTCTCACCGTTTTGTCACTACTGGCGGTCACTATACGGCTACCATCGGCGTTAAAGGTGGCGGTAAGGACAGAGTCTTTATGGACAATCTTGCCTTTTTCTGACCATGTCCCATCGTCCTCCTGGCCAATAATTTTCGCTGTTCCGTCATTACTGGCAGTCACCAAAAGGCTACCATCGGGGCTGAAGGTAGCTGATCTGGCCGCACCCTTATGGTAAAAGATGGCTACTTGCTCCCATTTACCATAGGCTTGTCGGCCGAAGATTGTCACGCTTCCGTCTTCGCAGGCAGTCACGAAATAGCGACCATTGGGACTGAAACTGGCCGAATTGACCTGATCTTTGTGGTGAAAGGCAATCAGTAGTTCCCATGATCCATCGGCCTGCTTCATGCTGACTTTCGCTATGCGATCCTGACCGGCAGTCACCACATGACAGCAATCGGGGCCGAAGCTGGCAGACATGACAGCAAAACTATGGGAAATACTATCTTCTTCTTGCCATTCTACATCGGTCTTTCGTTTGTGGATTTTTGCCGTCATATCCCGGCTGGCGGTCACCACACGGCAGCTATCGGCACTGAAGATGGCTGTTTGGACTATACCATTATGATGAATCAAGTGGACAGGTTCCCATGATCCATCGGCCTTAAGGCTATGAAGTTGCGCTGTATTATCCAGGCTGGCGGTTATCACATGGCAGCTATTGGGGCTAAAAATGGCTGATAGGACCACGTTAATATGGGTAAGTGTTGCTTTGTGTTGCCATACGCCATCGTCCCCCAAGCTATATATCATCGCCGTGTTATCCCAACTGGCGGTCACCAGGTGTTTACCATTGGGGCTGAAGATGACTGATCTGACAATGTTGTCATGGGTAATGGTGGTATTCACCCGTGATCCATCAGTGCTGTAGTCATAGATTTTTACTGTTCCGTCATTGCATGCGGTAGCCAGATAGCGGCCATCGACACTGAGGTGGGCTGATTCAACTTCATGCTCCTCGCAAATGATGGTGTCCTCTAAAGTAAATGTTTTACATCCAGACATCAGGTTAATCTTGGTGAAATACAACAGAGCCGTTAAATAATTCCCCCCCTGTCGGCGATCTGACAGTGACTTGGCTAACGTCTCATCATTCGTAAACGACTTTAACCAATCGTAGACTTGCTTATTCGTTTTTGTAGCCATGGCCATCTTCAGTTGATCCTGGTGTGATGCAGGAAACTGGCGAAACCATGCTTTTGCCAAGGCTCTATTCTCTTTGACAACATCGCGAAGGTGGGTACATACCTTTTGTACACTGCGAATCTCTTTAAGTTTCAAAGAATGGAAAATTTGGCTAAAAGTCACTGAAGGTAAATTCAGCAATGTAGTATTTTCCTTTTGTTCCCCGTCGGGTACAGTGATGAGCCTACCCGCACTGGTACCCGTGGGTGTTTCCAATCGAGCTCGCTTAGGTGGTGGTGATTGTGAGCCTTCCATGGCGTTAGTTTTAATATCATGCATATCTGATTTCTCTCCAGCGACTATTCCCTTGTATCAGCGAGGACATTCAACTTTCATGACGTTAATTTGAGTCGGTTTCAGAATGAAAGTTCATGACACTTTGTTAAGTGCCACTAACAAAAAACAGTATGTTCTCAAAAAGTCCCAGAACACCCGAAGCCGCTTTGCCTGCCGAGTGCCTCAAAGACTTAGCATATAGTCGTTGGCGGGTGGAATGTTTTTCAGACTGCCATGGCTTTCAAGGAATTTGGCAAAACGATCGTAGCGCCCTGTGTCCCTGGCAGCAGGCCTGAGAGAAAACCGTGACACTGTATCAAACCATGCACGTTGATTAAGCTCGTTGTCATAACCCTGATTTTGCAAATCCTCGATCAGTTCGTGCTCAAGATCGGCTTCGCTCTGGTAGCTGTCCTTGACCTGCCAGTCCTGGGTGTATTGATCGAGTACGATGAAGTTTTTTGATTCGGCGATGGTTTTGTAGTCGGTCATTGATCACCACCTTTCTTTGTCAGCAGTTTTTTAATTTGACGGTCAAAATCTGATTCTATCCGCTGTTTTTTGTTGAATTTCTCATATTCGGCAAAGGCTTTTTGCTCTGCCTGCTGGCGGCTGATGGTGCCATGGCCTTCCAGAACCTGATACTCATTAAAGGCCAGAAACTTATTCACACTGTCTGCAAATCCTGCCATGGTGAAGGTGTTGCGTCGTTCGATAATCCCTTCGATATAATCAAAAAAAGCGGATACGGTACGCTCCAGCTGTTTGATCTCACTTTCGGCTAAATAGTTCTTTGCCACCTTGGAATCTGATTTCAGTACACGACCATCAGGGGCGTTTTTGTAGGTATTCATGCCCATCAGAGGCTGGTCGGCATCGGCTTTCAGAGCGATGATTTCTGCTGCCGTGTGACCGGTAATGGCAAAATGAAATTTGTCCTGCACATGGGCATAAAACAAACGAGTGGTGTCTGATTTGGGATTATAGTCGACACTGCACTCAGCAAAAATATCGGTAATCTGCTGGTAAATACGCCGCTCGCTGGCACGGATGGAACGCACCCGCTCCAGTAGCTCTTTAAAATAATCTTTACCAAAGTACTGGCCATTTTTTAAGCGCTCATCATCCATGGCAAAGCCCTTGATGATGTATTCCTTGATTAAGGCCGTTGCCCAAATGCGGAACTGTGTGGCCTGGGTTGAGTTGACCCGGTAGCCGACGGAGATGACGGCATCCAGGTTGTAGTACTTTATTTTCCCGGTTTGGGTTTTGCCTGCTACGGCTCCGTGCTCAGTGGTGTGTTCCAAAATGGAACATACCACATCTTCTTGCAACTCATTGTTTTCAAATATATTTTTCAGATGTTTGGTAATGGCTGGGCGCTGTACGCCAAATAACTCGGCCATCCGCTGCTGAGTCAGCCAGAGGGTCTCATTGTTTAGCAAGACCTCCACCTTTACGTCTCCACCGGGAGCGGTATAAAGCAGGAACTCAGTGGTTTGGTCTTGCAGGCTCAGGCTTTTATGGCTCATGTCAGGCTGCCCTCTCTTCTGGTTTTGGGAAGCTTAGCAGCAAGTCACGGTAGTATTCGTACTGCTTTTGGCGCAGCTCTATTTCTCTGGGTAAGCCTTCGGTGATGGAGTTTGTCAGGGCGTCGAATTTGTCCAGTATGGCAACAATTCGCTCCTGCTCTGCGAGGGATTTCTCTGGGTCGTTCGGATAGGGAACGGGTATTTGAACTTTCGAGAATCCTTTAATTAACAGCGTTTTCACTTTTGCACGAACGATATACTTTGCCTTATCTGCAATGAATGAGCTTGTTTGCATGCAATAGGAAACGTACTTAGGGTTCAGTGAATGTCTGTACGCATAACAGTGATCATGAATCGCGACTTTATCATCTCCAATCCAGGCAACCGCTTTAGCAACATCTTCAACGGTCTCCCCGACATCGGTTATTACAACATCATTGGGTTCTGCGTACCTCAGTGATGGGGCCAGCTCAGGGCGAACCTGTGAAACCGCATGAGTTGCCGAAACGCCGTACTGAGTATAAATTTCGCCATAATGGATAACGTTAACACCTTCATTATCCACATAATCTGCTTTGGTAAATCGCTTTCCACGAATAAACTCACCAAGCTCTCCCAGAGTCTTCCACTCCACCTCCCCACCATCAAAACTCAACAACCGATCACGATAGTAGTTGTATTGTTTTTTCCGTGCATTAAGCTCGGTGGTCAACTCGGTGGTCAACTCGGTGGTCAACTCGGTGGTCAACTCGGTGGTCAGCTCGGTGAATTTGTCCAGTATTCTGACGATTTCGGATTGGATTTTTAGGGATTTTTGTGGGTTTTGTGGGTTTTGTGGGTTTTGTGGGTTTTGTGGGTTTTGTGGGTTTTGTGGGTTTTGTGGGTAGGGGATGGGGATTGGAATTTGTTGCATTTTCCCCTTTGTTAACTTTGCTCTGTCACCGCCAGATAAGTACGGTATGAAATTAACAATGCAAAGGTAGTGGAATATGAATCTTGTGTTAAGTTTCGACTTTCCACGTATAACATGCACATGATTGTTAGCCCAGAATTTTCCAGTTGCATATTGTATAGAGTATTTTTCGAGACTTGCTGAGCCATCCTCTGCAATTAGTACGAATTCACCATCATGAGTATACCCCTCAACGTAGTCTTGTATGTTGTTGGCTCCATAATATGGTGTTTTTCCCGGTGAACGGAGGGACGCTTTTACTGGTTTTCTCCCTATGTTGGCAATCTCAAAAAACTTTTCATTGCCTAAAGGCACCCACTCAACCTCAGCCCCATCCAACAGCCTTTCCATAAAATCCATATCACCCACCACTACAAGTCCCCAGTCCTGAACTCACTATAACCTTCATAAAAATAACTAACATCAATGCCTTTCATATACAGGTCACGGTCGTCTATCCGATCGGTTAAGGTTTGCCTGAGCAGGTGTTTGACTCGATATCTTTGACGACACTGCGTTGCATGGCAGAGAGGTACTCTTTTTCTGGCATTGGCAGTTATTCGAAAATCTCGAATAACTACATAAAGCGCCTCAAGCTCAACCGGCAGTTGATCCATAAAATCTCTCATCCCTAATGAATTGTGCTTGTCGAAAATCATGCTCGCCCTGCTCACTTTTTATTCAACAAAGAAATAGCAAGACCCAGCAGACCAATCGCCGATAAAGCGTCTGTTGTATTAGCTTTCTGTGCATCGTTAACAAAATAGCGACTGTGGGTACGCTTTAAGTCATCAATGGTGTTGGCTTCAAAAATAACCACTTCTATTTCATTTTTATTGTTCAGAAAGTAATGCAGCTCTTTTTGCAGGCAGACTGCCTGCGCCGCAGAGTAATCACTGTATTCATCGCATTGAGTAGCCTTGGTGGTGCGATTGTGTTCAATGAGATAATACATGGTGAATCGCATCCTCTCTTTGTCGTCTACGGCAGTTATCCGGAATTTCCGGATAACTGCATTTCCTGTTATTCACCATTTGAAAGATATTTTCAAATGTTCATGCCTCAACCTTCTATCTCAGCCACAATGGCATCAATCTCCGAGCGTAGCTGATCTATCCTGCCAACCGTAGTTTTCAGCTCAGCATTCAGCTGAGTAATATCAACCTTCTCCCGGGTATCCCTGGCTTCCACATAACTGCTGACCGACAGGTTGTAGTCATTGTCAGTGATCGTCTCAAGGCTGACCGACTTTGCGACATGCTCGACATCGTCCTTGCTGTGGAAGATTGCCATAATCTGCTGGATATGCTGATCTGTCAGCACATTGTTATCTTTTACCGTGTTACCCAGACGGTTGCTGGTGGTGTCGAAATCGGCAAACAGGCCTTTGATATCGGCTTCTGACGGGTAACCGTTGGCTGAAAATTCAATTGACTTGAATATGTCAGCCAGCTCGGTATTCAGGTTATGGTTTTTGCTGGCATTGGCCGCTACGTTCACAAACAGTTCACTGGGGTAGATAAAATAGCCTTTGGTTTTGATGGCATCTTCTCTGGTTGCGACAATGTTTTCATCGCCATCATCCATTGTCGCATAATTGACGCTGTCATCACCGCCCGTGATGTAGTTGGTGAAGTTCTCACTGATAAAGCGGTAGAAAAGAGTGCCCAGCACGTATTGTTTGAAGTCCCAGCCGTCTACTGAACCACGCACATCGTTGGCGATCTGCCAGAACTGGCGCTGTAGTTCGGCGCGCTGTTGGGCACTGGTCATTGATGGCACTCCTGAAAACAAGGTTCTTTTGACAGTACGCTACCGCCCGGAGATTTGGCTACTGCAATCAGCAATAGGCGGAGCGTGGGTCTCGGTAGCTCTGTCGGTAAAAAAGGGTTCAGTTTACCAGCTTCGGCGAGAAGCCTCTCCCAGAAGAGGGCCGTGAGAGTCAAAATACTACAACATGACAAGAAACTGCCTGAAAAGTGGCCTGTTTGACCGTAAATCTAAAATCATCGGGTAGATCAGGCCTTATTCGCAGTTTTGTTAATTGCACTTACTCCAATGTTATGAACTTTTGTTTCAAAACCGACTCAGAGTTTTGAAGCCATTTTGAATGTTCTTTCTAAGTGGGAACAAAATTAACAAAGGAGTAGTCAATATGAATAACGTAGATAACAACTCCAGCACTGCTGGTTTTTTTTCACCAAAGCCTGAGGAGGAAACACCAGAGGGTGTCAGCTTCGGCAGAACTACAACGGCAGCTGACAATGTTGATGCTTCATTGAGCAGCGATCCCGATCACTCAAGTCAGAACTTGGGAGCCGTTGCCAGCAGCAGCACGTCACTTGAACAGAGAGTAGTGTCTAACCAGGCGAGCACTGAAATAGACGCAGCAAACAAAAAAGCTCAGGAGAATGTGACAACTATCATTAATTACTTAAAACAGCTGAAACAGCAAACTCTGATTTACAAAAATATGTATGGTAGAGAGGCAGCTCCTGATCAGGATATCCAAGTATTTGAGAAAGTCACCCAATTACTTAAATATCTTGAGCCTCTGAATATTTCAACAGATGAAAATCTGAATGATGGTAGACACTTTTCTGAAGTCAATAAGGGATCATTTACTTCTGATTATCATGTTAGTTATCGGGGTGAGGAGATTTTTTCTTTGACCAGTGCTTTTAATGTAATTGAAGATGGTTTGAATTGGTCTCTAGCTGTTAAAACCACAAGCTTATTTGATGAACTCTATTTTGCCCCTGATGCCCCCGGTTATCAAGCTGTAAAAAGTGAATTTGAGGCATTACAGACCAAATCTTCACCTAATGATCTTAAAGGCTCGTCTGCCCGCGAATAACCTGACGAAAAGGCAGATTATAGTGAGCTGCAATTTGTTTGTTGATGCGGTGCTCCGGGTTGCTCGTATCAGGGTTGTTGAGAGACTTACCCTGAATTGCCCGCATCAGCGGCATTATTTGAGATCAGAAATTCAGTTTGTCTTTAAGATTGCTTGATATATCATCTTCAGAATCACTGCTCGAGCTCGAGGTTTCATCTTCATCTGACTGTTCTCTACCTGCTCTTTCCTCGGCATGTTGCTTAAGAAGCCTTGCAACTCTCACCAGTTTGTCTAGTTGCTCTTCATCATATTGAAGAGGAAGCTCTGGTCCAAGGAAGTGTTCCAGAATAGATTTGATCTTTTCGTCTGTACTTCTTGAAAACACTCTTCTAATGTGTCTGGCAATCGCATAACCCACTGCTGTCACTGCGTTTTCAGACTCCGGCAATGCTGCCGAAGCTCCCCCAGTCGAACCTTCAACGGTTTGGGACGCATTATCTATTTCGCTTTGCTTTCTGGATACCAAAAAATGATAAAGTTTTTCCAGCTTTAGCGGTTGGTATTGATCTTTCATCCAGAATCTTTTCGAAAATTCATCTCCGCTAGGTCCGCAGAGAAAAGCTGTAGAAAAAGCTGACATTAACAAAGAATAAAGCACTCCTACTGTTTCTGAATTCTCCACCAGAAATCTAAGCAGAATCATAGTGTCATTGACGTTTTCTTCAGCATCTGTGTAGTTTTCATAATTCATATAGGCCGTCACTTCTACAAAAGTTGGCGCTACCGGATAATCGAGAAATTCAGAGAGTAGTGATTTTTTGTCGTTTATTCCCAGCAGTCCATGACTTGCTGGTAGGAGTGACTTGCTATGACCACTAAGCCCAGAAAGAGAAAAAATAGCCTGACCTGGAGTTAGGCCGCCTGAATATCGTTCTTGCTGACTGCCCTTTTGATAATCGTTGTTTTGTAAAAGTAAGCTTGTCGGCAAGCCATTTAAAGCAGACGACAATTCTTTTGCCGTTATAGTAATACTCGAAAAAAACCGCCCTGTTTTTTCAGTATGAATTGAACCATCAACAGGCGCAAAAACAGCCTTTTTATTTTTTAGCAGATCCTGTAAATCAATGTGCATCTGATGACCTGACAGATCAGTCACAGCCAGAGACTGGTGGGCATCTGCCCGAAGTCTGATGATACTTTTCTCGTTAATGTCTGAAATCAGCAGTACTGAGCCTTTTTGGGAATCAAAAAATGGAGTAAAACCATGGATGGATAAAATCATATCCTCCTGAACAATAATGGAACCATTGCCCAGTACTATAGTGAGTGGCTCAGGCGAAGGAGTTGGGTAAGAGGCCCCTTTAACCGTTCCTGTTACAACCAAAGTTAAAAATATCAATGTTTGCCACAAGCTTTTTAGCATTGAAAAACCCCACTTGGCATAAAATAAATTGGAAATACCTGATGCTTGAACGGGTCCAGCTTTTGATCATTTCGGCAAGGAGCGTGACACTACCCTTGGTTGTCGTATACTGAGCGAGGATATTAGTGCAGAGCTGGTTTATACCCATTACCCTGAAGGATTCTTATATCAAAGCGACAGTGTAGCTTGTTTTTCAATTTTCAGTTTTTTTTCAGCACTGGAAAGTTTGACTTTATGAAGAGAACAAACGAGTTCCAATAGAGCGGCATTTTGTTGAGAAAGGAGCTTTTTTCCCGCTTTCAGGCAAATCACAAACCACAAAGCACAAACCAGAGTGAAGGACAAGGAGTCTCAGAATTCTCTCTCTGCCTGACGCTATCGAACTCTATGCGTTACAATAGCGTCGGCTAACTGCCATGAGCGATAGGAAATGTTTGAAATCGCTTGGGGGTATAGCCATTTGCAAAACGATAAGAAGCCAGGTGAACTGTGAGAGAGATTCTGCTGATTAATGTGACAGGGCGAGACAAACCCGGTCTGACGGCCTCCATAGCGTCCATCATGGCTGCCTGTGCTCATCAGAACAGGGGGCTGGAAATTCTCGATATAGGGCAGTCGGTTATACATGACACCCTGACTCGTGGGACTCTTTCATGGACGATCATTGTTCGATTGCCAGATGGTCTGAAAGTCTCTCCTGTGGTGGAAGATCTGCTTTTTCACTTTGATCAACTTGAGCTTCACGGCAATTATCAGACCCTTTCTGATGAAGGCTTTCAACAGAGGGCATCCGAACAGAGCAATAATCGTTACATCCTGACCCTGCTTTCCAAAAACATCACAGCAGAGCACATCGCCCGTGCTAGCCATATCACAACAGAACATGCTCTGCATATAGATCGGATTACCCGACTGTCTGGCCGTTGTCTGGAGTTCGGGGTCAGAGGACTTTCTCCTGAACCGGACGCATTAAGAACGGACTTTTTGCGCCTGTCCTCAGAGCTGGACATGGATGTGACCTTTCAGGAAGACAACATCTATCGCCAGAATCGCAGGCTGGCGGTGTTTGATATGGACTCTACCCTGATTGAAGCCGAGGTTATTGATTTGCTGGCTGAAGCAGCGGGCGTGGGTGACAAAGTGGCAGCAATCACTGAAAGGGCCATGCAGGGCGAACTGGATTTTAACGAGAGTTTCCGCGAAAGGCTGGCCATGCTGAAAGGTCTGGATGAGTCCGTTCTGGCGAGCATAGCCGAAAAGCTGCCGATAATGGAGGGCGCTGAAAAGCTCTTTAAATGCCTGAATGCACTGGGTTATAAAACAGCGATCCTGTCAGGGGGGTTTACTTACTTTGCCCGTTTCCTTCAGGAGCGATTGGGGATCGACCATATTTTTGCTAATGAGCTGGACATCGTCGATGGCAAAGTCACCGGTGAAGTCAAAGGTGAGATCGTCAACGGCGAGCGCAAGGCAGAGCTGCTCAAACAGATTGCTCTCAGTGAAGGAATTTCTTTGCAGCAAACCATTGCCGTAGGCGATGGAGCTAACGATTTAGCCATGCTGAGTATCGCCGGATTGGGCATTGCGTTCCGGGCCAAGCCTCTGGTCAGGCAAAGCGCCAGACAGTCTATCTCAACACTGGGTCTTGATAGCATACTCTACCTGTCAGGCTTCAGTGACAAAGACCTGCAAATACTGAATCAGGATAAAAGCTAAGGATGGTTCCAGCGTTCAATGATTACAACAAGCTTTTTACGTGTCTTACAGGCTTTGGCTTTTTTGGCATCTCTTTGGTCTTTAAGCAGCTATGGGGCGTCTCTTTCTGAATCTTCCTCTGTACTCTCAGCGGGCGAAAAATGGCGGAAGATTCTCAAAGAGGCCAGAGGGCAGAGTGTTTACTTTAATGCCTGGGGCGGAGATCAGCAGGTCAATGACTATATTCGCTGGACAGCCAAACAAGTACGACAGCGTTATGATATTGAATTGAAACAGGTCAAAGTCAGCAATACGGCAGACGTTGTCAGTCGTATATTGGCAGAGAAGCAGGCCGGTCGCGATTCAGACGGCACGGTCGACATGATCTGGATTAATGGCGAGAACTTCCGTTCAATGAAAAATCATGGCCTGCTTTTTGGGCCATTTTCTGAACAACTACCCAATTACCGCTGGATTGATACCCGGGAAAAACCCACAACGATTCTGGATTTTGGTGAGCCCGTTGAAGGTCTGGAAGCACCCTGGGGCATGGCGCAGCTGGTTTTTATTTATGATCAGGAGAGTGTGCAGGCACCTCCGAAAAGCGCGGCAGATTTATTGAAATTTGCCAGAAAGCATCCTGGCCGGGTCACCTATCCAATGCCACCTGATTTTGTAGGAACCACGTTTCTTAAGCAGTTGTTGCTTGAGCTGGCCCAGCAGAATCCGGCTTTGTTCCAGCCTGTTGGCCCAGACAGCTTTGACAAGATAACGGCACCCTTGTGGCGTTATCTTGATGAACTGCACCCGTTATTGTGGCGTGAGGGCGAAACCTTTGTGCAGAACAATCTGGCGCTGACACCTCTGCTGGATGATGGTGAAATTCTATTGTCAATGTCGTTTAATCCATCTTATGCCAGCTCTGCGATTGCCAATGGCGAACTTGCCGAAAGCGTCAGAACCTATGTTCATTCTGACGGAACGGTCGGAAACACTCACTTTCTGGCTATTCCCTATAATGCCCGTGCAAAAGCAGCTGCGCAGGTCGTGATTAACTTCCTGGTGTCCCCTGAAGCCCAGTTACACAAAGCGGACCCGGATGTCTGGGGTGATCCTACCGTCTTGAGCATGGGAAAACTGGCTGAGTTGGATAAACGACACTTCAGTGAGTTACCTCTGGGTATCGCTACCCTCAGCCCTGAAGCTCTGGGCATAACATTGCCTGAGCCACACGGCTCCTGGTCAACCGCTCTGGAAGCAGAGTGGCAGAAGCGTTACCGTCAGTGAGAAAGGCAGTTTGAAGTTCAGAAAGAGTTTTGCTGTGCAACTTGCTGCGGCACTGGTCGCAGTTTTATTCTTATCCGTCGTATTGTTGGGCACAGTCAGTGCGGTTCTGCCCGCATTTGGTTATTTACCGATACTGGGAATGACTTCCCTGTCTTTTGCTCCCTGGCTGCAAGTGTGGGAAACGCCCGGCCTGACAGAGATGCTCTGGTTGTCTTTTTTCTCGGGTATGTCAAGCACACTGGTCTCCATGCTGCTGGCGCTGGCGTTTGTCAGTGCTGCCTGGGATCGCCGGTTCTGGTATCAGGCACAGCGCTGGTTATCACCCATCATGGCAACACCCCATGTTGCACTTTCTGTAGGGCTGTTCTTTTTGATTATGCCCAGTGGTATTTTGGCCAGGGGACTCTCAGCTTTCATGGATTGGCAAGGCCCCCCGGACTGGCAGACGGTGCAGGACCCCTGGGCGTTGTCATTAACCGCATTGTTGGTTCTGAAGGAAACTCCTTTTCTGATTCTGATGCTGATGGTGGCCATCAGGCAATTGCCGGTCAGGGAAATACTAAGAACGGGGGCCGGACTGGGCTATCAATCCTGGACGGTCTGGGTAAAGTTGATCTGGCCCCAGCTGTACTTGAGAGTTCGTCTTTCCATGCTGACAGTTCTGGTGTTTGCCCTGTCTGTTGTCGATATCGCCATTGTACTGGGCCCGGCAACACCGCCCACTTTTGCCGTGCAGGTGCTGAACTGGTATCAGAATCCTGACCTTGAATTTCAGGCTTTGGCCTCTGTCGGCAGTGTTTTGTTGATGATTTTGGTGCTTGCTGCCATTGGTTCTATTGTATTGCTGGAAAGGTTGGCAGCCACTTTGCTAAGGGGCTGGCTGACCTCCGGTCGCAGAGGCTCTGGAGAAGGTGTTTGGCGTTGTCTGTCTATTTTTGGCTGGAAGGCACTGCTGGTTGTATTCGGCGCCAGTGCGTTCATGTTGTTAATCTGGTCGTTTGTCTGGCGG
Organism: Endozoicomonas sp. ISHI1; assembly: GCF_024606225.1. Taxonomy (GTDB): domain Bacteria; phylum Pseudomonadota; class Gammaproteobacteria; order Pseudomonadales; family Endozoicomonadaceae; genus Endozoicomonas_A. The sequence goes on along the minus strand of NZ_JAGRPU010000040.1, from coordinate 23,160 downwards.
TGGCGATTCCCTCATCTTTTGCCACAGAGTTGGTCCTTCCGCCATTGGGAACGGGCTTGGCCAAGACTTGTGGAACCGTTGGAAATGGCTTTGCTGATTGGCGTGGTGTCGGCTTTTCTGGCTTTGCTTATCTCGGTCCTGATACTGGAAGCGGGCAGGAGAAGCCAAATAGCGTCCCCTTACCTGAAAAAAATGCACAGACTGATAAGCCGGACTATGTATCTGCCATTACTGTTGCCACAGCTGACATTTTTGTTTGGTATCCAGATCTGGCTGATTCGTTCCGGTGCAGAGGGGCACTGGTGGTCAGTGGTTTTTATGCACCTGCTGTTTGTTTTGCCTTATTGCTATCTCAGTCTTTCAGGCCCCTGGCGGTATTATGATGAACGACAGACTGCTCAGGCTCTCATGTTGTCTGGTTCTTCGGTCAGGGCCTTTTTGCAGGTGAAATGTTTAATTCTGTTGAAACCCTTGTTGGCCAGTTTTGCTCTGGGTTTTGCCGTCAGCATTGCCCAATATTTGCCAACGTTGTTTGCCGGGGCAGGCAGAATATCAACCGTCACAACGGAAACGGTGGCATTGGCTTCCGGTGGTAATAGAAAAGTTATGGCGGTATACGCACTGGTACAAATACTGTTGCCTGTGTTGATGTATGGACTGATGCTACTGCTCAGTTCCCGGAGGATCAGAAACCGGCGGCCAGTCAGGAGATGGGTATGAAGCTGGAAGTCAAAAAGCTCAGCTTGTCAGTTGCAGGAAAATCACTGGTCTCTGATCTGAGTTTCACTGTCAGCGAGGGTCAGGTTCTGGTTTTTATGGGTCCTAGCGGTTGTGGTAAGTCTTCTATTCTTGATGTTCTCTGCGGAACTCTGGCCCGAAACTTTCAGTCTTCAGGAACCATCATTCTTGATAATAAAAACATAACCCATACACCCTCCCATCAGCGAGGAATAGCACTGCAACCCCAGGATCATCTGTTGTTTCCCCATCTTTCAGTCGGTGAGAATCTGGCTTTCGGAATACCTTCCTCCTATAGCCGGAGCCAACGAAAACAGAAAATTGAACAGGCCTTGAATGAATGTCAGCTTCCCGGTTTTGACAAGAATAATCCACTGACTCTGTCGGGAGGACAACGGGCCAGGATCAGTTTGATGAGAACCCTGCTTTCGCAGCCGAAAGTTCTGTTACTGGATGAGCCGTTTTCGAAGCTTGATCAAGCTTTGCGTCAGCAGTTCAGGGAGTTTGTCTTTCAGCGGGTTTCGGAGCTATCAATACCGGTCATTATGGTCACTCATGATTCGGCTGATATTCCGGATGCCAGTGAAATAATAAAGCTTTGAACGATTCGCTCAGTGAGTGTATCTCAGGAACCTGCAGGATGACTCGAAATACCCTGACCACTGTTCGGTGGGTTCAGATTCTTCGAGTCAACAGAGTGAGTAGGAACCGACTGTCCGGATTTGCCGATGCTCACGGCTGCTAGCTGCTGAAGTCGTAGGTCATGGATTCAAGAGGGGGTTGCAGATAATGACCCTGGATATAATCAACACCCAGCTGCCAGATACTGGTGAGTGCCTGGGCATTCTCCACCCCGGGTATGATGATGACTTTGTTGAGGCTCTTGAGATGTTTAGCGGTTCTCTTGAGATGTGCGTCTTCATTTCGCTCAAGTTGCTCCGTGAACAGACAGTCCAGCTTCACAAACATCAGATCCAGGTGTTCCATGATTTTCATGGAAGGTGACTCGCCAGAGAACTGAGTTATGGCAAACTGACAACCAGAAGGCTTCAGGCGTTCTGCGAAAGTCTTAACCTGATTAAGATGTTGGTGAACCAGTCTTTCGGCCATCTGCAGGACAATCATTTGGCCGGGAACATCGGCAGCTTCCAGTAAGCGAGATAAACGCTCAGTGAACTCTTCGTCGTTCAGGCTGGCCTGACTGATGTGAATCATCAGGCGAGTGTCTTCACCGTTTCTAAGCTTTCTCGATAGCAGTTTCACGGACTGGCGGATAACCCATCGGTCAATAAATGGCATCAGGTCACTGTCCTGCGCGGCAGTGATAAACTCACCGGCAGGGACTTCCTTGCCTTTTTGGTCCAGAAGACGCAGCAGAACTTCATAATAACTCGGGCCATCTCCGGTTACGCTGATCACAGGCTGGAATAACAAACGAAAGCTGTCGTTTTCAAGAGCCTGACGAATCATGGCAACGGTGTCACCATTGCAGGCTTTCTGGTTATCAATCGCGCTCTGGGAGAAGAGCTCGAGCTTATTGCCTCCGTTGCTGGCAGTCAGATGACAGGCTAAACGGGCGCGCTCCAGCATGGTTTGTCCATCACAAGCCTGACCAATCTCAGCCAGGCCAATACTGGCTGTTGTGAAGAGCGTTTGTTGTCCTGTAGGGATCAGTTCATTTTCCAGAGCCGCCCTTAATAGCTCCAGAGCGGCAACATTCTTTTCGTGGACATCGATCAGGTAGACCTCGTCACCATAGTGAGTGGCAGTACTGTCGGGTAAATGCTCATACAACAAACGACTCATTGTTTCCTGAATCGCTATACTTCCGTCGACGCCTGTATTTTCTCGAATAGAGTCATAGTTATCGAGCCTCAGATAAGCCAGAGTTTCCGGTTCCCGGTGACCAGAGAGCAGTGGGGTAAAACGTTCCCGGGGAACCAGAATAGAATTTTCTTCCCGATCAACCACCGTCGTTGCCGTTGATGTGGGAGCATTGCCTTTTACTATGACCTGGATGCACGGCTCGTCATCAAACACAGCATCGGATAGCAGGACTGTTGCTGGAAACGTTTGACCTTCTACATTCACTAGCTGGCATTCGACAGTGGGTTGTTCATCTCCCGGTTTGAAATGCTTGATCAGATTTTTAAACAGTGGCTGATCCCGGAAAGCGATCATATCAATCAGAGGCGTGCCTGCCAGATCGTCGGGGTCTTCATAACCAAATAGTTTGTTGTAAGAAGGGTTGGTATCGATATGCATGCCTTCGTGAACATAGGCAATGGCCTGAGAAGTATTGTCCATCAGTAGCTGGCAGCGCTGCTTAAGGTCGTTCAGCTCTTTTTGCAGTTTTTGCAGTTGTTGTCGGTGTTCCTGACTCGCCTTTTCTCTGAGCAGGGCATGCAATATATGTTCTTCGTGAGAGTGATGGATTGCATCACCCGCCCCTTTCTCCAGCCAATGCCTGATGATATCGGGTTTATTATCATGAATAGAAACAATGACTGGAATATCGAGTTTTAATCTCTGAATGCTCGACAAAACCTGCCCGGCATTCAGCAAGGGCGTTTCTTCAACAGTGAGCAATAAATCCCACTGGCCAGTGCTCAGTGCCTCCTCAAGATCATCAAGAGTGTCTAACTGTTGCACCCGGGCAGGAAGGCCGGAGTTGCGGAAAAGTTTAACCCAACGCTCTGCCTCGTTTCTGGAGGTCTCGAGTGTCAACAGGCGTAACGGCTGTTTATTATTGTTCATGATGGCAGTTTTTTTTAGCCTAAAGCTGTTTCAGTTATGGTAATTTTTCTCTTATCAGGGCAGCTAACAGTCAGTCTGTTACCTATGGCCCGGCCCCCATTGCACTCCCTGCAAAAACTTATTCTACTAAAGAAGACGTACTAGCAGCCTGTCGGACTTAAGCGTCCGTAGCGAGGATTGCAAGAAATTGAGGATAAAAATTTCTGCTTTTGAGGAGAATAGCGAGCTATTTGACGAAGAAGCAGGAATTTTTAGACCAATTTATTGCAACCGCAGTAGGACAGCCTTAAGTCCGACAGGCTGCTAGCTTCTGTTACACTGCATTCTAATCATTCTCCGCTACGTTCAAAAGACTTAGTGTGCACCAGAATTTTTTCACTTAAATCCCCGGCAGCCTCATGGCTGTCGCCTGGAGAGATCATGGCAAATAAAGGTAAACTCTATATCATCGCAGCCCCCTCGGGAGCTGGCAAAACCAGCCTGGTCAAGGCTATGGTTCAGTCGACCCCTCATGTGAAGGTATCGGTTTCCCATACAACCCGTCCGATTCGTCCCGGTGAAACAGACGGTATGAACTATCACTTCACCAGCAAAGACGTCTTTCTGGAGCTGATGAGCCAGGGCCAGTTTCTGGAACATGCAGAAGTATTCGGAAATTACTACGGCACCTCTGAAGCCTGGGTTCGGGAACAGCTGGATACCGGTGAAGATGTTATTCTTGAAATTGACTGGCAGGGTGCCCAGCAGGTACGTAAGCTGATGCCTGAAGCAGTCAGTATCTTTATTCTGCCTCCTTCCAAAGAAGCGCTTCGTGAGCGTTTGATGGGGCGTGGTACCGATGATTTCGACGTGATTGAGCGGCGTATGAATCAGGCTGTGAATGAGATGTCTCATTATGCAGAGTTTGATTATCTGGTTATCAACGATGAGTTTGATCTGGCTCTGCGCGACCTGCAAACGATCATCAGAAGTCGTCGCTTGTCTATTGGCTGGATGCAGCACTACAAGTCCGGCCTGATTGAAGGTTTGTTGAACTGATTGTCCTATTCGAAAACAGTTCAGGCGGCAAGGATCTCTCTGTCCTTGCCGATGTTGTCGTTGTGGCCAAAAACAGTCTGATCAGTTCCGGCAACAAAAAGCGTGAATTCCGGGTCATGGCGAGACCCTTTCTGAGACTGAGCGTCAACTGTAACTCACGTCCTTTTTCCAAAAGGAGTGAAAATGAAATACGTTTTTCACTGCTTCCTCCTTTCTCTCTTACTGCCTTGCTTTCTGACAGTGAGCACCGCCCGTGCAGATGAAGACGATGGGCTGCATCTTAATGATTCCGTCTCATCCATTGCAGACAAAGCGGACTCATTTGCTGCACCACGGGAGGTCAGTGTCGTGGGTGGCGCTATTGAGCCTTACCTTGGAGATGGCTTTGACTGGGGTGCAGGAATAAGCCCGTTGCCGTTGATCACGTTTGCATTTAAAAGATATACCGTTACACCGGATCCAAGGGGTAGCAGTGAGAATCAGTCATCCTGCCAGCAGGGTTCACGACAACGGCTTCAGACATGCGGAGGTGCCATTGCATCAAGTTACTCTGGAGATGACTTGCCACCGGCTGATCGCCCGGATTTTGAAGAACAGCTACAGGAATTTGACAGCTTGCTGGCTGAGCTTGAAAAAGAAATGGCTCAACTGGTCGGAGAAGTCGTTCTACTCACGGACCTTGATGAAACTTTGTTGCCAACCGGGCGCCACATCAGAGAACTGACAAAACGATTCAGGCAGAGGTTTGCAGTTTTTGTGGATAAGTGGCGACAACGGGGCAAATTAAGACTGATTGTCGTGACAGGTGCCATTATTGGCCACGATGAGTGGCATTATTTTGCCGACAACCAACTCCCTGAGCCTGACTACCTGGTATCAATCGGGAGTGGTTTCAGAGCTTTTCAGAGTCCCGTTAATGTGATGGCTCGCCCGGGCACCCGATTTTATGGCGCCCTGATGCCCGGTTTCAGCTTGTTTCCCGAAGACCTGTTTATCAGGCCAGATGGTTTCCGTTTCGAACGATACCTGAGTTGCACCGCTGGGCTGGATAATCAACTGGTATATCTCTTCGCCATACAGGATGTAGCCATTACCGATGTTCACAATCCCGAGCCAGGTCCAATCTATGCCTTCACAGTGGATCCTCAGATGGATCTGAATCAGGAAAAAACCAGAGAGCAGTTGAGGCAGGTGGCATTTAATCTTTTTGGTGCACTTGCCGATGTCAGGTTCAATCCTGATGAGCATCAAGTGACCCTCTCATTGCCTCTGACAAAAGGAGAGTGGGTGAGCAGGCTGGCCAGAGTCATGGGTGTGAGTGGTTCTACCATCATTGCGGCCGGTGACAATGAGATTGATCAGGATCTTCTGGTACCCGGCAAAGGCAGTGATTTCTCAGTTGATACTGCCATTGTTGTAGGTAACGCAAGTCACCATTTTAAGAAAAAAATGATGGGGAGTCCCGGAGTAGAGATAAGTACCTTCAGTTGTATTGTCGGGGTGGCGCAGGGCTTTTTAAGGGGACTGAGGAAGATTGTTCTGGAACAGGTTACGTGAGCTGAAGCTGTTTGAGTTTTTTGGTCATGGCCTCTCAAATATTATTCCTGAAGATGCATTAAAACGGCAGCCATTTGTCTGCCGCTGAATGTGTATACAATATTTGTCTTTTGATCAGATGGCTTCTGTTGCCTTGATCAGCCACTCCAGATCTTCTCCTTCCAATAGTGGTGACAATTCACGTCTCACTCTGTCGTGGTATTTATTCAGCCACTCAACTTCCTCACTATTGAGCCTATCGAGCAACAGTGGACGGGTATCAATCGGTGCGAGAGTCAAGTCTTTCAGTTTATAGAAATCGCCGAATTCGGTTTTTATATCTTCTTCAACCAGCATGATATTTTCGATCCGGATACCATGCTTGCCATTACGATACATACCCGGCTCGTTGGTAATCAGCATGCCGGGTTTCAGAGCAACATCCAGAAAGTACTGGCTGACACTCTGCGGGCCTTCGTGCACATTCAGGAAATAACCCACACCATGACCGGTACCATGATTGTAATTCTGACCTTCAGCCCATGCCGGTTGTCTTGCCAGTGTGTCCAGCTGGATACCACGGGTACCACGCAGGAAACGGGCCCTTGCCAGATTAATATGACACTTGAGCACCAGAGTGTAGTCTTTCCTTTCTTCTTCGGTCATGTCACCGCAGGCAAAGGTGCGGGTAATGTCTGTAGTGCCATCCGGGTATTGGCCACCTGAATCGACCAGCAGAAGCCCTTTTGGCTGAATTGTCAGACAGGTTTCTTCTTCAGCTCGATAATGAATAACTGCACCATTAGGCCCATATCCTGCAATGGTTGAAAAGCTTGGACCTTTAAATTCAGGAGCCATTGCCCGGAATGCCTGAAGGTTTTCATCCAGGCTGACTTCAGTCAGGGTTCCTGTGGAAATCTGACCTTCGAGCCAGCGCATAAAACGCACTATGGCGACACCATCACGACGATGGCAGTCATTCATGCGTTTGATTTCGACAGGGTTTTTAACCGCTTTGAGGTTTTTGGCCGGGCTGGTGGCCTCAACAACACAGACGCTCTCTGCAATAACGTCGAACAGCCATTGACAGGTGGTAGCGGGATCAATCAAAAGTGTAGTGTCGTTTAGTAATGACAGGCTATCTGCAACTGCTGAGTACGCGCACAACTCCACAGAAGAGGCTTTCAGTGCTTCCAGAGCTTCTTTTTCCAGACGACTGTCGTCAATAAAGAGCCGTGCTGAGTCTTTGGTGATATGGGCATAAGCCATAAAAACCGGGTTGCATTCAACGTCAGAGCCACGCAGGTTGAACAACCAGGCTATGTCGTCCAGAGCTGCCATCAGGATATGGTCAGCCCCTGCTTCTGTCATTGCTTCCCGCACTTCAGCCAGTTTTTCCTCGCGGCTTTTTCCTGCCATCCCATCACTGTGGAGGGCAACAGGCTCAGCAGGCATGGCTGGACGGTCTTTCCAGATATCATTCAGCAGATCAAGATCGGTTTTCAGGAGCAGGCTTTTGCTATCAAATAACTTTTTGAGATTTCTGACGAACCGAAGGCTCACAACTGTGCCATCAAAGCCAATAACCTGCCCTTCATCAAGGGTATCTGTTATCCATCTGTTGATAGGTGGCACATCAGGCTGCCCTTGCTTCATCAGTTCGATGCCGCTGCCCGCCAGTTGTTCTTCAGCCTGAAGAAAGTAGCGGCCGTCGGTCCACAATGCAGCCCGCTCTTGAAGTACGACAAGGGTGCCTGCTGAGCCATCAAACCCAGACAGCCAGGCACGGCCATTCCATCGATCGGCTACGTATTCGCTCTGGTGTGGATCAGAGCTTGGGATAATCCAAGCGTGAATGTTCTGGCTTTTCATTGCTGATTGCAGTACTGCCAGCTTCTCTGGGGTCGTCAGCTGATTAATGGTGGTTGTCATAAGTTGTATTCTGAAATGCCTGCTGCGAAGAAATAGTATCAGTTAATGGCGCTACTATAACTATCTTTGAAGACAATCAGAAAGGGTAGAAAGCCTTTAATGCTTCAGTCTTTGTCAGAGTCTTATGGCTTTCCAAAATAAAGAACGCTCATACCGCTATAAAAAATGAGCTTCAGAAAGGCCTGTTGACCTGACACAATCAAATGAGTGGTCGATAAAATAATCAATGGCCCTTCCAGTGCATAGTTACTGACCGGTCCCGGGCTTGTTTGGACTCTGGTCGTAAAGTAAACTGTAAGGTCCGCAAACAGGCTGTTTAAGCCAAAAAGCAAAAGTGCTCTTTCCCGGGAGTCTGACCGAAAACAAGCAGAACGCTATTCCCGGTCGGGCGAATAGGAAAGAGCATTTCCATAGTGATTAAATTTGAGAGGTGAGCAGTGGCTCGAGTAACCGTAGAAGACTGTCTGGACAATGTCGATAATCGCTTTGAATTGGTAATGGTCGCTTCCAAGCGTGCACGTCAGCTGGCGATTGGTGGCAAGGACTCCAAACTGGAATGGGAAAACGACAAGCCCACCGTTATGGCTTTGCGCGAAATTGCAGAAGGTCTGGTAACCCCTCTGTCTGTTGAAGAAAAAATGGTGGACGAAGACGAAGCGGCCATGTTCCTGGCTGGTGTTGAGGGCTAATACCACCAGACCTCCCCGGGAGGTGCTCTGGATGGCTGGATGGCTGCACAGGAGGAGCGGGCTTTGCTAACTATTGAAGAGTTTGCCGACCGCTTGAAGTCCTACCTGAATCCCGAACAGGTAAATCTTGTTCGCAGGGCTTACTATTACGCTGAACAGGCGCACGACGGCCAGACCCGGCGTAGTGGTGAGCCTTATATTACCCACCCGCTCGAGGTGGCTGCAATTCTTGCGGACATGCACATGGATCATCATAGTCTGATGGCCGCCATGCTACATGATGTTATCGAAGACACCGGAATCGAAAAAACTGCCATTCACGAACAGTTCGGTGAAGTGGTTGCCGATCTGGTTGACGGAGTCAGCAAACTAACGCACATGCAGTTTGAAAACAAGACTCTGGCCCAAGCCGAAAACTTCCAGAAAATGGCCCTGGCCATGGCGCGGGACATCCGGGTCATCCTGGTCAAACTGTCCGATCGACTCCACAATATGCGCACTCTGGGTGTGCTCAGACCCGACAAGCGTCGTCGGATTGCCAGAGAAACTCTTGACATTTATGTGCCGATTGCCAATCGTCTGGGCATGCACAATCTGCGGATTGAACTGGAAGACCTCGGCTTTCAGGCCATGTATCCCATGAGATCCCGAATGATACGTCAGGCAGTGAAAGAAGCCCGTGGTAATCGCAAGGATCTGGTGGGCCAGGTTCAGAGGGCTATTGCTGTCCGTCTTGAGGAAGTTGGCCTGATGGGCAGAGTCGTAGGACGGGAGAAGCATCTTTACAGTATCTATCGAAAGATGCGTAACCAGAGCAAGTCCTTTGCCGAAATCATGGACATGTTTGCATTTCGTATCATTGTTGGCAGTGCTGACTCCTGTTACCGTGCATTAGGCATGGTCCATAATCTATACAAGCCGATTCCGGGGCGTTTCAAAGACTACATTGCTATTCCCAAGGCTAACGGCTATCAGTCGCTTCACACCAGCCTCTTTGGTATGCACGGTGTTCCCGTCGAGATCCAGATCCGAACTCAGGAAATGGAAGATATGGCCAATAATGGCATAGCTGCCCACTGGCTCTATAAATCGGGAGATGAAGCACTGTCCGGCAGCCATGCCCGTACACGTCAGTGGCTCAAAGGTGTACTTGAACTGCAAAAAAATGCCGGTGATTCACTGGAGTTCATTGAGAACGTCAAGATCGACCTGTTCCCGGACGAAGTCTACGTCTTTACGCCCAAAGGCCATATTCTTGAATTGCCCAAGGGCGCTACTTCCGTTGATTTTGCCTACACCGTTCATACTGATGTGGGTAACACCTGTGTAGCCTGTCGTATTGATCGCCGTCTGGCTTCCCTGAGTCAGCCATTACAGAGTGGGCAGACGGTAGAAGTTGTCACAGCCCCCGGTGCCAGACCTAATGTCGGCTGGTTAAATTTTGTTGTGACCGGAAAAGCCCGGTCCAATATACGTCATTTCCTCAAGAATCAGCGGCGCAATGAATCCATTGCTCTTGGTCGCCGACTGCTGAACAAGGCTCTGGTCAGTTTCGAGAGTCATCTTGATGATATGGACGACCAGGTCCTCAAAGGTCAGATTGAATCGCTGAAGTTCGATACTCTGGATGACCTTTTGGAAGACATTGGTTTGGGCAACCGCATGGCTTACGTCGTTGCACGTATGCTGATGGAACCAGGCAGTGTGGAAACAGAGAAAACCCAGATTGATACTTCTGACTCCGAGAAGCCGCTGTCGATCAGGGGTACGGAGGGTATGGTAATCAGCTTTGCCAAGTGCTGCTATCCGATTCCGGGCGACCCGGTTGTCGGACATGTCAGCTCAGGCCGTGGCATTGTGATTCATACGGAAAGCTGTAAAAACATCTCTGATATTCGCCACAGCCCTGAAAAAGTGCTGGAGGTGGATTGGGATAAAGATGTTTCTGGCGAATTCACAGTCGAGTTGCTGGTAGAGCTGGAACATCATCGAGGCATGATTGCTTCTTTGGCGACCAGTGTCACTGCAGTGGAAGGCAACATAGAGAAAATCAGCATGGAAGAGCGTGATGCCAGCTTCTGTATGGTTCAGCTGGTGATTAAGGTTAAGGATCGTCTCCATCTGGCCCGAATCATCAAACGGCTTCGTGTGATCAAGGGCGTTAACTCTATCAACCGTCGCAGAGAAGCCTAGCAGCCTGTCGGACTTAAGGCTGTCCTACTGCGGTTGCAATAAATTGGTCTAAAAATTCCTGCTTCTTCGTCAAATAGCTCGCTATTCTCCTCAGAAGCAGAAATTTTTATCCTCAATTTCTTGCAATCCTCGCTACGGACGCTTAAGTCTGACAGGCTGCTAGGCAGTATCGGCATAACTCCAAAGGGACTTGAAAAATACGTGTTGTCCCTTACTATTTGGCTCTTTTCTGTTGGGAAGTGAGCGCACAATGAGTAATAGACAGACCATAAACACAGAGAATGCGCCTCAGGCGATTGGTACCTACTCTCAGGCGGTTAAGGCCGGAACGACCGTTTATGTTTCCGGCCAGATTCCCCTGATCCCGGAAACCATGGAGCTGGAGCAGGGAGGCTTCAAAGCGCAGACACGCCGCTGCTTTGAAAATCTGAAAGCCATTGCAGAAGCTGCAGGTGGAGAACTTCAGGATGCTGCAAAAGTAGGCATTTTCCTGACCGATCTTAGCAATTTTAATGCGGTCAATGAAGTAATGGCTGAGTATTTCACTCAGCCCTATCCTGCACGTGCTGCCATTGGTGTGAAAGAACTGCCCAAAGGCGTGCCGGTTGAGATTGATGCGATTCTGGAGCTGAGGTAGTTTTTTTAACGAACATTGTGGAATTCTCCATCCATCCCGGCATTGCGCAGCTTTGCCGTGTGAATGGAAATGAATAGCAAACAGGTAGGGCTGTTGTCATTACTCATAGGACGTTGAGCTTAACAACTCTGAGTAGCCAGCCCTGTAGTTTGGGTACCTGAAAGTGTAACCTGCATCGATGATTTTTTGATTGCTGCAACGTTTGCTGCCTCTCTGAGGTGCAGTGTGGCTGTCGTCCAGCACTATACCGAGTTGAGCTGCCAGCCAGTGCAACACTTCGTACATTGGAGCGGGTTCGTGGTCGACACCCAGGTATAGAGAGTCAACGGGAAGCTTTTGCTCATCGCGGCGAATCAGATGAGCAAGGATACCGGCACAGTCATCCCGGTGTATGCGGTTGCCATAGATGACCGGCTCAGCTTCACAGCCTTCACCGGCTTTGACTCGATTGATCATTCGATTTCTTCCGGGACCATAAATGCCGCCAAAACGAACCGCAGTCGCAGGAAAAGGGCTGTTGATTAAAATCGCTTCTGCCTCCAGCATAATCTTCCCGGAATACCGAACCGGATGTGTGGGTGAAGTTTCATCCACCCACTGACCATCATCCTGGTGATAACTGCCGGTACTGGAAGTGAAAAGCACCCGCTCGGGCCGGTGGCCCTGTGCCTGAAGGCGAGAAAGGACGTTGGAAAGACCTCTTAGATAGGCTTTTTGATAATTGTCCTGACCGGATCCATCGGAGGCAGCCGCATAAACGACATAGTCAATTTTGTTGGGCCAGTTGCCCAGCTGTTCTGGATTTGACAGGTCGCCCTGAACAGGATGAACGCCCTGGGGCAAACGGTCAATGCTCCGGCGTAATCCCCAGACAGAGTAATTGTCTGTGTCCAGAAGCTGTCGTGCTAATTCGCAACCGACATCACCGCAACCGGCGATCAATACATTCTTCTTCATAGCAGCCCCGTCATTTTTATAAAAAAAGGACAACCGTGAGTGTCCTTTATCCTCAGGGAAATGCAAGTAACCTTACTCAAATTCAGCATTTCTCTGTGCCTCCGATGATGCATCTTCTACTTTTGACAGAAGCCGAAGGAATAGTTTGAAAAAAAAACTGTTTAAATTTACAGTGTTCTGGTCGTTTCCAGACAGGCTTCTACCGTTATGACTCTCACAGAATTGCGCTATATTGTGACTCTTGCTCAGGAGCAGCACTTTGGGCGTGCTGCTGCCAAGTGCCATGTCAGTCAGCCCACGCTCAGTGTGGGAGTGAAAAAACTGGAAGATGAGCTTGGAGTAGCCCTGTTCGAACGATCGCGGAATTCGGTTCGGGTGACCCCTATGGGTGAAAAGGTCACCAGTCAGGCCCAGAAAGTTCTGGAAGAAGTGTCAGGCATCAAACAGATTGCCAAAGCCGGGCGCGATCAGTTAACCACGCCTCTGAGAGTGGGTGCCATATACACCATCGGGCCTTATCTGTTTCCACATCTTGTTCCCCAGTTGGCGTTGGTGGCACCTAAGATGCCCCTGTACATCGAAGAAAACTTTACAGCGGTTTTGAGAAAAAAACTAAGAGTGGGCGAGTTGGACGCCATCATCATCGCACTGCCCTTTACTGAGCCTGATGTATTAACCTTGCCTCTTTACGACGACCCTTTCAGGATTTTATTGCCAGCCGGGCATCCCTGGCTGTCGAAGCAAGATATAGACCCTGCAGAACTGGTGAACGAAGAGTTACTGCTTTTGGGGGAAGGCCACTGCTTCAGGGATCAGGTCATGGAGGCCTGTCCGCTTCTGGCTCAGAAAGGCGATGCCGGTGGCGAAGAAGGAGGTGGCATCGAAGCCTCTTCTCTGGAAACTATCCGCCATATGGTGGCATCGGGAATGGGCATCAGTGTGCTGCCTGAATCGGCCCTGGTTGGCAGTCACTACGCTCCCGATGTATTGTCATCAAAGCCTTTTCGCTCGCCATCACCCAGTCGAACCGTTGCCTTGGCCTGGCGTGCCAGTTTCCCGAGACCCAAGGCAATAGATGCATTGTCCAGTGCTCTCAGGCTATGCTCTGTAACGGAAGCCAAATGAATAAAAAGTAACAGCAGTAGTACATTGAGGTGATATGGTGAAGCCCCTGCATGAGATTCCTGTGACAGCACTGAAAGGAGTTGGGGCTGCGCTTGCCGACAAACTGGCAAAAATCCATATTCATAATCTGCAGGACCTGCTTTTTCATTTGCCCCTCAGATATCAGGATCGCACCCGCATTACGCCCATTGCCGCTATTCATCCGGAAGGGGATTATGTTATTCAGGGCTCTGTGGTTGCTACTGACGTCCTGATGGGCAAGCGCCAGAGTCTGCTTTGCCGCATCAGTGATGGCACAGGTTCTGTCGGGTTGAGGTTTTACCATTTTTCCAGCGCACAGAAGAATCACCTCAAACCGGGAGCAGAGGTTCGTTGTTTTGGGCAGCCCCGCAGGGGAGCCAGTGGCCTTGAGATTTATCACCCTGAATATCGGGTCATCAAACCGGATAATAATCTGGATGTTGAGGAAACCCTGACGCCTGTCTATCCGGCTACTGAAGGACTCACTCAGCAGAGAATTCGAAGTCTTTGTGAGCAGGCTTTGGGCAAACTGAACCATCCTGATGTACTTCAGGAGTGGCTGCCTGACAATGTCAGATCGCAATATCAGTTAGGGTCGCTGGTGGATGCTGTGGAGTTCCTGCACTCGCCTCCCCCTGATGTTTCTGTTGAACTCCTTTCTGAAGGTCGCCATCCGGCACAAATGCGACTGGCTTTTGAAGAACTTTTGGCTCACAACCTGAGTATGCAGAAGCTGCGTAGCCTGATTCGCACAGTAAAAAGCTACGCAATGTCACCCAGGCAGACGCTAACCCGGGACTTTCGTGAGCAGCTGCCCTTTTCCCTGACGGGCGCTCAGGAAAAAGTATTGGCGGAAATCAGTCAGGATATGATGAATCCTGATCCCATGTTGAGACTGGTTCAGGGCGATGTGGGTTCGGGCAAAACGGTGGTGGCTGCTCTGGCTGCACTTCAGGCCGTCGAGAATGGTTATCAGGCCGCCGTTATGGCACCAACGGAAATACTGGCTGAGCAGCACGAGAAGAACTTTAAGGGATGGCTGAAACCTCTGGGGATTTCTATTGCCTATTTGTCAGGAAAAACCAAAGGGAAAAAGCGTCAGCAGATTCTGGAAGAGATTGCCCGGGGCGATGCCGCTGTGGTGGTGGGTACTCATGCCCTTTTTCAGGAAGACGTACAGTTCAGGCAGCTGGGTCTGGCCATTATCGATGAGCAGCATCGATTTGGTGTACATCAGCGAATGGCGTTGCGAAAAAAAGGTGAGCTCAATGGTGGGCAACCTCATCAACTGATTATGACAGCAACGCCTATTCCCCGAACGCTGGCTATGAGTGCCTACGCCGATCTGGATTGTTCCGTTATCGACGAATTACCCCCGGGCAGAACACCGGTAAATACCGTCGTGATAAGCGACGATCGTCGTGATCACGTAATAAAACGTCTGCGCTCAGCCTGTTTGGAGGGCCGTCAGGCATATTGGGTCTGTACCCTGATTGAAGAGTCAGAGGCTTTGCAGTGCCAGGCAGCTGAGGTGACGGCTGAACAGCTGCGAGAAGCATTGCCCGAGCTTTCCATAGGATTGGTTCATGGTCGAATGAAAGCGACTGAAAAGCTTGAGGTTATGGATGCTTTCAAGTCCGGACACATGCATCTGTTGGTGGCCACTACGGTCATCGAAGTAGGCGTGGATGTACCTAATGCCAGCCTTATGATTATTGAAAATCCGGAGCGATTGGGTCTGGCTCAATTACATCAGTTAAGAGGTCGTGTCGGTCGCGGCAGCATAGCGAGCCACTGTCTTCTGATGTATCACGCCCCGCTTTCGCAGCAGAGCAGGGAGCGTTTGCAAGTGATGCGCGACTCCAGCGATGGTTTTGTCATTGCTGAAAAAGATTTGCAATTACGCGGACCGGGAGAAGTGCTGGGCACCCGGCAGACCGGGCTTGCCCAGTTCAAGGTAGCCGATCTTGAACGGGATGCCATTTTGCTGGATCAGGTCAGGGATGCGGCCCAGAGTGTCTTGAAAGAGGTACCACAAAACGCAGAGCCATTGATCCTTCGCTGGCTGGGTCATGCTGAGAAGTACGCTAATGTCTGAAGCCTGGTCGTCGCTGATGACAGTCAAAAATTGTTAACATGGCCAGCTCTATCGATTTACTCCGCAGTAAAGAGGATCTGAAGAACTGCATAAATCAGCCAGAGGCGACTGAAACAATTTTTCGTTACCCTCGGGGAATAAAAAAAATTCACGGACAAAACTACGAAGAGCAGTGGCAAGTGCTGCCGGACTTTTCCTGCAGTCATTCTGGCGAGTATACACCAGGTGAAATCGGTGCTTTTTGTGAAAAAATTATGGTTTCACATTTCCTGTCTTTGAATTTATCGTGTGGCTAATTTGGCATTCAGGTGGAGATCGACTAATCTCACTCAGCAGCGGTAGACCTCAAGAGTTCGTAATCAGTCGTTGGGGAATGTAGTCATGAACCTGTTAATAGTCTCCTGTGTAAGCTTGGCCTTATCCTTATCTGTTCCTGCTCTCAGGGCCTCTCCGGTCGGGGTTGCTCAGGAGGGGGTCGCTACGGGCGTGTATGGTTCAGACGAGATTGGTTCAGACGAGATTGGTTCAGACGAGCTTGATTCAGACGAGATTGATTCAGACGAGATTGATTCAGACGAGATTGCTTCGGAAGAGGCCTCTCAGTTTTTCGATCCTCCGGCCTCGGCAGATTCCAGATACGAGTTTTCTTGTGGGGATTCTAAAGGCGTTTGTGGCGTTGAATACTGTCAGGAGGCTTATGGGGATCCCTATCCTGAACGATTTTATGAGATGTCTAGCACTGAAAGCCTGGAAGCATCCTACAATTTGGCCAGCCTTCTGCTGCGTAGCGATAGTGATGACGATGATTCTTCCCTCAAATCCTTTTGCATTGATAAGGAGTTATTGCAGAACCCCGGGGCGGGCTACGGCATTGATGAACTGGAAGGGGCAACCTTTTGGGGGGTGGTCAAACTGGAGCAGCTCGCAACGGGAGAAGTTTTATATGTGCCGGTCAAGACAAGCGAGTGGGTCAAAGTCGGAAAGGTTATCAGTGGGGTAAATGAGAATGAGCTGGGGGTGGATTATCAGGTGACCATATCATCAATTGATCGCTATCGCCATGATGCGCTTCTCAACACTCCGTATGGGCATCCTGTCAGAGACTGGATGCTGCATAATGAGGATGTGACTAAATACATTAGTGCCTCACTTGACCTTGTGGCTAAAGAAGATAAAGTGGCGTATAAAGACGTGTATCCGCAACGCCAGCTGGATAGAGCATACCTGATAGAGAGTTCGACTCTCCATCTCAGTTTGACCTATGACCATTTCTACGGGGACGGTCTTGCCTATGATGCCGTCCTCTCTGGTGAGTTGTCTTTGCCTGATGGAGATTTGATCAAGGGTCTTAAATTAGAAGCAAGAGGAGCTCGCTTGCCTAAGTCCGGGTTTGGTAACTTCAGGCTAAATAAGCGTGACCCAGAAGGCTTCAGTTTACTTCCCTCTCCTGATTCTCAGTTAGAAGGCAGCATTGGTCGCCTTCGGTTTATAGAGCTTGTGCTGTTTCCGAAGGATTGAAACAGCTTGAACAAATCAAGCGTGTAACAATTTCTGATTGATGGCATGGCAATAGATAGGCGGGCTCCCCGTTTTCTGAGCTGGATTCTCGGAAAAAACGATCGTCGCAATGGAGGTTGTTGAGGAGAGGGCGGCCTGTCACGGTCTGTTGTAAGGCTGGCGAGACAAAATTTCGGCTGCTGCGTGGTAGGGCTCGAAGTGTGAAATCATCACATCAAGAATAATTATGTAGTTTTATCTCAAGAATTAAGAAATTTGAGGTCTTCTAAGGTTCGTACTATGTGACTTAGAGAGACTTGACGGGGGGCAGCATATTTTTAGAGCAATGTATCTGGGGTTTAGCCTTTCAGCAGATGCTCAGCAGATTTTGCGTTGCGGAAGTGTCGATTGTGATCAAATCAAAAACGGCGAATATCCTTTCAGACAGGCTGTGATGATCGTGTTCAGCTAATAATATCCGGACACTGCTGCAACGTTCCTGCTCATATGTTAACACTGAATCTATCCAATATTTTCTTGAATCAGTCTGCAGAAAGTAAGCTACAAGTCATCGAGCTAATCGGCCAGAAAATGGTTGAGCTTGGGTACACTACTGAAGCTTACACGGCTGGATTAAAAGCGCGTGAAGCTATTTCTTCCACGTTCCTTGGGAATGGTATTTCTATCCCCCATGGTACGCCGGACACTCGTGATGCGGTCATCAAAACCGGGGTAGTTATTTTCCAGTTTCCACAGGGCGTTGAGTGGGGTGAGGATGAACAGGTTTACATAGCTGTCGGCATAGCAGCCTGCTCCAATGAACATCTGCAGATTCTGAAGGGACTGACACGGATTCTTGGTAACGACGAGCTATGCAGTTTCCTGGCAAAAACAGACAGCCCTCAGGATGTTATTGGTGCTATCAATTCTCCTCCCAGAGAGCGTCGGCCCTTTTCTGAAGAACGCGTTCGTAATTGTATTGATGCGAACCCTTCATCTGCATTGCAGGCTGTCGCGGCAAGAGGGAACGGCTGCGCTGCACCGGCAAAGGAAGTGCTAAGTCGGGCGTTCACTATTTTGAATCCGAACGGAATACATACCCGTCCTGCTAAGGTCTTTGTATCCACCATCAAGCGTTTTGACTCCCGGATAGAAGTCAGCAACCCTGATAAAAGTGACGCATTTATCAATGGTAAAAGTTTGATGAAATTGTTGAGTCTCGGGATCACCAGAGGCAGCACCATCGAAGTGAAAGCCTGTGGACCAGACGCCCACGAAGCCATGGATGCATTGGAGCAGGTGATCAACCAAGAGCTCGCTGAATGATCGTTAATCTGGACTTAAATCCTGATAAGGACCAAACAAACGGTACAAATTATACAAGCTGAACATTGAATCAGTGAATGCTACTGGGCAGCCCTGCAATGAGTGGTAAGAAGCTTTTACTTTTCAAAAAAACAAAAATTAACTTGCAAACGGTTTGATTAGGTATAGAATGAGAATCATTCTCATTATTAATAAAGGAGATGCCTATCGAAACCAGACTTTTTGACCTGATTAACTGGTAAACAGCTACCAGTAACTCGCATATCCTCATCGTTTTGGCGGCTCGTCCCAAGCCGCCTTTTTTTATTCCATTCCCATAGTTCCATTCAATATCCAGGCTTTGCAACCTGACAGTCAGAGATGGTTAATACTGACAGCCAGTATGGCGTCACAACAAAAAACTATGAAGAGCAGGCACCGGTGGCGATGGGCTTTTCCTATAACCAAGAGGAGCCTGGTT
Source organism: Endozoicomonas sp. ISHI1 (assembly GCF_024606225.1). Taxonomy (GTDB): domain Bacteria; phylum Pseudomonadota; class Gammaproteobacteria; order Pseudomonadales; family Endozoicomonadaceae; genus Endozoicomonas_A. Next base: position 4,156 of record NZ_JAGRPU010000040.1, on the reverse strand, counting down.
AAATCGGCGCTTTTTGTGAAAAAAATGACGGCTCCACTTCTCCTGTTTTTGAATTCGTCGTTTGGCTAATTTGGCATTCAGGTATAGATGGACTAGTCTCACTGATCAGCGATGGATACTCAAGAGTGTGTCAATAGCTGTGAGGATTGTAGTCATGAATCTGTTGAAAGTCTCCTGTGCAAGCTTGACCCTTACCTTGTCTGTTCCTGCCGTTATCGCCTCAACGGCTGCGGTCTCTTCGACAAAGGGTTCTTCAACTTCGGCGCCTTCGGCTTCGACGGTTAATTCAAAATCCAGATACGAATTTTCTTGTGGGGCTTCATCAGGTATTTGCGGCAAGCAATACTGCGAACGTGATTTGGGGTTTCCTGAGGTCAAGCCGTTGTATGGGGAGTCCAGCGTTGATAGCGATAGCCAATACTATAATTTGGCCAGCTTACTCAGAGGTCCGAATGCTTCTAACCTCAAAGACTTTTGCGTCGATCAGTCAGTGCTGAACGACCCCAAGGCAGGCTACGACGTTAATGAGCTGGAAGGGGCGGCCTTCTGGGCAGTGCTCAAACTCGAGCTACTGGCAACAGGACAAGTTTTCTACGTGCCGCTCAAAACAAACCGGTGGTGGCTCCAGACCGGAAAGAGTAAAAGTGAGGAAGATGAAGTAGTGACGTATCGAATGAAGATATTAAATGTTAGTCCCAATCACTTCGATCCGTATTTCACTACTCAGTATGGGCTTGCTGTCCGGAGCTGGTTGTTGTTCAGACGGCAGCTTCGCGCATACAGTACATTATACAAACGCTTAAAAGGTACAGATTATCTACAAGCGCATGATGCTCTCTTATCAGTGAGAGCATACTTCATGAAGAGCTCAGCTCTCAAAGTCAGTTTGACTCCCGACAATTATTACCGGAACGGTGGCGTTTACGATGCCGTCATTTATGGTGCACTTTCTTTGCCTGATGAGGATGTGGTTGAGGAGCTTAAATTGGAATCAAGAAGCACCCGCTTTCCTACGATCGGGTCTGATAACTTCAGGCTTAATCTGCGTAACCCAAAAGGTGTCAGTTTCCTTCCCACTGCTGGTTCTCAGGTAGAGGGCAGCGCTGGACGCTTTCGTGTGATAGAGCTCGTCTTGATGCCGAAATCGAAATAAAAAAGCTTAAGCGAATCAGGCTTGTGCCGAATTTTGGTTGATAACATAGCAATAAATGGGGGGCTTCTGTTGTCTGAGTTCGATTCAAACCCTGAAAGATCAGACAACCTTGAATATGCCGGATTTCTCGACCGATTCTGGGCAACGCTGATCGATACTGTGGTTCTGATCATCATTACTTTACCTCTTACTATGATGATTGATGGTGATCGGCTGACGATTGAAAATTCAAAACAACTTCTGGACCCGGCAGACGTCATGATCAACTGGTTGTTTCCGGCGTTAGCAGTTATCCTGTTCTGGCATTACAAGAGTGCTACGCCGGGCAAAATGATCATCACTATGAAAGTCGTTGATGAGAAGACCGGCCTTGCTCCGGCTCTGTCTCAGTCGGTCATTCGCTATCTGGCTTATTTCATCTCTATGTTGCCCTTGTTTTTGGGTTTTTTCTGGATCTTGGTAGACAAGAAAAGGCAAGGCTGGCACGACAAAATTGCGGGTACCGTCGTAGTCAGGCTCAGAAAGTAAACCATTCCACTCGGGGTAATTCGTATAGATGATGCTGCTGCGCGGATTAAAAGGATGAGCGATAGGATTCCGATTCTTTTATTGGCGTAGGTAAACGGGACATAAACCCTTATTTTCGAGACTATCTGGTCGTTGTCTTCTGCCAGTCTCTTCTTTAGAATTCACACCCATGTTTTTCCCTGAAAAGTGATTCTTTGTCCCTGTTTATCAAACAGGGCAGTACTTTTTATTGGGCACAGAGCTATTTAAAAAGGTGTTCTATCTGACAACCCTGATCGCCGTATAACTAAAATCACTCTGTCGCCACCCACCTGCCCGTTTGAATCGGAGGCAATGTTGTTCGAACTTAAAGCTAATAAGGTAGCTACCATGAAAAATGACCTGCTATCAGGTCTGACGGTAGCACTGGCATTGGTGCCCGAAGCGGTAGCCTTTGCATTTGTTGCGGGTGTTGAACCACTGGTGGGTCTCTACGCTGCGTTTATGGTAGGTCTTATCACGGCTGCCATTGGTGGTCGTCCGGGCATGATTTCTGGTGCTACTGGTGCACTGGCTGTGGTTATGGTCACTCTGGTGGCAGACCATGGTGTTCAGTACCTCTTTGCAACCGTAGTACTGATGGGGATCATCCAGGTTCTGGCTGGGGCGCTTAAGCTGGGTAAATTTATCCGCATGGTGCCCCACCCGGTAATGCTGGGCTTTGTTAATGGTTTGGCCATCGTTATTTTTCTGGCTCAACTGGGTCAGTTCGGCGTTGAAGGTGAAACTGGCTGGCTCTCAGGTACCTTTATGGAAGACAGTGTTATTGATATAGCCTGGATGCAGGGTGGTGAGCTCGGCATGATGCTGGGGTTGGTGGCTTTGACTATGGCTATTATTCACTTCCTCCCCAAGCTGACGAAAGCTGTTCCTTCTTCTTTGGCAGCTATTCTTGTGGTTTCCCTGCTGGTCATTGGCCTGGATTTGGATACCCGAACAGTGGGTGATGTAGCTGGCATTGCCGGTGGATTACCTGAATTCAGCGTTCCCATGGTGCCATTGAGCATGGAGACCTTACTGATCATTCTGCCTTATTCTCTGATTCTGGCGGCCATTGGCTTAATTGAGTCTCTGTTAACCCTGCGTATGGTTGACGAGATTACTGAAACTCATGGCAGCTCTAACCGTGAATGCATGGGGCAGGGTGTAGCCAACATTGTGACTGGTTTCTTTGGCGGTATGGGTGGTTGTGCCATGATCGGCCAGAGCATGATCAATGTTAACTCCGGTGGTCGTGGTCGCCTGTCGGGTATTTCGGCGGCGCTGTTCCTGCTGGCATTCATATTGGTGGCTTCTTCTCTGATTGAGCAAATTCCTGTTGCGGCCCTGATCGGCGTTATGTTCATTGTAGTGATTGGCACTTTTGAATGGAGTAGCTTTCGCATCATGCGCAAAGTGCCCGGGGGTGATGCCTTTGTTCTGGTGCTGGTATCAGTCGTAACTGTTTTGACCGATCTGGCTGTCGCTGTCATTATCGGGGTTATTGTATCTGCCCTGATCTTCGCTTGGGAACATGCCAAGCAGATTCAGATTGAGAAGAAAGAAGACCGGGAAGGTTCCAGCGTTTACAAAGTGCATGGTCCTTTGTTCTTTGGCTCCACCACTCACTTTTTGGAGCAGTTCTCACCAAAAGACGACAACAATGACGTAGTGATCGACTTTGCTGATTCCCGAGTTTGTGATCACTCTGGACTGGAAGCCATAGATACTCTGGCAGAGCGTTACACCAAAGCAGGCAGAAATCTGCACCTGCTGCACTTGAGTCAGGACTGTCAGAAACTGTTGAAGAAAGCAGGCAGCATGGTAGAAGTGAATGTCATTGAAGATCCTAAATACTTTGTGGCCACGAATGCCTGATTGTTAAGTTGATCGTTTGGTGCATTCTGAGAAACTCGGCTAGTTGCCGGGTTTTCTGTTGCTGGCAGGTGGGAAAAGTGACTGCGACAAAAAATAATCTTCTTAATTATTAAGGGATAGTACGTTAGTACTTTTTCGCATGTTGAACCTCTTATGAAATTCTGTATAGTTCGCCTCCTCCAACGGAGCAGATTGCCACAGCAGCAGAGCTGAATCACCTGACAAAAAGGCAGGTTGACAACATCAGCTGACACGGTAAAATGCGCCGCCGCTGAACAAGAAAAGCAACGCTGATTAAGCATCAGCGTCTGTCAGTTCAGCGAGTTGAAAAGCCGTTTTAACTCTTTAGTACAGAGAGCGCTTGACAACAAAAACGGTCGCGGTAACATAGCGGCCTCGCTGATCAGCTTGACCGCTGGTTCAGCCGATTAAAACCTTCATGTTTTAATCCAGTTCTTTAACAAATTATCAGACAATTCGTGTGGGCGCTTGTGCGAATGGCATCGGTCAACAGAGCTTTGCTCTGAAATGATTTAAATGCTGATCAAGCAAGTGAACATACCTGTAATTCATGTACGT
>NZ_JAGRPU010000003.1 GCF_024606225.1 Endozoicomonas sp. ISHI1 | reverse complement strand
CTTGACCATATAACGCCAAAGCGATCTAGAAACTAGTGTCAAGAGACAAGTTTCAAGGAGCCATGCACGAGAGTGTTGAGCAAGAATAGACAACACAGCTTAAACGAGATTTGGATTCCAGAGCCTTCGGCTTTCGAGAAACAGCTTCAAGCCTCCAGCTTCAAGCTTCCAGCTCAAGAGCCAACGGCTCGACCAGTTTTGCCTGGTGACCATAGAGTGTTGGAACCACCCGATCCCATCCCGAACTCGGAAGTGAAACGACAGATCGCCGATGGTAGTGTGGGGTTTCCCCATGTGAGAGTAGGTCATCGCCAGGCATTGAATAAAGCAAAACCCCAGTTGAGTGATCGGCTGGGGTTTTTGTAATTTTGCTCCTTTAATACTCATCTCACCCGATCTCCCCGGCCTCTTCCCGTCGCAGTCATTAAAATATATTTAAAATAATCCTGCAGAGTTAAGGAGCGGATCATCTGGCTGTCTGTTCTGGCAAGCAGTTCAGGGGTAGACATATCAATCTGTCTGACTTGCGCAAGACCGGTGACGCCGGGCAGCACATTATACACTCCGAGTTGTTCACGGGCTTCAATCAACTTTTTCTGATTAAAGAGATTAGGTCTTGGGCCTACCAGACTCATATCGCCAACCAGAACATTCCAGAGCTGTGGCAGTTCGTCCAGTTTGGTTTTACGTAAGAAGCGACCCAGTGGCGTAATGGATGAGGAAGGGACAAGATGACTGGCAACAGAGATAGTATCCACTTGCATGGTACGGAACTTCACAAGCACAAACGGCTTTTTATAACGGCCAACCCGTTCCTGGCTGAACAGGGGAGAGCCAGTATCGAGAAAACCCATAATATAAATCACCAGAAGTAAAGGCGAGCTGAGAATAAGACCGAGTAAAGCCAGCAGGCAATCGAGGAAACGATACACTTCATTTTTTACCTGGAGAATAGGCCAAAACGGTAGCCCGAATACCCTGTTTGACAGGATAGGGCGATTGCCAGCCTAAAAGGTGGATTGCCTTTGTAGTATCAAGCTGTAAATCACCAATCAGCTTGTCTACGTTTAAATCTGTAGACGATATAAGCAATTGTCTCGCAATATAATGTTTATTTTCTCATCCAGGAGCGAATCATGAGTAAGGACGATTATTTAGAGCATATTGAAATTGATCAGGCAAAACGTTTTGGAAAACCTACCGTAAAGGGCACCAGAATAACGGTCACTGACATACTCGAAATGTCGGCAAGTGGGTATGACGCAAGCAGAAATATTGGATGAACACCCTAATTTTCTGGCAGAACAGATTAAGGCTGCGTTGCTTTACGCAGCCACGGAATAATCATGAAGATCCCTGTCCAGCAAGCACTTCAGCCAGATAGCGTGTACTTATAGCTGCTTTCTTTTGTTTTCTCTTCAGACCTGCTTTGAAGGTTTTCTTGTTGTCCAGTAGATTGAATGCAATATGTCTAAAGCCTGCTAAAATTTCTGCTCCGACATTTCCTCGGATACGACACTCGTCTTCTCTCATCGCAACATCGAGTTACCAGTGAGAGTTACCAGTGAAGCTTATTCTCGATGTGTCACTCTGCCATTGGTTCAGCTTCTCCAAAGAGAAGTGATGATCGAAGGCCTTTTCAAGTTTACCCTTATTGCCTTTGACCGCCAGCATCCAGTCAATTAAACACTTCTGGGCTGATCGTACTCACTCACCCCAGTCTTCTGCGCCGACAATGACAGCACAGATGGTCAGAAAAAGGATGTCTGTTAGTCTGTTAGTTTGTGGCCGACTTACCATGCTTGGCGAGGGTCACTGATAATAGAGAGTTGTGAAATCAAATCGTGAGCATTCATGCTGAGGTCTTATCCTGATGGGCAGTTATAAGACCATGGACGCATTAAAAAGAAAAAAATATAAGCTACAGGGCAATAATTTCAGGGGGTTTCATAACTTTTCCCTGCTACTCGAACAGCAGATCAATCAGTCTGATAATCAATTTGTTTCTGAACAACAGCAGTATCTTGAAAAGCCGTTGAAGGCAATGACCAACTATTCGTAATGTGTCCACATCCTGATAATTTTAACGGTCTTCTCTTTTTTAAGTACCTGATAAACCAGCCAGTGCTGGATATTAATTCTCCGTGATAATGCTCCACTCAGATCACCAATCAGCTTTTCATAGGGTGGTGGCGTTTGATATGGATTGATCGCCAGTATTTGCAGCAAGTCTTCTACTTTGTTTTTGAGGTCTGCTGCTGAGATTTTCTTTGCATCTTTTTGGGCCTGCCGGGTGTAAATTAATTTCCAACTCACCAGCCGGGTTCCTCACTGCATTCTGAAATATCACTGGCTAATCCTTCACGGATGGATTCTCGCATAGCTGGTACATTGAGCAGGTGAAGTGTTTCCTGAATAGCACTCCAGTCTTCTTCAGATACCATTACGGCATTATTCCGTTTGCCGGTAATGAGAACTGGTTTATGGTTTTGGGCGGTTTCATCAATCAGCCTGTACAGATTTGCACGGGCTTCGCTGGCACTGTATCTGCTCATGGGTTTTCTCCTGATTCTTTCACTATCAGCGTACGTAATATAGTACGTATTCTTTGACTCTGCCTAGTCGAGAAGAGTGCGCGCCACGGCAAAATCATGAAAGTGCCTGCCCAGCAAGGACTTCAGCCAGATAGCATGTACTCATAGCTGCTTTCTTTTGTTTTCTCTTCAGACCTGCTTTGAAGGTTTTGGTATTGTTCAGCAGATTGACTGCAATATGTCTAAAGCCTGCCAAAATTTCTGCTCCCTCATTTCTTCGGATGCGACACTCGTCTTCTCTCATCGCAACATCGAGTTACCAGTGAAGAGTTACCATTGAAGCTTATTCTCGATGTGTCACTCTGCCATTGGTTCAGCTTCTCCAAAGAGAAGTGATGATCGAAGGCCTTTTCAAGCTTACCCTGATTGCCTTTGACCGCTAGCAGATAGTCAACCTCCTTTTCGACTATGGCCCGAGCTATATCTCGCTGACATCCCATGGCATCGAGTGTCACAAGACAACCCTTGATTTCCAAGAGCTTCAAGAGTTCGGGGATGGCGGTTATTTCATTAGATTTCTCTTCTGTTTTAAGCTGCCCCAGAACTACGTTATTAGCCGCAGAGAAAGCACTAACCCTATGAATCGCATCGCGTTTTTTACTTTTATCGTAAGAACGTCTGAGCGTCTTGCCGTCGATGGCTATAACGTCTCCTTGAGAGACTTTGTGACAGGCATTCATCCAGTCAATAAAGCACTTCTGGAACCGCTTTGGGCTGATGGTACTCACGACTCGCGCTATGGTGTCAATAGAAGGAATGCCTTCTTCAAAATCACCGTACTGCTTAAGCCAGTCCAGCCGTTCATGACCAAAGTCTTCGATTTCACCCCAGCCTTCTGCGTCGGCAATGACAGCACAGATGGTCAGAAAAAGGATGTCTGTTAGCTTGTGGCCGACTTTCCAAGCTTGGCGTGGGTTACTGATAATAGAGAGTTGTTAAATCAAATCGTGAGTATTCATTCTGAGGCCTTATCCTGATGTAAAGGTATAAGACCATAGAAGTATTAAAAAGAAAATAAATATAAGCTACGGGTCAATAATTTCAGGGGTTTTCATGATTTTTCCCTGAGTGGCTGACCGGGGCTGCCCAAGAGCGAGGAGATGAGCAATCGGCAATGAACTTGGAGCGGCAGATCACAAGCTATTATGGACATACTATTTGTCGGGAAGCAATGCGGACTAGTTACCGCGCGACATGTTTCACTGCTACCAGTCCTTGTCCGTATTAATATATTTGGAGTAAAGCGGGTGATCAAAAATGTGAAAAACATATATATGCTCGGTCCATCCTGCAGGAACAATACGCTTATTCCTCAGCTTATGGATAGGGCATAATACCCTTTTCTCGTTTTCCTCGTTGAACTCCTTAATGGCCAGAAGCTCACCTACGCACTCGCAGTGAATCTCATAATCGTCCCCCACAATATCGTCAAAATAGCAATACGTTCTCGGGAGGAAATGCTTGTCTGGATATTTCAATAACTCAAAGGCCCTGACGGTGGAAGAATAGTAATCAAGGTCAAAGCTGATGAAACCGATCGGCGCCCTGTCTTTCTTCATGAACTCGTGAACGGTTTCGCCAACGTCACCGAGGATGAGCTCTGAACGATGGAGATGTTTTTTTACCTCGTCCACGTTGATGGAAAAAAAACCTTCTTGCCAGACATAGGGCATGTCACGGTAATCCACAGGTGGAGGCATCCCCTTGCCGGAATCAAATCCTATAACATCAATTTTTACACCCGTTTCAGGTTCAACCTGCTCGGCGATAGACTCAAGATCCTGCATCCCATGCCCGGTGAAAACGCCGAATTCAATCACAGATATGCGCTTGATCCCCAGACGCTGGGCCTCTATAGCCGCGCGATACACGGGATAAGCGTACTGCACGAGGCACCTCGTCATACTTCAGGCGCTCTGTAAATGATTTATGACCAGGATTATCTATCTTTTCTATTCCGTGCGGCCTGGAAAGCATATGCAAGGTTCGTCCAATTATGCCCATGTCGTGTCCTTCTTGAAGTAAGAAGTGAAATATATCTAATTAACGTGAGTTCGATGTAAAAAAGACAAAGAAGCCCCTGTGATTTAACTATCTTTCGGTTACGGTCCTCAGATAGCTGAGCAGAGGCTCCCATGTCTATGACCAGTGTATTCTGTGATGTTGATGATTTCTGCCTGACTTTTGAACTAGAATGAAATAAACAGCTTCTCTTTAATATCAAAAAGTCGCCGGTTATATCGAAACTGTCGCTCAGTGAAATAATGACCATCATCATTTGTTTTCATCAGAGTGCCTTTCGAGATTTCAAGCTTTATTACCAGAACCTCATTGTTCGAGATAAATAAGACTACTTTCCAAATTTGGTCTCTTACGATCGTTTTGTGGAGCTCATGAAAAAGGCATTGATAGCACTGACCGTTTATCTCAAAAGAAATGTATGGGGCAACAAACTGATTTGTCACTCATTGATTCAATGCCAATTGTCGTTTGTGATAACCACCGGATTAACAGTCGAAAGGTTTTCTTAGAAGAGGCTAAGCTTGGAGTGACGTCTACAGGTTGGAAGTTTGGCTTCAAACCACGGCAAAATCATGAATGTGCCTGCTCAGCAAGGACTTCAGCCAGATAGCGTGTACTCATAGCTGCTTTCTTTTGTTTTCTCTTCAGACCTGCTTTGAAGGTTTTCGTGCTGTCCAGTAGATTGACTGCAATATGTCTAAAGCCTGCCAAAATTTCTGCTCCGTCATTTCTTCGGATACGACACTCGTCTTCTCTCATCTCAACACCTAGTTTCCAGTGAAGCTTATTCTCGGCGTGCCAGTGCTCCCGGCTGGTTTTAACTAATTTTCCAGTCGTTAGCTCCGCAGAGCTGATGTAGTAACGAATGCAGACAGCGGGAACCAGTATTGTTTGAAAAAATGACACATTAGCGATGATCAATAATTACCTTGTTCTTTCGAAATGCTGTAATCTTGGGTCGACGTTTAAAAAACATTCCAAGAGATGAAAAGAAAGCCTTGCTGATTGTACCAAAGTATTTTGGGTACAGAAAAAAAGTCATAATCTTAACAGCAGCAGCACCAGAGAACAAAAAAACAGGTTTTAGCTTTACCAGTATGTTGCTGCCAAATAAGTAATGAATCAAGAAAAAGTTCCTGTACATATAAAAGCCTTTCCATGTTGAAAGAGCCGAGCCAGTATCATAACTCTGCTGCCTTATAATCCTGGCATCCCTAATCGCCTGAATCTTAAATCCGGCATCACGAATACGCAGTGTATAGTCAAGGTCATCATAAAAAATAAAGTAATCAGGATTAGGAAATCCTACCAGATCAACAATACGACGATTAACCATAAAGCCCTCAAAGGTAGCCCCTTCAACAGCTAACAGTTCTGGCATTTGATCTCTTGACGAATATTTCTCTTTAATGCTTGGACGTCCGGGGCAGAAACAAAAGGGGTTACGAAGCTCATACTTTAATAAAGCTCGCTCAACTAATTTCCCTGATTGGTCCTCTCTTACCCCGATCATCACCGACTGCTGGTATTTCATAAACTGAAGAAGGCAGTCAGTATCCAGAAGTACGTCATCATCAATCAGTAGAAGCCACTCATAGCCACCGTAATAAGCACGCTCAAGTCCTGCCGAAAAACCGCCTGCACCGCCAACATTTTCCTCCATTCTAATAACTTGGAATGGAAGGTTTGTCTGTTGTTCCAGCACCTTTAACGTATGATCTGTAGAGGCATTATCCACGACATAGACCATGTTAGCTGGCAATTGTTGTTGTCGCAGGCTGTTAAGGCATTGGGATAACATCTCTGCTCGGTTATATGTCACAATAACGACGGCGATGCTAGAGCGTTCGGCAGCCATTCAAAATAACCTTATGATAAGAAAAGTTTCCGGATAACCCGTGGCAAATTGCTTTGAAAGACAACGCCAACTTTTTGATGGAGGGTTTTGTAAACAGATAGAACCAAAAACATTTAGCAATAAAAATCAGGGCACTGATTTTACCTTTATATTCAAGTAGATTAGCAACGTTATTTCTGCACAAGCAGTAAAGTTTCAGTGCTGAGTCAGTATCATTAAAGTGAAGCAAACCAAACACCATGCTCTCACCCAGGTTTTGGTCTGTCGGGTGATGAAACACAGCATCGCAAACAGTAGCAACTCTGCCTTTTGCTCTCAAAATACGCTGTAGATATTCAATATCGTCACCCCAAATGAAGAACTCTTTTTTTGGTAGACCAACCGAATGAACTATGGCTAAATTTAAGACAATGCCATTGAACGGAGTTACAACATCCTTTAGTATTCCATTTACTGCATAATCATAAACGTCTTTTACGCTTCGTAAGATCCTGAGCTTTCCCGGCAGCCGCATTGGAAAGCACAATTTATTGTGATTCTCTTCATCCAAGACTAAAGGCCCAAAAAAATCATAACTTTCCTTATAGGTCAGTAGTTTTTCAAGACACTGTTGAGAGGGAAAACCATCATCATCCATGAGCCAGCAAAACGAATAGCCTCGTTTGTCAGCCAGCTTGACGCCATAGTGAAAACCACCTGCACCACCCAGGTTTACCTCAAGCCTGTAGTAGGTAAAGTCTTTTCTATGCAAAAAACCATGGCTGGCTAACGCCTGTTCAGTACCATCATTACTCGCATTATCAACAACGATAAAATGACTCGGTTTGATGGATTGATTAAGGATTGCGTCAAGGCATCGTAACAAAAGTTGCTTGCGATTGAAGGTAACTACCACTGCACAAATTTGATCAAACATAGGTAATCAGAGAGGCTTCACATAGAAAGGTTTTAAATCATCGGATGCTGCCAGAGACGCCTTTACGGCATCAGCAACATCCAGAGCTTCTTTGATCGTGACATCCATATCCAGATAGCGATAAGTGCCCAGTCGCCCAACAAAGGTAACGTTCTTCTCATGGTACGCTTTTTCAACATACTGCTTCAGTAATGTTTTGTCTTTGACCAATCGAATTGGATAATAAGGAGTATCATTTTCATCACACTGTCGGCTGTATTCCATAAAGCAGATGCTCTGCTCATGAGTTTCCCATGGCGCAAAGTGTTTATGCTCTGTGATTCGGGTATAAGGCACGTTGCTATCACAGTAATTAATGACGGCATTCCCCTGCATATCGCCAATACCACGAACGGGTTCAAAATCAAGTGTTCGATAACCAAGGCGACCGAATTCATAGTCAAACCAGGCATCTAAAGGGCCAGACCAAAATATATGATCATAGTCGTTTCTCATTCCGATGCTATAGGGCGTGCTCAAGTGAACGGTAATGGATGGATGATCCAACATCGCCGCAACTATATCGGTATAGCCGTTTTTTGGCATACCCTGATACTTGTGAGCAAAATAGTTATCGTCATAATTAAAACGAATGGGTAAGCGTTTAAGAATGCTTGCAGGCAGCTCAGAAGGCTCAATGCCCCACTGCTTGCGTGTATACCCTGCAAAGAATGCGTTGTAAATTTCAGGGCCTACAAACCTGAGTGCCTGTTCCTCAAAAGTTTTCGGGATCTCAATAGAAAGGTCAGCTTTGCTTTCAATTAGTTCTTTAGCCTCGTTTGGAGAGAGGTGAGTTTCAAAAAGCTGGTTTATGGTGTGCAGGTTAATGGGCAGAGAATAAATCCGACTATTACTGACCGCTTTAACACGGTTAACATAGGGGAGCATTTCGCCGAAGCGATTAATATAATCCCAGACCCGCACGTTATCCGTATGAAAAATATGGGGGCCGTATTTGTGAACAATAATGTTGGATTCACGGTCACGTTCGGAGTAACAATTTCCGGCAATGTGAGGGCGTTGTTCAATTATAGTAATACCGTTTCCGGCTTCTGCAAGCTCGCGCGCGATTACAGCGCATGAGAAACCCGCGCCAACAAATAAGTAATTACTCATAATATATCGTAAAAATAAAAATGAATATTTACATTTTATTCAGTTAATGTATTCTGTTTTCGGGATTTTATAATTCCAAAACATACCTTTTATACATGCAAAGACTACCTCACTTTGTATTCTTCTTGGTGCACTCCCACTCAGAACACTACGTGTTATTTTAATTGAAGCTAGTAATGCGTGGATAAAAGATTTCTTTCTTTCCATTGCTACTTGATTTCTTGCACCATATTTGTATTTCCATAGTGATGCTTCATTAACTAGTGAAAAGTTTACACCTAAATTTTGTATAACTTCATGAACTACTTCGCTAGACAGATTGCAAAGACCAACATGAGTGCTGGATATCCGTCTTGTATATTCCGTATCATCACACCAAATAAAGAAATCAGATACAGGCAATCCCTTCTCTAAGATAACATTTCTGGGAATTAAAACAGAGACAAATGAGCAGGACTCAATATTGATTGTATGCTCATTTTCATCAAACCATCTCGCCCAATCCCATCGAACAGCTGGTTGATTCATTTCGCAAATCGAACCATCTGTCCACTTTACATTTGAGCAGACAAAACCAACTGGCAAAAAAACTGAGAATTTTTTGAAGCATATGTAAAGATGGTGCAGAGCGGTTTTATTAGCAATAGCGTCATCATCCATAACCCATACGAAGTCCGCAGAACGATCAATTGACTTTTGAATTCCCAAACTAAAGCCTCCTGCGCCTCCAATGTTTGAGCTGGGCTTTATTATTGTAATTCTCTTCTGATGTTCTTTTGGGAACAAAGTAATATCAAATGAATCACCATTATTGATTATGATGATTTCATCTACGGGTTGCGTTTGATTTGAAATTGCATCTATGGATCTGATTAACGTGTTTAGTCTGTTATATGTAACGATAACTGCAATTATTTTGTTCATAACAATGCCATTATGAATATAAATTTTGGAGAGAATTGATATCAAATGAGTGGTCAATAAATTGAGATAATTTTTCTTTTTGAACAAGGAATCTGCTGTGGTAATATTTCTCTTCAGTAATTAGATCATAATATTTCTTTGCCAGCTTAGTAGGAATGTTGAAAATTTTATCTTCTACCATAAAATCATTCAGTAGGAACTCTCCTTGGTCGCCAGTGTTAGTTGTTAAATAAAAAGTTCCGTTAGAAATTGACTCGTAAGAGACAAGTGTTATACCTTCATTGTCCGAAGGAACTATGCAGGCAAAAGATTCTTTTAATATTTTATCAACTTCATATGTTTCATGAAAAATCTTGATGGGTAATTTTTTCTTATGCACATACGCTTTAATACTACTTTCGAGTTCTCCACCGCCGTACATTAAAAACTCAAGTTCTTGGTCTAAAGATTTACCATATTTCTTAATAAAATGTTCTACAGATTTAATAAAATATATTGGTCTCTTTTGAAAGGCATATCTCCCAATAAAAACAAATTTATATCGATTTTCAATAATTTTATTATAAGGGTTGTTCAGATCAGGATTTAATTCAACATTGGCCAGGTAGTCAACCTGATACTTCCTATCCTCGGTAAAACTGTTGTAGGATTTATGCCTTACTGCAAGAGATTTTGAAATTATTTGATGGCGATCAATATACTGACTAAAGTGTGCTGACGTTGCAACAAATCCGCCCGTGTCGTATTCCATAATATGTAGGGTGTCTACAACATGAAGTTCAGGAAACAATATTCTAATCGATGGTAGTGCGCAATACGCGAGCACTGAGTGATGTATATGTATTATTTCTATCTTTTTTTCAGTAATATATCCAATTATGAATTCTAAAAACTCTTCTGGTTTAAAAAGTGAATGGAATTGAACTAAGTCAACAACCTCATTTTCATATAAAGTCAGTTTTTCATCTGCTGATGGTACTGTAGTTACTAAATGGCATTGAGAGCCCTGCCTATTAGCATTTTGAATTGTTTTTAATAAAAATGACTCAGCGCCGCCAAGTTCAAGCCAGTGTGCCAAAAATAGCACTGATCTATTTGACAGGTTTTTTCTTGGTATGACTTCCTTAGTTAAGAAAGAAAAATTATGTATTTTTTTTAATGTTGTATCTGGCTTTAAGTGCTTTTTGTTTTTTATGTTTCTTCTTATTGTTTTGATTTTTTGGTGTAAAAAAGGGTGTTTGTATAGAATGCTTCTAAGTTTAGAAGTCTCATTTCTTTTTTTATTTTTTGTTCTTATAATGATCTCTCTTACAAGTCCATTTTCAGTTTTTGACTTATATATTCTTATAATGTCTTTTTTATCAAAATATTCGAAATGAATATTATTTAATCTTATTTTGTTTGGGATTTTTTCTTCTCCATTATCTTTTATAAAAACTAAGTACTGATAGCTTTTGAAAAAATAGAGGGACTGATTAAGAATTAAATCGGGTATATTTCCAGTCGAAAATATAAGCTCGAAGTCGCTGTTTTCGCTGACAAAAGCATTCATTTAGATTGTTCTTTCTATCGCGCTATTGATTGGTTTTAATCTTTCTCTATACACTCTTGATGCATGATTGTTAGTAATCACTGTTATGATACCTTTATTGCTTATTAATCATTGTGCGTGATTATGCTCTGTGTCTGTATTGTCCGATCCCAATGCTACTCAAACATTCATTCTTCTAAGGATGATTTTTAGTATATCTGCTGAATTACCGACCTGTACTGAGCTGATAAACTTATTTTTATCAGTTGTGCTAGGTTATGCTAAAAAAATAATAGACCGAAATATCGACCATCATCTTACCCAATATTTCCATGATTCAGCTGAATAACACTTGAACATAATGTTTTAGCAAAATAGGTGTTGTGGGTGGCCAGCACTAGTATACCAGCATTATTTACATAGCTGGCTAAACGACTATCAGCCTTGTTTTTAAAATTCTCATCCCCTACGCTTATCCACTCATCCATGATCAGGATTTCAGGTTGCACACTCATCGAGATTGCAAACGCCAAGCGCAGTACCATACCGCTAGAGTATGTTCTGACAGGCATACTTATAAAATTACCAAGCTCGCTAAAATCAATGATATCATCTGTCAAAGATCTGATTTTTTTAGGTTTTAGGCCAAGAAACAGTCCTCGTAAATAAATGTTTTCAATCCCTGTTGCCTCACCATCCATGCCCAGCATAGAGTCCAGCAGACTGGTCACTTTTCCTTTAACAGATATCGCCCCGGATGTTGGGGTATATACCCCAGCCATTACCCGAAGCAATGTAGTTTTTCCAGAACCGTTATGCCCCAGTAGGGCAACCCTGTCACCTTCTTTGATATCCAGAGTAATATTTCTCAATGCTTCTACTTCGGTCAGTTTTCCTGAA
The DNA here is from genome assembly GCF_024606225.1 of Endozoicomonas sp. ISHI1. Classification (GTDB taxonomy): domain Bacteria; phylum Pseudomonadota; class Gammaproteobacteria; order Pseudomonadales; family Endozoicomonadaceae; genus Endozoicomonas_A. The sequence continues at coordinate 229,729 of NZ_JAGRPU010000003.1, read as the reverse complement.
TCGAGAATAGTCCCACCCGTTGCAGCATTCAAAATGGTCTGTTTAAAGGAGCGCTGCTTAGCGTCGTATATCGGAAACCTGACCGATACATTATCCAGTTTAATGTGCATAGTAAGTTTTTACAGCCAATAGGTGACACGGTGACGGCATCGTGCAAGCAACAAGAATGCAATGGTTAAACCACTCATCGCCATTATGCCGGTATAAATCCAATATTTAGCCGCTGGCATATTACCCAGTACTGGTTGCCTCAGCAGCTCCAGCAGAGCGGTGAAGGGGTTCAGATCAGCAAGGTAACGGCGGGACTGAGGTAGCTGTTCCACTTTCCAGACAATTGGGGTGATAAAAAACATCAGTGTCATCATGCTGGTAATGACCGAGAACATATCCCGATAGCGAGTACAGAAAATAGAGAGTAATAACCCCATCCAAAAAATATTCACCATGACTAGAACGATGGCTGGTGACAACCAGAGCATGTTCCAGTTCAGTGTAAGATTCAGCAACAACATAATGACCGGATAAATAATGATGTTGTGCCCAAGGATCACCAGATGACGGTAACAAACCCTGAACACGAAAACAGTCAGGGGAAGTTTTGCTTGCTTTAAGAGGTGTGCCGAGTTGAAAAACGCATCACCAAACTCTGATATGGAGCCCGATATAAACGCCCAGAAAATCAGCCCAAGCGAAAGATGTGGAATAAACTCAGAGGCATTATAACCAAACAGGGTGCCATAGAGTGGCCCCATTGCCCCAACAGTAACCGCCATACTGATGGTTAACCACAAAGGACCAAGGGTCGAACGGCGGTATCTCGCCCGAATATCGTGCCAGCCAAGGGCTGCCCATAAATGCCGACTTTTGAACGATGCAGCTATATCTTCTGCGGCATCGTGCAAATACATTTTTTTCAAATTTTAACTTCCAGAATTTATAACTTTGATTTATCCACACTACCGTCCCTCGTTTTGGGTGGATTAACGCAACACCGAATCAAATTTTGATACCCGAACCTGCATCCCCCCGTGTGAATAAAACAAGGACAAGAACGCCGACAAATTTGCCCATATCTCAGATTCAGAAACTTTTTCTGACCGGTGCAGCGTTGATGCCTACTACAGAAAAATATCGGGTCGTATTCGTGGTTTACCGATCAGGTGGGCTTTTGTTTCCAGCGCGGGCGCTGATCGATTTTAAAGCCTGCCAGGAATTTCAGAGGCACTGAGTGACTGAGGCTTACTGCATAATCAAACAGGATGATCTTTTGAACGGTCACCGTTTCTGCTACCTGCACCCATGTACAGGGATAACTGTGGGCGCTGTTAAGCGCTTCATATAACGCTGGGGTCACGATTTTCTGCCTTTTTTTGCCTGAGCACTCAGCTACTGTGATGCTGATCCCGAGTAAGCAGCGATTTAATCCAGACAATAAGCTCGGGATTATCCACAGGCTGAGGGTGAGACAGGTTTTCATGGGAATTTAGAATAGACGGTGTTGTCACTATCGCCACTTTAATGAAGTAAAGTTGTGTGTTTCAAGATGGAGTAGGGCTTTGCAGGACTGGTGACCTTAGTCATCCGTGATGGTGTTTGAGTCGATCAGTCTCTGATATCAGTGATCTGCCCATCAATGACTCGCTGCTGCAAAGGACAGTGACCCAGTTGATAAGCCAGCTCATTGGGGTGATCAATATCCCATAGGCAAAAATCTGCCACTTTATCTTCTTCCAGGCTGCCGTAGTGATCGGCAATACCCAGAGCACGAGCAGCATTGATAGTGACGCCCGCCAGAGCTTCTGCGGGTGTCAGCTGAAAAAAGATACAACCCATATTCATCATCATCCTTATTGAGGCCAGGGGTGACGTCCCCGGGTTGGTATCTGTGGCCAGCGCGATAGGGACACGGTACTGTCTTAGCAGTTCTACCGGGGGGGCGGTTTGGGAACGCATGAAGTAATAAGATCCGGGAAGCAATACCGCAATAGATCCGGATTTGGCCATATCGGCGATACCCTGCTCAGAGACATATTGCAGGTGATCGCAGGATAGGGCATTCATATGTGCCGCCAGAGACGCTCCCCCGTTTTCATTGAACTGTTCGGTATGGCATTTTGTCGGTAGACCATGGTCTATTGCTGACTGAAAAATCCTTGCTTTGTGAGTCATGCTAAACGCAATATTTTCACAATGAACATCAACGGCTTCTGCGAGTTTTCTTTCCGCCAGTTCCGGAATCAGTTGTTGGCAGATCATGTCAACATATTCATCGGTTCTGCCCGCAAACTCCGGAGGCAATGCGCTGGCCACCAGCAATGTAGTGATAATTTTTACGGAGTGGCGATTGTGCAACTCTTTGGCGACTTCCAGCATTTTGATTTCATCTGCCAAGTTCAGACCATAGCCTGATTTAATCTCAATCAGTGTAACGCCTTCAGCGGTTAATGCCTTGATGCGCGGAAGAGCCGATTTGATCAGTTGTTCTTTGGAGCGTACCCGGGTGGCCCTGGCTGTTGCAAGAATACCGCCACCCTGTGCGGCAATCTGTTCATTGGGCACACCTTTCAGTCTTAATTCAAATTCCTGAGCTCTGTGGCCGCCGAATATAAGATGGGTATGGCAGTCGATGAGGCCGGGGGTCAGCCAACCATTATGGCCGTCGATCACATCATAGGGCAGCCGCGTAGCGGTGACATCAGACATGGGTTCGATGCGAGCAATTTTTCCATTGTGAATACCCAGGGCACAACCGTGTCTTGAGCCGTAAGGATCTGACATGGCGGGATCAAAAGTCGCCAGGTTGACGTTAATCCAGACTTGGTCGCACTTTTTCAGTGGGATCATACGACACGTTGCCATGGGTTGAACTCAGACAGTTGGCCCCAGATTGAAGCCAGTATCGAGACGCCGACAGCTCATTAAGACTGCATATCGGTCATAAGAATAGCCAGATAATCTCAATACGAAAGGAAATCTGGAGTTGAGTGGATAGCTAAGATGGGTGACTGAAAGGTGAGGATTAATCCATCTGGCTATAAAAAAATACATAAATATTACTGAAGAGTGATAAATGAACTACCTTGATAAAAAAAGAACACGAATGACAATTTAGGGAATCAATTATGTCTGAAGGAAATCTGCAGATAATCCTGACCTTTCTGGTCTATTTTACCGTAATGCTGGGTGTTGGCTACATTGCCTGGCAAAAAACAGCCAGTTCAGCAGATTATTTTCTCGGGGGACGTTCTCTGGGGCCGTGGTCTGCCGCTCTGAGCGCCGGGGCGTCTGATATGAGTGGCTGGTTGCTGCTTGGATTGCCTGGTTATGCTTTTGCCGCAGGTCTGGAAGCGTTCTGGCTGGCAGCGGGGTTGCTGGGAGGAACCTGGCTGAACTGGTTGATCGTTGCCCGACGCTTGAGAGTTTATAGCGTGGTTGCCGACGACTCGCTTACCTTACCGGAATATTTTGCCAGTCGCTTTGAAGATCATAAAGGACTTTTACAACCGGTATCAGCAGCATTCATCCTTATCTTCTTCTTGTTCTATACCAGCTCCGGTCTGGTGGCCGGGGGTAAGCTTTTTGAGTCTGTTTTTGGCATCCAATATGAGTGGGCTGTCATCATCGGAATGTTGTCGGTGGTTTCTTATACCCTGTTTGGTGGTTTTCTGGCGGTTTGTTGGACGGATCTGATTCAGGGGCTACTCATGGCAGCTGCTTTGCTGATTGTGCCCATCGCAGCCATTGAGATCAGTGGTGGGGCGGATCAGGTGATTCTGGAAATCGAAGAGTTGAACCCGCAACTCCTGAATCTCTTTACGACGAGCGAAGGTCAGGCCCTTTCATTCATTACCATTTTCTCGTTACTGGGCTGGGGGCTGGGTTATTTTGGCCAGCCGCATATTCTGGCCAGGTTCAAAGCTGTGCAATCTTCAGGTCAACTGACTCTGGCCAGACGAATTGCCGTAAGCTGGACGGGCATTTGTATGCTGGGCGCTTTACTCGTGGGACTGGCAGGTATTGTTTATACCGGGCGGTCCGGAGTGCAGCTGCATGATCCTGAGGCCATCTTTATGTTGATGGTGAATACGCTTTTCCATCCGGTGATTGCCGGGATTTTACTGGCCGCTATTCTCGCGGCCATTATGAGCACTGCTGATTCTCAATTGCTGGTGTGTTCTACGGCTTTTGCTGAAGATTTCTACCGGGATCTTTTCAGAGTGAACGCCAATGCCCGGGAAGTTTTGCTGGTGGGCCGACTGGCGGTTTTGGGTATTGCATTGATTGCTACCTGGCTAGCGATGAATCCCGACAGTACTGTTCTTGGAATGGTATCTTATGCTTGGGCTGGCTTAGGGGCAGCGTTCGGTCCGGCTCTGCTGCTGTCTCTGTACTGGAAAAGAATGACTGGACCGGGAGCTATGGCGGGCATTATTGCCGGTGCTGTCACCGTAGTGATATGGAAACCATTAATCGGTGGCATATTCGATCTTTATGAGATAATACCGGGGTTTGTGATCTCTATGATGGCTTGTGTTTTATTCAGTTTTTTGGGGCGTCAGCCTTCGAGGGATATGACAGATCGTTTTGAAAAAGTGGAGAGCATGACTCGTTCTGTTTCCCGCTATGAGGATGAAAAGCCCTCGCTCTCATAAGGTTGGTCGATTAATCACGAGTTTGATCAGCCGTACACGGTATTAGCCATGGTCAGTTGACATCCTCTCTCCAGATCGTCGAAGGCCTGACTGACACAGTCCAATGACTGGGTCAGGCCGTAAGACGTTTTATGAGCTCACTCCTTCCCTATAGCACGCAGAATCAATTAATTGGGTATAGAGTAATAGGTGTCTGTTCCCTATGACAAACCCTGAATCTACAGGTTAACGAAAGAGAGAGGGTGCCATGAAGCAATTGAAAGTGGCTGTCAAAAAGCGTCATCAGGATAGTGATGTGACTGATCCTCATGATGCCAAATTGAAACAAGTTTTGGAGCGCTTGAAGAAGAAAGGGTTGAACCCCATGCAGATGTGTCACAAATTGATTGAGCATGAGGAACCTGCTCCCCTGGACCAGGTCTGGAGCTACGACCTGGTGGTGGAGGAGTGCAAGCGCCTGAAAGTCCCTCACTGAGGGCCTCTTTAAACTCATGCCTTGGCGCCCGGCATGGCACCGAATAGACTGGTGCAATGCCGAAGGCTTGATCAAGGCATTTTTTTATTTTCAGCAGCCACGATTGCACAGACAGTGGAGCAAAGTACACGCCAAAGAGGAAATATCCCGGTATTTATGTGACCTTCACTATGGCTCAGGCAGAGGTCTGGCAGAATTGAACATATTTGGGTCAGAGAGCTAAAACTTCCCGGTTTTCAGCAGCTGCTGAAACTTCAGTTTTTTCTCTTGTTCACTGAGTTGAGGGGGTTGATGGTCGGATTGAGGAATCAATGGACTCAGGTCGAGGCTGGCAGGTTCACTTTCTGGTGCCGTTGCTTCCCCTTCTTCCTGAAGCAGATAATTATCCATTACGTCCAGCGCTTCCAGAAGACCGGGATAGGTCCCGTCGGATTCATCCACAGCCTGCAGTTTATTTGAGAGGTTATCTCGAATTTGTCGTATGCGTTCAAGAGAAACCTTGTCCTGATTTTCTTCCAGCCATCTTCTGGCTGATTCGCCGTTGGTTGCCATACTCGATCTGGTTCCAGAGTATTTATATCGAGTTCTATACTATCATTTCCATTCGGCTTTTGGTGAGGCTTTTGTTGAGGGCTATCGGGTGAGTTCCTGATCACATCAGTACGATAGGCATTGGCATTTTGTTGCATGAAATGCTTAGAGCCTTCGTCTTGGAAGATAACCTTTTTCCTTGATTCATTAATGCTTCGGTAAATACCATCCTGAAGGGATTGATTCTGATACGTACCATTTACTATCTGAATTTTGCCTAAGCGCTTGGGAGTAGGGTGTTGATAGAAGAAGTTCAAAGTCAGGTAGCAGAGCTGACTGAGCGGTTGAGACAGCTTCGCTTGTCCGATGCACCAGAGCGGACTTTGGTAAGGACTGAACAGCCTCTTCCCATGATTAATCTATTCAACTGGTTGTCTGATCAGACACTACCTGAAAAAACCTACTGGCAGGATCGCGACAGTGATTATAAAGTGGCGGGTCTTGGAAAAGCCTGGCGATTCGAGATCAAAGACCGGTCTGAAGTGAACACTTGCTTTCAGCAGGTGAACGCAATGTTGGATAAAACGACGCGCTGCCTTGGATACCTGTCTTTTTCGGACAGTCAGAAGATGATCTGGCCTGCATTTGGGTATGGCGAATTCTTTTTCCCGGTGATCGAAGTGGTTCAGACCCGAAAAGGATGTTCGCTGGCCTGTCACCTAATGGGTCATGATGGGCTGTCATGGATCACCAGTATCGATAAGGCTCTGGGTTATCTTGAACGGGTCAGCTGGACACTGGAAGAAGGGGACACTCACTGTCTATTGGGAACCCCGGAATTCAGACCTGACAAGGCGCATTGGGATTCCCTGATTGGGGAGACACTTGAGGGGCTTGAGTCAGGTGCCCTGAAAAAAGTGGTGCTTTCCAGGGAGGCAAGATTAAGTCTGCTGGAAGGTCAGTTGGATCCCTGGATGCTACTGTATCACTGGCAATTGGCAAATCCCAGGTCTTATGTTTTTGCCTTTGAATCCGATCAGGGCTCACTCTTTTTTGGCTGCTCTCCGGAACGTTTGTTTCGTCGTGTCGATCGGGTTGTTCAGACTGAAGCTCTGGCAGGGACGACCCGGCGGGGCATTGATTGCAATGAAGATTTGAAACTTGAGCAATGTCTGCTCAATGACTCAAAGAATGTTCATGAAAATCGCCTCGTGCTGGATGATATCCGGATGCGGCTTGAATCCATCTGCACTGATCTGGAATTTGACCGCAGTCATTCCGTGGTCAAGCTAAAAACGATTCAACATCTAAGGCAGTTAATCAGGGGCGTGCTCAAGGATGGAGTCAGTGACAGTCAGATACTTTCGCTTTTGCATCCCACGCCTGCGGTCGGAGGTGAGCCCAGAGAGGTGGCAAAGGATTTCATTGAAGAGCGTGAAGTCTATAGCAGAGGGCTTTATGCCGGAGCTTGTGGTGTGCTGGGTAAAAAGCGCAGCGATTTCACGGTATTGATACGCAGTGCTTTGCTGGAAGAGCAACAGCTCAAGGTGTTTTCAGGTGCCGGCATAGTCAATGGCTCAGATGCCCGGGATGAGTGGCAGGAGCTGAATAACAAGATCGGAACCGTTCTATCATTGTTGGATCCCAAGACCAGTGTGATGGATACATCTAACCGTATTGGACGATCTCATGACCTTTCCCACCAGGCATCCCAGCCTTAATTTTCTCTGGTCTGCACTGATTCTGGAAGAATTGAGTCGGCTGGGTGTTGAGCATGTCTGCATTGCCCCGGGCTCTCGCTCTGCCCCTTTGACACTGGTGGCGGCAGAAAACAGTCAGTTTGAAAAGCATGTGCACTTTGACGAGCGTGGTTTGGGATTCTTTGCTCTGGGATTGGCCAAAAGTACCCGTAAACCGGTTGCGGTGATGACTACTTCCGGGACCGCGGTTGCAAACCTTTATCCCGCCATCATAGAAGCCAGACAGTCAGATGTGCCATTGGTTATAATCACCGCCGATCGACCTCCTGAGCTTATTGACTGCGGAGCTAATCAGGCCATTGAGCAGCAGGATATTTATGCCGACTATCCGGAGGCTACTTTAACACTGCCAACACCTGATGAGAATATTCCTCCCGGCTGGTTACTGACCAGTATTGATCAAGCCTTTGCCCGTTCCTGCCAGCAGGGGCTTCCAATGCATATCAACTGTATGTTCCGGGAACCTTTGTATCCGGTAGGAAAGGTCTATGATTATTCAGGTTATCTGAATCGATTGTCATTCTGGTGTTCAGCCAATACGCCTTTTACTGCCTATAACACTGAGCTGAATGTGTCATTGGACAAAAGTCCCGTTGGTTGGTCAGACTTTTCGACGAGCAAAGGTCTGATCATAGCAGGACGGATTGATGAGCAAGAGTCTGCCGAAGCGGTTGTAAAGTTGGCCCGGGCGTTGGGCTGGCCACTGCTGGCCGATCTTCAATCCCAGCTTCATGGCCACCCGGCGACGGTTCCCCATCCTGATCTGCTGCTGGCCAGCAAAGCCGGAAAAGCTTTGTTAAGTCAGGCAGATCGCATTTTTCAGGTGGGTGCTCATCTGGTGTCAAAGAGACTGGACAAGTTCATCTCTTACGGTGAGTGGCAGCATTACTGGATGGTTGGTCAGGGGCTTCGCAGAATGGATACCGGTCACTGCCAGACCTATCGACTGGTCGGACCTGTTGCTGACTGCTGTCGCATGTTGAGCGGGCTTTCCGACGATCAAGGCTCCGATCCAGTGTGGAAAGGCCAGATCGAACAGTTATCTCAATCGGTTCGTAGTCTGGTGGTTAAACTGGATTCCGCGCCGGGCTTGTTGACAGAACGTTGGTTGGGGACGCATCTGACCAGACTATTACCTGAGAACTGTAGTCTATTCATCGGGAACAGTCTGCCCATTCGGCTATTGGATATGTTCTCCCTTTTACAGTGCGGGCAGGTGTACGCTAACCGCGGTGCCAGTGGCATTGACGGGTTGGTGGCAACAGCGGCGGGCTGTGCTGTGAGTGAAAAGAAATTTATGGTGGCCGTCATCGGCGATCTTTCATTCCTCCACGATTTAAATTCTCTGCAACTACTGAGGCAGCTGGATTCACCGTTTGCCCTGTTAGTCATCAACAATGACGGTGGTGGTATTTTCAACTTGTTGCCGGTTGAGGATCGACCGGAAGCCGCGCAGAAATATTTTGTCACCCCCCATGGTTTGAGTGCCCGTCAGGCTGCAGAAATGTTTGGGTTGTCTTATCATCAGCCTGACAGTCGTGAGGCACTGGCAGCTGTTCTGAAGCAGGTGAGCCGAAAGTCAGGTGCTTCAGTCATTGAGGTGATGACTCGACCCGGTCAGGCTGCTGAGCAGATAAAGCAGGCGCTAAGTCAGCTGGAGGTGTTGTCATGAACGAAACCAATCTTGCTTATCGAACCTGGGGTGTCCGCGAAGGTGTGCCGTTGGTTTTATTGCATGGTTTTCTGGGAGACTCCGGAGACTGGGAGGGGTTAGCCAGACACCTTCAGGAAGATCTCTATCTGGTGGCTGTCGATTTACCCGGGCATGGCAAAAGCCGCGATGTCAAAGTCTGTCGAGATAATGCGTTTGAAGCCTTCGGTGATCTGCTGCGGGGAACGCTTTCCCAGCTGGGTCTCGATCACTACAGCGTGTTGGGTTATTCACTGGGTGGGCGACTGGCCATGAATCATCTTACTCAGGCAGCGGACGCTATCGACCGGCTGCTGGTCGAGTCGTCCCATCCCGGTCTGGAAGACAACACTGAGCGTCGGGCTCGCTGGAACAATGATCAGGGTTGGGCAGAGCAGTTTCGCAATGACCCACTTAATGAAGTCATGCAGCGTTGGTATCACCAGCCTGTTTTTGCCGATCTGAACAGTCGTGAGCGGGAACGACTGATGAATTATCGTTGTTCAAGTCATCAAGCTGACGGCTCATCTTCCGCACAAGGTGAGGTGGGTGCCAATGGGGAATCTCTGGCATGGGCACTTGAGGCGTTCAGTCTGTCCAGGCAACCAGAGTTTTGGGGAATGCTAAATCGCTCCTCAGGGACATCACATTATTTCTGCGGCGAACGTGATTTGAAATTTCAGGCCATCGCTCATCGTCTGCTTGAGATGGGTTGCTTTCATAGTGTTCATGAAATTAAAGAGGCAGGTCATAATATTCATAGGGAGCAGCCGGGAGCTATGGCTGCGATCATAAGGCAACTACTGTTGTGACCTTGAGTTCACTATGACGCACGCTCTGTTTCAGTCCTGCAACGTCTATCGATATCGACAGCCGTTGAGCAAACCTCTGCCATTAAAAACGACGACTCTGACAGGCCGTGAAGGCTTCATTCTTGAGATGTTCGATCAGAATGGACTGGTGCATTACGGCGAAGCCTCTCCACTGCCAGACTTCAGCAGGGAAAGTATTGTTGAAGCGCTGAAACAGTTGATGGCTGCAGCAGAATACTATTGTTCCCGGGGGTTACCCGATCAAAGTCTTCTATATCCATCAGTTGCTTTTGCTATCGAGAGTGTTCAGTTCAGTCTCGGCGAAGAGCAATGGAGTCAACAGAAGGTCTCTGAGTCTCCGCTGCTGCTGGGAGTCGATGCATTGACTCTCAGACGTCTGGATGATTGGCCTGAGAAATGGCCCGATGAGTTTAAGTTAAAAGTTGGCCGCAATGACACTGTGCAGGATGTTGGAGCGGTGCATCAAATTCTTGATCGGATTCCAGCCCATGTAAAACTCAGGCTCGATGCGAATCAAAGGTGGTCTATTGATGAGGCTATAGGTTTTGCAAGACAGGTGCCTGTCAGCAGAATCAGCTATATCGAAGAGCCTACACCGTATTTTGAAGAATTCCCGCAATTATTCCGGGAAACCGGTATGGGTTATGCGCTGGATGAAACATTGCAGGGGTCTGCAGTCAGCGCGAGTCTCTCAGAAATGAATAGATTCAGGGCTGAAGACGGGCTCAGAGCTGTTGTATTGAAGCCAACCCTGGTGGGAGGTGTCTCCCAATGCTTGTCCATGGCTAACCGGGCCAGGAAGAAAAAGGTCAGAGTCGTTTTTAGCTCATCCTTCGAAAGTGCCCTGGGACTGAGCCTTATTGAACAACTCAGTCTTCAGTGTGACCCAGAGGAATGTCCTGGTCTTGATACCCTTTCTGCTTTTCAAAACCCCGGATTTTGTCATTTGCCTGAGTATGGTCAGCGTCTGTCTTCAGATTTGCTCAACGCCATGGAGAATGTATGGAGTTATCGTTCTGCCCTCTGAGAGAGTGGACACTCAGAGATCCTCAAAAGGTTGCTGTCAGAGTGAATGGTCAGCTTGTAACCCGGGCTGAGCTGGATGCAAGGGTAGAAACAATCCGTGATGCTTTCTATAGTCAGGGCGTCAGGAGAGGTGATCAGATTCTGGTACCGTTAACCTGTGCCTGGGACTCGGTGATATTGATTATTGCCTGCTTGAGAAGCCAGTGGGTCTATTGCCCGGTCAATCCGCAGATGCCTGCTGAGCAGAAGACAAAGTATTGCCGGAAGATTGGCGCTCAGTGGGCGCTTAATGAAGGGTTTGGAGAGATACCGGGTCTGGAATGGCCCGCCCTCCGGGATCAATCTAAAGTAGCGGATGCCCGCCTGATCATTGAGCCAGAAGCTATGTTTGATCTGATTGCGACTTCAGGCACTACCGGTGTGCCCAAAGCCGTCAGTCATACTTTCTCGAATCATGTTTACAGTGCAAAAGGTTCTCAATACTGTACGCCCCTGACAGAGCATGACGCCTGGCTGTTGTCTCTGCCTTTGTTTCATGTTGGCGGTTTTGGCATTGTTGTTCGTTGCCTGCTCGCAGGTGCCGAGATAGTCGTAGACACGCAAAAAGTGCCATTGCAGCAATTGCTGGTGGAGCAACGAATTACCCATGTGTCGTTGGTGAATACTCAGCTGCGCCGATTGTTGGTAGAAGGAGCCGATTTGCTGGATGAGACCGGGCTGAAATACATTCTTTTGGGTGGAGGTTTTGCGTCTCCCGAGCTGGTATCTCAAGTTCAGGAAAAAGGTATCAGGATTCTAACCACTTACGGTATGACAGAGATGAGTGCCCAGGTCTGTACCGGAACCCCTCAATTTATCAGCTCGGGAGTGACATCAGGTGAGCCATTACCCTATCGGGAGCTGACCATAGTTGCTTCCGGAGAGATTCTGGTCAGAGGTAAAACGTTATCTGCAGGTTATTTTGAGGATGGCAACATTATTCCGATCGTCGATGGGCAGGGTTGGTATCACACAGGCGACCTTGGGCAGTATTCTGGCGATCAAATAATGGTCATTGGTCGTATGGATAACATGCTGATCTCTGGCGGAGAGAACATCCATCCCGAAGAAATTGAAAAGGCTCTACTCAGCATTGACGACATCACCATGGCTGTTGTGGTATCTGTAAGGAATGATGAATATGGGCAGAGGCCTTTTGCATTTGTACAAACCGAATCAGGTTCACTGAATGAAGTATTTACAAAACAAAAGCTTGCAGGCATTATCAGTCGGTTCAAGATTCCTGATATGATTCGCTTGCTCCCGGCTGAACAGATGCCCGCCGGCCTCAAGCCCAATCGTCGAACCCTGGAAGCGTTAGCAGACAGGCTTGCAAATCCTTAATCGTATTTAACTGATTACCGTCGCTATCTGACCCAGACCAAGGCATAATGCTGGCAACGAGCGGTGATAATTGAAGTGTCTGATGAAAACAAAAGATCAAAAAAACATCCGTGCATTCATCGCTGTCAGGATTCCGCTGGAGCTTGCAGCTACACTGCACAAGAAAGCACGACACCGAGCCGGTGATGTGCTTCAGCACAAGCTTCGCTGGATGGTACCACAACAGCAACACATAACACTGCGCTTTCTGGGTGAGTGTGACGAGCGGAGTCTTGAGCAGTTTTCCAGTTATATTGGAGATTCCCTGGCAAATGTTCACGGATTCGACTGTATGACCGGGTGTTTCGAATTTTTCCCTGATGCACACAGACCCCGCGCGCTGGCTCTGAATATACACTCAGGCCAGCAGTTGAATACACTGTCCCGAATTTGTGAAGAAGGCGCCCTTATGTGCGGAATGCGTCGTGAAATGCGCAATTTCCGGCCTCACGTCACACTGGCTCGTTTCAAACAGCATCATCATGTGACTCATAGTCATTTTTTCAATATGCCCAGTTACCGTATGACGGTCAATGAAGTGGTATTGATGAAGAGCGAAACAACGTCAGAAGGCACACATTACTCTGTAATGAAAGTATTCGCTTTGCAACCTCTGGCTAACTCAGCCTGACACCAGACTTAAACAGTTTGAATTAAGTGGAAACCCTGCGCTTTCGTTGAAAGGCAGGGTTTTTTGCTATCCAGCTCAGCCTGACCTAAAAAAACATGCGCAAAAATACACCAGAAACCGGATGGTCGCTTAAGAAGTTAATTTTATAGTGGTGATACTTTTTGCTCATTCAGTCTTGTTTAGCTTATTAATCTATAAAAATATTTTATTAAAGTTTTATACTTTGTTTTTAATTCTTAAAACAAAGTATTTCACTGTTGTAAATTGTTCTTGTCGGGTATAAATTATGCCGCGTCAAACAGGTGTCTCAATCGCTTGAGGTCCAGCGGCCTGTGCCTGGCAACCAAATAATTTTTTTCAGAACTTTTCAGACTTTTTCTGATGTGACTTACGTCAGAGGTATTCTATTGTCTGCATTCAGGGGGAGTGATATGTCAATTAAGCGCGAAACACTGGCAGATACATTTGCCCTGATCAGTTTTGGACTGGTTGTTGGATTGCTGGTTGAAATTCTGGTGGCCGGGTTGACTATTGAACAATCCCTGCAATCTCGTTTGATGAGTATTCCAGTTAACATGCTGGTTGCCCGTCCTTATGGTATTTATCGCGACTGGGTAATGAGCTACTGCCATTTTTTCAAATCAGGAAAAGTCGGAGATACAGTCCTGGATATAGTGGCGTTTGTTTCTTTTCAGATTCCGGTTTACGTCGGGCTGGTTGCGGCCACGGGTGCAACATTAGAGCAGATTATCACTGCTTGTCTGGGTCAGATAGGCGCTTTAATGTTGATGGCTCGTCCCTATGGCGTTTATATGCAGCTTTGTCGTAACTGGTTTGTATCAGTTGGTATGAAAGCTGCCTAATACTACTTATTCTTGTAAGTGATGTCCGAAATTTTGCCTGCAAAATAGGTGTTGCTGGTTACAGAGACTTCCTATTTTCTAACTATCTGGTTATAGTTCCCCCCAGTTTACCCGAATGTGTTGTATGGGTTTGCCTGTTATAACTCCGCCAATAGCGGAGTTAGACAGTTCCGGTTGCCTCTTTATTATACAATTGCAGCGTCGTCCGGTGGATCCCGGATTCGCACAATTTCCGCCTTGGTCGTTGCGCGAGTGTATAAAAAGAGTGTTTGCCAAAAGGCGAATGTGCACCTTTCAGGTCCCGAAGCTTTGATTAGATCTTTCTTGTCTCCAAGGCCGTAAGCCCGTTGTATTCAAGAGCGACAGGATTGGCAAAGCACGAATAAGAATTAGATGAAAAAGCAGTCATCAATAAAAGAATCGGCTGATAAACGATTAACCGGACAATCGCTTTTAAAAGTTTTTCGTTTATCAGAGCAGCTATTAACAAACGACTGTGTTTTCACAATGAATTTGAGGGGGGGAGCATGTCCTTATTGGAGGTCAATGACCTGCGTATTGAATTTCCTTCACGTCACGGTGTTGCAGTGGCCGTAAAGGGAATGTCTTTCACGGTTGCCAGAGGTGAGATTCTGGGCCTTGTGGGAGAGTCCGGAGCCGGTAAATCCACGGTTGGTAATGCTATTATTGATTTGCTCAGTGCCCCCGGTCGTGTGGCAGGTGGTGAAATCAGGTTGAATGGTGAAGTCATTTCAGGCCTTTCTGGAGAAGCCATTCGTAAAGTGCGTGGCAAACGAGTTGGATTTATTTTTCAGGATCCAATGACTTCATTAAATCCGCTTCTGACCATTGAAACCCAATTAGTTGAAACCATTACCGAAAACCTCGGATTAAATCCAGCTGATGCTTTTATCAAAGCAATCGAGATGCTGAGCGCCGTAGGTATTCCGGAACCGGAAATCAGAATCAAGCAATACCCCCATCAATTCTCTGGTGGTATGCGTCAGCGGGTAGTTATTGCAATTGCTCTGGCTGGTGAGCCCGAATTAATTATTGCTGATGAGCCCACTACTGCCCTGGACGTTTCCATTCAAAATCAGATTCTTGATTTGATTCGTGAACTCTGTAAAGAGCGGGAAGTCGGCTGTGTATTGGTAACCCATGATATGGGGGTCATTGCAAACGTTACCGACCGCGTTGCCGTGATGTATATGGGAGAATTGGTGGAGATTGGCGAGCCCGGCAAGATTCTGCAAAACCCTGAACATCCTTATACACAGAGTCTGATCAGCGCTGTTCCAAGAACCGATGTCAAACTGCACCGTTTTCCTCGGGTCGAATACATTGAGAAAGTTGAAACTCGCAACATTGATGTCAAGAATCACTGGTTGGGTCAGCGTGAATCCTTTGGCTCTATAGAAGATGAGAATCTCCTGAGCGTTGAAAATGTCATACTCAAATTTGAAACCCAGTCTGCTTTCCTGAAGAAGAACCGTCGTTATGTGACCGCATCCAATAATGTTTCATTTAAAGTGCGTGATGGTGAAACCTTCGGTCTGGTGGGTGAATCGGGCTCAGGCAAGTCAACCATTGCTCGTGTGATTGCGGGTCTTTATCCGCCTGACTCCGGGCAGGTTGTATTCGCAGGTAATGATATTACCCGGCTGAGTGAAAAGGCCCGTAAGCCTTTAAGGCGACAGATTCAAATGGTATTCCAGAATCCCTATTCCAGTCTGAATGCCCGTATGAATGTTAACGACATTATTGCCGAGCCCATTCGTTTTCATGGCCTGGCTGACTCTGAACGGCAGATTAGACAGATCACTGCTGACCTGCTGGATCATGTTGGCCTGGGCAGTAAGGCCGGGATCAAGTTTCCTCATGAGTTTTCCGGTGGTCAGCGGCAGCGTATTTCCATTGCCAGGGCATTGGCTACCCGTCCCCGCTTCCTGATTTGTGATGAACCTACATCTGCGCTGGATGTATCGGTTCAGGCGCAGATTCTCAACTTGTTGAAAGATCTTCAGGAAGAGTTGGGTCTGACCATGCTGTTCATCAGTCACGATCTGACAGTTATCCGTCAGATGTGTGACCGGGTTGGGGTTATGAGGCATGGAACCCTGGTTGAGGTGGATGAGACTGAGAAACTGTTCAAATCGCCTGAGCACGAATATACCCGGAACCTGATTGAGCTGATGCCGAAAATTGATCATCTCTGCCATCAGGATCTGGAAGTCGCACAACAGACACCGGCTGTATTGGTCTGATGACATATGGATCGGGTGTCTATTCGTTGCCGTGTGCGCAGAATCAGTTTTATTTTTTGTCCCGGAAAATTTTTCACAGAAAAGTTGTTTCTGAAAAAAGTATAAAAACGTTTGTTGACCTGCCCAGAGGGTAAAATAATGAAAAAAATGATCAAGTCACTGGCCGGAGTTGCTCTGGCTTCTACATTAGCAATGAGTGTACAGGCTGCTTCCCTGAAGATTGCTTACGACGCTGACCCTGTATCTCTGGACCCGTATGAGCAGCTGTCAGGCGGTACCCTGCAGATGGCGCATATGTCCTTTGATCCACTGATTCGCTGGAATCAGGACCTGAGTTTTGAGCCTCGTCTGGCCGAGAAGTGGGAGCGTGTCGATGACCTGACCATGCGCTTTACCCTGAGAAAAGGTGTCAAGTTCCATTCTGGTAACACATTGACCGCCAAAGACGTGAAGTGGACCTACGATCGTATGGTTAACAGCGCGGACTACAAAGCGATCTTCGCGCCGTTCGCCGAGCTGAAAGTGATCGACGACTACACCTTTGATCTGGTGACCAAGCAGCCTTATCCACTGGTTTTGAACTCTGCTACCTACATCTTCCCGATGGATAGCCAGTTCTACAGCGGAAAAGATGATAAAGGCCGTGATAAGGGACTGATCGTGAAGCACGGTGATAGTTTTGCTTCCCGTCACATTTCTGGTACCGGACCTTACGTCGTCAGTGAGCGTCAGCAAGGCGTGAAGCTGGAATATGAACGTTTTGATGGATACTGGGACAAGCAGTCTCCGGGTAACGTTGATAACATCACACTGACGCCGATCAAGGAAAATGCGACACGTGTTGCCGCTTTGTTGTCCGGTGGTGTGGACTTTATCTACCCGGTGCCCCCAAATGATCATGAGCGTATCAAGCGTTCTGGCGATGCTGAACTGATCACCCTGACCGGTTCCCGTCTGATTTCTTTCCAGCTGAATCAGGATCGTGTTGAAGCATTCCAGGACAAGCGAGTTCGTCAGGCCATCGTTCATGCTGTCAACAATGAAGGCATTGTTAAAAAGATTATGAAGGGCTTTGCCGAGGCTGCCGGTCAGCAGGGGCCTGAAGGTTACGCAGGTTATGTTGATGAACTGGAACCGCGTTACGACCTGAAGAAAGCCAAACAGCTGATGAAAGAAGCAGGTTATGAAGATGGCTTCTCTGTCACCATGATGGCGCCAAATAACCGTTACATTAACGATGCCAAGATTGCCCAGACGGTGGCCAGCATGTTGGAGCGTATTAACATCAAGGTTGACCTGAAAACCATGCCCAAGGCGCAGTACTGGCCAGCATTTGATGAACGTGCTGCCGACATCATGATGATCGGCTGGCACTCTGATACTGAAGATTCCGCCAACATGACTGAATACACCACTGCCTGTGCTGATGCCAGCACAGGCTGGGGTCAGTACAACAGTGGTAACTACTGCAACGAGTCCGTCGATAAGCTGGTTAAAGCAGCAGGTACTGAAACAAACCTGGACAAGCGCGCCAAGCTGCTGCAGGAAGTTGAGAAGGAACTGTACCAGGAAGCAGCCTATGTTCCTTTGCACTGGGAGAACCTGGCCTGGGGCGCCCGTAAAGGTGTTAAAGCTGAAGAAGTGGTTAACATCATGAACTTCCCATACCTGGCTGACCTGGTCGTTAGCGAGAAGTAATCGTCACAGGGCCGGCTCATACCGGTCCTTTTTTGGTTTTTTTCTGATCGATCATTACCTCTGATCAGTCTGTGTCGTCATCTGAGTGGAGCGGCATTTTCGCAAGTATAAAACGCTGCAGGGTTTTTTATGTTGTTATTTTTATTCAGGAGGCTGGTGCAGGGTCTGGTGGTGATGTTTGTCATCAGCCTGATCAGTTTTTCCATCCAGGATAATCTGGGTGATCCTCTCAGAGAGATGGTGGGCCAGTCCGTGTCAGAAGCTGAACGGGAGGTGCTGCGTGATGAACTGGGCCTGAACGATCCTTTCCTGGTGCAATATGGTCGCTTTATGTCCAGGGCGGTCCAGGGGGATCTGGGAACCTCTTACTTCTTTAAAGAGCCCGCTCTGGAAGTCATTATGGATAAGTTGCCAGCGACGCTTGAGCTGGTATTCAGTGCCACCCTGCTGATTATTTTGATCTCCATTCCAGCAGGTGTTTATAGTGCCATACGTCCGAACAGTTTTTTGTCCAAGTTGATTCTCGGAGTCAGTATTTTGGGTATTTCTGTCCCTGTTTTCCTGACTGCAATATTCAGTATTTATCTGTTTTCCATTGAGTTGGGGTGGCTGCCTTCCTACGGACGAGGTGAGTTAACCCACGTCTTTGGTAGCTGGGAAACCGGCTTCCTGAGCAAAAGTGGCTGGTTACATCTGATTCTGCCGTCTGTTTCTCTGGCCAGTATCATGTTACCTCTGTTTATTCGTTTGATTCGCTCAGAGATGGTGGAAACCCTGCACAGCGAGTATGTGAAATTTGCGAAAGCGAAAGGTCTGCAGAAAGCACGTGTTTACTTCCTGCACGCTCTGAAGAACACCATGTTGCCTGTTATTACGGTGGGGGGTGTCCAGATTGGAACCATGGTCGCCTATACCATCCTGACAGAGACCGTCTTTCAGTGGCCCGGCATGGGCTTCATGTTTCTGGAAGCGGTAAACCGTGTTGATACTCCCCTGATTGTTGCTTATCTGATCGTCGTCGGTGGCATCTTTGTGGTGGTGAATACCCTGGTCGATCTGATCTATGGCCTGATTAATCCAACTGTAAAACTGGCAGGAGGCAGCCAATGAGTGAGTTGCCCATGAATGAAGTAAGCGCACAAGAGGTGCCTTCTACCTGGCAAAAGATTCGTCAGTCCAATATCTGGCACAGTTTCGTCAATGACCGTCTGGCTATGTTGGCTGCTTTTATATTGACTGTTATGGTCGCTGCTGCCTTGCTGGCACCGGTTATTGCTCCGACGAATCCTTATGATCTCTCTACCATTGATATTATGGATTCCGAGATAGCGCCGTCCTGGAGTGAAGAGGGCGATGAGCGATTCCTGTTGGGAACAGACTCACAGGGCCGGGATATGCTGAGTACCATTCTTTATGGTGCCAGAATCTCCATTACCATCGGTTTCTTTGCGGTCCTTCTACAGGCGTTGTTGGGCATTGTTATTGGTTTGACGGCTGGCTACGCGGGTGGGCGAGTTGATAACTTCCTGATGCGGATGGCGGATATTCAGCTGTCGTTCTCCACTATGATGGTAGCCATTGTCGTGTTGGCTGTGTTTCAGGCGTCCTTTGGGTCAGAGTTGTACAGCAAGCTGGCAATGTGGATGTTGATTCTGGTGATTGGTATCGCAGAATGGCCACAGTATGCCCGTACCATTCGTGCGTCGGTTCTGGCTGAGAAAAAGAAGGAATATGTCGAGGCTGCCAAAGTCATGGGCTTTGGCTCAGGACGTATTATGTTCCGTCATATTCTGCCAAATTGTCTGTCTCCCATTCTGGTTATCTCAACCGTCCAGATTGCCAACGCCATTATCAGTGAAGCCGCCCTGTCTTTCCTGGGGCTGGGGATGCCTGTGTCGGAACCTTCATTGGGCTCGCTGATCTCAAGTGGCTTTGAGTATATTTTCTCTGGTAGCTGGTGGATTACGGTTATTCCAGGTGTCATCCTGGTCACACTGGTTCTGGTGATTAACCTGCTGGGTGATTGGCTGAGGGACGTGCTCAATCCCAAGCTCTATAAAGGTTAAGCGTCACTGACAAAAAGGCCGTTTTAGCGGCCTTTTGCTTTTTTCTCAGGGTGCAAATACCCTTTTACTGCTCAATTGCCAGATCAGGACACCGGTGAAAACGGCAGCCATCAAAGGATTGAACCAACTGGTGGCGTCTGTGACCAACGTCCTTGAAATATCAAAAGCAAAGAGAACACCGAGGGCAATTAAACCGGTTGTCCATGCCAGGGCTTTATCTCTCCACTGGCAGGTTGCAGCAGTAAACCAAAAGGCCAGAACCGAGCCAAGAATAATATAATCGGTATTAACGCTTCTGGGGTTGAACATAACGTGATAGCAAGCAGCAAAACTCAATAAATAGATCAGGCCAGTCCTGGTACCATGACGGACAATGGCATAAAAGCAAACGGCCCAGGTCATGGCTGCCAGAATGATTTTCAAAATGTTCTGCAGGTTTTCCGGGACAGAGTAGTTGAAAAGTTGCATGGGAATGTTGAAGAAACTGGCCCAGTTAGGTGTTGTCACTCCCCGGTCAACGGCTGAGTCGGCCATCTCAAGAAAGTTGTTGTACTGTTCGAGTCCATAATCCAGGCCACCAAACACCAGAGGCAGTGACAGAAATGCCAATAGCATCAACGGTACTCTTAGCCAGAAAGGCCTGAACAGTGTGGTTACCAGCAGGAAGAAGACAATAAAGGTCGGTTTCAGGCTCATGATCAGAGCCAGAATCAGGGCTGCCGAGTTCCAGCGCTTCTCTATAATCTGGCTGATCACCAGCATCATGGCTGCAATGAGGATCACATTCACTTGCCCGTTTCTAAAGCCAGAGAAAGCAATGGGAACGGCAATCAGACTGAATAATCCAAACCTGTTAAAGAGGGTTTCCCCGGAATATTCCTGAAAATGCCTCAGCAGTCTCAGGCTGGCCCAGGCATAAAGACCTATGATAAACAAACGCCAGAGCAGGTCAGCGAGAAATATGGGCAGTTTGGTGATCGGTACAAAAAGTACGGCAAAGGTGGGGGTATAGATGAAACCTCCTGGTCCCGAGTAGAGCTTTACCCGGTCGATCCACCGATCAGCGCCGAGCAGGTAGCTGTCCAGCACGGTGTGCTGACCCGGTTCCAGGGCGACTTTGACAAAGATCAGAATTACGGCCAGCCCCCAGAGAAACATTCCGAAAAGGGCCGCAGGATGATTTTTCAGGAGGGCTATGTCCTTCATCAGTGCTCGTTCTTTTTTAGAGTTATGACCGAAAACAGGTCACTTTCTCACTGGCTAAAAGAGATCTGTTTTTCACAAAGCTGATTACAACATACGATGAGAATGTCTTTTCTGCCAGTGGTCCGCATGAATTCCTGACAAATCAGCTGAAATTCTTTGTTCTTAAGGGCTAAAGGTGAAAACAGTGCATCTGAAAGGGGGGCAGGCTTTGTGTGCTTATCACTTCGATTTGCTGAGCAATTTGTTCAGCAAATCGAAAATGACTTCAGTGGGCATGAGCGCTCCGCAGGTGGTTGACGATCAGGTTTCAGGCTCAAGAGTCAGAGACAGTAACAAAGCAAAACCGTAAACGGTGGGGAGAAAAAGAGACAGGGTTAGAATAATGTAGTCCATGTTCATGATAGGGTACCTGCTGTTATTCTTTTTATATTGAGAGTGTCGCATCCTGTCTGGCTGTCAGTTTATCAGGAAATACAAACTGGATGAGACCTCTTGAGCCTGACAGCTTTATACCAATCTACCAGTTTGGGATAAGGTTTGAAAAGTAGTGATATCAGACATGGAGTCATTATGCGATTAACTCTGTTGCTTTTTTCCTGCTGGGTGTTTCCATTGGCAATGGCCCAGGATGTTGTTTCTCTTAAGTCGAAACTGGTTCAGGGGGGCTTTTATATAGGGCAGGTGAAGCCGGGAACCGGAGTTATCTACAAAGGCAGGTCTGTCAGAGTATCTGAGCATGGTCGTTTTATCATCGGGTTTGGACGGGATGCTCAACTCCGGCAAACCATTCGGTTGATCGCTCCGGGCGGTAAAAAAGAAGAACTCAGAATCGGATTATCAAAACGAGACTATAAAATTCAGCGAATTAATGGTATTGCCCACAAATACGTCAGCCCGGCGGAGAAAGTGCTGGGTCGAATATCGGGTGAAAACCAGCGGGTTAAATCAGCCAGACAGTTTGATTCCGTTCAGAAAGATTTTTTTGCCGGCTTTGAACGTCCGGCAGTGGGGCCTGTCAGTGGTGTCTATGGCAGTCAGAGAGTTTTTAACGGTGAGCCAAGGAGACCACATTTTGGACTGGATATTGCCGGCCCTGAGGGTGCTCCGGTAATAGCTCCGGCCAATGGTGTTGTTCGGCTGGCTGAGTCTGATTTGTACTTTTCCGGTGGCACGATCATTATCGACCATGGTTTCGGTATTACCACCAGTTACTTGCACCTGAGCCAGCTAAAGGTGGTTGATGGGCAGAAAGTAAAGAGGGGCGATGTCATTGGTGCTATTGGCGCAACGGGCAGAGTGACAGGCGCTCATCTTGACTGGCGGGCAAACTGGTTCGATGTCCGGCTTGATCCGGCTCTGATGATGCTTGAGTAGGGTTGAGTCTGGGTACTCTTCTCCACGGCGGCGCTGATTTTCTGATATGCCTTGTTATCACTTCTCGTCATCTGCACCAGAGCCAGTGAGGAGCCTGTTTTACTTAGCAGCCTGTCGGAATTAAGCGTCCGTAGCGAGGATTGCAAGAAATTGAGGATAAAAAATTCTGCTTCTGAGGAGAATAGCGAGCTATTTGACGAAGAAGCAGGAATTTTTAGACCAATTTATTGCAACCGCAGTAGGACAGCCTTAAGTCCGACAGGCTGCTTAGGACTCCTCGCTACGGGGTCGTCTGGATAATTTGACCAATACCTGATGAATAAGTTCAAACGCTGTTATTCCCCATCTTTGCTTTGATGACTGCCTGCTTGATTAAGAATTTCAACAAATGCTTGTTTTTGTTCGCCAAGTCGGTCTAGCAGAGAATAAAAGTTGATATTGCCAATGCTGCGAGCATCAACTTTGGCCCCTCTGGCAATGAGTTTTTGAACCGCTTCTTTATCTTTTGCCAGAAGTGCGTAATAAAGAAGAGTTTGTCCACTGGAACAAACTGGCTGATTAACATCGGCAAAGGCAGTCATGCCAGCCGGGAGTAGTTCTTTGAGTAACTCAATATGGAGAGGGTTATTCCATTGCCCAATTGCATCAAAGGCGGAATACCCGATTTCAGGGTGAAGGTCAATTCTGGCTCCTGCCGAAAGGAGTATCCTGGCCAGTTCAGGCGCATTTTTCTTCAAAGGTTCTTTGATGGTGCTTGAACCATACGTTGCAAGAATAAGAGGTGTGTATTCAGCTTCATCAACCACATTAACGTCGGCATGTTTGGCTATCAGTTTTTTCAGTGCCCACTCATGCCCTGATTCTGCTGCCAGATGCATGACATTTGCCCCATCATTATCTGTTTTATCAAAGGAGGCGCCATTATCGATTAAGGTGTCAAATAACTCGGGGTTTTCAGGGGCCTCGGCAGCCATGTGAAGAGCTGTACAACCGTATTTGTTCTGGAGGTTCATATCTGCTTTGCGATCCAGGAATATTTTTAGTACCTGAACATCACCGTAACTGACAGCATGATGTAGAGGCGTCATGCCTTTTTTATCTTGCAGGTCAATATCAGCGCCATAGTCTAGCAGTGAGCGGATCAATTCCAGGTTACCGTTTTTTGCGGCAATGTGGATAGCGGCCATGCCCTTCCCTAAATGAAGAACGTTTGGGTCGACGCCATTGGCGATCAGTTCGATAGCTTGTTCTTCCCGACCGGCCTCGATGGCGTGGGCAAGGGGCGAGAACGAGATGTCTTCAGCAACAAGGGCAGGTGTGCGGCAGGAAGGGCATCTGGTGTCAAATACAGGGCTTGATGAGCGGTAATCGCGCAGACACTTATTATGGAAAAAATGTTTGCCAGGTCTTTCGGAAGGGCGCATCAAAGAATAATCACCTTTATGCAGCATCGTAACATTATATGGGCCGAATAAACCTTCCAGGCATATTGTGCATAGGGGATCACCATCTCCCTGAGCAGTCATATTGGAGACAGTGTTATCCGGTGTAAGTATATTATTAATAGAGCTCATTTCATTCATTCGAGCCGCATTAAAATAGTCAGTAGTTAAATTCATAAACATGACCTTTTTCTGGGTTTAAAGAATAAGTTTCAAAGCTGCCATCCCCGGAAACCTATAGCGTAATAATACTTTCATTATTTTTTTTCGTGAAAACTGCAAATTTCTGACTCAGGGAAAAACGAGCGGCAATACCGGTCTTAAGTATTTGGATCAATAGTACTGGGAAAAGTTCCCCGAGCAGGAGTGACGGGCAGAATAACAGGCACTCATCTTGACTGGCGGTGCAGGTTCGATGTCTGGCTTGATCCGGCTCTGATGATGCTTGAGTAAGGGGGAGTCGTAGGTATTGATTTTCTGATCTGTGGCTCCATAAAGCCATTATGATTGTCTGGAATTGGAGGGATTGGAATGTTGTTTGATAAACATCAACTGCCCAGTGAGGAGAGCGCCTTGAAAGGGCGTGATCAAGCGATTGAAGTGCCGACAGAGCATTTTGTTAATGGTCATGCCATTGCGCCCCCTTTTCCCGGGCAGCTGGAGGTGATTTATGTCGGTATGGGCTGTTTCTGGGGGGCTGAAAGGCTGTTCTGGAAACAACAGGGCGTCTGGACAACGGCGGTTGGGTATGCGGGAGGCTATACCCCTAACCCGACTTATGAAGAAGTTTGTAGTGGTGGCACGGGTCATGCCGAGGTGGTCATGGTGGCCTTCGATCCAAACGTCATCAGTCTGGAATCTCTGCTGAGATTGTTTTGGGAGTCTCACGATCCTACCCAGGGTATGCAGCAGGGGAATGATCGGGGCACTCAGTATCGATCTGTGATTTACACCACTTTCGATGAGCAGAGTGAGAAAGCCCGTGAATCGATGGCTCAATACCAGACGGCGTTGAACGAAAGCGGTAAAGGCAAAATTACCACAGAAATTGTAGATGCTCCGGTCTTTTATTATGCTGAGGCCTATCATCAGCAATACTTGGCCAAAAACCCTGAAGGTTATTGTGGTCTGGCAGGGACGGGAGTCTGTCTGCCTCCTATACTGCAGGTTTAAACCCGACCGCGTTTCCCTGACGCTGATGAATTTTCTGCAGGTAAAAAAACGGACAGCCTCAAGAGGGAGAGCTGTCCGGATGCAGTTTTCTGAATGATTATCTTAAGGCGTTGTTGACACCTGTGAACTTATGATAGATCTGCTTTTGTGGCTTCTCTGTGAGTATATATACCTTTGTTGATTCGCTATACCGATATATTTTTGTCGGTTATTACAGTTGATTTCGACTCATTGCCCTCACCAGAAATCGGGTAGGGTTCAAATGGTCCAGAAGATCAGAGGCGACAGGTGAGCACTCGTCATTCATTTGTGCAGCCAGCAATTCTCCCGACAAAGGTGCTGTAATCAATCCTCTGGAACCATGACCGGCATTGATGTAGAGACCGTTCAGGTATTGTGGAGGACGCGTGAATGGGTGCTTTATGTTCTTGCGAAGCATGGCAAACTCATTCAGAAAGTCTTTCTGGTTAACAATTGCTCCCACAGCAGGCATATAATCGGGCGTCGTGCAACGGAAGCTGGCTCTGCCTCCCAGAATGTTGGCCTGTTCCTCTCCCCCCAGTGCCCGATAGAGTTCAGGTGCGCATTCCCTCTGCATTGCCAGATTTTTCTCATGGTCCTCTGTCAGAACCTCAACCGAGTCACTGTGAAAATCGAAAGTGGCTCCAATGGTATGACGACCGTGGGTGGCAGGCGCTGCATAGCCTTCGCCGCAAACCGTTGTTTTTAGTAAGCTGCTGTCGTCAGTACAGCCTATTTCGGTGATCTGGCCTCTGATGTTTTTCAGTGGAATAAAGTCCAGTGCGGGCAATTGGTTGGATGCTTTGGCGCAGGCAATGATGACATTGTGGGACTTCATTGTTCGGAGGGCGTCATTACTCAACAGATTCAAAGTCCAGCCATCAGACGTGTAATCAAGAGACTCTAGCCTTGTATTAGACACTACATTGATATTGTCGTGCTTCGCCAGAGTCTGACAAAAAAGAGCAGGATTCACCCAGCCCGCATTCGGGAAGTAAAGGCCATCATGTTCCAACGGCAAGCCAGCGACCTTTGAAAGCTCGTGGCTGGACAGGAAGCTAAGAAAGTCAGTGGGAAAGTGATTTGCCAGATCCTGATGACGTTTCCGCACCTTCTCATTGATAGCCAGCTGGACGACGCCGGATTGTTGCCAGAGCTCCGGTTGAAGGTGGGCAAAAGTGCTTAATAAATGAATGGAGTAAAGGTAGCTCTGGGTGATAAATCGACTGAGAGGCGTGTTATTGGCCGACAGTTTAGCGTATAGAATGCCTTGAGGATTGCCGGATGCCTCCATCGCCAGAGCCTGGTGCTGTTCGATCAGGGTAACCTGCCACCCCCTTTCAGCCAGTGCTCTTGCTGTGCTGCAGCCAGCAAGCCCTCCACCGACGACGATGGCACTCTGAGCCATGCCGTCATTGTCCGGCTGACGGTGGGGCAGAAACCATAACGGCTTGGTATTCAGTTTTTTGGCTGTTTGAGTCAGTCTGCCTTTGATCATGTCCCGTTTGTGCCCGAAGCCGTCGCTTTTTTCGACACTGAAGCCCGCCTGACTGAGC
The DNA here is from genome assembly GCF_024606225.1 of Endozoicomonas sp. ISHI1. Taxonomy (GTDB): domain Bacteria; phylum Pseudomonadota; class Gammaproteobacteria; order Pseudomonadales; family Endozoicomonadaceae; genus Endozoicomonas_A. Next base: position 203,043 of record NZ_JAGRPU010000003.1, on the reverse strand, counting down.
CCGTCCCGGACGATTCTTGCGGCCGTGAAGGTTGCGTAGGTGGTGTCCGAATGGCTTTTGGCTGCCATAGCTTTAAATAGCTCCGGTTGCCACATCTGAGGGTTTTTCGCAGGGCTAAAGCCATCGAGAAACCAGGCGTCAACCAGGCCTTCCAGCTCTGGCAGTGTGTTCAGTACATCGCCCATGCAGAGTGTCAGTTTTACTCTGCCATCAGCAAAGCTAAAATGCTGATATCCTTCAACAGCGGGCATATAGCATTCAACCAGTGGGGCGGTGTACTTTGCCAGTTCAGGCCACATGGAGAGCGCTTTCTGGAGATCTCTTCGGGACAGGGGGTACTTTTCGGTCGACAGAAAATGAAGTCCTGCCGACTCAGGTGCTTCTTCCTCGAAACAGGCCCAGGTACAGAGAAAGTTGAGCCCCGTGCCAAAGCCGGTTTCCCCGAGAGAAAAGCATTGATTTTGATTCAGGGCGGCGAAGCGCTTTGGCAGATCATTGCCTTCAATAAATACGTGCCGGGTTTCCCTGATGCCTGAATCGCTGGAAAAGTAAATGTCGTTAAATGCAGTGGATGCGGGCTGACCGTTTTCTTTCCATTCAAGGTCGGCATGAGTGACAGACAGGGCTGCAGAATCAGATTTACGGCTCATACGGCTTCCTTAATGATATGGGAGAGAGTTTGTAGACAGGTCTCTCGCTTCACTTTTTCAAACAATTCGCGGGCATTGACGGAGCTTTTACTCATCATGCTTAGCCATTGTTTCAGCCTGCCATCCAGGTAGCGTCTGGGGTTATTGATGAAGTAAGGATGATCCTGCTCTGGATTTTCGGGTGTAAGCAGCACTTTTTCGGTGAATTTCTGGATCAGTGAAAGAGAACGAGCCCAGCGTTCTTCCTGACATTGATTGTGCTGGCTGGCGACAATAGCTGCAGGCAGATCCGGATCGCGAAGGATACCCCGGCCAATCATAATGTCCCGACAGCCAGATACTTCCCGGCAGCGCTGGGCATCCTCAACTTTGAAAATATCACCATTGGCTACCAGAGGAATGGACAGAGCCTCTCGCAACTGAACCAGTTCCTGCCAGTGAGCAGGGGGTTTATAACCCTGGAGCTTGGTTCTGGCATGAACCACCAGAGTGCTGGCGCCGGCACTTTCTATGGCCTGAGCATTTTCCAGGGCAAGGTCGCTATCCAAATAGCCCAATCTCATTTTGGCACTGACAGACACTTCCGCAGGAACCGCTTTTCGAACCGCTGAAACAATCTCATGAATAAGCTCGGGTTCTTTCAGGAGTACTGCACCTCCTTTATGGCGATTGACGGTTTTAGCCGGACAGCCAAAATTTAAATCGATTCCCAGCGCTCCGAGTCGGGCCGCTTTGGCTGCGTTATAGGCCATCATTTCAGAATTATTGCCAAGAAACTGTATGTGGACAGGTGTTCCACTTCGTGTACGGCAGCCGTGTTTGAGTTCGGGGCAGATCCGCTGAAAAGTTTGTGTAGGCAGCCGAGTGTCCGTGATGCGGATAAATTCTGTTATGCACAGATCAATGCCGCCCGCTTCGGTCAGCAGCTCTCGCAGAAGGTAATCAACGACTCCTTCCATGGGGGCGAGGGTTATAGTGCTCATGAATGAATAGGGTGTCGCTCTTGGGCAAACGAAACAATTTAACAGAAATTCCTCTGCAGGGGACAATTTCGAGACAAAGCTTGATATAAAAGGGTGAATAGTTGGCCGACAGCAGGTATTCTGCAAGCTCATTACCTCAAGCAGTCACCTTTCGTGCAACACACACATTCACTGGCAAAGCATCTTAAAACCTCTCTTGGCTGGCATCAATCCCGTATTGACCTTATTGCGCTGGTTATTTTTGGCCTCATCCAGATGGGTTCAGTCAACCTGTCCCGTATTCGTATTGCCCGAACTATGAGGCACGGTACCAGACGACTCCAGGCGTAAACGTCTCAGGCGCTTCTTCGCCCGGAGTGGCATGGAGCTTGATGATATTGCCAGAATGGTCGTTGACTGGATGGTGCGCGAAGGGAACTGGGTTGTCTGTCTGGATCGCACCCACTGGGACTTTTTGAGTCACAACCTCATGATCCAGATGCGAAAGCGTCACTGAGAATTGCCGCAGTCTGGAATATTCCGGTAGCCTGCAAGCATAACTCTGCTGAACTTATGTTGTCTTCAGAAATGATAGGTCAGAGTTAGGAAATAAAGATTTCATATTGTGAGTGTTATCTGAAGTCCAGACCTTTTTAATTAATAAAACGCTTTTTCTTATGCCTGGAAAAGGTAGGCGATGCTCAAATCAAGCTCTCACTCGTCTGTGCTGGAAATTAGGTTGGTAAGAAAAAGACCTGTTTATGAACAGATTTTGTGGAGATTTATCACGATTATGGTGGCTCTAAATAACAACTCATAAAAAACTGCCCGTAAAAAACATTACGGGCAATTAGTTTATGATGTGATTCCGGGAAGCTGGCAGCCTTTATAGGCTGGCTGAATCTCCGCTTCCGTTACCAGCAGCGGGTTCGTAGTGACGACGTTTTTTATAGGTCACTTTGGGTGAGCACGTCGTTTTTTGCTCTTCAATGATGCTTTGGCACTCAATTGGTTTTTGAGGTGTCGTTCTGATTGAGTAATTTTGGTGTCGTTGATGTTGAGTTAAAGGTTGTCTGTTTGGCTCAGACTGAAAATCAAGCTCATTATCATTAAAGTGATTACTCTCACCAGACGGTGAATCCTGATTCTGGTCTTCCGATTCCTGCATGTTCAAACGCATTCTATAAGGATGACCATAGCCTCTTCTCCTGCGAGGTTTGTGCGACTTTGGCTCAGGTGGTTTCAAGCCGGTAAACTGCTCATAAACAGTGGCGTAAATATATTTGCTCATTACTGTCTCCAGAGGAGATTCGTCCCGGAAAGATTGGTTTGTTTATTTATAAGACGATGATATTAAATCTCCACTAGCCCATGTATAGGTAACAATACCTAAATAAACAAGGCGTTATCCAGAAGCTGGAAATGGAGTGTTGGATCGTTTTGTTAACGTTGCATCAGTCTTATGGCCATGTGTATGGCCGGGGTTGATATGAAACTTCTACTACGGCGCATCAATGTTTGGAGGGAAGGATAGCAGTCGATGGTTTTTAAGGTTGTTTATTTAAATAATATTTTTGCATTTTGAAAATTTGTTAATAACTAATTAATTAAATTGGATTTTAAAAACGATTATATTAACAAATTAGCAGCTCTAAAGTTGATTTGATTATATAGCTATAAATCCTATATATGAATAAATTTTAGAAATAACTCTGTATGGGTAAGTTTGTTTTTTTTTGCATTTGATTGTTATGTTCTGATTAAGCTGTTTTGTGTAAAGATATGCTACCTTGTCATTCATAAAGTTGTTTGTGGTCGTATAAGTTGTTACCAGGGAGGCAAGCGTTCGATTGATATCTTAATAAGTATTGGACACTATAGTGGGAAGTGTTTAGTTAATATATTTTGTAATTCAGTGAGCAGCAGTTTTTATCGAACAGAAAGACTGTCGTAATGATGCCGCTGTGTAGGTTGGTTGTCGTTATATATCAGGTCGAGGTCGGTTTTTGATGAGGCTCGAGACAGATAGTCATTCCCTTTCTGTTTGCCCAAATGGTTACTTTTGCCATGATGATGGGTTCTGTAAAAGTTATAGGGTCTCCTTCATGGCTTGGGTGGTGCGGCTTGTCATGAGCCAGGTTTTCTGATGACTGATTTGTTCTGAGAAGTTTTTATCCGGGATGGACGAAAAACGTTTTGAATCACCCGGAGTTATTTATATTTCGATGTGACAATTCTCCTGTCACATCAACTCTTTCTTCACGGATTTTCAAACACGAGGAGTTGCCATCAATGAGCGCACAAGCCAAAGACCTACCAGCAGGATGGGCGGGATTTGCCCGGGGTGAGTGGACTGAAAGCATCAATGTCCGGGATTTCCTCCAGAAGAACTACACCCCCTATGAAGGAGGGGACGACTTTCTTGCCGACGCCACCGAAGCCACCAGTCGACTCTGGGACGATGTTATGGAGGGTATCAAGGAAGAGAACCGCACACATGCCCCCATCGATTTTGATCACGACCTGCCTTCAACTATTACTTCACACCAGGCCGGATACATACAAAAAGATCTCGAGAAGATTGTTGGTCTGCAGACTGATAAGCCTCTTAAGAGGGGTATGATTGCCAATGGTGGTATTCGCATGGTGGAAACTTCCTGTAAAGTATATGGAAAGATGCTGGATCCCATGGTGAAGAAGATCTTCACTGAGTACCGGAAAACCCATAATGCTGGTGTATTTGACGTTTACACGCCTTCTATCCGAAACTGCCGTAAGTCCGGTGTAATTACCGGTCTTCCAGATGCCTACGGTCGCGGACGTATTATAGGTGACTACCGACGTATAGCATTGTACGGTATTGATCGTCTTGTAGAAGACAAGAAAGTACAACATAGCGAGCTGGATTCTACGCTGGAATCCGGAGAGAATCTGGAGCAGACCCTTCAACTGCGTGAAGAGATCATGGAACAGATCCGTGCCCTGATGCAGATAAAAGAGATGGCTGCAGACTATGGCTGTGATATCAGTCAGCCAGCAATAACAGCCCGGGAGGCGGTTCAATGGACTTACTTTGGTTACCTCGCGGCTGTTAAATCCCAGAATGGTGCGGCCATGTCTCTGGGACGTACAGCTACTTTCCTGGACATTTATATCCAGCGTGACTTGGAAACTGGCAAGATCACTGAAGTTGATGCCCAGGAACTGATCGACCACTTCGTGATGAAACTGCGTATGGTTCGTTTCCTGCGTACGCCAGAGTACGACGAACTGTTCTCCGGCGATCCCATATGGGCGACAGAATCTATTGGTGGTATGGGTCTGGATGGTCGTACGCTGGTCACCAAGAACAGCTTCCGGTTCTTGCATACGCTTTACACCATGGGTCCATCACCAGAGCCTAACATTACGGTGCTCTGGTCTGAGGCTCTGCCCCGGGGTTTTAAGGAATTCTGTGCCAGGGTATCCATTGATACCAGCTCCATTCAATACGAGAATGACGATCTGATGCGTCCTGACATGGACAGTGATGATTATGCCATTGCCTGCTGTGTATCGCCGATGATTGTGGGTAAGCAGATGCAGTTCTTTGGTGCTCGTGCCAATCTGGCCAAAACTCTGCTGTACGCCATTAATGGTGGTGTGGATGAGAAGCTGAAGGCTCAGATAGGCCCGAAGGTTCCCCCAATTACGGATGACGTTTTGGATTACGACACTGTTTACGCGAGCATGGATCATTTAATGGATTGGCTGGCGACTCAGTACGTCACGGCTCTGAATGCTATTCACTACATGCATGATAAGTACTCCTATGAGGCGTCTCAGATGGCGCTTCATGACCGTGATGTGGTTCGTACCATGGCCACCGGTATTGCGGGTTTGTCTGTTGCGGCAGACTCTTTGTCAGCGATCAAGTATGCCAGGGTTAAGCCGGTTCGTGACGAAGACGGTCTGGCGATAGACTTTGAGATCGAAGGCGATTACCCCAAGTTCGGGAACAACGAAGAGCGTGTTGATGCGATTGCCTGTGAGCTGGTAGAAACTTTCATGAAAAAAGTGGCTTCACACAAAACTTATCGTAATGCGATCCCAACCCAGTCTATTCTGACCATTACTTCCAACGTGGTATACGGTAAGAAGACTGGCAATACGCCAGACGGTCGTCGTGCAGGTCAACCGTTTGGCCCGGGCGCTAACCCAATGCATGGTCGTGATACCAGTGGTGCGATAGCGTCTTTGAGTTCTGTCGCCAAGCTGCCATTCTCTTATGCTAAAGATGGTATTTCCTACACCTTCTCTATCGTCCCTAAAGCATTGGGCAAAGATGGAGATGGCCGTCGTCGCAATTTGGTCGGCTTGATGGATGGTTATTTCCATCATGAAGTTGGTCGGGAGGGAGGACAGCACCTGAACGTGAACGTCCTTAACCGTGAAATGCTGGAAGATGCTGTAGAAAATCCAGACAAGTATCCTTCTCTGACCATTCGCGTGTCAGGTTACGCCGTGCGTTTCAACTCTTTGACTCCCGAGCAGCAAAGAGATGTCATTGCCCGTACCTTTACAGCAACCCTTTAGACCTTCCGGGCATTAAGTGACAGAGGCCGGCACTTTGCCGGCCTTGTTTGTAGGATATTTTTATTCTGAAAATTGAATCTTCCCAAGGGCTGCATATCAGGTATTTGTCTGTTTGAGTTGGGGTCATTTATGGCAATTGGACGTGTTCACTCTCTGGATTCATTTGGAACTGTCGACGGTCCGGGTATCCGTTACCTGGTCTTTATGCAGGGCTGCCTGATGAGATGCCGTTATTGTCACAACCGGGATACCTGGAATCTTCGTGAAGGCGGGGAGCTGAAAAGCCACAAAGAAGTGTTTCGGGAAATCAAAAAAGTTAAAAGCTTTCTTTCTGGTGGGGTGACCGTTACCGGCGGTGAGCCTGTTTTGCAGGCAGAGTTCGTTGCTGAACTGTTTGATGAGTGTCGTAAGGAAGGCATTCATACCTGTCTTGATACTAACGGCTTTGCCAAACACATTAACGATGATGTAATCCGCCTGTTAAATAATACCGATCTGGTGCTCCTGGATATCAAGCATATGGATGAAGAGATGCATCATAAGCTGACCTATGTCACCGGCAGTCATACCCGCGACTTTGCTCGATATCTGGCCGAGATTAACAAGCCTGTCTGGATTCGTTACGTCGTAGTCGATGGTTACACAGTCGAACCTCAATATGCTCGAATGTTAGCTGAGTTTATCGAACCCATGAAAAACGTTGAGAAGGTTGAGATATTGCCTTATCACAGTCTGGGGGTTCATAAGTGGGATTTATTAAACGACACTTATGAATTGGAAAAAGTGACTCCCCCCAGCAGAGAACAGCTTGATTTGATCCGGGATGAGTTTACTGTGCGTGGGGTTGTGGCGGCCTATTAAAGTCCTCCCAACGAACATCCTGTTCGGGGAGTATAAGATCGGAATGGCCTTGCCCGGAAGGAGAAGGCCATGACAGTGAGCTTCTAGCAGCCTGTCGGACTTAAGGCTGTCCTACTGCGGTTGCAATAAATTGGTCTAAAAATTCCTGCTTCTTCGTCAAATAGCTCGCTATTCCCCTCAGAAGCAGAAATTTTTATCCTCAATTTCTTGCAATCCTCGCTACGGACGCTTAAGTCCGACAGGCTGCTAGTTAAAGACCCTGTTTTCTTGTTCCTGAACGCGAATAAAGGTGGTTCGCTTGGTCAGTTCTTTCAGGGTAGCGGCGCCCACGTAGGTGCAAGTAGAGCGAACGCCACCCAGGATGTCCTGAACAGTGTTTTCAACGGGGCCTCGATAAGGCACCTTAACGGTCTTACCTTCAGAAGCGCGATAGTTGGCAACGCCGCCAGAGTGCTTGTCCATAGCGGTCTCGGAACTCATACCGTAGAACAGTTTGAACTTCTTGCCGTCTTCTTCCACTTCTTCGCCAGCGGATTCGTCGTGACCGGCAAACATGCCGCCGATCATGACAAAGTCGGCACCACCGCCGAAGGCTTTGGAAACGTCGCCCGCACAGGTACAACCGCCGTCAGAGATAATCTGACCACCAACACCATGGGCTGCGTCAGCGCATTCGATCGTGGCAGACAGTTGTGGGTAGCCGACACCGGTTTTGACACGAGTGGTGCATACTGAGCCTGGTCCGATGCCAACCTTGACGATGTCAGCACCTTTCAGAATTAGCTCTTCAACCATTTCACCGGTGACTACGTTTCCGGCAATAATGACTTTTTCAGGGTGCTGTTTACGAACTTTGGAAACATATTGAACAAAATGCTCGGAGTAGCCATTGGCAACATCGATGCAGATAAAACGAAGACTGTCGTTGAGTGCCAGGATGTCGTTGAGTTTGGTGAAGTCAGCATCGGATGTTCCGCTGCTTACCATGACATGGTTTTCAATACCTGCAGGTGCGCTGTCCAGAAATGCTCCCCATTCTTCAATGGTGTAGTGCTTATGCACTGCGGTCAGCATCTTGTGTTCTGCCAAGGCCAGGGCAATGGAGAAGGTGCCCACTGTGTCCATATTGGCAGCAATAACAGGGACGCCGGTCCATTCCTGGTTGGTGTGAACAAATTTGAAGGTACGTTCCAGGCTGACCTGGGAGCGGCTCTTCAGGGTTGAACGCTTGGGTCTGAACAGAACATCTTTAAAACCCAGCTTGATATCAGCTTCAACACGCATAACTTTCCCGTTAGACCTTTTTACAGGTTAAAGACTAATTTTTACGTTTGAGTAGTTATAGTCTTCGACAGGTTGATGACAAGGGAGAGTGTACAAGCGGCAGGATTTTGGAGGCTACCTATGAGGAGATACCGGTGACCCGGAAAGCGAACACACTTTCTACGCCTATACCGGTCGATTATACAAAAACAGGTATTCAGGTCAAAGCTTGATTTTCCGAGACGTTCTTCCTCCCTCATGGCTGTTGTTTCGCTTATGGCTGCTTTGTCGCCTTGACTGGGTCGCCGACGCTTACCGGTAGAACGGCTGTGCCCTGTCTGAAATCATGATCTGACTGACAAAGTAGCAGAACTGAAAGCAGGGCATAGATGTGTATGAATGAATTAATTAATCAATCAGATCCTGAATCTTGGTTTTGATCAGGTCGATGGCAATTCTGTTCTTGCCGCCATGGGGGATGATTAGGTCGGCATGCTGGCGAGCAGGCTCAATGAACTGCAGGAACATGGGGCGTACGGTTTCCAGGTATTGTCTGATGACCGAATCAACATCACGGCCGCGTTCGACAATATCTCGCTTTAGCCGTCTGATCAGACAGATGTCCAGGGGGGTATCCATGTAGAACCGAAGGTCAAAGGTTTCACGGATTTCCGGATGAGTAAACAACAGAATGCCTTCAATTAAAATAACTCGGGCAGGGGGGACTGTCCGGGTTTCCTGTTTACGGTTATGCTCTGTGTAATCGTACAGAGGCACGTCCACTGTCCAACCTTCTTTCAGCAGCTTCATATGCTCCAGCATCAAGTCATGGTCCATGGACTCGGGATGGTCATAATTAGTCTGAACCCTTTGTTTCATGGTTATGTGCGTCTGATCCTTGTAGTAAGAATCTTCAGAAATGATATGAACGTGCTGTGATTGAAGTTCTTCTACCAAAGTACTGGCCAGAAGACTTTTACCGGAAGCAGAGGCGCCGGCAACGCCGACCAGGATGGTTTTTTGTTTCAGCATTTATATCCCGTTATTCATCTCTATCCACAGGTTGGGGGCGGCCATGCTTGTCAATGGCCACGAAGGTAAAGATGCCTTCCGTCACTTTGATATGCTGCTGATGAAAAGGCATATTCTTGATCCAGACCTCCAGCTTGATTCGCATGGAAGTGGTGCCGACATGAATGACCTCTGCATAACAACAGACTACATCACCTACATTGACCGGATGGTGAAATGACATGGATTCAACGGCGACAGTAGAAACCCTGCAGTGACTTCTCTGCTTGGCCGCGATACCGCCAGCAATATCCATTTGTGACATCAGCCAGCCACCGAAAATATCACCGTTAGGGTTGGTGTCTGTTGGCATGGCGAGCGTTCTGAGCATAAGCTCTCCTCGTGGCTCGAGCATGAGGGTTCTCCAGTGAGCACGAAAAAAATTTGGCGTAAATCCTAAAAGCCGTGAGAGGTCATGTAAATCGGTAGTTTCAGAAAACGTATCAAAAAATAGGAGTTCAACCTGAAAAATCATAAAGTCGCTCAGGCAGACAGCGGGCAGAACAATAAGTCATACACTTTATGTCGTTTTTGTATAAAACGAATATTATCAGATTTGCTATGCAATACTCTGTAAATCGGGTATAAGAGCCCGCTGATTTCAGGCCGGAACTGATATCAAACTGACCCATGATTTTTTTTGATTGAAGGATGCTATGAGCCATAGAGTTCTCTCTAACCCCAGTCAGCTGGTGGTTCGTAACAGTGAATGGTTGCGTTGTAATAAAATGCTCGTGCTGGGTGTGCCTGCTGATGCACTGGGAAGAAAGCTTGCTAAGGAAAAAATCGCTGAAGAAATCCACGGGTTGACTCGAGACTTTTCAGTCTACAGAACCATTAAAGAAGACTGGTCTGCAAGCAGTCAGTTGTCTCTTCACTATGAGTCTGTAGTTCATTCGACTGTAGACCGGTTTGATGGGGTGCTGGTTTTCCTGCAGAAGAGCAAGTCTCTGATGGATTTCTGGCTGGCGATGATTGTACCGTTATTAAACGAAGGGGCTGTTCTGTGGCTGGCAGGTGAAAATAATGAAGGTATCAAGTCGTGGCGCAAGCGCCTCAGGCAGAATTTTTCCGAAGTCAAAAACATGGACAATGCGCGTCATTGCAGTCTAATTGAAGCTTCAGGCTCTCTGGAAAATGGCGCTGAATTTTCCAAGCCCGATTATTACAGTGCCTACGAGCTTAAAGTTCGTGATATATCCATGCCGTTATTCTCTTTACCCGGTGTATTCTGTCATGGACGTGTTGATGCGGGTACGGAGCTACTTCTCAATACCTTTGATGAATGCACGGCTAAACGTGTTCTCGATTTCGGCTGTGGTGCCGGAGTGGTAGCCGGCTTTCTTGGGCAATTAAATCCCGACGCTCACTATACTCTGGTGGACTCCGACGCCCTGGCTCTGGAAAGTTCGACCCGTACCCTTCAGGAAAATAATGTAAAGCACTTTGATGTGATGGCCAGCGACGGTTTGTCTGAAGTCAGTGGTGAGTTTGACCTGATCGTTTCCAACCCTCCCTTTCATCAGGGTGTTAAGACGCATTATGCGGTGACGGAAGGGTTTCTTGCGCGGTCTGCTGACCTTCTGAAGAAAGGGGGGGAGCTGAGAATTGTCGCTAACAGCTTCCTTCGCTATGGTCCGATCATTAACCAGGCTTTCGGTGATTGTAAAACACTTGTCGTGAAAAATGGCTTCTCGATCTATCAGGCTTTCAAGCGCTGATCGGGAAAAATTAATATAATATTTTCGCATAAAAAATGATTAAAATATTATTTCAGTTATAAATGTTAAGGCTGTTAGTCTGCGCATTTAATTATGGGCAGGTATCCGGCAAGACCAATTTTCGTTGGATTAATTCAGTCTTTTAGCACATTGCCCATAGCTTTTCTCAGGGGGCACTTATGTTCGGTCTTACATTTAAAAAAGCTATAACTACTGCCACACTGGCTCTGTCCGTCTTGCTGGCTGGCTGCTCTGATCATCAGCCTGCAGAGATTCAGGCAAACAATGATGAAGTTAAGACTTCTGTCGTTAAAGTCGGTATGTCCGGCACCTACTATCCGTTCACTTTCATGGAGCAGGGTGAACTAAAAGGCTTTGAAGTTGATCTCTGGAAGGAGATAGGTCATCGCCTGAATAAAGATGTTGAGTTTGTTACAGCACCATTCTCTGGCCTTTTTGGCATGCTGGAAGCAGGTCAGCTGAACACTATTTCCAACCAGATTACACTGACTGAGGCTCGTGCTGAGCGTTATGCTTTTTCCGAGCCCTATGTTTACGACGGTGCCCAGATAGCGGTCCACAAGGATAACAATGACATTAAGTCAGTTGATGATCTGGCAGGTAAGAGAGTAGCTGTAAATCTGGGTTCTAACTTTGAAGCGATCCTGCGTCAGAATGATCCGGAGCAGAAAATTAATGTTGTGACCTATGATACCGGCATTGAGCAAGACGTGGTGCTCAAACGTTCTGATGCATTTGTTATGGATCGTGTCAGTGTAATGGCTCTGATTGATAAATCTGATTTGCCGCTGAAGTTAGCCGGTGAGCCGATTGAGATCCTGAAAAATGCCATGCCTTTCGTCAATGATGTGAAGGGACTGGCTCTGAGAGATCAGGTGAATTCCGCTCTGGATGCCATGGATAAAGACGGTACCCTGGCTTCTATTTCCGGCAAATGGTTCGGTGGAGATATTACTGCCAAACCTGCCGGATAGACCTTTCATCCATTACTGTTCTCTGGAATACTGCCCTGTTTGTTCCGAAGTCCGCTACAGGCATTTGAATGATGGATTTTGAATACACTGTCGGAATGCTTCCGACAGTTGCCATGAATCTGGATACGACACTCTATATGACACTGGGTGGTCTGGTGTTGTCCTTGTCTTTGGGGCTTGTTCTGGCACTGGTGAAAATTACCCGACCTTTTTGTCTCCACTATGTGGCTGACCTGTATATCTCCTTTTTTAGGGGATCACCTCTGCTGGTCCAGCTCTTTCTGTTTTACTACGGTCTGCCACAATTGATACCTGCTCTTGCAGGTATGCCTGCCATAGTGGCTGTGATCATTGGTTTGGGTTTGCATTTTGCTGCTTATATGTCAGAAAGTATGAGGGCGGCAATCATCAGTATCCATTCCGGGCAGATGGAAGCTGCTTTGAGTGTAGGTATGACTCGGGCCGAAGGCATGAGAAGAGTGATTCTTCCCCAGGCGGCAAGGGTGGCTTTTCCCGGATTGATGAACAATGGGATCGATCTGCTCAAGAGTACCTCTCTTGCCTTTACTCTGGGGGTTGTTGAGATCATGGCTCGTGCCCAGATGGAAGCCGCCAGCAGCTTCCATTTTTTCGAAAGTTACTTGACTGTGGCGCTGATTTACTGGGGAGTGGTGATGATATGCACCTGGTTTCAAAAGTGGGCTGAAGCACGTCTCAATCGAGCCTACATCTAGCTGTTCATAGAGTCGTTTAGTGTTTCTTGTTAGCGGGTGCCGAGTCTACGACACCCGCTTGTCTTCTGCGGCCATTCTGAATTTATAGTGTTGTTATTCTGACTTCTACTAACATCGACATTCCTGATTCCAATTCTTTCCTATACTAACGAAAAGTTATGACCGAGTTTGACCATGGAGAGGTCAGGATGAGCTTAACAACACGCATAGAGTCTTTAGTACCCCGGCTGGCTCATTTCAAGAGTGAAGTGGCACAGCAAATCAAGGCCTTGCACCCTAAAAAAGTGCTGGTTAAAAACTGGGGCCGTTTCGTTCAGGGAATGAAAATAGCGGCCTTCCATGTCAGGCGTTTTGCCCACGGTGTCTCAGACCGTATCCCCAGGGTTCGCATCAGTGCCAGACGGGTGGTACAGGTCAGGGCTGAGGAAGCCATACTTGGGAACCGTATCAAGGCAAAGAGTAGAGAAGGTATTGCCCTGAATCCTGAAGATGCAGAACGACTCAAGCGGCAACCCGGCTTTGAGGTGAAGCCTCGGGAGATTGTGTCTGATGGCCAAAAAACCTCTGTTGAGTTTCTGGTTAAGGTTAAATCAAATGCACTGAAAGATGCGGATAAACAGTTTGAAACCGATCTGGCGGCCTATGCCAAAGCAAGAGTGGCGCTTGATGCCAAACAGCTAAAACGACCTGACGAGGTGACTCAGGAAGAAATCAATGAGCTAAACCAACTGGAAGAAAAACTTCAGAGTTCACAAGATGAATTGACCTATCTCAGGGGCTGGGCCACCGAGCTTAAGTATAAAGAGTTGGGTAGTCAGTTTGATACTGAGGCGGCTCTTCGTGATGCCTTCAGAGTTCAAGTGAAAACCCTGAGCTTGCAGAAGAGCAACGCTATGAATCTTGTTCAGGGTGTCACCGCTAATATCGCCAGCGTGACTCAGGATCGTCTGGATATTGATTCCGGTATCAGAGAGGTCAGTGAGAAGTACAGGAACAGAGTCTACAAAGACATTATTGCCTTCATTGACAATCCCGATAGGAATTCAGAACACAATACTCTCGTCAGGGCCCAGCGTAACAGGCAGATGATCTGGGGTACTGACAAGCTTAAATTCGCAACGGCAGAAGCGGGTCACTCCAGGCGTCTGCCAGGTTTGGATTATTACATGTGTGCAGCCAGGGAAAACTGGCCACAGGATACGCCACTTTACAAAGACCGTCTTGTGAAGGAGGCTGTTCGTCTCATGCATAATGACTGGTCTCTGTTTGCCAATGACGTTCAGTCTGAGATTGATAAAATCAGGGTTGATATCGATAAGGAAAATGGCCGTGGCAGTTTTGATGCAGACAAAATGTGGGAATATCACCATCTGAGAAGTTTCCAGGAAACTCTGGCAAAACTCAGAAGTTTTGTAACGCCGGACAATGCTAACAGTCAAAGCCAGGTAGTCGATTTCCTCTCCAGTTATGGTGAAGAGTTAGGATTGGGTGAACACCCGGGCTATAACCTTGATGAGTTGATGAAACAAGCCCAGAGCCGATACAGTGTCAATAGCTTTAAGCTACTGGAAGAATCAGTGGCCAGGACGGCAAATGGTACCGATATGCACCCGGAGTATTTGCCGATTCCCCCTGACGGTTCGGAGCCCCTTACAACAGTATATGAACCATTTGTGGAAAAACCTTCAATATCACCTAAAAACCCGTCTCTTGAGGACGAGCAAAAAGAAGAGGCTTCGGGGCAACCCGTGTATGGACCATTTGCGGGAAAACCTACAATATCATCGAAAAACCCGTTTTTTGAGGACATACAAAAAAAAGAAGCTTCGGGACAAGCAGTGTATGATCCATCTGCGGGAAAACCTACAATATCACCGGCAAACCCATTTTTTGAGAACTTGCGAAAAAAACAGGCTCCGGGACAGCTTGGTAGAGATTGGGAGACATTTGGTGATACGACGGATGACGTAACTCCTCCCATGACTCCGGTTAAAACTGAATCAAGTCAACCATTTCAGGGATCTGAAAATGCTTCCCGCAACAATCCTGATCCATCAGAGTAGTCTTGTTCAGGGAATAAACGAAAAAAACGCCACCTGACCGATAGGTGCCGTTTTTTTTAGAGCTTCAAATAATAGGGTCTGAGCAGGTTGATTGTCTCATTCGTGTACGCAGGGTGCTCACTGTATATTGTGATCTGCTCAAACTCATATTCTGAGCCAGAACGCCCCAGAACCAATAGGTGACGATGATCTTTATGAGTCTCAGAAGATCGAATAGCCAGAGTACGTTCCAGCTTCAAGGGAGTGGCCCTGTGGAGTGCTTTCAAAAACAGTGAGCTGGATTCATCCGGTAATAGAATCCAGGCTTTGCCATTCTCAGACATCAGTCTGTCAATCGCTTCAGCCAGCTCCGGAAAACTCAAACTGTCTGTGTGGCGTGCCAGTGAACGCCTGGAGCACGGGGCTTTAAAGGCATTCTCAAAAAAAGGGGGGTTACTGAGTATACAGTCATACCGCTTTTCAGGCATGAACGATTGTATGGGGCAATGATGTAACGTCAGGCGATTCTTCCATGGACTGGCTGAGAAATTTTGCTGCGTCTGAGCAGCAGCATGATCATCCAGTTCAACCGCATCAATGCAGGCAGTTGATCTTTGGGCTGCCATTAAACTGAGCAGGCCGGTTCCGGCACCGATATCAAGAATGGATTGACTGTTTTCCACCTCTGCTCTGGCGCCCAGGATACAGGCGTCGGTGGTGATCTTCATGGCAGTCTGGTTTTGCTCTACCCTGAACTGTTTGAATTGAAAGTAGCTGTTTCTGGCCATTAATTGTTGCTCATTAACTGAGCCTGTGGCGGCTTTTCAGTCTTTGGTTTTTTTTGTTGAAAAACCACGGATGTGACAATCATAACAAGCCCTGTATAGGTCGAAAGATGAATGCTCTCATTCAAAAAGTTGGCGATGAATATCAGAGAGAGAAAAGGGCTGAGATAGCTGATGTTGCTGATGATAGAGGTGTTTTCTGCGAGTTTGAGGGCTTTGAGCCAGAAAATATAGGCCAATCCCATCTCAATCAGGCCTATATACAAAGCGCCAGTGAGACCTTCCAGAGGAATAGGCCAGACACTGGACTGCCAGAAAACAGCCACTGTGATCCAGGGTAATCCGAATAGGAAGCACAGTAGCAAGCCAGTCTGTGAGTCGCCCTCATTTTTGGCATTTAAAATCCAGTACAAAGCCCAGACCAGAGTGCTGGAAAGCATCAGAATAACTCCCTGAGGGCTGTCAAAGTTGAGTTTTTGCAGCTCCCCCCTGGTACTGATAATCACCACACCAAGGTAGGCTACCAGGCAACAGACGCCATCCTTGAAACTCAGCTTGTTACCCAGTAATGGCACAGCCAGTAATGTGAGCGCCAGAGGCCAGCTGTAATTCAGTGCCTGAGCCTGCTGGGCGGGCAACAGATCATAACCACCAAACAGGACGATGTGGTAAAGGAAAGGGTTAAGAAACCCCAGCAGGATGTATAGCCTAAAGTGGTTTCTGGCCTGTTGGATCAGTAGGGACCATTTACCCTGGGCAAGAACAAAACCACCTAGAAGAAGTGTTGAAGTTAATACCGACCAGAACACCATTTGCCACGGATCGAGATAGTCGAGAGTGAGCTTGAAGGCAGTGGCAACGGTAGACCACATCAGGGCAGTGGCCAGAGCATAAAGACAGGCTTTGGTTTGTGAAGACATACAGTGTCGAGTCGAAAGAGATGGATATCAGCCTGGCTGAGGCTGCTGAATCGTGTCTTATATCACGACAATCTACTTTTCGCTATGGAGATTTAAGAAACTCCGCTCATACCGTTCATTTTCAGGAAATTATCCAGGATCGCTTCTTGCATCCTGAGAAAGTGGAAGGCTGTTGTCGTGTCAGCGGTCTCGGGGTTTGCCAGAAGGGTTTCCATGGCACTGTTGATACGCTGGCGGGAGTTCGTGATGAGCTGAGTGTCATTTTCCGAGAGGATTTTACTGGGCAGTTTGGCACCTATGGCATATTGATAGCACTGATTCCTGAAGCTTCTCATCGTATCCTTGAATTGATTCAGGGCTTTGTCGTTTTCAAACGCTGTCGTGTTCAGAAGCGCATTATTGATCTGCCTGTAAACCTCTGGCTGACAACGAACGACATGCAGGTTTATGGATCGCTCGTCAAGCTCAGGTTTTTTCATAAAGTCTGAGTCTATTTGTGCCCCCTTGCTGTCTCTTAATATCACTGTGGGCAGGGGAGAGTGTGGGATCTTGGCTTTTCTTCTTTGTAACTTTTGTTTGCGTGCCTGAATGTCTTGAATGGCCTTCGATGTATCCTGTCTCTGTTCCGTGACCCGTCTGAGTTCCTGCTCCACTGCTTCCAGGTCGTGATCAAGTCTATCATTCCGGACTCTCAAATCGGCTAATTGCTGTTCAAACACCCAACGATGCAAGCGGGCTTTTTCAAGGGAAGTTACTGTGTGGTTTTGAAGGTTTCCGGAAGGCTGAACCTGATATTGGGTCGCACTTTGCAAGACTGGATGTTGCTCAGCTACGGATTGTTCCATTGCATTTTGTTGCCTGCCGGGTAAATCTTTGATTCCATGTTGGTCATAAAGTCTGGTGATTTCTGCCTGCAACTGCTCGTGGCTTAATGACGCTGGTGCTTGCGCGGCTTCGGGAGCAGCGCTCTCCATCTTGTCGATAAAGCTTTCCAACTCCACTTTCAGCCTGTCTTTTAACGCTTCCATACTACTGAGTTCGGGGCTTTCAATTAGCCCCCTATGCCAGTGTCCCAGCTCGTCCTGCCAACCCATCAGTTTTTCCTGAAACCGCCTGATGTCGTGCAGGTTGAGGGGCAAATCCGGATCTATGTTTCTGCGCAGACAGTGCGCTCTAAAACCATCATGGCCCGGTAAGAATCGCTCAGCCAGTTGTTGTCTCCTCTGACCGAGTGATTTGAGCTGAGCAGCCTGTCCCAGATCTGAAAGCACAATCATGTATTTGGTCACCGCCAGTTTGATCAGACCAGGCAGTGAGCCTGCGTTTGTCATTACACTTTTAACATCGTCACAGAAGACTTTTATTTCGTGATAACCCAGTGTGGCACGTTTACCCGTGAGAAAATCTCTGAGCACGGCTGCCTGATCATCAAAGCTGCGGATCGAGACTTCTAGCCCGGTTTCTCTTTTGATGGTTTGCAGACCCTTGCGCAGCCTTCGGGTTTGCCATCTTTTGGTTTTCTTCAGGGATATATCTGAATTTTCTGGTACCGGGCTGCTGCCCGGCATCAGGGCTGTAAGAATTTTTCTGGTTCGTGAAGGAGGTTCAGAAGCGCTTTGGTTTTCTTCCGGGATGTCAATGTACGGAAAGCGGGGAGGAAGTTCAACACTGGAGACTTTGTGGGCAGGCAGTGACTGATCGGTAAGTTTTTTGGCCAGAAGGTAGCCTTTACTAGCAACAGGGTTTTCACTGGCTGCAGGGCTTTTATTGGCAAGAGGCCGGGTATCAGAAGCGTGGGAGCTTTTCTCTGTCATTTTACGAACGGGATGTTCGACCACTTCAGTCTTTTTTCCCCGGAAGCGAGCAAGCACCTCATCCTTGACGGTGCGGGCTAATCCGGACAAGCCATGATAAACGCTGCCTAAAATACGCATCCTGCCTTCCCTGACCATTTGAATTCTTCAGATACTCCTTAACAGCCCGAGCTTGACGTTTGGAGAGCATCTCATAATAGCTATCGACACCTGAGCTATTGGTATAACCAAAGCTTTCGGTGTTTTATCCAGATCGTCTTTGTCGAATTTGAAGAGAAGAATAGTTGAGTTTCTCGAGTATCTCTGGAAAACAGTACGACCTTGATTTCCAGAGTACTTTGCGATGTCAAACCTGCGGCAGACGGGTATTTGTCAGAGAGAGGGAGTCGGAGGTGTATCCTTCACAGGCCAGAGGCTCCTGATGTCTGTCTGAAAGAAGGGAGATAAGGTATTCCGGATAACGGATGTCGCCTATTGCGTCACCAGGGTGGGTAGAGTCTTCAAATAAACGTTTGCTGTCGAGTCCTGGATTATACATGATCGTCTTCCTTTACGATGCTGTTTTTCAGGGCTTTAAAACGGTTAAGGTTTAAAGCGGTAACCTGTTTAATCAGTTGTCGATGAATGCAGTATTTCTATTTGTTCCGATCCAAAATTATCATTGTGTAGCCTTACAGCCTTAAAACTACCCCTTATGTTCTTCAGCTGTTACCGATTAAGGTATCGAATTTCTTTCTGCCTGTCACTCTTTTGACGCTTAGTATTTTTTTGACGGTATCATCTGTATACGGGCTGGAATGATTCAGGAAAATTAGCGTCTGGCATAGAATTTTTTTCTAGCAGCCTGTCGGACTTAAGCGTCCGTAGCGAGGATTGCAAGAAATTGAGGATAAAAATTTCTGCTTCTGAGGAGAATAGCGAGCTATTTGACGAAGAAGCAGGAATTTTTAGACCAATTTATTGCAACCGCAGTAGGACAGCCTTAAGTCCGACAGGCTGCTAGTGCTGGCGTTGATGTGGCGTCCAATGTTTAATAGCCGGGCTTCAAGAATTGCATTTCTCTGAAAGGGATTGTTTATGGCCATCTTTCGATTGGAAAACCCTGTGCAGCATTATGACTGGGGCAGTCAGAATGCTATGTGTGAACTTTTCGGTATGGCTAACGAGTCCGGTCGGCCAATGGCTGAGCTCTGGATGGGGGCTCATCCGAAGGCACCTTCTATGGCTCTGGTTGATGATCCGGTGCCCTTGAATGCGCTGGTGGATGACCAGGCCGCCCATCTGGGTAGAGGATCTCTGGAAAAGTTTGGTCACAGGCTGCCTTTTCTTTTCAAAGTGCTGGCTGCTGCCAAGCCGCTGTCTATACAGTCCCATCCTAACAAACAGCAGGCGTTGGCAGGGTTTGTTCATGAAAATCATCTGGGCGTGCCGCTGGACGCCTTTCATCGAAACTACCGGGATGATAATCACAAGCCAGAGTTGCTCTACGCCCTGACACCTTTCAGAGCCATGAATGGTTTCCGGTCACTGGATGAAATGCGTTTTTTGTTCGAAATGGCTGGGCTGGAATCGCTGGTAGAGGCATTGTGCTGGCTTGGAGAAGGCAAACTCAGGGCTTTTTATGAACACCTGATGGGCCTTAAGGAAGAAAAAAAGGACTGTTTGGTTGCTGCTGCTCTGTCGTTTGCTGAGACTTCGGATCATCCGGCCTGGCAGGAAGTCTGTCGTCTGAATCAATTCTATCCGGGTGACATCGCTGTTCTCAGTCCATTACTGCTTAACGTTGTAGAACTGACTCCGGGCCAGGCCATGTTCCTCAGAGCAGGGACACTCCATACCTATCTCGAAGGTACGGCATTGGAAATCATGGCATGCTCCGACAATGTTCTCAGAGGTGGGCTGACCAGCAAGCATGTTGATGTACCCGAGCTGCTCAAGACCATTGAGTTCGTCACCGTTGCCCCTGCTGATGTGTACCTGAAGCCTGAACGGGAAGAAAATGGTGAAACCCGTTTTGTCTCTCCTGTCGATGATTTTCTTTTTAGTGTCATTCAGTCTGAGCAGGCTAGTGAACCTTTTCAGGTAAAAGCCGCCGAGATTCTCTTTTGTGTGGAAGGTCATCAGTGTATCAGAGCTGGAGAAAGATCTGTTGAACTGACACCTGGCAGTGCCTGTTTCATTAGTGCTATGGCAGAATCCTACCGAGTGGAAGGTGTTGGCCGTCTGGCCAGAGCGACATCCACTCCCTAAAACAGGGCAAATTACTTATGCTGCTTCTGCTATCTCACGATCGTGAATGAGTGACCCTTAATGTCGAACAGGGTTTTCTGATATATCATTGTTCGTTCTCTAATTTTGAAAAATATTATGCCAGTGACTCAGCTCAAACCCTTGGACCGTAAGTTTTCCGTTGCCCCCATGATGGACTGGACGGACAGGCATTGCCGTTATTTTCACCGTTTATTATCAGAGCGCTCGCTGCTCTATACCGAAATGGTGACGACCGGAGCTCTGGTATTTGGTGATAAAGAGCGTTTTCTCAAACACAATCCTGAAGAGTATCCACTGGCTCTTCAAGTGGGTGGTCACGACCCAAAACATCTTTCCCAGTCAGCGCAGTATGCTGAACAATGTGGCTACCATGAAATCAATCTGAACGTGGGGTGTCCCAGCGACAGGGTTCAGAGTGGCCGGATAGGTGCCTGTCTCATGGCAGAACCTCAAACCGTCGCAGAAGCTGTCAAAGCCATGAAACAGGCGGTCAATATTCCAGTGACGGTGAAACACAGGATTGGCATAAACGGTCGTGATACCTACGAGGAACTGGTGGATTTTGTGGGTAAAGTGGCTGAAGCCGGTTGTGAAACATTTATTGTTCACGCACGTATTGCGATTCTTGAAGGCCTGTCTCCCAAAGAAAACCGTGATATTCCTCCTCTTAAGCCCGAGGTGGTTTATCGACTGAAAAAAGATTTTTCGGATCTGGAAATCATCATCAATGGCGGCATAGGATCCTTTGCTGAGATTGAGCAACACATGGAGCGTGTGGACGGCGTTATGTTGGGCCGGGAGGCTTACCATAATCCCTATCTGATGGCTGAAGTCGATAATCGTCTTTATGGTACCGGTAAACCAATGATTGAGCGTCATCAGGTGGTTGAGAAAATGCTGCCCTACATTGAGTCCGAGCTGGCAAAAGGCACATACCTGAGCCACATAACCCGTCATATGTTGGGCCTATATCAGGGCGAGCCCGGGGCTCGTAAGTTCCGTCGTTATATCAGCGAAAATGCCCATAAAAAAGGCGCCGGATCAGAAGTTCTGCTTGAAGCAGTCAGGCAGGTTGAAAGTCTCAGGGAACGGGCGCAGGATGCAGCTTGAGTCACCGTCAACAAGGCTGATGGTGGGCCTGTTGAGCTGAAACTTTCTTTCTTGAGAAAGCTCTCAGCTCTTGCCCTTGGTATTAGTCTTACCGCTGTTTTGAATCTGCTCAAGCTGTTTCACCAGCTCACTGAAAGCTTCCCGGTTTTCTTCGCTCAGACCCATCAGCACCTTGTGGGCATCCAGAACTTGCCTGACCTGGGTGGGTTGCTCCAGATTTCCATCGCAAGCAATATCGTGCATGTTCAGGTTCAGCTTTTCATAGCCTTCCAGCTCCTTGACAATCACAAATACCCTGTCAAACCCCATACTCAGCAGAATCCGGGTGATGTCATCTTTGGTTGAAATAATTACCGGTACCAGCCCCAGGTTTTTCTTGGTCTGAATAGACAGTTTGGCCAGTAGACCCAGTGAGGTGCTGTCGATAGTGTCTGTGTCGGTCAGGTCAATAATGACCGAGGTGAAATCAGGCTCATTGATCATCTGTTCCAGAGATGAGCACAGAGTCAAGCGCACTTCCCCCACCAGTTTCAGAACATAGGTACCATCGTTTTTTGCGAACAGTATTTTTCCAGTAGTCATTCACTCTCGAGCCAGAATCAGCATGGCCATGTCGTCCGGAGCGGCTTTCATGGTTTTTAGCCCCAGCTTTTCTGTCAGCGCTGATACGTTGACGGCTCCCTCTTTGATAACAGACAACAAGTAGTCTTCCTTCTCCTGAAGTGTCTGCTGCGGCAGTACCTCCAGAATACCGTCGGACAGGATAGTTAAGGTAAATTGCTCGGGCAAGTCAATGGTGACATCTTCAAAAGTCGCATCTTCGAACAGGCCTACCGGTAACCCCCGGCCTTCAATACATCGGGTCTCTTTCGGCGTGGAAAGAATGGGTAGAGGGTAATGGCCGCCAAAGGCATAAGTCAGCTTCTGATCACGGGTGTCGACGACACCGCCAAAGACTGCAACATGCTTGCCCAGACCCGTTTCCAGAAGGCTGCGATTGAGGAAGTTCAGCACATGGGAAGGTTTGACCCTGGCCCGGCCTCCATGGGACTGATATTCCTTGAGCAAGTTCATGGACATATGCTTCAGTAATACCGTGATAAAGGCTGAAGATGCTCCGTGACCGGAGACATCAGCCAGATAAAAGGAAAAGCTGTGTTCGTTCAGAGCGAAGTAGTCAACAAAGTCGCCACTGAGGTAGAGAGAAGGGATGATCTGGTGGTCTACTTTGAAGTTTTCAAAGATCAGTGGCTCCTGGGGAAGCATTTTCATCTGAACCTGACGGCCTGCTTTCTGATCCTCCTGCAGCAGATGCAGGTTGCTTTCCAGCGAGTGAATAGCTTCTTCAAGGCTTTCACGGTAGCGGCGATTTTCAAGTATCAGTTGGGCATTTTCAAGAGCACGGTTAATGGCATACTCCAGAACTTCCAGATCGACAATAGGTTTGACGAGATAGTTACTGGCGCCAAGACGCAGTGCTTGTACCACGTCGGTCATGACACCGGCACCGGAAACCACGATAAAGGGCATATCCGGAGACAGCTCACGGACGCTACGAAGCACCGACAGTCCATCCAGTTTGGGCATTCGCAGGTCACAGAGAATCAGGTCCGGGGGAGTCTCCTTGAAGATCGCCAGACCCTGCTCACCATTTTCTGCCTGAAGAATACTGAATCCGCTACCTTCGAGATAGGCTACGATGCTTTCTCTGACAATTGTGTCATCATCAATGACCAGAATGGTACTGCTGGTCATATCCAGAGTCCTGCCTGCCGGAGAGATCTGTTCAGACCTGTGTCAAGAAAATCTGCGTCAAGGAAAACAGAGTGCATCTGACGTTGAACCGTGATTAATTTGTGATGGATGAAACATACTCTCAACCCGGCTTTGCTGCAAGCTGAGGTAAGGTAAAGCGCAGAAATCTATCTTGAGCTGAGGTACCGTTTGTTCTGGTCTAATCGTCCGATTATATCGCGGCAGGGTTGGCCGGATACGCCTGAATCAGTGTGTTAGCACCCTGTTTCAGGCGTATTTGGGCGGGTGTTATCTCATCAGAAATCGTCTTCTGGCAGCTGACCTGTAATCAGGTATTCACGACGTTGCAGATAAGCATCGCGGATAAAGGTATAGCGATCACCCACAATCAGTTCTTCAGAGCTGAGCAGGGACGAACGAGTGTTAACTAAGTCCACTCCTCTGGCCGTCCAACGATCCCGCTCCGGCTGAATCTGTCCCTGGAGGTTCATCATTGAGTCCGGCAATAAGCCGATACCTGATCTCAGTGTTCTTGATCCAAAGAATGGCAACACTACATAAGGTCCTGATGGTGTACCCCAGTGGGCGAGTGTCAGGCCAAAGTCTTCATATTTCTGCTCAATCCCCAGTGGGGTGGCGACATCAACCAGTCCCAGCATACCTACCGTTGAGTTAATGCCAAAGCGTCCAACTGAACTCAGTGCCTCACTGCCTTTAAATTGTAATAAAGCGTTGGCAGCATTGCGGATCTCGCCGAGGTTTGAAAAGAAGTTGGTGACCAGCTGCTGAACAGGCTTGGGAGTCACTGTATCGTAACCCTTAGCCACAGGCTTCAGAGCATAAGTGTCCAGCGTATCATTGAACGAAAAGATAGCGCGGTTCGCTTTCTCCCAGGGGTCGTCGTAGGAAACGACAGCAGCACCGGCACTGGAAACAAATCCGGCGAGTAGCAAGGCGGGTATTACTTTAACCATATTTTTTAGAGTATTTTTCAGGTTTGCAGCCAGTGAGCGTGTCACGTTCCTGTCCTCGCTTTCCTTGTTGATAGAAACTAGCCCAAATCATCGTGTGTGGAGAGTTACAGTTTGAATTATTGCACCGTTGAGTGGAATAAATCATAAGGGTATCCATTTTATACTGATTCGAAAGACTTAAAAATGTATAAAAATCTCTCACTTGCCTGTGAATCTGCCAAAACCACGAGCCTGCGACAATCTAACGGTGTCCGTAAAGGATATTTTCTGACCATGCCAGCTAAGGAGTATACGTTTGGACAACCTGGCAATTATTCTCGTATTCGTCTCATCTTTCATGCATGCCGGCTGGAATTGTCTTGGAAAAAGAGTAAGGCCTTCAGGAGCCAGCTTTACCCTGTCTGTAATGCTCGGGATGCTGGCTTTTGTGCCTCTGTTGCTTTTTTATATCGACTGGTTGGGAGAAATCTCCCGGGAAATTTGGTACCTGTTAATTCTGAGTGGCCTGTTTCAGGCCATCTACTATCTGGGACTGGGTCAATCTTACCGTTTTGGCGATATGTCGCTGATGTATCCGGTCTCGCGCGCTCTTCCTGTTCTTCTGGTTCCGCCTGTTATCGGTTTATTAGGTTGGGGGGCAGAGCTCTCACCGGGAAAATGGCTGGCTTTCAGCCTCATTGTTTCAGGCTGTATCATCCTGCCACTCTGGCACTGGAGAGATATCAGGTGGTCTCACTACCTCAACTCTGCAACGGCCTTTGCAGTGATGGCTGCCCTGGGTATCACGGGATATTCTGTGGTCGACAGTCAGGCTCTCATGTTAATGAGAGCGCTGTGGCCCGTTGAAGGAGTGGCCTTTAAAAGTGCTCTGCTCTATCTGATTCTTCAGGCCGTCACAACCTGCCTATGGCTGGTGCTTTTCACGTTTCCCTTTCAGAAGCAGCGAATTGAAATAGTACAGTTGTTTGCATGCCATCGTGGTGCTCTGTTTTTTACAGGTGTGGCGATGTTCTCCACCTACAGCATCGTGCTCGCCGCCATGGCGTTTGCTGATAATGTCAGCCTGATTGTGGCTCTGCGCCAGACCAGCATTCCAGTAGGCGTTTTGATGGGGGTTTTTCTGCTTGGAGAGAGAGCTTCGTCACAAAAATGGTGGGGCACTGGATTAATCGTTTCCGGCTTGATTCTGGTAAGTATCTGACGATGCATAAGTAAATGAATCTGGCATGAAACCTGATTAGTAAAAAAGCCACGTATTGGCACTGGAAGCTGAAAATATCTTGTGAGACTATCAGGAGCTTGGCAATCAGGAGGAATCATGGACGACAGCCGAAAGAATGAAACCGAGACTCAAAGCAGTACACACAGTTGTCACAATGAGGCACGGTTACTGGCTCTGAGAAAAGCTTACCTTGCAGGTGAGCTGAGAGTAGACAGTGCCAGAGTGGCAGATAAACTGCTTGCTTTCGAGAGTACACTTGAATCAGCCCTGAGACACCGGGCCCATCTGAATGAAAAAAGCAGCTGACTGATTTCAACGACAGGGATTTATCTCCAGTCAGTTTGCAGAACGACTTTAATTGTTGGAAAAACACCATCCATTCGTTAGAATGCAAAGCGAGCCAGCCGCAACGATCTACGTGCTGGCTTTTCTATGCTCCCTTGGCACAGCTGGATAGCGCGGCCCCCTCCTAAGGGGCAGGTCGGAGGTTCGAATCCTCCAGGGAGCGCCAGATATAGTAAAGGCTCCAGGTTTTGAGCCTTTTTTATCCTTGCGATGGGTCGTCAATAGGTCGGATGCATTACACATTGTCAGAGTATTGCTGAGCCAGACTTTCATAGCTTTTTTGATTGTTCAGCCAGCTATCCAGATCCTCTACCCGATACCGGACTAATTTTTTGCCCACCCTGAAAAATTTTGGGGGAGCTTCCCCGCAAAGTTCTCCTGAAATCCTTGCTCTATCCAATTCAGATTTTGACAGGCCGATGTACTTTGCTGCTTGTGCTGTATTCAAGACGGCAGGTGAGAGTTCTTTAACGGTATGGTGGTTCATTGAGTTTACCTTTATTGAACAGGTTTATATTTTCAGGTAGCAAACTGCCACTCCAGACTTCATTGGTGATTCTGGTTTTCTGGTACTCGCTTTTATTGATCCAGTCTTGTTGATAGGCAACATCAGCAATCCGTTCCGTCAGTGCGGTCAAGGATATGGAGCCTTGTCGTATGAGTACGATGTTGTCAGGGGGCTGCATAAGAAACAGGGCAGGGTATGTGGTGAAAATGCCAACCAGAGCAGTATCAGGCCAAGCCCGAAACACCAGATTGCGAATGAGCTGGTTTGTTTTTGAGAAGTTGTCATAACAGAGATGGAATCGATTGTTCAGGATTTTGGCGAGCAAAGAATCGGGATTCTGCCTTTCAATAAACGTCCGCCGCCCAATCGTGCAACGTATTCCAGATTGGGCAGCTCACCAAGCAGTTGTGGTGGAAACAAGTCTCCGGTTTCTTCCAATTGTTGTTCACTGAGGTTACCGGTGAATTCCATGGGGCGGTTAGCGTCGGTGCTGATGCCCTGATTGTGGATAAAGCCATCATTTCCCATAGTGATGACATCAGCTCAGCCACTTTTAGTCCCAATAGCCGCTTTGTGGTGACCACCGGTTTAGTGTCACTTGATAGAGGTACCGAAAACATTGCGAAAATCATTGAACTATGGAAAGAAGAGTAACTCCAGTAGCATCCCGGAAAATCTTGGCTATTCTCTGATGCACTACCAATAATGTGATTCACCCATGGTGTTCCTTTATTTTTCCAAAACAAACATTCAACACGGATTGTTCTGGCATTTTCTTACAAACAAGAAGGGCGTGATTGGTATTTTTTTTTTCCCTGCTGGCTATGATAGTTGTGCCGATATGCTATTCCTCAACCCTTATTGACCGTCATCATCCCGATGGGCGCAAGTTTCGGATTGAAATCAACGATGGGAAAACACGCAATAGCACACTGACACTGACAGTGACAGGTGGCCAGCCCGCTGGCAATGCCGATTTTCCCGGTGTCGCCAGAGGAGGTTTTTTTTATTTGCCTCCTCCTCCCTGGGGAGGTGGAGGCGGCAGGCCATCGGGATTGTTCGAAATTGACCTGACTATTCTGCAACCCGTCATCAACTGGCTGATGTCCATAGGCAAGAATTCTGTTTCGTTTGAGCAACAGCCCTCCCCGGCACGTTTGCAAATCACCCGCGTTAATGTCGATGGCTCTGCCAGTGAAGCGGCTATACCCCTTGACTGGCTCAACTTTCTTGATAGTGAACAGCTGCCCGATGTTGATTTCTGGGACACTCTCCTCCAGCGTGTCGCCAGGACTTGCCCGGCCAGCGAAAGCCTTCAGTGGCAACTTGGCTGTTTCAAACTGCTTCTTGAGCGTACTGTCTTGAAAACCCATCATGGTGATGGCCGACAGGCAGGTAATGAGGATGGTCAACCCTCTGGCAGCAGACCCAATGCAGGATCAAATGACGCAACTAACCAGCATCATCAACAACAGGAGAAGAGAGAAGCACCTGAAAATCGAGAGAGCAAATCACCGGGAGAAGGTAATGTTAGCAGCGGCGATGGCAATAACAGAAAAGACGACAATGGAGAGCAGAGTAAAAATAATGCTTCGACTCAGGACCTTGAGCTACTTGCCAACCAGCTTTTAGCCATCATTGAAAGCGACGATCCCAACGCCGCTTTTAAATTCAGGGAAATGCTGGATAAGCTGAACATGCCTCAGCGTTTGCAGGTTCTGGAAACAAAAGGCACAAACATCAGGGGTAATACTATTACTCCTCTTGAGGCGATATTGGCACTGCCGCGTTCTTCCTATGAGCACACAACACACAACCGATTTATCGAGCAGCTGCTAGCAGCCACTGACAACAACTACCTGATGATTTTGTCTGACGACAGCCACCTGATGAGTGCCTCTGAAACCATAGATGATTACATCGCTATCAATGCTTTCGACGATAATGCACTGCATGTGGATAAAGAAGAACCTGCACACATTATTGATGCAGAGTGCGCGGTATGTAAGGAGCAGTTTGAACGCACGTCAAATATAGTGAAAACGCCCTGCAATCACCTTTATCACGTAGACTGTTTAAAACAGTGGTTAAACAAAAGGCAGCAGGATGCTTCAATTATAAATTGTCCTACATGTCGTACAGAATTAAACGCCTTGAGTAAAAAACTTAACGACTTTAACCAACTATTGAGAAAATACGACGGTTGTCATTCTTTAGCTATTGCAGAAAGAGCAGTTAATGAATGGAATAAAGCAGAAACAGGTTATGAAACCTTGTACCATTTTATCCAATTTTGCCGACATAACAGCCAGGCATCTGATGATTCACAGTTTGTAAAAATCTTGGGACGCCTCGTTCATCTGGTGACAAAAGCCGAGATCCACCATCACGGTCATATCTCAGCCATCTTCAGCGCCAATAGCCGCCGTATGGTGACCGCCAGTGACGACGGCACTGCGAAAATCTATGTTTATCAGTCCGATGGACCCTGGAAGGAAGAGTTCACTATCCGCGACGATGGTCCGGTCAAATTAGCCAGCTTCAGCGCCGATAGTAGTCATGTATTGACCGTCAGTGACGATGGAACAGCAAAAATCTATGTTCGGAAGGAGGATGGTTCATGGCAAGAAGAAATCACTATCCGCCACCGTGGGCCCATTAATTCAGCCACCTTCAGCGCCGATAATAGCCGTGTGTTGACCGCCAGCAAAGATGGTACAGCAAACATCCATGTTCAGAAGGAGGTTGGATCATGGGAAGAAGAAGGGACCATCAGCCATGATGGTCCTATCGATTTAGCCAGCTTCAGTGATGATGGTAGCCATGTGGTGACTGTCGGCGAAGATAATGTGGTAAAAATCACGGGCAAATCAGCCGATGTGTCATGGCAAGTAAAAATCATCGTTATCCATAAGGACTATGTCAACTCAGCCATCTTTAGCCCCGATAACTGCTATGTGGTGATCGCCAGTGACGATGGTACGGCAAAAATCATTGGCTGGAAAGACGATGAATCATGGGAAGAAGAATTCACCATTAGCCATATTAGCACCGATAGTTCGGTCATATCAGCCGCCTTCAGCCCGGATAGCCGACATGTGTTGACTGTCGGCAAGGATAACCTGGTTAAAATCATTGGCAAACGGGCCGACGGATCATGGTTAGTAAAAGCCGTCATTTCCCACAGTGATTTCATTGAGACAGCCACCTTCAGTCCCGATAGCCGCCATGTGGTGACCGCCAGTTTCGACAAACAGGCAAAAATCTACGGCGAAAAGACCGATGTCTTATGGGAAGAAGAAATCACTATTCACCACAATCATTGGGTCTTCTTAGCCACCTTCAGTCCCGATAGCCAACATGCAGTAACCGGCAGTTATGATGGAACGGCAAAAATCCATAACCACAAGAATGATGGATCATGGGAAGAAGGACTCACTATCCATCATACTGATCAGGTCTCTTCAGCCACCTTCAGTGCCGATGGCCGCTTTGTGATGACCTCTGGTTTTGATGGTATCGTGAACATCAGGCTCCTGACGGGTGATGGGTCACGGAAAGTACAATTCACTATCCGCCACCCCAATCCAATCTTCTCAGCCAGCTTCAGCGCCAATAGCCGCTTTGTACTGACCCAAAGTTTTTTGGGAGGATTTGGTGTGTTCGGCAACATCGTGTCAATTACTGAACTATGGAAGGAATAGTAAATCAAGCAACGTCCCGGAAACTCTTGGCTATTCTCTGATGCACTACGAATAATGAGATTCACCAAAAGTAGCGGCAACGAACCGGCGGCAGTTTGTCGGTGATAAATTTCTCGGTGTCAGGGTTCTGTGATAGACCCGTGATGCTCCACCAGACTGAATTCCAACCTGTCCATCAATAAACGGCAAGCTCAACTCAACAGCCGGTTTGCGACTCAGGCATTGGAAAAGCAGTAGTGCATTCGTCAGCACCAGTACCAGCAACATCAGTCTGTCCAAACAGAGCTGCTGATGCCATTGCTTCAATCGTCGCAGATAGTCTTGAATAGTCATTTTCGGGAAGGGTAAAAGACCCGAACATAGGGGTTGGGCAAGGTTCTGGCTTTCACAAAATAAAAGCCCAGCCAGTAAATGGTTCTTCCTGTTAGGATTGGGAGAGGTCTTGTGCTACAGGTGCTTCAGGAATTCCTCTTGCACCAGAGATTCCAGTTCCAACATGGAGCTTAATTGTTGCTTTTTGGCAGTTTTATGAAGCTGTACAATAACTTCATATTGATCCGGCTCACCTTCTGCGTCACAGAAAACTTTGAGTTCATCCGGAATAATTTCATAGTTAATCATAATGGCCAATGCCTGCACCAGAGAGGGTCGGTCTTGCCAGTGAAAATAAGCCAGAAGTCGATCTTTAATTACATCGGAGGCAAGCAAAATGGGTATGTCGCCTTGTTCTGAATGAGCGACAGTGGTTTCTTGAATAATCTGGTTTCCAATAGCGAGAGGTGCAGAAGGAAACTCAACACAGATCTGCGTTGAATCATTGACAAACACGCGGCCTTGTTTAAAAAAACCTAATTCAGCCATTGCGGTTTTCAGCGATTCTTAGGAGTCGTAGCTGGTGTTAACCATATCAATATCTTTGGTCAGGTATAGGTTTTCACTGTAAATTTCAACGGCTAAACCACCCACCAAAACCACCCGAATGCCATGCTGCTTAAGATGATTGGCGACAATGGCTGCCAGTTCAACAATGGGCGTGCTACTAAAATTTGTCATGATTTAATTCTGAAATTAATGATCCCTTGGTTGGATAGCAATAGTCGGTTTGCCTGCTGCTCTGGGGCGGGTTCTGGTCATGGTGAGGTTCTGGATCATGGAGTCCGGATAGGCCGACAGGGCCGACTTAAGCAGTTCTTTCAATGGCGACAGGAAAGGGTATCGGGGGTTAAGCTGATATTCTCTGAGCCTGCCAATCAGGTGGCTCACCAAAACGCCATCTTCTTCAAGCCGGGCAAGCTGTTTTTGCACGGAGTTTGAGGAGATTTCGTAAAATTCGGCAATGGCCTTGCCATAACCGGAGCTGCGAAGCATTAGATATATAAGGATTTTTTCCTGACTTTCCGCTCGCAAAATGCCTTTCAAAATGAACATGATGTAATATATTATTTTACCAACATATGGTAAATATATACCATTTCATGATATTTATAAATCAATCTATGGTTTTGAGTGGCGGATAGAGCTGGTTTTTTGTTCTTGATACAAGTTGAGTTGTTCAGGTCGAACCTCATGAAATCGGACTTCCAGCCGCTTGCGACTGTCCTCCCGGTGCTGGTCGAAATCCAGCCTTGACCCTTTGCCCGTCAGAGTTTCCAGATTCAACTGTTTCAATGTATCAGCATTCAACTCTGGCAGTTTGTTTTGCAATTTTAACAATGCCAGCCACTCGCTGAGGTCAATCTGGTTCCAGTCCACTGAATGCAGAGTTTCAGGCGTTATAACCGAGCAAACCGGATGTTTGGCAGAGCCCCATCCAGTGTTCAGCTGCTTCCTGATCTGTACTCTACGCTGCTCAACCCCAAAAACTTGCTTTCTCTGTAACTGCCGACTTTATGGCAGGTTTTCATCTCCCGTTTGGCGGCCAATTCAAATTCTTCGTTATCACATTTCTTGTTGATCTGGATAATCAGTTTGGTCATGGTATAAGCCGTGTAGATCATGGTGACGACACTGATTGCTGAGGTGATGGCCGGGTTCATAATCAGGGTTTCTTGGCTCAGCTGACCGCCCTGAGAAGCCAGGTCATCACCAACTGTTCGGAACAGCAGATTGGTGGCATCCTCGCCCAGAATTTTATGGACGACTTCTGCCATCTTTCGCATCGATTGTTGCTGCATATTTCCGAGCATAGTCTTCTGAGCTTCCTGCGACAGTTCTCCGGCAATGGGCTTGGCAGTGGCAGTCTGAGCATGTACTTCAGCGGGTGTCGGCCAGAGCTTTTCAGTGAGCTTGTCCCAGCTTTTGCCTAAATCGGACCATAGATTCTTTGCAGGCTGACTGAGCTTGTTAATGCCCTCCATCAGCGGTTCCCTCATTTTCTGATAAGACCCGGTCAGCTGATTGGGGAAATTCCTCTGTAGATGGATTGCTGATTGATCAATCGCCCACTGTGTCAGGAAAGTTGTCGCTGATGGTTTCTGGTGGCTTTACATTTTAACTATCCCAAGTGTTAGGAATAATATCGTTATTCTTTGGACTTTCTATTGTCCAACCTCTTCCCTTAGTGTCATCATCAAACCTATCGATTTTTTAGTAGTTATGCCTCTATATGTCTAAAACCATAGCCTTTTATGAAGACAATTCAGATACTTTCTATGACTCTACCGTGAGCGTAGATGCACAGGCATTATACGACCGGTTTCTAGCACTATAACTGGGTAACACGAAGAACCGGTCGCTACGCCACCTGATTAAGATCAATGCGTTCCAGGTTTGCTGTATCGACCACTTGCCTGGCTTTCCACAACTCTCCTGAAGTGTCATCCAGCTTTCAGCAGAACCACCCAGTACTTCCGACGGTCGAATGGCCATTTCCGGTGAAACGCCTGCTTTTTCATTCAGCAAACGATTGAAAGTACTTCTGGCCACGCCCAGCTGGTCGGCAATTCTGTTTGCGGTCATTGAGGTGAATGGCTCAATGTAGGTGCGGTTGATCAATGCTCCTGGGTGAGGTGGATCAAATTGTTGTGTAGCCATCAGTGGTAATCCTCGTAGTTCACGATGTAGGTATCTCCGTTTTTAAATTCAAACACAATGCGCCAGTTACCTAACCTGATACATTAACGGTCCAAAGTCCTTCACGGTGGCATTTCAATGGCTGAAGGTGGGCCGTGTAGAATTCGGAGAATTGGCTACAAGTATGGGACTGGTGGAAGAACAAGAATATTGAAATTAAAACACTCTGCGGCTTGCTACTGATCACGTCAGCCTTATACATGGTGCTTATGGGAATAGATTATTTCTATCCCAAGTTTCTGCTGTGAGTGTTAGCCGATGCCTGTGAACAGGCGGTCCAGAGCCATCAATATATCACCTCGGTCTGATTCTATATTGGCTACTTTCTCAACAAGATAAGACGAAGGAATACTGGTAAGATGTGGGATAATCAACATCCATTGTTCACTTTCAAGTTCGACCAATGGACACACTTTCAGCATTTTTTCGAATTGGCTGGAATGACTCAACGGTGCCACGACTTGACTTTTTTTAGACGGAATCAAGTCTGATTGAAGAACAACGATGTATGGATAGTGCTCTGCACTGTCACCTGTATTTCTGAAAACATCAAACTGAGCCATTAAAACAACCTCATGCCGTCGCTGAATAAGCCATGTTTTTCTACAAACTGGTCCAGTTCTTCAGCGGCTTCCTTGTAAAGTTTCTTCAAACGTTCTTCCTCCAAACTCCTGACTTCAGCCTTAACGCCTTGTTCGGCGGCAGAAGAAATATTAATGTTCAATTCTCGAGCCTGTTCTAGCAGCTCGTCATCAATGGTCACTGTGGTTTTACTTTTGCTCATATCAATACCTACTTATTGAGTATTTTGGTTAGTATAGCAGGTATATATTAGAACTATTTCCCATACTTCCCAACCGCGTCAGCAGACAGCTTGCTGATTTCCCGGTTCAGCCGGTCGATCTTCTGCCGTTTCACCTTAGCACTCATAAAGCGGTTGTCCATGATCTTGCGCATGTCTTTCCTGAGTGTGCTGATTTTGCGGGCATAGCGATTCAGGTCTTTGCGGACGCCAGTTTGTTGCGGTTGGTTTTCTCCAGATTTTGCGGGCATAGCGATTCAGGTCTTTGCGGACGCCAGTTTGTTGCGGTTGGTTTTCTCCAGCTTTCTGGCCTGATCTTCCTGACCACTGTCCCGGTAACGGATGATGGTAGCGGCCAGATCGTTCAGCTCGATTGCATCTCGTACATTTCCGTAATGTAGCGGGTGGCATCGACGCCATCACTGACGAAGGAACCGGGCATAGGCAAATCACGAATTCGCACTGCCGTATGGGGTGCAGCACCTACGCCATATCGGGTGGCCACGTCGACGGCGGTCAGAGCGCAGCGTAATCGTTACCGGTTGACTCGTTTTGGCTTCAGCATTCCGGTCAGGGTATCGCCATAGTCATCACGGGGCCAGCTGTCCTTGTCGGCGTCATAGGTGCGCTGGCCGTCTGACCATACATTACCCTGACGTTGCAAGCTAAACCCGTCGCTGGATTCAATCAGGTAGTTGTGTTTGTCGGTGTCGTCGTTCAGTGAGTAGCGGTTTTTTTCCTGTGTCGGAGTTGTTTTCAGTGACCACCCCTTCAGTTTTACAATTGACAAGGGATGTAGCGGTGGCTATCATACCGAAACCTTCGAGCTGATGAACCACGCTCTGGAATTGCACCGGAGACAGTAGGGTCAGACGAAGGCTTCCCTTGTTTCTGACGTATTTAAGCCTGCCTTTTTTGATCCAGTTTCTGTATTTTGGGCAGGAGTGTCCATAAAATCGGGATAGCCATGCCCTTGTAGTTGATTGCCAGAAACAGGATGTTGATTTTGAACATTCCAAACAGCCAGTTGGTGCGATCCATGCTGAGTTGCCATTTGCCTTCAGGTGCAAACAAGCTTGCGGTCATCCTGGCTGTGATACTTTCCTCAAAAACGACTTCGAGAAAGAATCGCTGAATACGGCGGTAACAGGAGGCTGTCTGTGACTTCCCGGGAAAGGTGGTGGTAAGGTGTGTGAAGTTTACCGTCTGCTTTTCCAGCAAGCCAAGCACAAGATAGGCAAGAACACTTAGTCGACACTTGTTCCAGTTCAGATAGGTTCTAAAATGTTCAATGAGTAAGTCAGCGGGTTCCATAATTGTGAGGTATTTTTAGCGAAAAATCTTAAGATAGTGGATCTCGCAGGCTTACTCCTGATTTTTGTCGTGTACAGTGGCCTTCCTGATGTAGATTTTTCTGCCTTTCAAAGTCTTGTGGCCTGAGTATTGTTCTTCGTGATCGGATACCCCTTTGGCCTTCATGTCGTGGAATGTGAACCTTTCGTTTTCTTACCGGAAATTATCCTTCGCGAATCCCAGCAAAACAGATTTAACAGCGACGACTTCCGGATAGTTTTCTAACTCCGGAGGACAATAAAATGATAAAGGCACTCGAACAGTGTTAACCAACTCATTAACGTTGAGATTTACCAACTTACCACTTTGCAACAAAGGCGCGGCTAAGGAATGCTCCAGGATTGCCCATCCATCTTCAAGCAGAAGGGTAAGCAGCACATCGTTATTACTCACTAAGCGGACATTGCTAGAAATAGAATAAAGTTCAGGATTACTATTATGGTGATTTTCACTCAAGTATTGCATTGCTAATTCAAGTTCATTCATTTGAATGCAATCACGTTTCGCGAGTGGGTGATCAGGATGGCAATAAAAACCTTGTTCACTGGTGCCCAAGTTAATAAAACTGAATGTTCGTTCAGGCATGTTTTTAAGCCGGCTTTGCATGATGGCAACGCAATGCTGGTTGCTCACTAACGCATCCAGCGTCTCATCCCGGTTTCGATGCAACCAATGCAGGCGTAGCATGGGAAACTGCTCTGTGATCGATTGATTAACCGTTTTTATCAGGCTATTGGGTACCAGGTTGTCATGGTAAACAATCAGAGATTCAAGTGCCTGCTTGTAGCGATCGATCATTCGGCGATAGAGCAGATCACTATTTTTAACCAACACCTTTGCCTGACGATACAGTGCATCAGCCTCGGTTGTTGCCACGGCTTTCTTTCCCTCAATAGTAAACAAACGAATTGCGAAACTGTCTTCTAAGGCCTTCACTTGTTCGCGAACAGTAGTTCTATCTTTGTTTAGTTTCTTTGCCGCTTTACTGTAGCTGGCTTCTTCAAACGTGGCGCAAAATGCGGCTAAGTGCTCGTATGAGAACATCTATCTTCCTCCTGCTACCTGTAAAATGACTGATATTGCCCATCATAATGCATTTATCATGACCGTTAAAAATTGCTATTTTTCACCCTGCCTTCAGCAGAGTGGTTCATCCAGAGGTGCTCTGCCTTTTTCATTGAAAGATTACAATATGAAAAACATCTTTAAAGTTTCCGTTTTAACAGTGTCATTATCCATCCTGGCCGGGTGCTCACTGGTAGGGGCACCCGATGGGCCCCTCAACAGCCCGATCACTGTATTTGTCTCCAACGACATCATTACCCTTTCAGAGACAATTAATGGCAAACCCACAGCCATTGCCGTTCAGGACGGCAAGATCATCAACATCGGTCAGCAAGAAGCGTTGATAGAAGCCTACAAAAATGAAAGCAACCTGATGGTTGATACACAATTCCTCGATAAAACGATCCTGCCGGGCTTTGTCGAGCCCCATATGCATATCTGGATGAGCAGCCTGTTACTGAGCATGGATTTTATCACCCCCGCAGACTGGGCATTCCCCTGGGGGTATGTGAAGGGTGTCCAAAATGAGAAAGCGTACTTCGACCAGCTCGCTCGTCTGGAACGGTCTTTACCTGAGGGAGAACCCCTTATTACCTGGGGATATCATAACTATTTTCATGGCCAGAACATGAACAAATCGGCCTTGAATAAACTCTCGGAAACACGGCCAATTATTGTATGGCACCGCAGTTTTCACGAAGTTTATTTTAACGACGCCGCCCTGACGGTGCTGGGCTGGAACCAAGCCGATTGGGAGGGAAAAAAAATATCCCAGCTTAACTGGGATAACGGTCATGCCTACGAAACGGGTCTGAAAGCCATCATGAACGAGCTTTTTACCTATTTCTTTGAATCAGGACGTTTTGCCGAAGGGATTAAACGCAGCAAAGACTATGTCCATTCAGGGGGTATCACCACGGTTATTGACCCGGGTGTCCTGCTTTCACCGGAGATGTTTAACGAAATGGTTGATGTCTTGATGAAGGATACCTTTCCGATGGACTATTGGTTGATTCCTGCGGGCAACTTTACCTATATGCTGTCGCAAAATGATGCCGAGAAAGGCAAGGCGCTGGCTGAACAACAAACCCGGACTTACAAGGAATCTGACCAGATCAAATGGCTGCCAAAGTACGTCAAACTATTTTCTGATGGGGCAATGTATAGCCAGTTGATGCACATGAAAGATGGCTATACCGATGGCCATGAAGGTGAATGGATCCAAAAGCCGGAAGAACTCGAAGACAGCATGAGGCCATACTGGAATGACGATTACACTGTCATTGTACATGCAAATGGTGACCTGGGGTTTGAAACCGCCATTGATATTGTTGAAACGCTAAACAAAGACACGCCACGGGAAGATCACCGCACCGGATACCATCACTTAGGTTTTACCGGCCTGGATGATATTAACCGTGCGGTGGAGCAAGGTGCTAACTTCAGCGTTAACCCTTACTACACGCACATACTGGGTGAGCTTTATAGTGTTCATGGAATTGGGAAAGAGCGGGCGGAAAATATGTCCCGAGGCCAGTCGTTCATTGAAGCAGGCGGCATACTTTCTTTGCACTCTGATGCGCCAATGGCACCGGCGCAGCCGCTCAGCCTGGCTTGGGCAGCCGTTAACCGGATAGGCTTATCCGGCAGCAGGACACTTGGGCCACTGGAGCGGATCAGTGTCGAAGACGCACTCAAAGCCATCACTATCAACGCAGCTTATACCGCAAGGTTGGAAAACGAAATTGGTACCATTGATGTCGGCAAGTATGCCAACTTCACGGTACTGGACCAGAGCCCATTTGAAGTCGATCCAAAAGAACTCGATAAAATCACCATTGCCGCCACTGTCTATCACGGAGAGTCAGCTCCGGTGAAACACAGTAATGCCGGTTTGGATATGACGCATGGCTCCCACAAAGCAGTGAGACTCATAAACATGCTATCAGCAAGAGACGGTTCAGGGGATTTCTGCAGCACCAGTATTGAGATGCAGAGCAGTGCCCTGGGAGTGACAGAGCATTAACTGAACCATAAGGCTTCAATATCACCAGGCTGCTCTACCGGGTGCCCTGCTCGAGCGGGGAGCGGTATAGCCCTGCCTGATATTTAAGTAGATTTGGAACAGGCTTAATCGGACAATGGTGGTAATTCAGCGGAAGTCGCCATGGAACATTCATGTTTGCGTTTCATGTAGAGCTGTGCAGTTTTGTCCCAGATGACGTCTCCAAAGATACTTTTGTCAAGGCTGTCGTCTACCTGACATTTTATGGAATAGGCTTCAGAAGGTTTGGCAGTCCCCCATGGAATTTTGTAATAGCCACCATTAGCGCTTCTTGTCCATAAATTCTCTATTAGCGATGTATCATCACTCTCTGTTGATTCGCCCAAGGTGGCTGAAAATAAAAGATCCTCCTCTGAACGGAGAGAAAAAGTGTCGTTCCCGTTTACTTTTTTGGTTGTCATTGAGCCATAAGATGTATTGTATTTGTCAAAATATTCGAGAACATATTTCATTGTCAATGAATCAGTATGTGCTTTGATTGCCAGATATGAGCCTTTGCTGAGTTCCAGCATCCAGATAGCCTCGGTGTAAGGAAAATGAAAGAAGTAATGCAATGGAATCTTAAAGGCGCTGTCTATGTTAATAGTGACCACCAGCATAGCGCAGCGTACACGGTCCGCTGAGTCTGTCGGCGAGACGAATTGAAAAGCCTCGCCGGCCAGCTCAATGGCCTTGTCGCGGGGAACGGAGCCTTTTATAAAGAAACCCACATATTCACTGCCCACAAAAGAATACCCAGGTTTCGGTTCAGCTTTCTCTTCTGATGCCGGAGGGTCGCTTGACGGGTTACATTCAGTCGCTGCACCCGGGTCTTTGTGACCCGAACATTCATCAGCGCTGGAGCCACTAAGCTGCATGAGCAGAGAGACAAAAGCTAGTGCCAACAACTTGAGGAGCTGATAAAAATGATAAAAACTCAAACGAAACATAGCGACATCACCAAAGTAAAACTGCGAAGCGACCTGAAGTCATCAATCTGTGCAAATTGCGCTGTCGGCCCGTGGCTTTAAAGAGTAGACGACGATAGAAACCGGAGGGATGATTTTTCTAAGTTCTTAAAAACACTCTATTCTCATCGCCTTTGAATTACTTCACTGATGGTTTTTGTGTCAATCTCAATCCGTGAATCGTTGTCAGCACAAGGTTCGGCCGTTAAGCAATACTCGTTATAATGTGAAGTTCTTGTTATAGAGTGGAAGCAGGCATGTCTTTCTACAACTATTGGGGCAAAGCAGGTCATTCATCCGAAAATGGCGATGCTAGTTATCATTTGCTGGTTTATCACTGTTTGGATGTAGCTGCGGTTGGCAGTTTACTACTTGATCCAGAAAAAAAACTATGCCAATCACTGGCCAGACAGTTGGAATTAGAGCCTGACTGGTTACAACAATGGTTCACATTTTGTTTGATGTTACATGATGTAGGTAAATTTGCCCGTTGCTTTCAAAATAAAGTGACAGGACTCTCTTCAGAACTGGTGCCTGAAGTTACAGGTAAAAAAGATATTCGGCATGATTCTCTGGGTTTTACGCTCTGGACGAATGAGTTGTGTAAGCTGATATCTGACATTATTCCGTCCCAAAAAACGCAGCGTTCCGTCCACCCCTGGCTGGAAATTGTTTGTGGTCATCATGGTAAACCCCCACAGCCCTTGAGGACAGTTAAGACAGCCCTTGTTCCTGAGGAAGACATTCCCGCTGCGGAATCTTTTTTGAGAGAAATAGCCAAACACTGGTTGCCTGATTTGACACCATTAAGCTCAATCAATAAAGAAGGGTTTAAGAAGTCTTCATGGCAATTGGCAGGTGTTGCCGTTCTGGCAGACTGGCTTGGTTCTGACCAGAGCATTTTTCACTATAATAGCGATATACAGCCTTTACCTGAATACTGGAAACAAACAGCACTTCCTAAGGCGAAAGAAGTTTTGTCAAAACGCGAGTTCCAGCCCAAAGCCATCACCCCTTTCAGATCCATTCAAGACCAGTTCGATTTTATTCGACAACCTACCCCTCTGCAGCAGTTTGCTCAAAGCGTTGAGATTCGACAAAACCCGCAGCTATTTATTCTGGAGGATGTGACCGGAGCCGGAAAAACGGAAGCGGCTATGGTATTGGTGCATCGTTTGTTGAGTCAGGGGTTGGCAGAAGGGTTGTATGTTGGTTTGCCGACCATGGCTACAGCGAATGGCATGTACGACAGGTTAAAAAACAGTTATCGGTCCTTATTTCAAGGGAGTCCCAAACCTTCTCTGGTCTTGGCACACGGAGCCAGCCAGTTGTCAGAAGATTTTCAGGAATCAATTCAGCTGGAAGATCAACAGAGCGACCAGACTTATGCGGCAGGTGATCAAACTGCCAGTGCCTATTGCAACCAATGGCTGGCAGATAGTCGCAAGAAAGCGTTATTAGCTGATGTTGGTGTTGGTACGATTGATCAGGTTTTGCTGGCGGTATTGCCCGCAAGACATCAGTCACTGCGAATGTTGGGGCTAAAAGGTAAGGTGCTGCTTCTGGATGAAGTTCATGCCTACGACTCCTATATGCGAGAGTTACTGGCTGCACTACTGCAAGCTCACGCCTCTCAGGGCGGTAGCGTTATTTTATTGTCTGCTACATTGCCCCATCAATTTCGTAAGGCATTACTGGACGCTTATCTTAAAGGGCGGGGGCTGGAGTTGGAAAGTCTGCCTGCAACAAAAGCTTACCCGCTAGTCAGTCAGGCATGTGATCAGGGATTTGCTGAGAAACAGCTTTCCACTCGTGACAGTGTTAAACGACAAGTTAAGGTTAAGAGGCTGGGTGATCCTGCAGAAGCCATTGAATTAATTATCAGGTCTATCGAACAGGGTTGCTGCATTTGCTGGATTCGCAATACCATCGGGGACGCCAGGTCAGCATGGCAGCAGCTTGACGATGACCCACGAATTGATTCAGCAAAACTTACCCTGTTCCATAGTCGTTTTTCCATGATTGACCGGCAAACGATTGAAGGGGATGTATTAAAAAGATTTGGCAAAGAATCTGGCCCAGAACAAAGAATGGGTCAGGTGTTAATTGCCACTCAGGTCGTAGAACAAAGCCTGGACCTGGATTTTGATAGTATGATTTCGGATCTGGCACCTATAGATTTGCTGATTCAGCGCGCAGGCCGACTTCAACGTCATAATAGGGATGTTGCAGGCAAACGGCTCGAAAATGACCAGCCAGACCAGCGTTTAACGCCTTGCTTTTATCTTCTCTCACCTGATCCGCTGCAAGTTCATAGTGACCAGTGGCTCAAGTCCGTCCTGCCCAGAATTCAAGGTGTTTATTCCCATGTGGGGCAGTTATGGTTGACTGCCAGACTGTTATTAGAAAAACAAGGCTTTGCCATGCCAGAAGATGCCCGTGACTTGATCGAGGGCGTTTATGGTGTCAAAGCGCAAACAGACATTCCTGAGCAGCTGCAAAAAGCCAGTGATGATGCCCTTGCCAAAGATAATGCCCGTAAAAATATGGGCGAATTCAATTGCCTGAAGCTTGAGTCGGGTTATAACTGGAAAAGCGGTGGCCCTGCTAACGGCTGGGATGAGGATACTCATATACCTACCCGGCTCAATGAAGTCGAAACCGAGACTATCGTAATAGCCGTGCCGGATGACAACGGGCATTTACACCCTTTAGCCAATACCGGCAACCCAAAGCATTTTTGGCGACTGAGTCTGCTTCAGTTGCCTGTTCATGAGTGGGAGAAAGCCAGCTTGCTTATTCCAGACGACTGGTCAGTGGAAATAGAACGAATAAAGCAACAGTACCCTTACTTAAAGTACTTCCAAATATTGCCACTTGTGGCTGAAACAAAACATTTGTACCAGTCACAAGGCGGCTGGGATCTGGACAGAAAACCCTGCGGGCGCAGGGAACGTAGTTTGCCGCACTATTAAACGGATCAGCTCTGAGTCTCAGAGAAGGGTCGGGAGCAGTGTAGGTGGGTTTTCCGTCACAGGTAGAAAATTAATCACAAAAAATATAGCAGCACTATTAAACTTGTCTAATCTTCTTTTGGGTTTATAGAGGCTTTTAAAATGAATCTAGTTACAGATAGGTGGTTGGCTGTTACCCGGCAAGACGGCAGTGAGTGTAAAATTGCTCCCTGGCAAATTGCCGAAACTGAAAATCCGGTGGTTGAAGTCAACGTTCCACGAACGGATTTTAAGGGAGCACTGTATCAATGGTTAGTTGGTCTTTTACAAACCACTCTTGCTCCTGAAGATGATGAGGAGTGGTATGAGCTTTGGGAAGAGTCACCCTCCGAAACAAGCCTGCAGCAAGCGTTTAGTTCTGTTGCATCAGCGTTTGAACTGGTCAGTGATGATGGCCCTGCATTTTTGCAAGACTTTGATTTACCGGAAGCTGAGCAAAAACCGATATCTGCCTTGCTGATTGAAGCGCCGGGCAGCAAGACTCTCAAAGACAACCTTGATCATTTTATCAAAGGCTATACGGTCAGTGAGATGTGCGAGAGTTGCGCAGCAACAGCATTGTTTACCTTGCAAACCAATGCACCTTCCGGAGGATCCGGGCATCGGGTTGGTTTAAGAGGAGGTGGGCCTTTAACCACCCTGGTTTTGCCAGAAGCACCTTCGGCAAGCTTGTGGCAAAAACTTTGGCTGAATGTGTTAACCCATGAAGACTATGGACCTGAATGTCAAAACCTGGCAGACATATTTCCCTGGCTTGGAAAAACTCGTCTGTCTGATAAATCTGGCCAAAGTACCCAACCCAGTGATACGCATCCATTGCAAATGTATTGGGGAATGCCTCGCAGAATCCGCTTATTAAAAAATAAAACCACAGGCAACTGCAGTTTGTGTGGTGCTCAGGATGAAACGTTATTCAACGCTTTCACTACTAAAAACTATGGCGTGAATTATGAAGGTCTCTGGCTTCATCCTTTAACCCCTTACCGGAAAGATCCTAAAAACAAAAATCCACCGCTTAGCCTGAAAGGTCAGCAAGGTGGGCTGGGTTATCGTCATTGGCTAGGTCTATGCCTCACAGATGCCGATAA
The DNA here is from genome assembly GCF_024606225.1 of Endozoicomonas sp. ISHI1. Classification (GTDB taxonomy): domain Bacteria; phylum Pseudomonadota; class Gammaproteobacteria; order Pseudomonadales; family Endozoicomonadaceae; genus Endozoicomonas_A. The sequence continues at coordinate 159,355 of NZ_JAGRPU010000003.1, read as the reverse complement.
TGGCAATGGTGCGGCGGAAGTCGTGCAACGTTGGCAGGAAAGGGCGAACTATTTCCGGGAAATAGCAGAGGCTGGCATGAGGCTATGGTGTTTTGGTTTTGACATGGACAACATGAAAGCTCGCTGCTGGTACGAGCATCAAATGCCACTGATTAAAGTGGATGAAAATTATCGTGATGCTTTTGTCGACCTGGTTGGTCAGTTAATGATTGCCGCTAAAGATACCGTTTCTTTGTTAAGAACGCAGGTAAAAACAGCCTGGTTCAGCAGGCCTAAAGATGCCAAAGGTGACATCAGCATGATTGACCAGGCTTTCTGGCAAAAAACAGAAAGCGCATTTTACCAGCACCTGCATACCTTGGCGGTTTTGCCAGAAGATACCTCAGATTTGCCGGCAAAGGTGGCTAAACAATGGGTGGAACTACTCAGCAAAACGGCGACAGAGCAGTTTCATTTTTGGGTGCTGGAAGGTGATATTGAAGACCGGGATATGAAAAGGATTATTGGCAGTCGCAGGTTGCTGTCCAGTAAGCTGAAAACGCTTAAATCACTAAAACCATTGTGGCAACTTGCCAGCACTCTTGAAGAAGAACAGGCCAAACCGGAGGTAGCCTGATGAAAGACTATCGCAAACTCAATGAGCAAGACCAGAAAGCCTTGTTGTCCTGGTGGGAGTCCCTACCAAACAATCGCGGCGAACGTGCTCAATTGCGCCGCGTTTCCAGCAGTGATGATATTTTGCTCACCTCAGCTTTTGCCCATTTTTTACGACAAATGCCTGGTTATTGGGGAGTGAGGCCGGGCGAACGGGGCATTAATCTGGCCGATGCAGCAATGGTTGCGGCTGTGCTGGCAAGAGTTAAAGAGCACAACGAAAATAACAGCTTTGCTACCAGCCTGGCAATGCCGAAAGAGAAAGGAGGCAAGGCTGCGATGAGCGAATTGCGTTTTCAGCAGCTACAAAAAAGCCGTACAGAGCAAGAGTTTTTCACTCGCATATGTCGGGTGGTAAATCTACTGGGTGGCAAAGTCAATATACTTTCGCTGGCTGACAGTATTTTGCACTGGCTGAGCGAGTTTTGGCTTGCCCCAGCATCCCGTCCTCAGGACCGGTTGGCGGTGATATGGGCTTCTGAATACTACGGCGAATTTAAAGACTGATTTTTTCTGTAAGGAGATAAACAATGAACCGCTTTCTACAATTGCATCTGCTGACTTCTTATCCTCCCGCTAATCTGAACCGGGATGACCTGGGACGACCTAAAACCGCCAAAATGGGTGGGACTGACCGTTTAAGGGTATCTTCACAAAGTCTTAAACGTACCTGGCGAGTTTCAGATTTGTTCCAAAGCGCTTTGGATGGGCACTTGGGTACTCGCACCAAAATGTTGGGTGTGCAAGTTTTTGAGAAGTTAAAAGATGCTGGCCTTCCCGAAAAGAAAGCCAAAGATTGGGCACAAGCCATTGCGGGGGAATTTGGCAAACTGAAAAAAGAAGACAAAGAAAACCCTCTTTCTGGTTTGGAAATTGAGCAACTGGTGCATGTCAGTGGCAAAGAACAGCAAGCTATCGATGAACTGACTCAAACGCTGATAACTGAAAAGCGAGCCCCTGCCAAAGAAGAACTGGAACTGTTACGTAAGGAGGGAATGGCTGCGGATATTGCGTTATTCGGTCGTATGCTGGCATCTAAACCTGCATTTAACGTAGAAGCTGCTTGTCAGGTTGCTCACGCTATTTCCGTCCATCCAGTGACTATTGAAGACGACTATTTCACCGCGGTCGATGATTTGAATGATGGTAGTGAAGATGCTGGCGCTGCACACATCGGTGAAACGGGTTTTGCAGCCGGTTTATTTTATTCCTATATCTGCATCAACAAAGAGCTGCTTATTGAAAACCTGAACGGTGACATTGAGCTGGCTAACAAAACCATTGCTGCATTGACTGAAGCGGCCATAAAAGTTTCACCTGAGGGTAAGCAAAACAGTTTTGGCAGTCGGGCTTATGCCTCTTATGTTTTGGCAGAAGTGGGCGATCAGCAGCCACGGTCTCTGTCAGTTGCTTTTCTGAAGCCTGTTGACAAATACGCTGAAGATTATGCAACCGCTGCCATCGCAGCACTAGAGCAGCAGCGGGACAATTTTAACGATGTTTATGGCAACTGTGCAGATGATCAATACTCACTGAATGCCGTGACCGGCGATGGTCGCCTGCAGGAATTGTTAGCTTTTGTCTCTAAGTAGGAGCAGATTATGAATTATCTGCTGTTTCGACTTTATGGCCCTATGGCCAGCTGGGGTGAAATTGCCCTGGGCGAAAACCGGCATTCCGCAACCTATCCCGGCAAATCGGCAATACTCGGTTTGCTTGGCGCTGCGCTCGGTATTCGCAGGGACGATGAAACTGGCCAGCAGGCTCTGACGTATGGTTATTCGCTGGCGGTAAAACAGATAGCTGCTGGTGGCTTTCTTAGGGATTACCATACAGCTCAGGCTCCGGATTCTGTTGGTAAGTTTGCTTACCGTACTCGGCGTGACGAAGTGATTCTGGGGCGCGAGCGTCTGGGCACGGTTCTCTCCAGTAGGGAATATCGAACGGATGCTTTAGCGGTGGTGGCTGTCAAAGTCAACGAACAGGCCCGCTGGTCGCTGCAACAGTTGCGGGATGCATTGTTAAAACCCAGATTCCACCTCTATCTGGGGCGAAAAGCCTGTCCATTGGCTGCACCTCTGCAGCCAGAGCTCATCACGGCTGGGGCTTTTTTGCAGGCGTTGGATCGTTATCAACCGAAACCTTTGCTACGCAGCAAACTGGAGTGGGTGACTGACCAGCGTTTTCTAAAACCCGACAGTACCTGGTATTACTACTGGCAGGGAGAGCTGGCGGATTTTGCTGCACCTGACAGAGTGCCACTCAACCAAATTCAGCAACTGGTGAGGCATGACCAGCCTTTGTCGCGGCAACGATGGCAGTTTCAGCCCCGCAAAGAAAATCTTTGGTTGTCCAAACCAACATCGAAAGAGGGAAGCTGATGTACTTATCCCGTATTCAACTCACCCCTGCGCTGTTGGAACAGACCCAGCTAGGCAAATTACTCCGTCGTGACAGCTACGGTATGCACCAGTTATTGTGGGATGTGTTTCCTGATGGCCAGTACCTGTTTCGGGAAGAAAACAGTCATAAGCAGCTGGGTACACGTCAACAATGGCCTCTGTTTTATGTACTTTCAGCCCATGCCCCTGCCGACAATTCCCCTTTGTTTCAGATTGATTGCAAAACTTTTCAACCGAAACTGAAAGCGGGGGATCGACTGGCTTTCCAACTGAGAGCCAATCCAACCATTGCCAGGCGGCAGCAAGGCAAAAAAAACTCGGCACGTCACGATGTGGTGATGGATGCCAAGTTTCAGCACCTGCTGCAAAAATGCCTTGAGCATGGCGTGCTCAGTGAGAGTGATATATACACTGGTGCTGAGGGAGAGCGTAGAGTTTTGCGCAACAACCTGAACCGCAAACAGTTGAAGCTGCAATTGTTTTCTCTTGCAGAATTTAAACAGCCAGAAAACCGCGAGGTATTTATGCGGCATCAATTGATAGCGATTGATAAGGCTGCAACAGGCTGGTTGGAGAAAAAGGCAGAGTCTGGTGGTTTTAAACTTGAATCAACTCAGGCTACAGGTTATCTATGGCATTCTCTGAGTGATGCCAAGCAAAAGCGTAATGCTGGCTATAGCAGTATGGATTACCAGGGTGTTTTGCAAATAACAAATGAGAATCTTTTTTGGGAACAACTGCAAAAAGGGTTTGGTCAGGCTAAGCGATTTGGCTGCGGATTGATGTTGATTCGCCGTTTGGAGGGCTAATGTCGTTTATCCCACTAAAACCCATCCCAATCAAAGATCGGATGTCCATGGTGTTTGTCAGCAAAGGCCGGATAGATGTCCGTGATGGCGCTTTTGTTGTGGTTGATGAAGTCAAAGGTGACAGAAAGCATATTCCTGTGGGTTCTGTCGTTTGTATTATGCTCGAGCCAGGTACACGGGTGTCCCATGCTGCCGTCAAACTGGCGGCAACGACCGGGACATTGCTGATTTGGACGGGTGAGTCCGGTGTTCGACTTTACTCGGCCGGACAGCCGGGCGGTGCAAGGTCAGATAAGTTGCTCTATCAGGCAAAACTGGCTCTGGATGAAGAACTGAGACTTAAAGTCGTTCGCAAGATGTTCGAGTTTCGTTTTGGTGAGCCTGCCCCTTCTCGTCGTTCAGTGGATCAACTGAGAGGGATCGAAGGTGCCAGGGTCAGGAAAACGTATCAGCTGATGGCAAAACAATACGGTGTGGAATGGAAGGGGCGAAGTTATGACCCAAAGGATTGGGAATCAGGCGACACCATCAACAAATGTTTAAGTGCCGCTACAGCCTGCCTCTATGGCGTTACTGAGGCGGCGGTATTAGCGGCGGGCTATGCCCCTGCGATCGGATTTATTCATTCTGGCAAGCCCAAAGCATTTGTGTATGACATTGCTGACCTGTTCAAATTTGAAACAGTGGTGCCTGTCGCGTTTCAGATTGCTGCCAAGGGTACCCATAACCCGGACAGGGATGTACGTATCGCCTGTCGTGACAGTTTCCGTAAAACACGACTTCTGAAAAAGATCATTCCCTCTATTGAAGAGATTCTGGCGGCAGGAGAAATTACGCCACCTCCACCGCCGGATGATGCACAACCACCGGCGATTCCTGAGCCTGTTTCTATTGGTGACACAGGCCATAGGAGCAGTTGAAATGAGTATGTTGGTTGTGGTGACTGAAAATGTGCCACCGAGATTGAGAGGCAGGTTGGCTGTCTGGCTTCTGGAAATTCGGGCAGGCGTGTACGTTGGTGATGTCTCTATAAGAATCAGGGAAATGATTTGGGAGCAAATTAATGCGCTGGCTGAAGATGGCAACGTGGCCATGGCCTGGGCCACCAACACAGAGTCCGGATTTGATTTTCAAACCCACGGCAGAAACAGGAGAATACCGATTGAAGAAGATGGTTTAAGGCTGGTTCTTTTTAAATCGGAAGAGTAATTAATCTGTTCTTTAACAATGGAGTATTTACAGTGATTTTTTGATGAATTCGCTGGTGGAAAATTTAGGTCTTGTAACTTGTTGATTTAATCGTGTATTTTTTTAGAGTGTTCCCTGCGCCTGCAGGGATGAACCGGTGGACTTTAATGATTACGGTATTACGATTTCGTGTTCCCTGCGCCTGCAGGGATGAACCGCTATAGCTTTTCAGGATCAGGAAGCCAAGACAGTGTTCCCTGCGCCTGCAGGGATGAACCGCCGGGTGCGGATCGATAACGGGGTTCAGGGTGGTGTTCCCTGCGCCTGCAGGGATGAACCGCCTGGACCGGATCAGCCGCGCCGAACCGATTGGTGTTCCCTGCGCCTGCAGGGATGAACCGATTTTGAAAATTGGCGGAAGGCCAGAGACGAAGTGTTCCCTGCGCCTGCAGGGATGAACCCGTCGATATGGATGACGGTTCGGCGGCATTTGAGGTGTTCCCTGCGCCTGCAGGGATGAACCGTATTGTCTGTTGATGGTGCCTTTGATGAACAGGTGTTCCCTGCGCCTGCAGGGATGAACCGTAAACCTACAAAACTATGAACTTAATTTGTTGGTGTTCCCTGCGCCTGCAGGGATGAACCGGTGCATCAGGGCCTGTCGGGTAGATGCCCCAGGTGTTCCCTGCGCCTGCAGGGATGAACCGAAGAAGTTAACAACCAAGTGCCAGCCTATATCGTGTTCCCTGCGCCTGCAGGGATGAACCGCACTGTGTGATCAGGGAAAAAGGTTACCCTTAGTGTTCCCTGCGCCTGCAGGGATGAACCGACGACACCGAAACCATCCATCTGGCTTACCCGGTGTTCCCTGCGCCTGCAGGGATGAACCGGTTTCATCTGGCAAAACCTGTATAGGAGCCTCGTGTTCCCTGCGCCTGCAGGGATGAACCGTCGGGCGTCATTGCAGGGGAATGGGGAGGGTTGTGTTCCCTGCGCCTGCAGGGATGAACCGCCCGGTGGGTTCCAGCCGGCCGGGTTGCCGCAGTGTTCCCTGCGCCTGCAGGGATGAACCGACTCTACTCGTTATTGCGGAACCGTTAATAACGTGTTCCCTGCGCCTGCAGGGATGAACCGTTCCTGAAACAAAACATGGAACAAATAAAAGAGTGTTCCCTGCGCCTGCAGGGATGAACCGGCGGTGATAACTCTTTCGATATGATAGCCGACAGTGTTCCCTGCGCCTGCAGGGATGAACCGGTAAAAGAAAAAAGCATGCAGGTATTACGCTTGTGTTCCCTGCGCCTGCAGGGATGAACCGTCTCATACTGAAGGCACAACTAATAAAGATGTGTGTTCCCTGCGCCTGCAGGGATGAACCGTACGACCGATGCTTTGCAGTATCCTGATTTTAGTGTTCCCTGCGCCTGCAGGGATGAACCGGGCGCTATGGTCTGCTATTGCGGCAATGGCGGGTGTTCCCTGCGCCTGCAGGGATGAACCGTTATTTCTAATGACGAAAACGTTCTGGAAAAAGTGTTCCCTGCGCCTGCAGGGATGAACCGCCTATCCACGTTTTCATTTGACCATTAGTGTCGTGTTCCCTGCGCCTGCAGGGATGAACCGTTCAGCGGATACCATTTCGGCGTGGGCTACCGGTGTTCCCTGCGCCTGCAGGGATGAACCGTGTGCTGCGATAGGCCATTAGAGTTTGCAGGGGTGTTCCCTGCGCCTGCAGGGATGAACCGATGCCTTTTTAGCGGGTTTTAGCCTGCCGGTTGTGTTCCCTGCGCCTGCAGGGATGAACCGAAAAAGGTCGGATCATTGAAGGTGGAAAGCTTGTGTTCCCTGCGCCTGCAGGGATGAACCGGAACCATCAACAGACAATACTCCATTATTCTGGTGTTCCCTGCGCCTGCAGGGATGAACCGGTCTAAGGAAGGATATTCTTGAATATGGGGTAGTGTTCCCTGCGCCTGCAGGGATGAACCGTTTGGAACAAAAATATATAGGTAATTTATTGTGTGTTCCCTGCGCCTGCAGGGATGAACCGGGTAATCTATTTTCAATTTCAACATAAGATTTGTGTTCCCTGCGCCTGCAGGGATGAACCGCCTGGGTGCCTAAAATGCTGGCCTCAATTATTGTGTTCCCTGCGCCTGCAGGGATGAACCGGATACTAGCGTGTGAAGAACAGAGATTGTCATGTGTTCCCTGCGCCTGCAGGGATGAACCGGTTATACGATAACCGGACAGGCACAGTATGGAGTGTTCCCTGCGCCTGCAGGGATGAACCGAAACAGGTTGAAGCTATTTTGCCTGTTACCCGGTGTTCCCTGCGCCTGCAGGGATGAACCGCAGGTAATGACATTCGATAATAAAGGCTCTTGGTGTTCCCTGCGCCTGCAGGGATGAACCGGCGGGAAAACATTATACTACTTCAACACGAACGTGTTCCCTGCGCCTGCAGGGATGAACCGGAATCGGAAATATTTTGCTGCAAAAACGAATGGTGTTCCCTGCGCCTGCAGGGATGAACCGGCTATAGAAAGAGCCAACAAAGAAATGGCTAGGTGTTCCCTGCGCCTGCAGGGATGAACCGGCATCAATCCAGATCAGCTTGTGCTTTGAATAGTGTTCCCTGCGCCTGCAGGGATGAACCGCATTTTGTGGCAAATGGGATGCCTCCTGAGATTGTGTTCCCTGCGCCTGCAGGGATGAACCGTACCTTGGTAAGGGCAAGAGATCAGCCGATGTGTGTTCCCTGCGCCTGCAGGGATGAACCGGCGGCTCTATAGATTCTATAGATTTTCTAGAAGTGTTCCCTGCGCCTGCAGGGATGAACCGCTAATAGAGGCCAGTATCATAGGATAGCGAGTGTGTTCCCTGCGCCTGCAGGGATGAACCGGCTCTAATAGCCTGAGACATGGTTTGGTCGTTGTGTTCCCTGCGCCTGCAGGGATGAACCGTATATGCCTCCTGCCATAAAAAACAATAGTAAGTGTTCCCTGCGCCTGCAGGGATGAACCGTCAGCTTTTCGATAATAGCGTTCTCTTTCTTAGTGTTCCCTGCGCCTGCAGGGATGAACCGGTTGGAGTAACGCCAAAGGGTGAGGCGTCAACGTGTTCCCTGCGCCTGCAGGGATGAACCGTCTTTTTCCTTGACAATGGGAAGCCGATTCAGGTGTTCCCTGCGCCTGCAGGGATGAACCGTTAGGGAAATTGATCTTAATCCCTCTGCCTTAGTGTTCCCTGCGCCTGCAGGGATGAACCGTTTTCGCGATAGTAACGGAAACACGGTAGCGCGTGTTCCCTGCGCCTGCAGGGATGAACCGAAAATGAAACTAAACATTGAAATTGAATTAAAGTGTTCCCTGCGCCTGCAGGGATGAACCGACCCTTATTAAAATCGGTTTGTTGATTTTTTGGTGTTCCCTGCGCCTGCAGGGATGAACCGTACCCAGAGTGCTTTAAAAAGTATCTCTAAAGGTGTTCCCTGCGCCTGCAGGGATGAACCGTTTGGTGCGGGCCCGAGCCTTTAAAACAGCTCGTGTTCCCTGCGCCTGCAGGGATGAACCGGAAAAAACATCGGTCAGTTTGTCGAGGGTATAGTTCCCTGCGCCTGCAGGGATGAACCGGCTTAGCAGGTGGATATCAGCTCTTATTGTATGTGTTCCCTGCGCCTGCAGGGATGAACCGCAGAACACAGATTTTTTCGGCAAACTGGCAATGTGTTCCCTGCGCCTGCAGGGATGAACCGCTTTGCTGACCTCGTCATCCCATTCCATCACCGTGTTCCCTGCGCCTGCAGGGATGAACCGTAAATAGAAATAATAATCGAATTGCCATAGAAGTGTTCCCTGCGCCTGCAGGGATGAACCGAGAACACACTTGTTTACCAAAATTTTTATTTCCGTGTTCCCTGCGCCTGCAGGGATGAACCGCAATACGTTATCAGAAGAAACATTAGTAACCTGTGTTCCCTGCGCCTGCAGGGATGAACCGAGATAACTGCTTATTGCCCGTTGAATCAATTTGTGTTCCCTGCGCCTGCAGGGATGAACCGCACAGAGAGAACATGCCAACGCCAGCAATAGAGTGTTCCCTGCGCCTGCAGGGATGAACCGGGAGCCATGGTCTGTTACTGCGGGAATGGGGGGTGTTCCCTGCGCCTGCAGGGATGAACCGCATGGATAGACATCGTTCTACGTGAGGCTTTACGTGTTCCCTGCGCCTGCAGGGATGAACCGTACCTAAGAAGCTAGGATTTGTACGACAAAAAGTGTTCCCTGCGCCTGCAGGGATGAACCGCTTTGGAGAGAACTGGGAATCAACCGAGAAGCGTGTTCCCTGCGCCTGCAGGGATGAACCGCCTGGTTTGTTCACAACCACCCTTCCGGCGGTGTGTTCCCTGCGCCTGCAGGGATGAACCGCTCGACGGGCATACATATAAAACCTTTAAAAAGTGTTCCCTGCGCCTGCAGGGATGAACCGGTTGAGGATACTATATCTTTATTATGGTTCATGTGTTCCCTGCGCCTGCAGGGATGAACCGGTTTAATCTCTTTACTCATTGTCGTGAGTCCTGTGTTCCCTGCGCCTGCAGGGATGAACCAGTACTTAAACGGCTAGGATTTACACGACAAAAGTGTTCCCTGCGCCTGCAGGGATGAACCGGACTCTCTACGTCGGCTCTCGTGAGTCCGGCAGTGTTCCCTGCGCCTGCAGGGATGAACCGGAGCCTGTTTATGGAACACACCTTGCTGGAGAGTGTTCCCTGCGCCTGCAGGGATGAACCGGCCAGCAGGGGGCATTTGGCGGGTTGGCAGTGTGTGTTCCCTGCGCCTGCAGGGATGAACCGTATGCAGTCTTTATGTTTTAGACCCTCTGTTTGTGTTCCCTGCGCCTGCAGGGATGAACCGTTAAGACTCGCTCTAAAAAGCATGGCTAATAGGTGTTCCCTGCGCCTGCAGGGATGAACCGGTGGACGCAAGACTGGCCGACTCGATCCAAAGGTGTTCCCTGCGCCTGCAGGGATGAACCGTGAGGCGTTAATATGTTAAATAAAATGTTAGTGTGTTCCCTGCGCCTGCAGGGATGAACCGGAATAGACACCACTGGCCACTTATTACCCTGAGTGTTCCCTGCGCCTGCAGGGATGAACCGTCCATATCACCTTTTTTAGGCGGCTCTGGTAGGTGTTCCCTGCGCCTGCAGGGATGAACCGTAATTCGGCCTCACAAAGGGGAGTGACTTCGGGTGTTCCCTGCGCCTGCAGGGATGAACCGCTAGCCTATCTGCTCGGTCATGACAGCCTTCAGTGTTCCCTGCGCCTGCAGGGATGAACCGGTCAGGGACAGAGTATCTATGATGGTTTTTTGGTGTTCCCTGCGCCTGCAGGGATGAACCGGGCGTAGTTGGTTCTAAATCCGTTATTGGATTGTGTTCCCTGCGCCTGCAGGGATGAACCGTTTTTTCTTAGCCATGAATCACACCTCTTTGGGTGTTCCCTGCGCCTGCAGGGATGAACCGTCTCCGTCGATGTCAACGAAGCCCCGCAAGACGTGTTCCCTGCGCCTGCAGGGATGAACCGGAATAGTGCATGAGTCAGTTGGAATGGAGTTCGTGTTCCCTGCGCCTGCAGGGATGAACCGAGATTAGTTTCTTCTCTCCCGATAGCGAGAATGTGTTCCCTGCGCCTGCAGGGATGAACCGTCCTGGCGCAAAGACTCGAATACAGAATAAAAGTGTTCCCTGCGCCTGCAGGGATGAACCGCTTCATAATCCGTATTGCCATCGGCCTTGGGAGTGTTCCCTGCGCCTGCAGGGATGAACCGCAATATCTCTGATCTCTCCTGCAAAGTAGGCCGTGTTCCCTGCGCCTGCAGGGATGAACCGCTGCCGATGTCGTCCCGGTTGGTCTTGAACCAGTGTTCCCTGCGCCTGCAGGGATGAACCGGGTATGCCGGTTCGGGTGTCTGGTGTCCGGGTGTGTTCCCTGCGCCTGCAGGGATGAACCGCGCCCGCTCTTTGCGGCGAACCTTCAAAAGGTGTGTTCCCTGCGCCTGCAGGGATGAACCGCCATTATATTCTTAATCAGGTATTTTTATATAGTGTTCCCTGCGCCTGCAGGGATGAACCGCTCTTGTTTATAACTATACAGCAGTGAATAGTGTGTTCCCTGCGCCTGCAGGGATGAACCGCATTGGGCCGCACGTCGCGCCGACGGCGTGCCGTGTTCCCTGCGCCTGCAGGGATGAACCGTAAACAGCGTGTCTACTCCATTAACAAACGCTGTGTTCCCTGCGCCTGCAGGGATGAACCGCCCTGATGAGGCGGGTGGTGGCGGATTGTGTGGTGTTCCCTGCGCCTGCAGGGATGAACCGTAATGCTTTGTTGTAGTCAATGCCTTGCGGGTGTGTTCCCTGCGCCTGCAGGGATGAACCGTAATTCTTCCTTTCTTGTGCATTCTTGTATTTGTGTTCCCTGCGCCTGCAGGGATGAACCGGCGATGGCAGATGATTTTAATGAAAGGTTTCGGTGTTCCCTGCGCCTGCAGGGATGAACCGTACTTGAGGCTGACCAGTGAACGGAACACGATGTGTTCCCTGCGCCTGCAGGGATGAACCGATACGTAACCGTGGTACTTGTGAAATTCTCATGTGTTCCCTGCGCCTGCAGGGATGAACCGATAATCATATTCCTGGACTATCTTGTAGGCACGTGTTCCCTGCGCCTGCAGGGATGAACCGCATTCAATAGAGACACTACCGCACAAGAGCAAGCGTTCCCTGCGCCTGCAGGGATGAACCGTCAGCCAAAGACCTCTTTCCTGACATAAAGCAGCGTTCCCTGCGCCTGCAGGGATGAACCGGAGGGCAACACCATGAAACTACTCACTAAAGAGCGTTCCCTGCGCCTGCAGGGATGAACCGTAAAAAACGGGTATCTCTAATGAGTGAAACGAGCGTTCCCTGCGCCTGCAGGGATGAACCGGGCGAGTGGGCCGGCCAGTCGATCACGCCCAGGCGTTCCCTGCGCCTGCAGGGATGAACCGGGGGTGTCGGTGCCGGTGACCGTGCCGGTCAGGCGTTCCCTGCGCCTGCAGGGATGAACCGATATTGATTATCTCAATAATGAATTCGTCCCACGCGTTCCCTGCGCCTGCAGGGATGAACCGCTGACTCGCATGTTAGCGGCTGAGACGCTGCGGCGTTCCCTGCGCCTGCAGGGATGAACCGCCAAGCAGGGTGATCAACAATGTGATAATCGCGCGTTCCCTGCGCCTGCAGGGATGAACCGCCTTGGGCAAATACGCCACAGACCCCGATTACGCGTTCCCTGCGCCTGCAGGGATGAACCGGGTGTCATCGGCCAACGGCGGGCACTGGCGCCGCGTTCCCTGCGCCTGCAGGGATGAACCGCCTTTTTCTTGCAGAACCTTGCAATAAAGCTCGCGTTCCCTGCGCCTGCAGGGATGAACCGCGTCTGATTGATATGTTCGACGGTTGTGATTTGCGTTCCCTGCGCCTGCAGGGATGAACCGTTGATTCGAGATGGGAAGATAGAGTCAATAGTGCGTTCCCTGCGCCTGCAGGGATGAACCGATCTTCGTTCCTTTTGTGCGGCATTGCTCGCAGTGTTCCCTGCGCCTGCAGGGATGAACCGAATGTGCTCATTGGCTCTGAATTTGATGAGCTGTGTTCCCTGCGCCTGCAGGGATGAACCGTATGAGCGACGGGTGTCACCTAGTTAGGGTGAGTGTTCCCTGCGCCCGCAGGGATGAAACGGGCAGTTGAGGAATTTGGTAGTCACTAAAACGCGTGTTCCCTGCGCCCGCAGGGATGAACCGAACTGAAGAAATTACCTCGATCAGTGGACGTTGTGTTCCCTGCGCCCGCAGGGATGAACCGGTCTGAACAGTATCTGGGGTGACCGGGCAGGCGTGTTCCCTGCGCCCGCAGGGATGAACCGATACTCGGCAATCAGTCGGGCGACGCCTTTCAGTGTTCCCTGCGCCCGCAGGGATGAACCGCTTTGTACAATATGCACAGGAATTTGCCCCTAGTGTTCCCTGCGCCCGCAGGGATGAACCGCAACTGCTGATGTCGATTCATAAAGACATGGAGTGTTCCCTGCGCCCGCAGGGATGAACCATTTGCCCGTCTACGCTCAGTGGATTCTCGATCGTGTTCCCTGCGCCCGCAGGGATGAACCTTCTTTGCTGCGTCACTCGCAGATTTAGGCGAGGTGTTCCCTGCGCCCGCAGGGATGAACCGGAAAGTCCCGCTTGGGATCAATGCCCAGAATCGTGTTCCCTGCGCCCGCAAGGATGAACCGATTACTGACAGCTTCTCTCCTAAAACTCAGCTGTGTTTCCTGCGCCCAGAGGGATGTACCGAAAAAGGCTGGAAAGACCCCGCCATGGTTGATGTGTTCCCTGCGCCCGCAGGGAGGAACCGATTGTGATGAATTATTTGAGGCTTAGAGCCCGGTTTTCAGGAGGGTATCCATTCCCATATGGAGCATGGGAATGAGTTGTTGGCGTTTTGCGACACCCTCTTGATTGGGGCGTTAAGCTCGGCTCGCTGAGCAAGCCACTTGTGCCCCTTTTCTGCCCGGCATGCATTTTTAGCGATTACGCTACCTAAGAGGAAAAGCAAAATGCCCCCGCTTCCTGCCATGTTTTTAACAGTCCGAAGGTTTGAGCAAATTGTCGAATAAGGTGTACCCCGCTGACGGTAATGGGTACACCGCGGCGGAACATTGCCGCCATTTACGTTGAGTAAAATATCAACCGGAAGATATATTCAGCAGTGCTAATTCACATTCATTCGAATGATAGAATTCACAGCAACCCCGAAACAGTTTTTCTGCCAGTTCATGTTTGCCTACCGTCTGCCAGAGGTGAACCAGAGCCAGATCAATGTCAAGATGTTCAGAGGGGGTGTAGAGAATGTCCTCACTGGCATTGGGGTGCTTGCCGCTCATGCTCAGCAGAAGTCTTTCAGTCAGTTTATGTTTATCCATCAACTGCCAGAGTCGCACCAGTGCCAAGTCAATGTCACGATCTTCAGAGTGAGTGCAGAGAATGTCCTCACTGGCATTGGGGGGTTTGCCGCTCATGTTCAGCAGCAGCCTTTCTGCCCGTTTGTATTTGCCCACCAACTCCCAGTGACGCACCAGTTTAAGGTCAATATCATGATGCGCGGAGGGTTCACACAGCCTGTCTTCGTCGGCATTGGGGTGTCTGTCACTGATGTTTAGCAGCAGTCCTTCAGCCCGTTCATGCTTGTCCATCACTTGCCAGATTCGAACCAGAGCCATGTTGACGGTATGGAGGTGTTTGCTGAGCCTTTGTTCAGTGGGAGCATAGGGTTTTGACTGCAACCTTTTAGTCAGCTCTGACTTTATGTTCAGAAGAAGTGTTTCAGTCAGCGTGTGTTTGTCCATGGATTGCCAAAGTCGGGCCATAGTAATATCTGCGTTAAAATTGCCAGAAGGCTCGCACAGGGTTTTTGCATCGGCATCTGGCTTTTTGTTTCTCAGTGCTAATAGTCGTGCTTCAGCGTCAAGGTACCCTCCAACTGCCTCTTCACAACGGCTCAGGGTTAGATCAAGGTTATGAATGGTCGAAGCCCCGAACTCAGTGAACGACCCGGTCGACCTGAGTTCTTGCAGTAGAGAGCAGGCTTCTATCTGTTTTTTTTCGGTTTGCTCTTTTAGCGACCTTGCAAGTCCTACGACTATGTTTTGGTAGTGGAACGGACTTAGTACGTCCTGATCTTCGTTTAAGATGACCCGGAATGCTTCTTCTGCACTCTCGAAATTTTGTTTTTTTAGTGCTTCGAAGGCGTGATTGATCCTCTCTGTGGTAGCCTCAGGATAAGGGGTCTTCCCCCTTTGCTGGCTATTGGAAGGCGTGTCCGAATGTTCATGAACACGCTGAGCAGGTGGAGTAAACGTTGAAACCTTGGGGTTTAAGTCAGTCTTACTCTTTTTAGTTGCTTTTTTAGCTGTGGCTACGGTTGTTGATTTTAATCCGTATCTCATAGCAATAGAATCTCCATGAAAACTTGTGCTTTTTGACAGCAATTGGACAGAAAAGTTCATGGTTATCTATTTAAAATGTGAGACCTTGCAGAGTGAAATAATGAGCCGTGGTTCTCTTTTCCTCATAACCGTAAGGCTTATACGGGTTGTCTTCATTGGTATGCTTTCTTTGGTCGATTTAAAACCTGTCTAGCCATTTGATGGTTTGTCGGCGGGGTTGCAGGCAGGCCGTTCAGGGATGAGAAACTATTTACATCTGAAAATGGAGTTAATGGAACTATTCATCTAATAAGACGGTCTCAGTTGATAGGAAGAAAAATTTAATTCTATTGTCAGATTACCAGGCATCCCAAATACCCGTTGGGATTTTGTATGGTGTGCTGTCCCAAATGTCAGGGAAACTCACTCTCGTTTGAGAAAGTGTAATTTGAACGAATCATAATTTAAAAACAGGAGGCATCTTATTATGAATGTAGATAATCAAGTAGCCCGTCATACATTGGTTGATCGAGGCACACAAACAGAACCAGAGACAGGGTCAAACGTTGGCAGATTCTTGAATTGGTCCGTAAAATCCGTAAAACACTTACTTCTTCATAATACTTTATGGGATGCTGATTATTATGATGGCCTTTCACGGGATCAGAAGAAGTTCACACATTTTCTAATGAGTGTAGTCCCTTCGTCTATTGTTTCCGCTAGCTGTTACGCTGGTGCGAGGTATATGTCATTTGGCACTTTAGGAACTGTGACAACTGTCGCAGTTGGATGGGTTGTTGGCGATCAGATAGGTTACATACTCCAAAAGGAGTTTCTTAAGGAGTGTGATCGACTAGAACATGATCGACTAAGAGCCGCAGCACGTAGAAATCGATTAAGAGCTGAAGCTTATAGAAATACAGCAGGGACTTCTCAGTCTCAGCGATCTCCCGGCCCGAGGTCAAGCATCACCTTCAATGATCAAAACACTACTGCTCCACCATCATATGAAGAATCTCAGCGTGAACAAACTAACATCGTTCGCCAAAGAGTTCATCCTGATGAATTAGACACCTGACAATCGTAAAAGATAGTGTCAGGTAAACTTTGCTCTGTTCAATGAAATGGTGAGTTATCGATTGGCTGGTTTTCTTGGGTCTTGAAAAAATACTTCAGGAAACGGTAACAAAATATAGAAAAGAGTATCAAAACAGCAAAAACTGGTCGGAGCGAGAGGATTCGAACCTCCGACCCCCACAACCCCATTGTGGTGCGCTACCAGGCTGCGCTACGCTCCGACTACGCTTCCGAGGATCTGGAAGTGCCCCGTTGACGTCGCCGTATATTACCTTGGCGGCCGTATTTTGCAAGGGGTATCTGAGACAGATTCGCTACGGCCGAAGCTGGGGAACTCAGTCCTCTCGGGCTCAGTGCAGCGTTTCGTCTTTGATGCTGTGAAATCTGGCCAGCACTTCGTGTATCATTCTCATCTTCTTCATAATGCCCTGGATCTTATCTTTCTGGTTTTCGGGTTCCATGATGGGCAGGCTTTGGATCTCCTCATTTAATTCGATCAGGTAGGGCAGAAAACGGTTAGCGGAGGCACTGAAACCTGCGTCCTGCTGAAAAATGGCAGAAAACTTGCCTTTCTCTTCTTTTTGCAGAATTTCCAGCTGTTCATCGGCACTGAGTGCCAGTGCATAGATGTCTTTCAGGGTGAGAGTCAGTTTATCCTGAATTTCCTGAATAATTGAGGTTGAATTCATGGGTTTCTCGATGGGGTAAATAATGGCGCAGTATAGGTTAATACTGAGTGCTGTTGTAGTAATTTGCACTCTCAGGCCGGGCTTTTGTCAGACTGACTCTGCAGTTGCTCGTAGAACTTTTCCAGCTCGTCCATGTCACAGGCTTCGGCTATTTGCAGAAGATACTGACAATACGTTTGCAAGTGTGCTTCTTTGAATTCATTTGTTATAGACGTCAGTTCTTGTATGTCACCAAACTCAAGGACCTGGGAGACTTTTCTGAGCAATGCTTTTTTATGAGTCTCATCCAGTTTTGGCAATTCTGAAACTTCCGCTTTGTCGGTGGCTACTCGTGATTTTCTGATATTCAGTTTCAAATGGCTGGCCACTACTTGTAGGAGATAATTCACCTTGAAGGGTTTGGCCAGGACACCATCAAATCCTTTCTGCTTCAGGCGCGTATGGATGTCAGAGCCTGCGCTGGCAGTCACAGCGATTACTTTCAGATTTTTCAGCTCGGGATTCAGACGAATATGTTTCAAAGTTTCTATCCCATCCATTCTGGGCATTCTGATGTCCATCATGACCAGTTCGGGTTTCCGGGTTTCGAGGCAGGCCAGAGCTTCCAGTCCATCACAGGCTTCCAGCGTTTTAAAGCCGGCTTCTTCCATAATGACCTTGAGCAGGTCACGGTTTATTTCCAGATCATCAACAATCAGTGCGGTATAGGTCTGATTGTCAGCAAGTATCAGTTCCACCTGATCGGAAGAAAAGACGTTATCGGTGTCCAGTGCCGGAACTTCTTTCAACGGGATTGAAAACCTGAAGCTGCTGCCCTGGCCGACGTGGCTGGTAACCGTCAGGTCGTCTCCCATGGCTTTAACCAGGTGTCGGCTAATGGCCAGACCCAATCCTGTGCCCCCTGACTTCAGGCTTTCATCTAATTGCCTGAAGGGGTCAAAGATAATTTCAAAATTTTCCGGATCAATGCCAACACCGGTATCTTTCACTGAAAAGCAGAGTCGCTCATCCTTCACACTAATAAGGATTTCAACGGAGCCTTCTTCTGTGTATTTGATGGCATTACCCAGAAGGTTGGTCAAAATTTGTCTTAGCTTGACATCATCCACCTCTATCCAATCCGGGACTTGCTCGTCAATGTTCAATATTAGCTGTAAGTCTTTATGCTCTGCCCTTGGGACAAACAACTCCCGGGTTTCCAGCAGCAACTGTCTGAGGTTAACCGATACCGGGTGCAAATCGACGCCCTGAGTTTCAATTTTTGTGAGATCAAGAATGTCGTTAATCAAAGTCAGCAGGTGTTGTCCGCACCGTTCAAGTATGGCCAGCTTCCGGTGTTGTCCGGGGTTCAGTCCTCCTGATCGCTGTAAAACCTGCGCATAGCCAATGACACCGTTCAATGGTGTTCGTAACTCATGACTCATGCAGGACAGGAACAGGCTTTTTGAGCGACTGGCGGTAATGGCTTCGTCCCTTGCTGTCAGCAGGGCCTGCTCAATCTGTTTACTTTCCGTGATATCTCTGATGACAACGGATATAAGAATACCATCGCGGGTAATCAGTGGATTACTGGTTAACTCAGCAGGAAAGGTGCGTCCATGTCGGTCAACGGCTTCTGTTTCCTGACGGAACAGTTGTGTTTGTTTCCAGGCCCTGTCCAGCAGAGGGCTGATCAGAGGATGGTTCTCCCGTGATTGAGGAGGAACAAGCAGAGAAAGGGGCATATTGATCAGATCATCCCGCAGAAAACCCAGCAGTTCGACCGCTCTGGAATTGACCATGACAATAATGCCATCCGGATTCAGGATAATCATGGCATCCGGTGCAGAATTCAGCAGAGCCTTGAATTTAAGGGTGTCACTGACCCGCTCAGTCACATCATTGGCCAGTCCTTCAATCACTCTTTGCTGCCCGGAAGTCATGGCGTTCCAAAAAAGCTCAATCCTTCGTGACTGCCCCTGTTTATTCTGGATATCCAGTTCGAAAGCTTCTACCGGCTCACCTCGCAGTACCTTCTGAAAATTGACTTTGAAGGCGCAATTGCCCGGATCATGGCTCAAAAAATTCTCCAATGGGCCGGAAAACTCCTCACTACGGAAGCCCAGGACCGATTTTACCGAACGGCTGATATGGACAATCTTACCGTCAGTGTCGAGTTGGAAATAAAAGTAGCGTCCTTTTAATCCCTGAACGATATGCCCCATATTGTTGGCTCTGGCCTGGTGCAGGGCATGGTCTCTGGCATCAAGCCACTGAGTCAGTTTGACGAATGAACGGGCCAGTGAGCCAGCTTCGTCTCTGGAATGGGTATCGGGTAGTTCCACAAGCTTATGATGTTCGATAAAGGTGTCCATGCAGGATTTCAGAGTAATCAGGGGGGAGGTGATTTTTTTGGAGGCATACCAGATGCCACCGAGGATCAAGAGCAGGGAGATCAGCATGATAGCAATGTCCAGCAGGGCTATATTGAACACACCCTGGAGAGCGTGCTGTCGACTGACTGAGGTATAAAGCCACCACTGGGAAGAAGAAACCGGGGCACCGAAGAACCAGTATTCTTTTTGATACTGAGGGTTGGGGAGCCAGGCCCGGAAGGTTTCGGCGCGACCGGAATCAACCCACTGTTCGATCTTATTACCAAATCCTTCAATACCGTATACTTCGCCGGTTTGGCGCAGGTTTTTATGACCAAAGCGGTTCGCCTGAGTGCTGTCACTGTACAGGTAATCACCGCTGCGGTCGACCATATTGAATTTCCAGAGGTTGATTCCGATATTGCGTCCTTCAAATAGCTTGGGGTTAATGACATCGTGGACCATACCGTTGATATCAACATCCAGTTTAAGCAGATGCCCATCGCCCGGTTGAGCGCTGGGTACAATAAAGCTGACCAGCCTCTTTCCGGTTTTGACATCCCTATAGAGCTTGCTCCAGTAGTCATTGGGTCTGAGAAGCTGCTGCCAGCTTTTGCCAAGTTCAGTCGGGGGGAGTGCTGCCAGTCGGGTGGGTTCTGCTTTGTTTTTGCGTTTATTGATACAGGCTGAAGTGACCGTTTTTTTAGTATCGATCCAGCAGACTCTGGTCAGGAAGGGGCTGGAAGCCAGAATGCTGTGAAGCAGCGGGTAAGTTGGGTAGGTTTCGGTCTGTAATAAACGAACCTGGGCTGTTGCCTGGGACATGATTTCCTGAGTGTAGGCATCCAGGGCACGGGCAAAGTGCACAATGTTATTGCGCATCTGTATCTCAATTTCATGGGAGGATTCCTTGAAAGAGGTATAAATATGCAACGCACTCAGCAAGTTATAGAAGAGTGTAACGGGAACCACTGTGAAAAGAATGATTTTTTTTCGAATAGAGGGTTTGACCACGCCCTGCCTCAAGCAAAATCTTAGCAACCTGTTCAGGATAGCTAAGGGAGATAAAGTTGCCGGGTGAATGTTTCGATCCGATCAACTACTTGAGACATTGCTCATGACCAGAGCCATAATAATCACCAGCCAGCGAATCCAGTATGTTACTTCAAGTCGGCTGCAAGTTATCCCGGTTGTACCTTGAATGCACTGGCTGAAAGCTTCAAGCCCTGCTTCGACTTCATCGGACTGCTGTTTGACTTGTTTGTGTAGATCTTCCGTTCTAACTGAGGACGCTGTTGCCATCAGATTTCCAAAGTTCGGAGGCAGGTTATCCAGAAAGATGTTCATTCCATCATTGACAGAGGAGAAAGCTGTAGCCTCGGGGGGGGGGATTGACGATTCAGACCCGGCTTTTATGAGAATGGTTGGCTGTACTGAATGCTTTAGAGATGGGTGGCCCGATGCTGTTGTCGCGGGGAGATTGAGCTGGGGCGAGGTGACAGGATATAACATCAGATTTGCCGCTGAGGCATATGTTGGCACAACAGGGTGCCAGTGATTTCCAACATTGATAATATTCCGGGGAAGTAGTGGCGCTTCCAGGCCGCCATGGAATAGCGTCAATGTGTCCGGATCGTTTAGCCATTGCATGATCTGTAGTTGATCATGACTGGGCACCGGCATTACTTCCAGATCCGGGTGGCCAGCCGTTGCCGCAATTAACATAGCTCCCAGCGGTTCCTGGGGGTTGTGAATAGCAGGCGTTACAATCATCACATTCAACGGCGTATTGGCTGCCTGAAGCAAAGGCATCAAGAGGTGTTCTACTACATTGGAATCTCCCCACATGTGCTGTCCCGGCTGAAAGGGCATGAGGCCCTCAAGCATCTGGAAACCAGCCAGGCTGGGGTTGTTCATGAGATGGTTAAGGGCTTGGGCTCCAAGTCCAAGAAATAGCATGTGAGGCGTTAACACAAGGCTATCTTGATGCGATTGTTGACTCAGTTGCTGAACCAGATCATGTATCAGGTACTCGTGTTGGGTTTGACCCGCCACTACCGCCAATTGGTTAATCAAGTCAGCCAATACAAGATCAAAAGCTGTACTATTACCAGCATTGATGATCAGCTGATTCAGGAGACTCCATTGGCTATCAATGTCCATCTGGTCCAGGTTATTCAGAATGTGGTTGTAGTCCACTGGCAGGTGTCGTGGAAGTTTCCGTAAGAGTCGTTTGAGCAGACTTTTTAGCCAGGGGTTGCCATTGGCGAGCAGGTTTCTGAGCTGGAACGAGAGATTATTTCTCATAGCATCATTTTTTAAAGCCAGAAAAATAATGTTTCGAAATAAACCGCCAACAATGTAACCATGAACGCCATGATTGGCATAAGGCATAGTCAATACCAGTTTTTTTAGCAGGGATATGATATGGTCGATCAGCTTTCCAGCACTTTCCGGCCTCATGTTTAATAAGTGAACCAGACTGTTATACAGACAGAAGTGGTCTGCCGCTACGCTATGAACCTGGCACCATTGTGATTTCAAAGCATTGAGCGCTTGCTCTTCTGCCTGATGCAGTTTTGCCTGGACTGCTGCTTGATGATCCCTGTACCGGGTCAATTCTGCCTGTGACAGTTCCGTGATTCCCTGTTGCATCAGCTCCATCTGTTCACGAGGATTCAGGGAGAGGTTTTCCAGTTTGATCCGTTTTGTACGGGACGGCTGCAAAGTCGGGGGTGTCGATGATTGCCACTGGATTGCCTGCCTGACAGCGTAAGCACTTCTTTTAGCTTTTTTGTCTTTTTTGGTTTTAACGGATTCAGGAAGTTTCAGGGTGAACCACTGATCGTCATTTTGTACTCTCAAGACTCTGAGAAGGTAGTCGTACTTCCTGTTCTCACGAATCCATTGATTTAAATGTGCAAGGGGGACGGTCACTTGTTTTACCTGACGCAATTCTCTGGCCCCGGCACGACTCAGGATTGATTGAATCACAATGATTCTGGGAGGTGAGGGGGGAGGGGTGGAGTGATGAGCGGTATCGGTTATCATTTCATCGACAGAGGAGGAAAGGTCAATAATCACCAGAGGCTTTGATTCGCGACTTGGGGTTCTGTGCCCCATGACCTCCTTGATCGCTTGAATCAGTGTGTCCCTGTGGGTGTAACTTGGAAACTGCACTTTGTCATGACTGGGTATTAATCTGAGCTCTCTGGCCAGGAATTGGCGTTCATAAACACGGGGTTTAAAACGCAATCTGACTGTCTCTGGCAGTGGGTAAACGACAGAGACAGGAAATAAAAGGTTAAGATTTTCCAGAGCCCTGGCCCAGTTTTGGGATCTCAGTCGGCTATAGGCTTCAGGAAAGGTTGTAGCTTCTGCCTGTACAATGTCCATGGGGTAAATCCCCCATTTTTTCATCAGTTCGGTAAGGCTTTTTCGGGTAAGAGTACCGAAAGAGTAACCGGTTGACAGCAGTTGGCTGTCCGCGGTTGGCTGGGTCAGTTCAATGTGTGTTGATTGTTGGCTGAAAGAAGTACTGTTTTTTTTCAGTCTTGTTGCCGGCAGAGCTGCAAAGTCTGTTTCATCAAGGGGCCTATCCTCTGGCTGCTGCCCTGTGGCAGAGGCTTTTTCACCAGAAAACAAAGGAATACCGGTATCGGATAAAATTTCCCGGATGAGTATTTCAAGCATGGAGTTGTTTGCTAACAGGCGTATTTTGTCTTCGAAAGATTTTTGTCCAAATGCCCTGTTCAGGGCAGTTCTGATTTTGTCTGAATACTTCTGGTTGACCTGTTGAATCCATTCATCCTTAGTGATTTTATCGAGCTGTTGCTGCTCATCTTCTGGCAGGGGCAGCTGGTGTTGGTTGACCAGGTGAAGCCAGAAAAGCTGTTGTAATTTGCTGAATCCATTTTTAAAGGCTTTCAGGCTTTCTTCAATAATTTCATTGGCCTCAGCCGGATGTTCATCAAATAACTCGGCAACTGCCGAGTCTGGCCCAGTCGTCATATGCAGACTTTGGAGTCGGTTTGAGTAAAAACGGTTGACTCTTCGAATGAGGTAGTCCCTCTCGATTCTTCTTAAGGTTCTCTCATGTTTTTTTCTCTGTTCGTTTGCATGCCCGGGTATCTTGCCGGCAACGACGTGCCAGTTGATAAGCTGACTTAACTTAGCCTCATCGACCAATGTGCGATCGGCCGCTACCGAATTCACCAGTGTTCTCAGGGATTCGCTGGCCACTACAGTGGGCTCACTACCGTTAGCCTCATTGGCATCGAGTTCAGAAAAGCGTCGTGCCAGCGCTTTTGAAAAGGCTTCCCGGTATTTTTTGTCTACGATGCGCAACCACCAGTCCTGTTGATAGTCAACGGGTAGATAGAGCTGATGATGAAACTGCTCTGGCCGCATCTCCCTGGCCAGTTTCAAAAGGTAATGGTGAAGCTTTAGCTTGAGATTATTTCCAGAGCTATCGTTTCGATACTGAATTACACTTTCAGCCGAAATCTCATCGGGATCAAAGAACAGGCGTTCCAGCGGTAGTTTGCTGGCATCAGTGCTTGAAATGGGTCTCTGATACAGATAGTCCATATAGCGTCGGCGGAGTTCCGGAGTGGATTGCCACTCATCCACAAGCATCAGACGCGTTCGGTCTATCAGCTCAGGCATGATGTCATATGCCATATCGCCAGCGTGATAGGCAATGTTTGCCAGAGATTTAATAATCAGCTTTTTAGCATCAGCCCAGCTTTTAATCTTTTCCTGATACACCCGGTAGGGGTTGTAGCCTAGAATCTTGCTGAGCATTGCGGCTTCAGGGCCGCCATCGAAAAGCAATTGATCGAACAAGACCAGAGAGCAAGGGTGGAAATCAGTCAGGTCAGCATGAGTGACCACGTCACGGAGGTAGAGATTGCGCCTTTTCCACTCTTTGCGATAGGCAAAGCTGACGGCAAAATTATCGGGTTTGGCATCGCAGCAGATTCTATGGGCACTATTTTCATTGCCCAGTTTTTCCAGGTTGTTATAGATGGCAGCGATCACTGCGTGCAGAATGCGGCTGACCGCTTCTGCGTAGCTCATTTCGTGAACTTCTTCCGTGCTGTCCTGAGATTTGATTGACATGGCAATTTCATCAGGTCCAAAGTCAAGCAGACCTTCGATGAAATTTTCGGCCAGTTGATCTTTTCTGAGATGACGCTGGATCATATAGATGGAGTATCCCTCTCCGGCTCTGATGCGCAAGAGTCGGGTGGGTTCCAGGTTGACGCCCAACTCCCTGTAGAGCTTCAGGGCCGCTTCGTGGGTTAGCAGAAAGTTATCGGCGTCCCTTCTGTTTATGTAACCGGGGAAACGTCGCAGAGCCAGCCCGGGGAGAACATTATCCAGGGTGAAAACGACGGAAAACTGGCCTCTTCCAATCACCCTTGCATGGGCCTGTCCTATAGATTCGTACTCCGAAGACACGTCTACGCTGACGCCATCCTGTACGTTTAGGAATTCACCTTGGACATTTTGCTCAAAGACCTCAAGGAACTTCTGATAGTCATCATCTGTCACCGGGTAAGCAGAGGTGTCTGACACCTGTTTTTCAACAGGATTATTGAAAACACTACTCTGGTCATAAAAGTGGCTGGCTGTCCTCAGATCGTGAATGCTCTTTTCATCTTCCAGAGTCTCAAACTCCACGCAGACCTCACAAGTTGAGTTTTGACTGTTGATATAGTGGCAGAAAAAGGTTTGTTTGAGTTTGTTCTTTGAGTCGAACCTTGTTTCAGCAGTGGGTACGTCATGGTTAGGCACAAGAATAAACGTTCTCTGCTTGGGCTGAGGGTCACCACTTTTACGATTCTGCACCCTCATTCTTACACTGAGCAAGGTCTCTTCATCCGGTCTGAACGTAAAGGGATTACCTCCTGCTGGTAGTTGCTTAAAGGTAGAAAGATCGACTCTCTGAAATGGCGGACCAGTGACCAAAGCCTCATTGTCGTAGTCAATGTGCCAGGAAGTAAACTGTAGACTGCCTTCCGGAAATGGATTGCTCATGGAGAAGGGGTGTACTTCAGGGTTGTCTGGTAAGACAGGTGATCCCATCAAGGGGCTACCTATGGGGGTTGAACTCAGTTCAGAGTCGATTAGCATATATTCTCTGCTATCTGTTCGGGAACGCACTATATGGACTCGCCAATATTGATTCCGCATAGCAGAGGTGTCTCTGGTGCTTTGGGCAATTTCTCCCAGCATTTTGAAATAACTTTCATACTTCTTGACCTGTTCGACATTTTCCAAAAGGCTGCCCGAGGCAGATGGAGCTACCGAAAAAGTGAGAAGAGCGATAGCCATGAAATTGGGATATTTGTCCCAGTTATTACGGGGCAGAAACAGGCCAAGGAAGAGCACATAAACCGTGATCTTTCCCAGAAGAGCCATGGATCTCGACAATAATTTAGCCAATTTACCGCAGATAGTTCAGTCGTTATTTATTGATGCCTAGCCTTTAGCCTTACCTTTAGACAGTTTCCCTTCGGCTTTGCTACCCAATGTCATGTATGTGCTTGAACGGTCAAAAAATTATATTTATGAACTCTCCAGATTAGACCAGTCTTTCTCCGAATATGATTGTAAATGTTTAATTTCTTTTTGGTTTGGATGCTGAAGTGAGTTTGAGCGAAATCTTGAACACTGCAGATCAGAGGTATCGACCCATTGTCGATGCTTCTGAGGATGGTGGCTTATGGGAGGTTGAAGTCTGCAAGGGCTGTGATGAGCGAGTGGAAAGTGACCTCCATTGGTGAGGTGTCAGTGCAGCCAGACGCTGAAAGAGATACACAATCGTTCGTCCTGAACTTGCCGAACGATTGTGGCACCGCACATCGACAGGCTCAGTGCGAACGGAACAACGCTGAGCTCTACTCGTAGATTTTGATCATCAGGTTAACAGGCCTGCACGGGCAAGCTGCCAGCGTTTTTGTTGCTCTTGCATGGAAGATTTCATCTCTTCATATTGCTTATGAAGCTCTGAGTTTTCCCAGTTCTGTTTAAGCTCTTCTGCTTTGTGCTCAACCCACTTCTGGCGAAGCTTGTTCCAGTCGTGCCAGGTGCTGCTCACCACTTCATACTGCTCTTCCAGCTTTTGCAGGGCAATCTGGCAGGTCAGTCTCTGGCTGGCATATTTGTACTGCATATCGATCCGGGCTTTTTCAATCCGGTAATCGCTGACTCGTCTCAGTTTGCCCGTCAGGCCGATTTTTGAGAAGCCGAAGATCAGCCACTTGGTTGGATCAAAATGCCACCAGCGAATGCCGTTGCGGTAGTCATACTGAAAAATATGGTGGTAGTTGTGATAGCCCTCACCCCAGGTCACCAGAGCCAGGATACCGTTATCCCGGGCGGTATTTTTGTCGGTGTAAGGTCGTTTGCCCCAGATATGAGCCAGAGAGTTAATAAAAAAAGTAAAGTGATGACTCAGTACCAGCCTCAATACGCCGCCCAGAAGTATCATGGCAATAACATCGCCCATCAGGAAACCTGCCAGCGTTGGCACACCCAGATTCATCAACAGAACCAGTGGCACGTAGTATTTCTGTTGCCAGACGACAATAGGGTCTCTTTGCAGGTCTTTGATATTAGAAAAATCACTGGCCTTTGGATCGTAGTCCCGAAGCATCCAGCCAATGTGGGAGAACCAGAAACCACGACTGGCAGAGTAAGGGTCTTTGTGGTGATCGTCGACAAAAGCATGGTGGCGGCGATGACCTGATGTCCAGTTCATGATGCTGTTCTGAATCGCCATGGCACCCCAGATTGCAAACCAGAGACGCAGTGACCAGTGGGCTTCATAGGTCTTGTGAGACCATAGCCGATGGTAGCCAGCAGTAATGGCTGTACCATTAAACATAAGGATTAATCCTGCAACGATCCATTCACGGAGTTCAAAACCATGGGTAAAACCGTACCAGGGAACAAGGGTGACCATGGCTAAAAACGTTAGTGAAAAAAGTAACGTGGTCACCCAAATAAGACGGGGTTTCTCCATTTTACGCTCATATAGTGTTTATCCGGAAAGCATGATTTTCGCACAATGTTTCTACGCTGTTAAGGCGAAATAGTAGCTGCGCTCCCTCAGCATGTGCACCCTTTGTTATTCATTCGGTTGATCGGTGAGCTGGTTAATCAACCAGGCAGCCAGCCTTGCTGTACGCAGATCATGATCAAACTCAGGGTTGTATTCAGCAACATCTATCACCCGTACTTTCGCACATTCCTTGATGGTCTGCAGAAGGGTTGCCGTTAGGTCCAGGGGAATTCCCCTTACCGCCGGAGCACTCACCCCCGGAGCCTGGTAAGAGGGAAAAGCATCAAGATCAATGGTTAAACAAACATGATCCACCATAGAGGTGAAACACGTCAGTTCTTCGATCAGAAAATCGAGATTATCTCTATGAACCTGATCATCGGTGATATAGGCTACATTCAGCTCATCAGCCCGTTCGAACAGCGCCTGAGTGTTACTGCTGCGGCTGATGCCAAGACACATACAGTGAAAGTCAAGATTCTGATGCTCGCAGAACTGAGCCATCTGCCAGAAGGGGGTTCCGGAACTGGCTCCTTTCTCTGGCTTTCTCAGATCAAAGTGGGCATTGAAATTGATCACACCAATATTCAATCCTTTGAGGGTCTTGTGATCGTGGATAAGAAAGTCTGCCAGCCCTTTAAAACTCCCCCAGGCTATTTCGTGTCCACCCCCCAGGCCGACTGGTAGCATGCCATCCCTGAGCGCTTTCACCAGCGCCTGGCTGAATTGATCCTGTGCGCTTTCCAGGTCGCCATCCTGACAGTGAACGTTGCCCAGATCATAAAGTCCATCGTCTCGATTCCAGGGAAGATTGGCGAGGCATTTTCGAATCAGGTCCGGGCCATTGGCAGCACCCACTCTGCCATGATTACGCCTGACACCTTCGTCGCTGGCCAGCCCGATTAGCACCAGACCACTGGAGCCTGAGTGTTCTGAGTAGGGTTTAACTTTCTGGTGCCAGCGTTGTGTCTGCTGCGGGTCGCCGTCGTAATCTTCCCGGCCGTTCCAGACATTGGTTTCTACAGGTTTTAACTCAGACATGAGAAGTGGGCACTCTTACTCTGGAATACCGCCCCCCCGGGGCTTCAGCAGCTTTCAGTGATCCGGGGAGGCGGCGACCGGTTCAAAGCTGTTTTTGTTTCAGGCTTCTGGCATCGTCTGACTTCAACGTTACGGAGCGTGAGCGAAAGTCTATCAACAGTGAAGAAGGCTGCCAACGCCATGGGTATGTCTGACATTCGACGTTTTCCAATTGGAGAGAGCCGGGATTCCATCAGAAAATAAAAAGCCATTGGCAATAATAATGTAGCAACTGTGACGCTGTTCTCCAGTGCTTTCAGACCTTCTTCACTACTCTCACATTGAAAAATGTTCAAGAATTGTCACTTCAAACTCTTCTAAACCAATACGAATTCGAAGTGTTTGAGCTTCAAAATCATAACTTACGATGGCCACATTGCTGACAAGATATCTATCTCCATACTTGTATTCTATTAAATATTCACCACATCTTTTGTGGATGGTTGCCGGCTCACAAGAGCATGATTCATAAGGGGACGTAATCTTATACACTTCGTATGAGTGGACAGGTAATGATATAAGAAAAACTAATGCAAAAAAGAGGGATCTTAAACTCATCTGACACACCTGGATTGTGGTCTGGCTGAATCTTCTCGTTTTGATTCATGTTCAAGAATGACAACTTCATAGCGACTGAAACCAACGCGAATTTGAAACGTTTGGGCTTCAACGTCAAAGCTTTCGACATTAATCTGACGGGTTAGATAGCTCCCACCACACCTGTGTGCCATATAATGTAGATCATCTATTTTGAAAATGGTTGCTGTCTCACAAGAGCATGATCGGTAAGGGAAAGGAGTCACAACCTTATAGACCTGGTAAGCGTATACAGGTATTGGTATAAAAAAAACTAATACAAAAAAGAGTTTTCTTAAACTCATTTAACGCACCTGAGTTGCTGCACCAGTGAGCACCTTAAATCAACGTTTACATTCGAGATGTAAACGCAAGAGTAATCTGCAAGACGTATTTTCTTAATCAAAAAACCTATGCAAAAAAGTAGGCAGTTGCCGTCCATAAACAAGCGGCTAACGAAGCAGCAAATATTGCTGGAATGATCTGAGACTTCACATGATCCATCAGATCGCACCCTGTGGTCATCGAGCTTAATATAGTCGTGTCGGATATGGGTGAACATTGATCGCCGAACACGCTTCCATTTAACACTGTGGCAAAACATATCATCATGAACAGCTCTGGATTGGCTAATGACTGTGATTGTGCAATGGCCCAGGCCAGAGGCATGGCGAGAGGGAAGGTGATCGCATAGGTTCCCCAGCTTGTACCCGTTGAAAAAGCAATGGCCATAGTAACCAGTTGTAAAATAACCGGTAATAACCAAAAGGGAAGTTGTTCACCAAATATTGACACTACATAGGACCCGCCGCCAACTTCCTTGCTGATACTGCCAATGATCATGGCGAGCATCAGGATGACTGAAGCAACCACCACACCTTTTAATCCATCACCAAAACCTTCAATGACATTGGCCAATGACATGCCTTTGACCAGGGCAATGGTAGCAGATAGCAACAGAGCGGTTCCGAAGGCCCAGTTTACTTTTGGAGTACCCAAATAAACGAACGTCAGGACAGCGATACCAATCAGACTGACCAGAGGAATAATGAATTCCAGAACATGCGGGTTGTAATGATCGGGAACGTTGGGCGTTTGCAATTCTGTTGAGCTAAGTGGTTGTGCACCTTCAGCGTCTAACTGACCCGTTTCCATTGCTCTTTTATTAGCCTGTCTCATGAGGTTCCCAGAAAAACAAGTAATATTCAGGCACAGTAAAAGTGTTCCTGTAACAGCCAAAATGCTGTAAAAACTGAAAGGAATACTGCTAAAGAAAAAAGCTAAACGATCTGCTTCCGTTGCCAGAAATGACACGCCTGGCACAAAAATAAATGCCTGAACGTAGGCAGGCCAAGCGTTGAATGCCAATACAGAAGCGATGGGTGATGCTGTTGAGTCGACAATGTAACTCATTTCTTCATGGCTGACTTTGGCTTTGTCGGCAATCGGACGTATTGTAGTGCCTACCAGCACTGTACTTATTGTCCCCCCCTGAAAAAACAGTACCCCCAGAAGCCATGCGACAAGCTTCGCTGAACGTTGGCTCTTTACAAAGTGTTTGGTCATAAATGTGGCAAATGCTTGTGCGGCACCCGTTTTAGACCAAACCCCCAAGAGGCCGCCAAGAAGCCACAAATACAGCAATAATATAGCTGCAGTGCCTTCTTTAGCTAAGTTGGGAATAATCACTTTGTCAGTCAGGTCGTATCGACCGAGCATGATTGAACCAATAATGATGCCGCCCAACAAGGCTGTTAATGGCTCTCTGGTGAGCAAGCATAAGGCTATCGTTACTAATCCGGGAAGAAGCGACCAGAAGCCATAGTGAAAGGCGGGTTTGAGCAATTCGACATTGCTTTCGTATTGGTGGTTACTATTAACTGCAGCCAAAATCCCCAACAAAAAGACTATCAACGCAAAAATATTGTAATTCTTCATTGATCATACCTTTCGTAACCAGAAGAACTCAGATGGATTTAAGCAACAACTATGGCAGCCTGCTCAGTGTAGACCTTAAGCCGCGGGCACCGGGCGAGAAACTATTCTGGTATAGCTCTTGGCATAGTATTAAATGATGTGAATTCATGCAGCCCGAGGGTTACCCGGGCAAACTGATATAGTGCTTATTCACTGTATCGCCAGCCTCAGAATATGGGAGCCTGTCTTGGACAGTTTCGTCATGCTGCAAGGTGACTGGAATTGAATTTAAGAAGCTGTCGCAAAACGTTGGTTCCCACGCGACAGTCTCTCCAAACCGGGGATCTATCGGTTATGGTTCTTCTTTTTTTAGCACCGTGATAGCCTGACCTTCATCACCGGCGTAGACGACAATGATTTCTGCAGGCTCATCAGATTTGTTTTCGCCGTAATGCCATTCATCCACCATCTCAACCAAAGCCTCACCCGCTTTCAGCTCCAGTTTCTTGCCATCGGATAAGCGGACAACTGTGAGCTTACCCTTAACCAGGTAGCCTGCATTGATAACAGGGTGCTTATGGATAGGCAGTCTTGAATGTGGGGCAATGGCAATGCGAAGCACATGGACTTCAGGGTTCTTGAGGTTGACTCCTTTCAGAGAGTTACCATCCCAACTGGTCGTGCTGTGCGCCAGTACTTCGGTAGAAGACTGGCCAGCAGGAAAAGTGAAAGAACTACCAATAGCCAGAAACAGAGCGGCGCTTTTTAGAGCGGTCTTCATTATAATTTTACTCCGAGGGGATTGGTTGATTTATTCACTAAAGAAAAATGAATCCTGATCTGATCAGTCTACCACCCGTCACACGTCTGAACGTACTTTAATGGCTGTTATGCAGCCGATATTCAGTCGCCTGTAGAAGTAAAATAATGGATCTCAGTTGGTCAGCAGGCTGACTTCATCAAGTAACTCTTTCAGCCGTTCCATCTTTTCCTGACTTAACCCCTGGGTAAGACGGCTATAACTGTTTTCCACCATAGGGGTCATTTCGTCCAAGAGTTTTCTGGCTTTTGGGGTTGCCTTGACCAAAATGCGTCGATGGTCTTCTGATGACTTGCGGCGGCTGACATAATCCTGTTGTTCCAGTCGCTGGATAATGCCCGTCAGACTGGGGCTCAGGATGCAGCAAGCATCAGCCAGCTGTTTGGTTTCCATCTCATCAGCGTCGTTCAGAACCCGCATCACTCTCCATTGCTGTTCAGTAATGGAGTGCTCCTGCAGCATGGGACGGAAGAAGCTCATGGCTGCCTCTCTGGCCTTGAGTAACTTGAGTGGTAGAGAATCTTCGTACTTGCGCATCGTGTTTAGTTTACAACAAATAACTATGATTGGCGGATTGTGTGCATCTTGTTCCGGATAATCAAGACAATGATGTAATTAATTACATGCTATTTATTCGTACTCGACAAAAAAACAGTAACTGTATCTCTAAAGGGTATGCGACCGGAATATTCACCTTCCTCAGAGGCATTGTCAGAAGTATCAGCATTGTATACATGCAGATGAGTGCATTCTGAAGTGCAGTCTCGTCTGGCCTGGCCGTGTGAAAAGTGTTCAGTGAGTAGGCTTTAATGAGGGGTTCTGACGCATTGAAGCCGTCTTCACAGCATGAAATACACAGGTTTTAGTTTTAGTCGAAATCCTGCATATTATAAACGTACTACTCTGTTTAATTGTGCTGAGATGACAACAACAAACACTCGGGAGTGCGGATCATGGCAACGGTTGCGTTTATCGGCCTTGGCAATATGGGAGCGCCCATGGCAGCTAATCTGGTCAGGGGTGGTCATGATGTGAGTGTATTTGACCTTGTTCCTGAGGCAGTCAATGCTCTGACCGCTTTGGGAGCAAAAGCTTCGGGCAGTGCAGAGCAGGCATGTTCCGGGGCTGAGTTCGTTATTTCAATGTTGCCCGCTGGCAAGCATGTGGAAAGTCTTTATCTGGATCAGGGGTTGCTGGATTCTGCTCCGGCCTCTGCCATTCTTGTCGACACCAGTACTATTGATGCGGATACCGCCAGAAAGTTATCGGCGGCTGCCGTCGAGAAAGGGAAGTCAATGGTGGATGCGCCGGTGTCCGGTGGCGTTGCCGGCGCGGCAGCAGGTACTCTGTCGTTTATGTGCGGGGCAGCCAATCCTGAAGTGTTTGAAAAGGTGAAACCTTTACTGCTGGATATGGGGGAAAATGTCTTTCTGGCGGGTGGGCCAGGTGCGGGTCAGGTGGCTAAAGCCTGTAATAATATGTTGCTGTCTATCTCGATGATAGGTACCTCAGAGGCGCTTAATCTTGGCGCTAAAAATGGCCTCGATCCTGCCGTACTTTCTGACATCATGCTGGCCAGCTCGGGTAAAAACTGGGTTCTGGAGGTGTATAACCCATGTCCTGGACTGATGGCGAATGCTCCGGCTTCCAGAGACTATGAGCCGGGCTTTATGAGTGAACTGATGTTGAAAGATCTTGAGTTGGCAATGGCGGCTGCCAGTGGCAGTGAGACCGTTACGCCTCTGGGTGGCCTTGCTTATTCTCTCTATAACCGCCATGTTTCCGGGGGGATGGGCAAGAAAGATTTTTCCAGCATCTTTCAGGCTATAGAAAGTTTGCAGTCAGAAGGTTAATCACTGACAGCTACGGATACCTGATGCTTCAATTTGAATAAGACGCTGCTTGTATAATCCACCCAGTGCCATTTTGAAAGCACGTTTGCTGGCTCCAAAGGCCCGTTTTATTTCAGCAGGATCGGTTTTATCGTTCATGGGAAGAAAACCTCCGGCGGCTTCCAGCTTGTCCATGATCTGCTGGCTGAGAGAGTCCATCGCTTTTTGGTCAAAGCCGGGCTTTTTCAGACAGAGGTCAATTTTCCCATCCGGTCTGATACGCTTGATATAGCCTTGTACTTTATCACCCAGTTTGACTGAGTCGTTTACTTCCTGACTGAAAAGCAGTCCCTGATGTTTGTTGTTGATAATCGCCATGTAGCCAAGGTCGGTTTTGTCGTGAATCAGGAGGGATACAGGTTGGCTGTTTTGATACTCTCCTGCTGAGCGATCAATAAACTTGTGCAGCTTGGAGGATCCGACTATGCGTTTTGTCTGTTCATCCTGATAGAGATAAACAACATAGCGCCCGCCTTCACGCATGCGGGTTTTTTGTTCACGAAACGGTACCAGTAGATCCTTGCCCAGATTCCAGTCGAGAAAGGCGCCAATCTGGTTGACTTCTTTGACTTGCAGGGCAGCAAACTCACCAATAGAGGCCAGAGGTGTCTCTGTCGTTGCGATCAGATGGTCTTCGGAGTCCAGGTAGACAAAGACATCCAGTTCATCCCCAATAGTGCAGTCTGTAGGCACATGTCTTTTGGGTAGCAGGATTTCATCAAACTGTCTACCATCCAGAAATACACCGAAGCCTGCTTTATCGACGACTTTCAGGCGATTTTTCTGGCCAATTTTAACGTACTTTCCAGACATATCTGTTCCTTTGAGCGAAAGGTGAAAAGTCAGAGTTTTTTCTCCCAGAACAAGGCGTGTCCGAGGTGTTCATCCAGTGCGTAACCTGCGAAGCCCAACTTCCGGTAAGCGGCCTGTGCTACAGGGTTGCCTTGCAGTACTTCCAGAGTGATTTTGCAACACCCTTTTTCTATGGCAACTTGCTCAACTTTTTCAAAAAGTTTTCTGCAAAGGCTCTGACCTCTGAATGACTCATTAACGACCACATCATGGATGTTGATCAGTGGTTTGCAGGCAAAAGTGGAAAATCCTTCCAGGCAGTTAGCCAGAGCGGCTGGTTGCCCATCAACCAGACAGAGGACAGAGAATGCAAAAGGACGTTTTGCTAATTCCTGAATCAGATGTCCTTTGGCGAAGGTGCTTAATGGCATTCCTCCGCCCATTGGGTCTTTGGCATAGTGGTCGAGTAACTCAATAATGGCCTGGCCATGGTCGGGGTTCGAATAATCGGCTACGAAAATATCGGGCATGTAAATGATTTCTGATAAATGGAGTTAAAGAATTTAGAAAAGTATTCTTGCATAACGGATCATGAATGGATAGCAGCCCGACATGGTTCTGAGTCGGGTCGCTCAGTCAATCCTGATGTTACAGTGATTAATTGAATTGGCGGGCAATCATGGCCGCCAGCCGGGTGTTATTTCTGAGCATGGAAAGATTCGCCAGCAGCAGCTGCTCACCATGATGCTGGTAGAGGTGCTCAAGCAGGAAGGGTGTCAGGGCTTTACCGTGTATGCCTTGTTTCTCTGCATGGTAAACAGCATCATCGACTTTGGGAGAGACGTCTTCCCAGGGTATTGCGTATTCTTTGGGGAGCGGGTTGCAGATCAACAAGCCTCCGCACGCTGGCAGAGTGAGCTGACACTCAATAAGATGAGCCGCCTGTTTGGCAGAATTGACGCTGAAGTCAACCGACAAGTCAGAGTCACGGCTGTAATAGGCGGGTAGTCTGTCAGTCTGGTAGCCAATAACCGGAACGCCGTGGGTTTCGAGAAATTCAAGGGTTTTCGTCAGGTCCAGAATCGCTTTGGGGCCACCACAAACCACGGCAACAGGAGTTCGACCCAGCTCGATCAGATCAGCGGAAATATCGAGGGTCTTTTCGCCCTGCTTATGGACACCGCCAATACCACCAGTGGCCATTATCCGTATCCCAACCATGGCCGCAATCATCATAGTGGCTGCCACGGTGGTCCCTCCCGAATATTCGTGGCTGATCAAGCCTGCCAGATCTCTTCGGCTTGCTTTGTGAATCGAATTATCCTGAGAGGTGATAAATTCCAGCTCTCCTTTCGAAAGGCCAGCTTTTATCCTTCCATTGATAATTGCAGTAGTAGCGGGCTGAACGCCTTCATCCAGAAGTATTTTTTCCAGCTCAAGAGCGACCTCTAGATTCTGGGGGAAGGGCAGTCCATGGGAAAATACGACGGACTCAAGTGCTACAACAGGGATGCCAGAGGTCATAGCGGTAGTGACATCCGGATGAATATCAAGAAAGTTATTCACGACAACACCCTCTGAACTGAACGAAAAGCCGGAGTTTAATCAAAGTGAAACATAGTTCAGAGGTTTCGTGTGTGCTCAGATAACGAGTACATGTTCATCGCATGGTAGCGATGTGTCGCTGTGACTTACTCCCCGGAACTTTTCATTGTTTATCGAATCAAAAACTATAGTACCAAATTAAAAAACTAATATGGAGGTTACGACTATGAACCCTTCCTGTATTGCCGGAGTAAACGGATACCCGACGCCTGCAAGATCCGAAGCTTGGACTTCTTTGTTTTGTTTGATGCCTTCGGCAAGGTGATGTGCCCTTCCATCACGTTGCGACAGGCTTTTATTGACAGTTTATGCCAGAAAGAAGCCCATAATATCAATCCAGTGATCGGGATCAGTACGCCTGAAGATATTAGAACCGGCAGCCTCAAAGGACACAGAGACATGGCGATTCCGTTTCCTGGCCACCCTTTGCCAAAAACTGCTGACTACTTATCTGCTCAATTGATTCTCGAGTTTATGCTGCATGATCTTTATCATGCAGTACGAGCCAGCATGTTAAGAAATGCTGATATCGATTTAATCGTTGCCGTTGCCGATGTTGTGAGAAAAATTAAAATGGCCTTCCACAATGAGTACATTCAGGTAAAACAGGATTTTCAGCAGAAGAAAGCGTGCTTTGAAAGCTCTATTTCCAAATACCCGCAGGAACAACAAGACCAAAAGATAAAAGACTGGCAGAAGTATGAGGAGTCGGCCAATAATAGGCTCGATTATTTGCGACGTACCAGAAAAGCCCTGGGGCAACTTGCATTTAACCTTGAAGATCTGGAAACCAATGAAGTAACTTGGAGGATATATCCGGAAGATTATGATAACGAACGATTCAGATATCACTTGTCAAATATTCTGTTTCAATTGAACAGGTCTTCGGGACAACCGTGGCGCGAGTTGCTAAGTGAAACCGATGCAGGCATTGTCGGCCAGTGCATTATTCCGATGATTATCGGTAATTTGTCTAATCCCCAGAGATTTTATCGTTATTTTTGCTGGGAGATTGATAGGGAAGTCAATTTATATCACAATAAAGATCTCTCAGAAACGCAGAAAAAGGAATACGTAGCCAGAAGTAAAAAGTTGATTGAACCGCTGAATCCATCAGCAAAGCTCGACAAATTACAGTGGCCGACTTTCCTCCGGGAAGCCAACATAGATGATAAATGGAGTGCCTATTCCAAACTCTGGACTTGGTTAATGAACCAATGCAATTTACTGATCTATTTTGATTGAACGTACAATTAATTAAAACGTCTTTTCAAAAGTTGTTATCCGGGTGCGTATCCAGTGACTTATGGCTCGGAACTTAATACTGTCTATCGGGTCAAACATTTTAATACCAAATGATAAAACCAACATGGAGGTTAAAATCATGACCCCTTCCTGTATTGCCGGGGCAAATGGATACCCGACGTTTTCAAGATCCGAAAATACTGCGCCAAGTCGCGTTGGTGCCATTTGGCGCACCATTACCGGCTCATTCAGATGTGTTAGCGGCACGGCTAATGATACGGTGTTGCCTGATAATCAGAGACATTCAGCAACCCCCTCAACCGATTTGAAGGTCAGAGACGTTAAAGGAACCTCTTTAAGCCCCCTGGATTTGCCAGGCACCGGTGACCATGCAAAGGCGTTCAAAGAAGTGGTTCGCAGAATTAAGACAGACCAACAATCATTGATCATGGAGAAGGTAAACGCCGTTACTCCGTTTCAGCTCCACCAAATGGCCCAGTGCTGTCGCAAACCAGAAACAATCACTATAGAACACCAAAGCTTTTTAAAATCTGATACCTTTGCCTATGCAGCGCTCCGTGCATTTAGGGAAAAGAAAATCAGCCGCAATGAATTTGCAACCCTGGTTACCCTGCAGGGCGTTTACTTGGAAGGTGTCCAGGATATAAATTCATTTAGAATTGTGCATCACAAACTGTTTGATGATAATGGAGAAGTTAATAAATACGCCTGGGACTTCATAGCGTGTTCACTGACAAGGTCAGAGATGTTTTTTAACGGTTGTTCTTTCGATGTCAATGCCATCATCAAGAAAATGGAGCGTTTGCTTAAAAATGCACCTCAGGTTGAGGCCGGTTTCTGGATCTGTAACTACCCAGCTTCTTTAGACAAAAACGAAGGGCAGCTCACGATGAGAAAAGCCCTGTTAAGCAATGACTTCTTTGTTTTATTTTCTGCCTTCGGCGGCGTAATATGCCCGTCCATGACGTTGCGACAGGCCTTCATTGATAGTTTTTGCCTGAAAGAAGCCCATAAAATCAATCCAGTGATCGGGATCAGTACACCTGAAGATATTAGAGCCGGTAGCCTGAAAGGCCACAGAGACATGGAGATTCCTTTTCCCGGCCATCCTTTGCCAAAAACGGCTGACCACTTATCTGTTCGATTGATTCTCGAGTTTATAGCGCATGATTTTTATCATGCATTACGAGCCAGCATGTTAAGAAATACTGATATCCATTTAATCGTTGCCGTTGCTGATGTTGTGAGAAAGATTAAAATGGCCTTCCAAAATGAGTACATTAAGGAAAAACAGGATTTTCAGCAGAAGAAAGCGTGCTTTGAAAGCTCTATTTCCACATATCCGCAGGAACAACAAGACAAAAAGATAGAAGACTGGCAGAAGTATGAGACGTCGGTCAATAATAGGCTCGATTATCTGCGAGATACCAGAATAGCCTTGGGCCAATTTGCATTTAACCTTGATGATCTTGAAACCCATAGGCGAAAGTGGAGGATACATCTGCATGATTATGATAGAGAGCTATTCAAACATCACTTGTCAAATATTCTGGTGCAATTGAACAGGTCTGCGGGAAAAACCTGGCGTAAGTTGCTGAGTGAAAACGATGCAGGCATTGTCGGCCAATGTATTATTCCGATGATTATCGGTAGATTGTCTCATCCTCAGGATTTTTATAGTGATTTCTGCTGGGAAATTGATAGGGAAGCCAATTTATATCCCAATGAAGATCTCTCAGAAACGCAGAAAAAGGAATACGTAGCCAGAGGTAAAAAGTTGATTGAACCGCTGAATCCATCGGTTAAACTGGATCAATCACAATGGCCGACTTTCCTCAAGGAAGCCATGAAAGGTGATAAAAAGATGACACATTCGAAACTCCGGGCTTGATTAATGAATAAATGAAGTCATGCAACTCTCTGATCTTTTTAGATTGAGCGTACAATGAATTAAAACGTCTTCTCAATAGTGGTTATCCTGGTGCGTATCCGGTGGCTTATGGCCCGGAACTTAATACTGTCTATCGGGTCAAACATTTTAATACCAAATGATAAAACCAACATGGAGGTTAAAACATGACTCCTTCCTTTATTGCCGGGGCAAATGAATATCCGACGCTTTCAAGATCCGAAAATACCACGCCAAGTCGCGTTGGTGCCATTTGGCGAAGTATTACCGGCTCATTCAGGTGTGTTAGCAGCGCGACTAATGATACTGTGTTGCCTGACGACCAGCGCTACTCAACAACCTCCTCAACCGATTTGAAGGTCAGAGACGTTAGAGGAACCTCTTTTAGTCCCCTGGATTTGCCAGGCGCTGATGACCATGCAAAGGCGTTTAAAGAAGTCGTTCGTAGAATTGAGACAGATCAACAATCATTGATCATGGAGAAGGTAAACGCCATTACTCCGCTGCAGCTCCAACAAATTGCCCAGTGTTGTTGCAAACCAGAAAAAATCACTACAGAACACCACCGCTTTTTAAAAACAGATACCTTTGCCTATGCAGCGCTCCGTGCATTTCGGGAAAAGAAAATCAGCCGCAATGAATTTGCAACCCTGGTTACCCTGCAGGGCGTTTACCTGGAAGGTATCCAGAATATAAATTCATTTAAGATTGTGCATCACAAGCTGTTTGACGATAAGGGAAACGCGAATAAAGTCAACTGGGAAATCATAAAGTTATCATTGGAAAAGTCAGAGAGGTTTTTTCTCGATTCTTCTTTTGATGTCGATTCCATCATCATGGAAATGAAGCGTTTGCTTAAAAAAGCACCTCCGGCTGAAGCAGGTTTCTGGTCCTGCAAGTACCCAATTGGCTTTGGTGAAGAAGAAGGAGGGCAGAAAACGATGAAAAAAGCCCTGCTAAGCAGAGATTTCTGGGTTTTATTTGTTGATTGCTGGTGGACTGGGTGGATGATATGCCCGTCGATCACGTTGCGACAGGCTTTTATTGACAGTTTTTGTCAGAAAGAAGCCCATAAAATCAATCCAGTGATCGGGAGCAGTACACCTGAAGATATTAGAACCGGCGGCCTGAAAGGATACAGAGACATGGCCATTCCGTTTCCTGGGCATCCTTTGCCAAAAACTGCTGACTACTTATCTGCAATATTGATTCTCGTGTTTATGCAGCATGATTTTTATCATGCGGTACGAGCCAGCATGCTAAAAAATGCTGATATCCATGTAATCATTGCCATTGCCGATGTTGTGAGAAAGATTAAAACGGCCTTCCATAATGAGTACACCAGGGTAAAACAGGATTTTCAGCAGAAGAAAGAGTGCTTTGAAAGCTCCATTTCCACATGCTCGCAGGAACAACAAGACCAAAAGATAGAAGAATGGCAGGAGTGTGAGAAGTCGGCCAAAAAAACGCTGGAATATCTGAAGTCTACCAGAAAAGCCCTGGGCCAACTGG
Source organism: Endozoicomonas sp. ISHI1 (assembly GCF_024606225.1). Taxonomy (GTDB): domain Bacteria; phylum Pseudomonadota; class Gammaproteobacteria; order Pseudomonadales; family Endozoicomonadaceae; genus Endozoicomonas_A. Next base: position 118,710 of record NZ_JAGRPU010000003.1, on the reverse strand, counting down.
CATTTAACCTTGAAGATCTTGAAACCCATTTACCAACGTGGGACATACATCGGCATAACTATGATGAAAATCGATTCATACATCACTTATCAAATATTTTGTTTCAGTTGAACAGTTCTTTGGGAAAAACGTGGAGTGAGTTACTGAGTGAAACCGATGCAGGTATTGTTGGTCAGTGCGTTATTCCGATGATTTCCGGTAATTTGTCTAATCCCCGGAAAATGTATGATCATTTCTGCCGCACGATTGATAGGGTAGTAAATTCTGCTGGCAAACAACATCTCTCAGAAACGCAGAAACAGGAATACGTAGCCAGAAGTAAAAAGTTCATTGAACCGCTGAATCCATCGGCAAAGCTGGACCAATCACAATGGCCGACTTTCCTCCGGGGAACCATGATAGGTGATAAGCGGGTGCTCATTCCAAGCTCTGGACTTGGTTAATGAACAAATGAAATCATGCAATTTATTGATTTTTTTGATTAACTGCGGCAGTCAGGTTCAGGTTGGAGGTAACGACAATTACCTTTCATTCTGTAGAAAGCATTACAGGGAGTTGTTTGGAAGATAAACGTCTTTTGTCGTGATACGCCTTTTATGGGTATAAATGACAGTAGATTCTTTTCATAGCAAACGGTTATATTTATATCCCCTTTCGATATTTGATGTTTCAGTGATGTTATGGATTTGAGTCTGTACCCGCAACTAATAGCCATGCTCGTTGTCTTCCTGGGGGCTCTGATCCAGGGCATGGTCGGTTTTGGTATGGCGGTGGTGGCCGCACCTATTCTCTATATCGTTGCACCCTCTCTGGTGCCGGCTACCCTGATCTGCATGGCTATGTTCCTTTCTCTCCTGACGGTCAGAAAGTATCGGGGGGCACTGGATTTGGCAGAGATGAAGTATGCTGTGGCTGGCAGAATTCCGGGTTCACTGCTGGGAGCTTATCTTTTGGCAGTGGCCTCCAGAGAGCACATGAGTCTTTTTATTGGTCTGGCTGTGCTGATGGCCGTTTTTGTGAGTCTGTTTTCTGTAAAGATTCGAGCGACTAAATCCAGCTTGTTTGTCGCTGGTGTTGTTTCTGGTATCACAGGCACAACATCGTCTATTGGCGGGCCTCCGGTAGCCCTGGTCATGCAGAACGAAACCGGTGACAAAATCCGGGCCAGCATGTCCATTTATTTTGTTTTCAGCAGTACTATCTCACTGATATTTCTATCAGTAGCAGGCATGGTGGGTCTTGATGACTTTAAAGATGCCCTGATGCTGCTTCCAGCTGTATTGCTGGGGAGTAAAACCGCTTCCCATGTATCCCCCCGAATTGATCAAAGAATTATGCGCCATGCCTTGCTTGTTCTTTGCAGTATTGCTGGTGTCAGTGCTATTGCTTCGGGTGTTCGCTAGTTGATCTTTGAGGCCATGCTTCCGCTTACATTCCTGCTGGGAAAGCAGAGCAGTTGACTTTGGTTTTTTTGTCGTTTAGGCTTTTGAGGAATGCGCTGATTTGTCTTGGCTTGCGGGCGCTCTAGAAATACGGCTAAAAGAAGGGGTTATGAACGCATTCATGAAAAACCACTCTGTTTAGCACAGAGTGGTTTTTTTTTTGGTCGTGAAAAAGAGGTCGCCTGGCGGACCTCAAGGCTGTAATCCGAGTCGACAGCATGACCAGCTCCCATTGAAAACCATCAAGGTAGACGAATTGATTGAACTGACTGAATATACCTCAGTCGGCCATGACCTGATTGTATCTGAATCAGGCAGGAGTAATGATGATAGAACTGAAAAACCTTACCAAGGTGTTTAAGGTAGGAGGTAGAGAGCTTAAGGCGCTGGATGGGATTAACCTCACTGTGCCTGAAGGATCAATCTACGGTGTGATTGGCTCAAGCGGCGCTGGCAAGAGTACGCTGATACGTTGTGTCAATATGTTAGAGCGTCCCGGTTCGGGCCGGGTCATTGTGGACGGGCAGGACCTCACTCAGTTGACCGGGAAAGAACTGCGTCTGGTCCGCCACAACATTGGCATGATTTTCCAGCACTTCAATCTGCTGTCGAGTCGAACTGTTTATCAGAATATTGCTCTACCACTGGAACTGGCCGGTGCCAGTTCACAAGAAATAGAAACGGCGGTGATTCCCCTGCTGGATCTGACCGGTTTGAAAGAAAAGCGGGACAGCTATCCTTCTCAGCTTTCAGGTGGTCAGAAACAGAGGGTGGCTATTGCTCGCGCCCTGGCCAGTAAGCCAAAGGTTCTTTTGTGTGATGAGGCAACTTCTGCGCTTGACCCTCAGACCACACGATCCATTCTTGGACTTTTGAAGGATATTAATCGTGAGTTGAAGATCACAGTGCTGATCATTACTCATGAGATGGATGTTGTTAAAACGATTTGCGATCGAGTTGCCATACTAAGCCATGGTCAACTGATTGAAGAGAATGATGTCGAATCCTTCTTCCTGAATCCAAAAACGGAATTGTCCAGAGAGTTTGTTTGCAGTGCCATCCACCAAAAACCGGCGGCTGAAGTGGAAAGCCGCTTTCAGTCAGAGCCGACCGAAGGCTCAAGGCCGGTTGTAAGGATTACCTTTGTAGGGCGTCGGGTGGTGGAGCCCTTAATTACCCGGGCGGCAAGGCAGTTTGGTACTGATTTTGTGATTCTGCAAGCCGACATTGAAACCGTTCATGGTAAGTCCATGGGCTTTCTGATGGTAGAAATTATGGGCGAGGAGTCAGATGTTGAGGCTTCCATGACGTTCCTCAGGGATAATGTACAGGTGGAGGTAGTGGGTTATGTCAGCTGATTCCTGGCTTCTTCTGGGGAAGGCACTCTGGGAAACCCTTTACATGACAGTGGTGTCTGGTGGGCTCAGTTTTCTCTTTGGTATTCCGCTTGGTGTGTTGCTATATATTACCAAGCCCGGTCGTATTAAAGAAAATGCGGTTTTGAATTCAGTGCTGGGTGCTATCGTCAACGCTACACGTTCTGTGCCTTTTATTATACTGCTGGTGGCGATCATTCCCCTGACTCGCCTGCTGGTGGGAACCTCCATCGGGACAACAGCTGCGATTGTGCCACTGACCCTTGCAGCTATCCCATTTGTTGCTCGCATTGCTGAAGGCGCCATCAATGAAGTACCTTTCGGACTGGTTGAAGCAGCCCAATCCATGGGCGCAACACCTTTGCAGATCGTCAGTCGGGTATTGCTGCCTGAAGCGCGCCCCGGCCTGATTAATGGTATGACTATTACTCTGGTGACTCTGGTCAGTTACTCGGCCATGGCAGGTGCCATCGGTGGTGGAGGTCTTGGTGATCTGGGCATCCGCTACGGCTACCAGCGTTTTGATGGCGTCATCATGCTCGCCACTGTTGTGGTGCTTATTGTGCTGGTGCAGCTGATACAGAGTATTGGTGACCGTTTGCAAAATTATTACGACAGAACTCGCTGATTGTTTGCGAATTTAAATTATTGAATGGGGCAGGCTGTTTCAGTGGTTTGTCCAATGTGACTGGCTGAATGGAGAAGTGAAGAATGTTTGCAGTCAATAAATTAAAGTCACTCGCAGTTGCGGCGCTTGTGGCGGGCGGTGTCCTGTTGGCGGGATGTGGCTCTGAGAATGCCTCAGAAGGCCCTTTGAAAGTGGGTGTTATGGCGGGGCCGGAAGCTGACGTCATGAAAGTGGCCGCTGACATTGCTAAAAAAGATCACGGTGTAGATGTTGAGTTGGTTGAGTTTTCTGACTACGTTTCTCCCAATGTGGCTCTGGCTGACGGTTCTATTGATGCTAACGCCTTCCAGCACAGGCCGTATCTGGACAGCATGATTCGTGATCGTGGCTTCAAGCTGGCAGCTGTTGGAAATACTTTTGTCTACCCGATTGGCGCGTACTCCAAAAAAATCAAAGATATCAGTGAGCTTAAAGACGGTGCCAAAGTAGCGATTCCTAACGACCCAAGTAACGAAGGTCGTACGCTAATCCTTTTGGACAAAAAGGGTTTCATCAAGCTGAAAGACATTAATAATCTGGAAGCGACACCGGCTGATATTGTTGAAAATCCAAAAAAACTTCAGTTCATCGAGCTGGATGCTGCGCAATTACCCCGCTCTCTGGATGACGTTGATCTGGCTTTCATCAACTCTACCTACTCTGTGCCAGCAGGGCTGTTGCCAGAGCGTGACGCACTGCTGGTAGAAGGTAAAGACTCTCCTTATGTCAATCTGATTGTGGCGCGCGAGGACAATAAGAATGATCCCCGCATCAGGGCTCTGGTCGAGTCTTACCACACTCCGGCAGTGGAGGAGAAAGCCAGGGAGCTGTTTAAGGGGAGTGCGGTTCCTGGCTGGAAGTAATTGGCTTTTCTCATAAGCGTATTAACAGCTTCTGAGACAACTTGTTGGTTATAGCGGGTTTTGAATATTTATTCAGGTTTTCGGGTTGTTCTTAGAGTTATTGTCCCCTTGTGTTACGAAAGTTTCCAGGGTCTCTATTCCGCAGGGCGTAAAGTTTGCTAAGATAACCCGTTATTTTATTGTGTCGGCCCGTCAGGCCAGCATTGCTCGTCCGATTTATGGGATCGAATGAGTAGGCTGGCTCGATTGGGAGCTCATTTCCTTTGCATGAGGCGGGGGTATTTCATGGCTGTAGTTGCCAAAAAGTCATCCATGATTTTTTTCTCGGATCCATCTGACCACTACTGTCACAGGGTTCGTATTGTTCTGGCCGAAAAAGGGGTCGCGGTAGACATTCAGGATGTAAATCCTGAAAATCTGCCTCAGGAACTGTCTGATCTCAACCCGTACAATAGTCTTCCAACTCTGGTCGATCGTGAGCTGGTGCTTTACGAGCCAAGCGTCATGATGGAGTACTTGGATGAGCGTTTTCCTCATCCTCCTTTGTTGCCCGTTTATCCGGTCAGCCGTGCCCAGAGTCGTCTGATGATGCACCGCATCCAGAAAGACTGGTGCAGCTTGGTGGATATCATTACGGATCCAAAAACCAAAGAGACGCCTGCGGCCCGTGCTCGTAAAGAGCTTCGTGAAAGCCTGCTCTCCGTAGCGCCTATTTTTGCTGAAAAGCCATTCTTTATGAGTGATGAATTCACTCTGGTGGACTGCTGTGTAGCCCCAATCCTTTGGAGGCTGTCAGCGATGGGTATTGAACTGCCCAGGCAGGGGCAGGCTATCCTGGATTATGCTGAACGTTTGTTTGAGCGTGAGTCCTTCAAAGAGAGCTTGTCTGAAATTGAAAAAGAGATGCGTGACACTCTTTGATTTGAGGTGGATCCCGGCAGTATGACTGCCGGAATTTAAGAATCTGGCTAAGCAGCCATGAGCTAAGAGTGTCGTTGAATCTCTGGTTGACAGATGGTTTTTCAGCTCTTGGCATATTAGAAGTTTTCTCTGTTTCAGAGGGTGTCGAAAAAGTGCTGCGCTTTGCCGTTGAGGTGCTAAAAAGTAGCTTTGCCCCGCTTCGGCGATACCTCTTTTCTGGAGAGGGTTAAAGGACTTCTTCTATATTGGCTATTGATGGTGCGAAGGATGAGTTGGCCTGGGGTCAGGCAGCCGTCGGAAGTTAGCCTGGATGGAGACAGATTATGACAATGACCAGCAGTCGTCCTTACATTACCAGAGCCTTGTATGACTGGATTCTTGAAAATGACTGCACCCCATACATCCTGGTGGATACTGCCAGGAAAGGGGTCGAGGTACCCAGAGAGTACGTTAAGGACAATCAAATAGTCCTTAACATTTCCCCTGCAGCGGTGCGTGCCATGCATATGGGAAATGATGTCATAACCTTTGATGGTCGCTTTGGCGGTGAGGCGTTGACCATAGTGGTTCCTGTAGAAGCATTGATGGCCATCTATGCCCGCGAGAACGGGCAGGGTATGGTGTTCGAAGTAGAGCCCTTCGCTGAGTCGGAAGAGGTAGGGGCTTCTCATCTTGAATTGGAGGCTGTATCAGGTCCGGAGTCTCAGGAAACACCACCTGCAAAAGAAGAGGAGTCCAAAAAAACTCCCCGCAAGTCTGGCAAGCCACATCTGAAAGTCGTTAAATAGGTCGGAGTTTAAATCTCTGGGCTTGGCCTTTCAGGTCAAGCTGGCTTCGCTTCGGTGGAATATTTTGGTTATTATTTTCTTGTACTTAATAATCGGAATGGTTGAAAGAGGTTTTGATGAACCTGACAATTGTTAGTGGAAGTCACCGCAGGGAATCCCAGAGTGTTCGTATCGGTCGTGTCCTCAAGGAGCGTGCAGAAGCGTTGGGGCTCTTTGATCAGATTGATCTTCTTGATCTGGCAGGAAATCCTCTGCCGTTGTGGGATGAGTCCATCTGGTCTGGCAATGAGGAGTGGAAGTCTCTTTTGGCTCCCTGGAGGGCTGCATTAAGCGCTAGCAGCCTGTCAGACTTAAGGCTGTCCTACTGCGGTTGCAATAAATTGGTCTAAAAATTCCTGCTTCTTCGTCAAATAGCTCGCTATTCTCCTCAGAAGCAGAAATTTTTATCCTCAATTTCTTGCAATCCTTGCTACGGTCGCTTAAGTCCGACAGGCTGCTAGTGATGCGATTGTAGTGGTGACACCGGAGTGGAATGGTATGGTTCCTTCAGGTCTGAAAAACTTTTTCCTGATCTTCGGGGCAGAGCAATTAGGGCATAAGCCAGGTTTGATTACAGCGGTGTCTTCCGGGCAGGGCGGTTCTTACCCTGTTGTGGAGCTGCGTTCAAGCAGTTATAAGAATTGCCGTCTGTGCTACATTCCTGATCACCTTATTGTGCGGAATGTCACTTCTGTCATGACGGGTGAAGATGCAGAGGCTGATCAACATATGCAAAAGCGTATGGATTACAGCCTGGTCGTCCTGAAAGAGTATGCACTTGGATTAAAAACTGTGCGTGAAAGCGGTGTTATTGATCACCAGACTTTCCGAAACGGCATGTAAGTTTCATTCAGAGAGTGCTCGTGGCGCTCTCCCTCTCTTCGATTTTATTTCTGTTACCTGAAAATAAGCACATGACTGGCGGAGAAATGATCCACCCCTCTCACATTATTAAACTCAAAAATGGTGGCTTGGTTGCTTAATCACGACGAAAGGTGCTCCCCGTATGAAAGAAGACAGATTCTCCGAATATGAAATGCTGAGTCGCATTGAGGCCAGTGAAACAAGGTATGGGTATTTCGGAAGAGAGAGGAAAGTGCAAGGCTTTCCTCTGGTGCTATTTTTACTTAGCTTGTTGAATGGATAGGTTTTGACAAGGGGTGAGAAAAGCTGGCACAAGCGGACAAGACCTGTTGAATATGGCTGCGCCAGCATAGTTGTTTGGGCTACTGAATGTATTCGAAGACTTTGACTATTTTCTGAACGCCACCAGTGTTCCTGGTAATGTCCACTGCAGCCTGTGCTTGTCTGGGTGTTGTCAGCCCCATCAGGTAGACAGTACCTTTTTCTGTATTGATCTTGATGCGGTCTGCAGAAACGTCTTCGCTCTTGATCAGATTGGTCTTCACCTTCGTCGTTAGCCAGGAGTCGTTACTCTGTTCGAGCAGGCTGGCGTTAATGCCTAAAGTAAGTTCGTTGTAGACCTTGTCAACTTCGCTGACATTTTTGGCAGTCTCTTCTGCCAGGTGTTTAAGCTCGTTGCTGGGCACCTGTCCGATTAAAAGCACGGTGCCATTAAAGCTGACGACTTTAATGCGACTGTTTTTAAAGCGCTCGTCGGCTTTCTTAATGTTGACGGCTGCAATGGTTTCAATGGTTTGGTCGTCTATCAAATTGCCCCATGATCGCTCTGTGGGGTCCATACGGATGGGGTCTTCATTGACGCTGCTTAAAATGGTCGAACAACCCCCCAGCAGTATGACTGAGCTGGTTAAAATCAGGGCGTATAAACGCTTCACCTTGTTATCTCCTGTCGATGATGAATTAAACGGGGTCTGTTGTTTTAAAGTGAAAAATGTTTTTTGTTGTGTATATTGGCTTACTCTCCGGAAAACAGGAATTCATCGATCAGGTCGCAGAGGCAATGAATGACCAGTGTGTGAACTTCCCGAATGCGTGGAGAACTATTGTCCGGAACCCTTATTTCAATGTCTTCAGGGTGCAGCAGTCTCACCATATCGCCACCGCTTTTACCGGTCAGGGCAATGACCTGCATATCCCGATCATGAGCGGCCTGGATGGCTTGGACAATATTGGGGCAATTGCCTGATGTCGAAATCGCCAAAAGAATGTCGCCCTGTTGTCCCAGTGCCCGAATTTGTTTTGAGAAGACTTCGTGAAAGCTGGTGTCATTAGCAATTGAGCTTAATGTCAGACTATCGGCACACAAAGACATAGCTGGCAATGCAGGTCTTTCTCGTTCATAACGGTTGAGCAAATCGGAAACAAATTGCTGAGCATCTCCTGCGGAGCCGCCGTTTCCACAGGTCAGGATCTTTCCTTCATTCAGAAGGGATTGCACCATAAGCTCGGATGCCTGGGCGATCAGGGGGGGCAGGGTGTCGGCAGCACGAATTTTGGCGTCAATGCTGTCTGAAAAATGTTGTGTAATGCGCTCATGCATGTCTCAAAATCCCGAGTGGTTCGACGCCGCAGGTTTCGAAGCAGGTATTTTCTTTCGCTAAAGGCATTTGATAATCGCGAGAGCCTCATGAGTTTATGGGTGTTTTAACAGAGCAATTAGTTTACCGTGATTTCTTTTTCATTACTCCTTTTTGTTGCTTGCTTACATCAGCAAGACAACAGCAAGAGAGATTGGCTCATGTTTATATGTTTTTGCTGTTTAGTTTAAAAAATACCCTTAATCCATTCTATATTCTTTTCGGAGTTTGCGTCGTCATAAGGAGATGCATTTTTGAGCAAAAAAGCATCGAAGCGGCAAAGCCTGTGCTGATGCTTCGAGTGGAGTGCCAGAAAATGGTTGGCGGCTTTTCTGATTTTATTTTGCTTGCGGGTAGTAATAGACTCGGCAGCTGAACCGAGTTGTGATTGTGATCTGAAACGGACTTCTACAAAAACCAGGGTTTCCTTGTCGAGCATGATCAGATCTACTTCTCCTGCTTTGCAGGCATAGTTTCTATTGACCAGCTTCATACCCCGGGCTTTAAGGTATTCCAAAGCCCGGTTTTCAGCAGAAAGCCCCGGGTTATTGCGAAGCTTTAATTGCCAGAACATCAGTTTTTTTTTGAACCGGATTAGGTAATGGTTTCAGTCGACCATCTCGGAAGATCTGCCAGGAAAGCTCCCTCTCCACGTGATGCCTACTGTTGATGCTGAGCTGGCCTGTCAGTCCTTCCAGGCGACTGCCGGGCAGGCTGGCGAGCTGTTGCAGGCGAGGATACAGCTTAAATGCGTCGGCTCCCATGGCGTAAAGACTGCCATACTGGCCTCTTGAGCTGCTCCAGGTGGCTCGAATATTGGATTCAAGACTGCTTTTTTGACCAGGCAGGTACCAGTTCATTACGGGAATTCTGAGGTTGTTCAGATCCTGATCTCTGCTGGGGTCGACCCTGCCAGAGTATGCGCTGGAAGTGGCATAAACGGGCAGTTTACCAGCAAACTGGTAAGAGAGCGCGGGTTTGAGCTGGCGGGCTTCCTGGGGGTTGGAAGGCATATAAATCATGTCGATATCGTGCCTTCTGCGAGGCGTAAAGCCGAGTTTCTCTCCCAGAACACTGCTCAGCTCTTTGGCGCGTTTCTGACTTTCTTCAACCAGCAAGGCCCGGCCAGCCAGTTGGCTGAACTCGGTTTTGCTGTTGAATTTTGTGATGCCGGCCACCTCTCCACCGTGCTTTGTCCATTCCGCCATAAAGCTGTTCGTGGCTCTGTCACCCCATGAAGTTTCCGGGCGAAGTATCAGTACACGGCGGTGTCCATCCAGAATGCCTCGACGGGCTACAGCCCTGCCTTCATCTTCGATGGATAGACCGTATTCAAAGAAACTGCCTTTTTGTGTAAAGTGGCTGCCACTGTCTTCGAGGCTGTTCAGGGCAAGAATGGTAATGTCTCCGGGGGTCTTTTCTTTTAACAGGCTGACGTTAGTCTTGTTCAGAGGGCCGATGATCAATTTGGCGCCTTCGTTTTTAGCTTCGTTGGCCAGCTCGACAACATTTTTGTTATGAGTATCCATTATGGACACTTCAGGTAGGGTCTCATCAGAAAGATTCTGATGATAAGCGGCGAGAAAGCCATCTCGAATCGCTCTGCCCGCAGAGGCCAGTGGGCCGCTGACAGGAAGAAGAAGGGCGATTTTGTCGGGTTGCTCAGTGCCGGCTATCTGAAGCGCACTGATGTCTTTCGGTAGGTAGACCTTTGCAGGGTGATCCGGCCAGTGAGATCGCCAGTTGCTCAAATCGGCCAGTTGCTGGTTCAGTGATTTGTCAGAGCGATAAACCAGAGCGAGTTGCAGCCAGCCTTTCATGACTTTACTGTCGGTCTGACTGTTCAGAATAATCAGGCGCTCTTCAGGTGCATTAAGCAGTGTTTCCCAAAAGGCATCGCGGTTTTCGGGTTGTTGGTCAAGCTCACTGATATTAGACAGCATGCTCCATTCGTCCAGGGCTGCAACGAATTCTCTGAAGCGGTTATACGCCCGTGCTTTGAGAATGTGACTTTGATCCAGGAGCTGAGTGTTGCTGCTGTTGATAACTGCTGCTCTGTCCAGCCAGAGGAAAATTTCCCGGTTCTGTCCTGCCCGCTCAGCAATGCGGGCTCTTGCCACGGCCATTTCGGCTCTGAGAGTTTCAGGTAACTCTCCATAATTCAGGCTGTCCAGAATGGTTCGTGCTCTGGCTAACTGGTCATCGGTTAATTGCCTGGCAGCCTGAATTTTGAGTCTGGCGCTTTCTGGAAATGAGCTGCGTTTGGCTCGCTCCAGCAGTTGATCGGCTCCTTCCCGAGCCATTTCCTGCGAGGGTGAAGTAAGTTCAGCGACTTTGCTGGGTTGTAATGAGCATCCTGTCAACACCGCGCCAATCAGCAGTGTAGTCATCAGAGTGCGTTTGGAAAGGTTCTGGCTCATAAAATCGGAGTCAACGACCGAACTGTTTTTGATTCATCTATTTTACCCTAACATGGTCTGTGCGTCAGCCTGATGAGGATAGGATGGGAGGTCAGGTTGTTAAGGATTCTGTCAACGGCTCTCTGAAAAGAGTAAACTTATGGTTTTTTGTCTCTTAATCTCCCTGACTATGAACGACCCTCATAGTTGATCGACTGGCTGGCAGGATATGTCTGAAAGTACCCTTTTTGTTGTTTCGACCCCCATTGGAAATCTTGATGATATGGCACCGAGAGCCATTGAGGTGCTGAAGCAGGTGTCAGTGATTGCAGCAGAAGACACCAGGCATAGTCGTAAGTTGCTCAATCACTTTGGGGTCGAGACCCCCATGATTCCCTGTCATGAGCATAATGAAAGGCATCAGGCAGAGGTGTTACTGGCTCGATTACGGCAGGGCGATTCTGTGGCATTGATCAGTGATGCCGGGACGCCCCTGATATCAGACCCGGGCTTTGTGCTGGTGCGAATGGTCAGGGAGCAGGGTATCAAAGTAGCACCGGTTCCGGGTGCCTGTGCGCTCGTAGCGGCTCTGTCGGTCAGTGGCTTGCCAACGGACAGGTTCTATTTTGAAGGCTTTCTGCCAGCCAAGTCATCTGGTAGGAAGAAAAGGCTTGAAGCGCTGGGCTCGATGATGAATACCTGGGCTGTGTATGAATCCACACATCGAATTTTGGATAGTCTTGCGGACTTTAAGGAGGTGTTGGGTGGAGATCGCTATATCGTGTTGGCCAGGGAGATGACGAAAACATTTGAAACGGTCCTTGCGGGCAAGGTTGAAGCAGTGGAGAAAATACTGCAGGAGGACTCCAATCAGTGTCGTGGCGAATTTGTGGTTTTGGTGGAGGGTGCAGAAGAGCGCAAGGAAGAAGCCGTTGATCCTGAAACCGTTAAATTGCTGCAACGGTTACTGCAAGAGTTACCCGCCAAGAAAGCGGCTGCTGTGATCGCCGATGTTTCCGGGTATCGCAAGAAGCAGCTCTATGAGCTATCGCTTACGATGAAATAAGTTGTAATAGATTCGGCTCTTAATTATGGGAAATGAACGAATTGCAGTGAAGGAAATCATTCGGTAGTATTCGCCGCTTCGAGTTGGCCGGGCAGTCGCTGTCAGATCCTGTTTCAGTATCTGGTGGAGGAAAGTCCGGGCTCCAAAGGGTGCGGCGCCAGGTAACGCCTGGGGGGCGAAAGCCTACGGAAAGTGCAGCAGAGAGCAGACCGCCTAAGTCACCATCCGGTGACCGGTAAGGGTGAAAGGGTGCGGTAAGAGCGCACCGCGTGACTGGTAACAGTTCACGGCATGGTAAACCCCGCCTGGAGCAAGACCAAATAGGAATCCTGGAGGTGTGACCCGCACTGGATTCGGGTAGGTTGCTTGAGGTGCCTGGTGACAGGTATCCCAGATGAATGATTGCCCAGACCTGTTTACAGGTTGGACAGAACCCGGCTTACAGGCCAACTCGAGACTTTCTTTTTCTTCCGCTATCTGTTCCCGAATTGAAACGGAATCGGTCTCAGTGAATTTGACTGGCCGTTCAGCAATGAATGGGATGTGTTGATCAAGATATTCAATTATCTGAAACTTTTACAATTTTTTTCAGGCAGTTCTCATGCTTCATGGGCTTAAATAGCTCTTCCCTCCAAGCTGCTCATTTTTATGCACTTTTTTAATGCAAAGCGCTGGGTGTCTGGTCTCTGGCGGGGTCAATTATTTGACTCTTCAGACAGATTCTGACCTTGACGTGGGTTTTTGAGGTTTCTATAGTGTGCTTCAGTGGAGTAAAGTGGATAAAAGTGGAGTTTAGTTAGCATGATGTGGGAGAGTGGGGTGCCAGTGAACACTTTTTCTCTTCGGATTGCGGCCTGCCATCCTGTCTGAATTGACTTGAGGGAATCGGTTTGTTTCGTGGGGTTAATGCCATCAATCTCGATGCCAAAGGGCGTCTTGCAATACCTACCCGTTATCGGCAGGTGTTGAAAGATCGTTGTGAAGGCCGTTTGGTGGCAACTATCGATACTGATGAGCCTTGTCTATTGATTTATCCACAGGATGAGTGGGAGGCCATTCAGGCAAAGATTGAAGCCCTGCCCAGTTTTCACCCGATGACACGCCGAATACAAAGACTTCTTATCGGACACGCCACCGACATTGATATGGATGGCAGTGGCCGAGTTTTGGTACCTCCCTTGCTCAGGGATTATGCAGGCATGGATAAACGCTGCATTCTTCTGGGGCAGGGCAAAAAATTTGAACTGTGGGATGAAGCTTGCTGGAACCAGCGACGAGATGATTATCTTCAGGAAGCCAGTGAATCCGCTGAAGTGCCTGCTGAGCTCCAGTCTTTGTCCCTCTAATGGGTATGCGCCCGGACATGATAGATGACATTGCAAGAGCAATCAGACCAGCACATTACTGTGCTGTTAGAGGAAGCGGTTGAGGCTTTGGTTACAGATCCTGACGGGCTCTATGTCGATGGAACATTTGGTCGTGGTGGACACAGTCGTGCAGTTCTGAAGAAACTGTCCGGCAGAGGCAGGCTGATAGGTATCGATAAGGATCCGGGGGCGGTAGCTGTAGCTCGTGAACTGGCTGAAATGGATAGCCGTTTTTCCATTTATCACGGTTCTTTTGCTGAACTGGAAGAGGTTCTTGATGGTCAGGAAGTGGAAGGCGTTCTGCTGGATCTGGGTGTTTCTTCGCCTCAGTTGGACAACGCTGAGCGGGGTTTCAGCTTCATGCAGGATGGTCCGCTGGATATGCGGATGAATACCACGCAGGGGGAAAGTGCGGCCGAGTGGATTAATCGTGCTGAAGAAAAGGAAATCAGTAAGGTGATCTGGGAGCTCGGCGAAGATCGTTTTTCGCGCAGAATTGCCCGGGCCATTATCAGGGAAAGGGAAGAAGAGCCTATTACGACCACAAAACGCCTTGCGGGAATTATTGCCTCTGCCAGCCCTTCCAGAGAGAAGAACAAGCACCCGGCAACCCGTGCGTTTCAGGCCATTCGCATCTATATCAATCGCGAACTGGACGATTTGGTGGATTGTCTCAATATCGCATTGGAAGTACTCAAGCCAGGTGGACGTCTGGTAGTCATCAGCTTCCACTCGCTGGAAGACAGAATTGCCAAAAGGTTTATCAGAAAACAGGCCAAGGGTGATGAGCTGCCGCGCTGGATGCCGGTAAGGGAAGATCAGCTGAATAAGAGAATGCGGCCTATCGGTAAAGCGATCAAGCCGGGTGAACATGAGGTTAAAGCTAATCCAAGAGCGAGGAGTGCCGTCATGCGAATTGCTGAGAAGCTAATCTGAGAAGGCTGAAAAAATGGATAGCAAACTGCTGCTGGTGTTGTTTCAGAAATCCAATTTAGTCAATGCATTGCTGTTGACCTGTGTTCTTGTGTCAGGCGTTGCTGTGAGCTTCGTCGAGCATGAAAACAGGCGGCTTCATAATGAGCTTCAGCAGGAGTTTGAGCAGAAAAACAAAGCTCAGGTCGAATGGGGGAAGTTACTTCTGGAGCACAGTTCCCTGACCAGTCCGGGGCGAGTGGAAAAAATTGCAAGGGATGAATTGGATATGGAAGTGCCAAACGCTGGACGTATAAAAATGGTGGTACCGTGAAAACTGCAACAAGGCCAGCCAGTGCCAGCAGAAAAAAACAGGCTGGTGAGGAAAAGGCTATGCCTTATCGTTGGAGAATCAAGCTTCTGCAACTGTTGTTTGTCGTGGCTGGCCTGGTGATTTGTTACCGTCTCGTAGATCTTCAGGTTTTAAATCGTCATTTTCTTCAGAACGAAGGTGACAAACGGTCTGTTCGTCATGAGTCTATACCTGCTCACCGGGGCGTCATATTTGATCGGAACGGTAAGATTTTAGCGGTAAGTGCCCCTGTTATGACCGTCTGGGCTGACCCTCAGGACCTGATTAAGGTGCCAGAAGACTGGAATAAACTGGCAGCAGCTCTGCAGGTTGACAAAGGTTGGCTGGCAAACAGAGTAAAAAAGAACGCTGCGAAAGAGTTTATTTATCTAAAGCGCCAGATGACACCTGAGCAGGCTGGGAAAATCGAAGCTTTGAAAGTGCCGGGTGTGCATGTTCTTGACGAGCAGCGACGCTACTACCCTATGGGCGAAGTGACGGCGCATTTGGTGGGTATTACGGGGATTGATGACAAAGGTCAGGAAGGGCTTGAACTGGGATATGACCATTGGCTAACTGGCTCCGAGGGAACCCGCAGGCTGCTGAAAGATCGTCGGGGGCGCCTTGCCAGGGAGGTCGAGCTCGTGGAAGGCGCTCAACCTGGCAAGGAATTGATGCTGAGTATTGATTCCAGACTCCAGTATATGGCTTATCGTGAGCTGAAGAGTGCCGTAGAAAAAGCCAAAGCCACAGCGGGCTCGCTGGTGATGATGGATGTCCAGACCGGAGAGATTCTGGCTATGGTCAATCAGCCGTCCTACAACCCGAATAATCGCATCGGGCTTCAGCCTTACCGCATGAGAAACCGGGTGATGACTGATCTGGTGGAGCCGGGTTCTACCCTCAAGCCCTTTACTGTGGCGGCAGCCATGGAGACCCGCAAATATGATCGCTATACCCGGATTGAAACCGGCGTTGGCTACCTGCGTGTTGGACAAAATGCAGTTAAGGATGTCAGAGGCTTTGGAACCATTGATGTCGAAACGGTTTTGAAGAAGTCCAGCAATATTGGCGTGACCAAGATGGCATTGGATATCGGTGTCGATAAGGTTGTAGATCTGCTGCGCCGTGTGGGTATCGGGCAGAGTCCGGGAACAGGCTTTCCTGGAGAGAGGGCTGGGTTTCTGCCCTTTAAAGACCGCTGGAGTGACATTGAAGTGGCTACCCTGTCCTTTGGTTATGGCTTAACAGTTACGCCATTACAGCTAGCGCAGGCTTATTCAGTACTTGGCGCTGGTGGTTTGCTTAGACCAGCCTCCGTGATCAAGCGTGATGTGGCACCAGATGGTGTTCGGGTCATGGATGAGGATGTCGCCCATGACGTCATGGAAATGCTCGGCAAGGTAGTGGGTAAAGGAGGAACTGGCTGGCGCGGTGCCGTCAAGTCCTACAATGTTGGTGGCAAAACGGGAACGGTTAAAAAAGTGGGTGGTAGTGGCTACCTTGAAGATCGTTACGTGGGTCTCTTCGCCGGTGTGGCTCCTGTGGAAAACCCTCGCATTGCCACTGTTGTCATCATTGATGACCCGGCTGGAAAAGATTACTACGGTGGCATAATCGCCGGTCCGGTCTTCTCCAGGGTCAATGGTCAGGCTTTGCGAATGCTGGGCGTCAGGCCCAGTGAAGAAAAAGTGCTGACAGCCAAAAGACTCAATCTGGAGCAGCCCGGAGTTATGAAACTGAAACAGGATGGAACATGACCTCGCGTCAAATGACGTCTTTAAATGAAGTGCTGGCGAAGCTGAATCATCCTCAGCTGGATGAAGACATAACCCTTACAGGATTAACCCTCGACAGCCGCAAGCTGGTCGGGGGTGAGCTGTTTCTCGCTGTACAGGGGCTGAGTTCCGATGGCCGGGAGTTTATTGGTGCAGCTCTGGACGCAGGTGCATCTGCAGTGCTCGCTGAGTCGAGCAGGGAGGCACGTTCTGAAACTGAATATCTGGCCGGCAAGCCTGTTATTTTTATCGAAAACTTAAAAGCACACATCAGCTATCTTGCCGATCAATTCTATCGGCACCCATCCTCAGACTTGAAGTTGACCGGGGTGACTGGAACCAATGGTAAAACATCAATCTGCTGGTTTGTTGCGCAGTTACTTTCTCTCCTGGGGGCGCCTTGTGCGGTGATGGGAACCCTGGGTAAAGGTGTTCCTCCTGAACTGGAGCCCTGTCTGAATACGACTTCAGATCCCGTTTCTACACAGGGCTTTATGGCTGAGCTGGTGGCAAGAGAAGTGGCCTTCATGGCGATGGAGGTTTCTTCCCATGGTTTACATCAGGGGCGTGCAGATCAGTTAACGTTTGAAGTTGGCGTTTTCACAAATATCAGTCGTGACCATCTTGATTATCATAAAACGATGGACGCCTATGCCAGCGCCAAGGCTCTGCTATTTGCCAACGGCTGTGTCAAAAAAGCAGTGATTAATCTGGATGATGACTATAGCGAACTGATGTTGTCCAGTTGTTCCGGTGATACTGAGGTTTTTACTTTCTCTATGACCTCGGGCGAGGCAGATATTACGGCTAAGAATATTCTCCTGAATGCACGGGGAGTTAAGGCTGATCTGGATACCCCCTGGGGTCAAGCCCAGCTGAGGACACCTCAGCTGGGCCGTTTCAGTCTTGAAAACCTTTTGGCCGTTATAGGGGTTGTTTGTTGTCAGGGCTATTCTCTCGAGCGGGTTCTTGAAAAGGTGCCTCAGTTGAGCACGGTGCCGGGAAGAATGCAGAGCTTTGGTGGTGATCAGAAACCGTTGGTTGTGGTTGATTATGCGCATACTCCGGGTGCTCTGATGAGCGTTCTGAAAGCCTTGAGAGAGCACAGTGCTTCAAAATTAATCTGTGTCTTTGGTTGTGGTGGTGATCGTGATAGGGGTAAGAGACCTCTCATGGCCTGTGCTGCTATCGAGGGTGCAGATGAAGTAGTCGTGACCAGCGATAATCCCAGAAACGAAGACCCTGAAGACATTATCAGAGATATATTGGCAGGGGTCGATCAAACCGGCATCTCAGTAACGTCTGTCATCAGCCGTACAGAGGCTATTCGGGGGGCTGTCTGCACGGCTGCCGCTGGCGATATTGTTGTTGTTGCAGGTAAGGGTCACGAGAATTATCAGGAAGTCAACGGCGTCAGGCATCATTTTGATGATTGTGAAGAAGTCAGAAAAGCACTTGATCTCTGGCAGCCGCAATCGACTTCAGTCAGTGAGGGAGTATCATGATTCGCCCATTTACCCTTTCTGAAGTAACCGATGCGCTTCAGGGAGTTCTCCTGACGGGCGATTCTGATGGTGGTGCCACCATAACGGGTATAAGTATTGATACCAGAACCCTTGGGCAAGGTAATCTTTTTGTTGCCATCAAGGGGCCCCGGTTTGATGGTCATAGCTATGTTGATCAGGCTGAGGCTGCAGGTGCCGCTGCTGTTGTGGTTCAGGTGCCCGTTGACGGTCTGGGAATTCCTCAGATTCAGGTTCAGGACACTGACGAGGCGCTTGGGCGACTGGGGCAGTTTAATCGTGAGTGCTTTCATAAACCTGTGGTAGCCGTGACCGGGACTTGTGGAAAAACATCTGTCAAAGAGATGCTGGCTTCTGTCTTCGAGCAGGATGGTGAGGTTCTGGCCACTCAGGGAAATTTGAATAACGCTTATGGTGTGCCCCTGACCCTGTTCAGACTGGAAGAAGATCACCAGCACGCAGTGATTGAATTGGGAACCAGTTCACCCGGTGAGATTAATTACATCACTCGCCTGACTGAACCGGATGTTTCCATCATTACCAATGCTTCAGAGAATCACCTCAAGGATTTGTTAACGCTTGAGGGGGTCATTCATGAAAAGGGCTTTATTCTTGAAGGTCTCAAAAAAAGCGGTACTGCTGTACTGAATTTCGATGATCCCAGCTTCCAGCGCTGGAAAGAAAGGGCATTGAAACAGTCTGGTCGAAAAGTGCTGTCTTTTAGTCTGGATAAACAGGAAGCTGACGTGTTTGCCTCAGAGGTATCTTCAACGTCTGAAGGTATGAGCTTCAGGTTGCATGTTGTTCAGGAAGAGGCTGAAAAGCAGGCGATCGTCAACCTGTCTTTCTGGGGAAAACATCAGGTTCAGAATGCCTGTTGCGCTGCCGCAGCAGCATCTGCTGTGGGGCTGGGGCTGGACATTATTGTCAAGGGGCTGGAAAATGCCCGGCCCTATCAACAAAGGGGGACCCGTTACTTTCTGTCGAATAGTGTTCTGGTCATTGACGAAAGTTATAACGCCAGTCCGATTGCCACCCTGGCCGCCATCGATCAGTTGGCAGATTGTGAGGGTAGAACCATTATGGTGCTGGGGGACATGCTGGACCTCGGTGAGGTAACACAAGCCCGACATGTTGATGTGGGTGAGTATGCAGCTGCTCAAAGTATTGATGATTTTGCTGCTTACGGTCAGGCGTCTGTTGCGGCGGTTGAAGCGTTCAAAAATGACCTTCATGACAGTAAAGGGCAGCATTTTGATGATAAAGAGGCTCTCTCGAACTGGGTAAGAACCCGGATACAAGTGTTCAGAGAGCAACAGGCGGATTGTCCCATCACGGTTCTCGTCAAGGGATCGAATGGAATGAATATGTTGGATGTAGTCAGATCCCTTGTGGGATCAGAATATAAGGGAGAGCGCTGATAATGCTGCTCTGGCTTGCGGATTTCTTGTCGCAATACTACCACGGCTTTGCCGTTTTCAAATATCTCACACTGAGAGCGATTCTGGGTGTGCTTACTGCACTGGGTATGGGGCTCTGGCTGGGGCCTTATATGATTCGTCGACTGAGTTATCACCAGATTGGTCAGGCTGTGCGTGATGATGGTCCACAGTCGCACCTCAGCAAAGCCGGAACACCTACTATGGGGGGGGCATTGATTCTGGTTTGTATCGCGGCCAGTACCCTCTTGTGGGCCAACTTAAGTAATCGCTACATCTGGGTGGTTTTACTGGTGACAGTGGTGTTTGGAGTTGTTGGCTGGGTAGACGACTACCGTAAGGTGGTGGAGAAAAATTCAAGAGGCCTGCCTGCACGCTGGAAGTTTTTTTGGCAGTCAGTGGGTGGGCTGGGTGCGGCTGTCTTTCTTTACGCCACAGCTAAAGCACCGGTAGAGACCAGTCTGATTGTACCTTTCTTCAAAAACGTCGTCATTGATCTTGGGCCATTTTTTGTTGTACTGGCTTACCTGACCATTGTCGGTTGCAGTAATGCTGTGAATCTGACTGATGGTCTGGATGGTCTGGCAATCATGCCTACTGTTCTGGTGGCTTCTGCACTGGCTGTTTTTGCCTATGCCAGTGGTCATGCGAACTTTGCCCAGTACCTGCTTATACCCTTTGTGCCCGGTTCCGGGGAACTGGTCGTTTTTTGCGCTGCCATAGGTGGAGCGGGCCTGGCATTTCTCTGGTTCAATACCTATCCCGCCCAGGTCTTTATGGGCGATGTGGGTGCTCTGGCTCTTGGTGCGGCATTAGGTGTGCTGGCGGTGATCGTGCGTCAGGAAATTGTGCTGGTCATTATGGGTGGAGTTTTTGTCATGGAGACAGTGTCGGTGATTCTCCAGGTGGCTTCGTTCAAGCTCACCGGGCGCCGAATATTCCGTATGGCACCACTGCATCATCATTTTGAATTGAAGGGCTGGCCTGAGCCCCGGGTGATTGTCCGTTTCTGGATTATTACCCTGATTCTGGTCCTGATTGGTCTTGCGTCACTGAAGATTCGTTAACACAGTTTTTGCTCGGGAAAAATAAGCGTGTCAGCATTGATAAGCTCAAATCGTACAAGGGTTGTAGTCGGTCTCGGGAAGACCGGGATGTCCTGTGTGCGGTATCTTGCTGCAAGACAACGTTCATTTAAAGTGATGGATACTCGGGATAACCCTCCTGGCATTGATGAACTCAAAGCCGTTTTCCCGGATGTACCCGTCCATCTGGGTGGGTTGAACCCGGAGTGGTTGAATTCGGCGGATGAGTTGATTCTCAGTCCTGGTATTGCACTGGCTACTCCAGAGATTGCTGATGCTGTCAGTAAGGGGGCTGAGGCGGTGGGTGATATTGAGCTGTTCTGTCGTGAGGTGGATAAACCCGTCGTCGCCATCACTGGCTCTAATGGCAAAAGCACTGTGACAGCCCTGCTGGGAGAAATGGTTCAAGAGGCCGGTTGGAATGTTGCAGTGGGTGGCAATATTGGCACTCCAGCTCTTGATCTGCTTAAAAGGCAAGATGTCGATCTCTATATCCTGGAATTGTCCAGCTTCCAGCTGGAAACCACTCACTCTTTACGTGCAGTTGCTGCGACAGTGTTGAACATCAGTCCTGATCATATGGATCGTTATGAGTCCATGATGGACTACCATAAGGCGAAGCAGCGTATATACCGTGGTTGTAAACATGCGGTATACAACAAGCAGGATGCCCTGACTGTGCCTCTTCTTCCCCAAGCTACACCAGCAACAGCGTTTACTTCCGGCAAACCTGATTTGCACGACTATGGTTTAATAGAGGATCAAGAAGATACATGGCTTTGTAAAGGTGTTGAAAGGCTTCTCAATACAGCGGCCATGAAGTTGTCGGGTCGTCACAATCAGTTGAATGCGCTGGCTGCCCTGGCTCTGGGTGAGTCAGTGGGTATCCCGATGGTGCCTATGCTGAAGGCTCTGAGCCACTTTACAGGTCTTCCTCATCGATGCCAGTGGGTAGCTGAAAAAAACGGTGTGGTCTGGATTAATGATTCCAAAGCCACCAATGTCGGTGCATCGGTTGCGGCTATCGAAGGCTTGGGTGAAACCCTGAGCGGAAAAATTGTTCTTATTGCCGGTGGGGATGGCAAGGGGGCGGATTTTAATCAACTGAAACAACCGTTACAAAAGTATGGTCGTGAGGTTGTGCTGATAGGGCGTGACGCAGCTGATATCGATAACGCCATCGGTAACGTGATCCCGGTTCAATATGCCAGAGATCTGGCTGCTGCAATAGATCATGCCTGCGAGGTCAGTGAGAGCGGTGATGCCGTGCTGCTGGCTCCCGCCTGTGCCAGTTTTGATATGTTTAAAAGCTTTGAGCAGCGTGGCGATGTCTTTACGACTCTGGTCAGGGAGCGCCTTGCATGACTCTACACCATAAGCTTCTCAGCGAAATAAGGTCACCCTTTGCGGGCCGTCGAGACAGTGCTCTTGACTTTCCGTTGCTGGGTGCTGTGCTGGTGCTTCTGGTGATTGGTCTGATTATGGTTAGTTCCGCTTCCATGGAAGTAGCGGGCAGTCTTTACTCTAATCCGTTTTACATTCTGATCAAGCAGGTTTTTTTTGTTTTTGTCGGCCTGTCCCTGATGGGAGGCATTTTGATGGTACCGGTGAAAACGATAGAGAAATACAGTTGGCTTTCCCTCTTTGGTGGTTTGGGTTTACTGTTGGCTGTGCTGGTTGTGGGCCGGGAGGTCAATGGCAGTGTTCGCTGGATTCCTCTGGGCTTTTTCAATCTGCAGGCATCAGAAGCGGCCAAGCTGATGATTGTCGTTTATCTGGCAGCCTACCTGGTTCGTCGCCTGGATGAAGTCAGAACCAAATGGACTGGCTTTTTCAAGCCTATGACCATTCTTTTTGTTTCATCCACACTATTGCTAATGGAGCCGGACCTCGGAGCCCTTGTGGTATTGATGGGGGCTTCCATGGGGATGATCTTTCTGGCAGGTGCCAGACTCTGGCAGTTCATTATTCTCATCCTGCTGCTGGTGGGCTCTATTGCTGCCTTGATTGTTTTTGAGCCTTATCGCATGGCGCGTCTGGCTTCTTATATGGACCCCTGGGCCAATGCTTTTGGCAGTGGCTATCAGTTGACCCAGTCCCTGATTGCCTTTGGGCGGGGTGAATGGTTTGGTGAAGGGTTGGGTAACAGTCTGCAAAAACTGTTCTATTTGCCGGAAGCTCATACCGATTTTATCTTTGCTGTTCTGGCTGAAGAGTTTGGTGTCCTCGGGGCGGTCTTCGTTCTGACTTTGATCCTATTTATTTCCTGGAGAGCTTTGCAAATCGGTTACCGGGCAGAAGCAAAAAAATTACTGTTCCATGGCTATGTCGCCTATGGCATTGGTTTACTGTATAGCAGTCAGGCGCTGATCAACATCGGTGTAAATACCGGATTGCTGCCCACGAAAGGGCTGGCGTTGCCTCTGATCAGTTATGGAGGTAGTAGCCTGTTGATAAACTGCCTGGCTTTTGGATTGTTGCTGCGAATTGATTATGAACGACGTCAGTTTAATGTCGAAACAGACAAAAAAAGCAGAGGGGCGCCATGAGTACTATTGACAAACCTACTGTTTTAATAATGGCTGGTGGTACTGGCGGGCATATTTTCCCTGCGCTGGCCACGGCCAGAGAACTTGAGAAGCGTGGCTACACCATTCACTGGTTGGGAACGCCCGACAGTATGGAAGCTGAACTGGTGCCGTGCCATGGATTTGAAATCAGTTTTATCCCGGTCACCGGGCTAAGGGGTAAAGGCTTGAGCTTTCTAATGAAAGCGCCCTGGAAGTTGGCTGTTTCGCTGTATCGGTCCGTAAAAGTAATTCGAAGCTGCAACCCTGTCTGTGTTTTGGGTATGGGTGGTTTTGTCACTGGTCCGGGTGGGTTGGCAGCTCGTTTGTCAGGTATCCCTCTGGTGATCCACGAGCAGAATGCTATTGCAGGCTTCACAAACAGGATTTTATCCAGAATTGCCCGCAAAGTGTTGCTGGCTTTTCCAGGAGCTTTCGGTCCAGTCAATAGCTCTGGGAAACTTATTCTGACGGGTAATCCGGTTAGAACAGATATCGCTGATTTGGAGTTACCCGCTCAACTGAATGACAGGTCTTTAAAGCTGCTGGTGTTAGGTGGCAGTAAAGGTGCTGTAGCCATCAACGAGCTGGTTCCAAAAGCGCTCACCCGGTTTAAAGGTCGCATCGAGGTTTGGCATCAAACCGGGAAAAGTAATTTGGCTGCTACTCGTGAGTCATATCGTGCTCTGAATATAGAGGGCCGCCTGGAACCCTTTATCGATGATATGGCCGGTGCTTATGAGTGGGCAGACCTGGTGATTTGTCGGTCCGGGGCTCTGACGGTCTCGGAACTGGCCATGGCTCAGAGGGCGGCCCTGCTGGTGCCTTATCCCCATGCTGTTGATGATCATCAAACCGTTAATGGTCAGTACCTGGTCAATCAGGGTGCGGCTATGATGGTGCAACAAAAAGAACTGAACGAAACCTGTCTGATCAATATGTTAGAGAATTTTGTGGGCAATCCTGAACAGCTGGTTAACATGGCCAGGGCTGCGGGCAGCGTTGCAAAGCCTATGGCAGCCGAGGAAGTAGCTGATCATTGTCTGGAGGTGGCACATGCCCGCTAATAAACCTATTTTTCCTGTGGCACCTATACCTGAAATGCGTCGTATAAAAAACATTCATTTTGTCGGCATAGGTGGTTCGGGCATGTGCGGTATTGCCGAAGTGCTGAAGAATCAGGGCTACCAGATCTCAGGATCGGATATTAGACGCTCACCGGTAACCCGACGTTTGGAAGATCAGGGAATTACCGTCTTCATTGGTCATGAAGCCGCTAATGTTGAAGGGGCGGATGTAGTGGTCACTTCTACAGCAGTCGCTTTGGAAAATCCGGAAGTGGTTGAGGCTAGAAAACGACGTGTACCGGTGGTTCCCAGGGCTGAGATGCTGGCCGAACTGATGCGCTACCGTCATGGCATCGCAGTGGCGGGTACTCATGGCAAGACAACCACTACCAGTCTGCTGGCTTCGGTGTTGGGCTACGGTGGTCTGGATCCTACTTTTGTCATTGGCGGTCGTCTGAATTCTGCTGGTACCAATGCCAAGCTCGGAGGCAGTCGCTACCTCGTGGCAGAAGCGGATGAGTCGGACGCATCTTTCCTGCACCTGCAACCGATGGTCTCTATTGTCACTAACATTGATGCAGATCATATGGCCACATACGAGGGAAACTTTGGCAAGCTCAAGAAAACCTTTGTGGATTTTCTTCACAACCTGCCATTTTATGGTCTGGCTGTGGTCTGTACAGACTGTCCTGTAGTGCAAGAACTGTTACCATCAATTAAACGACAAGTTATCACTTATGGTGAGTGTGAGGGGGCGGATTTCCGAGCGGTTAATATCCAGCAGAAGGGTATGAGAACCTGTTTTGAGCTCGAGCGGAAATCTCACGACAACAAAAAGGTAAAAGTTGAGCTGAATATACCTGGCCGTCACAATGTTCTCAATGCGCTTGCCACCTTTATCGTGGCATCGGATGAAGGTATGCCCGATGACGTCATCTGTGAGGGGCTCAGGCAATTCCAGGGTGTTGGCAGACGATTCCAGGTGCAGGGACATTTTCAGACTGAGTCTGCCCGGATGATGCTCGTTGACGATTATGGGCACCACCCGACAGAGGTGGCGGCAACGATCAAGGCTATCCGGGCTGGATGGCCAGACAAGCGGCTGGTAATGGTGTATCAGCCACACCGCTATTCGAGAACCCGAGATCTTTACGAGGATTTTGTTGAAGTGCTGTCCCAGGTTGATGTCTTGCTTTTGATGGAAGTCTATCCGGCAGGAGAAGATCCGATTCCGGGTGCAGACACACGAAGCCTCTGTCGAAGCATTCGTCAGAGAGGCCAGTTGGAGCCCATTTTTATCTCCAATCCCGATGAAGTAAGCAAGTTTCTGCAAGGTGTTGTTCAAGATAACGACCTTGTTTTGACTCAGGGTGCCGGAGACATCGGTGCTTTGGCTGTGAGGCTGACGACAGAGCTGGGTAAAAAACTGGCAGACATAACTCGGGACGGAAAGGTAGCTTGAAGATGTACAGCCAAGATCAGGGGCAAGTTGCCATCGATGCAGACAGCCAAAAGCTAAGAAAAGTGCTCGGTAAGGTAGCCGTGTTACTGGGTGGTTGCTCGGCCGAACGTGAAGTGAGTCTGGCATCAGGTACACGAATCTTTGAAGCCCTGCAAAACAGTGGCATAGAATGTTGTTGTATTGATCCTGTCGACGGGCTGGTCAGTCAGCTGGTTGAACAGAAGCCTGATCGCGTTTTTATTGCCCTGCATGGTCCCCGCGGCGAGGATGGTACGGTGCAGGGGTTGCTTGATCAAATGGATATTCCCCATGCGGGCAGTGACATCATGTCTTCAGCATTGGCGATGGATAAATACAGAAGCAAGCTGCTCTGGCAGGCGGTGGGTTTACCCACTCCGGATTTTATGCTGATTGAACGGGTTGAAAGCCTGGACTGCTGTGCAGAGTTATTACCGGCTTTCGTAAAACCCAGTCTGGAAGGCTCCAGCGTAGGGATCTCAAGAGTGGATCAGGAGCAGGATCTGCTTCCAGCCTGGGAGCAGGCTTCAGAATACGGGGGGGGCGTGCTGGTGGAGCAGTTTATTGATGGTCCTGAATTTACCGTAGCGATTCTTAACGGGCAGCCTCTGCCTGCTATTCGAATCGAGTCGGCAGAGTCTTTTTATGACTATGACGCCAAGTATATCTCAGGGAATACTCAATACCACTTGCCCTGTGGCCTGTCTGAAAGCAAAGAGCAAGAGCTTCAGGCACTGGCTCTGACCGCTTTCGAAACACTGGGCTGCTCTGGCTGGGGGCGAGTTGATTTTATGCAGGACGAGAGAGGGCAATTCTGGCTGCTTGAGGTTAATACTGTGCCCGGTATGACTGAGACAAGTCTTTTTCCTATGGCCG
The DNA here is from genome assembly GCF_024606225.1 of Endozoicomonas sp. ISHI1. Lineage (GTDB taxonomy): Bacteria > Pseudomonadota > Gammaproteobacteria > Pseudomonadales > Endozoicomonadaceae > Endozoicomonas_A. The sequence continues at coordinate 92,202 of NZ_JAGRPU010000003.1, read as the reverse complement.
CAAAGTCAGTGGGTTTGTGTTTCGAAGCATTGGTTCTGGAGATTCTGAAGTCGTCCCTGTCACCGGCTCGCCTGAAAGAGCCTGGAATAAAGGAAAGCAACGAGCTTGTTCAGACTGAATCAGAAGCTATCTGACAACTCTGGCAAGCGGAGCCGTCGGGCGAGTGTGGCAAGAGACAAAAAGCAGGCTCGTTTCATTCCATGGAAGCGCTGCTTTGGGTTGACTGTTGTCTGCGCTCTGGCCGGGACTGTTCTGTGGATCTGGCCGACGTTGATGATGTGGCTTAATCAGCCGATAGCACGGGTGGAAGTGCGTTCTACGTTCAATTATCTGGAACGTGGTGATGTTGAAAAACGGCTGGCCCCCTGGTTGGTCAACCGTTTTTTTTACCTTGACCTGGAAAAGATGCGAAGGGCTGTTCTGGATATGCCCTGGGTGAGGGAAGCCAGTCTACGTCGGGAGTGGCCAGATACTCTGATAGTCAGGCTGGAAGAACGAAAACCGATTGCCCGCTGGCAGGATGACGGTTTGATTGATGAAGACGGAGAAGTCTTCAGACCGGGGTCTCTGGAGGCCTTCAGTAAGCTGCCCAAGTTGGCAGGGCTGGAAGATCGTTCGCAGGATGTAATGCAGCAATACCTGGCATTTAGTCAGGTAATAAGGCCTTTGGGGGTAACTGTCCGGGAATTGAGGCTCAGTACGACATATTCCTGGTGGCTGAAGGTGGATCATGTTGATGTCAATCTTGGACGTGATCGCAGAATGGAAAGATTGCAGCGTTTTATCAGGCTATATCATGCAAGGCTTGATGATCGCTGGCAGGATGTAAAGCGCGTTGATTTGCGCTATTTGAATGGGGCTTCGGTGGCCTGGAAATAGTCATGAAAACATTGTTATGCGTTTTCGTGGCAACACTGGAGTGTTGGGTTCGGCGCACTGACTCTTTCAGTCAGGGTGGTTTGGGAAGATAGATGCCATGACAGCGGCAGATAACGGAAATTTAATCGTCGGACTCGACATTGGCACTTCCAAGGTTGTAGCGATTGTGGGTGAAATAACCGCAGATGGTCAGCTGGAAGTGATCGGGATCGGCTCCCACACTTCGCGGGGTCTGAAGCGAGGTGTTGTGGTTAATATCGACTCTACGGTCCATGCCATTAAAAGAGCGGTGGAAGAGGCTGAGTTGATGGCTGGTTGTCAGATCCACTCTGTGTACGCCGGCATCGCAGGTAATCATATTCGCAGTCTGAACTCCCATGGAATCGTTGCTATCAGGGAGAGAGAGGTGACCAGTGCCGATGTTGACAGGGTGATTGATGCCGCTCAGGCTGTTGCTATTCCCGCAGATCAGCGGATTCTCCATATTCTGCCTCAGGAATATGTGATTGATACCCAGGAAGGAGTGAAAGAGCCACTGGGTATGTCAGGTGTGCGTTTGGAAGCGAAAGTGCATCTGGTGACCTGTGCCGTCAATGCGGCGCAGAATATTGAGAACTGTATTAAACGATGTGGTCTGGAAGTAGACGACATTATTCTGGAACAGCTGGCTTCGAGCTATTCCGTGCTTTCAGAAGATGAAAAAGAGCTCGGTGTATGCATGGTAGATATTGGTGGTGGTACTACCGATATTGCTATTTTTACTGAGGGAGCCATACGACATACGGCTGTTATTCCAATAGCGGGTGATCAGGTCACCAATGATATTGCTATGGCTCTGAGAACGCCCACACAGCATGCTGAAGAGCTTAAGATTAAATACGCCTGTGCCCTCACCCAACTGGCTCGCGCTGAAGATATGATCAAAGTTCCGAGTGTTGGAGACAGGCCGGCCAGAGAACTGTCACGACAGTCGCTGGCAGAGGTAGTTGAGCCCAGATACGATGAACTGTTTACGCTGATTCAGGCGGAATTGAGACGAAGTGGTTTTGAAGACCTCATTCCAGCCGGTATTGTGCTGACTGGTGGTACGTCCAAAATGGAAGGTGCTGTAGACCTGGCAGAAGAAATTTTTCACATGCCGGTCAGGCTCGGTGTGCCTCAGGCCATTCAGGGGTTGACAGATGTCGTTTGCAATCCTATCTATGCAACAGGTGTCGGCCTGCTTCATTATGGTTTGAAAGCTCAGCAGGAAGGGCGAAGGGAAACGGCCAGCTTCGGCAGACAGGAAGAAAGTCTGCTTAATAGGCTTAAAAAATGGTTTCAGGGTCAGTTCTGATTGAGGGGCAGTCGCCATCAGCAGAAATGATCGCTACAGAAGACAGTGAATGGATTGTCTTTTGTGAAGTAGGAGTACCTTGTGCAAATGACCATTTTACAGGGTGTTCTTACAGGAAAGTAATCGTGGTGTTGTGGTAATGAATATTCAGAAAATATCCTGTTTACGGTGACAGAAAGGAGAGAGCCATGTTTGAACTGGTGGATAATGTTCCGCAGGAAGCGGTGATAAAGGTAGTAGGCGTTGGTGGCGGTGGCGGTAACGCAGTCTGTCACATGCTGAACAGTCGGTTGGAAGGCGTTGAGTTTGTCTGTGCCAATACGGATGCTCAGGCTCTGAAAAAACAGCACCTTCAGGCTCATACCCATCTGCAGCTGGGGGCTAACATTACTCGCGGTCTCGGTGCTGGGGCAAATCCGGAGGTCGGTCGTGATGCTGCAATGGAAGACAGAGACCGGATTGCTGAAGTGTTAGCGGGCTCTGACATGGTTTTCATCACCGCCGGCATGGGTGGGGGGACAGGCACCGGAGCAGCACCGGTTGTGGCTGAGATTGCCAGGGAAATGGGTGCTCTGACCGTAGCAGTGGTGACCAAGCCCTTTTCTTTCGAAGGTCGTCGCAGAATGGCAGTGGCTGAAGAGGGTCTGAATCAACTTAAGGAGAGCGTAGATTCTCTGGTCTGTATTCCTAACGAGAACCTTCTGCCGGTTTTGGGGCGTGATGTCAGTCTGCTGAACGCATTTGGTGCGGCCAATGACGTTCTGTTAGGCGCAGTTCAGGGTATTTCGGAATTGATTACCCGTGACGGACTGATTAACGTTGACTTTGCTGACGTTCGTACAGTTATGTCTGAAATGGGCATGGCTATGATGGGCACTGGCTCTGCTACAGGCAGTAACAGAGCGATTGAAGCTGCTGAGCGTGCTATCCGCAGCCCTCTCCTGGAGGATGTCAATCTTCAGGGGGCTCGTGGCGTGCTGGTTAATATTACTGCGGGCCTGGATCTTTCTGTAGGTGAATTCCACGAAGTAGGTGATACAGTGCGTGAATTTGCTTCAGATAATGCCACCACCGTGGTGGGCACAGTTATTGATCCGGAAATGACAGATGAATTGAGAGTGACTGTTGTTGCGACCGGTCTGGGAGACGCTGGTGGGGAGCAGGATCAGTCTCTTAAAGTGGTTGAAGGTTCCAAGCCCAAGGCGGTCCGTCCAGATGGTACCCTGAATCTCAAGGAGCTCGATATTCCTCCTCGTGTTCGCAATAAAGCTGCTGAACAGCCCAAGGTTGAGGAAAATGAAAAGCCCCGCAGGCAGGCGCCATCATCTGACAATGTGGATTACCTTGATATACCGGCGTTTTTGCGTCGACAAGCCGATTGAATGAATGACCGGTTGTGTCATATGTAACTTTTGTTACAATGAGTCGTTGCATTCAAATAACAGGGGCCTTAGAGGTCGCGGAATAGCGTTATCATGATCAGACAGCGTACCCTGAAAAATATTATTCGAGCTACGGGAGTGGGGTTACATTCCGGTGAAAAAGTCTATCTGACTCTTAAACCGGCTCCCGTCGATACTGGCATTATCTTCTGTCGCACAGATCTTGATCCTGTGGTGGAAATACCTGCTCGTGCAGAGAATGTCGGAGAAACAACCCTGTGCACCTCTTTGCAGAAGGATGGTGTCCGGGTAGATACCGTTGAACATCTTCTTTCGGCAATGGCGGGGCTGGGTATCGACAATGCCTATGTCGAAGTTAGCGCCCATGAAGTGCCGATTATGGACGGTAGTGCCGGGCCTTTTGTTTTTCTGATCCAGTCTGCTGGTATTCAGGAGCAGGAGGCGGCCAAGAAATTTATCCGTATCAAGAAGGAAGTCACCGTCACTGATGGCGAGAAAACGGCTACCTTTAAGCCTTATGACGGCTTTAAAGTCAGCTTTACTATCTATTTTGACCACCCTGTTTTCAAAGGTCGTTCACAGACCTCTGAGATTGATTTTTCTAGCACCTCTTTTGTAAAAGAAGTCAGTCGGGCCCGTACCTTCGGATTTATGCGTGACGTTGAGTACCTGCGTTCACAGAATCTGGCTCTGGGCGGCAGCGTTGATAACGTAGTAGTGGTTGATGACTACCGCATTCTGAACGAGGACGGTTTGCGTTATCACGATGAGCTGGTCAAACACAAGATTTTGGACGCCATCGGTGACCTTTATCTGCTTGGCAATAGCCTGGTTGGACAGTTTGTGGGCTACAAATCAGGACACGAATTGAATAACAAGCTGGTTCGTTCTCTGCTGGAGAATGAAAAAGCTTGGGAGGTGGTGACATTCGAGAATACTGAAGTAGCGCCGATTTCCTACCTCAAGCCAGCTGCGGTTACCGCTTAACCCTTGTGCGGGGGATTGATCATTGATCACTTTTCAAAAAAGGTCGCTGTGGCGACCTTTTTTGAAGTCGTGCTGGCTGAATGTAGCGTCTGGTTTAAGTGGCTATCTTAATCTGAAGGGCCAAGAGCGAAAAAACAAGGATCAAGGATATAGCAGAGAGACAGCAAAATGACTTTTTTACCGAAGTTCATCATTGCGTCCGAAATTGAGTCAATTCTCCAAGACTGAAGGGTCTTGTTCTGTCTCAGGGCAGGTTATGGATATGACGCTCTATCGCCTTCTGCATTGAAGCCCGGGCGTTAGGCAGTGATTTCCATAATAATGAGTGAATAACTTAAAACCGTTGGGAGTAAAGGGCTTCCTCGAATGAAAGTCATTGTTGTAAAGCAGGATCACTCTCGGACGCAGTCGTTCAGAGTCACAGGCAAGCGGCTGGCACTGGCTGCTTTTTCGGCGATTTCTCTCTGCATGATGCTGGGTGGAGGAATTACCTATCTTTTCCTTAATTCAAAACCTGGTGTTGTCCTGACCGAAGAAGGCTTGCAGCAATGGCGGGCAACCCTGAGCGGACAAAGGAAAGAAGTTGAAAATGTGCGTCTCGCTGCAGAGCGTCAAATTGATGCCCTGACTATTCGTCTGGCTGAGTTGCAGGGGCGGATTACCCGGCTGGATGCGGTTGGAGAGAGGCTTACCGTGGCTGCGAATCTCAATGATGGCGAGTTTTCCTTCGATGAGGTGCCAGCTATTGGCGGGCCGGAAGCCTTACCTTTTAACAAATCTCTCTATTCAAAGCCTCCACTTATTGATGCCATTGATCAACTTTCCGAGCAGATAGATAGCAGAGAACAGCAGTTTGATATTCTGACCAGTCTGGTCTCCAGCAGAGCCATGAGTGATGATGTCTTCATAGCGGGACTTCCTGTCAGGAAAGGTTGGCTCTCTTCTCGTTTTGGTCAGAGAGCAGATCCTTTTACCGGAAAGCTATCTTGGCATTCGGGTATTGATATGGCCGCAGTAAATGGCTCCGACGTCATTGCGGTGGCTGCTGGTGTTGTCACCTGGTCGGGTGAACGTTCTGGCTATGGTCTTATGGTTGAGATAAATCATGGTAATGGCTACGTAACTCGATATGCCCATAGTCAGGTCAACAAAGTCAAGGTGGGTGACATCGTTACCCGTGGTCAGGTTATTGCAAAAGTAGGAAGTTCAGGCCGTTCAACAGGTCCGCATGTCCACTTTGAAGTGATTCGAAATGGTAAACATGTGGATCCTCAGCGCTACATTTATCGGGTCAGTAAGTAACTCTCCCAAAATAGGTAATGTGCTGTTTATTTTTTCTGATACTTCCGGTTCTGTTTTGTGACTTTTTTGTTCAATGAACTGCGCGAACCGAGCATTGATTTTGGAGTGTCTGAGCCGGTGACGAAAAATAGTTTCCCGCCCTTGAAATGCATCTTTTCTGTCCTTATATCCTTGCTGGTTGGTTTAAAGTGCGGATTTTCCGCTTTTTAATTCGACTCGTTAGAAGTGTCTGGCGTTGATGTCAGTCAATAAATATCCATCTTGAGCTTAACGTTTATGGTTTATTAAGCATTCAGGGGCAGATTTATAGCTAATATGGATGAGACTTTTGTGTGATTGTCATAAAATATTTGGCTGTTCTTTAGCTTGTCCGCCCACCCGGGATTGTCGGCAAGAGAGGCAGCCCCGGAATCAGAGTGAGACTGTAACCAATCTATGTTAGCTTCGTTAGTCAAAAAAATTATCGGTAGCCGGAATGATCGCCAGCTGAAACGCATGGGCAAACTGGTCAAGCAGATCAATGCCATAGAAGATCAACTGTCTGGTCTCAACGATGAAGAGCTCCGGGGCAAGACCCGGTTGCTCAAGGATCGCTATCAACAGGGCGAAAATCTGGACGCTTTGCTGCCGGAGGCCTTTGCTGTTGTCAGGGAGGGCAGCAAGCGCAGCATGGGTATGAGGCACTTCGATGTCCAGCTGATCGGTGGCATTACTCTTCACGAAGGTCGCATTGCCGAGATGAGAACCGGTGAAGGTAAGACATTGATGGCGACATTGCCTGTCTACTTGAATGCTATTACAGGTAAGGGTGTTCATGTTGTTACCGTCAACGATTATCTGGCTCGTCGTGATGCCCAGTGGATGAGTACTCTCTATGAGTTTCTTGGCCTGACAGTTGGTGTAGTCTTTCCTCAGCAGTCTCCTGAAGAGAAAAGAGCAGCCTATCAAGCTGATATTACCTATGGTACCAACAACGAGTTTGGCTTTGATTATCTTCGAGACAATATGGCATTTCGCAAGGAAGATAAGTTTCAGCGTGAATTGCACTATGCCGTTGTCGACGAAGTGGATTCGATCCTGATTGATGAAGCCCGAACGCCACTCATTATTTCCGGTCCAGCGGAAGATTCTTCTGAACTCTACAAGCAGATGAACAAGCTGGCTCCTCAGCTTAAAAAGCAGGAAGAAGAGCTTGAAGAAGATAAAGAGCCAACCGGTCATTACCTGTTGGACGAAAAGACTCGTCAGGTTGAACTGACTGAGGTCGGTCATCTGTTTATTGAAGAGCAATTGCAGAAACTGGGATTACTGCCTGAAGGTGAGAGTCTCTATTCTGCTCATAATCTGAATATGCTTCATCATGTGAATGCGGCACTGAAGGCACATGTACTGTTCATGCGCAATGTTGAGTACATCGTAGCCGACGGCGAAGTGCTGCTGGTAGACGAGCATACGGGGCGAACCATGCCGGGCCGTCGTCTCTCTGAAGGTCTGCATCAGGCACTTGAGGCCAAGGAAGGGCTTAATATACAGGCTGAAAGTCAGACACTGGCCTCCACGACATTCCAGAACTACTTCCGACTTTATGAAAAGCTTTCTGGTATGACCGGTACAGCGGATACAGAAGCGTTTGAGCTTCGCCAGATTTATGGACTGGACGTTATTGTTATTCCGACCCATAAACCTATGGTGCGTGAGGATGGTAACGATCTGGTTTATCTGACCATCGAAGAAAAGTACGAGGCAATCATTGCAGATATCAAGGAAACCGTTGAACGGGGGCGTCCAGTTCTGGTGGGGACTGCATCCATTGACGCTTCCGAACTGTTATCCAATGCCTTGAACAAGGCCAGGATTCCTCACAATGTTCTTAACGCCAAATTCCACGAGAAAGAAGCCGAGATCATAGCCCAGGCGGGTCGACCAGGTGCGATTACTATTGCTACCAATATGGCGGGTCGTGGTACTGACATTATTCTGGGCGGCAGCTGGGAAGCCGAGCTCTCTGCGGTTGAAAATTTGAGTCAGGAACAGGAAGATCAGATCAAGGCCGAATGGCACAAGCGCCATAAGGTAGTACTGGAAGCCGGTGGTCTGCATATAATCGGTACTGAGCGTCATGAATCCCGTCGAATCGATAATCAGCTGCGTGGTCGATCCGGTCGTCAGGGTGACCCGGGTTCTTCCCGCTTTTACCTGTCTCTAGAAGATAACCTGATGCGTATCTTTGCCTCTGAACGGGTGAAGAGCTTCATGAAAGCACTGGGTATGGAGAAAGGTGAAGCCATTGAGCACCGAATGGTGACCAATGCGATTGAAAAAGCCCAGCGCAAGGTTGAGGGTCGTAACTTCGATATTCGAAAGCAGTTGCTGGAATACGATGACGTCGCCAATGACCAGCGAAGAGTGGTCTATAAGCAGCGTGATGAGCTTCTGAATTCTGAAAATGTGCAGTCGAGCATCGACAGCATGAGAGCCGAAGTGGTCAGCGATGTCATTTCCCAGCATATTGCACCCGAGAGTCTTGAAGAGCAATGGGATGTAAAAGGTCTTGAGCAGATGCTCGGGGCCGAACTGGCTATGCAGTTGCCGATCCAGAAGTGGCTGGATGAAGACGACAAGTTGGAAGAAGAAGGCCTGAGAGAGAAAATTCTGGCTGAGGTAGTCTCCAGCTACAAGCGGAAAGAAGAGCTGGCGGGAGACGAGTCCCTGAGGAACTTCGAGAAGCATATCCTGTTGCGAGTACTGGATGACAAGTGGAAAGAGCATCTTGCGACCATGGATCATCTGCGTCAGGGGATTCACCTGAGAGGCTATGCCCAGAAGAACCCCAAGCAGGAATACAAGCGAGAGGCTTTTGAATTGTTCCAGTCCATGTTGGAAGATATCAAAACGGACACCATTCGTATCCTCTCTCATGTCCAGGTTCAGCAGGATGATAAAACTGAGGAATTGGAAGAACAGCGTCGCCAGGAGCTGATTCGTCGTATGCAGTTCCAGCATGACCAGGCTCAGGGCATGGCAGAGAACTCCGTGGAAGAGCATGAGTCGCCAAAAGGTTTGACTGAACCTTTCGTTCGTGAAAGCCGTAAAGTTGGCCGAAATGAACCATGTCCCTGCGGTTCTGGCAAGAAGTACAAACAGTGTCACGGTAAGATTGTCTGATACTGACTGCTTCCATAAAAGAAAACAGGCCGCTTTACGGCCTGTTTTCTTTTATGGACTGCTTAACACCGGCTGATTTATGGATGTATTGCGGTATAATCGTTGCCTCCTATCATTCGGCCAGTTAAGAAGTCCAATGGAGCAACTCGTTTTAAAGCCCATCTCCCGCGTGCAAGGGGAGGTGTCTATTCCTGGCTCAAAAAGCCTGTCCAATCGTATTTTACTGCTTGCCGCGCTGGCAGAAGGTACAACGACCATCAGCAATCTTCTGGATAGCGATGATGTTCGCTATATGCTCAGAGCTCTGAAAGCGCTGGGTGTTCAGTATCAACTGTCAGACAGCAATACTGTTTGTAAAATCACTGGAGTAGCTGGTCCGTTGGGCTCTGGTCAACGTCTGACTCTGTTTTTGGGGAATGCGGGTACTGCCATGAGGCCATTGGCGGCGGCTTTGTCTCTGGGGGAAGGTGAATACACTCTGACGGGTGAGCCCAGAATGTATGAGCGACCCATCGGCGATCTGACTTACTGTCTTGAACAGGCTGGTGCAAACATTGAGTACCTGGGTAAGGAAAACTTCCCGCCTCTGAAAATTTCAGGCTCGGGTCTTAAGGGGGGAGACGTCAGCATCAGGGGCGATATCTCCAGTCAGTTCCTGACTGCCATGCTGATGGCAGCCCCATTAGCATCAGGCAAAACGATCATTAACATTGATGGTGAACTGGTTTCCAAACCCTACATCGACATCACCCTTTCGGTTATGAGTCGCTTTGGTGTGAATGTTCTGAATAATGAATACCAGAGCTTTGTCGTGGAAGGGGGGCAGACCTACCGTTCCCCGGGCGAAATTATGGTGGAAGGAGATGCTTCCTCGGCCTCTTATTTTCTGGCTGCGGCCGCTATCGGAGGCAAACTAAGGGTTCATGGTACCGGTGATGCCAGTGTTCAGGGCGATGCCCGTTTTGCTGAAGTGCTTGAGCAAATGGGCGCTAAAGTTACGTGGAGTGACAACTGGATTGAAGTAGAGAAAAGTGAACTCAAGGGTGTGGATGTTGATCTGAACCATATCCCGGATGCGGCCATGACCATTGCGACTACCGCTCTTTTCGCCAGTGGGCAGACGGCTATTCGAAATATCTACAACTGGCGGGTTAAAGAGACTGACCGGCTATCAGCGATGGCGACTGAGCTTCGTAAAGTCGGAGCCGAAGTGGAAGAAGGTGAAGATTACATTGTGATTAATCCTCCAGAAATGGTTAAGTCTGCAGTCATAGATACCTACGACGATCACAGAATGGCCATGTGTTTTTCCCTGGCGGCATTCGGTGGTAGCCCAATTACCATCAATGATCCTGGTTGTACTTCAAAGACCTTTCCGAACTATTTCCAGATATTTAAAGAAATTGTTGAGTAATTAATAACAAAGTGCGAACAGTCAAATAAAATTGCAACAATCACAAAATCAATTACGCTAGACACAAGATAAATCATTAAAAGATGAATTTATCTTGTGGGTTTCGGCTACAAAGCTCGCCAAGATTGAAGGCGTAACCAGCCAAACTATAAGGCGCAAGATCGAAAGCGGTCACTACGAAAAAGTGAAGCAAACCAGTGGTGGTTACTTCCGCATATTCATTAACCAGTAAAGGAAGATATGCTATGCAAGAGTCAGTTCTGGAAAGCAAAAATCCAGCATTGACACGCAAAAGCGTATCCTGCTCCAAAAGTGAGTCATTCGGCACCCAAGAGCTTATCGGTTTCATTACCTCATTCTGCAATAGCCACTACGGGAAGCGATCTGCTAAAAGACGCAAAGATAGTCGCGTCAAAAAAGATCAGATTTTACCCAGAGAATGAGCAAGCCTATCACGATGCCCTGATGCTCTATCGGAGGTCGTACAACCTTGCTGTTGAGCGTTTCCGTAACGATGACTATAAAGATGCCAGCGGAAAATTCATCAATATGCGACCCGCCATTAAAGCTCAAGTGGAGCAGGAGCAAAAAGAAAGTGGCAGGGCTTATAACTCGATTGTTTCTGATAATGGAGCACTGGCGGCAGCGACTACATTCAAAGCGGTCTGCAAGCACAACAAGAAGCTCAGGGGAGCTAAAGAGGGCTTTGCAGAAATCAGTTTCAAAAGCCGCAAAGGTAGCAGGCACTCATTCTCTATTGACCGTTTGCCAAAGGGATTAAATCCCTGCGTACAGGCTCTTGGCAAGATTCACCTGGCAGAAGATGTACCAGCCGAAGCGATGGGTAAATCTTGTGTCGTAACCTACGACAAAGGTCGCTGGTTCATTCAGGTTCAACAACATATTGAGCTAAATCCCGAAATCCAAGGGAAGGTTAGATGCGTTGGAGTTGACCCCGGAGTTCGCACCTTTGCCACTTGCTACAGCGAAAAAGAGGCGTTGATAGCGGGTGGCAAGAGATCGGATTATTCATTTCAACAGGGAAATTGACCGTCTGAAATGCAAAAAGGATGACATTGTTCTTGATCTGCATAACCGGCTGGCGTTCGAGCTGGTGTCGAACTACGACGTTGTATTTTTGCCAACCTTTGAGACAAGAGGTATGGTCACACGCAAAGATAAGAAGGTTCGCACCATTCGCCGTAACACCTGCCGCCAGATGCTTGACCTCAATCACTACCCATTCAAAATTCGGCTTAAGTGGTACGCAAAAAAGTATGGAAAGCATGTGGTTGATTGCAACGAAGCCTATACATCCAAGACTCGATCATGGAACGGAACCATTGACGAAAAATTAGGTTCTTCCAAAATGATTAAGGGTGAGGGTTTCACCGTTGACCGTGACATCAACGGTGCCAGAAATGTCTTTCTTAAGTGTTTGACAAGGTAGCTTGAACCTTATCCATAACAGCGAGTGTTGCGCTCGTTGCGGATTTAATCAAGAGTTAGCTATAACTGTACTTCGCATCGGGCCATTTGAGTATGTGCTCTCTGGCCTGATTCTTTGAATTCGTTATCGAGGTTGTTCAGTCTGGCAGACGGTGTCGGCTTGCAGAAATAACGGATGCATTGAATTGGAATGAAAAAGAGGAGATGGACAAACCATGGCAGTAGGATCAGGAAGCTGGCCGAAAATGCATCCAGTGAAAGGCTTTCGTCTTGGAACGGCAGAGGCGGGTATCAAGAAGCAGGATCGTAAGGATCTTGTGATTATGAACTGGGATAAGGGTGCTTCTGTTGCCGGTGTTTTCACACTGAACCGTTTTTGTGCTGCACCAGTCCAACTGGCCAAACGTCGCATTCATTGTTCGCCTGAATATTTTGTTATTAATACCGGTAATGCCAATGCGGGTACCGGTGAGCAGGGAATGACGGATGCCTTTGAGGTCTGTCGTGTATTGGCTGAACACGCCAGAGTGCAAGAAAATCAGGTGTTGCCTTTTTCAACCGGTGTGATTGGCGAGCTTCTGCCCGTTGACAAAATTGTTTCTGGCCTGCCCGCTGCTTTCACGGATTTGAGTGAAAATGGCTGGCAGTCGGCAGGAGAAGGCATCCTGACGACTGATACTCGCCCTAAAGGTGCCAGTCAGCAGTTTGAAGTCGATGGCAAAATGTACACGGTAACGGGAATCAGTAAAGGGTCGGGTATGATCAAGCCGAATATGGCTACCATGCTGGCTTTTATGGCCACAGATGTCTCTGTAGAACAGACTGTTTTGCAAAAGCTCCTGTCTGATGCTGTAAATCTGTCGTTCAATAGAATATCGGTAGACGGTGATACTTCCACCAATGATTGTTGCATGTTGGTAGCCACGGGCAAGGCCGGCAATGAGTCGTTAACGCAGCCTCAAGGACATTTATATCAGGCTCTGAGGCAGGCGGTTGAAGAGGTGGCTATTACTCTGGCACAGGCTATTGTCAGAGATGGTGAAGGTGCTACCAAGTTTCTAACCATTCAGGTTGAACAGGCGAGCAGTGTCGCTGATGCTCTTGAGGTCGCTTACAGCATTGCGCACTCTCCTTTGGTTAAGACTGCTTTATTTGCCTGTGACCCGAATTGGGGCAGAATTCTTGCTGCTGTGGGAAGAGCTGAAATCAATGAACTGAAGATTGATAAAGTTTCAATCTGGCTAAACGACGTTTGCATTGTGGAAGGTGGGGGTGCTGCCCGATCCTATACCGAAGCTGAAGGTGAGCGTGTAATGAATCAGGAAGAGATTCTGATCCGTGTTCAGCTGGGAGCCGGTAATATCACAGAAACGCTCTGGACGACGGACCTTTCCCATGAGTATGTTCGAATCAATGCTGAATATCGAACCTAAGTACCTAACCAGTTGTTTAATGACAAGGTAATAGGTTATGTCTTCAGAAAATCAGACGAATGCCAGGAAGCTGGTGCATGTTGCGGTGGCTGTTATCCGCGGGGAAGATGGAAGAGTTCTCGTAGCGCGGCGACCAAATGATAAACACATGGGGGGCTACTGGGAGTTTCCGGGTGGCAAGGTGGAAGAGGGAGAGTTCGTTACGGCTGCCTTGAATCGTGAGCTTAAGGAAGAACTGGATATCGAAGCAGCTGTGTTCCAGAAATTGATTTCGATTCGGCATGATTATCCGGACAAGTCCGTCTATCTCGATACCTGGTGGGCGGATGATATCAAAGGGCTGCCTTGCGGCAATGAGGGGCAGGAGATTCGTTGGGTTGATCTGAAAGAGTTACCCGGGCTGGACTTTCCCCCGGCTAATGATTCTATTGTCACTGCGGCGCTATTACCGAACCGTTATATGATCACCGGAAACTTTGATGCGGCTGCTGAACTTCTGGAAAAAGTGAGTTATCAGATTGAGCAGGGAATGGAGCTGATCCAGTTTCGGGCTCCGTGGCTGGATAAAGCAACCTATCAGCATTTAGCCAGAGAGCTGCATCATCTCTGTCGGCAAACCGGAGCCAAGCTACTGCTTAAAGGCGGGGCTGAGCTACTGGCCAATGCCTGGTGTGATGGTATTCATCTTACCTCGAAACAGCTGCTGCAAGAGGGTGTTGATTGGCGTAATCGCTGCCGATCTGGTCAGTGGCTGGCAGCTTCCTGTCATAATCAGGAGCAAATTGACCGGGCCGCATCATTGGGTGTCGATTTTGTAACACTCTCTCCGGTCAGGCTCACAAACACGCATCCAGGCTGTGAGACATTAGGTGAGAAGAAAGCTGATGAGCTGACTGATCGCTGTCCACTACCCGTTTTCTGGTTGGGAGGAATGGAGCTTGCTGATCAAGAGAAGTTAATAGACCGGGGTGTTCAGGGAATCGCGGCTATTGGTGCTTTCTGGTCCCAAATTCATTGAGACCCTATACTAGTCTTAATTAAAATGAATAACTTTTTGCAGGGAAGCAAATGTCTCATCCTAGTATCGGGCCCGGTGGCAACAGATCAACATCAGGGCTACCCGCTGATTCAACCTACCAATCCCCGTCACCTTCTGGCCAGGACACGCTGGGAAGAACGATAGGTTCACGGGAAGATCCATCTGGCACTGAAGGGCTGCATCAAGAATCTTCAGCACAGGGTCAGCGCCCTATTCAGGATCGAGAGGTTGCCTATTACAAAGAGACTGGGCAGGTTGGTCGAAATATTCTTCCATCTATTAATGACAGACCCTTCAGCGAGTATTGGGAAGAGTTTCCCGGGCCAATTCGCCGGGGGGTTGTTGATCACCGGTTAATGCGTGTCAAAACCGAAGCAAGGGGAATAGATAAGGAATCAGATTCTCCGAAAACTAAGAAAAATCAAGGACTCTGGCATATCAAAACGTTTGGGTATGAATCGGGTGCTGAAAAATTCAAACGGCTGTTGCAAAAAGTAATCTACCTGATCACCGGAAAACCTTACAAAGCTCGTTTCTACGATAATCGAAAAGTGCTGGCTCAAAGAGAGTGCCTTGCTGCTGAAGCCTACAAGAAAGTTATGCATTATGGGCAGGAATACATGCATCGCTACAGTCTGGACGAAAAGCGTCAGGATCATTGTGTGGCATCCAAAGACCTTAAAGGCTTCTATCCTGGCGATACTTACTTTCATCAAACATTATTCCCTCCCATTTGCCAGTTTGCTGATGACCATAATCCGGTCACTAATCTTGTCATGAGGCGTTTTCTTCTGGGCGATCAGGATTATCTGAAACTTGATAATTACTTATTCAAGCACGCCGAAGGCGATGAGCTGATGAACGTTGAAAAGGGGGATGAGCTCATCACTGGCAAGTTAGTCAGCATTGATTTTGGTATGTCTTTTTATAATCAATTTTCCCTCCCGAAGAACTGCACTATGGATGAATTTACCCAGAAGCTTTTGCATCCATCAAGATTGCACAGAGTTCAGTATCGAGGAAAGAATACTCTGCTGACTATGGTTGAGCAGATGCCAGATGATCAGGTCAAAAGATCGATAGAGTCAGCATTGCAGAGAATTGCCGCGCTGTCAGATCAGCATTTGAGCGAGCTGGCTGAGCATATGCATCAACCAGAGCTTCGTGAGGCCATGTATGAAGTTCTGGAGTTTAAGCGCTCGCAGGCAAAAGCCCTCTTGAATCAGGGCTCCTGGCCCGAGGAGCTGGGTGCAGGCAGAGGTTTCTCAGTGCTTTAGATGGTCATCGATCTCGCCGGACATCAGATCATCAAAAGCAGGGTCTCCGGGAATCGAGCGCTCTTCATTTGCCCAGGCTCCCAGATCAATCAACTTGCATCGTCGGGAGCAGAAGGGTCGAAAGGTGTTTTCTTTCTTCCATTCCACTTCTTTGCCGCATTTTGGGCATTTCACAGTCGTTGGCATTGAATTAGTAAACCGCAAGGTCGTGCGGCTTCCTGCTGGAAGCCGGGATATTACTGTTCGTCTTCGGGAGGTTTGGGAGCGACAGGAGTCTGCGCTTTCTGCTTCTCAACACCTGAATCACCCAGCAGGCCGAATGACACGGTATAGAGCAGAGAGGGGTCGACATCACCGAAGGACTGATAGCCGATGAATTCCCCCTGGTCATTGAGCAGTTTCGAATTCGGGAAGTTCAGTTTCAAAACATCAAGGGCTTCATTCGCAGGCTCTGTCAGCCCCAGCCGTTGATAACCTTCCACTATGATACCCAATGCGGGCTCTACTGCCGGGGTCTTCTGCATATTTTCAACAACGTACTTGCCGCGATTCACTGCCGCTACGTAGGCTTTACGTTTCATGTAGTAATTGGCTGCATGAATTTCATAATCAGCCAGACGATTTCTCAGGGCTACCATCCGCTGACGGGCATCCGGTGCGTATTTGCTGTCCGGATAGCGTGTCAGTAATTCACGAAACTCGTTGAAGGATTGACGAGCCTGACCAGGGTCGCGCTTTGTGTTGTCCAGTGGCAGGTAACGTTCGATGAGGCCCATAGCAGCCGTATTAGAGGCCAGGCCTTTGATGTAATAGGCATAGTCTGCATTGGGGTGCTGTGGGTGCAGGCGAAGAAAACGGTCCGCTGCAGCTCTGGCGGCTTCAGGCTCTACATTCATGAAATAGGCATAGACCAAATCCAGCTGAGCCTGCTCCGCAAAAGAACCGAAGGGATAGCGTGACTCCAGTGCACGCAGATAGTCTATAGCCTTCGTATAACTCTGGTTATTCAGCGACTGGTTGGCCGTCTGGTAGAGCTCGGCCTCAGTCAGGGATTCCGGGATCGTTTTTTTCTCAGGGGTCGAGGAGCATCCTGCCAGAACCACCGCAGCAAGGAACAGACCTGTCAGGCGCGAGTATGTGGTTTTGAGTATTGTCATGGTGTTTACAGTTTCCTTACTCCGGCATGATTGTGAGGAGAGCTGGTGCTCCCCACGAACTTAACAGCAGGGAAGCAGGTTGATGATAAAGTTTTGAGCATAGTCCAGCCAGACCCAGTGATGTGATAAACTTCCCGCCTTTATCCAACCAATTTAAACACAGTCCGCCGTAAAACGAAAAGAAACCGGGTCTATTAATATCAATCTACTGCTTTCAGGAGGCTGAACATTTTTATTGACCTGTTTTATTGCAGCATTTGTCCTTCGGTGGCTGAGATTTTTTTGTTGATTGACACAGGGGTCTGACCGGGAATAGCGCTCGCCCAGGCCCCTCTAACCTGAGAAGTATTTGATGAGTGAGCAGATCAATCAGCAGGTCGTTGTGCCTGATGAACTGGGAAGCAAAAGACTGGACCAGATTGCGGTCAGCTGCTTTCCGGACTTTTCCAGAGCACGTCTTCAGGAGTGGATCAAAAACGGTGATTTGCGGGTGGATGGCCAGAAGAAAAAGCCTAAAGACAAGCTGATCGGTGGCGAGCAGCTAACACTCAGTGTTGAAGTCGATAATGAAGAACGCTGGGAACCTGAAAACATCCCACTGAATATTATTTATGAAGACGATGCCATTCTGGTCATCAATAAACCGGTGGGAACGGTGGTTCATCCGGCGGCAGGGAATTACTCAGGTACTTTGTTGAATGGCCTGTTATATCATTACCCCGAGATGGCCTCGGTGCCCAGGGCGGGCATCGTGCACCGACTGGATAAGGATACCTCGGGGCTGATGGTGGTGGCCAAAAACCTGGCAGCTCACACCGATCTGGTGGCTCAGCTTCAGGACCGAAGTGTCAGTCGTGAATACGAGGCGGTGGTTCAGGGCGTCATGACGGCTGGCGGAACGGTTAATGAACCGATTGCCCGTCACCCGACGCATCGTCTCCGGATGGCGGTGGTACCCAGCGGCAAACCCTCTGTGACTCATTACCGGGTTCTGGAGAAATTTAATGCTTATACCCATGTCCGCTGTAAACTGGAAACGGGGAGAACTCACCAGATCAGAGTACATATGAGCCATATTCGTTTCCCGTTGGTGGGGGATGATTTGTATGCTGGCCGCCTGAGAATTCCAAAGGGATGCTCTCCCGTTCTGGAAGAGATTCTCAGAGGCTTCAGGCATCAGGCTCTTCATGCCGGGAGACTGGGCCTTATGCATCCGGTGACAGATGATTATATGGAGTGGGAGGCACCTTTGCCGGATGACTTTTCTGCGCTACTGGATGTACTAAAAGAAGACGCTAAAGAGTCCTGAGCAGGATACCCTGTTTTTTTTCGGGGAACTCAGGTTCCCAAGGCATCGTAATAGAGAGAACCGAATATGTCTGAAGATCGTTACCTGCTTCCGGACTGGCCTGCGCCCGAAAGTGTGAGGGCTGCTGTAACACTGAGAACCGGGGGTTACAGTCGGGGCGCTTTCAGTAGTTTCAATCTGGGGCTGCGATCCGGTGATGATCCTGATGTGGTAGAAAAAAACAGGGCGTTGCTGGGTGAGAACCGTCAATGGCGGTATAGGCCTCAGTGGCTTAAACAGGTTCACGGTACTAAAGTGGTCATGGCCAGGCCGGATAACATTGAGAGAGAAGGTGATGCGGTTTGGACAGATAAGCAGGGGTTACCCTGTGCTGTCTTAACGGCGGATTGTCTCCCGGTTATTTTTTGCAATAGATCCGGCACCCATGTTGCTGTTTCTCATGCCGGTTGGAAAGGGCTTCAGGCAGGCGTCCTGGAAGCCACGGCTGAAGCTATGGGCGATGAACCCGACCAGTTAATGGTCTGGTTGGGTCCAGCCATCAGCCAGTCTCATTTTGAAGTGGGGCCTGAAGTTCGTGACGCTTTTCTGAATTCTGATCTGCAAATGGAGACGGCTTTTATTCCAGGCCAAGGTGACCGTTGGTATGGCGATCTCTATCAACTGGCAAGGTTTCGGTTGGATAAGCTGGGCGTGACACAAATCAGTGGCGGCAATTTCTGTACCTACAAGGAGGATGACCGCTGGTTCTCTTACCGGAGGGATGGCGTCCAGTCCGGACGTTTAGCCACATTGGTCTGGATTGAATAGATCGGAAGTGCTCTCAATGAGGGCACTTCCTGTGGCTCACTACTAGCTATAATAGCGCTGCCTCAGTCCTTCAAATAAATTGGCAAGATCAGGCGCTGGAGCGGGTGACTCGCCCGGGCTACTTTCCGACCAGGCTCTGTGAATGTGATTGGCACCATCATTCTGTTTATACACTCTCTTCAGATAGTGGTTGTAGTTTCTGCTGGCTACCGTGTCTACGTGGTACCAGTGAGCTTTCGTCCGACTGTGACTGATATCCAGCAACACATAGCCTTTTTCACTCTGGTTTGTCCACTTCAAGTTCGGCAGAGCACCGTCCAGGGCCAGTGAGGCCACTTTGGCAAGACCTGTCTTTTCAGAAAACCCGGATGTGACTGCGGGGGTCCCAAACTCTCCACCCAGTGCGCCAAAACCTGAAATCCGTCCGTAGTGAGGAAAGCGCGGTTCAGGCGCCAGATCAAAAGCCCATGAGCTGTGAGTGTCGCCGGTCAGAACCATCAAATTATTGATACCCTGATTTTGAATGTGATCAAACAGTCGCTGTCGGGATGCCTGATAACCATCCCATTGATCCATGAGGATAGGAAGATTCGAATTGATGGTGAGTTGTGACATCAAGACCTGCTGTCCAAGTGCCCGCCAGCGAATCCCTTCGTTCATGGATTGGCTTAAGCCATTATGCAGCCATTGCTCCTGATCCGTACCCAACAGGCTTCTTGACGGATCTTTAGCGGCTTTGGCAGACAATGGCAGAGCCTGCCGGTCTCTCCCCGTCAGTCGGGTGTCCAGCATAAAGAGATCAATCAGGTCACCAAATCGGAATCTCCGATAAATGGTTTTTTGTCCAAACTGGTCAACAATGCCACTCTCCCTGATGGGCATCCATTCAAAATAAGCCTGAATGGCATCGTTGCGGCGTGATTCCCAGATGCCCTCACCAAAGTTATGGTTTTGGGCTCCGCCTTTCCATGAATCATTAGCCGATTCATGGTCGTCCCAGACGCAGATGAAAGGGTGCTGACGGTGAACTTCTTGCAAATCCGGATCGGTTCGGTATTGGGCGTAACGCTGTCGGTAGTCCTGAAGTACTGTTATTTCTTTTGCAGGCAGCGGGCTACGACCAAGGTTATTGTTTGTTCCAAAGCCACCGGGACCGTATTCATAGATGTAGTCTCCAAGATGGAGTACGGCATCCAACTCGGATCTTCGGGCAATCTCCCGGTAGACGTTAAAGTAGCCCGCCGGATAATTAGAGCAGGAGCAGAACGCCAGTCTCAATCTGTTCAGGTGTCCTTCCGGTAAAGTCCTTGTTCTGGCCACCGGTGAAGGTTTTCCATTAGAAAAGAATCGGTAGTAATAGACAGTGCCTGATACCAGGCTCTCGGCATCAACTTTAACGGTGTAGTCAACATGAGGGCCGGTAACGCCCTCGCCGGACCGGACTATCTGGTTCATCTGCGGGTCAAGGGCCATTTCCCAGGAATAGGGAATAATGGCCTGTTGAAAACCAGGGTCGGCATCGGGAGTGATCCGGGTCCAGAGGATTACCCGATCGGTCAGGGGGTCGCCACTGGCTACACCGTGCTGAAAGGGTTGGTGGCTGCTCGCAAAGGTTTTGAGCAGCGGCAGTGTAGCAATCCCCAGGGCAGCTCCCTGAAAGAAACGTCTTCTTGTTATAGCCATATTCAATCCATGACAGGTGTTTTTTAAAATTGTCAGGGCAGAATAGAGAAGCAATGTGTCAGTATGAAGAAGGTTTGTTGACAAAACTTAAGAAAGAGCAAAAATCAAAGTTTCAGGAAAATAAATGGGTTGTAAATCAAAGCGATTGATCTTTTGTCGAACTTCAGTTGTGAATGATTCATGTTAACTGTTCAGGCTTCGGCTTAAAGGGATGACTAAGCAGGACTGGTATAAAAAAATGAAACTCACAGCGATCTGCATTGGAAAAACAAAGCGCCATAACATACGCGGTCACGGTGTTACAACGGCTTACCTGAAATTTGAGGTGCATGGCCCGGTAAGGGTTCATGCAAGTGGTATTGAGGGTAATGAGGTAGCTGTCCATAACGACCATATCTATGCTGTTTCAACGACTACTTATGCGTACTGGAAAGAACGTCTTGGCGGCAACGATGAAGATTGGCCAATGGGTCGGTTTGCAGAAAATCTCGTTATAGACGGGCTGGATGAGGTCGCTCTGGCAGTGGGAGATGTTTTGCGCATAGGCGATGAAGTAGTGCTATCCGTTTCCGGGCCTCGTATTCCATGCTTCAAAGTGTGCTGGCGGTTGGGGCAGCCGGATAGCTTTATTCCGGAGTTTGCAATCTCAGGTCATAGTGGCATTTACCTGAATGTAGTTAAAACAGGTACCATCGTCGCCGGGGATCAAGTACAGGTCGAAGCCAAATCAGAGCCACGTACTCTGGCGCTGAACATCTCTAAAGCACTTTTTGCGGGCACAGCCAGCTTGGATCAGATGCAGGCGATGTCAGAGCTTGAAGGCCTGAGTCCGATGTCTTCTTTCTTCTTAACATCAAAAATCGCAGCGGAGCGAGATCGGGCGCAGTTATCAAAAGGTCGCTGGTCAGGCTCTCGCGCACTGAGGGTTAAAGACATCCGTCAGGAGACGCCAGACACAAAATCAGTCTGGCTTGAAGCACCAGATGGAGAGGCACCCTTGGCAGGAGCACTGGCTGGCCAGTTCCTGACGGTGAAAGTACCGCTGGCTGAAGAAGAAATCACCCGAGTCTGGAGTCTTAGCGACTTTCAGGATGACCCTGACCACTACCGTATGACCATTAAGCGCTCTCCCGGCGGGCCCGGTAGTGCATATATGCATGGGACACTGGCGGTGGGAGACAACCTTCGCGTATCTTCCCCCATGGGTCAGTTTACCCTTGCACGCGGCAATCCAAAACCCGTGGTTTTGTTTGCTGGCGGGATTGGGTTGACCCCTCTTTTAGCCATGCTAAAAGCACACACGTCGGTAAAAAACTACCCACCTGTATATTTCTTTCACGCGGTTCAGGATGGCATTCATCAGGCGCACCGGGATGAATTGGATCAGCTAGGAGCACTCCCCAATGTCGAAGTTATTCATATTTTTTCCCGACCGACCAAAAATGACATTTCGTCCGGTCGTTTCGATTATCAGGGCCATCTTACGAAGGATATAATTGCTGAGAAGCTGGACGGGCTTTACATTATGGACGGTGATAAACGGATAGATATGCCACCCTATGAGTTGCTGTTCTTTCTCTGTGGACCACAGACTTTTCAAACTCATGTTCGTGAAGCGCTGCTGGCACTTAAAGCCAACGCCCATCAGATCTACACCGAAAGCTTTGGAACGGAACCGGGAGCACCGCCTCCGCCCGTAGTGGAAACCGCTGAGGTCACTTTCTTACCCGATGGGGTTGTTGCGAAATGGGATGCAGGTCCCAATCTTTCACTGCTGGAACTGGCTGAAGAATACGGCCTGACACCCCCTAACGCTTGCCGTATGGGTGTATGTCATTCATGCGCCTCCCGGCTGGTAGCAGGGGATACTTTCTACGATCGTGAGATCTCCATTGCACCCCCTGAAGGTGAGTTCCTGCTTTGCTGTGCACGACCCAAGACTGAGAAAGTCACAATTATCCTGGCAGGTGACACAAGCAAAAGTGTTGAACCAGGTAAAGGCTGATGGTATCCGGTCGGGACATTTTGGTGGTTTGTATTCAGCTTTAGAATTCTTGATGGTTTATATATTCTCCCGATTGATAGTCAACGGAGTATATCCTGAATTCATCTGAAGGGGCGGTGAAGGCAGCTTCCGGACAATAGGAGAAGCCTATCAGGGCACCATCCCGGTCAAATATTGCAACAGTGTTATCGAAGTACCAGACCTTCAGACTTTCGGGCAGTTGTTTGGGAGGGGCTGTATAGGCTGCTGTGCTAAGATTCAGAGGTCTTACCCGGTACATTTGCCATTTCCACTGAGCATCGTTCCAATCTCCGTTCATAGCAAGACACTTCCAGAGAGGCGTTGCCTTGATTGGGGTTGCTCGCCTGGAAACTTTGGCAATGTTTGTATTTTCCGGGCGCTGTTCCAAAGTGATGGTTACTATCTGGTTCTCTCTAATGGGTTCCTGTTTGTTTCTTTCTGATTGCCAGTAAGGTTGAGTGAAATATTCCCAGTAACTGAGGTCTTCCGGGCTGATGAAGATAGAGTAGTTGCCAAACCCACCGTTTTTTGCGCAGAGGGCTGTAGTCGTGATTTCTTTCTCTCCTGTCACAACGCCAAGACAAAAGCCTGTCGAAGACAGATCGTTGAAAATGACAACGAGACTGTCTTCCGGGTTGGCAGACGCTGCCATTGCCTCAAGAGAAAGGGTGATGATAAAGGCAAATATCAAAAAAAGTGTTGCAGATAACGGATCAGATGGGGTTGGTCGATGCTGTTGAGCGGGCGGGTTCCATAATTTTTTCATAGTATTGAAGGTTATCTCGGATCAAATCAAAACCCTTCAATCTAGCAGGCACCAAGATATTAGCCACTTCGGGAGGGCTGGGAAAGCCAAGTCTTGAAAAGATCGATTCTGCCGCAATATACATGACAGAAGCCGCCCTGTCGGCAATTAATAAAGCGCGGGAGAACTAGCTATGCGAGCAGACAGACTCACCAGTAAGCTGCAATCCGCATTGTCAGATGCTCAGTCACTGGCTCTGGGTAAAGATCACAATCAGATAGAACCTGTCCACCTGTTATTGGCGCTGCTGAATCAGCCGGGTGGTTCCATCAAGCCTCTTTTGAGTCAGGTGGGTTTTAATTTGCAGCAGCTGGTTGATGAGCTCGAGAAGCTAATGGATCAGGTACCAGTCATCAATAATCCAACCGGCGATATTCAACCGTCCCAGGAAAC
This sequence comes from Endozoicomonas sp. ISHI1, assembly GCF_024606225.1. Classification (GTDB taxonomy): domain Bacteria; phylum Pseudomonadota; class Gammaproteobacteria; order Pseudomonadales; family Endozoicomonadaceae; genus Endozoicomonas_A. The sequence goes on along the minus strand of NZ_JAGRPU010000003.1, from coordinate 68,338 downwards.
CATCCGTTTGCTTAACCTGGCCGATAAGCAGGCCCAGAAAAGCGGGGATCAGTTTATTTCCAGTGAAACCGTTCTTCTGGTGATGATGGAGGGGCACTCGTCCGTTTCCAGTGTGCTGAAAGGGCAAGGGGTAAGCCAGCAGGCTCTGGAAAATGCCATCAACAATCTCAGGGGAGGCGAAGCGGTCAATGATCCCAATGCGGAAGATAATCGCAATGCTCTGGCGACTTACACCATTGATCTTACTGAGCGGGCTGAAGCAGGCAAACTGGACCCTGTCATTGGACGGGACGACGAAATAAGACGCATTGTTCAGGTGTTGCAACGGCGTACCAAAAATAATCCGGTGATTATTGGTGAGCCCGGTATCGGCAAAACCGCCATTGTTGAAGGACTGGCTCAAAGAATTATTAATGGCGAAGTGCCTGACGGTATCAAGGGTAAAAGGCTTTTGTCGCTTGATATGGGCTCGTTGATTGCCGGGGCCAAATTCAGGGGCGAATTTGAGGAGCGTTTAAAGTCGGTACTTAATGAGCTGTCCAAACAGGAGGGACAGATCATCCTGTTCATTGATGAACTCCATACCATGGTAGGAGCCGGTAAAGCAGAAGGTGCTATGGACGCTGGTAATATGCTCAAGCCTGCTCTGGCCCGGGGAGAGCTACATTGTGTTGGTGCGACGACACTGGATGAATACCGGCAATATATTGAAAAAGATGCAGCGCTGGAGCGTCGTTTCCAGAAAGTACTGGTGGATGAGCCTACAGAAGAAGACACTATTGCTATTCTACGTGGTCTGAAAGAGCGTTATGAAGCTCATCATGGTGTTGACATTACCGACCCGGCCATTGTCGCTGCGGTAAAACTGTCCCAGCGCTATATTACTGACAGACAACTGCCTGATAAGGCCATTGATCTGATTGATGAGTCAGCCAGTCGTATCCGCATGGAGATGGATTCCAAGCCAGAAGAAATGGATCGTTTGGAACGTCGCTTGATTCAGTTGAAAATCGAACAGGAAGCGCTCAAAAAAGAAGACGATAAGGCATCCAGAGAGAGGCTTGCTCTGCTCGACAAAGAAGTGAGCCGTCTTGAAAGAGATTACTCAGACCTTGAAGACATCTGGAAGGCCGAAAAAGTCGTTCTGCAGGGATCTCAGAAGTTACGGGAAGAGCGTGAGCAACTGCTGATCGCTCTGGAGGTGGCGCAGCGTTCCGGTGACCTCGCCAAAATGTCAGAAATTCAGTATGGCCAGTTGCCTGAGCTCGAAAAGAAGCTGGCAGAAGCAGACGCTGCTGAGTCAGGTGGAGAAACCAAGCTGCTCCGCAATCGGGTCACGGATGAAGAGATTGCTGAAGTCGTATCCCGCTGGACCGGGATTCCTGTTGCCAAAATGCTCGAAGGTGAGCGTGAAAAACTCTTGAAGATGGAAGACGCACTTCATGGTCGTGTCATTGGTCAAGACGAAGCAGTAGTCGCTGTTTCTAACGCTGTTCGCCGTTCCAGAGCGGGTCTGGCCGATCCCAATAGACCCAATGGCTCCTTCATGTTTCTTGGGCCAACCGGTGTCGGTAAGACAGAGTTGTGCAAGGCGTTGGCGGAATTTCTGTTTGATACAGAAGACGCTATTGTTCGCATCGATATGTCCGAATTTATGGAAAAACACTCTGTTGCCCGTCTGCTGGGAGCACCTCCTGGCTATGTGGGTTATGAAGAGGGAGGGTATCTGACAGAGGCTGTGCGACGTAAACCCTATTCGTTGGTGTTGATGGATGAAGTAGAAAAGGCTCACCCTGATGTTTTCAATATTCTCTTGCAAGTATTGGAAGATGGTCGTTTAACCGACGGTCAGGGAAGAACGGTAGACTTTAAAAATACTGTTATTGTTATGACTTCCAACCTCGGCTCTGATGTCATTCAGACCATGCAGGGTGAAGATTTTGAAGCACTAAAATCAACGCTTATGGATGTAGTGGGAGCTCACTTCAGACCTGAATTTATCAACCGTGTTGATGAGCTGGTGGTCTTCCATCCGTTAACTGAGAAGCAGATAGAAGGTATTGCGGCTATTCAGTTGAGCCGACTGAACAAACGTCTTGCTGAAAACAGTCTGTCTCTGGAAGTCTCTGATCAAGTAATGAAGAAACTGGCTGAAGTGGGTTTCGATCCTGTCTACGGTGCCCGGCCATTGAAGCGGGCCATACAGCGCAGTATTGAGAATCCGTTGGCAGAATCCATACTGTCCGGTCAATACTCTCCCGGTGATGTCATCATGGCAACACTCACAGATGGTGAGATAACTTTCGAATAATCCTCTCTTACCGGAGCCGCTATCCAGCGGCTTCTTTCTTTTGATGTTCCTTAAGGGCTAACCCTGCTGGTTATAGCAGTCTGAGAATACTTAACTCATGATCTTTGGTATATTCGGCTATTGTCAGAAAGTGAGACCAATGTGCATAATTTAGAGACCAATACACCTGTTTTATCTGGTTATCACTGTGTCATTCAGCAGGCCAAGAAAGCAGTGTTATCATGGCTGCTAGTGTCAGGATACAGATAAAACGCACTCTCCGATGAGGTATGCATGTATCCCGTTGTTGTCTCTGATCTTGATGGTACTCTTCTCAATGACCAGCATGAGCTAGCGCCCCGCACAAAAGAAGTTATTCGTCGTTTAAGTAGTCAGGGTATCCGTTTTGTCTTTGCTACTGGCAGGCATCACCTGGATGTTGAAGAGATGAGGGCACAGCTGGACATCGACATGTTCACTATTACTTCTAATGGTGCACGTGCACACAATCCTCAGGGGGAGATGATCGTCAGCCATGATCTCAATCCTGCGTTTATCCAGCCTTTAATTGCGATTGGCCGCCGATACAGCGAAACCGTGTTTCAAAGTGTGTACAGTGAAGATAAATGGTATGTCGAGCAGCACCATGAAAACCTGTTGAAGTTTCACAAGGACACAGGTTTCAGTTACACCCTGCAGGATTTGGATACGATTCCTGTCGACAAGATTATCAAAGTGTTCTTTGTAGCCAAAGAGCATAATGAGTTACTTGGTCTGGAGCAGGATATTCATAAAGCTTTCGGCGACTCCGTGAATATGGCTTTCTCCCTGGATACCTGTCTTGAGGTCATGGCGCCAGCCGTGAGTAAAGGTGCGGCTCTGGTAGAAGTCATGAAACTCAAAGGACTAAAGCCCAAAGACGCAGTAGCCTTTGGTGACGGCATGAACGATGTTGAGATGTTGCAGGTTGTTGGCAAAGGATTGGTTATGGGAAATGCTACAGAGCGTTTGAAAGCAAAACTTCCCGATCATCAGGTGATCGGTCAATGCAATCATGATGCTGTTGCTCAATACCTTGAGGAGCATTACCTGAACTGAGTTTCATATAAGCTCAGCAGTGCCCCGGTGAGCATTAATGACTCTCTTTACAAGTTTCTTTGAATTCAGTCAAAAAGCACGGGGAATCAGGTATCCAAAGTCGTATTTTGGCTAACTCTGAGGTTGGAAATCTCAGATTCGACTTGTGGTGCCGCAGTCAGTGCTGAAATTCTGCCCATTTCTAACGCGAGTCAACGTCTCGTGCGGTATTAAGATCCTGGAGTCAGGAAAATCTGAGCTTCTTGTCTAGAATGACTTCGTTATCTCTATTTGAAGCTCAGGTGTTTTATGACTTTTGTTTTTATTGTGCCTATCCTGCTTTTGTCGGGTAGTAGTCAGGCTTTAGTTCCTCACATTTCATCATTCGTTTCCGGCGATGGTGTCGATGCGATTCTTTCTTCTTTTTTACCTGATCCCATTCGTTTACCAAAATCTAACGTTGCTCCGCTGTTATTGTTACAAAAGGGTGAAAAAGGTTCGAAAATCAGTTCGCCTGTCTCTGAAGGAGGTGGTCTGCAGCCGGATAAAGGTACGACGTTTACTGGCTATCCATTCGAATTAAACCGTTATGGCAACGAAGGCAAGGAACAGACCAAAAGCGATGGCAAATCTCCGCCACCGCAGCAAGAGCGACAAAGCAAAAAACAAAGTCATAAAGGGCAGGGCAGTTCTGGCTCTTCAGGCTCTTCAGGCTCAGGTGCAGCCTCAGCATCGGCTTCAGGTAACGATGAGAGTCATGCCAGGCATCTTGAAAAACTGAAAGAAATACTCAGAGCCGCTGAAAAGTCATTGAAAACAATGGATCAGAAAAAAAATATTGATGACTTTAATGCAGAATTGGAAAGATTGTATGCGGCATCCCCCAATATTTTGGAGGAGAAGGGCTCTCTGGAGAGTGGTAAATACCGTTGGAAAGCGATTCTGAGGCTACTTAAGCATCATTTTCCCGGGAAGCTGGAAGGAGGTGAAATGTCACACGTTTTACTTGAATATCCGAGGCTTGCGAGCCTGCCAGAAGATTTAATCAGAGTATTTGCCAGATATGCGATTCCGGAGCTTGTATTACCTGAAGGGGTGCCCAAACAGTCGTTAGTAGACAGCATTGTCAATGCTGCCAGACCGCCGTTAACTCTAAGGTATATGCAAGCTCGACTGGGCTACCCTCAGTGTCTTCAGCAGCTGGTTGGGTTATTTATAACCCAGCTGTCGTTAATGGCAGCAAGTCAATCTAAACAATTTATTTTTCAGGACCATGCGGGCCACGTCAGCATTGTTTCTATCCGGAAAAATACTGAAGGACTTTATCGTGTTTTTGTCGTTGATAGTTTAAGTGTTTTTAAGCGTTACTACGAAGATCAAGTTTATTCGCTCCTGGCACATTTTGTCACTTTAGCTTTAACACTGGCGTTAAGACATCATGGCTTCACTGATTCCCGGTTTTACTTCCTGCCTGAACGTCAGGGCAGTGGCTTTGGCTGTGAGTCATTCATGTTGCACGATCTGGAAACATTGTTGGAATTCCCCATGTTGGCTGGTAACGGATACTATGCGGACAAAGACCCCCTTACCAATGACAATATGGTGCAGTTTTTTTTGCACATAACCTACGGCTTGGATGATGAGCAACTTGGTCGATTGCGAGTCAATGGTGAGATTAAGTCTTTTGTGGGCACGTCAGATAAACCTGCACTTTATACAAATGACCTGAACACCCTTATTGTTACGGCAATCCAAACTTGGAATGTATTGGGGGTGGAACCTGGTTTGTTTAAATTTTATCAATTGCGTCGGTTTCCCCCGAGGTTTGCACATCTGACTCAGGGGCAACAGCGTCTAAATCGGTTGCTTGAAAAATTTCCCGAAGAACGACAAAAAGAGGTAGACAAGGTGGTCGATGAAACTCGGGGCTTGTTGTCCGTCAAAGACGGAACCTGCAATAACAACACTAACCTGGCTGCTACTCTGCTGTGGATGAAAATGAATATTGAATTGCTGGAGATGAACTGCCCCGGGCAGGAAGAATAAAAAATATATACGGAACGTCGCCATCAACGATTGTGATCAACTTCATACCATGAAATTGACTCAGCGTTGGTGATTTGTTCGAGTGGTTGCCATAAACAACCCTCGCAAAAAAATCCGGAACCGATTCACCCGCCACTGATAACCATCTATCTCAACGCTTTGGTAATGCCCGGCCCGGTCACAAAAAAAGGAACCCGGTTTCCGGAAGGCGTCAGGATCATCTACTCATTTCATGTTGGAGAGGAGCAAGTCAGGAAAATCTGAGTTTCTTGTCTAGAATGATCTCTTTATCTCTATTTGAAGCCAGGTATTTTATGACTTTTGTTTTTATTGTGCCTATTCTGCTTTTGTCGGGTAGTAGTCAGGCTTTAGTTCCTCACATTTCATCACTCGCTTCCGGCGAGGGTGTCGATGCGATTCTTTCTTCTTTCTTGCCTGATCCCATTCGTTTACCAAAATCTAACGTTGCTCCGCTGTTGCTATTACAAAAGGGTGAAAAAGGTTCGATAATCAGTTCGCCTCTCTCTGAAGGAGGTGGTCTGCAGCCGGATAAAGGTACGACGTTTACTGGCTATCCATTCGAATTAAACCGTTATGGCAACGAAAACAAGGAACAGACTAAAACCGACGGTAAATCTCCGCCACCGCAGCAAGAGCGACAAAGCAAAAAACAAAACGATAAAGGGCAAGGCGCTTCTGGCTCTTCAGGTTCCTCAGGCTCTTCAACGTCAGCATCGGCATCAGGTAACGATGAGAGTCGTGCCAGGCATCTGGAAAAACTGAAAGAAATACTCAAAGCCGCTGAAAAGTCATTGAAAACAATGGATCAGAAAAAAAATATTGATGACTTTAATGCAGAATTGGAAAGATTGTATGCGGAATCCCCCGATATTTTGCAGGAGAAGGGTTCTCTGGAGAACGGTGAACACCGTTGGAAAGCCATTCTGAGGCTGCTTAAGCATCATTTTCCCGGCAAGCTGGAAAAAGGTGAAATGTCACACGTTTTACTTGAATATTCCAGGTTTGAGAGCCTGTCAGAAAATTTAATCCGATTATTTGCCAAAGATGTGCTGGGGCTTGTTTTACCTCAAGAGATGCCCAAGCAGGCGTTAATTGAGAAGATTAAGAGTGTTGCTAACCCACTCACTATGAAGTTTGTACAAACTTATCTCGGCAGCTCTCAGTGTCTTCTGCAGCTGATTGGGTTATTTATAACCCAGCTGCCGTTAATGGCAACAGGTGAATCTAAAAATTTTATTTTTCAGGATCAAACCGGTCATTTTAGCGTCCTTTCTATCCGGAAAAATGATAAAGGGCGTTATCGTGTTTTTACCGTTGATAGCTTAAGTGTTTTTAAGCGTTGCTACGAAGATCAAGTTTATTCGTCTCTGGCACATCTTGTCGGTTTAGCTTTAACGTTGGCGTTAAAATATCATGGCTTTACTGATTCCCGGTTTTACTTCCTGCCTGAACGTCAAGGTAGTGGCTTTGACAATGTTTCATTCATGTTACACGACCTGAAAACATTGTTGGAATCCCCCTTAATGGCTGGTAAAGGTTATTATGCGGACAAAGAACCTCTTACTAACGACAATATGGTGAAGTTTTTTTTGCACATAACGTTTGGCGTGGATACTGAGCAACTCGGTCGATTGAGAGTCAATGGAGAGATTAAGTATTTTACGGACACAGCAGACAATCCCGCACTTAATACACATGACCTGAACACCCTTATTCTTATGTCGCTCGAAACTTGGAGTGGATACGGGCTGGAACCAGATTTGTTTAAATTTTTTCAATTGAGTTGGTTTCCCCCGAGGTTTGCCTATCTGACCCAAGGGCAGCAGCGTTTAGAGGGGTTGCTTGAGAAATTCCCTGAAGAACGACAAAAAGAGGTAGACAAGGTGGTCGATGAAACTCGGGGCTTGTTATCAGTCAAAGACGGAACCTGCAATAACAACACTAACCTGGCAGCTACTCTGCTGTGGATGAAAATGAATATTGAATTGCTGGAGATGAACCGCCCCGGGCAGGAAGAATAAAAAATATATACGGAACGTCGCCATCAACGATTGTGATCAATTTCATACCATGAAATTGACTCAGCGTTGGTGATTTGTTCGAGTGGTTGCCATAAGCAACCCTCGCAAAAAAATCCGGAACCGATTCACCCGCCACTGATAACCATCTATCTCAACGCTTTGGTAATGCCCGGCCCGGTCACAAAAAAAGGAACCCGGTTTCCGGAAGGCGTCAGGATCATCTGCTCATTTCATGTTGGAGAAGACCAAATCAGGAAAATCTGAGTTTCTTGTCTAGAATGATTTCTTTATCTCTATTTGAAGCCAGGTATTTTATGACTTTTGTTTTTATTGTGCCTATTCTGCTTTTGTCGGGTAGTAGTCAGGCTTTAGTTACTCACATTTCATCACTCGCTTCCGGCGAGGGTGTCGATGCGATTCTTTCTCCTTTCTTGCCTGATCCCATTCGTTTACCAAAATCTAACGTTGCTCCGCTGTTGCTATTACAAAAGGGTGAAAAAGGTTCGATAATCAGTTCGCCTCTCTCTGAAGGAGGTGGTCTGCAGCCGGATAAAGGTACGACGTTTACTGGCTATCCATTCGAATTAAACCGTTATGGCAACGAAAACAAGGAGCAGACTAAAACCGACGGTAAATCTCCGCCACCGAAGCAAGAGCAACAAAGTAAAAAGCAAAGCGATAAAGGGCAAGGCGGTTCTGGCCCTTCAGGTTCCTCAGGTTCTTCAACGTCAGCATCGGCATCAGGTAACGATGAGAGTCGTGCCAGGCATCTGGAAAAACTGAAAGAAATACTCAAAGCCGCTGAAAAGTCATTGAAAACAATGGATCAGAAAAAAAATATTGATGACTTTAATGCAGAATTGGAAAGATTGTACGCGGAATCCCCCGATATTTTGCAGGAGAAGGGTTCTCTGGAGAACGGTGAACACCGTTGGAAAGCGATTCTGAGGCTGCTTAAGCATCATTTTCCCGGCAAGCTGGAAAAAGGTGAAATGTCACACGTTTTGCTTGAATATCCAAAGCTTGAGAGCCTGCCAGAAAATCTAATCAGAATATTTGCCAAATATGCACTTCCGGAGCTTGGATTACCTGAAGGGTTGCCCAAACAGTTGTTATTAGACAACATTGTGAATGCTGTCAGCCCTTCAAAGTTAAAGTATATGCAAACTCATCTGGGCCACCCTCAGTGTCTTCAGCAGCTGATTGGGTTATTCATAACCCATCTGCCGTTAATGGCAACAGATGAATCTAAAAATTTTATTTTTCAGGATCAAACCGGTCATTTTAGCGTCTTTTCTATCCGAAAAAATGATAATGGGCGTTATCGTATTTTTGTCGTTGATAGTTTAAGTGTTTTTAAGCGTCACTATGATGGTCGGGTTTATTCGTATTTGGCACATTTTGTCAGTTTGGCTTTAACACTGGCGTTAAAATATCATGGCTTTACTGATTCCCGGTTTTACTTCCTGTCTGAACGTCAAGGTAGCGGCTTAGGCAGTGAGTCATTCATGTTACACGACCTGAAAACATTGTTGGAATTCCCCATGTTGGCGGGTAACGGTTATTATGCGGACAAAGAACCTCTTACTAATGGCAATATGTTCAAGTTTTTTTTGAACATAACGTATGACTTGGACGCTGAGCAACTCGGTCGATTGCGAGTCAATGGGGAGATTAAGTATTTTACGGACACAGTAGATAAACCTGCACTTGATGCACGTGACGTGAACACCCTTATCTCTGTGTCGCTCGATACCTGGAGTGTATTGGGGCTGGAACCAGATTTGTTTAAATTTTATCAATTACGTCAGTTTCCTCAGAGGTTTGCACATCTGACCCAAGGGCAGCTGCGTCTGAAGCAATTGCTTGAGACATTCCCTGAACAACAACAACAAGAGGTGGACAAGGTAGTTGATGACACTCGGGGCTTGTTGTCTGGTAATGATGGAATCTGCAATAACAACACTAATCTGGCTGCTACTCTGCTGTGGATGAAAATGAATATTGAGTTACTGGGTATGAAGCGCTCCGGGCAGGAAGAATAAAAGAGATATCCGGAATTTCGCCACCAATGGTTGTGATCAATTTCAAACCATGAAATTTACTCAGCCTTGGTGATTTGTTCGAGTGGTTGCCACAAGCAACTCTCTCAAAAATTCCGGAACCCATTTATCTTCACACCCACCCACCAATCACAGTGCTCTGGTAATACCCGGCCCAGTCACAAAAAAAGTGCCCAGTTGCCAGGAGGCATCAGGGCCATCAAACCAGGCAAAGACAACAATGGTACTACAAGCCTCTTTACAACCAGCCGCCCAGATCCTTCCAGCGATTGACGATAGAGCAGAACAGCTCGGCGGTTTTCTCTGTATCATAACGAGCGGAGTGGGCTTCGCCCTTATCGAAATGAATCTCTGCGGCTTCGCAGGCTCTGGCCAGCACTGTTTGCCCATAAGCCAATCCTGACAGGGTAGCGGTATCAAAGCAGGAGAAGGGATGAAAAGGATTACGTTTGATATCACACCGCTCTGCTGCGGCCATCAGAAAACCAAGGTCAAATGACGCATTGTGACCCACCAGTACTGCCCGGTTGCAACCCTGCTTCTTAACTTCCTTGCGTACTGTTTTGAAGATACTGTTCAGTGCTTGTTCTTCTTCAGTGGCAATACGAAGCGGGTGGAAGGGATCAATACCGATAAACTCTATCGCCGACTGTTCAATATTGGCACCTTCAAAGGGTTTAATATGGAAAGACTGAGGCTTACCGGGGTGCACATAGCCGCTTTCGTCCATTTCAATGACTACTGCCGCAATTTCCAGCAGGGCATCGGTGACGGAATTGAAACCTCCGGTTTCCACATCCACCACAACGGGTAAAAAACCACGAAAGCGGTTGGCCATCAGATGGCTGTCATCGACCACGGAATCTCCTTAATTCTTTCAGAGTCAATGGAAAGTCAGCCATCTGAAGGCAGACTTTCCGGTCTTCAGTGTCAGTTCAGGTCTTGCAAGCGCCAGCTCAGGGTTTCGCCTGCACGCAGAGGAATCACCTGATTGTCTCCCAGAGGGATGGACTCTGGCAATTGCCATTCTTCCTTAATCAGGCTTACTGAAGTCTGGTTTCTGGGCAGAGCGTAAAAATCCGGACCAAAGTGGCTGGCAAATCCTTCCAGTTTATCCAGTGCATTCATGCTCTCAAAGGCTTCAGCATACAATTCCAGGGCTGCCGGTGCGGTATAGCAACCTGCACAGCCACAGGCGGTCTCTTTGGCATCTACGGTATGAGGTGCAGAGTCGGTGCCGAGGAAAAATTTCGGGTTGCCACTGGTTGCGGCTTCGAGCAGAGCCTGCTGGTGGATATTACGCTTCAGGATCGGCAGGCAGTAGTAATGAGGGCGAATCCCTCCTGCCAGCATATCGTTGCGATTGTACAGCAGGTGGTGTGCAGTAATTGTTGCGGCTACATTGCTGTGGCTGCTTTTGACAAATTCGACAGCATCAGCGGTGGTAATGTGTTCCATAACCACTTTCAGGTCAGGGTGCCGAAGAGTAATGTCTCGCAGGTAGCGATCAATGAAAACTTTTTCACGATCGAAGATATCAATATCTTTGTCAGTAACTTCAGCGTGTACCAGCAGTGGCAGGCCCACCTCCGTCATAGCGATCAGACTTTCTTCAATGTTGCTGATGTCGGTGACACCGGAGTCAGAGTTGGTGGTTGCCCCGGCTGGATAGAGTTTCAGAGCTTTGACATCGCCTCTGGCCTTGGCTTCGCGAACTATTTCGGGTGTGGTGTTATCTGTCAGGTACAGCGTCATCAGTGGTTCAAAATGAACGCCCGCAGGTACATGCTCAAGGATTCGGGCCTTGTAAGCGGCAGCGTCATCGGCATTCAGCACCGGTGGACGCAGGTTGGGCATAATAATAGCGCGGGTAAAATTCCTGGCTGCAGAACGCACCGTTTCGGCCAGGGCTGCGTTGTCTCTCAGGTGGATATGCCAGTCATCAGGGCGTGTCAGGGAGATCTTTTCTTTCGCTATGGGCATTTGCGTCATCTTCTGAAGAGTACCTGTTCCAGAGAAGGAAAGAGTGACTGCTGAATAGCAACAGTGTAAACGTGTTTTTCTCACGAGTCCGCTAAATACAGCAAAGGATGATCAAAAAACACGTTAATAATGTGTTGTAGATTGGAGAGTCAGGAAGACTCTCTTCACTGAGGTGGCATCGTATCTAAAATTATGCTGGCTTGGTAGTGATATTTACCCATCGCATAGTGCCTTTCAACCGGTTTTCAGGACTTCAAGAGTAGTGCTTTTCCAATTGTTTGCACATTATTTGGTCTCTATCTGATCAGGTAGACTGCCTGTGAGATTTCTGGTCTGGAAAATAAGGGAGTATTCGAGAATAATGGTGTCCGCTTTGTCGCTATCCGAAGTCGGTTGGGTGGTTTCCACATCGGGCTTGTGGAGCTGTGAGGTAGCCATCAAACAATGAAGTGATGAATTTATATTCTGGTTTAATGAATAAATATTGATTTTCAATGCTGGATCATCAATACTCTCTCACAAATCAGGTTTTACCGTATCGGGAATTGGGAGTGCTCGGTGAAAGAGATCAAAAAAGTAGTACTGGCCTATTCGGGTGGGCTGGATACCTCAGTCATTGCTAAATGGCTGGAAGATACTTATCAGTGCGATGTTGTAACATTTACTGCCGATCTGGGTCAGGGCGAAGAAGTTGAGCCTGCCAGAGCCAAGGCAGAAGCTTTGGGCATCAAAGAGATCTATATCGAAGATCTGCGTGAAGAGTTTGTACGGGATTTTGTGTTTCCGATGTTCCGGGCCAATACCCTCTACGAAGGAGAATACCTGCTGGGCACTTCTATTGCCCGCCCTCTGATTTCCAAGCGACTGATAGAAATTGCCAATGAGACGGGGGCCGATGCCATCTCCCACGGAGCTACCGGCAAGGGCAATGACCAGGTGCGTTTTGAACTGGGTGCCTATGCCCTCAAGCCCGGTGTGCAGGTTATTGCTCCCTGGCGTGAGTGGGATCTGAATTCCCGTGAAAAACTGCTGGCCTATTGTGAAGAGCACGGTATCCAGGTTGAGAAGAAGAAAGGTAAGTCTCCTTATTCTATGGATGCCAACTTGCTGCACATCTCCTACGAAGGTGGCATTCTGGAAAATCCCTGGGCTGAAGCCGAAGAAGATATGTGGCGTTGGAGCGTATCTCCGGAAAAGGCCCCGGACCAGCCACTGTATCTGGAACTGACCTATAAGAAAGGCGACATCATTGCCATTGATGGACAGGAAATGACACCTGCAACTGTGTTGACTTACCTCAACAAAGTCGGTGGAGAAAATGGCGTGGGACGTCTGGACATTGTCGAGAATCGTTATGTCGGTATGAAGTCTCGTGGTTGCTATGAGACTCCCGGTGGTACCATCATGCTGAAGGCACACAGAGCGATCGAATCCATCACGCTTGATCGTGAAGTGGCGCATCTTAAAGACGAGCTTATGCCTAAGTATGCGAAACTGATTTACAACGGTTACTGGTGGTCTCCCGAGCGTGAGATGCTTCAGAAGATGATTGATGAAAGTCAGGAGTGCGTGAACGGTGTCGTACGACTGAAGCTCTATAAGGGTAATGTAGTGGTTGTTGGTCGTCAGTCTGATGACTCCCTGTTTGATGAGAATATTGCCACGTTTGAAGATGATGCCGGTGCTTATGATCAGGCAGATGCTGAAGGCTTTATTAAGCTGAATGCATTGAGGCTGAGAATTGCTGCCAACAAAGGGCGTAATCTTAATTAAGTGAGCGAGATATTGCTCGCGGAAATCACTTCATAATCTGCCTCCTGCTTCGGCGGTTGTATAGCCCTGGTTCCCACCCTCTCCAGTGTGGGAACCCGTGCCTTGTTTCAAATTTTAGAGCCCGTTTTTCGGAGTAAACAGATGTCTGCACAAAGAGGCTGTCTCGAAACCCTCAAACAAGTGCAATTTTAGTTTAGGTAAACAGTCTCTTTTCCAGCCCCGGGACTGCTCCTGAAAAGCCACTGAGTCCGGGGAAAGGGCAGTGTCAGATCAAGTCTTACTTATGAACTTTACCTGCTGGATTACTGCATTCATCACCTGGAGTTACACCAATCTGCTTACGTTTTCGATGTCTTCTTTTGTGCTGAGACAGGGCTTGAGCATTTTTACTGACCCTTCCGCATGGCTGCATTTGGCCGTCCTTCCCAACCACACGTATGTAGCAGATTTGTTGCCCGGTGTGCTCTTTTCTTTTGTGATACGACAGGTATTTAGCATTCTTACAGATCTCTCCGCATGGCCGCAATAGGCCGTCATCCCCAATCACGCTAACCTTACAGCTTTGTTGCCCGGTGTGGTGTATTCTTTTGTGATCCAACAGGGCGCGAGCATTCTTGCAGACCTTCCCACATGCCCGCAACTGACCATCCTCTCCAACCATTGCTAATTCACAGGATTTTTGCCCGCTGTGATATCCGATTTTGTGATCAGACAGGACTTTAGAATTCTTGCAGATTTTACCGCATGGCCGCAGCTGACCATCCTCTCCGACCACTGCTACTTCACAGGACTTTTGCCCGCTGTGTTCTCCGATTTTGTGATTTGACAAGACTCTGAAACTCTTGCAGATTTTTCCACATGGCCGCAGCAGCCCGTCCACCCCGACAACAATTGCATCACAGGTTTGTTGCCCGGAGTGATTTCTTTTTTTGTGTTCCGACAGGGCTAGAGCACTTTTACAGACTGTTCCGCATGGCTGCGGCTGGCCATCCTCCCCGACTATGGTTTCGTCACAGGTTTTTTGCCTGTTGTGGTTTCTTCTTATGTGAGCCAACAGGGAGCGAGAATGCTTGCAGACCTTACCGCATGGCTGAAGCTGACCATCCTTCCCGGTCACGATCGCGTCACAGGTTTGTTGTTGCCCGGAGTGGTATCTATTTTTGTGATTCGAGAGGTCTTGAGCATGCTTGCAGACCGTCTTGCAGGGCCTTAGCTGGCCATCTTTCCCAACCACAGTTACATCACAGATTTTTTGCCCGGTGTGAACTTTGCTTTTGTGAACCGACAGAGAAGCAGCATTCTTGCAAACCACCCCGCAAGGCTGCGGCTGACCATCCTCCCTGATGACAGTCAGGTTACAGGTTTGTTGCCCGGTGTGGGCTCTGCTTTTGTGAGCCGACAGAGAGGTTGCATTCTTGCAGATTATCCCGCATGGTCGCGGTTGACCATCCCGGGTCACGATCACGTCACAGATTAATTGTCTGCTGTAGTGCTTATTATTAGGTTCCGATAGAGCCTGTTGCCAATATTTAGCTCCTTCGGGAGCAAGGTAGCCAGTCTCTGGTATCGCCAGATGATCATTGACTGGTTCTTTAGTGGCATTTGTATAGGCGGCTCCGGTGCTCAGTGAGTCTATGCTGGCCCAGTCAAAGTCGATCCCATCCAATTCGATCCCATCCAAGTCGATCCCATCAAAGCCAGTCCCATCAAAGCCGACCCTGTTTATGGGGTTAAAGCTATTAGCTGGGTTGACGTCAATACCACGCATCTGTGGCTCAAACAGTTGATAAGAATCAAATGAGATCTGAGTGTCAGGGTGATTATTCAATACTTTGAAACTTGATTTGTTTTGGGAAGGTGTCATGTTTAGAAGATCAAAATGATCCGTGTTACTAAGGTGGTATCCATCCGCCAAATCAGAGGATGAGCCATTTCCGGCAGTCGACATGTTTTCTGAATTCAGCGTCGATTCAGCGAGCTCTTTGCAACCGGATAATAGTCGGAATTGACAAACGCCACGACAGGGATGGAAGAAACAATTAAAACCCAAAGTATGTGAGTGTTGATGAGGGTCCGGGTTACCACCCCCATAGTCAGTATTTTGGGGTGCAGTAAACGAGGCCTGTGGGCGGCTTGTAGCTGCCGGGGCTTGCTGGTCCGGTGATTCTGATGGCTGGTATTGATGTTGATCATGTCCGGAGCCAAACATTATGGTAATGGCCGCAAGCGGGTGATCATGACTGGACTCTTGCTGTTCAATCGGGTTTAACAGAGGTGGACCTGGGTTCCAATAGCTTTTTAAAAACCAACCGACCGATATAACCACATCCAGAGGTAGCCATGAATAAGGAAGGCTTCGAGGAGTCTCTTTGGTGATTGGGATCAGTTCGTAGACAACCAGCCTATGAGTAGCGTAAAGCAATTGCCACGAAATCGATTCAACAAGGGGCGTTTTTCCCCCGGAACCCTCGGGTTTTTGTGCTTTGTCATCAGATGGCGAATCTGTTTCTGCATAGCTGTTTGAGTCGACAGTATCTGATGACGGGGTGCCCGGCCATGTGTGTCGATCACGCTTTGTAGAAAAGTTCTGGTTTGTAAAACCTGCATGCTGTTCAAGTTCGACAACAAAACGTCTCGTCAACGACTTGGCCTGGCAGATGACTGACAATAACAGGAACAGCAACAGCGGTGCTACAAAGAGTGAGTGTCTAATCATTCTGTCCTTGCTATCTGGTCTACAGAGAGGAAGGATAGATCACCTCACGAAATAGGGTGTCGTAAATATCTGCGTTCACATGCTTCAGTGTTGAAATCCAGACGTTTTCTCAAGTTGCACAGATCATTTTTCGTTGTGTATACATTCCCAGGCAAAGAGGTTGTTGCAAAAGCAGCAGGTAAAGCCAGGCCACTTGTTAACGCTGCATCGGTGAAGGGGGGCACTTCTGCGGTAGCCTCTGGAGCGTGGAAACGAATTGAATCACGTTTTTATCATTCATCAGATTCATGTTTTTGATTTAATAGCATCAATGCAGGATATTTAGCTTCTTATTTAGTGGGGTTGTTTTGTTAATAGAATGAAATATTGAGTAACAAAAGAAAACCGAAGCCCTTTAATAAGGTGACCTGCATCAATGAATTGGTGTTTTCATGGTCTTTCGGGTTAAGTCGATTGTTTTAATTCAATATCCTTTCTGCTGTCAATTGATCTTGTTGTAGCGCCTGCTGGTTTGCTTACTGCACAGATAAAAGTGCGAATAGTTTTGGGCGAATTGAGATCAAAATTTCTTGTTAATAAGCTTATTTAAATACCCTTCACCGAGAGTGATGAAAAATAATTACAAGGAAAAATGATGCAGTACACACGTTTAGCCAAAGCGATTGCATTGACTCTACCTGCTATGTTGCTGGCAGGTTGTGATGATGTTCTAAACGACGATGTTGATGAAGTTACCCTGCAACCCCAGACGTTGAAGTTTGATCCAGCCAATGGTGTTATTCCTTACCCCAACGATATTGTTGGGCTCGATGAAGATGGCACACTGAAAGTACCCGGAGAGACAGATTGGGCTGATACTCCGGGTGATAGCCCTAATACCTTTTGGAACTACTATGGCACTCAGCAGTGGGGTACATCGGTTCCAATGGTTCTGGAATTTGTCAAGGCTCCGGAAGAATCCGGGGGCTCACCCGGCATTGATCCGGCTACGTTTCAGGGAAGCATTAAAATGTTCCGTGAAAACGCTGACGGCACGCTTGAAAGTCTTATTTGGAATGAAGATTTTCGAGCGATTCTGGCAAAAGCGGGCACTATTAATATTGAGCCTCTGAAGCCTTTTGATGAAGATACCCGCTATTTTGTCACTCTGACAACGGGAGTTAAGGATGTTCATGGTCAATCTTTGCAGGCTTCATCTGCCTATAAGCAGCTCTTAAGCAGTAATGATGAAATGGGGCTGCATTTGCAGGATGTGATTGATCGGTTGGCAGGGGCTGGTATTTCTGACAACAGTATTATATATGCGGCTGATTTTACTACGGGCACTAATGTTAGTGTGATTCGACCTGTTGTTGAAAACTACCTTAATGAGTACTCATCAGACACCAAGATCACAAATTTAGTACCAGAGGCTGTTCCATCAGATCAGAAAAATACGCTTGTTGCAGGGTTTTCTGATCTGCTGAAGAAGGAAGGCGTGTCCATTCCAGAACCAGATTCGACAGAAACGCCTGAATACCGGGTTTTCTCTGCGACCATCAACTTGCCGGCCTATCTGGACACACCTGAGATGGGGCAGAACTGCGATTACAATGAATATGTTGACAGTATGCAGGAAGGTGGCAGCCATGACAGTCATCCTGAGAACTTCAATGAGTACAGGGTGGCACCACAGGTATTCTGCTCAGGCGCTTTCAGTTATTTCCAAACAAACGACGGTACGCCTATCAATGCCAGCAATGCTTCTGATATCCGAGTGTTTAAAGAGCCGGATCAAAATGCCATAAATGCCAGAATCTATCTGCCTTCTGGTGCAGTTCCCGCTGACGGATTTAAAGTGGTTATGCATAGCCACGGCTTCGGTAGTTCAAAAGATGAGGCTGAGCTGTTTGCTGAACAACTGGTTGGATCCGGTTATGCTGTGGTTGCCATCGACCATCCTCTGCACGGTGACAGAGTAGTAGATATTGATGGCGACGGTGTCGCTGATCTGGATGCTTCGGTTCGTCGGACTGATTATGCCAGTCCTGAAAATCTGTTAACCACCCGTGGCTTTATGTGGCAGGTGGCTCTGGATTATGTCGGCATTCGCATGGCTATTGCCAATGGTGTGGGAGACGATCAGGGTAATACGCTTCTTGATACCGGGAATGTACATATGTTAGGGAGTTCGCTGGGAGGAATTCACAGCACTATTATCTCTGGAATGATCAGAGATGCTCAGGAGAATATACCCGCTTATAAAGAGCAACTGGATCTGAAGACAACAACGGTGAATGTACCCGGTGCTGGTGTAGCCACCGTTCTGATGCAGTCTCCTGTTCTATTTCCCGAATTGCAAGAAGACGTTCTGCACTCTGCTGCTTTCCGTTTATTTATGGCTGAAAAACTGGGTTTATATAATCCTGTAACAGAGCTTTCTAAAGATGAAAAAGTGGCGGCTCTCGATAAAACCGATGAGTATCGCGATGGCTTGGAAGGTGTCGATCTGACCCGGACCGATCAGATTACTGATGAGGAAATACGTCAATTGGCCGATGACGTGCTGGCAGCCAGTGCTGCCATGGGTAACTCATCACCAGCTGACTTTGCTGAATTTGAAGAGCAAATCTGGGTAGCCTACGAAAGCCCTGCCGAGATTGCTTATCAGGCCATTATTGATCCTTCCGATCCGATCAGTTATGCCAGGGTGCTGGCTCAATATCCCGATGAGCCCATTCTGTTGAGTGAAGCGGTCGGAGACGGTTCAAACGATTTGAATATAGCGGGTCTTGCTATTGCTCTGGCGACAGAGGGTAATGAATACAATCCGGGTGACTTTGTGATTGTAAACCAAGCGGATGAAATGCCTCTGGGTGGTACAGATCCTCTGATCAGAACATTAGGTTTGGATCTGCTGGTTGGTGGTGAAAATGGTGAAAAGAGCGTTACCACCATCCGTGGCGCTTCCCGTTATGGTTATGGCACTCATATGTCCAGTTTTGTTCCTATGCCTTTGGCTATAATCGATCCGGATCTGCTGCCCAATGACATGCAAGTTCATAATAGCATTGTTAAAGCCACTCTTTCATTCATGGACTCGAACGGGTCTTTTGTGGAAGTTAAAAACTATGGCCTTACCAATGGCGATAATCTTTTGCTGCCTGAAGAGGATTTCCCGGAGCAGCCAGAGTATAAGAGGAGATAATTCTTGCTTTAAAGAGGGTGTTGCATAATCCTGGTTCCCAAGCTTTTAGGCACTGCGGGTCTCAGTTTGGGAACGAGTCAGAGAAGGGCTGCATTTATCAACAGTCTCTTGGTACGCCCTAAAACACTCTATTTTTTCCTTTGTTCCTCAAATTCACTCTTTGCCAATTGGTAACCGGGAGCACCAGGAGCATAATAGAGTTCATTAAACAAGTCTTCGGTTTTAATACTTCCCAAAAAACCACATGTCAGTGAAGATTCGTAGCTTGTTTTTTTTGCAGTGCCAATTATTGTGAATATCATCTTGCCTCTATAGTAGATGCGATGATAACCGGTAACACTGCCATCACACTCTGGACGGACACTAAACGGTTGTGAAATTTTTGAAATATCGGAAGGTTCAAGATGTTCAAGTAACTCGATGGCATTCCTGAATACCTGGATATCCGGAGAAGGAGATTCTGCTTTGGAATGCACATCATTTTCAATGAGAATAGTCATTAACCAATTCATTTGCTTTATGATTCGTGACACAAAGACTCTGGTTTTGTACGCTACTTTTGCGTCAGCCTGATGGGCCTGTGATGGAAGGGGTTGTATTTCTGTCATTGCATAATGAGCGCGGCCTAACGATTTTTCTGCGGAAATCAGTGCCCCTTCAGCGAACTCACTTCTATTGGGTGCTTTTCGGAGTTCACAAACGCCGTGACAGGAATCGGCGTAACACGCTAAACCCAGAGTATGTTGGTCTTGTTCGGGGCCTTCGTTACCGCCACCAGAGCCAGACGACAGGAGACTGTTGACAGAGCCTGTAGCATGAGTGGTTACCCCAGAGGCTTGCTGACCGGATGATTGTGATGGCGGGTTTTGTTGGTCACTTTGTTTTAGGTTGCAGTGTTGTTGGTTTTGTTCAGGAAGCGTCGTTGTGGTGATCGTAAACGGGTCATCCTGACTTACCTCCAGTTGATCTCTTGGGTTAAACAGCAGTGAATCGGGATTCCAATAGTGTTCTAAAAACCAGCCGACAGCGACAAACGCCTCTTCAGGTACCCATGAATAAGGTTTGCCGCCAAGAGCGGCACCATGGGTAGTCAGGATCAGTTCGTAAGCAATCAGCAGATTGGTGACGCGAAGCAACTGCCATGAAATAGACTCAGTAAAGGTCGTTGTTAACCCGTAACCGCCAAGTCTGAGTGGTGTGTCATCAGGCGGCAAAAAACCTGCATAATCGTTTGTGTCGGTAAGGTACTTCGGATTGTCCAACAATGTATTCAGGTCGTGCTTAACAAAAAAGCTCTGATAGGTCTGTTGATGCTCCATAACAAAACGCCTTGTCAACGATTCTGCCTGACAGATGACAGATATAGACAGAAGCAGCAACAGCCGCGCCGCAAAGAACGATTGTTTCATTATTCGATCCATGCATTACCAGATTCGTAGTCGGGAAAGGTAGATCAGGGAAGTAGCAAATCAAGAAAATATGCGTGTCTTGCTGTCTATAACAAAAGGTTGCACTGATATGGCAAAATATGTCCCTCATATTCACTTTTTGCAGACTGGTAGTCGGGAGCATCAGGAGCATAATAGAGTTCATTAAATAAGTCTTCGGTTTTAATAGTTCTGCGTATTCTGGCATCTTCTTCCCGACGCATTTTTATCTGATGCAACCTTTGGTTTTTGACAAAAAAACCGTTTTTTTGATTTATCACTTTCCCGATCTATTTTTTTCTTTATAAATTAGAGCGTAGAGATGGAATAATGAGAAACTCATTCTTTGCGACACTGCTAGCGATAATATCTGTCTTCTGCCAAGCCGAAGTGTTGACAATGCGTTTTGTTGTCGATTCTCAACAGGATGCAGGCTTTTCAAACCAGGGCTTTTCTATAAAGAGTGATCTCAATACACTGCCGCATATCCCTTCAGACATCGCTGGCAAAGATGGCTATCCAGGGTCAGATTTTCTGTCTTCTGATAAACGACATGGACTTAGCGGTTATGAGCTAAAGGCAGCCCTTACCAAGTCCATTTCAGTGCAATGGCTTTACGCTACGAATCTGGTGCTTGCTTACGAACGGGTCTTTACCATCCATGACGCCGCTCTGGGCGTCAAGCCGATTTCATGGCTACCTTTAGAAGTGTTTGTCCTTATTGGTTTACTTTTGAAAAGCTATTGGAAACCCGATTCACTGCTTTTTAACCCGATAGAACAACTGGTGGTCAGTCAGGATGAGCCATTTGCGATCACCTCTATGATGCTCCCCGGAAATGACCAACAGTACGGCCAACAAAACCAGCAGCCATCATCATCCAGTCAGCAAGCCTCAGGAGCTACCTCCACCCAACTTAACGGTTATTCTACCAGCCCTCTGTCTTCTGGTTCTGGTGGCGGTAACGAAGGCTCCGAACAACACCAGCATACTTTGGGTTTGGATTGTTACGTCGATTCCTGTCATGGCGTTTGTAAACTCCGATCATCAACCGATAGCAAAGAGTCCGCTGAAGGGCCGCTGAATAATGGTGTTTTTCCAGCTCAATTCTGCACTGAACGCACTGATATCATCCAGGCAATCGGCTATGTTAGCGTGTCTGTTTCATCCATAAATCCAGAAATGGTGTGCACCTTGCTTAATCAAGGGTTTGATGCAAATGCTCGGGGCCACAAGGGTTCACTACTGCATTATGCGGTATGGGCAGGTCAGAGTAATACTGTCGAATTTCTGTTGGCTCATGGTGCTGACCCCAATGCCCCGGACCGCACAGGTCGCTGTCCGCTATGGTTTGCGGTATGGGATGGACATGTTCAAATCGTTGAGCTGCTGTTGCATAGCGGTGCCAGTCTGTATCATTACAGCTATTCTGCCCGTGCGCTGCTGTTGTGCGGGGCGATTCGCAGTGGTCCGCAAATGACAGCCATCCTTCTGGCCAACGGCGTGGAGCCGAATGATCCCGGAGGCATGATATTTCCTTTGTCTGTGGCGGTAGGCGCACTTTTTCCGCGTCTAGAGGCGACTAAGCTCATGCTGGCCAATGGTGCCAAGCCAAATGCTCGTGATTTTATGGGCGTGAAAGTTGTTCATCGAGCTCTGCAAAATATGCTAGGTTATTTTCATTACCCAAAAAAAGCAGAAATCATCACCCTTTTGCTGGACAACCACTTTGATCCATATGAGCAGTTTCGGGTTTGCCCAAATAGCGGTAATGATCACAATAAGCCCGATTTTAGCCTGCTTCATGAGGCTGAAAAGTTCGGGCATATCAAAGCTGTTAACATCCTGAAGAATTATACGCCGAAACTTTATCAACCGGCGTCGTTACAGTGTTGGGCCCGTGCCTCTATCCGCTCGCGGCTGATACAGAACCGGATTAACCTGGCGCCGGCCCTGTCCACCAATTCTCATTGCCTGCAGCAGCTGCCCAGGCACCTGAAAGTTTTTTTGTACCGACCGTTATCCTTTCAGGACAGCAGCAATTAAGAACTTACCGGCTCAGTGGTCTGGAAATTCTCTTGCTGGATTAGCCAGTGTACCTTCCCTGACTATTCTATTATCTCTTGAATGCCTCATATTCATTTTTTGTAGATTGGTAACCGGGTGCACCAGGAGCGTAATAGAGTTCATTAAATAAGTCTTCAGTTTTAATCTTTGCTGATTCCCCAGATGTCCAGCGTTCTGCAAATCTGGTTTCACTTTCAGTTTGTGTCACCGTGAATAACACATTATCCCTGTAATAGACGATGTACCAAGTATCGCTGTAGCCACTACAGTGTGAACAGTCACAATTCGAGTCAGTCATTTCAGAACCTTGTGAAATATCGGAAGGGTCAAGATATTCAAGTAGTTCGATAGCATTCCTGAATGCCTGAATATCCGGGGTAGGGGGTTCCGTTTTATAATGCACATCGTTTTCAATGAGAATAGTGATTAACGAGTTCATGTGCTCTATGATTTCAGAGACAGTATTACCCGCTGTTTCGTTTGATTCATCTATTTCGGTGCCAGGCACGGCGTTAACAAGTGACTCAGAATGCTCATCTACTTCCTCTAACTTGGGCTTTTTCGCCTTTTGCCCTGTCTCATCTTTGCTTGCTTCTTCTGTGGCATCTTCATTCGATCTTTTGCGAAGCCAACACGATGAAGTCTCGGTTTTACTCGCTTCTTCTGTGGCATCCTCATGGGCGTGTGGCTGAGAGGGTGGTGTTTCTCTCGTCTCATGATGAGTGTGTTCTGTCGGACTTTCTGCGAAAGTCAGCGTCCCTTCAGCTGATTCACCGCCGTTGGATGCTTGTCGGAGTTTACAAACGCCGTAACAGGAATCGACGTAACAATCCAAACCCAGTGTGTGCTGGACTTGTTCAGGACCATCATTACCGCTGCCAGAGCCAGACGACAAGGGGCGGGTGACAGACCCACCGACATGGTTAGTTGTCCCTGAGGTTTGCTGGCCGGATGATTCTGATGGCGGGTTTTGGTGGTCACTTTGTTGTTGGTTTTGTCCGGGGAGCGTCATAGTCGTGATCACAAACGGCTCATCCTGACTGACCTCCAGTTGATCCCCGGGGTTAAAGAGCAGTGAATAGGGGCTCCAGTAACTTTTTAAAAGCCAGCCGACAGCGACAAACGCTTCTTCAGGTATCCATGAATAAGGTTTGCCCCTCAGAGCAGTGTCTCTGGTGGTCAGGATCAGTTCGTATGCAACCAGCACGTTGGTGGCGTAAAGCAATTGCCATGAAATGGACTCAATAAAGGTCATTGTTATCCCGTAACCGCCAGGCTTGTGTTGTTTGTCACCGGGCGGCAAAAAAACCGAATAGCCGTTGGTGTCGGCAAGGTACCTCGGATTGTCCGACA
Source organism: Endozoicomonas sp. ISHI1 (assembly GCF_024606225.1). GTDB lineage: Bacteria > Pseudomonadota > Gammaproteobacteria > Pseudomonadales > Endozoicomonadaceae > Endozoicomonas_A. The sequence goes on along the minus strand of NZ_JAGRPU010000003.1, from coordinate 44,314 downwards.
ATGAATTCAGGCTGCGCATAACAGAAAAGCTCTGAGTGGTCTGTTTATGCTCGATAACAAAACGTCTTGTTAGAGATTCTGCCTGACAGATAGCAGACAGAGGCAAAAGCAGCAACAGCATTGCCGCATAAAGCGATTGTTTCATTATTCGATCCATACGTTACTAATTTTGAAGTGAGGAAAGGTAGATCAGGGAAGTGGTAATTCAAGAAAATAAGCATGTTGTGCTGTCAAAAACCAAAGGTTGTACTGATATGGGTTGAAAAGATATTGCCTGCCCGGTTGTCCATTGCAACCGTAGTAGGACAGCCTTAAGTCCGACAGGCTGCTAGTGCACCTGAACATTCACAAGAGTCGTTTGTAGTTTAACTGACTTCTATTTTTTCCTTTGCTCCTCAAATTCACTTTTTGCAGATTGGTAACCGGGAGCATCAGGAGCATAATAGAATTCATTAAATAAGACTTCGATTTTAATACTTACTAAAAACCCGCATGTCAGAGGTGATTGGAAGCTTGTTTTATTTGCAGTGCGAAATACAGTGAATATCATCTTGCCTCTGTAATAGACGTGATAACAGGCATCAGCATCAGCATCATCCCAGACATCACACTCTGGATAGAGACTAAACGGTTCTAAATCTGTTGAAATATCGGAGGGATCAAGAAGTTCAAGTAACGTGATGGCATTCCTGAATAACTCAATATCCGGAGAAGGGGATGTCGCTTTGGAATGCACGTCGTTTATGATGTGAGTCATTATTAGTCGATTCATGTGTTTTATGATTCGTGACACAGTGATACTGGCTTTGCTCGCTACATTTGCGTCAGTCTCATGGGTCTGTGGATGAAGGGGTTGTGCTTCTGTCATTGCATGATGAGCGTTGACTATCGAGCTTTCTGCGGAACTCACTGCCCCTTCAGCTGACTCACTTCTATTGGATGCTTGTCGGAGCTTACAAACGCCATGACAGGAATCGACGTAACAACCCAAACCCAAAGTATGCTGGTCTTGTTCAGGGCCTTCATTGTCACCGCCAGAGCCAGACGACAGGGGGCTGGGGACAGAGCCTCTGACATGGCCAGTTGCCCCTGAGGCTTGCTGGTCGGATGATTCTGATGTCGGGGTTTGCTGGTCACTTTGTTGTTGGTTTTGTCCGGGGAGCATCATAGTGGTGATTGCAAACGGCTCATCCTGACTGACCTCCGGTTGACCTCTCGGGTTAAAGAGCAGTGAATCGGGGTTCCAGTAACTTTTTAAAAGCCAGCCAACAGCGACACGCGCTTCTTCAGGTATCCATGAATAAGGTTTGCCCCTCAGAGCCGCATCCCTGGTGGTCAGGATCAGTTCGTATGCAACCAGCACGTTGGTGGCGTAAAGCCATTGCCATGAAATGGACTTAATAAAGGTCATTTTTAGTCCGTAATCGCCATGTTTGTGTGGTTTGTCATCGGGCGGCAAAAAACCTGCATTGCCGTTGGTGTCGGCAAGGTACTTCGGATTGTCCAACAATGAATTCAGGCTGCGCTTAACAGAAAAGCTCTGGGTGGACTCTTTATACTCGACAACAAAACGTCTTGTTAACGATTCTGCCTGACAGATGGCAGACATGGATAGAAGCAGTGACAGCAGAACCGCAAAGAACGATTGTTTCATTCTTAGATCCATACGTTACTAATTTTTTAGTGACCAAAGATAGATGAGGGTGGTGGTAATTCAAGAAAATAAGTGTGTTTTACTGTCAAAGCCAAAGGCTGCACTGATATGACCATCAGGCTACTTGTGCAGCTGAAAGACGGCAGACGTTGTTTAAACTTTTCCTGACTGTTCTACTGTTTTCTGTACTCCTCAAATTCACTTTCTGCAGATTGGTAACCGGGAGCACCAGGAGCATAATAGAGTTCAGTAAATAAGGCTTCGGTTCTAATAGTTACTAAAAATCGAGTATTAAAGCTCAGTTTAATTGCAGTACGTATTATAGTGAATATCAACTCACCCTTATAATAGACATAATAATGAGCATTAGGCTCATTAACTGGACAGATACTAAACAGACTGGAACATCTTGAAATATCGGAAGCGTCAAGATGTTCAAGTAACTTGATGGCATTCCTTAATACCTGAATATCCGGAGAAGGGGATTTTGCCTTGGAATGCACGTCGTTTTTGATGTGAGTAGTTATTAACTCATTCATGTGTTTTATGATTTGTGACACAACGACCTTTTTAGATTGGTAACCGGGAGCACCAGGAGCATAATAGAGTTTATTAAATAAGGCTTCGGTTCTAATAGTTAATAAAAATCGAGAATTAAAGCTCAGTTTACTTGTAGTACGTATTATAGTGAATATCAACTCACCCTTATAATAGACATGATAATGAGCATTAGGCTCATCATCTGGACAGATACTAAACGGCTTCGTACATCTTGAAATATCGGAAGCGTCAAGATGTTCAAGTAACTTGATGGCATTCCTGAATACCCGAATATCCGGAGAAGGGGATTTTGCCTTGGAATGCGCGTCGTTTTTGATGTGAGTAGTTATTAACTCATTCATGTGTTTTATGATTAGTGACACAACGAGATTTGCAGTTTGGTGACCGGGAGCACCAGGAGCATAATAGAGTTTATTAAATAAGGCTTCGGTTCTAATAGTTACTAAAAACCGAGAATTAGCTCAGTTTACTTGCAGTACGTATTATAGTGAATATCAACTCACCCTTATAATAGACATGATAATGAGCATTAGGCTCATCATCTGGACAGATACTAAACGGCTTCGAACATCTTGAAATATCGGAAGCGTCAAGATGTTCAAGTAACTTGATGGCATTCCTTAATACCTTAATATCCGGAGAAGCGGATTTTGCCTTGGAGTGCACGTCGTTTTCGATGTGAGTAGTTATTAACTCATTCATGTGTTCTATGATTTGTGACACAACGACACTGGCTTTGTTCGTTACATTTGCGTCAGTCTCATGGGTCTGTGGATGAAGGGGTTGTGCTTCTGTCATTACATGATGAGTTTGGTCTGTCGAACTTTCTGCGGAACCCACTGCCCCTTCAGCTGACTCACTACTATCGGGTGCTTGTCGGAGTTTACAAACGCCATGACAGGAATCGACGTAACAATCCAAACCCAAAGTATGCTGGTTTTGTTCAGGGCCTTCATTGTCACCGCCAGAGCCAGACGACAGGGGGCGGGTGACAGAGCCTCTGACATGGCCAGTTGCCCCAGAGGTTTGCTGGCCGGATGATTGTGATGCCGGGTTTTGCTGGTCCCTTTTTTGTTGGTTTTGTCCCGGGAGCATCATAGTGGTGATTGCAAACGGCTCATCCTGACTGACCTCCAGTTGACCCCTCGGGTTAAACAGCAGTGAATCGGGGTTCCAGTAACTTTTTAAAAGCCAGCCGGCAGTGACCAACGCTTCTGCAGGTATCCATGAATAAGGTTTGCCCCTCGGAGCCGCGTCCCTGGTGGTCAGGATCAGTTCGTATGCAACCAGCACGTTGGTGGCGTATAGCCATTGCCATGAAATGGACTTAATAAAGGTCATTTTTAGCCCGTAATCGCCATGTTTGTGTGTTTTGTCATCGGGCGGCAAAAAACCTGCATAGTCGTCGGTGTCGGCAAGGTACTTCGGATTGTCCAACAATGAATTCAGGCTGCGCTTAACAGAAAAGCTCTGGGTGGTCTCTTTATACTCGACAACAAAACGTCTTGTTAACGATTCTGCCTGACAGATGGCAGACAGAAACAAAAGCGGCAACAGCCGTGTAGCAAAAAGCGATTGTTTCATTATTCGATCCATACGTTACGAATTATGAAGTGAGGAAAGATAGATCAGGCAAGTAGTAATTCAAGAAAATAAGCGTGTTGTGCTGTCAAATTAGACATCACCTTTATAAAAGTCCTTCTGAGCTTTGGTAACTTTTTTCAGATAGTTTCTAGATTCCTGCCTGGGATGCCTGCGGGTGAGCGCCCAATAGGCCTCTTCAGGTTTCATCTGGTTGAGGATTTCCATAGCTCGGGTGCGATTGGAGTGGAAGGTTTTCAAAACATTCCCCGTTCCCCCGTTGTAGGCAGAGATAATGGCGTAGTGCCTCACCAGAGGATCTTTGACATTTTTTAGATAGCGTGTTTCGAGAAGGTGCAGATAAGCGGTGCCTGCATCAATATTGTTAAACGGGTTGAAAAGATATTGCCTGCTGGGTTGTCCATTGCGACGTTTGACCAGCTTGAAGACATCTCTTCCTGCCGTCGAAGGGATAATCTGCATCAGGCCGTAGGCGTTAGCATGACTCACTGCATAGGGATTGAAACTGCTTTCTGTCCTCATGACGGCATAGATAAGGCTTTCCTTGATCTTGTATCTTTGCGACATCTGTCGAACGATGCCGACATATTGATACTGCCTTTTGATCATATGGTCGCCAACCAGATCAAGGTCAACGGAGTAAACCGTACCCTTACTGCTGGCACGAGTGGTTAACTGGTGGTTGATCAGGTAGTCAGCATACTGGCTGGCTCGCCACTCCCAGCGTATGGGGTGCCCCTGATGATCTACAACCTGTCCGTAGAGCATAGGCTCCTCGCCGAGGGGGACTGCTTTGTCGCTGAACAGGTCAACTTCATCAGGGTTGTAAGGCGTCAGCAGGGTGACAATAATAGCCTTTTTCAGATCCTGTCTATCCAATGTTTCAACATGAACCTTACCCTGTTCGAAGTTAACGAATACCCGGGTACGGTAATGGTTGGTGTATTTGACGTATTCCTTCTTACTGGCACTTTTTTCGTCACCCCAGTTAACACGGGCCTCTGTTGTCAGAATTCGAACCAGGGCTTCAAAGGCGATCACATCTTTCTGGACGGATTTGACTGTCTGAACCGCTGAGTAGACGTCAGCGACCGGTCCACCCAACTCACGGACCACAACATCGGTCGCGTAGTTAATGGCGGTATTGCTGGAGCAACTCAAAAGCAGAGGGAGCATCAGGCAGAGGCCAGCCATTCTCTGAATCTTTTTGATGCAGCTAGCGAAAGGTTTTTGATTGTCTGGCATTGAGTGATTCACTTCCCTGTGATGGCGTGTTTATCCCCTGAGTCCCGAAGATGCACTTTTGTTCTGGATCATTTCGATCTTATAGCCATCGGGATCTTCTACAAAGGCAATCTCTGTTGTGCCACCCTTGACCGGGCCCGGCTCACGGGTAATCTTTCCTCCGTTGGCACGGATGGCGTCACAGGTTGCATAGATATCATCAAAGCCGATAGCTATATGACCAAAACCTGTGCCAGGGTCATACTCGCTCGTGCCCCAGTTATAGGTCAGTTCAATGACGGCCTGTTCTGATTCATCGGCATAGCCAACAAAAGCCAGAGTATATTCGTATTGCTCGTTATCGTGCTTGCGAAGCAGCTTCATACCCAGTATATCGGTATAGAAAGCAATGGAACGATCAAGATCGCCCACTCGAAGCATTGTATGGAGAAGTCTCACAGAAAGCTCCTGATATTCAGAGGGTGAAAGAGTGTTGAAACAGGAAGTGCCATCTTATCGGAATCCATTAGCTGCCGGAAAGCATAACCCGTCAGCCCAATAGATATCATGAACGGAGATTAGCTCAGCCCCCCAATCGATCTATTTTTTTGGAGTGGGAGTGAGGCCCTTAATCGCTTTGCCATCCAGCTCACCGCCTTTGAACTGAATCAGATAGTCTGAACCCTTTTCTTTTTGATGGAGTTGCACCAGAACATAGTCCCAGTCTTTTGCAAACCAGATCCAGGTTTCGCGGTCGTTATCTTCACGGACCACTTTTACGCGGGTGGTGTTGAGTGGCCCGGCAGGGGTACTCAGTACTTCATCGGCTTCGATCACAAACCGCCTTTCGTAGACTTCATCATCGTCAACAATCGGGTAGGTCAGCTCTTTTTTTCCTGCCTTCAAGTCCAGCCGAAGTTGAAGCTGGTATGAAAGAGGATCCTGAGCGCCAGATTTAAATGGGATCTTCGATTGTTTGTCAGCTTGCTGCCAGGAGGCTTCCATAGATTTCCAGTCAAAGCGGGCTGTTTTAGCTGGTTTGCTGCCTATCCCCTTGCGCTCGTATTGGTAATCCCGGGGAAGTGCCTGACCCTTCTGTAAATTGAACCGACTGGTTTCATCCAGACTGATGGAGGCGACGATGACCGATGCACTGGCGCCAAAATTCAGTACCCACTGGTCGCCCTCTTTTTTCAGACTGCGAGTGCCCGAGCCACTGATACCGGAAACTTCCGCTTTATACTCCGCTGTGAATGGCTTTAATGAAACTTCTATGGGTTTTGCAAGGGAAGAGGAGCTGGCGATCAGAAGGCCAGAAACCATCAGGGCAGGGACGCTCTTGAAAAGGATCATTAGGATAATTCCTTTTTAGGTGAAAACCTCCCATGGGTAACAGGGAGACTTTCACAGCTTATCGCCATTCATCAATGAAACCGTTTTTAATGTCCGAAAAAACACGAAAGTCTAAAACGGAGTTATTCTGCTGAGACGATACTTTTTTCAGATATGCGATATCCTCGGGGGCCAAGCGGCTTATTGTCAAGTGATATGACATCGTCTTTTGTCATTATTCGGCCAGAAACAATCCAGTCTATAGCTTTGGGATAAAGGTGATGCTCCATGACCTTAACTCTCTGTTCAAGTGTTTTCGCTGTATCGGCAGATGTGATATTCAGCGTCGCCTGCATAACAACAGAGCCACTGTCCAGCTCTTCGGTGACATAGTGAACCGATGTTCCATGTTCTTTATCATTGGCATCCAGTGCTGACTGGTAGGTGTTCAAACCTTTATGTTTGGGGAGCAGGGACGGGTGTATATTGATCAGTCTTCCCTGGTAGTGTTTGACAAAAGTACTACTGAGTATGCGCATATAGCCTGCCAGTACCACCAGATCCGGTTTAAACTCATCAATACGTTCCATTAGGCCAAGATCAAACGATTCCCGGCTGGGGTAGCGTTTGTGGTCGAGACTACAGGTGTCAACCCCTGCTTTCCGGGCCCTCTCCAGACCATAGGCTTCAGGACGGTTACTGAGTACTCCAGCCACCTTGTAGCTGTATTGATTCTGCTGGTCGAGAATGGCCTGTAAAGTGGTGCCACTGCCCGATAGTAATACGACGATTCGATGGTTATTCGTCATTTCCGCTCTCAAGATTTTTCTCTGCAATGGAGAAAGGCCTGAACAATGCTCAGAGAGTGTCGGGCAAGCCTTTCTTTCTCTTAACGGTAAACGACTTTGTCGCCGGAGCCCGATTCCATATGACCGATGATAAAGGCCTCCTCGCCCAGTTCATTCAGTCTGGCAACGGCCTGTTCAGCCTGCTCTTTGGGAACGCAGATCACCATGCCAACACCGCAGTTGAAAGTCAGATACATTTCTGACTGGGCAATGTTGCCAGCTTGCTGCAGATGTTTGAACACTTCCGGAATTTCCCAGCTTTCGGTGTTGATGACGGCGGCACAACCTTCAGGAATAACTCTTGGCAGGTTTTCAGTCAGACCTCCACCGGTAATGTGTGCCATGGCGTGGACTGGCATTTCTTTCTGAAGCTGCAGCAGGGGTTTGACGTAGATTCGGGTTGGAGCCATCAGGGCTTCAGCCATTGGTTTACCGTCTACCTGAGTGCTCAGGTCTGCCTGGCTGACTTCCAGAACCTTGCGGATCAGGGAGTAACCGTTGGAATGGGGGCCGCTGGACTTGAGGCCAATCAGTACATCGCCGGTGGCGACTTTGCTGCCATCAATGATGTTGGACTTTTCAACGACACCTGTACAGAAGCCTGCCAGGTCATAGTCTTCGCCCTGATACATACCGGGCATTTCTGCGGTTTCACCACCAATCAGGGCGCAGCCAGCCTGCTCACAGCCTGCACCAATACCGGTAACGACCTGCTCAGCAACGTCAATATTGAGTTTTCCGGTTGCATAGTAATCAAGGAAAAACAGAGGCTCGGCACCAGACACCAGCAGATCATTGACACACATGGCCACCAGATCGATACCAATGGTATCGTGCTTGCCCAGTTCCATAGCCAGTCTTAGTTTGGTGCCTACACCGTCAGTGCCGGAAACCAGAACCGGCTCTTTGTAACCCGAAGGTATCTGGCACAGGGCACCAAAGCCTCCCAGGCCACCCATTACTTCGGGGCGCGAAGTGGCTTTGGCTACATGCTTGATACGATCAACCAGGGCGTTGCCTGCCTGAATGTCAACACCTGCGTCTTTGTAGCTCAGGGAAGAAGCTGGCGAATTTGTATCGCGGTTGCTTTTGCTCATCGGAGATGTATCCGCACCATGGAATCGAAAGTGGATTGATCAGAGCGCGCATTCTAACGTAACCCGGAAAAATCATAAAGCTGCCCGCCGGTGTTCGGATTCTTCGATCAGCCTCTTACTGTCGGCTAAAGATTTTCTACAAAACCAGAAAGTTATGGCAGAATGAGAGGATACTGGGCTCCGGACGTTTCGTCGTCTGGGTAATTAGTACTCTTTACAAAGATAAGCAGTCATGTCAGAAGTCGCTGACATTTCATGAACCTTTCTGTCACTGAATTGATCCTGGTGGCAGTTTGTTCAGGAAGAGTGCCTGTTTTTGATTCCGGACATTATGTATAAAACATGCAAGCTGGAACGGTTGTTCCCTCTTTCCTGGCTGATATTCACCCTTGTGTTGGCCCTGTTTTCTTCTCAGCTGTTTGCTGCACAAATGAGCGGACTTTATCGCGTTGGCATACCTGTCAGCAGTCAGGGTAGTGAGGAAAGGGAAGCAGGCATTAAACGAGCTCTGTCTGAGGTACTGGTTAAAGTAACCGGACAACGCAGCACCCTCAATAATAAGGGGGTGGTACAGTCACTCAGAAATGCCTCTGCGCTGGTTCAGAGTTTTAGCTATGAACGCCTTGATACTGTGTCAGGAGAGCAGCTTCTTCTTCAGGTGAGTTTTGATGAAGCGGCCGTTAATCGTCTGTTGCGGCAAAATGGTCTGGGGATCTGGGGCTCCAGCAGACCGGATACCATTGTCTGGTTAGCCATTGAAAGGCAGGGGGAAAGGCAAATTCTGAAAGAGGTACCAGACTCTCCGTTGGTGAGCGACCTCGAACGTGTTATGGCTGCTCGCTCATTGCCTTTGACTATCCCTCTGATGGATTTTGAAGACAGTGCCACTATTTCTGATGTAGATGTCTGGGGACTGTTTTCGGGGAAGTTGGTTCAGGCATCAGCAAGGTATGGCTCTGAGGCCATATTGGGGGGGCGCCTGAGCGAAATTCGTGGACGGTATAATGGTCGCATGGTTCTTATCTTCAGAAATCAGCAATTTGATGCCACAGTTACAGACCTGTCAGCAGAAGGATTGGCTTTGGCGATTGCTGATCTTATTGGTAATTCCCTTTCCCGGCACTACGCAGTCCTCTCTGGTGGCAGCAGTGTTAATCCGATGCTGGAAGTGGAGGGTATTGCCAGCACACAAGACTATGCAGGGCTAATTAAATACCTCAAAGGTTTGACGGCAGTGAGGGATGTGATGGCAGTTAAAGTCGGCGGCAACAAAATTCAGTTGGAATTGTTAATTGATGGCACACTGAGCCAATTATCGGATGCTATTGCCCTGGGGCGGAAGATGAGAGCGATGGGTGCTGATGAGGCCAACAAGACCTTGAAATACCGTTGGCTGGGAGGCTGAAGGCAAGTCAGACATCAAATTCCGAAGTGCGTTTTTTTTTATTTCCTGCAAGACGAGTTGCAACAGAAGGAAAACAATGACCAGACAGCAACAATGGATGCTAGCAGGCATCGTATTCGTAGGTGTAGTGCTGATTAATTTTGTCGGGGCTGTCATGACGCCTTTTGCGATCAGTGCTGTGCTTGCTTATCTGGGCGATCCGCTGGTTGATCGACTGGAAAGACTCAAGCTCTCCCGGTCACTTTCGGTGACACTGGTTTTTCTGGTGATTTTTACTTTTCTGGTACTGATGTTACTCATTCTGATACCGGCATTATTCCAGCAGGTCAAAACCCTGATGCAGTTGCTTCCGGCCTGGGAGGAGTGGGTTCGATTCAATGTCATTCCAAAGCTGGTTGAATACACTGACTTTGATCCTGAGTGGTTTGATATCAGCCAGCTGGTCAAGACCATGGCAGGGGAGTGGCAAAAAGCCGGTGGGCTTCTGGCCGGGCTTGGACGTTCGGTGACCAGCTCGGGTCTGGCAGTCATAGGTTTTCTCGTGAATCTGTTCCTGATACCAGTTGTGACTTTTTACCTATTGCGCGACTGGGATCATATGATGGAGCACATCCGTCTGATGCTGCCTGTTAACCTTGAACCTATTTTTGTTGAACTCGCCAGTGAGTGCGATGAGGTGCTGGGGGCTTTTCTCAAAGGCCAGCTTATGGTCATGCTGGCCCTGGGATTGATCTATGGCGTGGGGCTCTGGGCGATAGGCTTGCAGTTTGCGTTGTTGATCGGGTTGCTGGCGGGGCTGGTCAGTATTATTCCATATATGGGGTTTGTGGTCGGTTTCACTACGGCCATTGTTGTCGCTCTTTTTCAGTTTGACGGCTACTTGCCGTTTGTTTGGGTGGTCGGTGTGTTTGCCCTGGGACAGGCTTTGGAGGGGTGGGTGTTGACACCTTATCTGGTAGGTGACCGGATTGGTCTGCATCCGGTGGCTGTTATCTTTGCGCTGATGGCGGGTGGGCAGATTATGGGCTTCGTCGGGATGCTAATAGCACTGCCATTAGCAGCCATTATTATGGTACTCTTGCGTCATCTGCATCGAAATTATAAGGCGAGCCACTTATATAATGCTGGTGAGCCGGGGGAATAAGGTGTTTTATGCCTTCAGCGAACAAAAATCCATTTTGCCTTGCCAATCAAACAGGGATGAGTGGAATGGTTTTGTTGCAGCTGTCTCTTGCAGATTCCATTAACTCACTGAAGCTGGTGATTTTTGATAAAAATGCCGCGACAGAGAGTTCAGAATGTCTATCCATTGTTAGGGTTGAGCGGCATTTCCCGCTCAAGGCTGTTAAATGTCGTATGTGAGCCAGCCTGTGCAATTACCGCTCAGTGTTCAGATCAGGGATGATGCCACCTTTGAAAACTTTTTCAGCGGAGATAATGCTGCGCTGGTCAATATGTTGGATATGGATCATGAGGTCAGTGGGGTAGAATCAGAACAGTTTATCTATCTCTATGGAGCCCCCGGTGTTGGTTGCAGTCATCTTCTTCAGGCTGCCTGCCATCAGGTAGATAGCCGAAAAGGTCGAAGCATCTATCTACCTATGCAGGAGCTTGTTCATTATCCTTCCAAACTGCTGGAAGGTATGGAAAGACTTCAACTGGTGTGTATAGATGATGTTAATTGTGTAGCAGGCATTCCAGAGTGGGAAGAAGGGCTTTTTGATCTGTTTAATCGTCTCAGGGATTCCCGGACTCGCTTGCTGGTGGCAGCAGGTTGTCCACCTAAAAGACTTTCTATCCAACTGCCGGATCTGGTCTCAAGGCTAAGCTGGGGGGTGGTGTTTCAGGTTCAGCCTCTCAGTGACAGGGACAAGGTGTCGGCATTGCAGCTTCGGGCTCATTTGCGTGGGCTGGATATGAATGAAGATGTGGCTCGGTATATCATATATCGCAGTAACAGGGATATGGGGCATTTATTTAAGATGCTGCAGAAGCTGGACAGTGCTTCACTGAGAGCTAAAAGGAAGTTGACCATACCCTTTGTCAAACAAGTTATGAACTGGTAATCAAGAGAAGTAGTATGCAAACCCAGAAACCGGCTGCCCGGTTTGTGTTCTTAGTTGTTGTTCTGGCCATTCTGCTGTTTCTGATTTCAGTGATGTTGATGGTTCCTGGTCGGTATACTGACCAGCTGCTTCAGCAAATAGAAAATCAAACAGGGGTTGAAGTCCTTCCTGTTGAAAAAGAATACGCCTTCTTATCCGGTAAATTCCTGCTTACCAAGCCGGAGCTCAGGATCTCTCCCGGAATTACTCTTAAATCAGAATCTATTGCTGTCAATGTCGCCTGGACCTCTTTGTGGAAAAAAACTATTGAGCTGGATCGAATTGATTTTAAAAAGCCCGGAATCTTTCTTGATCTGGCAATCATCGGCCAGAAACCTCCTATGCCCAATCTTTATCAATTTCTCAGGGAAGCTGGGCAGTTTGTCTTTGAAGATGGGTCGATGAGGGTGGTGAACTCGGAGCAAACTGGTTCCAGTAAAGTAGTCAGTATTGATTTCAGTAAAATGGAGCTGAAAACCCATCGGCCTGATCAGATTGATATTGAAGTAGTCAAGGATTCAAGACACATTAACTGGTCGCTGGGCGGTATTATTGATTTAAAGAAACTGGCAATGTCTGGTCAGTTATCCATTGATGAGCTCCCACTGGCTGATGTCTTCAGTCAGAAATTTCTTAAATGTTCAAATTGCTCGCTGAAAGGCTCTCTTTCAACAGACCTCTCTGTTGAGTGGTCTATGGATCAGGGGGTGGAGCTGACTGGAACGGCGAAAGTGCTGGATGGTGAGTATCAGGATCTGGGTTCAGGTCTTAATCTGGACTGGAAAGAGTTATTTGCGGAGGGCTTTCGGTTCAGAAGTCGAAAAGCTTTTGTCGAAGACCTTTCATTCAGGGGTGGTTTGCTGACTGTCGATGGCAGTCCCCTGGAACAAATAGCAAGGACTGTCCTTCGTCCTTTATCAGCTGATGGTTATTTACCGGTTAAGGGTGGTTCTTTACCGGTTAGGAGCTCTTTATCTGCTAAGGGCTCTTTGCCTATAGCCGTCAAGCGTATCGAATTCAATGGTGCTGTTCAGTCTTCTCAAAAAAAGAATCCTGAGCTATTCAGCAACAGCAGGGTTGAACTGGAAGTGTTAAGTCCAGAGCAATACACCTTTCAGCTCAGCGGGCACTGGCTTGAAAGGGTGCCTGTCTCTCTGGAAGGCCGTGTCAACTTGAGTAATGCAGTGGCCCCCAGCCTGAACCTTTCTGCCAGAGATGTGGATTTGTCTTTACTGCCCGTTTCAGATCGGTCTGTTGCCGGATACGATCTGGCCGGAAGTCGTGTAAACCTTAATCTTGCTTCCTCTGTGGGAGGTGGCAGCAGGGGCAAGCTGATTTTTTCAAAGCTTGAAGCCAGACCAGTCAATCCGGAGCTTGATATCAATCTTGTGAAAGCTTTGATGGCAAATCCTCAGTCCATCATTGCCATAGATATTAAAGCCCGCTATGGTCAGTCGCCTCTGGTTGCGGCAGGAATAGCAATACACCAGACTTGGGAGAGAGTGCTTGAGCAGCCCTTACAGTATCTTTCCCATCAGGCAGGTATTACGCCAATGTTGTCCACTGAAATACAGATGCCGGCGGGTAAGGCTTTGTTGACAGAGAACGACAAAACACAATTAAAAGGTTGGAGTCGGGTACTCAGGATAAGACCTGAACTTAACCTTTCTCTAAAAGCGATGGCCAGCAAGGATCGAGATTGGCCAACTCTCTCCAGAGCAGAGCTTGAATCCGATCTGGTTGAACTCTATTCGGCGATCCATCAAACGAAGCCCGGAGAAGTAAAAGAGATTCCAGTAGACATCAGAGGGCATTTGATTGAGCAAATGTATCTTAGGGCTCATAATCGCAGATTACCCGAAGTGGGTGATGTCAGCCAGGATGAGCGTATTAAAGAAGCGGAGCAATGGCTGTTGGTAAACTGGCCTGCGAATCAGGAAAAAATGGATAAGCTGGCCAGTGATCGTCTTAATCTAGTGAGCGAATTTCTCCGCAATGAAGGTGTTAGCGAGAAACGCATTATTAGCAGCCCACCCTCAACGGTGAAACAGGCTGGTTCAGCTGTTGAAGTGCAGCTGGTCAATTAAAGTCGGTTGACGACAAAAAGCTCTTGCCCATGCAGGAGCTTTTTTTTGAGAGGGAAAGGGTTGGTTTATTCTGGAAGGGTTCAGTCAGCGGGACGGGTTGTTTAATTGTCCTTGCCAACGGGTAAACAACATGGCAGATACAAACAGTGCACTGCTGAATAAGGTAATCAGCCAACCATGAATGGAGTCTGTGATAAACCAGGCATCAAGCACACCGCTGATGAAGTAAAAGCAGAGAATGAAGCATAACCAGGCCGATGCTCTTGGCTTTCGCCTGATCAGCCCGTAAGCAGGCAGCAACAGCGGAATAATGGTGAATGACGCAATCATCCATATTGAGTTTTGGGGTGGGTGCAGCCAAAGCACTTTCGCAATCTGCGAAGCTAGCAGGCAGAAGTATAGTACCAGACTCAACCGGTAGCTGAGATTGGCTTTTTGAGTCAGTTCCACGATTAAAGTATCTCCAGAACAGATTCCGGTGGGCGACCGACACGGGCCTGACCGTTGCTAAGGACGATGGGCCTTTCAATCATTTTTGGATAGGTTACCATTTTTGCAATTTGCTGCTGCTCTGAGAGATCCTGACCTCTGATATGATCTTTATATTCCTGCTCGCCTCTGCGCATCAGTTCTTCGGGGCTTTTACCGAGTTTTTTCAGAATGTCGTTTAAAGCGGCTTCGCTGGGTGGGGTTTCCAGGTAAAGCACTATATCAGGGTTAATACCTTTTTCCTCAATCAGGGTAAGAGTCTCTCTGGACTTTGAACAACGCGGGTTATGGTAAATTGTAACGCTCATATTGCTTTCTCTTGACTTGTCTTATCGTAAAGGGCAGCTGTCGACAGACCGGGAGCCTGAAGTCATACTGCGAGTATTATTTCTGTGACGGGAAGATTATCGTTGAATGGGTTTAGGTGCAATTGAAGCCATGTACTGATAATCACCGTACTCAGGTTTGAGTGTGCGTTCATCATTCGCTGCTGGACACAGATCTAACAATAAACTTCCTTCAACAAGTGGGTAGATCATGCACAAGCTTAAACGGTTGCTGGTTGTGATAGCTGCAGTCGCAGTGGCTGGCTGCTCCAACCAGAGGCTTGACTGGGACTATAACAATACTCCTGCTGCCACCCGGTTGATGAAAGACTGGAAAACCTACGCGTGGCTGAACAAGGCAGGTGAAAACAATGAGGTTGAGGGGTATCACATTGATGGTTTGACGGATATGCGAATTCGGGCCGCTATTAACCGTGATCTTCAGGCCAGAGGGTATCGAGAGGTGAGCAAAGATGGTTATCCTGATTTTCTGGTAAATTATCTAACCACAACCCGCACACGCAGGGAACTGAATCAAATGACGACCTCCATGGGTTATGGTCCGGGTTTCCGGGGTATGGGCTTTACTACAGAAACCCGGGTGAGAGACTATCAGGAAGGTTCGCTCATTATCGATTTTGTGAATCCGGAAAACCATCAGCTGCAATGGCGTGGACGTTCGACTTCCAGAGTGATTCACGGTGCCACCCCCGAACAGCGGAGCGAAAAGATCAATACTGCGGTGGAGGCTATAGTGAATGGCTTTCCTCCCGGGCACAAGAACTGATACGCTTCTCTGAGCTTGAGTCTGGCTGAAACTCTCTGGTCAGGCTCTTTTCAATATCAGGGATTCGTTATGTCAGGTTCGCTTCTTTCCAGTTCTTCACAGGCTCAACGTGTTCAGTGGCTTCGTGTCTATCTCCTGTCTGTCTCTGATACTTTCTTCAAGCACCGTTGCCTGAATAATGCCGCAGCACTGACTTATACGACACTTTTTGCTGTAGTGCCGATGATGACGGTTACCTACAGCATGTTATCGGCTATTCCTTCTTTCCAGGGGGTAGGCGAGATGGTGCAGAGTTTTATATTCAGTCACTTTGTTCCGACAGCGGGCGAGGTAATCCAATCATACCTTTCCAGTTTTTCTCAACAGGCGCGAAAGTTGACCGGAGTGGGTGTTGCTTTTCTGGTGGTCACAGCATTCATGATGCTCAGGACCATTGATGGTGCCATTAATCAGATCTGGCAGGTGGACAGGGTTCGCCGGGGCATTACCGGCTTTCTGCTCTACTGGGCGATTCTCAGCATGGGACCTTTCCTGATTGGTGTTGGTTTTGTGCTGACATCATATCTGGCATCTCTGAAGCTCATAGCTGATACCACTGCCTTTCTTGGGGTTGATCAGTGGCTGTTGCGATTGACTCCCATCCTGCTGAGCAGCATTGTTTTTACTTTGCTCTACATGGCTGTACCCAATCGGCGTGTGCCCTTTCGTCACGCTTTTACAGGAGCTCTGGTCGTGGCTATTCTTCTTGAGCTGGCAAAGAGTGGTTTTGCTCTGTTTATTACTCTGTCACCGTCGTATCAATTAATCTACGGTGCTTTTGCGGCTGTTCCCGTGTTCCTGTTATGGATTTATTTAAGTTGGATACTGGTTCTCTTTGGTGCGGTACTGGTCAGGAGTTTTGCTTTATCCAATCAAACCCGTAATGAATCACTTCCACCCTTGCTGGGGGTTTTGGTGGTTCTAAATGGATTTAATGAGCAGTTTCAGAAAGGGTTGAGTTTCAAGTTGAGGCAGCTACATCAGAGGGGGTGGAATCTTTCACTTGAGGATTGGGAGCTTTACACCAGTTACCTGCTGGAGCAGGGCGTTATCAGTAAAAATGATCTGGGTGAAATGATACTGGCCAGGGATCTTAGGCACCTTGAACTCAATACTATGTGTCAACGACTTCCCTGGTCTTTCCCATCGGATCAGCAGCTGGAGTCTGTTGAGACTCTGAACAAGCCCGAATGGTATGGTCAACTGGTGGATCGACTGAAACAGTTGAATGAAAAGCAGAGAGCTGTACTCGATTGTCATCTTGATGACCTCTTTATCGAATGTTGAAAATAATGAACCTGGCAGCCTGTCGGACTTAAGCGTCCGTAGCGAGGATTGCAATAAATGTAATCGGTTATAGCCGCTCGCCAGAATCACAGGAATCAGGGCAGACCCCGGAGAGAGCGGTAACGGCCTGATGATCTGAATCGTCTGTTCAGTTTCAAAACCGGTCTGTTTTTCAGGCCGGTTTTCTTATATTTGGAAAACAAAGTAGCAGGTTTGTTAGCTTCATGCTGGAAAGCTCAAATCCGGGGGGCTTCCGGACGACTTTATGAGGCATTCCAGCTAGAATCAAAACAAACTCATTATTGGATCTGATGGCAATGCGACTATTTTTTTTTCGACTCTTCCCGCTGCTACTGGTCAGTCTCTTTCTGTCAGCCTGTACTAAGCCGGATTTGACCGATACCCAGGGAAAAGGTGTTTTTCTCAAGGCTGACAAAGCTCAGTGGACCGTTATAAACATCTGGGCCCATTGGTGTGGTCCCTGTCGTGAAGAGGTTCCGGAGCTGAACGCTTTGGCCAGGGAAGGACAAATTCGGGTTCTCGGGTATGATTTCGATAACAGTCAGGGAGAAGAGCTGGTAAAAAAAGCTAAAAATATGGGCATACAGTTTCCTGTTCTTACCCAGAGTCCGCTGGCGCTGCTGGAGACCAAAACCCCTCAGGTATTGCCTGCGACAATGATTTTGAATCCACAGGGAAAGCTGATAGAAGTACTATATGGACCTGAGACGAAGGATAGCCTGAAAAAGAAAATTCGGGCATTGATGAATAAGGTTAATGCAAATGGCTAATGAATGCAGACGCGCACTGATTGAAGGAAGAGTGCAGGGCGTTTGGTATCGTGGCTCCACCCAGCAGGAAGCCAGAAAACTGGGTGTCACCGGCTGGGCAAAAAATCTGCCAGATGGAAGGGTTGAAGTTTTAATGTGTGGTGAACAGAAGGAGCTCGACGAGCTGGTGGCCTGGCTGCATAAAGGTCCTCCTATGGCTCGGGTTACTGATGTCAGTGTTTCCAGTGAGCCTGAACAGTTGTTCTACGACTTTACAACCGGTTAATCAAGTGATGGCATGGCCGGAGCAACGGGTTCAGT
Source organism: Endozoicomonas sp. ISHI1 (assembly GCF_024606225.1). Lineage (GTDB taxonomy): Bacteria > Pseudomonadota > Gammaproteobacteria > Pseudomonadales > Endozoicomonadaceae > Endozoicomonas_A. The sequence goes on along the minus strand of NZ_JAGRPU010000003.1, from coordinate 26,380 downwards.
CTCAGTCATTTCTCCAGTGGCGATCCCAGTTCTTGTACACTCGCTCAGGATACCAGGTTTTACCGAGGCTGCCATTGTAACGGGCCAGTGCCCGGGTCAGGTTGCCTTTTTCCTTTTCCAGATAATAACTGAGAATATGGCTACCGTATTTCAGATTAGTCTCTACGTCGGTCAGGTTATCCTGTGGGCGACCAATGACGTTTTTCCAGAATGGCATAACCTGCATCAGGCCCTGGGCTCCGGCAGAAGAAACAGCAAACCGGTCAAAAGAGGATTCTGTCTGTATTAATGCCAGCACCAGTTCGGGGGAGAGCTTTGCCGCAGTGGCCTTCTTGTGAATTTTTTTGAGTAGCTCCAGTCGCTGTCGCTGACTCTGTTGCTTCATAAATGGCTTTAGCCGGCTGGACATATCGACCAGCCAGACTTCTGCCTCGAAACGATCGGAAAAGCTCTCGGTGGTGCTGAGTGCTTCTTCCAGATAGATTCTCAGGCCTTCATCCACTTTTTGTTGACTCCAGCCGATTGCAGGAGTCAGCAGAAGTGTGAGGATGAAACCCGTGATCAGGTTGTTTTTATTATAAAACGACGGCCGTTTGATAATCGGTTCAGGCCAGGCGTTCCTTAAGAAAGTCTGAAATTTCACTGAGTGCCAAGTCTTCGCGATCCGCTGTCCTGCGGTATTTGTATTCTACCTGACCGTTCGCCAGTCCTCTATCACTCAGGACTACCCGGTGTGGAATGCCGATCAGTTCCATGTCGGCAAACTTGACGCCGGGACTGGCCTTTCGATCATCCAGAAGGACATCGTAGCCTGCTTCAGTCAGTTCCTTGTAGAGGTTTTCGGCGGCTTCACGGACGGCTTCAGACTTCTCAATCTTCAGGCCAACAATGGCGATCTGGAAAGGCGCAATGCTTTCGGGCCAGATGATTCCGCGATCATCATGATTTTGTTCAATGGCGGCAGCGACGACACGGGAAACCCCCAGACCATAGCAACCCATCGCCATAGTCACGGCTTTTCCGTTTTCATCCAGTACGGTAGCATTCATGGACTCGGAGTATTTGGTGCCCAGTTGAAAAATATGGCCAACTTCGATACCACGTTTGATTTCCAGAGTGCCCTTACCGCACGGGCTCGGATCACCTTCTACAATGTTTCTCAAATCGGCGATGCGGTCGAAAGAGGCGTCTCTTTCCCAATTGATCCCAAAATGATGTTTGCCATCCAGGTTGGCTCCTGCACCGAAGTCAGACATGACCGCAACCGTGCGATCAACAATGCAGGGGATTTTGATGCCAACCGGGCCCAGTGAGCCGGGTCCGGCGCCCATGATGGGTTTGATCTCTTCTTCTGTTGCAAAGCGCAAAGGTGCTGCAACTTCAGACAGTTTTTCTGCTTTGATTTCATTCAGCTCGTGATCACCGCGAACTATCAGGGCAACGAAGTCTGCTTCCGCTTCTTCGTCTGCCGCGACAATCAGAGTCTTGACCGTTTTCTCTATAGGGAGGTTGAACTGCTCAACCAGGTCAGCGATAGTCTTTGCTGCGGGGGTGTCGACCAGACGCATGTCCTCGGAAGGAACTGCTCTTTCGTGGGCAGGTGCCAAGGCCTCTGCTTTTTCAATGTTGGCCGCGTAGTCACTCTGGTCGCTAAAAACGATGGCGTCTTCACCGGATTCGGCCAGTACATGAATTTCGTGTGAGGCACTGCCTCCGATGGAGCCTGTATCCGCTTCCACGGCTCTGAAATTGAGGCCCAGACGGGTAAAGATGCGGTTATAGGTGTCGTGCATATTTGCGTATTCACGACCAAGGCATTGGTGATTGGTATGGAATGAATAGGCGTCCTTCATAATGAACTCTCTACCACGCATCAGGCCAAAGCGGGGGCGGATTTCATCACGGAATTTGGTTTGGATCTGGTACAAATTTATAGGCAGCTGTTTGTAGCTGCTGAGGGTGTCACGAACCATATCGGTGATGACTTCTTCATGAGTAGGACCGATTACGAAGTCTCGCTGATGGCGGTCTTTAAATCTGAGCAGCTCAGGACCAAACTGATCCCAACGGCCGGTTTCCTGCCAGAGTTCAGCCGGTTGTACGGCAGGTAGCAAGACTTCCTGTGCGCCAGAGCGGTTCATCTCTTCACGAACAATGTTCTCGACCTTCTGGAGAACGCGCAGACCCATGGGCATCCAGCTGTAGAGTCCGGATGCCAGTTTACGGATCATACCTGCTCGCAGCATCAGCTGGTGACTGACGACGACGGCATCAGAAGGTGTTTCCTTGAGGGTAGAGATCAAGGATTGACTAGTACGCATGTGCTCAGTTATCCGATTATCAAAACGCAAAGGCCGCATTTTACTACGGTTGTCCAGAGACGTCATGACGTTGAGCGAATCACAGTCGAATTTCACCAACAGGTTGGTTATAGTGCTGCGAATTATTACTGGCAACTCGGCTAAACCGGAGTAAATTATGAGCGAATTTCAGCTGGATAACAGACTGGAGGAAGACTGCTTTGTCATGGGGGATCTCCCCCTTTGCCGAGTTTTGCTGATGAATGACAATCAGTATCCCTGGCTTATTTTGGTGCCCAGAGTGGCAGGGGTTCACGAAGTCTTTCATCTTGATGAAGAACAGCAGTTGCAGTTGGCTTGTGAGTCGTCACTGACGGCTGCAATTCTGAGTGATGTTTTTGAGGCCGATAAGATGAATGTGGCGGCACTGGGTAATACGGTTAAACAGCTGCATGTTCATCACATTGTTCGCTATGAAAGTGATGCTGCCTGGCCAAACCCGGTTTGGGGCAGGTTGCCAGCTAAGCCCTATGATAAGGGGCAGGTCAGTGAGATCAAAAAAAAGCTGGAATCACTGTTCAGTTGTTTTGAATGAATGGGGTGTTTGAAATGAATGAGGAACTGATTGAGCTGCAGACCCAGGTCAGCTTTCAGGAAGATACCATTGCCCGGCTTAATGAAGTCGTGACCCGTCAGCAGCAAGAAATTGATAGCCTTAAACAGGAGATGACTCAGCTGAAAAAGCAATTAATGGCCATGGCCAGTTCTCAGTTGGAAAAGCAGGAGGAGAGTGCGCCTCCACATTATTAATCACGGCCTGACGCGAACGGGGGGCAGGGGGGGGCGGCCCCGTTCATTAGAGGTGTGTTGATCTCAGTGACCTTTGGGAGCAGCGATAACGTCTTCTGCCTGAAGCCCCTTATCCTTCTCCACCACGATAAATTCTACCCTTTGGCCTTCAGACAGGGTCCGGTGACCTTCTCCACGAATGGTACGGTAGTGAACGAAAACGTCTTCACCGTTATCCCGGGTAATAAAGCCGAAGCCCTTTGAAACGTTGAACCATTTGACGGTGCCTGTCTCTCTGCCGGAATCCATGATTTCCACCGGGCTTGTGGGATTAAGGGATTTCAGGTTGATTGCGACGTGCAACAGGACACCGGTCACAAGGAGCAGTGAGGATGGAGTTTCAGGTGTCTGGTGAGAAAACATCGCCCAGCCAATGAGCGCAGTCGCGGCAATCAGCATGAATGAAGCCAGTGCCTGCACGTAGGATTTCTTGCAGCGATAGACTGTCAGATAGCAGCCAAGGCAGAGGTGAATGAGTGCAGCGGTTAGTAACAGCATGGTGGCTGAAGCAATAGCCAGTGCACTACCGAGCAGCGCGTTAAGGATGGACCCTTCCACAATGAGTGCTGTCAGTGAAAGGATGCCTAAGATCATGTGGATAAATTTAAGATGTTTCAAGTACTGAGTCCTTTTGGTTGTTATCTATGTGACTGAAAAAATTGCGGATATCCGGCACGACTGCATGGATGCAGGAGCTAGACCAATGCGGGAGTAATTGCCGCAAAGGGCGGTCTATTCTCGTTCTGGCTCCTGCATACTTCAACAAAGTTTTTTGTTGCAAGGCATCAATGAAGTGACTGCCTCCCGAAATGATGAGAATGCTTTGAAATCAGTAATGCGCTCAATTCATTGCGCATGCAAACGGGGCAACAAAAAACCACAGCGTAACTCTGCTGTAAGGATTAATGTAACGCCATTGTGCTTCTATCTCAAACTCTTTCTACGCAGCGTATATAGAGGGTTATAGCAATGCTTAAAGGGTGCAAAAAAAGACTACCACTGTAAAAAATCACTTGTTATAGTGATTTCAGATGTTTCAAAAGTCTGGTTTTACAGGCTCTCTGAGGTTAGGGAAGTTGAATGTCCGATATTTTGGACTTGCCTCGTGAAACATTCAATCAGCCTGGTGAAGTGGCAGATCGCAATCCGCTGGTGCGGAACAACCTACAGGGAAAAACCATCAGGAGAGTAATTGTATGGCAGCGAAGAAAGCCGCAGCTATCAAGGATAAGTACAGTAAAACCCAGATTCTTGCTGAAATCTCAGAGAGTACCGGTTTGAGTCGTAAAGAAGTTGGGGCTGTGCTGGATGAACTGGGAATACTGGTTGAACGTCATATCAAGAAGCGGGGCTGTGGCGAGTTCACTCTTCCGGGACTGCTCAAGATCGTGACCAGAAAAAAACCTGCTCAGAAAGCCAAGAAAGGCGTACCTAACCCATTTAAGCCTGGCGAGTTAATGGATGTGCCTGCCAAGCCGGCCAGTATACAGGTCAAGGTGCGTCCTCTGAAAAAGCTTAAGGAATACGCCGCTTCGTGATGACGCTGGCATTGATTCGCTGAGTTTTTTCAGTCCGTCAAGGGAGGTGTAAAGCCTCCCTTTTTAGTGTCCGAAGCGTTTGTTTCGTAACGATGACAGGTTAACGGGGTGCTGATTTTAGTCGGTTCACTGTTTTCTATAGGCAATAAAAAAGCCCCTGCAAATGCAGAGGCTTTATGAGGCCGGTCTTTTGATGGTCAGATCAGAAGACAGCGACGTTGTACTTCAGGATGACACGTGTGTCGGTCTTAACAACATCGTCTTTGCCTTTGGCTTCAACAGTATTGTTAGCGTATCTCAGACGGGCAGTCAGACCTTCAACCTGAGGAATGGCATAATTGATGTCCAGGTTATATTCAGTTTCGTCCTGAGACTTGGTTTCACCCATGACGTAAATGCCCTTTACGCTCAGGCCATCAACAATACCCTGAAAGTCATAGCCTGCAGAGAAACCCCAAGCTTTTTGACCATTGCTGTTGAAGTCAGATATCTGAATGGAGTTGTAACCGAAGTAGCCGGTATCGTCGTCACCACCAGACCATCCAATGAAGTAGTCGCCAGTAAAATCATCCTGACCATCAGCATCAAGATCAATTTTCATATCATTGCTTTTTACTTTTGTATAGGCAACGCCAAATGAAGCTTGTGAATAGCTGGCATCAACTTTTAGGCCATAAGCTGTCTGCTTGGTATCCTGATTGGCAGCATCAAGGAGGAGCTCAAATCCGCCATCGAAGGAAACTTGGCTATATTGTGCGCCGAAGCCTAATTCAAAACCTTCTACTTCTGTGGAGAATGTGGCTTCGGTCAAATATTTTTGAGCAAACTCATTCTGTGTTGCATACGATGCATTAAGCTCTAAACCGTTACCAAAGTCATAAGAACCACCGACGGTTTTAACTGCCTCATCGTTGACTTCGGCTTTCTTGTCGATAGCTTGATAATCAACGAATCCAGACTCGGTCTTAGCATTTCCTTTGCTAATCCAAGCACCGAAAATATCTAGGCCAGCATAGTTGAGGTCTGCATAGAAGCCTTCACTCAAGCTTGGCAGAACACGGCTGTCAGAGTCGTTAACCAGAGGTGTATCGAGGAACATCCGTCCATACTTCGCTACGCCCATATCAGCCAGGTTGAATTTGACTGCGTAGGATGTTTTGCCGTAACTGTGGGAATCGCCATCGCTATCAACTCTTAGCAAGCCCGGGTTGCCAACAAAACTGTCAATATCGGAAGCGCCAAGTTTGAGAGAGTAGTAACCACCCAGATCCAGTCCAACGATGTTTTCAAAGTAGCCGGAAGAGAAGTCAAGACGAACGCCCTGTGCCCACTGTGAGTTGGCAGAGTCGGTAGAGCCATCGTCCTTAGTTTTAGTTTGGGAGAAGTTGCGCAGCTCCAGATTCAGGCTTGAGTCGTCCAGAAAAGCATTAGCCTGAGCAGAAGTAGCCATAAAGATGGCAGCACTCAGTGCACTGATTTGTGCAAGTTTCATTAGTGTTCAGCTCCTTGCTGTATTCGATGTGTGTTCTTCTAGCCCTGGTTTCAATATCCTTGTACTGCTTGGACGGAATGTACTGCGAAACCTCCCCATAGGGCTAAGAGTGATTCTTATACAATCCTGAACAGGATGCAACAGGGTTTAGAAAAATCTCACATCTTTTGTACTAGCGTTAAGCGGGCCCGCATCCTTGTCTGATAAAGCCATCCAGCATTCCCACCCCTAAAGACATTGACTGTTTGTTCTCCTCAGAGGTGAACGTCAATCATGCCCTCGTATCCATAATAATTGTCGCGGAAATTGCGCAAGAATATCATTCTGCACATCTCCGGCAACGCCCTTGAAATCTCCCGAACCAACCTAAATGTAGCTACATTCAATCAGCCAGCGCGCCAGCAGAAAGAGACGCAATGCCTACAGAAGCATTCACCTTGGTTATAACGTCAGGTTTCATTGGACAGAACCCTCGTGTTTCCTGAGGTTTAATAGAATTTTATAAACACTCAGAGATAACCCTTGGGTATAACTCCTGCAAAAATGTAGACCTGATGTTATTAGGCTCGGTCGATTTGATTCAGTGTTTAGGCAACATGAGTACTTGAGTAAAACAGTGATCTGGTATTTTGCAAATTATCTTAATGAATAAAAAATTGTTCTTTTAATTTCTTTTTATTGATTGAACAAGACTAATGAATGAAAGGCAGTAAAAAATGAATGTTTATAATGAATTGAGATCATTTACTTTTCAGGGATGAATTATGAGCAGCTTGCAGCGAAACGCTGAAGAAGGAAAAGACCTCTGGCTGGCTTATTTAAAACAGGGCGGGACAATACGTGAATTGAGAGGGCTGAATCAAGATCAGATGGAAGCCATCTACCAACTTGGATTCAGTTATTTCGGCATTGGTCACTATGCAGAAGCTCTTAAGGTCTTTCGGTATCTGGCTCTTCTGGATCATCACAGTCCTCGTTACTATCTGGGAATAGGGTTGGCTCTTCACCATTTAAATCAGGATGCTGCTGCAATACCCGCACTGAATTATGCCGAAAAGCTGGATAACAGAGACCCTCGTCCATCCATTTGTATGACAGAGTGCTTTATTCGTCTGAAAAATCGCAAACTGGCGGTTAAAGCGTTGGCAAATGCCGCGAAAATTCTGAAATCTTCCAAAGGTTGGGAAGAGCAGCGAAAACAGGCTAAACAATTAAAACACTATCTGATAGAACCTTCAGGGAGGAAGTGACTATGAACCCAGTCGATCCCAATTCCGGAGTATCCCAGACCCCTGTGCAACAGGGCGGGCAAGCATCTCAAGCTTCAAATCAGGGTCAGGTAAGCCAAGGATTCAGCAGCTCGAACTCGGTTTCCAACTCTGCAAACAGTAATAATGGTCAGGCGGTCAGTGTTAGCCCGGATCAGCCTGGCGCTTCTAATGCAGACAGTCGCGACTTTCTTCAAAGAGCCTTTGACGCAAGAATGGATGGCTTCAGGGCAGCAGTGCATGAATTCAATCGTCGTTTCGATGCCCGGGATATAGATATTAATGATACCCAGTCACTCATTCTTATCATTAAGGGAATGATCAGTGATACTCAGGCTATGGTCAGTGCTGCATCGATCGATCAGACCTTCAGTAACAGGGTTTATGAACAGAGCAGGAGGCAAGACAGTGCAGCTACTGCCCACTCTCTTAGAGGGAATATTCGATCCAGAACCGAGGATTTAACGGACAAAACGGCTCAGCGTAATTCCTATGTCGAAGACTTGGTAAACAAGACCTTGTATAAAAGCCTGAAATTGCAAGAATTGGCCAGTGCTCAGTCCAATCAGGCCGCTAACAACCAAGCTGGTAACAATTATTCCGGTAACAATTATGCTGGCAGTCATGCCGGTAACAATTATGCTGGTAACAACAACAGCAGCAGCAACAACCTAGTGGACAGGTTGACGGCTGAAATAACCTTGCTTGAGCATCAAATTGCAGGCATTACCTCAGAAATTAATACTCTGAGCGGGCAGATCCAAACATTGCAAACCAATAATGCCACAGATCATGCCGCTTTGCTCAAAGCCAACAGGCAGCTGAACTCAGTGACGGAAGAGTTTGTTCGTGTTAACAGTCTGCTGGGGCGAATTCGTCAGAGGTTCGATCCTGCCGCATTGAAAACCGGTGAAGAAGGTGTGCAAACCGTCAAAGAGCTCGAACAGAGGGAACAGAAAGATCAGGTCAGGGAGTCCAGAAAGCGCGAGCAGAACAAAGATGGAATAAAATCTCTGGATAAAGAGCTCAGAAGAGACGAGGTCCGGCTGGAGGAAAACCAGATTGAACGTGATGAAGGCGTTGATCAGTACCTCTCCGCTGAAGATATGGAGACGCTGCGACGGGTGTTCTCACCCTCTGACCCTGCTGAGCTGAGAATTGCTGCTCAGCGCCTTGATGATCAACCACAGGCAAGAAACTTTCCTGCAGCCGGGGAGGGGTTCGCTATTGCTCTGAATAGTGCTCATTCAGAAAAAGCACTTGAAGATGCAGCCAACCCCGCGGCAGAGACTCACCGGGGTGATAACCTCAGTTTTGAGGGTGCAAGCAATCCGCAGATTTTTGCCCGTCTCTGGATGGAAGCCAAGCTGGAAGAAGGTGAAGAAACCCAGGATATGAAAGAAGATCACCTGGATGAAGTGGCTGAGAATGTGGATACCCAACGCAAGAGTGTTGCCGAGCATCTGCAGGATTTCGAATCGATTCCTCTGGAAGTCGCTGAGTCGCTGGAAAAACAGCAGGAGGCAGCTATCCAAATCAGTAAAAGTAATCGAGTTTGAAAGCAGGAGGGGAGGGACTTCCCTCCCTGGCCTTTCGGAAAGTCTGCTACAGCTGTTGAAAATATCCCTCATCCTGTTTCCATTTCCTGTCTATAGGCCCCGAGACTATCTGGTGAAAATCAAGGGTTCAGGTATAATGCCCCAGTTCTGACAATGGCAAACAAAGGATAGACAGATTCAATGCCGATCTACGAATATCAGTGTGGAAGTTGCGGTGATGTGCAGGAAGTGATTCAGACTTTCAGCGATGCGCCTCTGACCGACTGTGGTGTCTGTGGTGAACCTGAATTGACAAAACTGTTGAGTGCACCGGCCTTCAGGCTGAAAGGCGCTGGCTGGTACGAAACAGACTTCAAGAGTGGCAATAAGAAGAATCTGTCCTCCAATGATCATCAGGGCCCTGCCAAGGGCTCGGGCGGCCCTGCAGCCGCCAGTGAATAATTCGGTTATTTGAGCACTGAGGTTGTTTTACCCGGAGTGACTCAAAACCATACATTCAGGCACAAAATTTCTGATAATTCTGTGCTGAACCTGAATAGCTCCCCAGTTTCGAGGTATCTTATGCGCAGCCATTATTGCGGCGAACTGAATCTCTCCCATGACGGGCAGGAGGTTACTCTTTGTGGATGGGTACACCGCCGTCGCGACCATGGTGGTGTGATCTTCCTGGATATGCGTGACCGTGAAGGCATCGCCCAGGTAGTTATTGATCCCGACACCGAAGAGGCTTTTGCCCTTGCCGATAAAGCACGCAGTGAATACGTGCTGAAAATCACCGGATTGGTTCGTCCTCGTCCGGAAGGGACTGTAAACACCAACATGGGCACCGGTGAGATTGAGGTGTTGGGTAAGCAGGTAGACATCCTGAACGAAGCCCAGACACCTCCTTTCCAGATCGAAGGCTACACCGATGTGGGTGAAGAAGTTCGTCTTAAAAACCGTGTTGTTGACCTGCGCCGTCCGGAAATGCAGGAAAAAATGATCCTTCGCAGTAAGCTGACCAGTGCCGTACGCAGCTTTATGGATGAGCACGGCTATCTGGATGTCGAAACGCCTGTTCTGACCCGTGCTACCCCGGAAGGTGCCCGTGACTACCTGGTGCCCAGTCGTACCCACGAAGGTAAGTTCTTCGCGCTGCCTCAGTCTCCTCAGCTGTTCAAGCAAATGCTGATGGTGGCAGGTTTTGACCGCTACTACCAGATCGTAAAATGCTTTCGTGACGAAGACCTGCGTGCTGATCGTCAGCCAGAATTTACTCAGATCGATATTGAGACCTCCTTTATGGATGAGTCCCCGATCATGGAAATGGCTGAAGACCTTATTAAGAGCACTTTTAAGAAAGTGGGCGGTATTGAGTTGGGCGAATTCCCGCACATGACTTATGCACAGGCCATGAACCTGTATGGTTCTGACAAGCCGGACCTGCGTATCCCGCTGGAGCTGGTGGATGTGGCTGATCTGATGGCCGGAGTTGAATTCAAGGTCTTCAAAGGACCGGCTGAAGATCCCAAAGGGCGTGTAGCTGCTCTGAAAGTTCCCGGTGGTGCTGAACTGTCCCGTAAGCAGATCGACGACTACACTCGGTTTGTCAGCATTTACGGTGCCAAAGGTCTGGCCTGGATCAAGGTTAACGAAATTGAAAGTGGCGCCAATGGCCTGCAATCTCCGATCATCAAGTTCCTGGGCGACGATGTCACCATGAAGATCATGGAGCGACTGGATGCCAGGAATGGCGATATCGTCTTCTTTGGTGCTGATAAAGAGAAGGTGGTTAACGAAGCCTTGGGCGCGTTGCGCTGCAAGATCGCTGCTGACCTGAATTTGTACACGAAAGAATGGGCGCCACTGTGGATTGTCGACTTCCCGATGTTTGAAGAAGCAGACGACGGTGGTTTGACTGCACTGCACCATCCTTTCACAGCCCCAACGACTTCACCTGAAGAGTTGGAAGCTAATCCTGCGGAAGCTTTGTCCCGTGCTTATGACATGGTTATCAACGGTTACGAAGTGGGTGGTGGCTCTGTTCGTATTCACAATCAGGAAATGCAGCAGACGGTATTCCGCATCCTGAAGATTGAGGAACAAGAGCAACAGGAGAAGTTTGGCTTCCTGCTGGACGCTCTGAAATACGGTGCGCCTCCCCACGGTGGTCTGGCGTTTGGTCTGGACCGTCTGGTTATGCTTTTGTGTGGTACCGATAACATTCGTGACGTTATTGCCTTCCCGAAAACTCAGTCTGCAGCGTGTCTGCTGACTCAGGCTCCGGGTGAAGTGGATGCTGGCCAGCTGCGCGACCTGAACATCCGTATTCGTCGCGATCCGGCGTCTGCAACCAGTCACTGATCAATCCATAAAGCGTCTGCGACACACAAAGCGTCTGCGACACACAAAGCGTCTGCGACACATAAAGCGTCTGCGACCATTTCATAAATTGTTTAAGGCCGGTTTTTACCGGCCTGTTCAAGAAAAGATAAAGGGTATTTTCTATGGCAGGTCATAGTAAATGGGCCAATATCAAGCACCGTAAGGCGGCACAGGACGCCAAGCGTGGCAAAATCTTCACCAAGATCATTCGTGAGCTGGTGGTAGCAGCCAAGCAGGGCGGTGGTAATATCGAGGACAACCCCAAGCTGCGTCAGGTGGTTGACAAGGCTCTGGGGGCCAATATGACCCGTGACACCATCAACCGGGCCATTGCTCGTGGTGCCGGTGGTGATGACGATTCCAATATGGAAGAAGTCATCTACGAAGGTTACGGTGCTGGCGGTATCGCAGTTCTGGTGGAATGCCTGACAGACAACCGTAATCGTACCGTTGCAGAAGTACGTCACGCATTCTCCAAGCACGGTGGCAATCTTGGCACTGACGGGTCTGTTGCTTATCTGTTTGAGCGCAAGGGGCAGATCTTTTTCGAACCGGGCCTGGATGAAGACACTGTCATGGAAGCCGCTCTTGAAGCTGGCGCTGAAGACGTTGTGACTAACGACGATGGTTCCATTGAAGTAGTCACTGATTGGACTGAGTTCATGGCAGTAAAAGAAGCCATAGAGGTTGCAGGTCTGACGCCAGCAGGTGGCGAAGTAGCGATGATCGCTTCCACCCAGACGGAACTGGACAAAGACGGTGCAGAAAAAATCATGAAGCTGGTGGATCGTCTGGAAGATCTGGACGACGTGCAAAACGTTTACACCAATGCTGATATTCCTGCTGAAGTGATGGAGCAGCTGGGTTAAGTTATCCCTTCCTTGTGAATAGCCTCGACAGCGAAAGTATCGGGGCTTTTTTTGCTTTTACTTTTCTTGCTCTTATAAAAAATTGTCGGGCTCCCGCTTCTATATAAAAATTTTGCTGTTGCGGTGTTGCGAGTGAGGTCAAATACCGTGCAACTTGATCACAATGGTTTCATGCTTTAGTTCTGGAAATACCTGCCCGGCAGACACATGAGTGAATGCCCAGACGTTGAACCCTATCAGTAGCATAAACAATACGACAATGATGCCAGTGATAATCAATAATGTTTTTAGTAGATCGGGCATTGATTGTTTCCGGATCTTCTTGTGGAGTAAAACCGTCTTGAGCAAGGGCAATGATCCTGCCAGGGTTTCACGATGAGAGCATTGCCAGAGAAATACTAAGCTGCTTCTATCGTTACTCACAGGCAAGTTTGGTAATTCAGTGTTCTTGAATTGTAAGTTTCTGATACCCAGTGGGATCACTGGTATATTGTATGAATGTACAGTATCCTTTTGACGTAATCATGATGACAGAATTCCTGTCTGTCAGATGTTTTTGGCAGGAGCTGCCGAAGTCAGTGACTCTTGGGATATATCAAACAGCTGTCATGGAAAATCGCGATATCCGACTTGAGAATACATTCTGAATGGCCATCCTAATGGGGATAGATCCGGGATCAAGAATTACCGGCTATGGATTAATTGAAGAAGTAGGTAATAAAACACATTATGTGGCTTCCGGGTGTATTCGCATCCGGGAAGCGCCTTTGCCTGAGCGATTGCAGCAGATCTATGAAGGTATCAGTACTCTGATTGAACGTTACACCCCACAGTCAGTGGGTGTCGAACAGGTGTTCATGTCCAGGAATGCCGATTCGGCACTGAAGCTGGGGCAGGCCAGGGCGGCGGCTATTGTGGCTGTGGTCAATCATAATCTTGAGGTGTCGGAGTATTCTGCCCGGCAGGTCAAGCAGGCGGTGGTTGGCAAAGGTTCTGCGGATAAGTACCAGGTAAAGCACATGGTGAAGTCTATCCTTGACTTGAATGATACTCCTCAGGCTGATGCCGCAGACGCCCTGGCAGTTGCTCTTTGTCATGCTCATACCCGCTCCAGTCTGGTCAGAATGGCAGGTGCTACAGGTACCCGACGTCGTCGTCTCACGGGGCAGGCTTAGTTTGGGTGGACGCAAAGGTGAAAGGAAGCGATGCAAAACACCAGGTCTACAATCTGTTGCGGCGTATAGATTTTCTTCAATGCTTTCCAGTTTTCTATACCTATGATCTGTTCTTTGTAGAGTTCTTCAGTGGTTTTCAGTAACAGGCGCTGGCGGTTGTCCCAGCCCGGTGCCAGGAGACCGCGAGCAACCATTTGTACATCACTGGCTTTCAGACCGGTGTCCAGAGCACATTGAGCAATGTCCGGGATCAGGTGTCTGGTATTACAGAGGTAGGCACTTCGAAGAGCAACCAGAGCCCGATCTCTCATAGGAAGGCTGGTATAGCCCTGTATATAGCCGGTGAAACTGCGAACAGGCTTATCGAGCTTAGGTGAATTTGCTATTCGCTCCGGAGGGGCCTCCACCAACAGAGATTTCTGTGACTGGATGAAAGGGATAGGAATAGCCCCGCCGGTCACAGCGGGATGGTATTCACTGGCCAGACCAGCCTTAGGAAGGATTTGCCAGAGTACTCCCAAAAATGTGCGAAGTCTCCTCATGAGGCCGCTCCTTCAGGCTGTTGGATTGATGTCTCTCAGTGATTAGAGAAGAGCAATCCTCAGGAGTTCATGGTTCTCAGCGTATTGTTAGGTGTTCTGACTACATGGTCAGAAAATAAAAAATTTGGGAAACGACATGATTGGAAGAATTCGGGGTCTTCTGGCTGACAAACAGCCTCCTCATTTGCTGATCGAAGCCTATGGTATCGGGTATGAACTGGAAGCTCCGATGTCGGTTTTTTATAAATTGCCGGAAGTGGGTCAAGAAGTCGTTTTGTACACCCACTTTGTCGTGCGTGAAGATGCTCAGCTTCTCTACGGCTTCAGCAGTCGTGATGAACGGGAATTGTTCAGAACCCTGATTAAGGTCAATGGAGTAGGTCCCAAGCTTGGACTGACCCTTTTGTCAGGTATTGAAGCTGATGCATTGGTACGCTGTGTAAAGGAGGGAGACAGTGCCACACTGGTCAAGCTGCCGGGTGTGGGTAAGAAAACAGCCGAGCGGCTGATTATTGAAATGAAAGATAAGCTGGATCGTTGGCAGTCAGCGCCCCTGTTGGAAGAAAAGCCTTTGATTGTTGGTGGGGAAATGGCTGCCGCAGCACAAGATATTGAACAGGAAGCCGTCAGTGCATTGGTGGCTCTGGGTTACAAGCCTCAGGAAGCCAGCAAAATCATTGGCAGATTGTTCAAGGACGGTATGACCAGTGAAGAGCTGATTCGTCAGGCTCTGAAAAGTATGATCTGATGCTTCCTCACATTATCTGGAAGGAGAGACACGGGAGTCTCACCTGTTTGTCTGGTTGACAGTTTTCCGGATGAGCTTGCTGACCGAGTCAACGCAAATGATTGCAGCAGCCAGCCAGATAAAGCTATAGCTTAACCACTGCTGTGCGTTGAAGCCTTCTCCCAGGACAGTCACAGCTACGACGAAGATCAAAGCAGGCTCCAGGTAGCACAACAGACCAAACGAGCTGACAGACAAGTGTCTTGAGGCGTTGATGTAACAGATCAGTGACAGGCTGCAGAGCAGTCCCAGACCTGGCAGCAGATACCACAGAGTGGCGGACTGGGTCAGGTGTTGCATAAAGCTGTGATCGCTCATCAGTATGAAAATACTGGCTGGAAGGAACAGCAGGTGCTCAAACAGCAGAGCGGGCAGGGTGTCGACCTTTAATGGCTTGCGAATGATGAAATATACCGGATAAAGACCGGCCACTGCCAGGCTGACCCAGGGTAAAGAGCCCTGTTGCCAAATCATGGCAAGCACACCCAGTGAGGCGAACCCCATGGCAAAGTATTGAGTCTTGTTGAGTCGCTCGCCAAATACCAGTTTGCCGGTTAATGCCAGAGTCAGTGGCAGCAAGAAATAACCAAGGGACAGATCTCGGGTTTTGTCATTCACAGGGCCCCAAACAAACAGCCACCACTGAAAGCCTACTATTAATCCGCCAAGAGATAGCATCAGGACAGTTTTACGGCAAAGAAAAATAGCCCTGAAGCCCTGCAGCCGATCCATATGATTACAGACCACTGTCAGACAGGCGGCACTGAAAACAATCCGGCTCCAGAACAGGGTATTTCCGGACAGTTCAATAAATTGTACATAGACGGGCACAAGCCCGAACATCATGGAGGCCAGAACCGAGTTAGTCAGGCCTTTTCCTGAAACAAAATGTGTATTCATCCTGAGTACTTCCTTTAATCAGAATTGAAAAACAGGGTGCTTGGGAGTCCATTGACCTTTAGCTGAAAAGGCATCGCACCCACCGGTATCTCAATGCCACGGCTGCAGCTTGGACGATTAAAAATAGCGTTTTGTTCCCAATGCTGCATTATTTTTTTAACAGACCGGAGATGGTACGCTGAGAGTACTGGTAAATGAGTTAGAAAATGATTGAAGCAGATCGATTGATATCCTCCTCGGAAAGCCCTTTGGAAGAGGTGATGGATCGGGCTATTCGCCCGGTAAAACTGGCTGATTATGTAGGGCAGCCAAAAGTCAGGGAGCAGATGGAGATTTTTATCCAGGCTGCAAGGCTTCGTAATGACGCCCTTGATCATACCCTCATATTTGGTCCTCCGGGGCTGGGTAAAACCACGCTTTCCCACATACTGGCCAATGAGATGGGTAGCAACATTCGAACTACATCTGGCCCGGTGCTGGAAAAAGCAGGTGATCTGGCGGCACTGCTGACCAATCTTGAGCCCAATGACATTCTGTTTATTGATGAGATTCACCGCCTCAGTCCGGTGGTGGAAGAAGTGCTGTATCCGGCGATGGAAGATTATCAGCTGGACATCATGATTGGTGAAGGCCCGGCGGCACGTTCTATTAAGTTGGATCTGCCTCCCTTTACCTTAATTGGAGCCACCACCAGGGCGGGCCTGCTGACATCACCACTCCGGGATCGTTTTGGTATTGTACAGAGGTTGGAGTTTTACAATATTGAGGATCTGACTCATATCGTGGAACGTTCTGCCGGAATTCTGGGGGTGGGTATTGATAAGGAAGGTGCGCAAGAGATAGCCCGGCGCTCCAGGGGAACGCCCAGAATCGCCAATCGATTACTAAGACGGGTGCGGGATTTTGCTGAAGTTAAGGGCAATGGTGTGATCCACAAGGAGACAGCCGATGCAGCACTGAATATGCTGGATGTCGATGCCAGCGGTTTTGATCATATGGACAGACGACTGCTGTTGGCCATGATCGAAAAGTTTGATGGTGGACCGGTCGGGGTAGACAGTCTGGCGGCAGCCATCAGTGAAGAGCGAGATACCATCGAAGATGTACTGGAGCCTTATCTTATTCAACAAGGCTATATGATGAGAACGCCCAGAGGGCGTATGGTCACCAGGCACGCATACCTGCATTTTGGGCTTGATGACCAGGCAGAAGAATAAGTCCTGTTGCTTGAATTGTGGATGACTCTTTGCTGTAAACCTATATTGCCTGTGGTCATGTCCATAAAGACAACCGCAAGTCACAGTCTGGCTTCACATGTGTTGCTTGTGGTCATGCGGGGAATAATGACACTCATGCTGCCAGGAATATCTTAGCTCAGGACGTGGCGTGTTAGCCTCTGGAGCGGGTTCATTGGAACCTGTGACGAAACAGGAACCAGTGCGAAATTGTGGGAAAGTGGCGCCTTGGGCCGGGCGCCCCCATAGGAATACTCCATTGATTTCTTTTGATCAGGGGTAGTCAACCCTGACTGAGTGATCCACTAAATTAATATCCCTCCCCACGTATCCAGAGAAGGCTATCTGCGAACCCAACCGGGCTGGGGTGTCCGCAGAACGTGCGACGCCGACCCGATCGTCGAAACGAGGGAAAAATGAAAATCTCAAGGGCATGGCAGGCAATGGCTGTACTTCCCTATCCATCAGACTGGTTCTGCATACAGGACAGGTTGTATTTTCCGATAACCATCGAGTCAGGCAGTCTTTGTGAAACATATGTTTGCATTGTTCGGCAACCTTGACTTCTCTTTTGTCGAAAGCATCGAAACAAATAGGGCACTCGTCAGTCGCTTTTTGATATGGTGATGACTGATTAGATGACTGATTAGATGACTGATTATTTGGGCTGTTGGGTGGTGTGATTCCGTTCATATCTCTTCTCCTGTCTATCGTTAATTTTCAAATAGCTTATTATTTTAGATCATTGTCTATCCATTTGGTTCCCTGTGCTGTTCATGAATATTCAGTGAAGCCATTGCATTTGTGATGGCCACGAGTATTTATCCAAATGAAACTTTCATCCTGTCTGAAGGTCATAGAGTTAAACAATTTTGATGCAGTCTTTCAGATTACAGGAGTGAGATGGATTATGGATGGTCAGATTGATGGGGCAATAAACAAACGTGTTCCTGCCAGTGAGGTGCCTCACAGCAGCCTGCCAGACAGGACGTCAAAGCAGGAGTTATCGTCAAAAGAGCGGGTCGAAATCTGCAATGAGGTCACTCCCGAACTCAGTAGATCGTCACCTTCGATGACACTGCCTTACAAAGCGAGAACCGTATCCTCAACTGGCTCCTCGCTTCGCAAAACCCCTTATTCCTTTGATTTTCGTTTTGTCGCCAGTGATGATGAGATTCGACAGCTTTTAATGGCCCGGAGCGGCGATGAACATCGTGATGTCACTCTTATCTCCCACCCCGATGACCTCTCAAAGGGTAATCTGGTCAGCCGACTGAGCATTTCTGACGATGGCCACCAGATTTTGCGCTCAGGCAAGCTGTTTGAAAATTCACAGCCACTCACCCTGGTGATGGATATCCGAAAGCTCACCAGCGACGATCTGCCAAAATTTAATGATCTACTGGACCCGGATAACCCCTGTCTATACGACAAAATCAGCAGGACGAAACGCTCTCTGGGTGAGCATGTTGATCTGCTTGTGGTGGCAGACCCTGCACAGTTGGCATCGGTTGGCCAGCGGGATGATGCGCCAGGCGCTGATTTCTGGCGGCGAATTAATCGACCTGAAAACACCTGGCAGTTCGATCCACAAAACGACAATGACTCAACGATGGAGATCGAGGGGGTTCCTCCGGTATTAACTGAACTCCGCAGTGCCGAAAGTGTTACAGGAAGCGTTACAGGAAGTGCTATCGAAAGTGCTATGGACGATGACAATACCGTTGTTATTGACTGCCATTCGCACACTAGCTGGCGACGGTTACTTCTGGGCGGCCCCGGAGTGGATAAACAGGGACGAATTCAGCACATCCCCGGCAAACTTGAGTCGTTGAGAGCCGGACAACGAGTGATTCTGAAAGGAGCCAACTGGCAAGACCTGGCCTTTGAGCAGGCGATTCGACAGATGTTGGCGCAAAAGAGCTTTGAGAGCAATGGGTTGCTCTGTCAGTTACCCGACGATGTCCAGTTTTATCAGATGCCGGTAGGGAATGGCGAGCTTCATTCACTGTTCCAGAGCATTTCCCACTCGGGTGAGAAAGAACTTGAGAAAAAACTGGATAATGGACCTTCCCTCAATGCATCAGGGAACCCGATCATCGTTAACCAGAGTAACATCGCGGAGTGGCTGAGCCCAATTGCCATTGCTAGAGAAGGTTATGCAGTTCCTAACACGTGTCTGTTGGAGCAGGTTAGGGCGGGGGGGGTTGTCACCGTCACTTCTCCACTTACTGAGGCATGCTGGTTTCGTTTACTGGGTTCACTGCAAACAATTCGTGAGACCACAGATTTGCAGCCGCGACTGGAGGTTGCTCATTCAAAACAGCAACCTAAATCCCTGGGGCTGGCAGAAAATGATAAACGACTATTGACTAATACAAGTGATCACGTCGGCTTTAATACCGTCACGTATCGGCATCAAGCTCAGGCCAGTCAGTGGATCAATCACGACCAGCAAGCAACTTTGGCCATTCAGGTCAACGAACAGACCAGTCTCAGTCAGCTGTTTGATAATATCCATATCAGCTCAGAACAAAAGGCGCATTTTGGACGACGTCAGAGTAAGTTGCAGGAGGCATTAACCTCCGGCAGGCCGGTTGTGTTCCGGGGGTTGGAAAGTAGCTCAACCCTTCAGCAGCTTCTGGAACCTCTGATTATTGGGCAACCTCTGTTGGTTAATGGACAATTACAGGCATACCCAAAAGCCCGGGTCACAGTGCTCTGGCCTGAGTCTGCAAAAAGCTCATCTTCTGTATTCAGTTCAATGATCGCCACGGGCAAATCCTGTCCTGAGGTTGACATCTGGGATATCAATAAGGTGAGGCATGATATCCCCCGGGCTGACCTGCCAGAACAAGCACTTAAAAAACTTTACGAAGCCTTCAAAAGCGTACCCGGCGAACTTTGTAACCCTCTGCCAGAACTGACCGAAGGGTTGCTGAATAACCTGATACTGGCTGCCCGGCGGGCACAGCAAGTTGACCAGTCCTCTCAGCTCCTGCCCCGTCACTGGCGCAAGGCCATCAATAGCGTCATCACCCATGGCACCCGGCAGAATCCGTCCGTAAGGGATTTTATGAAAGTAGCCTGTTGGTGGTTACTGCCGGATGCTCACAAGAAACCGAATGAGGATCAAACCACCTCGGTAGACCCGGATCGGTTAACTGCCATCATCAACACTACTCCACGGTTCGATAGAGAGTTTGTGAAGCAGAACCTATGGCCACTGGCCAGAGTATTTGACCCGTCCGTCTTAAAGGACACTGAACTACAACTGTCCTATGAAAATCCATTTCCACCATGGCGGAATGAAAAAGAAGCTCTCGACCAACTCTGTAACATGATCGTTGCCCATGCACCTGAACAACAACGAAATGCTATGGCGTTTCAGTTGGAAGTCGATCCGGCAGCAGCGAAACCATATCAATCGTTAACTATCAGGCCAGAAATACAGATTAAACGTTTGCAAGATGCACTGGCTTCCGGCTGGCAGTCAGCTTTGCCCCCGGGGCAGACCCGATCCGACGCCATTCAATCTCTGGCCACCGATTGTTTTCACATTGCCCGGGGAGAATATGCATCGGAGAATTCTGACGCAGAACGTATTGAACGCATAGAAAATCGACTGTCTGAATCACTGGTATGGCAAGGTTCCGCTGATCAGCCCCTGTCAGCACTGGCTCAGGATCTTTATCACGGTTCGCTGAATCAGAAGGATCGTGAAAGTCGTCGTTTATCCCGACTCCATGACCGGCTTGCGGACTCTCCCGTGCTATTCCTGCAGGGGGAAACCGGCACCGGCAAAAGTTACTTTTCTGCCAGAATGGCAAGGGCTTCAGGACAGGTTTCGGTGATGTCCCTTGGACCATCGGACAGCGAACAGACTCTGATGAAACGCTGGCAGTGGCAAGAGCACGCCGATGGCGACCGCTCCATGGAGCAACAAAATCTGGCACTGATGGCATGGGCCAGCACCCAGTCCGACAAAAGCGGAGACTACATAACACTGGTTCTGGATGAAGCTAACCTGGCCAGAGTCGGCTTGCTGGCGTCATTGAACGGCTTATGGGAACCGCAGCCCTGCATCTATGTCAATGGCCATCCTGTCCGGGTTAGCTCAAAACACCGGGTGATTCTTACCGGTAACCCGGATCATTACGCCGGACGCCAGCTCGACCCGGCCCTGAAAGAGAAGATGACAAAGGCTTACTACCCACGCCTGGACCGGGCTTTCCTGCGCGACAGGGTAGTGGAACCGGCTCTGGTCAGGCATTTACAGCGGCATTTTCCAGACCGCCAAATAGACACCCACACCCTTACACAAAGGACCGCCGAAAGTGTTATGACGCTCTGGCAGTATTATCAGGAACTCTTGCCAGATCATGAGTTTACGCCCAGGGATTTAACGGATATCTGCAGTTGGGTGGGTTGGTATCTGGATCGTGCGCTACCCGTAAACGACAGTGTTACCTATCAGCAAATGAACGGTTTGATCCAGCAAAGTTTTCGGGATGTACTGGGTCCCGAAGTCAGTGAGAGTTATCAGGATGCCCTGACAGCACTGGAAATCTGGTTTGCTGCCCGTTACGAACCGGACAACACCCTGAGCAATAAGGTTCATAACCAAACCACCCTGCACCCTCTACAGCAGGCTTTCAAAAAATTCACCGAACAAACCCGACCTGATTTTGATACCTCCGGATCGGCAGTCAACGAACTGGTGCAACGGCTGGGACAGGATTTAAACCGCTGTCAGCAGGCTTATCACCTCAACATAAAACACGACGGTCGTCAGGCGACGCTGATTGAAGGCCCCGCCGGACGGGGTAAAGATGCCACTCTGAACCTGGTGATTGAAAGTGTCAAACGGCAGGCTGAGCAACAGGGTGAATACATGCCCAAGGTCTTTTCCCTGAATGCCTGTGATTGTTCCTGGGACAGAGTGTGTAAAGCAATCCAGACGGCAAAAGTCCATGGCGGCATCGTGGTTATTTCAGAAATGAATCTGATCGACAGCCAGCATCTGGAAGGTGAGTTAAACGATATTCTGGCCGGTGACGCCCATCCCGGATTCCACCTGTTTGCCACCATCAATCCACCGGAGTACAGCGGACGAAAACCCTTATCACCGGCACTGAAAGGGCGCTTCCGGCATTTGCCCATCCGGCAGTACAGCCAGGAAGAATTGCAGACAATTGCCGGGAAAGTGTTGCCACAGACCCCGGAGGGAAAAATCATCGCTGAACAACTGGCTAATAAACATTGTCGTCTAAGGGCTTATTTGCAACGGAAAAAACTACCATTGCAACCCACCAGCCTGGATTTACAGAATGTGGCCAGGGCCGTTATCCAAAGGGGCGTTTTTACCGAAGACGGACTTCATCGATGCCTCAATCAGCACTACCGGCTTTATCTGATGGCTGCGGAGATATCATTGGAGAAACTACCAGAACCAACGGCTCTTGCCATGGATAACAGCGCTCTCGATTATCGACTTTGCCATTGGTTCAACCAAATGGTATCGGACACTGATCGTCCGTGGGTAGTAGGACGCAGTGATCTCAACAGTATTGATGAGAAGCACCATGAAATTCGTATTAAGACTCGTCTGAGTAAAGAAGAAGCCAGAACGGAAATCATCAGGATGGTAGCTCAGGCCAGATGGCAGGCAACCGGTCTTCCCCAGAAGCCTGATGAGTCGGACGATATTCTCACCCAGACACTCTACCAACACTGCCAGCACCGTTGGTTTGATCATGAGTTTGGCCAGACGGGCGTGGACGTTAATCGGATATTTCCCCTGACGGAAGAACAGAAACAAACACTGAAAATGTCAGCTAACCAGCCTTATCTTCAGGAGGCTGATCGGCGGATAAGTGCATGGAACTCTCATGGCGTTCAATGGAGTCCTGAGCTTTGGCATCAGATGAGTGATCTGCTGAACCATCTGGTTGACGATTTTGTTAACGAAGCGTCAGCTGTTGGCAGTGATAACGCTCCTGAACCGTTGACTGTTGTCGATGCTAAAGCTCACGAACAATACGTGCCACAACCTACTGACAAAGCGTTGACTGCTGCCGATACTAAAGCTCACGAACAATACGTGCCACAACATACTGACAAAGCGTTGACTGCTGCCGATGTTAAAGCTCCTGAAAAATACATTCCGGAGGCCTGCGGGATACAGGCTCCAGCACTGGACCAAATGACGGACTATGAGGCTCATGGCAAGTCGAAAGTTTACGATTATAAAATTTTTGATATGCAGAACCATTCTTCCGGGATATATCGGAAGCGGGTACGTGATGTTCATGTTACTGCAGAGGGCGAGGTCAAACAGATCGATATTAATGATCGACACATGCAGGGAGTCGAAGTCCTCATACCTGCCCTGTTACCAGGTGAGAACCAGGAAGTGACATTAACCGAAAATCAAACGCTGGGAACCCTTAACGATACATCGTTCAATGGTCGATATTCATTGCCCAGCCTGACGCCCGACGACTATATCGTGGGTCTGCGTATAAAACCCGATTTGCCATTTACCCTGGTCAGGGACCGATATAGCGGACTTCACACACTGTGTTTTCATGAGATCAAACCTCTCTATATTGAACAACTTACTTATGTCGTGGAACACAGAAAACCGGGCAAAAAAACACCCGCTCCCGCTAAAGGAGCCAAACCAGAACCATCAACACGTTTTGACGCCCACTGCTCCGAAGGTATGAAAACAGTGCTGGAAGAAGTGCTTACGGCCATTGGCGAACAACCAATCAAGGCACAGGAGGGGTTGCGGGCGATAAAAAACGCTCAAAACGCGACGCAACGCATTGAGGCGATCGCGGACTATTGCATGGCGTTTTCCGGTGAAGCTGAACCAGAAGCCAAAGAAAATTTCTTTCGTTTCCTCGTAACACAGCAGCAAGGTAGCTGTCGTCACCGTGTGCCTGTTTTTGTTGCTTTTTGTCGTTATTTTGAGATTCCATGCAGGCAAATTGGTAACGGTGTCCACACCTTTGCAGAGTATTCTCTGGATGGAGGCCTAACCTGGAAGTCAATGCATTTGGGTGGGGCGCCAGTAGAGTCAACAGGCATCAAACCTGAATTCCAGCCCATCAGGCGGGTCAGTGGTTCTGACATTGTGCCGAAGAAAGTCAGGGATCTCCTGAAAGGGGCTGATTCAGAACAACGGAAAATTCTGGCTAAAGCCCATGGCATGAATCTTGATGAGCTGAACAAAGCCATTGAGACAGACAGTGCATTGCTGCCAACCCATCTAAATATTTCCGAAATAGTACAGAGCCTTTGGAAGGAAAAAAACCTGGCCAGTTTTTCTATGGGCGTCTCGCTATTAGAGTCGCTGGACACGAAAGTATTGGGCCCTGAGGAGAAGAGTCTGGTCTGTGATGTGATTTGCGAAGATGAGCTTATCTATTCCTATGAAGCGATGCCGGAAGCAATGAGAGAAAAATTGTTCAACGATAAATTGGGCACTAATGAGGAGGAACTGATCTGTGATGAGATTCGCGAAGTTCAGCGTACCTATACCTATAGACCGATGCAGGAAGCAATAAGAGAAATATTGTCCAACGATAATGAAGATCAGGTCATTGAACCACTCAAGTCACTTTATTCAAAAATGATTGTACAGGCCGGCGCAAACCCTCAGCACTGGTTGAGTTCAATGGTAGATATACTGAAATTCAGTGACTTAACCAGACCTTCGGTTATGCAGCTTGCCCGTGAAGCCCTGAAATCGGGTTGGCTGAATCCACCGACGACTTATGAGGACAAAATGCTGAAGGCCGCACATCATGCGCTATTAGTGGGTCTGGAAGATATCGATGAACTGAAGGCTCAAGCCGCCCATTGCCTGAAAAGCTGGTATAAGAATCTGTTGTCCAGAGAAAAAAATAGCCAGGCATGGCGGTCGGCTTATAAAAACTTCCAAAAGGAAGAAGATAATGCCTTCTTCATGACTCATTGCCACGACGGGGTTTCCCATTCCCTTGAAAGTCAGATTCTAAATGTATCTTTACAGACCGTCTGGACGGACGAACCTGAGGGCATTCCGGATATAGAACGCATGCTGGCCCATGATCCCGCGTTTGTGCAGTTAAACTCGGGCAGGCCGAACCAGCGTCCGGTGATTATCACGGGACAACCTTTCTGGCGAAGAACAGCGCTTAATGAAAAAGTCGCAGCCCTGCTCCAACGTCAAGCTGAGAACAACCCGGATTTGAAGCTTATATTGGAAAAGGTCAATAAATATGAGGAAATGAATAAAGAATTACGCAATGTTTTGAAAGCATTGAATAAACTCAAACGCGAACTCGACGACTTGCGTTTAATGAGACCTGGTGAAACTGACGACAATCAATCAACACTTCTTTATGATCAATATCAAGCTAAAGAACAAGAATATGAGAAAAAACGGCTTGATATCAAGAGCGATCTGGAGTCCCTCCGGGTGCAGCGTGAGGAGAAAAAACTTGCGAATAATTTAACAAAGAAATACAAGCTAGCGATTCAACAGGCCTTCAGTCACTACCTGTATGGTGTGACACATTCAAAAGGCGGCTGCTTATCATATTGTTGGGCCGATGCCAGTATCGCCGTCGTGGGGGCTTGGGACTCAATAAGCCATGGTGCTCATGACCCATCCTCACCAGAAGAGCTGCACGCCATGATGTCTGCAATTGATAACTCTTGCTGGCTTCAGGAAGTTGGCAAGGATGCCTGCTTACGGCAGGCGCACAACGCCAGCAACGCTTTGATACTCAAACCCGATGAGCTGACAAACATTGCCGAAGAGTTTTTGAACAGCGTGAATTTGGATTCGATTTATGAGTCATTTCATAACTGACTGCTGACTCTCTGGTCAGAACGTGACTACTACAGTAGCTACCTATAGCCGAAAGAGTGCTCCCTGCGACTTGGCAGGGAGGTGAATTTCGTCAGCCCGTCAGGGCTGATCCTGGTTCTCAATATACTCTTTGATAACTTCCAGTGGCGCACCACCACAGCTCCCTGCAAAGTAGGATCGTGACCACAAAACCGGCTTTTTGTAAGCACCGGCAATATCGCAAAACTCTTGCCTTAACCTTCTGGAGGAAACCGCTTTCAGGCTGTTTATCAGCTTCGCAATGGATGGGGTCTTTGGCGTGAACTCAACCAATAAATAAATGAAGATTCTCAAGGCCTATAAATTCAGACTGGAGACTACCCCGGAGCAGCATGAAAGACTCATGCAGCTTTGCGGGACAGCTCGTTTTGTCTGGAATAAGGCGCTTGAGATTTGTAATCAGAAGCAGGAAGCCGGGGGGAAAATCCCAACGGCCTACACTATGACCAAGTGGCTTCCGATCTGGTAGAAAGACTCGGAAACAGAGTTTCTTTCTCAGGGCAATGCCGTTACCTTGCAGCAAAAACTCTGTGACTTGGGAGCCGCATGGAAAAGGCACTTTGATGATCTCTCGAAGCTGAAGCAAGGGAAAAT